>DASZLX010000017.1:0-116404 GCA_035552155.1 Verrucomicrobiia bacterium | reverse complement strand
GAATCCAGGCGCGGCTCGCACGGGCACGCTCACCATCGCGAGTAACACTGTGACCGTGACACAAGCGAACGCCGGCTATTCCGCCGTAACCACGCCGGTCGTCGTCGTCACCAACGGCCTCGACAGTCCCGGCGGCGTGGCTGTCGGCACGAATGGTGACATTTACATCGCCAACACTGGGAACAATGTCATTGATAGATGGTCCGCCGTGTCAGGGACCTTGAGCAGTCTTCCCATCGACGGGATGAACTCGCCCGCAGGACTCGCGTTGGACTCCGTGGGCAATCTTTATATCGCCAATACCGGAGTCGGCGCAGTGGATAAATGGACTCCGACAAACAACCACGTCAGCGTGCTGGTCTCCGGACTCAGCAACCCCGTCAGCATTTCGCTCGATTCCACGGGGAATGTTTATTTTGCCGATTCGGTAGACAACGTGGTCGGGCGATGGGCAAACATCGGCGGAACGGTCAGCAACCTTGCCGTTTTTCCCACAATCAACGGGCCCAGCGGGATCTCCGTGGATATTTTTGGGAACGTGTTCATTGCTGACCGCAACAACGACAGCACGAAAAAGTGGTCGGCCTCAAACGGCCAAGTCATCACTTTGGATGGTTCCGGCCTGAATCCCACGTGGGCGGTAGCTGCGGACGGGCATGGAAACCTTTTCATGGCCGACTACGTCAACAGCGAGCTCAAAGAAATCCCGGCGTTTTCCAGTGGTGTGATTACGGTGGTTCCAAGCGGCATATCTTTCCCGACGGCTTTGGCGGTGGACGCCACGGGCAATATCTACATCGCCGAGACAGGTAACAACGCCATCAAAAAGCTCTCGCGCGCTTTCATTAATCCGGCCTCGCGTCCCGAAGGCCTCGACGCGGGCTCCGATTCGCTGCCGGCGGTCGTGCCAGCTTCGGCGAACCTGCAAGGGTTGCTCGCGCCCACCAGCGACCAGCCGTGGCTCACGATTACCGGCGTTACGAACGGCGTGGTGAGTTTTTCGTTCACGAGCACGGCCATCCAGCGCACTGCAAACATCAGCCTGCTGGGAAACAACATTCCAGTCACCCAATTCCCGCCGAGCCTGACCCCGTCGCTTCTGTTCGAAAACCCGGGCATCGGCAGCGACAGCACCCTGCTGACAATTTATCCCGCGACCACTCCGTGGACGGCCACCGCCAACGATTCCTGGTTGCATGTGAACCTGAGCGGCAACGGCAGTTCCAATATTGTTTTCACGTTCGATCCCAACCTCGGCCCGCAGCGCACTGGGACAGTCAGCGTCGCCGGCTTGACCCTCAGCGTAGTCCAACAGGGCCCCACCAATTTCCTTGCGTCGCCGGCTGTCCTGGAAGGCTCGTCTTCCGCAACCGACAGCGTCACGCTGGTCGTCAACCCGCCCGCCGCTTCCTGGACGGCAGCCGCCAATGCCAATTGGCTACACGTGGCGCCCGGCTTTTCCTCGGGCGTTGGCAGCACCAATTTTGTTTTCAGCTATGACGCCAACCCCGGTATTTCCCGGACGGGTACAGTCACCGTCGCGGGGCAAACCCTCACCGTCTGGCAGGTACCTTCCAATTATGTGCCGTCCTCGCTCGGTCCAACAAAATTGCCCATGCCTGGCCTCAACTATCAGGGCGTGGCTGTCGATAACGCAGGGAAAGTTTATGCCGCCGCACCGTTCAGTCATCCTGTCGTAGTATGGAACCCTGTAACGGGCATTACCACCTCACTGAACCTGCCCAACGGCGCAAATGATGTCGCGGTGGACGCGGCGGGAAATGTCTATGCCTGTTATAACGATAACACGGTCCGCAAGCGCTCAGCGATTGATGGACAGGTGACCAACTTGCCAATCAGCGGTTTGAATTCTCCCGGCAGCCTGGCACTCGACCGTTCCGGCAATCTCTACATTGCGGACTTTAACAACAACGCCGTAAAGAAATGGAATCCCGCGAACGGAATTCTCACCACCCTGTCCTTCGGCAGCCTGAATCAACCTTCCGGTGTTGCGGTGGATGCCGCCGGAAATGTGTATGTCGCGGACTTCCAGAACCACGCCGTAAAAGAACTAAACGTGACCTCAGGCGCTGTCACCACGATTCCCTTTAACAATCTGCGGTCACCGGACGGCGTGGCCGTCGACAACGCCGGCAACGTCTATGAAACGGATTTCGATCCAGCATCGGACAACGTTCAGAAATGGAGTCCGGCCACGGGCACTTCGGTGCCTATCGGCTCCGGGACTGAGCTCGACGACGTGGCCGTCGATCCGGCTGGACACGTTTATTTAGCCGATTTTGGTTCCATCGCCATCAAGGAAATTCCGCACGCATTCGTGGCTCCCCAATCGTTCCTGATTAAAGACGACATTGGCACCGCCACTTTGCCGCCGGTTATTCCCGCCAACGCCGACCTGAACGATCCTTTCGTTCCCGGCAGTGATCAGCCGTGGTTGACCGTCGCCGGAATCACTAATGGCACAATCACCGTTGCCGTCGGTCCGATGGTGGGTACCAGACGCGAAGGCAACCTGTATGTCTTCGGCCAGCCGTTTCCCATCACGGAATATCGAGCGAACATCGGCACGACCGACTTTGTTGAGGGTCCCGCAGCGGGCACTGAAGGGTTGCTTATCAATCTGCTCCAAAATGTAGCCTGGAGCGCCACCGCCAACGCGCCCTGGTTGCACTGGCGTGATGCGGATGAAGGTGCAATCGGCAGCACCAACATCTCCTTCAGCTTCGACGCGAACCCCGGTCCCACGCGCGTCGGCACGCTCACGTTGGACAACGAGACCATAACCGTTACTCAAGCCGGCTCGACTTACGTTGCCGCCCCCGGACCGGTAACGATCTTGCCCACGACCGACCTCAGCGAACCGTTTGGCGTGGCGGTTGATCCATCGGGGAGGGTTTACGTCTCCAGCTACGATAACGCGATCATGGAGAGATGGGACCCCGCGACGGGCATCGCCGATATTCTTCCGATCCCCGGCCTTTCCAATCCCGTCGGCATCGCACTGGATCCGTCCGGCAACCTTTGCATTGCCGATTTTGGAAACAGCGCCATCAAGTCCTGGACCCCGGGCACCAGCAGCACCACGACGATCGTCTCAAGCGGGTTGAACGGGCCCGAAGGTGTCGCCTTCGACCTCGATGGCAACCTTTTCATCGGCGACACATTTAACAATAACCTGGATGCGTTCAATGTCTCCAGTAACGCACTGTTTCCGCTCATCACCGGCGACGCCGGCGGACCATCCGGCCTGGCCGTTGACCTTATCGGCAACATTTTCTTCAACGACTCCCAAACCATAAATAAATGGTCCGTCACTGATGGCAGCCAGACGATTGTTGTTTCCAACGGCTTGCACTTCCCCTCCGGCGTCAGCGTGGATGGCTCGGGCAATGTTTACATCGCGGACCGCTTCAACGATGCCATCAAAATGTGGTCTCCCCTCACAGGCCAAACCACCACTCTCGTTTCGAACAATCTCAACAAGCCGTTTGCAGTGGTTCCGGACGCGGCTCGAAATCTGTACTTCGTGGATTCGTTCAACAACCTCCTCAAAGAACTGCCTCGAGTTTTCGTGGATCCCAGGTCGAAATCAGAGCCGGCGAGCGCCGGAACCGACCTGCTTCCGGTGGTCTTGCCCGCAACCGAGAATCTCAACCCACCGTTCCAGCCCACGTCCGATCAGCCCTGGTTGACGATCACGGGGGTTTCGAACGGCATCGTAAGCTTCGCGTTTACGCAAAATCCCGGAGCACCTCGCTCTGCAAACATCACCCTGTTTGGACAGCCAATTCAGATCAACCAGTTCGGGAACATTGCGGTCTTCCTGAGCGCAACGTTGGTAAGCAATAACACGCAATTCCGGCTGACCTTCAGCAATAGCCCTAGCGGCAGTTTCACCGTCTTGTCTTCCTCCAATCTCAGCCTGCCGGTATTGAACTGGACCGTGCTTGGCTCGGTTACAGATGGCGGCTCCGGCCAATACTCGTTCTCATTGCCGCTCTCCACCAACGTTCCGACGCTGTTCTTTCGCGTCCGCTCGCCGTAAGAGCCGTAGCAAGTAGGGCAGGCATCTTGCGCGCACGGCAGGAACGGATCCATCGACCAAGCGTCGCAGCGTGGGACGGGTACGCCTCAGCGAATGGTTGGAACAATCTTCACCTCCTCGCGGTCGCGAAGGAATGGCCGTCCTTTGCTTGGTCCGACCCAATGTGGTTTGAAAATGAAATCCTCAAGCCCTTACACACAGCACTGCTCAGTGCAAAAATCGTGAAAACAGCAGCGGGAACATTAGCCGCAATTCGAGCACCTGATGGGACCAATAACATTTGGTTTCCGAGCAATGCCATCAAAGAGATTCGGAACCGCATTTGGCGTTGCTGCAAAGATTGGTTCCCTCCCAATTTACCGGCGGAATCGGATATTCACATTTGGCACGACATCATCTGGCCGGATTGCGAAAAGCTGACCCTTGAACGGATTGCTGAATGGATTGAGGATTGCGGCACTATCGCGGAGGTTTCAGCCAAGTAGCAGGTGGGGAAAAGATTCACGCATGGCTTAACAATTTTTACGAAATCTTAGAGCTTGATGAAATCGTATTCCAGGCGGTGATTAAAAGTCGCCTCATTCTCCCCAATCAAAATGGGACGTTAAAGAAAAAATCTGACCTCTCTCTTGACGCCGGCGACATCGATCCAGCTCTCCTCGACATTCTTAAACTGCTGGGGAACGATTTGCGTGACCATTTGCTTGATCCAGGGATCGTCTTTGACCTCGATGAGCTTTCCCAAAAAAACGGGAGCTTTGTGGTGGATCAAATCACATCACAGATTGGCAAGTTCATAGACGACCGGGCCGCATTGGACCGTTATCGACCAGCTATTTCCAAACTCCTCCTTTGGTTCCACGAAAACCAAGCGGCTGCGAAAAAGCTATTCGGAATATTATACGAGCAAAAGCACCGTCTTTATGATGATGATGAAATCCTGAGCAATATCCAACAAGCGGGCCAACTCAAAGAACTCCTGAGGCACTACAATGTGAACACGGTTGAAGAACTTCATACGATGCTGGAGAAGCGTGCGGGAGCTTCGAATCTCCCGCCAGCGGCGACCATCGCTCAACTGATAGGCTCGTTCGCAAATTCAAAGGGTGGAGCAATCGTGCTCGGCGTGGTCGAAGAGGGAAAGAAATTTATTAGCTCCAGAGATTTTCGGAATCCGGGCGGTAGCTTGTATTTGGGATTGTCGTCGGTTGGTTCGCCGATGAGACGCCCCGCGTATGCCACGACGTCGCCCTTCGGATTGTGAATCGGAATGGCGATCCGTCCGGCCATTATCCCTTCGGCGCAGAATCCCGCACCGAAGTCCACGAGGGTTTCCGTGGTCAGGCCGCGCTCGACGAGATACGGATGGCTGCGCTCCAGCTTGTCCAAGCGGAATTTGAGCGGCTTATTGGGTTCGCTCGATTCCTCCTTGAGTGGAGACGACACACGCCGCTTCATCGTCTTCGGTTCCCCTGGTTCATTCGTCTTTAGAAAATCCAGCCTCGTCTCGTTCCGTTGCATCGATCCACCTGTTCAGCTTCGATTCGATGACCGTTCGCGGCGTCGCAAAGCGCTCCCGCGAGAACCGAATGAGCTTTTCCTTTCGACCGACACGGTTCTCAAGCGGCGGCAACGATTTGCCGGAAAACGCCTCACGGCTCGTGCCGCCCTCGAGAAGCTTCACGACCGTCTCATACTGGTCAAGGGTGGCGAGCTTAATGGCGGAAAACGCGTGGCCGAATTCTCGTTCCAGCACTTCGGCGTCAGCATATCCTGACACGCTTATCGATCTAAATGGCAAGGAACTTGCCGCGCTGCCGCATAAAGGGCGTTGGTTCTTCCATGATTTTGTAGACACCCCAGACAAACGATACCGCGCCATCGTGAAAATGTTCGCGAATGAAGGATATCTGGAATCCGAAACAGACGAATATTTACGCTAATTATCATTTTTCTAAGCTGCTGTTGGCAGCTTTTTTGATAGATTTGAAGAACTCATACCGGCTTGAAAGCAGTTCATCTCAAAGTTTTGTCTGCTAACAGAAAACATGTCTGAAATAGAAGGATGAAGCAGGCTATGAAGATCAAACTGCGAGCTTGTCACGCCCGCGCGTTGCATTCCACAATTCAACTTCCTCGAACACCAGGAGGCATTTCTTGATAGTGGTAGCAACTTCGTTCCCAACTCAAACGTGTTAAGCGCACAGCAAAGGATTCCTCACTAGCGGATTCCGAAGAAAGCTCGAAAAACCAAGTCAATTTTGGTGTTCCAAATATCAATTCCTGGAATGTGGGGAATTCCTCAAATACCAAACTGAACAAAGTGACTTGTAGCCTTGGATTATCAACATTTAATAGCAATTCAGGCAGGTGTTCCAAAAAATAAATTCCGAATTCCTTGAATCGTTTGATGTCCTCCGTTGAAATATCAATTTTTCGGCTTTCTCCGCCAGCCATTTTGATTATCGCTTCCAAGTCCTCAATTTCTTTCTCCAGCCCGGCCCGGAGTACCGGGCTAGTGGCAGCCACGAATGCTTCCGATTTTGCTTTCTGTTCGGTGCGCATTTCGGCAATGGCGCGGTGAGCGTCGAGCGACGCCTGGGCCAAGCATTGCTTTTGCTCGTGGTATTTCAGCGTAAAAGCTGTCTCCGCCATATTAAAAGCATCCGGCCGGAATTTGAGACGCCTGACAAAGTTATCCACAGCCTCATCAAACTCAGATTTTGAAACCCCAAAATATTTATGTTTCCGAGAACAATGATAAGTCGGAAAACGATGTCCGCTTTTGCCCTTGGGACAACTCCCAGTGAACGATTTTTTGCAGTACGGACACAGGACGATATTTTTGTACGGGAACAACGGATTTTGTCTTGTCTTCCGTTTCAGTTGTTTTTCAGGGTGATGATCATATAGAATTTCCAGCCCTGACGGACTTTCCTTTATGAATACCTTTCCTCGATTGAGCGATGAAGCCGGCACGCCTTCCTAGATTCCGACGGGACTCCGGCGTGCGGGACATCGACCTCACGGCGCGTGACCTCGTCATTATCCGGCTGGTGCACCGGCACCGCTTTCTCCGTTCGTCGCATATTGTGGCCCTCATTCCCGGAAGCCGCCAGGCGATCTTGCGCCGGTTGCAGCTCCTTTTTCATCACAGCTTTCTCGAACGCCCCCGTTGCCAGATCGATTATTACTACAATGGCGGATCACGCGAGATCGTGTATGGCCTCGGAAGCAAAGGCGGAGCAGTCTTGAGGCAAGAAGGCGCCGCCGTGCGGAGCGATTGGAGCGAGAAGAATCGGGCCGTCAAAAGGATATTTCTCGAGCACGCGCTTATGGTTTCAGACTTCCTGGTGAAGCTTGAAATATCGTGCCGCGAGGCGGGAGTCAGGTTGCTGAACCCAAGCGATCTTAGGCTGACCACTATGGCCTCATGGACAAATTCACGAGGAAAGGCGATAGTCTTTCTGGTCCCTGTCCCATCCACAAAGGCACTAATCCGACGCAGTTTCGGGTGAGCCTCAGCAAGAACGTCTTTAACTGCTTCTCCGAATGCAAACATGGCGGCAATGCTCTCGACTTCATCGCCAAGATCGAGAACGTGAGCATCTACGCGGCGGCCTTGAAAGCCATGGAGTGGTTCAAGATTGATCTCGCTTCTGTAGCGAATGGCCATGACACAGAAGCGGAAGAAGCGCCGGAACTGTGAATGCGGATATGATGACCCTGGCCCGACTGCATAAAGTTGGGGTGGTGGTAATCTCACGACAGGAGATCTTGAAAATATGTTTTCTGGGCAATCGCGGTACGAAAAACGAGATAGCTGAAATTGTCGCCAAAAAATTCCCTGAACTTCTACAGCGTGTACCTCCCAAACGTCGGACATGGATGCCTGAAGATCACAGAATGAGCATTTTTGAGGCGGTCGGATTGGCTTTAGCTTTCCGAAATTCGCCAGGTTTCTAAAAACCCCAACGAATTCAAAGCCCGATTCGGCGTAAGTCGCTGTCGCAGAAGCGAATTAAGTGATTGACGGTGTGCTGGGGGGGGGGGGTACATACTTTAGGGATGTATTTCAGTCAGGATTCCACCACTAACCACCATGAAAAAACTATCCCTGCCCCTGTCCGGTCTTCTCTGCGGTCTCGCTCTTTTTGTTGCAAGCTGCGCTTCGGTCGGCAATAACTTCGACGATAGCAAGATCTCAGATATCAAGAGAGGCCAGACCACCGAAGCCGACCTCGTGAGGATGTTCGGCGACCCGCAGAACCGCATCGTCAACTCCGACACCGGCCTCACCCTCACCTGGATATACTCCGAGGCCACGGTGAAGGGCGAGAGCTTCATCCCGTATGCCGGCGCCTTCATGGGCGGCACAAGATCCAAGTCGAAGACCCTTTCTGCCACCCTCACGAACGACGTCGTCGCCAGCTTCACGTATTCGGGCGGTGGGACGGAGACTCGGAACATGACCCAAGACACGCCCAAGAACTAACCCTGAAACCAGAAAGGAAACCGCCAGTATGATATTCCTCGTCGCCATCTTCATCCCGCCCCTGTATTTCCTCATCAAGAAAAAATGGCTCGGGCTAATCGTCTCATCGCTTCTTCTCATCCTCTCACTGTTTCTCGCGATGACCATAGTATTGATTCCGGGCGCGCTCATTCTCTGGGCGCTCTGCTCGATGTGCGCCGTCTGGAATCTTCGCAAGGCCCTTGTGAACGAGCACGCGGAGGCCATCGCTACCAAGATGGCTGCGAAGATGCAGACAACACAGAAGCAGTGAGTTGGCCTGGATCATTCGAATGCATAGAGAATAGGCTTTTCTACAGATGCCACCAGAAAGCCAAAAAATGTGTAATGAATTGTCGTGACGGAAACCATTCCGCCTGTATTATACGAGCCTTTTGCTTGTGGGCTTATTAGAGAAAAACGAAATTATGCGAATCGTTGAAAGAATTGATCGAACTTGACGTATTACCCGACGTGAAAAGTCGTTTATTTAAAAAATCCGGCAAAGGTTATCTTGATACCCCCGCCGCGGGGAGTCGTTAATCTCATTTTGTGAAAATTCCATGGATGTTTATCGGCTAAGAATATTCGCTCGGATTGTTTTACGTTAGACAGGGGATGTCCCATAGTGGCCCTATGATTTGGGACAAAATCAAATAATTTTGAAAGAAGGAACCCACTCAAATGAAGACACTAAAGCGCTTCAGCGCTATTTTGGCGCTTTTGCTTTGTATTGCACCCCAATTTTCTGATGCGCAAATATTGCCACCCCTCTGGACGTTTCCGACGAGTTTGGATTCGTGGTCGTTCCCTGATCTGACTAACTGGACGAGCGACAATGGCTATGCTCCGGTTTCATTTACGAATTTAAGCAGTCTCCAGTGCGGCGACATCAGCACCAAATACGCGCTGGTCTTGGACATGACGAATGTGATCCCTGCACGGCTCCAATACCGTGTGGTCGAGACGAATGGCGCAACAAACTTGACGCTCGGCTTGGGTGCGGTTTCGTTCTGGTTCGCACCTCATAGCTGGGCCTCGGCGTCAACCAATGGAACAGGACCGGGTGCTTGGGCGGAACTATTGAGCGTTGGCCAATGGAAAACGAACGCCTCGTACGGTTATTGGGGACTTTCTGTCGACCCCGGCGGCACGAACATCTATTTTGCTTCGCAGAATAGCACCGGCTCAAATGTGGCGTATCTTTCTGCTCCCGTAACGTGGAACACGAACGAATGGCATTTCATTGCGATGTCGTATTCGGCTACGAATACTGCCCTTTATCTGGATGGCGAATTGATAACAACCGGATCTGGCGTATCGGTATTGCCTCCGACGAACGTGCTCGCTAACGGGTTCTCCGTTGGGAGCGACGCCGCCGGCCTGGCACAATCGCGCGGCATGTTCGACGACATCTATTCCTTTGATCATCCTCTCGACAGCTCAGATGTGGAAAATATCTACGGCGATCAATACTACGAGTTTTTCCTCAATCCGTACAACTATAATTACTCCGACAACATTTACACCAATGAATTTGGCACGAATCTGTCGATCTATATCCCATCCATTTCAAACAATCTAGCCAGTCTCTTGGTGGCGAACAGCGGCCCGGACGTTCTGTATGAAATCCAAGGGAAAACAAACCTTCTGCAAACAAACTGGATTTCCGAAGGATTCGTGTACGGCTCGGAATTGACGAACTGGACAGCGGCCACTATTGCGGCAAACGGCGGCAATTTATTTCTGCGCACTCGGAGTTGGCAGGACAGCACCGGTACTGGAATTCCTGATTGGTGGTGGTTGCAATATTTCGGACAGATTACAAACATTGACTCCGCTGCGAGCCTCGCAGGCGACGGGTTCAACAATCTGCAAAAATTTCGTATGGGCCTGAACCCGACGAATTATTACAACACTAATCCGCCGAGCGGATTTTTTGGGGCAGTAATGCAAATAACGAACGCTTTCCTCTCGTGGAGCCCTTCGCCCGGACCCGTGGCGAGTTATCTTATCAAACGCGGCATCTTCAATTTTGACTCGGGTAATTACAGCTTCACGTCATTCATCGTCAATTCCAATGCCACCTTGTTTGAGGATATGGGCGTTATCACCAATAACAACGCCCAGAATAACAAATATACGCTGCAAGCTGTTTATCCAGACGGAACCACAACTGCGCCCGATTCATGGTATGTATGGCAATTCGGCTATTACGACGTCCCTCCTTACGCGCCTCCAATGGCGACAAACGTTTGGGCGAATCCTGACGCGACTGGAACAAATCTCCTGATCTCGTGGACGCCAGCCACAGGGCTACTCACCAATTACATAATCGAGCGCGGCATCCTAAATCCTACGAACGGCAATTACGATTACTCGCCCATTTCGGTAGTGAGCACCAACACGAATTCCGTCGAAATTCTGAATGAATTTACGAATACGGCTCGTTGGAACGACGTTTACGGAGTCGTCGCGGCCTATGCAGGCAGCGTGCTGTCGAAGCCGGCGGTCTCGACGATCGAGGCTGGATCGTTGAGCGGTTCATCTGCGCCCACCAATTTTTCCGGCTATTTGGATTCAACCGGAACAAATGCCTATCTGGTGTGGAACAATGTAACGAGCGCAACCGGCTATATCGTTTATCGAGGCGTTCAGAATTTCGCGGTAGGGGGGTACGGTTACACCCAGGTTGCCGTGGTCGGCGCGGGAACGAATGCGTTTGAGATCGCCGACGCAGACGACGCTGCACACGACCACAGCAGCGATGTCTACACAGTGGTGGCGGTCTACTCGGGAGGCGCTCTGTCTCGAGCAGCTTCGCCATGGCACGTTTCAACCGGTTCGGCTGCTCCGGCGACGCTTTACGCATACACGGACTCCACTGGAACGAACGTGATCTTGGCTTGGAGCGCGGGAGCCAATGGCACAACGGGATACGTTCTTAGCCGGAGCAGCGACGGAGGTTCCTCGTATTCGCAAATCGCATCAGTCAGTTCCAACGCGATGACGTATGAGCATACCAATGGGGCGCCCTCCGGCGTCTCGTCCTTAGTATATAAGATTCAATCCACTTACCCGCATGGCGGCCAGTCCGCGTCCGCGTTCGCTTGGGTTGCGAGCACGCCGCCACCGCCAACGGCCCTTTCGGTGACTTTGGATTCAACCGGAACAAATATGATGCTTTCCTGGCAGGTGGCGCTCGGACCGGTTTCGGGCTATACGATTAAGAGAGGGACCTACGACCTTGCAAGCGGCACATATTCGTACACGCAAGTCGGCGTGGTGAGCTCGGGAACAACTTCGTTTGAGGATGTCGGAGCCTTCAGTGGTGGCAACGACAACAACGACCAATACGAGGTGATCGCCAATGACGCCGGCGATCAAATGTCGCTCCCTGATTTTGGAAATCTGAATTTCTCCGCGCCCGATCAGAATTCCAATATCAGCATTACGGGAGCATTGATCCGCAACGAGCAAGGCCGCTGGGAACTGATGTTTTCAGCTATTTCGACTAATGTGCAGACCATCGCTTTTTCTTGGTATATGTATGATTATTGGTACGATGAGCTTTTCGATCCCGGCCAAGGCTATTCCACCACCACGTACATCCCAGTAAGTTCGATCACGAATGGGGTACAGCCGTTATCAGACGCCATGATGACGAATTGGTTTGGTAATAACGCATACGGCAAAGTCGCGGTATTACAGCCTATTGGAGCCGGTAACACGTTCGGGGCTTTATTTGAAGCCGGCTATGAATCGTATGATTCTCCTATTTTCGCAGATGCGCGGCAGCACATGAAACAAAACCTTTTGCACGAAATCAGATCGGCCACGTTGACTCAACGGAATATTTCGCTTTCCGAGGATAATGTCTGGGTCAATCCTGACTGGGAGAGTCTAAATGTTCCTCCGACGGACACGAATTACGTGGAGAGCAGTTTTTTCCACCCTTCCGAGATGGTTAAGGGGTACGGGGGTAACATGACACCTTTTTATCTAAAAATGGACAATGTCTGGCCAATTGTTGCCAATTATCAGCTGCATCAGCAGCTTTACGATACGAACTATACCGGCCCTTCCACTTTCAATTGGCAGCCCCAGACGGGAAATTACACCTACAATTTTGCATTCCAAGGCCCACTCACAACCAATTTTGCTCCTGCGGTGCTCGGCATTGGGGACCCGTACTGGATGCCGCAACACGTGACGATTACGGGCGGTTGGGACTTCGATCCTTTCACGGGCGAGCCAACTTATACTCCAATGGATGCTTCTGTCGCGGATATGCCAACCTCCAGTTCCAGCGATCGCCTGTATCTTCCAAGCGGCACGTACAATCTGTTCGGCGTTCCCTTCGATGACGCCTTGGTAAGCACCGGGTTTTACAGTTACGATCCTGACCCGGATGACCCGTATTGGCATGCCCCGGCTGCGCTCGCATCAGGGAGCTCGATAGCCATATCGAACATCAACTGCTTTTACAGCCAGACCGCGGACCCGATCCTGGTGCTGACGAACTATTATTTTGCGCCAGTCATTACGCCCGGCACGGGCCTGCCTGGCGAGGCCCCATCAACTGAGCCTTATCCGCTCCCAGTTTTGACGGGCTTCGCAAATACGAATCAAACCGGATTGATGATTGCTTCCGTGGGTAATCCGGCCGTCATCGGCGGCTGGGCGAGGTTTGCGATCTCGAACGGCAGCCCGACCAAGTTTGCATACCTCGGACAGTACTTCACGAATGCCTTTGTGGTGACGAATGGATCAATCACTACGAACACGACCGGCGTCTTGTCACCCTACGGCGAATTCTTCCCGACTGAACCGGGAGTCGCCGCGCTGACCACGCTGCCAGACATCGACACCGGACAGCAAGGCACCGGAATCGTGCGTGTCATATCCTTGAATGTAGACGCCAACCATGACGGCACAATGGACTTTGCTTACAACGGCCCTGACTTTGTGTCCGACGCCAAGCCGTTCCGGTTTTGGGTGGACGACAGCTCGGACTCGGGCGACTATGGCGGCACCGGCATTCCCGGGCAAGGCGCTACAGGAAATGGCATCCTGCAAGCCGATGGTCGATACGCGATCCACGGCCGCCGCGACTTGGTAAACTTCTTCCCCGTATATTTGAACATAGGCAGCTTGTTCCAGAGCACGCCTTTTGGGCCGGGCATCAGCGACACGGACACCAACTATCAATTCGTTCTGAGCCAGGCGGATGGGGCGTTGCGGTTTGATTTTACGCAACTGACGCCGGGCAATTACTTGGACTCTTTTCGTACGATAGACGAGGTATTGGCGGGATCAATCGGACAGACTACGCCAGTCGACACAATTACTCCGAACGGAGTGGCTATTGGTCCAGCTATAATGCGAAATATAGTCGAATTGAATTACGGCATCATTTTGGTGCAGGCTTGGACGAACACGATCCAGCCGCTCGTATTGACGATCTATCATGGGACCAATCAGATTGCGCAGACGAAGCTTCCGCTCAGCATTACCAGCGTCGAGCAGATGTTTCGGCACAAGAGCCTGTTGCTAACCCCGGATTCGAGGGAGCAGGCCGACCGGCTGACTGATGCCGACGTTCCGAATGAGCCTGAGACAAACGACAAGAATTTCGTCTTCGTGCACGGCTACAACGTGAATCCAGACCAGGCGCGCGGAAACGCTGCTGACGTTTTCAAGCGCATGTACTGGGCCGGCTCCCGCGCGAAGTTTTACGCCGTGACTTGGGACGGGTTTGATTCCCAGGTGCTGAAGCAGGTGAGCATAAATTTGCAAATCAACATCGTCCACGCCTTGGATACGGCCCCCAGCTTCGCAGAATTCATCGAGAGCCTGAACGGGCCGACAACCGTCGCCGCGCATAGCCTTGGGAATATGGTCGTGCTGAGCGCCTTGAGCGACTACGCCGCACCCGTCACCAACTTCTTCATGCTGGACGCGGCAGCGGCGATCGAATCCGTCGACGGCACCACCCCTCAAAACACGAATATGATTTATTCCGAGTGGTTGCCATATACGAACAGGCTTTATGCGAGCGAATGGCACAATCTGTTCTCGAACGACTTCCGGCAGACGCTGACTTGGCGCGGCCGTTTCCCGAACTTGGGGAACACAGAGGTCTACAATTTCTATTCGAGCGGCGAAGAAGTGCTGCGCGAGTGGAATCTTGATCCGCCGACCAATCTCCTGAGTGATGCCGAGCAGATCGTAACGGACTACGTTCTCGACGAGTCGCCGGTCGCGAGCTTTTTGTGGGTGTGGCAGGAAAAATCCAAAGGCCGGGCAGCCAGCGACGGACTTCTAAGCAGCACGCACGGCGGGTGGAAATTCAATTCGAATTACGTATCGCTCACCCCCGCACAGGCAGCGTTGTTGCCGGATTCGCAGTTGCGCACAAACGCGTTTTTTGATTTTGGCTCATCGAGTTTTACTGGCGATCTGGCTTTACAAGGTAATTTGGGCAACCTTTACGCTTATACATATCGTAATCGCATCCTTTCCGACGCTATTCCCGCCGTTTCGTGGGCGATCGGTTCACATCCGGTGACGGCGCTTGACCTTCCCAACGAACCTCATAATTTCGATATGCAAACTTCTTATGAGAATCAATGGCCTGAAGGTCGCGGCGTTCCGCACTACCCGACGAGCACCACTGCGGCTGGCGAGTGGCACCATTCCGATTATCGCGAAATCGCGTTCACGTTTACTTATCAGTTGTACAACAAACTTGTAGAAACCGGAGACCTTAAATGAATACGAGAATAATCGCACATCTGCTTTTGTTCGCGTTGCCCTTGGGTTGCGCGGAAGCTCAAACGACGCCTTCAAAGCCCGTGTGGAACGCGACGGTAAGGACGGTCGATGAATCCGGCCGGCCGGTCTCCGGTGCCATGGCCGCGATGTCTTGGAATGTCAACCTGTCGAACAACTCGGTCACGTCAAAAAAAGTCGAGGGTCTGACCGACAACGATGGCGTATTCAACGCAACGCAAGAAGCGAACGGTTCGATCGATCTTGGTTTCGTAGCAAGCAAGACCGGATACTATCCCGCCAAAACCGGGTATGCGCTCGCGCAGTTGAACAACAATAACCCCGAGAAATGGAATCCATCCGTCACCCTCATGTTAAAAAAGATTGGAACGCCTATACCAATGTATGTGCGGCATGTGGAGGCTGGGCCTCCCGTTTTCAACAAACCCGTTGGATACGACCTCATGGCCGGAGACTGGATCTCTCCCTACGGCAAAGGGCAATTCAAAGATATTGTTTTCACAGGCAAACTCGACGAAAAGACCAAAAATGATTTCGATTATAGACTCCTCGTTACCTTTCCGAATGAAGGCGATGGTATTCAGGAATTCACCCTTTCTGATCTGGAAAGGACAAGTGGTTTTCGCTCACCGTATGAGGCCCCCGTTGAAGGTTACCAGCCGGAGGTCACGAAAACGATGAGCCGTCATCCAGGGCAAGAGACTAAAACAGAAATGAATAATCCCGATCACAATTATTTCTTCCGTGTGCGAACGGTGCTTGATGAACGCGGCAAGGTAAAAAGTGCGCTGTATGGAAAGATTTATGGAGATTTCATGCAATTTACGTATTATTTGAATCCCACCCCTAACGATAGGAACGTAGAGTTTGACCCTGCCCGAAACCTTCTTGGCGGCCAGAATGTGCCTCTGCCATGACGGATTTGGACAAGCATCTGTTTTGGGTACGGATATTTTTCAACGGCGGTGCTGTGGTACTCGCCATAGTTTTTATTGCCATAGCCTCCAGTAAAGAAGCCCGAGGAGCGTTCAAGGTGTTGCTTTGGGCAGCAGCCATTTTACTCCTTTTAATAGAGGCGGGTTGCTGGATTTTGGGGGCGAAAGTCGGCACTACCACGCAGGGATGAACGAATATATAGCATTCCAAAATAGTAGTTTTATTCCATATCCGTGAGCCAGTAGGCAGAGGGAGTACCTGGTTCGACAGCCCCCAAATTTTTCAAAAATGGATTCAATTTTTCCTAAATTTGCGCCCGAATCGACTTCGTATGCGCAGGGGCAGAAATCTCTTCTCATAATCCTCCAGTGTGGGAACTACGACTTGTGCTTTTCGAGCATAGGCACGGTGAACGGCTTTGCTGTTATGTCCCAAAGCTTCCTGAGCGAACCGCTCGGGATATCCGGCTTTCAATGCCCGTTCTGCCCAGGCGTAGCGATAAGAATGTAATGTCACGCCGTGGATTCCAAGGCCAACACAGCGACGCTTGAATTCTTTTGCTCGGTGTTTTTCATGCCATAGCCCGATTTTCGGAAACAATGGCCCTGTCGAAGGGCAGCGACGCAAAATTGCTTCGGCTTCATTACCGAAACACAGATGCGAAATGCTTCCGGTTTTTCGGCGACCATAAGAAATGATCCGTCGCTCCCAATCAATGTTGTCGGTATCCAGGGCGGCAATATCAGACTGGCTACCGCCGGTATGCCAAAGCAGCGCATACAGATCGCGCAATTCTGGATTTCGTTCTCGATTGATCACCGCCTGATGTTCGGCGCATGTAATGGCGCGCTTTTCCTTGAATCGGACGGCAGGCCAACGCTTCTTCGGGAGAACCGGCCAGGGAAGCCAATTCATATCCAGCGCAAAATTATGGAGGCGCCGAAGAAAAACATTCGTCGCTACGCCACCGGCTTCCAATACTTTCAGAAAATGTGCCCCATTGGTTTCAAGAATTGCCAGATCGCGGATAAGCAAGAAGGCTTTGTCCTCCATCGCTCGTTCATACCGGGAGAGTGTCGAACCGGTTTTCGTCTTGGTCATCTCCTGCATTGCAATCAGCCACGTGCGTTTTGCGATTTCTGGATCGGTCGCGGTCAGATATGTCCGGGCAATCTGAAGATTGAGCCCGGACTGACGATGCGCTTCATTTTTAGAATGGAGAAGCGTCAATGCCTCGCTTTCGTCTTTGGTGCGGAGACTCTGCTGCTTGCCGTTAACCGTGTCTTGCGAATAATAAATTCCCGCCCGCCGAAATAAGGTGAACCGTGCTTTCATAGTCTGGTTCTGAACGATGAACCAGTCCGTCAAACACTCGTTAAGGTGTTCTCGGCGAGTTTCAGCGAATTGTTCCAAAATACTGGTGAGTCGCTTTCGCGCTCGCCATTTTACTGACACTTTCACTGACAGTGGCCAATCCGCCACACGTAACTCCTTGTTCAACCCAGGTTTGGGTTTGGTGCCGGTGGTCGGACTCGAACCGACACGACTTTTTACGGTCCCAGGATTTTAAGTCCTGTGCGTCTGCCATTTCGCCACACCGGCCTGGTGCTGATTATTGAGGTTCTCTTTCCAAACTCAAGTGTTTGCTGTAATTTTTGCGCACTCGCAATCCTTGCGGGATTTTATCCATGCACTTCCGTGACTTGAATGAATCTCAAATTCTCGCCCTGGCCATTACGGCCGAGGAGGAGGATGCCCACATTTATCGCGATTTCGGGGAGGCGTTGCGCGCGGATTTTCCCGCCACCGCCGAGCTCTTCACCAAAATGGCCGCGGAAGAAGACGGGCACCGGCATCGTTTGATCGAATTGTTCCGCCAGCGTTTCGGCGAACATATCCCGCTGGTCCGGCGTCAGGATGTGGATGGCTTTTACCAGCGCCATCGCCCGTCCTGGTTCAATCGCACTATCCGGCCTCAAAACGCGCGCGAGGAGGCGGCTGTCATGGAAATTGAATCCCGCCGCTTTTACGAGGCCGCCGCGCAGCGGGCGACCGATGCCAAAGCCCGCCAATTGCTCGACGATCTCGCCCAGGAGGAACAACGCCACGAAGCAACCGCCGAGGAAATCACCGAAGCGCAAACTTCTTCCGGCGCGGTGAGCCACGAGCAGGATGTCGCGCGGCGCATGTTCGTCCTGCGTTTCGTGCAGCCGGGCCTTGCGGGGCTGATGGACGGCTCGGTTTCCACGCTCGCGCCGCTGTTCGCCGCGGCCTTTGCCACCATGAGCACGTCCGCGACTTTCAAGGTCGGGCTGGCCGCTTCGGTCGGCGCGGGCATCAGCATGGGCTTTGCCGAGGCGCTGTCCGACGATGGCAAACTCAGCGGGCGCGGCACGCCGTGGCTGCGCGGCGTGGTCTGCGGGCTGATGACCGCCCTTGGCGGCCTCGGTCATACGATGCCTTATCTCATCCGCAATTTTCATCTCGCCACCTCCGTCGCGTTGGCGGTCGTGGCGGTCGAGTTGGCGGTGATCGCCTGGATTCGCAAACGCTATATGGACACGCCGCTGCTTTCGGCGGTGTTCCAGGTCGTCGTCGGCGGCGTGCTGGTCTTTCTCGCCGGCTGGCTGATTGGCTCCGGCTGATTCCCGCCGCAATAACTTGGATTGCGATTTAATGGCCGGCGTGTTTAATGTGCGGCCATGCCAATGCAAGCCAAATGCCCCTCCTGCGAACAGCCCATCACCATGTGGGCGGTGATGAAGGCACCGCTGCCTTCGGCGATTCGGTGCCCGCATTGCCGCAAAAAAATCCGCGTGCGAGGCGTGGCTCCTTATCTCGCCGTCTATCTGATGACGGTTTTGGCGCTGGCGGCCTGGCTCATCGTCGCGCGGCGTCACAACGCGATTTCCAGCGCGGCCGTCATTGTCATTGCCATCATCGCCCTCGCATTTCTCGAATTGCTTATCAGCGCGATTGTGCTTCGCCGGGCAAGGTTCGAGAAGCCGCAGACTTGAGGCTCCTCAAACCTTCGGCTCCCAACCGGGTTCGTAAGTGCGCTGCCACAACGCGGCGGCGGCGGAATCCTTCTGGATGTGCCCGTTCGTGGTATCGCAATTGATTTCGCGGCCCATGCGCCACGCGATGTTTCCCAGGTGCAACATGGCCACGCTCTTGTGGCCTTCAGTGATCGGCGAGTTCGGAGTCTGGCCGCTGCGGACGCAATCGAGGAAATTCTTCACGTGCAATTGGTCCAGTTCGACACCGCTGGCGCTGACCGTGTTGGTCGGGTCCGCCTTCACGTCCGCTTTCGCGCTCTTGATGACTTTTTTATTGGCGTCAAAAATTGTGTAATTCGCGTTCTCGAGCAGCGCCGTGCCGTGCGTGCCGTAAATCAACGCGCCGCGTTCCAGTCCTTCGACCGGGTAACCGTTGCAACTCCGCCCCTCCCACGTGATGCTCCGGCCGTCCGGATAATCCCACGCGATGACTTGCGTATCCGGCGTTTCCCAATCGTCCTGAAAAAAGTAACGGCCGCCGTTGGAAGTCACGCGGCTCGGCCAATCCACACCCAGCGCCCAGCGGCACACGTCCACTTCGTGCGTGCCATTGTTCAACGCCTCGCCCGTGCCCCAATGCCAATGCCAATGCCAGTTGTAATGAATTAAATTATCCACGAACGGCTTGCGCGGCGCCGGCCCCTGCCACAATTCATAATCCAGCCATTCCGGCACCGGCGCGGGTTTGCCGTGGCCGATGGATCCGCGCTTGTTCGTGTACCACGCGCGCGCGAACACCAGCTTGCCGATGATGCCGCCATGCAATTCCTTGATCGCGGTGTGCATCGTGGGAAACGAGCGGCGTTGATTGCCCATCTGGCACACGCGCTGATATTTCTGGACGGCCTCGATCAGCAGCTCGCCCTCGCGCGGGTTCTGGCTGCACGGTTTTTCCACATAGACATGCTTGCCCGCCGCCAGCCCCAGGATGGCCATCGGCGTGTGCCAATGGTCCGGCGTCGCGATGGTGATCGCATCGACGGATTTATCCGCGAGCACCTTGCGAAAATCCTTCATGCCCTTCGGCTCCTTCTTCTGCAATTTCAACGTCTCCTTGATGCCCTTCGCAATCGCGCGGTCATCGACATCGCAGATATAAGCGATTTCAACATTCGGCAAACCGTTGGTGAGACATTGCACGTGGGCCAGTCCGCGGCCATTGGTGCCGATGACGGACACCGTGAGTTTGTCATTCGCTCCGCTGGTGTTCAATGAAGGCGCGGAAGCGTCCTGCCCGCGAGCGGTGGGGCTGAGATAAGAAGCCAAACTGAGCCCCACGCCGGCAGTCCCGGCCCGTTTAATGAAATCGCGACGGTTGATGGAATTTTGCATAAGTCGGAGAATACGCCCCCTGCCCCGCCCCGCCAAGTCCCCATTCTATATGACCCCCGGCGATGTGGCGACGGCTTGCACAAATCTTTTTAGCCACAGATGAACACAGGTGGACACAGATGAAGACATGTTAATAAAGGAAACGGAGAGAACAAACGCACCACGCTTTGGCGGTCGTGCCTGCCCCCCCTCCACGATCTGGCACGACAAGGCACGACGCCAGAGGCGAAGTCCAAAGTCCAAGGTCTAAAGTCCAAGGTCCGAGCGCGGCGGGCGTTCTCAAGTGTCGGAGATGTTTCATTTTCGATTTTTACATCAATTTTAAATCGGTGGAAAAACTTACGGTAATGTTTTCGGGACTTGGTTGTTTCGGAGGTATAATTGCCCTCTGGGAGTGTTCCAGCGCCCTTCCAGGGCGCACGGGTTATCCGGCGGGCACCGGGGGCGACAACCGCTGGCGCGGTTTTGCCCCCGGCTAGAGCGGTTAAAAAAATACTGTAGCCATTCGGCTGACAGTACGAAGAGAGCGGTCTTTTTGGTTTTTGGCGTCGTTTCGGCTCAGTTACAGGGTTTTGCAAACCTGCTCCTTCGCCGAAGCCTTGCCAAAAATCAAAAATCCTCGCTCCGAATTGGCTACAGTATTTTTTCAACCGCTCCAATTTCCAAAGTCCGTCCGGGACAGGCTCGAATTGGCGCTATCAGGAAATGTTGGAACGCGCGGTTGTTCAAAGCTTGAGTCTTTGAAGTCTGGTTTTTGAGAATTGCGAAACCATTTCGCTTTCTTCGGTTTTGTTTTATTTGAGGGCGTTCTTCAAATGCAAATTGCTCTCGACAGGGTGGAGAGGACGAAATAGGGTCGTTTTCGTGAAAGAAATGGTGGCGGTAACTTACCGGAGCGCTGTGTTCCAGACCTTCAAAATCTTTAGCGATCAAGTGCTGATTTCTAAAAATGGACTCCCGAGAAAAAGCGATAACTCGCGACAACGATCGCTACCCCATTAGATGACTATGGTCAAAGGTTCATCGAAATACGGGGGTGCCGTGGCCGTGATTGTGTTTGGTGTGGGGCTGTTGATTGTTGGGAGCATCTTGAAGGGGCTGGAGGTGCTGGGTGTGGGAGTTTTGGCGTTGGCCGTCGTATGCGCTCCCACATTGACTGCGCGAGCATTTTTTCTGTCCGTGGGAGCAGTGATTTGCAGCGGAGTTTTTATTTATTGCGCAATATCAAATGAAATCACCGGCACGGCGAGGTATGCGCCGGGGATGCGCGGCAGAAGCGTGACAGCGACCCGGGCCGATTCCCCGGCAAAGTTTCGCGAGGTTGTGAATTTCCGCTGGGCAGCAGGTGGCTTCTTTCTGATCGTTGGCGGACTTGGTTTGGCGTATTGCCGGAAGCTCGACGATTGTGGTTAGAGCATTTCCATCAAAGCTGTAGATTTTGAATTAGCCGCTTAACCATGTCTCGCGACACGCACATGCAAACCGGACGAAATCCTAGCGACAAGGAGTTGCGCGAGGCTGAGAGAATTTTGAGCCTCACTCCGGCTCAGCAACGGGCACATCCATCATCGGCTCCTGCCGATCACAGCAAGCTTTCGCACATCAACACTTATGACCCCTTTGCCTGAGTTTTATCTCGACCGGCCATTTACCTGCCGGAACTGCAGCAAGAGAGAAATTTGGAAAGCCAAAGACCAGAAATGGTATTATGAAGAAGCAAAGGGGCACATTGATGCAAGAGCGGTTGAATGCCACGATTGCCGAGGGATAAAGAAACGAAGCAGCGCTTCTGATAGTAAGTCTACCTGAAATCCCACCACTATTCAGGCCACGCGGAATTGAGAGTCAGATCTGGCCAGGAATATGGGGAAAACCGCGTGCACCGTGCCAGAAACGAACGATCTGAATTTTTTGATTCTCACGGTTCAGCCGATAGATAATACGATAGGAGCGGCAGATAATTTCGCGAAGATCTGGCTGGCGAAATTCCGGCACGCTTCGGCCAAGTTCCGGGAATTTCGCCAGATTTTCGGCACGGGTGATCAATTCAAAACCGAGCCGTGCAGCGGCATCAGAATTATGCTGAGTGATGTAGCGGACGATGTCCGCCAAATCCGTTCGGGCTGACGGAGCAATGATTACTTGCCAGCCCATGCGGCGATCTCGGCTTTGACCTGCTCAATAGGAATGCCTTCGCCGCGATCCAATTCATCAAGGCCCTGCTGAACTGCCTGACGAAATTCCAGTTCGTAAATGGCATCATTGAGCGTCGCATCGGGCGGTAGTTTTTCCGCCACTTCCAAAAGAATTTCTTTCGCACTCATACTACCGTCAATTTCTATTTTAATCGTCGGATTGCAACTGTTTAATAGGGTAACGAGCGATGAGTTGTGGGGACGCGCGGCGGTTCCACCCTTCCCGCTCGCGCTATTTACTCCCAACTCGTGCCGGTGTAGGCCACGCGCCAGATGGTTCCGTGGCCGTCGTCACTGAACAGGAGCGCGCCATCGTGGGCGACGGTCACGCCGACGGGGCGACCCCAGACACTGTGGTCGTCCACGACGAAGCCGGTCAGGAAATCGTCGTATTCGCCGGTGGGAATTCCGTGGTTGACGCGCACGCGGGCGATTTTATATCCGGTACGGGTGGTGCGGTTCCAAGAGCCGTGCAAGGCGACGAAGGCGTTGCCCCGGTATTCCGCCGGGAACGCCGCCACGCCCGAGGTAGCGGTGTAAAAGGTCATTTCCAGGGAGGCGGAATGGGCTTGTTCCAGCACGTCGGGCACAGTCGCCTTGCCGGCGAGGTCGGGGCGTTCGCCGGCGTGGCGCGGGTCTTCGTGGTTGCCCATGTAATACCAGGGCCAGCCGTAATAACCGCCCTCTTTCACGCGGGTCACGTAGTCCGGCACGAGGTTGTCGCCCAGGCCGTCGCGCTCGTTGGTGGAGACCCACACGTCGCCGGTGTCGGGGTTGATGGCCATGCTCACGCCGTTGCGGATGCCGGTGGCATAAGCGTGCAAGGGCTCATGGCCTTCCGGGTCGGTGACGAGAATGTTGGCGCGATGGAGTTCCGGGCCCCAGGCGGCGCCGAGACCGTGTTCGGCTTCCCAGGCTTTGATTTCTTCGGGAGTTTTTTTGTTCATGTCTTCAGCCACATTCGAGCCGGAGCCGATGGAGATGAACATTCGCTTGCCATCCTGAGAAAACGCGACGTCGCGGGTGGTGTGGCCGCCGGTGGTATCCGCGAACTTCGCGACGATGACTTCGGGAGGCGTGTTGGCTTTCAAGTCGCCATTGTGATAGGCAAAGCGCACCAGGGAGTTGCGGTTGGCCACGTAAACCCATTGCGGATTGTCGCCGGGCGGATAAAACGTGACGCCGAACGGACCGGTCAGGCCTTCGGCGAAAATCTCGTTTTCGACCGGCGCGTCGGCGCCGTCTTTAGTGCGCAGGACTCGAATGCGTCCGTGACCGGTTTCGGCGATGAAGATGTCTCCATTCGGCGCAGTCCGCATCAACCGGGGATTGCTCAAGCCATGGGCAAACATTTTCACTGTGAAGCCGGGCGGCACGGACAGGACTGCGTTCGTGGGCGTTTCGACCACTTTGGGGCCGTTACCGGCGGACTGCGTCGCGAAGGGCTTCGGCAGATTGGTGGCGGTGAAATGATGTTGGACGCCGGGCGCTTGAAGCTGCCAGTCGTTCGGCTCCTTGCCGCCGCTGGCAACGGTCGTCTCGTATTTCAAGGTCACCCCTGCAGGGACTTTCAGCGTCGCGAGATAGGCGATGAGATCGGCGCGCAGCTTGTCGTCGGGCACGGGAATGGGCATGGCGGTGCCGGGCAATACGAGCATTGGGTTGGTCAAAAACCGGTTCAATGTGGGCGCGTCCCAGGTAAATCCGGACTGCTCCATCGCGGTGGTGTAGTTGAAATGGGGGCTGGAGCCGGCCTTGCGCCCGAATACTC
This sequence comes from Verrucomicrobiia bacterium, assembly GCA_035552155.1. GTDB lineage: Bacteria > Verrucomicrobiota > Verrucomicrobiia > Limisphaerales > DASXHY01 > DASXHY01. Next base: position 91,737 of record DASZLX010000017.1, on the reverse strand, counting down.
CCACGAGGCTGGGCCCTTGTTTCATGATGACCGTGTTGTCCGGCCCGAGTTCCGGCGAATGGCATACGGCGCAACTGACCTGGAAAAAAGCCTTGCCGCGCGCGGCGTCACCGGCCGGCACGCCCTGCGCGCTGGCGCTGGTGGCTGTTAATCCGCCGATCAATGTGACGATGGGAAAGATTAATTTTTTCGATGACATTTTTTGCATTGTTAAAATTTTTTGCCCGCGCTTCGACGATTGCGGATTCGGCCGGCATTCCCGGAGAAATGCTTTCACGGTTTCTTCCGCCGCTGAAATATGGCTGTTGCCGAAAATTCGACCAAGCCGAAAAACAGCGGGCGACATCATGCACGACGCGCGCCAAGGCAGGAGGTTACAAAATCCTGGAGATTAACCTGGAGTTGGCTCGCGGGGACGCTCGTCCAACTCCCGCTCTTTTCGATCAATTCACCGATTGCAGAGATTTTGGCGGGCTGAGAGCAACCTCGCGCGTGGGAGCTTCAACGGGCGCTGCCTCGGATAACTCGAACCAAAAGCAACTTCCCCGGCCGGGGAACGATTCCACTCCGACGCCGCCGCCCATTTTTTCCACGCTGCGTTTGACGATGGCGAGGCCGATACCGGTGCCGCCGGGGCTGCCGCCCGGGGACAAGCGCTCGAAGACGCCGAAAATGCGTTCGCGATACTTGAGATCGATTCCGATGCCATTGTCCGTGACCGAGATTCGGACATAAGGCGGTTTTCTTTCCGACTTGATCTGGATGCGCAGCGGCCGGCTGGGGTCGGAGAACTTCAAGGCATTGGCCAGCAAGTTCACCAACACACGCTCCACGCCGACACGGTCAGCCAAAATGCGTTTTGCGGCAAGGTCAACGGAGATGTCCGCGCCAGTCCTCCTGATTTCGTCGGTAAACATTCGCAGAACATTTCGGAGGACCATTTCCAAATCCACCGGTTGCTTCTGAAAATCGGCGCGGCCAAGGTCGGTGTAGGCGAGCAAATCGAGAATCAAGCGGCCCATTCGTTCCGCGGAATTGCGGATGCGCTCCACACCCAGCCTGGCCTCATCGTTCAACGCCGCGCCGTGGTCGGACACCAGAATATCCGCGAATCCCTGGATGGCCCGCAACGGCGCCCGCAAATCGTGGGCGAGGGTGTAACAGAACGCCTGCAGTTGCTGGTTGGATTCGTTCAGGGCGGCGGTGCGCTTCTCAACTTTTTTTTCGAGCTCGCAATTCAGTTCGTGCAATTCATGCTGGTTGTGGCGAATCTGAGCAGCCAGTCCGCTCATCACCAGAGCCACGCCGACGAAAAGACTCAGCCGCTCAAATCCATGGACTCCGACGGCCATGGAAAGGTAAGGATGATTCAAGAAGATGAGGTTGAGCGCAATCGTGAGGCCGACGGAGAGCAAAGCCGGTCCCCAGCCTCCCACCCACGCGGAAATCAACGCCGCGGCCACGTACAAGCTGACCGAGCTTTCCGCGAACTTTTCCTGAAGCAGAATATCCACCAGCCAGGCAAGGCCGGTGGCTATTACCGCTATACCAAAAGTTCTGATCCTTGATGTCATTCTTTCCTTCCACAATCTTCGTCGTGGTTGAAAAGGAACAAAAAAATATTTCGTGATTCGACGCTCGTAATACTCTGACACACATTTGACGTTTCTGTTTAAACAATTTCGATTATCTTTTACGAGTGTCTACGCCGGTTTCACAATTCGCCGAACTTCCCGCTCTGAACCAGGTTACGGTTCCCGATCTCTGGCAACAGCAGGCGGTGACCGCGTTGCGCGAGGGCGCGGATGTGGTCGTGCACGCACCCACGGGGGCGGGCAAGACGCTGATTTTCGAGTTGTGGTCGAACCAGGGGAAAAATCGGGGGCAGGCGATTTACACGGTGCCCACGCGCGCGCTGGCGAACGACAAACTCGCCGAGTGGCGCGGGCGCGGGTGGGATGTGGGCATTGCGACGGGTGATTTGGCGGAAAATTTAAATGCTCCCGTAATCGTGGCCACGCTGGAGACGCAGAAAAACCGGCTGATCCAGGGCGACGGGCCTGCGCTGCTGGTCGTGGATGAATACCAGATGATTCGCGATCCGGATCGCGGGTTGAATTACGAACTGGCGATTGCGCTCGCGCCGGCGCAAACGCAGTTGCTGCTGCTCAGCGGCAGCGTGGCGAATCCGCAGGACGTCGTGAAGTGGCTGCAGCGGCTGGGGCGCAAGGCAGTCCTGGTGCGCCATGATCATCGCCCGGTGCCGCTGGAGGAAGTGCACGCGAACAACTTGAATTTTCATGTGCCGAGCGAGATTCGCGGTTACTGGCCGCGGCTGATTGCCAAGTCCCTGGCTGAAGATCTCGGGCCGGTTTTGGTGTTCGCGCCCCGGCGGCAGGCGGCGGAATCGATGGCGGCGGACTTGGCGCGGCAATTGCCCACGCCCAATCCGTTGCAGCTTTCGGTGGAGCAAAAACAAATCGTGGGCGAACACCTGGCGCGATTGCTCAAGGCGCGGGTGGCCTATCATCACAGCGGCTTGAGCTATGCGGTGCGCGCAGGGGTGATTGAGCCGCTGGCCAAGGCGGGCCAGTTGCGAGTGGTGGTGGCCACGATGGGTCTCGCGGCGGGAATTAATTTTTCACTGCGCAGCGTGGCGCTGGCCGGGGAATCCTATCGCCGGGAGGCGGTGGAGGAACCGATTCGCCCGGATGAAATTCTGCAAATGTTCGGTCGCGCGGGACGGCGCGGGCTGGACGAAACGGGTTTCGTGCTGATTACGGCCAACGAACTGCGATTGCTGGATGCGCGCCCGTGCCATTTGTCGCGCAGCGGCGCGGTGGACTGGAGCGCGCTGTTGAATTTAATGGCGGTCGCGGCGCAGCAAGGGCGCGAGCCGTTTCGTGAAGCGGTGAACGTGCAGGAGCGGTTGTTCACGGTGAAACCGATTTTCCTGGGAGTGGAGGAGTCGCTCAAGCATCCGGTGGTCCCGTGCAATTTGCATACCGATGCGGAGCGCGCGCGCCATGTGCGAAAGCTCGTGCGGGAAATGCTTAACAGCCGCGGCGAATGGGAAACCGTGCCGGCACCGACGGAAAAACCATTGAGAGAAATCGTGGTAGGACAGGTTTCTCCCGATAAAACAGGGCCTCTATCTTTATCTACAGAAAATACGGAGACAGGCGGGACGCCTGTCCTACGATCTGTTCTCAACGAACCTGCGGCTCTGGAAAAAGTTGGTTACGGCACGCTCGTGGTACTCAACGAGGAGAATGGTTTTAAAACTTATGGCCGTGCCACGACCGTGGCTGAGCGGCTGTCCGGCGACCGCGTGCTCATCGCGAAATGGCTGCGGCGACTGGTGAACTGGAACGGACGCCAGGCGCCGTTAGCGGTTTGGGAGGAACGCATCGCGCCGCTCGCGGCGGAAAAACTGGCGCAGCAGAAAACGCCGGTGGTGCGTTTTGAAATTCAGGAGCACAAAATTCTGGCGCACGTCAGCCTCGGCGAAATGACCCTGCGCGTGCCAGTGGACAAATATGGCGTCGCACTTTGGCGTCCGCAGGAGCGCGAAGTGCTGCCGTACGATTGCGCCCAATGTTCGCTAGTGCCGATCTGCAAACAACTGTCCGCCGCCACGGGCACGGCACTGTTGTGGCGGCGGCTGCAACTCATCGATGCCGCCGGCGCGCCGACCTTGCGCGGGAAGATGGTCAGTTTCTTTTCGCAGGGCGATGGGCTGGCGATTGCTGCAGGTTTAGAGGATGAGAAATATCCGTTGGAGGAATTCATCTATGACCTGGCGAATCTGGATGCGGGTTTTCGTTTTTGCGGCGATGAAAATCGTTTTGCCGGCCACCTGGCGATTGCGTGCCATGAAAAATTCGGGCTGCAATCCATCCCCGGCTACCTGGAAAACGGTTTGCCGCCGAAATACGGCGCGGGCGCGGAGCAAATCGTGGCGTCCGTGCATAAAAATCCGTTAAGCAAACAAGCATGGATCACCGATTTGGTAGGGGTGGGAGATATTGACCGCGTGATTATCGAGTGGCGCAGCCTCTTGAGGCGGATTGCGCACGCGCCGGATTTGGATTGGGCGCGCTGGCGGGCGTTGCAGGCGATGGCGAAGACCATCCTGAACGAGACGGAGTCCCCTACCCTGACGGATTTGCCGCCGCTGGCGTATGAGCAGACCAAGCGGGTGGATCACCGGTTGATTTTGCGGAGGCATTAATTTGCAATGCCAAAGGCTTTGCCGGTGGGACGCCGGCGCTCCCGATCATATTCTTTCTATCGAAAAATCCGCCTCCTTACGTCGGCGGCTACAAAAACGAAAAGGCGAATCCCGCTGCGGGATTCGCCTTCAATTCGTTTAACTATTAATTAATGCCGATGCTCGTGGCGTCCGCCGCCACCACCACCACCGGAACCGCCTCGATCGTTACCACCACGGCGTTCACGGCGTTCGGGACGTTCGCGGTCACCGCCACGTTCTTGTGACTGAGCGCCGCCGTCGCCGCCTTCATTGTAGCCCGGAGGCGCCTGTTCGCCTTCGCCGGTGCCGCCCATTTCCTTGTCGCGGTCGGCCATGGCGGCTTTGCGCGAAAGTTTGACGCGGCCTTTTTCGTCGACGCCGAGGCATTTGACCCAGATTTCATCGCCCATCTTGACGATGTCCTCAGTTTGCTTGACGCGGAAATTCGCGAGTTCGCTGATGTGAACCAAGCCGTCTTTGCCGGGGAGGAATTCGACGAACGCGCCAAAATCCTTAATCGTGACAACTTTGCCACGATAGATTTTGCCAATCTCGGCTTCGGCGGTCATGCCGGTGATGGCTTCCTTGGCAATCTTCATTCCTTCGGGTGAAACCGAGAAGATGTTCACTGTGCCATCGTCTTCGATGTTGATTTCGCAACCGGATTCTTCGACGAGGCGTTTGATATTCTTGCCGCCCGGCCCGATGAGCGCGCCGATTTTCTCGGGGTTGATCTTGATCGTCTCGATGCGCGGCGCGTATTTGCTGATGTCGGTGCGCGGCGTGGCAATGACCTTCGCCATTTCAGCGAGGATGTGCATGCGGGCGATGCGCGCCTTTTCCACGGTCTCAGCCATGATATTGTGCGGAATGCCTTTCAGCTTGAGGTCAAGCTGGAAGCCGGTGATGCCCTTTTCGGTGCCGGCGATTTTGCAATCCATGTCGCAGAACGCATCTTCCCAGCCGATGATGTCGGTGAGGAGCTTGTATTGCGAAATTTTCTTGTCGTCTCCGTAATTGGTGCAGATGCCGATGCTGATGCCGGCTACCGGACGAATCATCGGAACGCCCGCATCCATGAGCGAGAGTGTGCCGCCGCAGACGCTGGCCATCGAGGTCGAACCGTTCGATTCCATGATCTCGGCAGTGACGCGGATGGCGTAGGGATAGGTATCGAGCGGAAGCATGGGCTCGATGGAACGTTCCGCCAGGGCGCCGTGGCCGATTTCGCGGCGGCCCGGACCGCTGATGCGTCCAGTTTCGCCGACGGAATAATTGGGGAAGTTATAATGGAGGATGAATTTCTTTTCGGTTTCGCCGCCGGTATAGGAATCGAATTCCTGGGCATCTTCACCGGTGCCGAGCGTGGCGAGCACGACGGCTTGAGTTTCGCCGCGGCTGAACAGGGCCGAACCGTGCGCGCGGGGCAAGATGCCGACTTCGCCGGAGATGGGGCGGACCGTTTCGAGGTCACGGCCGTCGAGGCGCTTGCCATCCTTCATGATGAGGGCGCGAACGGCTTCCTTCTGGATGTAATAGAAGGCGTCGTTGATGACGAAATCATTCACTTTTTCCTCGCCAAATTTGGCTCTGAGGTCTTTGCCGACTTCATCCTTGATGGCGTTGACTTTTGATTCACGCGCGAGTTTTTCGGGAGTCAGCAACGCGGAAACGATCCGGTCGCCGGCGCGCGATTTGGCTTCGTTCAGGATTTCGTCAGGGACGATGTTGAGCGTGATTTCGCGTTTCTTTTTGCCGACGCGGGCAGCGAGATCTTTCTGCGCCTGAATCATCGGCTGGATGGCTTCGTGGCCGAACTTGAGTGCGGCATTGAAATCCGCTTCGGAAATTTCCTTGGCCGAACCTTCATACATGACGAGGTCGGTTTCGTTGCCGACGTAAACCAAGTCCAGATCGCTCTCGGCCATCTGGGGATGAGTCGGGTTGGCGACGAACTGGCCGTTGACGCGGCCGACGCGGCAGGCGCCCAGGGGGCCGGCCCACGGAATATCGCTGACCATCAGTGCCGCGGAGGCGCCGAGAATGGCGAGCATGTCGGGGTCGTTCTCGCCATCCGCGCTGAGCGGAATGGTCTGGACCTGGACTTCATTGTACCAGCCCTTGGGGAACAAGGGACGAATCGGCCGGTCGATGATTCGCGAGGTGAGAATTTCTTTTTCGGTGGGACGGCCTTCGCGTTTGAAGTAACCGCCCGGGAATTTTCCGGCGGCGGCGGCTTTCTCGCGGTAATCGACGGTGAGGGGGAAGAATTCCTGGCCCGGCTTGGCTTTGGTGGCGGCGACGGCGGCGACGAAAACAATCGTCTCGCCCATCTGAATTGTGACTGCGCCATCGGCTTGCTTGGCTAGTTTCCCGGTTTCAATAATGATCTGACTTTGCCCAATAGAGGCGCTGACTTTCTCTGACATAGTTTGCATTTCCTCCGTTGCCGCCGAGAAACTTCAGTGAATCCCGAATGATATCATCGGGACTGATTGAAATTACCCAGAGGCCAACGGACTTCTTTACGCGAGTGGTTTGATGCGACCGGGCTGCTCGCGTATTCAGCCCGAATCGAAATGGGAGGCCGGGTGGTTGAATCTCGGATTTCAATGGAAATCCGAGTCGGCCGCCCGGAAATTAGTGACGCAATTTCAGCTTCTTGGTGATGGCTGAGTAGCGTTCCACATCGGTGCTGTGAAGATAATCGAGCAAGCGGCGGCGCTGGCCAACCATCATCAGAAGCCCGCGACGCGAGCTGTGGTCTTTCTTGTTGCCTTGCAGGTGCTCGGTCAAATGATTGATCCGCTGCGTGAGCAGCGCGATTTGCACATCTGCCGATCCAGTGTCTTTTTCGTGCAATTTAAATGAGTCAATAGTTTTCGTCTTTGCATCCATATCGTGATTCCTCAGAAAATAAAGGTCCGTTAGCTTAATTTTATTCATCGAAGCTGTAAAGCACTTTAAAGAGGGTATTTTGGTGCTGGTGGCATCTCAGTTTTTGGGGAGCGCACGCGTCTCGCATGTCAGCATTGCGGGGATGGCGATGACTTTCAAAAGACGCAATCGTTCTGAATGTTTAATGGGAAGATGGATGGATAAAGGTTTCGGCGGGACGCCGCAAACAGCATGCGTGACGCGTGCGCTCCCCTTTTGTCTTCGTATCAATCCAAGCGTTGCGCGGAAAGACGGCGGCGCGCGCGGAGCGGCGCGCCCTGCCACGAAAGGCTGCACTGCAAAAAAAAACCGCCCTCCCTGGATGGCGGTTGAGAATCTGTTGGCGCAATACTTTTAACTTTATCGCCGGTTGGCAAAAATGGGGGGAATACCCCAGAAGCGAAATTGCGAAATAATTTTGCCGAAAGCAAAAACGCAGGGACGGAATAGTTTTCCTCCGCCATCACGTACGCGGCTTTTTCGTAATAAAAAAAGGCGGCTCCACTCAGAGCCGCCCGAACCTAACTAACCACCATTACAAGGAACCGAAACAATTTACTTTGAATGGGTCTCGGAACCAATGGGGTGTTTACCCCAAAAAGTGAGGGAGCTCAACGGGACTACGGAGCGATGCTCCGCGCTCTTAGAGTTTCTCGGGCGATTGCAGGAGGGCGGCCACGCGGGCGAGCAACCGGCCGGCACCGCCGCCGTCCAGCACGCGATGATCAAAACTTAGCGTGAGATTTGCCTCCATGATGGGCACGAATTTCCCCTGGGCGACATCCCAATGAGGCGCGCGCCGGGCTGCACCCATGCCGAGCACGAGCGTTTGTTCCGGCAAGGGAATGGGCGTGGCCCAGGTGAGGCCGAAGGTGCCGAAATTTGTGACCGTGGCGATCGAGCCACCAGTGGCTTCGACGGGGAGCTTTCGCTCGCGGGCGAGTTCGACGAGTTCGTCGTAACGGGCAACCAAATCATGCAACGGTGTTTTTTCCGCGGCGCGAATGACCGGGACGAGCACGCCGTCTTCGGCTTCCACGGCAAAGCCGATGTCAATCGTCTGCGGGTGGACAATTTTGCTGCCGACGAGCCGGCCGGCGGGCGCGCTGTTCTCGGCGAGTGCGAGGGCCAGTGCACGCAGGCCGTAGAGGGCCGGGCCGGGTTTGGGCTTGGAAATTTTTCGATGGGCGAGCATCGGATCGAAGCAGACGGGCAAGGCGACGGTGGCCAGGGGCCGCGTCCAACTCCGGCGCATGGCATCGGCGACGGCGACGCGCATGGTGGAGGCCTGGCTTAGTTTGCTCTTTTCGAGCTTGTCGATGAATTTTTCGAAGTCCTGAATGGTCACCCGTCCGGCGGCGCCGCTGCCAGCGATGCCGGCGAGGTCGGCGGCGTGCAGGCCGAGTTCCGCAATGCGCGCTTTCATGCGCGGCGACATATAGCTGGCGCCGGCGATATTTGCCGGGACGGGCAGGCCGCGAACGGTGGGCTGGACTTTTTTGCGGTCGCTGTCGCTGGAAGAGGGTTCGGAGGGGGCGGCGGGCGCCGGCTCTTTTCCGTTCGTTTCGGGGGCGGGAATATCCAAGCCCAACCGGGCGGCATCTTCCGCGCTCACTTCCAAATAACCGAGCACTGCGCCGACGGGATAACTTTCGCTGAGCTTGGCCACAAAGTTATCAAGTTTGCCACGGCAGGGCGCGACGAGGTTCAACGTGGCCTTGTTGGTTTCGACTTCGATGATGTCCTGGTCGGTATCGACGTGCTCGCCGGGCTTGACGAGGAACGACACGATGGCGGCTTCGGCGATGGACTCGCCCAGTTGCGGCATGATTATGGGAATGGCGGGCATGAGATTATTTCAAATAGCTTTTGGTGGCGCGCTGTGTCCAGCGGGGCAAGTGTGACGGGCACGTATTGGCGCACGGTTCCGTCCGCTGAACGCGGACGGGGACGCCGCAGCGCGGCATCCCTCCCCATCGATTTGGGCCGCCGCTCGGAGAGGGAAAGTTATTCCTGCGTAAGGCGACATTCATAGTTTCTATTTCCTCAAAACGTTCCTCGCCGCGGCAGCGATGCTGCGCGCGGTGGGACGATGCACCGCCCACAAATTCGGATGATACGGAATCGGCGTGTCTTTGGCGTTCAATCGCTGCGGCGGGGCGTCCAGCAAACCGAAGCCTTCGCTGGCAACGCGCGCGATGACTTCCGCGGTCACTCCACCCCACGGCCAGGATTCGCCCACGCAGAGCAAGCGCCCCGTGCGCGCCACGGAGGCCATCACGGTGTCGGTATCGAGCGGTTTGACGGAGCGCAAGTCGACGACTTCGATTTGGACGCCTTCGGTTGCCAATTCCTCCGCCGCCACGAGGGCCTCGTGGACCATGGCGCTGTAGGCGACGATGGTCATGTCGCGGCCTTCCCGCGCGATGCGTGCTTTGCCGGTGGGCAACGCTTCGCTCGGCAACTTCTCGGCTTTGAGATGGTAATAGAGCAGTTTGTGCTCGCAAAAAATCACCGGGTCATCGATCGCGACCGCTTCGAGCAACATACTGTAGGCGTCTTCGACGGTGGCGGGAGTCATCACCACCAGGCCGGGGTAATGCGCGTAAATGGATTCCATGGTCTGACTGTGGAACGGCCCGCTGCCGGAGGTGCCGCCGCAGGGCAGCCGAATGGTAATGGGACAAGGGACGTTGGTGCGCCAGAAAAGTGTCGCGGCCTGATTAACGATCTGGTTGAAGGCAACGGTCGAAAAGTCCGCATACTGCATTTCGATGATGGGCCGGCGGCCTTCGATCGCCGCTCCGACGCCTAGACCGATGATGGCGTCTTCGCTGATGGGGGCATCCATGACGCGGCCGGGGAATTCCGCGGCGAGATTTTTGGTGGCCTTAAAAGCGCCGCCGAAGGAACCGATGTCCTGGCCGTAAATGAAGACGCGGGGGTCGTCCGCCAACGCCCGAGCCTGGGCTTCGCGGATGGCTTCGATGTAGGTGATGGGCACGGGATGGTTAAATCGGTTAAACGAGTTAAATTGTTAAATAAGTTAAATCAGTAGCGAACTTCGGATGCGGGTTTTAATTCGGGATGTTTCTCCAGCAACTCGTCCAGCCAAGCGAGCGATTCTTCGCTTTCAGTGGCTCCATAGTTCGGCGACGCCTCACGAAGCTCCAGCGAAGCACCCGATTTTCTATCGCGGAGATAACGCAAATAACCATTCGTCAATTTCAACACTTGCCAGCCAGCGGTCTTTAATTCCTCCACCTGTCGAGGCGGCAAATAATTTTCGTCGGAACAAATATTCAAATCATCCAGCAACTCTTCCAAAGAGCCTCGTGAGATAAGCGTGAATTTGATTTGATCAAGGAAATGAAATCGACCGTGGCCTTCAGCTAAATTATTGGTCAGAGAAACGGCTGCGCGACGAATTTGGCTGACCAATCCGAATTTCTCGAACTCAGGAAGATTCTTGGCGACTTGATACATCGCTTTCCGAAAATTCCGAGCCGTTTTATAAACTTCCAAGTCTTCAAAAGAGCGATAAGGCTCGCTTCGTGTCGGATCCTGGATTGATGCATTCACGCCCATTTAACTGATTTAACCGGTTTAACCATTTAACTCTTCGACGCCTTCGCACAAATGCTTCGATGCCATGGGGCACCAGTTCTCTTTGAAGGGGTCGGGGCCGGGCTCGCGTTGGACGGTAGCGACGGCTTCCTCAACTTTGTGGACGGCTTCGGCGCGCCAGCGGGCGATTTCGTTGGCGTCGGTCCAATTCCGGCATTGCATTTCCTCTTCGGCGGCTTTCAGGCAGTCGCGTCCCATGGGCGAGGATTTTAATTTTGCGGGGACGTAGCTGGCGTCGTCGTGCTCGCCGTGGCCGCACAAGCGCAGGAGGTTCGCGACGATCATTTGCGGGCCGCGACCGGTGCGCGCGTAGTCGGCGGCGCGAGCCATGGCTTTCAAGCAGGCTTCCAGGTCCGTGCCGTCAATGCTTTGGCAGCCGATGCCATAGCCCTCGGCGCGGTCCGCGAGGTTGCAACAGGCGAATTGCCGGTTGGTGGGGGTGGAATAGGCGAATTGATTGTTGGCAATAACTACGACCAGCGGCAGCTTTTCAATGGCGGCCTGGTTCAAAGACTCGTGGACGGCGCCGGTTGAAGTGGCGCCATCGCCAATGCTGGCTGCGCCCACGGCTTCGTTGTCGCCGCTGAACCGGCGGGCCAGGAGGACTCCGTTGACGACGGAAATCATTGCACCCAAATGACTAATCATGGGCAGCAGGCCTTCTTTCGGGCGGCCGCGGTGGACATTGCCATCCCGCCCACGCATGGGGCCGAGGGAGGAGCCGAGATAGGTGCGCACGGCGTCCAGAATGGGTTCGCCGAAGGCAAGGCGTCCGGCAGAATCGCGAATCAGGGGTGCAAAGACGTCTCCGCGCCGCAAAGCCATGCCGATGGCGACGCTAAGCGCCTCCTGGCCGCGTCCCAGAAAGACACCGCCGTGGATTTTACCGGCACGATAAAGGCTGGCGAATTTGTCATCCAAGACCCTCGACAATAGCATATAGCGATACGCTTTTTGGTAGGTATCGCGAAAAGAGGATTCACCAACTGCCCCGTGATTGAGCACCGTCTGAAACATATTCGAAATCTAAGCGTCTTTAGATGGGTGTGGCAATGTTTCTTTGTGCCCGCATTGTCACGAATTCTCCATTGGCTTGTCTTATTTACGGTCAACAATCGCCCCGCAAGCCCTGGTTTTCCCTGAAGGGGTCTCCATTGCAAGGGGATAAAGATTGAGATTGGCTTTATTGGTTATTTGGTGTCTAATTTGCTCGCATCAAGGCGAATATAGCAGAGAAATGAAAAAACGTTCTGTTTGGCCCTTATGAATTTGCCTGCATCACGCGTCTTATTAATCGAAGACGATCCCAAAATGCCGGAGGTCCTTGGTGCGCTCTTGTCCGAAGACAAGATAACATTGTCGACCGCCTCCAACGCTGCGGCCGCCCTGGGATTGGTCCGGCGTGAGCCTTTCGATTTGATCCTGCTGGACCTGGGATTGCCGGACAGCGATGGATTTGATTTGCTCAAGCAATTCAAGGAATTTCCCGAGACCCGCAGCGCGCCGGTCATCGTCCTCACCGCCTGGAACGGCACGAAGGATAAATTGCGCGGCTTTGAACTGGGTGCGGTGGATTATGTCACCAAACCGTTCGAGGCGGCGGAATTCCGGGCGCGGGTCTGTTGCGCACTGCGCACCAAGCATCTGCAGGATGAACTGACGCGGACCAATCGTGAATTATTTGGCGCACGGCTGGCCGCGGAAGCGACCGCCCGCACCAAGGCGGAATTCCTGGCCAACATGAGCCATGAAATCCGCACGCCCATGAACGGCATCATCGCCATGGGCGGCCTGCTGCTGGAAACCAGCCTGTCGAACGAACAGCGCGGTTATGTGGAGACGATTTATGCCAGCAGCGAGTCGCTGTTGACCATTACCAACGACATCCTCGATTTTTCAAAGATTGAATCGGGAAAACTGGAACTCGAAAAGCAGCCGTTCAACTTGCGGTCCTGCCTCGAAGATTCGCTGGACCTGCTCGCCGCCAAGGCGGTGGAAAAAAACCTGGAACTGGCCTGCCAGACGGACGACGGCATTCCCATGACCGTCATCGGGGATGCCTCCCGTTTGCGCCAGGTGATGGTCAACTTGTTGAGCAACGCGGTCAAATTCACCTCGGTGGGCGAAGTAGTGGTCCAGGTGAAGGCTCTTTCTGCTCCGCAGGAAAATACCGCGAGCAATCCGTGGCATTTGCATTTTTCCGTCAGCGACACCGGCATCGGCATCCCGGTCAACCGCATGGCGCGGTTGTTTAAATCCTTCAGCCAGGCCGATGCGTCCACGTCGCGCCAATACGGCGGGACAGGCCTGGGGCTGGCCATCAGCAAGCGCCTGGTGGAATTGATGGGGGGCAAAATGTGGGTGGAAAGTGTTCCCAAGAAAGGATCCACGTTCCACTTCACCGTGCCGCTTTCCGCCGCGCCGGATTCTCCCAAAGGAGTGCTGCAAGGGCGTCAGCCAAAGGTAGCCGATCTCCGATTACTGGTAGTGGACGACAATCCGACCACCTGCCGCATTCTCACGACACAGGCCGCGCAATGGGGAATGGTTCCTCGCGGGGCGAACAGTGCGGAGCAGGCGCTGACGTGGTTGCAGGCGGGTGAAACCTTCGACCTGGCGCTGATCGATCTGCAAATGCCGGGCATGGACGGATTGGCCCTGACCGCGGCCATTCGAAAATTGCCGCATGCGATGATGTTGCCGATCGTGGTTTTGGCGCCGGTAGGCAAACATTGCGCTTCTCCGGAAATTGCGAGTGCCGCCCCAGCGGCCTGCCTGACGAAACCCATCAAGCCCGCCCAACTGCACGACGCTTTGGTGCGCATCGTTTCGGGAGTCGCCCCGGCCGCACAAAAGAAACCTGTGGTCGTCAAACTGGATCCCAAACTCTCCGAGCGGCTGCCGTTGCGGATCCTGTTGTGCGATGATAATGCCATCAATCAAAAAGTCGCGGTGCGCCTGTTGCAACAGATGGGCTATCAACCGGATCTGGCCGGCAACGGGCTTGAAGGCCTGGCCGCGCTCGAACGGAAAGCTTACGACGTGATTTTCATGGATGTCCAAATGCCGGAAATGGACGGATTGGAAGCGACGCGGATCATTCGCGACCGCCAACACGACAAATCGCGGTTTCCCAATTACCAGGGTCGCATTATCATTATTGCGATGACGGCGAGCGCCATGCCGGGCGATCGCGACAAGTGCATTGCCGCCGGCATGGATGATTACCTCGCCAAACCGGTGCGCCCCGAAGACATGCGTTCCATAATTGAACGCTGGGCTTTGGCCGCCGCCAAAACTCCGGCCCCGACAACGTCGCAGACGGAAACGGCGACTGGCGCCCACGATGTGGGTGTCGACTCGCACCTGCCGCCCGTGGAAATGGAAAGGCTGCTCGACTTTTCGGATGGCAGCATCGAGAATCTGCGGGAACTCGTGACGCTTTACGTGACCCAAACGACCGAGCAGTTGGAACAGCTCACCGCCGCAGCGCAGGCGGGCTCCGCCCCGGAGGTGCGTCGCCTGGCGCACAGTTGCGCGGGGGCAAGCTCCACCTGCGGCATGGTCCGCATCGTTCCGCTGCTGCGCGAACTCGAACGGCAGGGTGAGGAAAAACAACTCGTGAATGCCCCGGATCTCTGCCGCCAGGCGAATCACGAATTTGACCGCATCCGGGAATTTCTGGACGCCCACCTTGCCAAGTCCGCCCCACTGGCCGCCCGCTCCTAGCATGAAGATCCTGATAATTGAGGATGACCAAGTCGTCGCGAATATCTACAGAAATAAATTTGCCCTCGAAGGATTTCAGGCTGAAACCGCGCCCGACGGCGTGGTAGGGCTGGAATTGGTCCGGACGTTCCGTCCGGACATTGTCCTGCTGGATTTGGTTTTGCCCCGGATAACGGGCATTGAAGTCATGCGCCAGCTTCGCGCGCAAAAGGACTTTGAACACATACCGGTCATTGTTTTTTCCAACACCTATCTTTCCAACATGGTGCAGGAGGCCTGGAAGGCGGGAGCCACCAAATGCCTGAGCAAGGCGAATTGCACTCCGAAACAGGTTATCGAGGCGGTGAGAAGCACTTTGGCGCCGAACAGCGCCGGGACCACAACCGCCGCGCCGAAGAAGACCGTGGAGAAAGCTCCCGCTCCGGCCGTTCCGCCGCCCGAGCCCGATGGCAAAGCCGAAGCAGAATTTCAGGAACAATTGCGCCGCGATTTCATTGCGGACCTGCCCAATTTGCTCGGCGTACTGCGCACGCTGCTACAGGGGTTGATCAAAGCGGACAATGACGCCGCGCGCGTGAAACAGCTCCAGGAATTGTATCGCCGCACCCGTTCGTTGAACAGCAACGCCGGCATTGCAGGCGCCACGCGCATTTCGATCATTGCCGAAGGGCTGGAAGCGTTGTTCAAGGAACTTCAGGAGAAGCCGAAAAACATCAACGCCTCGACGCTGCGCACGATTGCGTCGGTGATTGATTTCATGTCCCTTCTGTTCGAGCGGGCGGGCGCGCCGGAAAAACCGTTTCCCCCGGCCGAAGCGCTGGTGGTGGATGACGAAGTCATTTCCCGCCGCGCCATTGTTTTTGCGCTCGATAAGGCAAATCTCAAATCCACAAGCGTCGAGGACCCGCTCAAAGCGCTGGAGTTGGTGGCGCACAAGAAGTACGACTTGGTTTTTCTGGACGTGGACATGCCGAATATGACGGGTTTCGAGTTGTGCAGCAAAATCCGCGCGTTGCCGTCCTACGCCAAGACACCGGTGGTGTTCGTGACCGGATTGAATGACTTGGAAAACCGCGCCAATTCGACCATGAGCGGGGGCAATGATTTTATCGCGAAGCCTTTCCTCTTCATTGAATTGACGGTGAAGGCGCTGGTGCACGTCTTGCGCAGCCGGCTGGATCCGAAATAGCAACGGCGTGAATGGCGTCCAACGTTGCGCCGCTGAACGCGGCGCGGACAGCGCAGGCGCGCGCGCTGTCCCTACCACAAACACCACAAACCGCGCGGGTTCTTTGACTTTCCCCTGCTCCGCCGCTACCCTTGATTGCATGGAACCGCTCCACGCTCCGTGGCGTATCGAATACATCCTCGCGCCCAAAATCGCGCAGGACGAAAGTTTATTTACGCGCATTGCCCAATCCAACGAAGATGAAGCGAATTACGTGGTCGCGCGCGACCGGACCTGCTTTGCGCTGCTCAATAAATACCCCTACACGGGCGGGCATCTCATGGTCGTGCCTTACAAACAAACTCCGGACCTGCACGGGCTGACCGACGAGGAACTCACCGACTTGATGAAGCTCACCCGCCGCTGCCAGAAAGCTCTCTCGCGAGTGATGAAACCGGATGGGTTCAACCTGGGAGTGAATCTCGGCAAATGCGCCGGGGCCGGAATCCTGGAGCATTTGCACATTCACATCGTGCCGCGCTGGAATGGCGACACCAACTTCATGCCGGTCATCGCCGGCGCGACGGTCGTCCCGCAGGCGCTGAGTGAACTGGCGGCGCAGCTTCGGCAGGCGCTCGCGGAATGAATTTATTTTCCAGGCGAGGCAGTTAATTTCCCATGGCTACTGAAACACTTCATTTTGAAAACGCGCGCGTGGCGCAGCAATTGTTCAACAACGACCCGCGCAATCTCCAGGCGCTTGATTCCCAACTCGGCGTCAAGGCGACTTCGCGCGAGGGGTGGATCAAGCTCGAAGGCGACGCGGATGCGCTGGAGCGCGCGAAGTCCCTGTTTCTTTCGCTGGAAAGCTCGCTGAAGGCCGGCACGCCCATTCGCAATCGCGAATTTTCGCACGCGCTCAATATCGTCAAGAACGAAGGCGTTTCGACGCTCAAGGACATCATGGGCGACCGCATCACGACCTCCGAGAAAAAGGGCGGCGTGACGGCCAAAACCGTGGGGCAGAAAAAATATCTCGACGCCATCCGGACGCACGATATCACCTTCGGCATCGGGCCGGCGGGCACGGGAAAAACTTACCTGGCCGTGGCCGCCGCGCTCTCGGCGTTGCGGGAGGGAAAAGTTTCCCGCATCATTTTGACCCGGCCCGCGGTCGAGGCGGGCGAGGCGCTGGGGTTTTTGCCCGGTGATTTGTATGAGAAAATCATGCCGTATTTGCGGCCGTTGCACGACGCGCTGCACGACATGCTGCCGGCCGAGGACGTTCAGAAAAATATGGAGCGCGGCATCATTGAAATCGCGCCGCTCGCCTACATGCGCGGACGCACGCTCAATAATGCGTTTATCATCCTGGACGAAGCGCAGAACTCGACCATGGAGCAGATGTTCATGTTTCTCACGCGGCTCGGCAGCTCCTCCAAGGCGGTCATCACCGGCGATGAAACGCAGATCGATCTGCCCACGCACAAACATTCGGGGCTGCTCGAAGCGCATCGTATTTTGAAACACGTGGAGGGCATCGAGGTGGTGGAATTCACGAAGCGGGACATCGTGCGGCATCCGCTGGTGCAGCGCATCATTGCGGCGTATGAGGAGCATCGCGGCAAAAACGCGGGGCGTTCGGGAGAATCCGCTTGAGCGGCAGTTTGCTCATCCAAAACCGCCAGCGCGGCATCCCGCTGAACACACGGCTGCTGCGGGAGCTCACCCGGGCACTGCTCGAAGATCTGCTCGCACTCGAGAATTTCGACCTGGCGATTCACATCGTTCGCGCGCCGGAAATGGCGCGGCTCAATGAAACGTTTTTGCAACACAGCGGTTCGACGGACGTGATCACGTTCGATTACTCAGAAAACCCCAAACCCGAAACTCGAAAGACGAAACAGTTCTTGAACGGGGAGATTTTTATTTGCATCGATGACGCGGTCGCGCAGGCGCGCCAATTTCGCACTTCCTGGCAGAGCGAAATTGCGCGTTATGTCGTTCACGGCGTTTTGCACTTGCGCGGCTTCGATGACCTTCGCCCGGCGGACCGCCGCAAAATGAAGCGGGAGGAAAACCGGCAGCTGGCGGAATTGGGCCGCCTGTTTCCCTTGAGCAAACTGGCCGCCCACCCTAAAATCGCGCCGTGACCACAACCCTCCTGGCGCGCTGGCGCGCGAACTTTTTCGCCGGCCTGGCGGTCGTGATGCCCGCCGTGATTTCCATCGGCGCGCTGGTATGGATTTTCGGCACGGTGGCCACGTTCACGGACACGCTCCTTTTTTTCCTGCCGCACGAGCTCACGCATCAGGATCATGGAACCGGGAAGATGTTTTGGTATTGGAGCCTGGCGGCTTTTGTGCTGGCCGTGGTGCTGATTTGCGCCGCCGGACTAGCCGCGCGGAATTATTTCGGCAAAAAGATGATTGAATGGGCGGACCGGGGATTGATGCACATCCCGCTGTTGAATAAAATTTACGGCGCGACCAAACAGGTCAACGACGCGCTCGTCACCGGCAACAAAAATTCCTTCAAAACGGTCGTGCTCATCGAATTCCCGCATTCCGACTCCTACTCGCTCGGTTTTCTCACCAGCGAAGACGCGGAAATTCGAGTGAACCCGGAGGAAAAGCTGGTGTGTGTGTTCGTGCCGACGACGCCGAATCCGACTTCCGGATTCATGATGCTCGTGCCGGACGAGAAGGTCACGCGGTTGAAAATGTCGGTCGCGGACGGGCTCAAATATATCATCAGCCTGGGAGCCATCGCGCCGGAATTCCCCGCGCCGAAACGCTGATGCAGACGAGCGAGCGCGCCCACGGGCTGGTACTCCGCACGCGGCCATTCACGGAAACCAGTCTCATCGTGAATTGGCTGACGCCGGAATTCGGACGCCTGAGCACGGTGGCCAAGGGAGCGCGCCGGACCAAATCGCCATTCCGCGGCAAGCTGGATTTGTTTTACGAAGGCGATTTCAGTTTCCAACGCAGCCGCCGCTCGGAATTGCACACGCTGCGAGAGATTGTGCTTCGCGAGACGAATACCGCGCTTCGCCACGAGCTGGGTTATCTGCAACAAGCGTCGTATTGCTCGGCATTGATTGAGCAAACGACGGAGACGCAGACGCCGATTCCCGAGATTTACCAATTGTTTTACGGATTTCTCCAGGCGCTGCCGAAACAGCCGCCCCGGCCACGGACGATTTTTGCTTTTGAACTTAAACTATTGGGCGCTTTGGGGCTCGCGCCGGATGTTGAGGAGAGCAACTTTTCCGTGGAGACCCGTGCCCTGGTGAACGCGCTGACGCACACGGACTGGGAGCGGCTCTCTGATTTACGCGCGACTGCGGCGCAGGCACGGGCAGTGAGGCAATTTCTCCACGGTTTCCTGATTTTCCATTTGGGGAAAATTCCCAGAGGCCGGGGGAATGCAGTCGAGAATTGATTCAACCCGGATCACGCGGGAACCGAGGCACTCACCATTTCCGGTTCGACCCACTTGCCGTGCTCGCGGATTAAATCCACCAACCGCTCCACGGCTTCGGCTTCGGGAATGTTGAACTTGATGGGCGTTTTGCCGACGTAAAGATTGATTTTGCCGGGCGCGCCGCCGACGTAACCGAAGTCCGCATCGGCCATTTCGCCGGGGCCGTTCACAATGCAACCCATGATGGCGATTTTCACGCCTTTCAGATGCTCGGTGCGCGTTTTGATGCGCGCGGTGACGGTTTGCAGGTTGAACAGCGTTCGTCCGCATGAGGGGCAGGCAACGTAATCGGTCTTGAATGAGCGGCAACCGGCGGCCTGCAAAATATTGTAGGCCAGGCGCAGTGACATGCCGGCGCCGGATTCGCCGCGAACCAAAATGGCGTCACCGATGCCGTCCGCGAGCAAGGAACCGATCACGACGGAGGCGCGCAACAGCGCGATTTTTGGCTCGAGCGGAACCGATTCGAAGCGAAGGCAATCCTTGAGCAGGATCGGATTGCTGCGGCCAAGCTGTTTCAGTTTTGCCGCGAGAAGACGAAAGGCGGTGATGGCCGGGAGATTTATGCCGTCCTTCACGGTGACCAATTGCGTGTCGCAATTGATTTCGAAATCCTGCGTGGGATCGATTTCAAAAATGTTGAGGTCTTCGTAAACCGCCTCGGGCTTCACGTCGTCCTTCGGACGAATCTTGGGCGCGACTTTGTCCCAGGTGGCGCGGGTGACAACCACGCGGATAAGTTGCGCGTCGCCGCATTTCGTGTTGTCGTTCAGATCGATTTCCGGCGTCGCCCGGCGCTCGAAATGAAAGGGGTCGAAGGGGAATTGCCGATTGACGATGGGCGATAGGCGATTGGTCAGAATGGGAATCTGGGCGAGCAAATCGTTGCAGACTTCGATTTCGCGCGGGGAATCCTCGGTGAGGGAGACGCGGATGGTGTCGCCCAGGCCGTCGCACAGGAGCGAGCCGATGCCGATGGCCGACTTGATGCGCCCGTCCTCGCCTTCGCCAGCCTCGGTGACGCCGAGATGAATGGGATAATTCCAATCCGGCCCTTCCTGCTCCAATCGCGCGACGAGCAGGCGATAGCACTCGATCATCACCTTGGGGTTGGATGATTTCATCGAGAACTTGAAATTGTGAAAATCGTTTTTGCGCGCGATGCGGGCAAATTCCAGCGCGCTCTCGACCATGCCGAGCGGCGTGTCGCCGTAACGGTTCATAATGCGGTCGCTCAGCGAGCCGTGATTGGTCCCGATGCGCAACGCGCGATTCAATCGTTTGCTTTCGAGGACGAGAGGGGTGAATTTCTCCTCGATGCGTTTCAGTTCAGCGGCGTATTGGTCGTCGGTATATTCCTTGGTGGCGAACTTTTTGGAATCGGCGTAATTGCCGGGATTCACACGCACGACTTCGACCCATTTCACCGCTTCCATGGCGGCTTCGGGCTTGAAATGAATGTCCGCCACAATGGGGACGTTGCAGCCGCGTTTGCGAAGTTCGGCCACGATGTTCTGCAAATTCGCCGCGTCTTTCACGGTGGGCGCGGTGATGCGCACCAATTGGCAGCCGACGGCGACGAGTTCCAGCGTTTGCTTCACGGACTCGGCGGTGTCCATGGTGTCGCACGTGAGCATGGATTGCACGACGACCGGATGGTCGCCGCCCATGATCACGCCGCCGTTTTTGGGGTCGCCGACGGTGACTTCGCGGGTTTTTCTGCGTTTAAAGAAATAAGGCGATTCGCAGTAATGCATGATTACCTGGGCTCCGCGGGCGCTGGCGCCGCGGGGCTATTCTGATTCTGATTCTGGGGTTCTTCGATCTGAGTGCCGTTTCTGAACATGGCACGGAAAAGCGAGAAGCGTTTGATGTCCGCCACCGTCACATAAACCATGAAACAAATGAGCAACACGGCAAAGCCGGTCGTAACGTATTCGACAATCTTAGGGCTCAAGGGACGGCGGCGGATGCTTTCAATGATGGCCATCAAAACGTGGCCGCCATCGAGTACCGGAATGGGAAGAAGATTGATGATGGCTAGGTTGATGTTGAGCAGTACCAGAAAACTTAACGCCAACCGATAATCGGCGTTCACCTGCGCGGCGAGAATGGACAGGATTCCGACGGGCCCGCTCAGGTCTTTGACTTTAACGCCGGTTTGCTTGCTGTGAATGAGGGCGGAGATGGTTCCGAACGTGCGATCGGTGACTTCCTCGATTTGCACCCAGGGCAAGGGTCCGGGACGTTTTACTTCATAGACTCCGGGACTGAAACTGATGCCGATGCGCGCGCGTTTGGTGGCCGGGTCATACTTCGGGGTAATTGTGACGATCTTTTTTTCGCCGTTGCGAGTAAAAGCGATTTCGCAGGGCATGCCGGCGGCATTGGAAATCACCTCCATCATGCGTTCCTGGCTGGGTGTAGGAATGCCGTTCACCGCAACAATCCGGTCGCCCGAATGCAAATCGACTTTGGCAGCGGGCATGTCACTTTCCACCGAGCCGACGATGGGATGTTCGCGCGGATCCAGGTTGAGCCATTTGCCGCCGACCGGGCTGGCGCTGGCAGTGAGATGATAGACGTTTGTTTCCTTGCCCCGCGCAATCGCCACCGGCAGTACGTTCGTGGTCGCGGTCAAGGTTTCAAAAGTCACATCCTGCCAGGACTCGACGGGATGATCGTTGACCATGACGATGCGATCGCCTTCTTTGATGCCCAATTTGCCCTCGGCCGAAGTGGGGTCCACCTGGCCAATCACAGACGGGTTCACCAGCGTCGGCAAACCGACAAAATAAATCAATGTGGCGATGACGAACGCAAAAATGACGTTCATCGCGGGGCCAGCAACCGCGACGAGAATTTTATGCAACGGCGGGGCGGGAGGAACTTTTGTCTCCGCCTGGCCTTCGAGGGTCTCGGAGGTGATCATTTGCGGCAGTTTCACGAAGCCGCCCGCGGGGATCCAACGAATCGAATAGACGATGCCGTTTCGGGTCCAGCTGTATATTTTTGGCCCCATGCCGATGGCGAATTCCTCGACTTTCATGCCGAGCTTGCGCGCGACCCAAAAGTGGCCCAGTTCGTGGAAGAAAATCGCCGCTCCAAACAGGAGCAAAACGGCAAAAACCACGTAAGCAATATTCAAAATAGTCATTAAATCTACTCCGGCTGCCCGGTGACGAGGGAAAATGTAACCGAGAAAGCGACGGCTGACAATCAGCGAAGATTCAGCTCCCCTTGGCCTCCTGGCGCGCCCAGGTGTCCGCCTCGAGTATCTGCTCCAGCGTGGGGTGCGCCGTTACTTTGTGGGCATCCATCGTGCGGCGCACGGTTTCGGTTATGCCGGTAAAACTGAGTTTCCGATTCACAAACGCTTCGACGGCGATTTCATTCGCCGCGTTCAAAACAGCAGGCAGCGTGCCGCCAATCTCCCCTGCCCGGCGCGCCAATTCCAGGGCGGGAAACCGGTCCACGTCCGGCTCCTCGAATGTGAGGCTGCCCAGTTTGGCAAGACTGGTCTGAACCCGCTCGCTGGCGGCGCGTTCGGGATAGGTGAGCGCGTATTGAATGGGCAGGCACATGTCCGGGGTGGAGAGCTGCGCGAGCATCGAGCCGTCGACGAATTCCACCATGGAGTGCACCACGCTTTGCGGATGCACCACGACGGCGACGCGGGGCATTTCGATGTCGAAAAGCCATCGGGCCTCGATCATTTCGAGGGCTTTATTGAACAAGGTCGCGGAATCGATGGTGATTTTTCGGCCCATGACCCAGGAGGGATGTTTCAACGCCTGCTCGACGGTAATGCCGGCAAAGTCCGCTTTTGGAGTTTTACGGAAGGGGCCGCCGGAGGCGGTCAACCAGAGTTTGCGGACGGAAGCGGAGGGTTTGCCGTCGAGGCATTGGAAAATGGCGGAGTGCTCGCTGTCCACGGCGAGGACGCGCACGCCGTATTTTCGCGCTTCGCTCATGACGATTTCGCCGGCCATCACCAGGATTTCCTTGGAGGCGACGGCGATGTCTTTGCCGGCGCGAATGGCGGCCAGGGCGGGTTGCAGGCCGGCGGTGCCGACGATGGCGATGAGCACGATGTCCGCGGCGGGCAAGGTGGCCAATTTGATCAGGCCTTCGTTGCCGGAGAACACTTCCGTGGAAGTTCCGAGCGCGTCGCGCAGCTCCTTTGCCTTGGCCGGGTCGGAAATGGAAATTGCCTGAGGCTTGTGTTTGCGGGTTTGGTCGAGGAGCAGTTCAACATTATTTCCCGCCGCGAGCGCGAGCAAACGAATCTGGTCCGGCAAATCCTCGGCGACCTTGACGGTGCTGGTGCCGATGGAGCCGGTGCTTCCTAATAGAACTACTTTCTTCATTTAGATTTCTTTGAATTTACGATTTGCGATATACGATTTACGAGCCTATTTCGCTCTGGCGCGTTTTGCAGAGGCCACAATTATCGCAAGGATTTCATCGGCCTCTTTCATCAACTCGGCCAGGCGGGATAGCTTGACGATTTCGTTGTCCACCAATAGTTCCATCCAAAACAGAGACTCGTCGCATTCCTCTTCCACGATGCGCAGTTTATTTATAAAATCCAAAGTCGACTTGGCACGACAAACCGCGCGGTAATTTGCCCCCACGGAAGTGCCGCTTCGTAACAGTTGTCTGCCTAACGTTTGGGCGATCCAGTTATTTGGAAGCGCCGAACAGAGCTTTACCACGCGATTCGCATACGCTTTGGTGCGTTCCTTCATCTCTTCACGCGTCATAATGTCAGTGAATAAGTTTCAACCGACCGCCCGTAAATCGTATATCGTCAATCGTAAATTTCAGGGACGGGTCAAAACGTGCCGCAGATAGAGGTACATGATGGGCGCATTGAACAGCAGGCTGTCGAGCAGGTCGAGGATGCCGCCGATGCCGGGGAAGAAATGCCCGGAGTCCTTGACGCCGGCTTCTCGCTTGAATATGGACTCGATCAAATCTCCGACCACGGCGCAGACGCTCAGGATTACTCCGAGGATGACCGCGTGAACCCAGGTCATGCCGAGGAGCCGGTCGCGGAAGAAATGAGCGAACAGCACGCTAGCGAGGGTCGAGACGGCAATCGCGCCACCAAAACCTTCCCAGGTTTTGCCGGGGCTGATGCGGGGGATCATTTTGTGTTTGCCGATGAGCGAGCCCACGGCGTAGGCGCCGGTATCGCTGAATTTCGTGACGAGTATGAAATACAGGACGTAGAATTTTCCATTGCCGCCCAGGCCTTGAAAAAAATTTATCTTTTGAATGAAGTTCAAAAGCCAGGGAACGTACATGAGGCCGAACAGGGTGGTGGAAATCGCCACGATGCCGGAGGTGTTGCTGCGGGAAAAAAACTGGCGCAGGCAAAGGCCGAGCACGAACAGGATGAGAAAACTGGTTTCGAAATCGTTCACGCGCGCGGGCGAGCCTTGCGTGCCGATGTGGCCGGTCAGTTGAAAAAATGTCCCGATCATCAGCAGGGCACCGCCAAGAACTCCCCAGATGGTAAAGCAGACCAAATCGCGTTTGGCGGCGATGCCATAAAATTCCGCGAGGCCGCTGACTGCGAGGAACACCATGACGACCAGGAAAGCGCCGTCGGAAATCAATTGATTGCCGCAAAACAACGCGCTGAGAATGATGGTCCAAAGGATGACGGTGCTGAGCAACCGGCGCAAAAATGTCTTGAGCTTCGATTGAGCTGCTGGGGCTGGGGTGTCGGGCATGGGGAATTGTATTAGAGCGTATCGAGTGAAGGCGAGAAACTACGTCCCCTGCCCTCCAAGCACCACCTCACCCCGACCCTCTCCCCCACTTCGTGGCGGAGAGGGAGAAGTCTTTGCGCTGTTCGTGTTCTGGGGTTATTCGGATGCATTTGAGCAGCTACGGTTTTTTCAAATGCTCTAGCCGCCGAGACTTGTTCCGACACGCCGGGCGCTTTCGATCCACGGATGGCCGGTGGGAACCTGCTTCAGTTTGCCGGCGACTTCGGCAATCGGCACCGGCTTCGCGCCGTCGCCGCGGGCGGCGACCATTACACCGAAGACTTTGTCATTGATCAATTCGACGCACATGGTGCCCAATCGCGTCGCGAGCAGGCGATCCGCCGCCGAGGGCGTGCCGCCGCGCTGCACATAACCCAATATCGTCACGCGCGCTTCGAGACGGGTCAATTCCTCCAATTGTTTCGCGAGACGCATGGTATTGCCGGAATGCCGCGCGGTGAGCACGGTCAATTCGGTCTTGGCGCGCTGCCGATCGGTTTTGGTTTTCGCGTTTTCCTTGCGCTTCGCCGCCGCCGCAAACGCGGCTGCGTCCTCGCGCGACATCGCGCCTTCGGCCACGGCCACGATACTGAAATTCGTCCCGTGTTTGCTGCGCAACCGAATGGCCGAAGCAATTTCGGACACGTCGTAGGGAATTTCCGGAATCAAAATAACGTCCGCGCCGCCAGCAATCCCCGCTCCCAATGTCAGCCAGCCGGCGCGATGGCCCATGATCTCGGCGATGATGATGCGGTGATGACTGTGGGCGGTGCTGTGCAAACGATCAATGGCTTCGGTGGCGATGCCCAAGGCCGTGTCGAAGCCGATGGTCGCGTCGGTCAACGCGACGTCGTTGTCGATCGTCTTGGGGAGAGTAATGATGTGGAGGCCTTTCTCCACCAGTCTCAGGGCGTTTTTGTGCGTGCCGCCGCCGCCGAGGCAAACCAGCGCGTCGAGCTTTTCCTTTTCGTAATTGCGTACGATGGCGTCGGTCATGTCGATCATCTGGCCGTCCACTTCCATGCGATGAGGTTTATCGCGACCCGTGCCGAGGATGGTGCCGCCGATGGTGAGGATTCCGGAGAGCGCGCGCTTATCCAGGCGGAACTTGAGGTTTTCGGCGAGGCCGCGAAATCCATCGCGGTAACCGATGACTTCGATATTGCGGGTCAGGGCAGCTTTTCCAACTCCGCGAATTCCGGCGTTCAATCCGGGACTGTCCCCGCCCGCGGTAATAATGCCGATGCGTTTAGCCATGCCGGGACAATTTACGATTTACGATTTACGATTTACGAGAGAAATTTTTCGGCAAAGTTCAGAAAGAAAGCGGGAAGGCGGGATGCCGGTCCGGCGAAATAACGCGTTACCGCAATCTTACAAGCCACCGAACCGCCGGTGGCGGCGCGTGTATTCTTCGAGGGCAGTAAAAAATTGGGGTTTGCGGAAATCAGGCCAGAAGGTCGGGGTCACGACCAGTTCCGTGTAGGAAATCTGCCAGAGCAGGAAGTTGCTCAGCCGCATCTCGCCGCTGGTGCGAATCAATAGATCCGGGTCCGGCACGTTGCGCGTCCACAAATGCTGCGAGATGACTTCCTCGTTGATGTCGGCGGGGTCGAGTTTGCCTTGCTTGGCCTTCTCGGCAATGCTTCGCACCGCCTCCACGATTTCGATGCGGCTGCCGTAGCTCAGGGCCATCACCAGGGTAAGGCCGTTGTTTTTGGAAAGCGTGGCGATGGATTTTTTCAGATGCTCCTGCACGTTTTCCGGCAACCGATAAATTTGCCCAATGACTTCCAGGCGGACGTTATTTTTGTTCAGCTCGGGCGTCTCGCTCTTGAGGTAATGGATGAGATACTTCATCAGGGCATCCACTTCGTCCTTGGGACGGTTCCAGTTCTCCGCGGAAAACGCGTAAAGGGTCAGGTATTTGATGCCCAGTTCGCCGGCGGTGCGGATGATAACGCGCGCGGATTCAGCGCCCGCGCGATGCCCTTCGATGCGCGGCAGGTGACGCTGTTTGGCCCAGCGGCCATTGCCGTCCATGATGATCGCGACGTGCTTCGGCAGGTTCGCCTTGGCTTCGGATGAAAGATGGGCGGGAGCGCTCATTTGCTGGTTAAATAAATTAAATCGTTAAATGAGTTCACGGCCAGCGGCGCCCACTTATTTAACCTATTTGACCCGTTTAACTCATTCAACCAACCTGTATCACACAAAAATTGTCTGGTCGCGGCCGGGACCGACGGAGGCGATAAACAGCTTCGCGTCGGTCAATTCGGCAATCGCTTTCAGGTAGCTGCGCGTCTTCGTCGGCAAATCCTTCCAGGATTTCGCGTTATGGGTGGGCGTGCGCCAGCCGGGGAATTCCGCGTAAACCGGTTCGCAGCGCGAAAGCACTTCGACGTCGTTGGGCACGTGATCGTATTTCTTTTTGCCGTCGCGATAGCCGATGCAGACCTTGATGGTTTCGACCGTGTCCAGGCCGTCGATGTTCGTGACCGCGAGGTCGTCGATACCATTCACCATGGTCGCGTGGCGGGTGGCGACGGAATCAAACCATCCGCAGCGGCGGGGGCGGCCGGTGGTGGCGCCGAATTCGCGGCCCATGGCGTGAAGCATGTCAGCGATTTCCGCGTTCTCGCTCGGCAACGGGCCTTCGCCGACGCGCGTGGTGTAGGCTTTCAGCACGCCGACGACACGGTCCATGCGGTTCGGAGCCACACCGGAACCAGTGCAAGCCCCGCCCGAGGTGGTGTTCGAGGACGTCACGTAAGGATAGGTGCCGTGGTCGATGTCGAGAAAAGTTCCCTGCGCACCTTCGAACAAAACATCGTCGCCGTGCCGGACGGATTCGTGAAGCAGCGTGACGGTGTTCACTACGAAGGGTTTCAAGTAGTCGCCGGCCTTGCGGTAGGTGGCGTGGACTTCCTTGAACGAAAGCGGCCGCGCGCCGAATGCCTTGAGCACTTCGTTGTTTTCCTTGATCTTGGTTTCCAACTGTTGCGCGAAACGTTCGGCGTTGATCAAATCAATCATGCGCAGGCCCACGCGCGCGGCTTTGTCGCCGTAAGCGGGGCCGATGCCGCGCTTGGTGGTGCCGATTTTGTTTTTGCCCTTGAGCACCTCGCGCTGGGCGTCGAGTTCGCGGTGATACGGAAAAACGATGTGCGCGGTCTCGCTGACGAACAGATTGCCGTTGACCTTGATGCCGAGTTTGCGAAGCCCCTCGATTTCGCCCACCAGTCCGACCGGGTCCACAACCACGCCGTTGCCGATGATGCAAATCTTCTTCTTGCGCAGGATGCCGGAGGGGATGAGGTGCAGGACGTATTTTTGTTTGCCGATGAACACCGTGTGGCCTGCGTTGTTGCCGCCCTGCGTGCGGACGACGACGTCCGCCTGCTCGGTGAGCACGTCGATGATTTTGCCTTTGCCTTCATCGCCCCACTGGGCGCCGACTAGAATTGTATTCGCCATGTTTTTTCGTCCGGCCGCTGTGCATCGCAGCAATAAAAATCCCCGAATTTTCATTCGGGGCAAAGTGCACGGTCTTTGCCGAGTGAAACTAGGAAAAGAGGAGTGTGGCTGTCAATCCTGTTTGCGATTCAATGCTTGAAACTTGAAACTTGAAACTTGAAACTGCGCGCATGGCTTTTCCTCCGGATTTGCACATGCACACGCCGCTTTGCCGCCACGCGACTGGCGAACCGGTGGAGTACGCCCGGCGCGCGGTGGAATTGGGCTTCGAGGAAATCGGTTTCTCGGACCACTCGCCCATGCGGCGGGATGATTTCGACGATTGGCGCATGCGCTTCGCCCAACTCGGCGAATACGTGGAGAAAGTTCGCCAGGCGCAGAAGGATTTTCCGCAGCTTACCATCCGGCTCGCGCTGGAAGTGGATTATTTGCCGGGCCAGGAGGAATGGATCCGCGAACTCGCGGGGCTGCATCCGTGGGACTATTTCATTGGCTCGGTGCATTACGTTTCAGATTCGTGGGCGGTGGACAATCCGCACAAGCTTTCGGAGTGGAAAAATCGCGACGTGTGGGAAGTGTGGTCGGTTTATTTTGAGCGCCTGACCATGGCGACGGAAACCGGGCTGTTTGAAATCATCGGCCACGCGGATTTGCCAAAGAAATTTGGCCACAAGCCGGCCCGCGATTGCACACCATTGTATGAGCAGTTTCTAAACGCGGCGAAAAAACACAATTGCGCGCTGGACGTGAACACCGCCGGGTTGCGGAAGGATTGCAAAGAGATTTATCCCAGCCGGCAGATTCTGGAGCTGGCGTTACAAAAGGGAGTGCCGATCACTTTCGGCTCCGATGCCCATGCGCCGGGGGAAGTGGGGATGAACTTTAAGGAGGCGGTCGAACTGGCGCGAAGTGTGGGTTACACGGAGTGTTTGCGATTCGCACGAAGGCAAAAGGAAATTTTTAATTTTGGCCACAGATAAACACAGATGAAACACAGATGCAAAGAATAGTCTCATGGAGCCAAAGCACTTTTAATCTGTGTTTCATCTGTGTTTATCTGTGGCAAAATGAGTGTTATGGATATTAAAAATCTTGCGGAAGCGGCGGCATTCATTACCAAGGACGGGTCGGAGATCCGGGAATTACTGGCGCATCGCAATTCGGCGATTCGCAATCAAAGCCTGGCGGAGGCACGGATACCGGTCGGCGCGAGCACGCAGGAACATTATCATCCGAAGGCGGAGGAGATTTATTACATCACGCATGGCGCGGGGCGTATGCGCATCGAGAGCGAGTTGCGGGAGGTGAGGCCGGGCGACGCCATTGCGATTCCGCCGGGAAAGAAGCATAAGCTTTGGAATACGGGTGCGGAAGTTCTTCGTCTGCTCTGCTGCTGCGCGCCGGGGTATGAGCATGAGGATACGGTGATTACGGAAAAGTAGGATTTTCGAGGGACTTACACTTATTTGACGTGAACACGTTGGAGCCTCTTCACACCGGGTGCTAGAGCCATGCCGAGTGCAAAATTACGATTTTGGAATTGCCGCCCGTGGATTCTCCCGAAAGCGCGGTTAAGGTTGGCGTGGCGTATCAAATCAGAAAGGCAAAAAAATGAACACGAATCAAAAATCAATATCTCCACGGGCGGTTTTGGCATCAATTTTGATCTTTGCCGACCTTATTTGGCAGATATTTCGTGAAATCAAATCTGGCGGATTGGACTGGGTGGGGCTGGTTATTACTTTCGTTCTGCTTGTGTTGGTTTGTTCTCTTATTCGACCAGATAAAACTGAAAAGTGATTTCAAATTAAGACACCGTCGCCAAACTGAACAACTGGACACTTCATTAGGTTTTTGAAACACTCCGCCGCCGTGAAACAATCGATTGTCACTTTGGACATGGAGGGAGTGCTGACTCCCGAAATCTGGATTGCCGTGGCGGACAAGACCGGCATTCCGGAATTGCGCCGCACGACGCGCGATGAGCCGGATTACGACAAGCTCATGCGCGAGCGGTTGAAAATCCTGGATCAGCATGGGTTGAAGCTCTCGGATATCCAGGAAGTCATCGGCACGCTGCGGCCGCTGCCGGGCGGCAAGGAATTTTTGGATGAACTGCGCTCGCTCGTGCAGGTGATTATTTTGTCCGATACATTCGAGCAATTTGCCGCGCCGTTGATGAAGCAACTGAACTGGCCCACCCTGCTCTGTCATCGGCTGGTCGTGGAGAACGACCGCATTGTGGATTACCAGTTGCGCGTGCCGGACCAGAAAAAAAAGGCGGTGGCGGCGTTCAAGTCGCTGAATTATCACGTGGTGAGCGCGGGCGATTCGTTCAACGATACGGCGATGCTGGGCGAGGCGAACCTGGGTTTTCTGATTCACGCGCCGGAAAATGTAAAGAAGCAGTTTCCACAATTTAAAGCGGTGGAGAGCCACGCGGAGTTGCTGAAGTTGATCAGGGAAGCGATTGGCTAAACACTATCCGCAGATTACGCTGATTTTCGCAGATAGGCTGGGGGGGGGGGAAATCGTTTCCATTTATTTATTATCCGCGTAAATCCGCGTAATCTGCGGATACTTAATCCTCGGCCTTCAAATCGCGCGTCATCAGGTCGCGCACGCCCTTACGGACATCCTTGCCTTCGTATAACATTGCGAATACTTCGTCGATGATGGGCGTGCTGACGTCGTGGCGGCGGGCGAGTTTGTAGGCGGAACGGGCGGTGGGATACCCTTCGGCAATCGCGTGCATGCTGGCGGCGACCTCGGCCGGTTTTTCGCCGCGCCCGCAACGCTCGCCGAAGCCGCGATTACGACTATGTTTGGAAAAACAGGTGACCATCAAATCACCCAGGCCGCTTAAACCAGTAAATGTGTCGGCTTGCGCGCCGCAGGCCACGCCCAAGCGGCGAATTTCAACGATAGCGCGGGTGACCAGCGCGGCCTTTGAGTTGTCGCCGAAGCCCAGTCCGTCGGCCACGCCCGAGGCGATGGCGATGACGTTCTTGAGCGCGCCACCTAATTCGACTCCGAGAATGTCTGCCGTGGTGTATACGCGAAAGGTCGGGCAACTGAAAATTTTCTGCACTTCCTCCGCGGCGGCGAGGTCTTTGCTCGCGGCGACGATGGCGGTGGGAATGCCGCGCGCGACTTCGATGGCAAACGTGGGCCCCGACAGCGCGGCGTGTTTTGCCTTAGGCGCATTTTCCGCCAGCACACCGCACATGGTCAGGCCGGTATCGTATTCAATGCCTTTGGTCACGCTCACGACGATGCCGGAAAATTCCTTCAATACCCGCGTGACTTCGCGGAAGGCTTTCGAGGGAATGGCGACCACGATGCAATCACCGGAGGAGGCGGCATGGAGATCTTTTTCCAATTTGATCTCGGGAGATAATTGGATGCCGGGAAGAAACCGCTCGTTGTGGCCGGTGCGGCGGATTTCCTCCAGGTGCGCCGGAGCGTGGCCCCAAAGGGTCGTCTCGATTCCGCCTTGATGCAGGAGACGCGCGAGGGCGGTGCCCCAGGCGCCCGCGCCGAGCACGGTGACTTTCATGGCGCAACCTCCTTTTTTCTGAATTGAATCCGGTTTTCCGTGCCGTTCATCAAGCGTTGAATATTTTTTCGATGTTTCAAAATTGCCAGCGCGCCGATCGCGGCCATCACTGCGGTCAAACCAATATCGTGTTGAGTGAACCAGGTGGCAAATGGGAGGGCAACCGCCGCCGCGATGGAGCCGACGGACACATAGCGCGTGGTGAGAAAGAAAATGATGAAGATCGTGAGAATGATGGCGAGCGCCAGGGGCACCAGCGCGATCAGGACCCCGGCGGAGGTGGCAATGCCTTTGCCGCCCTTGAAATGAAGCCAGCAGGTGAAGTTGTGGCCGAGGATCGCGGCGATGCCGGCGGTGATGCGCAAATATTCCAGCGGCGCGCCGGGCAATAGTTTGCTTACCAGCAAAGCGGCCGCCTGCACGGCGACCCATCCTTTCAACGCGTCCATGAGGAGGACGAAGATGCCGAAGCCTTTGCCGAGCACGCGAAAGGCGTTGGTGGCGCCGATGTTCCCGCTGCCGACGGTGCGGATATCCACGCCGCGCGCTTTGGCCACGAGAAAGCCCGTGGGAATGGAGCCGAGCAAGTACGCCACGAGCGCTGTCACGATGTAGCTGAGAACAAGCACGGCGTTACTTTATGAGTCCACGGTTGAAGTTCAAAAGAAAATTTCGCCGGCGTGAGGTCATTCAAAGGCGACGGCCGCTTGTTTCGGCTTTCAGTCAAAGGCCTGCGCTGGCAGACTCGGATGGTGACAATTTCACACTCAAAAGTTCGCGTGGCGGTGCTGGGAGTCGGATCGCTCGGCAAGGAGCACGCGCGAATTTATTCGGAACTCGCCGCCGCCGGGCAGGTCGAGTTCGCCGGCGTTCATGATGTCTCGGGCGAGCAGGCGCGGAAATTTGCGCAGAAATACCAGGTGCGCGCGTTTGGCTCGATCGCCGAGGCGGCGGCCGCGGCGGATGCCTTGAACATCGTCACGCCGACTACCACGCATTATGAGTTCGCCAAGGCGTTGCTCGAACAAGGCAAGCACGTGCTGGTGGAAAAACCGATGACCGACAGCAGCGAGCAGGCGGCGCATCTCGTCGAATTAGCGCTGCAAAAGAATTGTGTTTTGCAGGTCGGCCATGTGGAACGGTTCAATCCGATTTTCAAATATCTCGAAAGCGCGGCGTCCGAGCCGCGTTTCATCGAGACGCACCGGCTCTCGCCCTTCCCGGCCCGCTCGACGGATATTGGCGTGGTGCTGGATTTGATGATTCACGACCTGGACGTGGTGCTGGCGTTCGTGAAATCGCCCGTGACGAGCGTGGATGCGGTGGGAATTCCGGTTTTGAGCAAGTCGGAAGATATCGCGAATGCCCGGCTGCGCTTTGCCAATGGCTGCGTGGCGAATCTCACCGTCAGCCGCGTGGCTCCCGAACGGATGCGCAAAATCCGGGTTTTCAGCGGGGGCGCGGCGCCGAGTTACATCTCGCTCGATTACCGGGCGCAGGAAGGCTTCATTTATCGCATCGCGCGCGATGGCGAAGAGGAAAGTTCGCTGTTGAAAAAACTCTTGGCCGCCAAGGATTCAACCATCGTCAGTGAATTCGCGGGCAAACGCATCGTGCGCGAGCCGGTGCCGATCGCCAAGGACGAGCCACTGAAACTGGAACTGCAACATTTCGTCGAGTGCGTCCGCGAAAAACAAACACCGATGGTGAGCGGAGAATCGGCGAAGCGGGCCTTGGATTTGGCGTTTGAGATTACCCGTCAGGTGCAGCAAACCAAGCAGGAGACGACGCAAGTCTACAAATGAATAGTCAGAGACTCCTTACGTCGTCTCCTACAGAGATATGAGACCAAAGAGCGTCATGCTCATCGCGGGTGAACCGAGCGGCGACGCGCTGGGGGCGGAGCTCGCGGAGGCGCTGCGCAAGGAACTGACGACCGCGGAAACCGAATACACGGCGGATGTGCAGCCGCTGCACACCGGGCTGGAGCCGCGCTTTTTTGGGGCTGGGGGACCGCGCATGGCCGCCGCCGGAGTGGAACTGGCCTGCGATCTCACGGAGCATTCCATCATTGGCTTTCCCACGCTGAAAAATTATTTGCAAGCGCGTCGGCGATTTCACCAATTGCTCCGGCTCGCCGTTGAACGGCAGCCGGATGTAATCGTGGGCATTGATTATAATTATTTCAACCTGCGCTTTGCCGAGGCGGTCCGGCGATACACGAGCCGGCGTTCTGACTGGTTTCATGATTGGCGTCCCAAATTGGTCAAATACGTCTCGCCGCAGGTCTGGGCCTCGCGGGAGGACCGCGCGTATCCGATCGCACGGGATTTCGATTTGCTCCTGAGCATTTTTCCTTTCGAGAAGGATTGGTATGCGCGGCGCGTGCCGAAGTTGCGCGTGGAATTTGTCGGTCATCCGATGGTGGAGAGATTTTTGCGGTCCAAAGTCCGAAGTCCAAAGTCCAAAGTGCCGGGCGATGCGCCGCTGATATTGCTTTTGCCGGGGAGCCGGGTAAAGGAACTACAACGGCACTTGCCGGTCATGCTGGGGGCGTGGGGATTGATTCGGGAAAAAATACCGCAGGCACAGGCGAAAATGGTTTTGCCGGATGAAACGCTGGCGGGCGAAGCAAGGTCGCTGAGTGTGCCATTGAGCGTTGAAATTCAAATTGGCAATCTATCCCACGCCCTCGCCGAATCTGACCTGGCCATTGCCTCGACAGGAACGGTGACGATGGAGTGCGCGTTCTTCGGCCTGCCCGCGGTCACATTGTACAAAACCTCGTGGGCCACTTATGAAATTGGCAAACGCATCGTCAAAGTGAAATCGCTGACGATGCCCAACCTGCTGGCGGGCGAGGAGGTGTTTCCCGAGTTCATTCAAAATGGCGCGACAACCATGAACATTTCGGGGGCGGCGCTGGAATTGTTGGGAAATGAAGCGCGCCGGAAAACGATAAAAGCGAAGCTGGAGCAAATAGTCTCTTTGCTCGGCGGGCCGGGCGCATCGGTGCGGGCGGCGAGGGTGATTGCAGAATTGCTCGAGCGCCGAAATGGCACGCACGCACTTACAGGTGCGGTGTGAGGACGCTCGGGGCATTTTTTCGAAGAAATCAGAGCCTCCTCCACGTCGGCTTCTACGAGATTTTAAGTGCTTCTGAATGCTGCGCGCTGCATTCAGGATTGATTCGCGGCGAAGTTTTAATTATTTCTCGCGGGATTGAAAAAGGATTCTCCAGAGATTCCACGCAAAACGATTTACCGACTTTCGGTTTATCTACGCTGCCTGGCGCGCCTGAAGGATAATAATATCCAGACGGTTTCCAGTGAGGCGCTGGCCAAGGTCGCGGGCGTGAAGCCGACGCAGCTTCGCAAGGACCTCGCTTATTTCGGGCAGTTCGGCACGCGGGGATTGGGCTATGATGTGACTGAATTATCCACGATGATTTCCGACGAACTCGGCACGACGAGTTTGCAACCGGTTATCCTGGTCGGAGTCGGCAATCTCGGTCTTGCGCTCCTGTCGTATCGCGGTTTTGAAAAGGAGGGGTTTGAAATCGTGGCAGCGTTCGACGCCGAACCGAAGCGCCGGCGCGACAAACAAATCAAACAGGAAATTTTGGGAATGGATGAACTGAAGGAATTTGTCCTGAAGCACGCCGTGAAAATGGCCGTTGTGACGGTGCCGGCGATCGCGGCGCAGGCAGTCGTGAATCAACTCGTGCAGGCCGGTATTGTCGGCATCCTGAATTTCTCACCAATTGTTCTGTCGGTGCCGGAAGAGGTGATGGTCAACAACGTGAACGTGGCCATCGAGCTCGAAAACCTGAGCTATTTTATCCAGGATTGACCTGATCTACAGACGGGATCCCGCGAAGGCGTTTAAGCCGGGACCGCTTTGCTCCGGCGTTTCTTGACTGGTTTGGGCGGAGCGACGGGTTCGACGGGCGCTTCCTGCAATTCCAGATAGAGATACCGCCCGCAGCTGTCGCAAAGCTGGATGTCGCGATCCTGCATGAGCGTGGCAATCACACCAATGGGCAAGCGCATGTGGCAGCCCGCGCAAACCTGATTGCGGACCACGGCCACTCCCTTTTTGTCCCGCGCTCGCAACCGGTCGTAGTGCCCCAGAATCGGTTCCGGGATGGCGGCGCGAAGGTCGGCGATTTGTTTGGTGCTCCCCTTTTCGTCCCCGAATTCAATGGTCTGCAGTTTCAAAAGATTTTGGATGGTCGCATTCATAACGCAAATCAACCTTGATGACATAAGGAGCCAAAACACGCAAGGATGAATTTGCGAGCCGCGTCTACTTACAGTGACACGGAATAAAAATAATAGGGAGGAAAATAAGAGCGAAGGAATGAGAGAAATTCTTCGGAGTTCATCCCTCTTCGCGAAAAAAGTCCGGGCCACTCTGCACGACGGCGGCGTCAATGCGAACCGTTGGACCACGCCTTCAATTGCTGAATCGCATCGTACAAAACACCCGCTTCGCCCCGGAAATCGCCGGAGCCTTTCGGCTCGCCAGTCTTGACGTCATACCACTCAAAGAAGCCTTTGTTTTTTAGAACACGATCGATCATCGGGTTCAATTCCGCGCGAGCCTGGTCGACAAGTCCATTCGCGATCAATGCCTGAATCATTCGCCCGCCGAACCAGGTCCAGTCGCCGCCGTTTTGATATGTATACGGCGGCATGTTGGGGTAAACCTCGAGCGGATAAGGCGGATAGACGGTGATTCCGATGGTGGCGTGTTTTTCTTTGGCGGCGGCTGCCAGGAATTGACGGTTGATTTCCAGAATTTCGGATTTGTCATGCAGTCCCGCCAGAATGGCGCAGGCAGTTCCGCCGGTGTAAAGAATTTCGCGCTCATTGAACGCGGCCGGGAACGGGCTTCCGTCCAGATAGAGATGCGGGATGTATTTCTTGGCCTTGGCGTCCCAAAGATATTTGCGGATATTTTTCCTGAGTACGGCGGCCTGTTTTTGCCAATTGATATCGGTCTTGAAATCTTTAGGCGTCATCGCGAGGAAATCGTTGACGGCCATCAGGAACATCGCGTTGTCGTAGATGTCGATCGCCCATTTGGTGTGGTCATTGACGGCGACGCCCCAGCCGCGTTCTGCCTGCATGTCGCCCCAATCAATGGTGGTGGCGCCAATGACGAGGCCATACTTTTCCGACCAGCGCTCCCTGCGAACATATTTCAACGCGGCCTCCATGCGATTTAACACGGAACGCCCGCCGATTTCTTCAGTCAGAATATTCCGGTCACCGGTAGCATCGATGTATTTCCTGACCGCCTGGATCAGCGATGATTCCTGATCGGTCTCGACGGTGTTTTTGTGCGCGGACCAGCCGGGTGCGAGGTCCGAATGCGAATATTTATATCCGACATTCGCCCGGTCGGATTTGATGACGCCGTCGGGAATATTTCCGTCGTCCCCTTGAACTTTGAAAAACAGGAGCAACCGCTCTTTAACTTCTTCCCTGGAATGAACGCGCAGCGACCCATTGATGAAGGTGTTGAAATCGCGAATCCAAATTTCGCCATACGAGGTGCCGGCGTTGAAACCTTTCAACAGGTCCAACGCCATGTCCTGGACAGTATCCAAGCGCTTGTCTTCACGAATCTGTTGGGCGAGGCCGGGCGCTGCGTGGCAGTTCCACATCAGGAAAACGAGCAGAATTGTGCCGACAATTCGACGCAGAGGCATAAAGACAGAATCGCTCATGCAGGATTTGTTCATATGTTTGACTTGGCCACATTCAATTTCTTCGAGGCGGCGGTGACTGGCAATGAATAAACATCAGCAAGCTCCCGGCGCAATTTGCGCCGCTGAACGCGGCGCGGACGGCGCAGGCGCGCCATCCCTATCCAATCAGGTCCTGTGATAAACTTTCAATTCATCGCTTGGAACCGGCCGGGTTTTTCTATTTATTGCAGCCGTGCCTTCGAGCGCGGAAAAACTGCTGGCGGCCGCTGGGCCGCTGATCATCGGCCATCGCGGCTATTGCGGTATCGCGCCGGAGAATACTTTGCCGTCGTTCCAACTCGCGCTCGATGCGGGAGCGGATTTGGTGGAGTTCGATTATCAAAACAGCAAAGACGGGGTGCCGATGGTGATTCACGACGCCATTCTGGACCGGACAACGAACGCGCGGAAAAAATTGGGGCGGCGGCGAATCAAAATCTCGAGCAAGACGGCGGCGGAAATTCAGACGCTGGATGCGGGAAGCTGGTTTGACGCGAAATTCAGCGGCGCGAAAGTTCCGACGCTGGGCGAGGCGCTGGATTTTATTTGTGGCAACGGAGGCGTGGCGTTGATTGAGCGCAAATCGGGCGATGCGCCAACGCTGGTGAGCTTATTGCGCGAGCGAGAACTCATCAATAAAGTGATCGTGATCGCGTTTGATTGGAAATTTCTGCGGGAGTTGCACGAATTGGAGCCGCACCAAATTTTGGGAGCGCTGGGGCCGCCGGCGCGTCTGAGCAACGGGCGAAGGCCGGTACATGTGCGGCGGGGGCTAAGTTCCCGATTGAAGGACCTGGAAAAAACCGGGGCGAGAATTGCAATTTGGAACCGGAAGGTTTCGAAACGGTCCATTCGGAGCGCGAACAAACGAGGACTGAATGTATGGGTTTATACTGTGGATGATTCAAGGACGGCGCGACAGCTAATCAAGAGCGGCGTGAGGGCAATCATCACGAATGATTTGAGTCTGAAAAACGCGCTTTGACGGATTTAAACCGTCTCGAAAAAAATCCCAAAGGACGATGACGCTTTTCTCGATGCGTCGTGACACCCCGCAGGTTTATGTCTTTTTGGGGATTCTTAAAAAGAATATAATTAGAGACTCGTCACCTCGTCTCCTACTTTGGAATGGTGATCGGTCTGCTCAACAATATTTGCGGTCTTCGCCCAATTAATCCCAATTAATGTTTCGCAAAATTAATTTCCGTCCTTCTTCGCGACTTTCAACTCGATGTGCAGATCGCGGAGTTGCTTGGGCTCGACGGTGCCGGGGGAATCGGTCATCAGGTCGGTGCCTTTGGCGGTTTTCGGGAAGGCGATGACGTCGCGGATGCTAGGGGTGCCACACAGAATCGCGCAGAGGCGATCGAAGCCAAGGGCGATGCCTCCGTGCGGCGGAGCGCCGTATTTGAAGGCTTCGAGCATGTAACCAAAACGGGCCTTGACCATTTCGGGCGGGATTTGCAGGACTTCTTCGAAAACGGTTTTCTGCACTTCGGGCTGATGAATACGAATCGAGCCGCCGCCAAGTTCGACGCCGTTCACGACCATGTCATAATGCTGGCCGCGGACTTTCTTCGGGTCGGTCTTGAGCATCGGGATGTCTTCGGTCACCGGCGCGGTGAAGGGATGATGGCTGGAATACCAGCGGTTCTGCTCGCGATCAAAACCGAGCAGCGGGAATTCGATGACCCACAGGAAATCAAAGCGGTCGGGCGGAATGACGAGTTTCCCCTGCCCTTTCAACACGTCGGCGCAGTAGAGGCGGATTTTGCCGAGAATTTCGCAGGCGGTGAGCCATTGATCGGCGGCGAACAAAATCAAATCGCCTTCCTCAATTTTCAGTTTGGAAATCAGCGACTGCTTTTCGGCGTCGTTGAAAAATTTTACGATGGGCGATTTCCATTCGCCGCCTTCAACTTTGATGTAGGCGAGGCCTTTCGCGCCGAAGCTCTTGGCGTATTCGGTCATCGTTTCGATCTGGCCCTGAGTAGCGCCGGCCATGCCTTTGGCGTTGAGCGCCTTGACGACGCCGCCGTTGGCGATGGCGCCGCTGAAGACTTTGAAGGTGCTCGCGCGAAATTCTTCGGTGAAGTCGACGAGTTCCATGCCGAAACGGGTGTCCGGCTTGTCGATGCCGTAGCGGTTCAGCGCTTCCTCGAAGGTGATGCGCTTGAACGGCGTGGGAATGTCCATGCCGAGGGCGACTTTCCAAATCCGTTTCAACACGCCTTCGATCAGGTGGTAAATGTCCTCGCGCTCGATGAAACTCATCTCGATATCGAGCTGCGTAAATTCCAACTGACGGTCGGCGCGCTGGTCTTCATCGCGGAAACAGCGGGCGAGCTGGTAATAGCGCTCGACGCCGGCGACCATGAGGATTTGCTTGAACTGCTGCGGTGATTGCGGCAGCGCGTAAAACAGGCCAGGATTTGTGCGGGCGGGAACGAGAAATTCCCGGGCGCCTTCGGGAGTGGATTTGAAGAGCGTGGGTGTTTCCACTTCGAGAAAGCCCTGCTCTTCCATGAACACGCGCGTGGCGGTGGCGACTTTGCTGCGCAGCCGGAGATTGCGGGCCATTTCCGGCCGGCGCAAATCCAGGTAGCGGTATTTCAATCGCAATTCCTCGTTCACCTTGCTGGCGACTTCCGGGTCGTCCACGGGGAATGGCAGCACTTCGGCAAAATTCAAAACCTCGAGATCCTTGGCCACGACTTCGATTTCGCCGGTAGGAATTTTCGAATTGTTCGTTCCTTCCGGGCGCTGGCGAACTTTGCCGGTGATGCTGATGACGCATTCGCTGCGGAGCGCGGCGGCTTTTTCAAACAGATCCTTGGGCATGTCCGACGGGTCAAAAACCGATTGGGTGCGGCCTTCGCGGTCGCGGATATCAATGAAGATGAGGCCGCCGAGGTCGCGGCGCGAGTGGACCCAGCCGGACAAGGTGACGGTCTGCCCAATATGACTGGGGCGTAATTCGTTGCAATGATGCGTTCGTTTCATTTAAAAATCGTGGCGATGTTGCAAAATCAGCGGCGGTCGCAGACCGCTACAATGACAGCGAACGCGCATAGTGGCGGTGATTGCGCCTGATTTCAAAGAAAAATTCAGCGCTCTTTAGCCGTTGGCCGCTACCCCTGCTCCTTCCGCGCCATATGGGGTGAATGCCGCGTTGTGGGGAGAGGAGAATGGAGTGTATTCTCCTCGGAAAACCCAGAACTATGACCGCAAAAATTAACGTTCCCATTGACGACCGGACCTTAACCCGGAAAACCATCCTGCTGGTGGAAGACGACGCGAATGACGAGGAATTGACGCTGCGCGCGTTGCGCAAAAGCAATATTCGGAATGAGGTCATCGTCGCCCGCGACGGCCAGGAGGCGCTGAACCTGTTGTTTGGGGCGGACAGATTTGTGGACGGTGAAATCGACCAGTTACCGGCGGTGGTGTTGCTGGATTTAAAATTGCCGAAGGTGAACGGGATCGAGGTGCTGCGAAAAATCCGCGCCGACCAGCGCACGCGCCGGCTGCCGGTGGTGGTGCTGACCAGCTCGCGGCTGGAGCGCGACCGCGATGAAGTCTATGACTTGGGCGCGAATAGCTATATCACCAAGCCGGTAGATTTCGAGAAATTCTGCGAGGCGGTGGGACACCTGGGTATGTATTGGGTGCTGCTGAATGAGCAACCGCCGCTCCATCAGGCGATGGCGACTTAATTTGCCACGGATTTTTCAGCCACAGATGAGCACAGATTGACACAGATGCTCCCATTCATGGGGCTATGTTCGTCGTCGCGGGAATTTATGTAGAGCCTCCTTACGTCGGCTCCTACAAATTCATTAAACTATTTCCCATTGCCG
This sequence comes from Verrucomicrobiia bacterium, assembly GCA_035552155.1. GTDB lineage: Bacteria > Verrucomicrobiota > Verrucomicrobiia > Limisphaerales > DASXHY01 > DASXHY01. Next base: position 50,095 of record DASZLX010000017.1, on the reverse strand, counting down.
CCCGCCCACGCCGGCGGATGTTCGAGTTGGAAGAGCATTTCGCCGGCTTTGGGAACGAGCAGGATGCCTTCGTTTTCGCGGTTTGCGAAATCTTCCGGGCGAATGCTTTTAGGATCGCGATAGCCGAGGTTGATTTTGCGGCAGATTGATTCGGGGATGCTCGTGGCCAGTGTGACTCGCACGCGGCAATTTTCCACGCCGTTTTCATACGTGCCGATGCCGCGGACGTGCGTGGAGTGCGCGATGACTCCCCAGGGATAATGCTTAAACTTGTCCCATTGTTTCAAAAAATAATCGCGGCAATGATAGCCAATCTCGCTGATGGTCCTGCCGTGAACGACGGAAATCTCATGCACGTGCGGGGCGTAAATGATGAGTTCGCCGCCGTCGGCCACGACCGGCTCCAGCTTGTACATGCATTTGCCGGCGACCCAGATTTCGTCATACATCGGCGGGGCGCAGGAGAGCACGGTTTGGAACGGCTTTGGGCGGCGCGTGATGTGGACTTCCCGGGAAAGTTCGCTGGCCTGGTCCCACGCTGCTTCCGGCGTGCCGGTGAAAAGCCCGACCAATGACTTGTCCGGCGCGACGACCATCGCAAGGCACAACTTGTCCAGTTTCACCATGGCGCCGGCGCGGTCCACGACTTTGCGGACGGGCGTCCATTTGTTTCCAATGATCATCGGGTTGGTGCAAACCGCGCCGAGCCAATGGAAGAAATTCAAAATCTTCGGTCCGCCGACGCCGGGGAACAGATATTTGTTACCGCCGGAACAGCCGACCACTTCATGCGGAAAAACCGGCCCGCAAATGATGATTTGATCGTAATTGAAAACGAGCCGGTTGATTTCCACCGGCACATCCATCGAGAACAGGCCGCCGGTCAACTCGCTGATGTCCTGGGCGGGAATGACGCCGATCTCTTTCAGGGCGGCGGGATTGTCCCATTCGTGATTGAAAAACTGAACGTTGCGATACGGGCCGCGGCGTTGCTCCAGCGAAATTTCGAGGCGTCCGCAGATGGCTTCTTCGGACATCGGCGGATGGGTGCCGAGAGCAATCAGAATGTCGAAGGATTTTGTCGCGGCGGCGATTTGCTGGTGGAGCGTCTTGAACATCAACCCGACCGGCGCGGTTCGCGTGCCGTCCGGGATGATGAGGAGAATCTTTTTGCCGCGATAATTTTCGGCCGGGCAGGTTTTGGCGATGATTTCGGCGACTTGCTGAGGTGAAATGGCAGGATGATTCATTGCAAATTACTCATTGAAAATTGCTCATTTAACATTGGAGATACGGCGCGACTTGTTTTTTGCGGCGATAACGGAACTGGCAACGATACGAATTAGTTGCTCGGCTTCATCCAATAGCGGCGCAATTCTTTTTTGAGCCAGCAATTCTGCAATAATACAGAATCTCAACCATCCTCGGGTCTCTTTCAACTCTTTCAGAGCAATGCTTAATTTATGGGTGAACTGCTTCAATCAAATTGTCTGGCACAGGAACCCGCCATCCACGCGAATATCCGAGCCGGTGACGAAGCTGCTGGCTTTGGAGCTGGCCAGGAAAACGGCGGCGCCGATCAGTTCCTGCGCTTCGCCAAAACGATTCATGGGCGTGTGCGACCAAATGGATTTCGTGCGGTCGCTCGGGGAGCCGTCGTCTTTGAAAAGCAATTTGCGATTCTGTTCGGCGGGAAAAAAACCGGGCGTAATGGTGTTCACGCGGACGCCTTTGGGCGCCCATTCGCGCGCGAGGAAGGCGGTGAGGTTCAGCACCGCGGCCTTCGCGGCGGAGTAAGTGACGACGCGCGAGAGCGGCAGGTGGGCGGACACGCTGGCGATGTTGATGATGCTTCCCCTGCCTCGCGCGACCATCGCGGGACCGAATTCCTGGCAGGGCAGAAATACGCCGCCCACGAGGTTCAAGTCAAAATTCGCGTTCCACGCTTCCAACGGGATTTTTTCAAACGGATTTTCCGCGGTGACGGTCACTTTGGGATCGTTGCCGCCGGCAGCGTTGACAAGAATTGTCACCGGACCGAGAGATTGTTCGATGGCCTGGTGCGCGGCGCGCAGGCTTTCCTTTTTGACGGCGTCGCAATTGAAAAACGCCGCGTGGCCGCCTTTGCTTTGAATTGTTTCGACGCGCGCCTGTCCGCGTTCCTGGTTGCGTCCGAGCACGGCCACTTTCGCGCCCGCTTCGCCAAGTCCTTCGGCCAAAGCGCCCCCGAGCGCGCCGGTAGCGCCAATGACGACGGCAACCTCCCCGGACAAATCGAATAATTTCATAGGGGCCGCATTGTGAGAGAAACGCCTTTCGTGGAGAAGAAGATTTTTGTGTTGCCAGCTTTGGATTCATCCAGGGCTCGCGCATTCAATTTCCCAAATGGAGGGCCGATTTCTAATAGGCTTCTCGGATGATACCAGCCCCCCGACCGGGTCGGGCGCAAAGCCGATTAGAAATCGGCGCTCCGCCGGCCCCGGAGCAATGTCATTATGCGCAGCCGGATTGAACTTGTCGCGATGTCTGGGATTTTTGCCGAAAACGCGTGAGCTCTGGAATTCCTCGCTCGCCAGTTGGCGAAATTTCGGCTACTGTGGAGCCGATGACAAATTGTTTGCCCAGGCCGGATGTGATCATAACTCACGAGAGTGATCTGGATGGATTAGTTGCGGGAGTCTTGCTGCAGCGGCTGGCCAAAAAGCTTTTTAATGCCGACGTCCGCCTGGAGGCGTGCCACTACAATTTCTGGAAGCAGCGCGAGTTGCGCGAGAAATCGGCCTGGGTCACGGATTTCACGTTTGAGCCGCGCGCGGACCGCCCGAACTGGGTCATCATCGATCATCATGCGACGGAGAGCGCGCCGAAAACGGCGTTGTTGATTCACGATCTGAATAAATCCGCCGGGCTTTTGTGTTACGAGCTTTGCAGGGAGCAAGGGCTGAACACGCCCGAACTCGACCGGCTGGTCCATTTGAACAATGTCGCGGATTTGTTTCTCGAGGATGATCCGGATTTCAATCTCGCGAATGATTACGCGAACCTGGTGAAGATTTATCAATTTTGGAACCTGCACACGCTGCTCGGCGGCGCGATCGAGAAGCTGCTGAATCATCCGCTGCTCGAAGTGATGGAGGTCAAGCGCCGCGTGGAAAATCCGCTCGGGTTTGAGTGGAGCAAGGTGAATGTCTCCGAGATCAGTCCGGCCGTGGGTTTTGTGGAGACCGTCATCGGCAACAACAATCTAATCGTCCACCAGTTGCTCGAACAGCAGGCGACGCGTTTTCCGGTGCTGGTGACGCTGTTCCGGCGCTCGAACAACCTGGTGATTGCGAGTTTTCGCAGCCGCAACGGCGAGGCCTTGAAAGTGGCGGAGAAATTCCAGGGCGGCGGCCATGCCAACGCCAGCGGCGCGCTCATGCCGAAATCCGTGCGGACCATTCCCGATGCCGTGGCCTATTTGCGCCAGATTTTAGCTCCCAAAAAAGAAGCGCCGCTCAACAGCCTCGAAAATATATTCGCGGAGATCGATGCGGCGCGGAAATAATTAGAGACAGGCAGGATGCCTGCCCCAGGCGCCGGATTTTACGGCAATACGTGCTCCGGGATACTACAGGTCGGAGGCTGGTCCACCGCGCCAATCGTGTACTCGCCGCCCTTGGGACAATGCGGCGGTCCTTTGCTTTTTCCCAGATACGGCTGGATGTCCTGCCACGCTGGGACGTCGGATGGTTTTTTGTGGTTGTCGATCGCCCACTGTTGTTTCGCGCCGTCGATGATTCTCAAATTGTTGATGCAGGTGTTTTTCTGCGCGGTATTGCGGCCCTTGATGAAATTGGGAATCGCAATCCCCGCCAGTATTCCGGGCACGGCTGCTGCCGAAGCCGCCATCACAGTGCCGCTGCCCTGATTGCCGTTCGCGACGGTCATCCAGCCTTCATCCGTGTTGGCGCCCACGGCAAAGGTGAAGGCGGCGCCGTTGGGGTTGATTAGCGACTGCATCAATTGCTTTACTTGCGGAGAGGAGGAGTCCTTGTGCATCTCGAGCGCCTGCTGCTGGATTTTCGAAATCGTCTGGCCGAAGCTGGAACTCAGGAAACAAAATTGGTTTCCGCGTTGCGGCAGTCCTTCGGCGAGGCGTTTAAATTCATCCGTGGATTTCAGCCCGGGTTTTCCGCCCTTCACCGCCAGCGCCTCGCGAATGAGCGCGTCCGTGGTGGCGATGAACAAATAACCGCCGCTGGCGGCGATGCTGGGCCGCAGGCTGATGAGCGGAATCGGGACTTGGACGGTGCGCATTTTCACGCCGTTTTTATCGTCGCGAATTAACTGTTGCTGCACATTCTTGGAAAGTTGAGCGTCAATGGCGTTGAAAATGGCGTCGTTTTTCACCTTGGCCACCAGCATGAAGCCAGGCTCCGGAATGTCGAACGGCTCCGGAGTGGGCAGAGGAATGGTAATCATGTGGGACGTATCGAGGGTGACGACGATGCCGAATTCGCCATCCAATGAGCCGACGGCATCTTCCCACTTCATATGAGTGCCTTGAGCGAACTCGCGGCGAAATCGATCCAGCCCATCCTTGGCTTGCGGAAAGCCGGATTGTTCGCATTCCTTTTCAATGATTGCCCAGACTTGCGGGGCGTCGAGATCGTAAAATGCCGCCATGGCGGTGTTCGTGGGCAGCAAATCCAGCCCGGTCAGTTCGTGGGGCTCTTTGCCAAAAATGTTCCAGATGAAACCATTTCCCTGGCCGGAATAATGATGAACGATGAGTTTGTTGCGATAGAATCCCGGCTCGCGCGCAATGGAACTCATGCCGACGCCGCTGATTTGTTCCAGGCCGCTGTCTTTGACGAGCTGGGTCACGACGTTGAACGCTTTATCAATGTCCTGCTGCTGGTTCTGAACATCAGGAAGGGAGGAAATTAATTGGTGCCAGTTGCCGACTTTGCTCGAAAGATTGTTGAGCCACTGTTCGGTGCTGAGGTACAGATAGAAATTTCCGCCCGCGTCGAGTTTGGAAGTGACTTCGTTGAAGCTGTTTTTTTCGGCGGACTTGATTTCGCCAGATGAGGATGGCGCGGTTTTTGGCTTGCAGCCGCTGAACGAAAATATGCCGGCTCCGACCAGGGCCAAAACAGCCGCGACAATGTAGAATTTTTTCATAGGCAGATAGCTGGGTTCACCGATCCATGTGGCGGCTATGGCAGCGTTTCCCCGGGGGAAAGTAAAGCGAATTGTAGACCGGTAGAAGACGGTGTTACGACGCTCCAAATCTTTGGTCGAATTGTGAGCTTCCTTACGTCGGCTGCTGCGAAGTCAAAATTAAATCCCCGCCCGGCTCAGAAATTCCTGCGCGAGGATTTCGTAGGCGGCGGAGCCGCTGCTGTATTTATCGTAATGGATGATGGGCTTGCCAAAGCTGGGCGCTTCGGCGAGGCGGGTGCTGCGCGGAATCATGGTTTCAAAGACGCGCTCGCCAAAATGCTGGCGGACTTCGTCCACCACCTGGTTCGCGAGCTTGGTGCGGCCATCGAACATGGTCATGACGACGCCGAGCAATTCCAACCGTGGGTTGATGCCGTTATCGCGCACCTGGCCGAGAATGCGATTGATCATCGAAATGCCTTCGAGCGCGTAATACTCGCATTGCAGCGGGATCAATAGGCCATCGGCGGCCGCGAATGCGTTCAGCGTCAGGACGCCAAGCGAGGGCGGGCAATCGAGCAGGACCAAATCGAATTGGCCGCTCGCGAGAACCGGTTGCAGCGCTTGAGTGACGCGTTGCAAATAATTTTCCACGCGCGCCAGTTCTATGTCCGCGCCGCACAAATCCACTTCGCTGGGAACCACGCTCAGACGCTCAAAGGCGGTGGGCCGGATTTTCTCGAGCAATGTGCCCTCGCCCAACAAAACGCGATAGGCGCTGCCGCCTTCGATTTTCTCCAGGCCCACGCCACTGGTGGCGTTCGCCTGCGGATCGAGGTCGAACAGCAACACGCGCTTGCCCACGGCAGCCACGCAGGCGGCGAGATTCACCGCCGTGGTGGTTTTTCCAACGCCGCCTTTTTGATTGGCGACCGCAACGACTTTGATTGGCACGCGAAGATTCTAATTGCCGGCGGCCAATTGCCAATGGCCAAATTGATTTAACGACCTGGTTTGCCGAAAAACTCTTGATCCCGGCTTGACCCAAAATATTACCATCAGCACCCAGCTTTAAAAATGGGCGGTTACTGTTTTTGTTTAGATTTTCGTTTGCGGTTTGAACTGGTTAAGGTCTGGAAATGATTAAACCCAACCGAATGGTTTCGTCGCTTACCAGCGCGCTATGGATATTTGGCGGTTGCACAGCGTTGGCGGAGGGTAATGTCCCGCCGGCCCCGGCGGCGGCGGCCGGTTACAACAAGCTGACCTTTGGGCCGGGTTTAGATATAGGAACGAATTGGTTTCTATTCAGTTTTTATGGGTTGCACGGTGGTCCGGCCATTCACAATTCCGACGGCAGCATATTACTGCCGGGAAATATCGCGGGCAGTCAATACGGCATCTGTACTGCCGCGCAAATTAACGGCGGGAAAGGATGGACTGGCGTGGCTTTCGGTGGAGGCGGGTATTTTGTGGCGACGTTCTCGTTCACCGGCGGATTTGAATCAAAACAAACCACCTGGCCGGCATGGTGGGCCAATACAATCGAAATGATGGCTCCCAATGGAGTCACGCGCGCGACTCATTGGCCGGGTCAGGCAAGCAACTATGGCGATTGGATCGAATCGGATTTTTTTGAATATAACAACGGCGCAGCGAACAGGTATGGCGATACCATTCACAACTGGTATGGCGTGATAGGCAGCGGCGACGACGTGAATCCCAATTTCCCATCCGTCACGGTGCCGGCGGGATTCAATTGGGCAAAGCCCCACAAATACGGATTTCTCTGGGTTCCTGCCACGGCCACGACGAAGGGCTATGCCACCTGTTACCTGGACGATGTGCAAGTCGGTGGCACCGCCGTGTGGAACGAGTTCAACGCCACCAACCCGCCGCCGCCGCTGGATGGCGCGACCGCTTACAGCATTCTGGATAAATACCATCTGGCGCTCATTTTGAGTTCGGGAACCAACAACCCCATGACGGTGCAGAGCGTCGAGGTTTGGCAGGCAAATACCAACCAGAACTCGATCAACGGGAATAAGGATTATCGTGGAGCAGTGCTCGCCACAGATGAACACAGATAAACACAGATAAACACAGATTAAAAAAACTTCGGACATGCATTTCACGAATCAACACGAATCCAAGCAGTCTAAGTCCGCGCCTTCCTCATCCGTGCGCATCCGTGTCCATCTGTGGCTGCTGCTGCACGGAAAATTTGGCGATTGAAAATTGAGAACGGCAGGGCATCTTGTCGGTATGAAGTTGATCCTCTCCACGCACAACGTAACGTTGACCGACGCCATTGAGAAGCACGTGCTCGCCAAGCTCGATAAATTGGATCGCCTGAACTCGCGAGTCCTGCACGCGCGGGTGACACTTGAGCACGATCATATGCGGGTCCCGGAGCGGCAATTCTGCTGTTCCATACGCCTGAGTGTTCGCGGCCCGGACCTGTTTGCGGAAGATCGCGAGAGCGACCTCTACGCCGCGATCGACCTGGTGGAAAAAAAGATCGAACAGCAAATCCGCAAGCGCCAAAGCAAGCATAAGGCGCGCAAACATAAAGTCGCCGCCCGCACCAAACGCACACGGCAGGAAGCGGCGATCTGATTAAGGTTGAAGGAAGAATGCAGAAGGAAGAATTTAATGCCGCGCGCCGGCGGCATCCTCAGGTCCTTTTTTCACGCGCCATTTTGGGTTCGTCTTCTTCTTCTTCATGATACTTCGCGCGCGCGTTGTTCTTCCCATTTCGCGGCCGCCTATTGAAGACGGCGCGGTTCACATCTCCGGCAACCGCATTTTGCAGGTGGGCGCGTGGAAAGATTTCAGTAAAACGCAACTTGCCGGTGAGACGCCGGCGCTCCCGGCCGCGGTCGTTGATTTGGGGGATTCGATCCTGATGCCGGGGCTAATCAACGCCCATTGCCATCTCGATTACACCGACATGGCCGGGCTGATGCCGCCGCAAAAATCGTTCACCGACTGGATACGATTGATGCTGGCCACGAAATCGGGATGGAATTACAGCGAGTATGCGGAGTCGTGGGTTCGCGGCGCGCACATGCTGAAGCGCACGGGGACCACGACGGTTGCCGATTTCGAAGCAGTTCCCGAATTATTGCCGGAAGTCTGGTCGGCGACGCCTTTGCGCGTCGTTTCGCTGCTGGAAATGACCGGCGTTAAAAGCCGCCGCGATCCGCGCGCCATTTTGCAGGACAGCATCGAGCGCATCCGCACCCTGCCCGGCGGACGCTGCCGGCCCGGGCTGGCGCCGCACGCTCCCTACTCCACCGCCCCCGAACTGCTGCGGCTCACGGCGGAAACGGCGCGGCGAAGACATTGGCCGCTTTCCATTCACCTCGCCGAATCGGTGCAGGAATTTGAGATGTTCATGAAAGGCAGCGGCGTCATGTTCGACTGGCTGCGGCGCAATGATCGCGACATGAGCGATTGCGGGCGGGGGTCACCGGTCGCGCACCTGGACCGCTGCGACGTGCTGGGTGAGAATTGCCTGGCGGTTCACGTGAATTACCTGGCTGATGGCGATGCCCGGCGGCTGGCGGCGAAAAAAACCAGCGTTGTCCATTGTCCGCGCAGTCACTTTTATTTTGGTCATGAAAAATTTCCCTTTCCTACTTTCGCGCGAGCGAAGGTCAATGTGTGCCTGGGCACTGACAGCCTGGCCACGGTTTACAAAAAGCACCGCCAGACCGTGGAGTTAAATATGTTCACCGAAATGCAAACTTTCGCATCGCAACATCCGCACGTTTCTCCCGAAAGAATTTTGCAAATGGCGACCGTCAACGGGGCCCGCGCGCTAGGAATGGCGGGTCAAACCGGAGAGATTTCGGAGAAAGCCCTGGCTGATTTGATTGCCATTCCGTTTGACAGAAAACTCGCAGACGTCCTAGAGGCGGCCGTGCATCATCCAGGCGATGTCACCGCGAGCCTGATTGACGGCGAATGGGCAATCCGGCCTCCCGGCGTGAGTTGATAAGACTCACATTTCTGCTCGTAAATCGTAAATCGTAAATCGTAAATTCCCCCAGTGAACGAATTCAATGCAGCGCTCGGAGAACGCCTTGCCGCCATCCGCGAACAAGGTTTGTATCGGGAATTGCGCCGGGTGGATTCGCCCCAAGCGCCGCGTATTGAAATCGGCGGCAAAACATTACTGAATTTTTCCTCGAACGATTATCTCGGACTGGCCAACGAGCCGGCCGTCAAGGAGGCGGCGATTCGAGCGGTGGAAAAATTTGGAGCTGGCGCGGGTGCTTCGCGACTCATTTGCGGCTCGTTGGCGCCACATCACGAATTGGAGGAATCGCTCGCGGCGTTCAAGGGAACCGAAGCGGCGATTACATTTTCCAGCGGCTATGCGGCAGCGGTGGGGACTATTTGTACGCTCGTCGGGAAGGACGATGTGGTGGTCATCGACAAACTGGTCCATGCATGCATCGTGGACGCGGCGCGGTTGTGCGGGGCGAAGTTACGGGTTTATTCGCATAACGACCTGGATGAGTTGGAGGATATTTTAAAGTGGGCGGTTGAACTCCACAGTCCACAGTCCACAGTCCAGAGTCGGGGGCGCGTCCTTATTGTAACCGAAAGTGTTTTCTCGATGGATGGCGACCATGCGCCGTTGCGCGAAATTGTGGAGTTGAAAAATAAATACGACGCGTGGCTCATGGTGGATGAGGCGCATGCGACCGGTCTCTATGGCCAACACCGCCGCGGGCTGGCGGAAGAACTTGGCGTCAGCGACGAGATTGAAGTTCAGATGGGCACTTTGGGGAAAGCGCTGGGCGCGAGCGGCGGATTCATCTGCGGGTCGCGGCTCCTGATCGATTTTCTTGTGAATCGCGCCCGGAGTTTTATTTTTTCCACCGCGCCGGTCCCGGCGGCGGCGGCGGCGGCATCCGCCGGCATTCGTCTGGTTCAATCCGACGCCGGCGCGGCGCGAAAAAAACTTCTTTGGGAATTGATCGAAAACTTTCACGCGGCTTTGGAACAATGCAATTCGCCCTTTCGCAGCGCCATCATCCCAATCATCATGGGCGAGGAAGCGAAGGCGGTTGCGACGGCGAAGGCACTGCTGGAGAAAGATATTTTTGTTCCAGCGATTCGGTATCCGACGGTGGCGCGCGGGGAAGCGCGATTGCGCGTGACCATGACGGCGTCTCATGAAGCGTCCGCCGTCCGCCAACTGGCAACCGCCTTGCAACCGCTCGTAAATCGCAAATCGTAAATCAAAAATGCCAAGTCTCGCACAACTCGATCATCAATACGTGTGGCATCCTTTCACGCAAATGCGCGATTGGCTAAAGCGCGAGCCGATTGTGATCGTGTCGGGCAAAGGCGCCACCCTGCGCGACGCGAAGGGCCGGGAATTTCTGGATGCCAACTCGTCGATCTGGACGAATCTACACGGCCACAATCATCCAAAAATCAATGCGGCAATAAATCGGCAGTTGAAAAAAATCGCGCATTCCTCCGCGTTAGGTTTCGCCAATGAACCGGCGGGTTTGCTGGCGGAAAAGCTGGTCCAGATGGCGAATCCGAAATTGGAATGCAGGAACAAAAGACCGCGACGCGACGGAGTTGCGCCCCGCCTAGGCAAAGTTTTCTTTTCCGACGACGGCTCAACCGCGATGGAAGTGGCGCTCAAACTTGCCTACGAATTTGCCCGGCGGACGGGCAAGCGCCGGCCAAGGTTCCTTTCGCTAGCGGGCGCTTATCACGGCGATACCATCGGCGCGGTGTCGCTCGGACACATTGATTTATTTCACAAAGCCTACGGCGGGCTGCTGTTCAAATCGGACAAAGTCGCCGCGCCTTATTGCTATCGATGCCGCTACAATCGCGCGAAGCCCGAGCGGGCCGACGCGCGGGAATATCGCAAGTGCAACTGGGAGTGCCTCGGCAAACTCGAACAGAAATTCAGCGCCCGGAAAAAAAAGAATCCGTATGCCGCGTTTGTCTTTGAGCCGCTCATGCAGGGCGCGGCGGGAATGATCGCGCAGCCGGAAGGCTGGCTGCGCCGCGCCGCTGGAATCGCGCGCGGGCACGGAGCGCAATTGATTGCCGATGAGGTGATGACCGGATTCGGCAGGGCGAATGTGAAATTTCAAAGCTCAAATTTCAAATCGCCCTTGCTGGCCTGCCACGCCGAAAATGTGCAGCCGGATTTTGCCGCGCTGGCCAAGGGATTGACCGGGGGTTATTTGCCGATGGCCGCCACGCTCACGACGCCGGAGGTTTTCGCTGCGTTTCTCGGAGAATACGAGGAGTTTAAAACTTTTTTCCACGGGCATAGCTATACGGGCAATCAACTGGGCGCGTCTGCCGCGCTGGCGAGCCTGGAAATTCTGCAAAGCGCGGAATCCATCCGCGCGCGAAAACTTTTGGAACAAACGTTGCGCGAAGAACTGAAGACTTTATGGAATCTGCCAAACGTGGGCGATATCCGGCAGGTGGGGCTGGCCGTGGGGATCGAACTCGTGCGAGATTGGCGGACGCGCGAGCCGTTCGCTTTGCGTGAGCGCGCCGGCATTCGCATTTGCGACGCCATGGGGAAAAAGGGCATCTTGACGCGGCCCATCGGCAACGTAATTGTCTTGATGCCGCCCTATTGCACCACTCCATTTCAGGCGCGGCGAATGGTCAGGGCTGTTTACGAGGCGTGTGATGAAACATTTGGGCGATGAAGCGCGGCTAATGGCCGCGCTGGTTTTTATTTTATTTTTTATTTTTCCGAAGCCGGCCTTGGCCGCGCCGACGGGAGACACAAATTCCCCCGCCCTGCTCCGCGAATTGACCGCTCTGGATCCCGCTTCTGACACCAATTTGAGCCACCTCTCGCGCATCGCCACTCTCGCCGCTCAAAGCGAAAAAAAGGAGCTTAAGGCTGAAAAGAAACGGCCGCGCCGTGCCGACGACTTGAAAAACCTGCCGGCGGCCGAGTTGCGCAAGCTGTTTACCGACGACTCGGTCAAATACGAAGCTCGCGCCATCGCCACGATCGGGCGCCTCGCGCAGGAGGCGTTGCAGGCGGGCAATGCCGCCACGCGGTCCGCGCGCGAGCGAGACATCCGGGAAGTCCAGACTTCTCTGCGCAACGAGCACGCCCCGCTGGTGCCGGAACAACTCGGCGTGATTTCGACGTGGGTTTATTTTTTCAAAAACATGTCCGGCAGCATCGGCCACGGCACTACGCCGGCGAGCGATCTGCCGCCGCATTCGAACAGTGATGACGGGCGCAATGATCCGTTGCCTTCGAGTTTTTGGACGCGTCCGACGGCGATTTCCAACGAAGATTTATACGTCGGCTTCGGGCGCAACGAACTTCCGCACCTCGAAAAATCGCTGTGTGACTATGACGCGCCCAAAGTCAGCTCGGGCACCCACGCGGGTTTCGACGTGGAATGCGACGGCCAACGGCTTAAAATAAAATTTGGCGAAGTGAACTCGGAGGCGTTCACGGCGCGCATTTTTCATGCGCTCGGCTACCACGTTGACCCGACGGATTATGCGCCGGAGGTCAGGATTCGTTACAATCGGCGGATGGTGCGCGAACTTGATCTTCGCAAACCGCTGTCGATGAAAATTGCGCCCTTCGGAATTCGTGTCTGGACGGTCCAGTTCCAAACGCACTACGACCCGTTCACGTTTATCATTAGCGCGGTAATGAAGGACGGACGGAAAATTACGGGCGAAGCATTGAAGCGGATGCTTTTCAAAAATCCGAAGCTTTCGCATCCGGAGGATTTGCCGGAAAATTTTCGTCCCGAAGCGGAAGCGGCTGTCGATTACCTCGTGATGGCTCCGGCAAATGTCCAACCGCGCGATGGACCGAGCCAGTCCATCGGTTCGTGGGAGTTTGGCGGCCTGGGCCACGAGAACCTGCGCGAGTTGCGCGGGGCGGGACTGCTGGCGGCGTGGCTCGCGTGGTTCGATTCACGCGCAGACAACACCAAGCTGCGCATCGCGCGCGATTCGGACGAAGTTCAACTTCAGCATTTCATTTCCGACCTCGGCGGCGGCTTGGGCGCGGGAACCGGCTGGTTTTCGGCGCACGGCGAAGATCCCAACAATCTGACGTGGGCGTTTACCGCGCCGGAAATTTTTCGCGGCCCGGGACGGATGACGACGCCATTTCGCATCATACATTTCCGTCCCACCGTTCCGACGCCGGCGTTCGCCGCGATGACGATGGATGATGCCCGGTGGATGGCCCAGCTGATTGGGCAATTGACGGAAAATCAAATTCGCGGGGCGTTGATCGCGTCCGGTTACGACAACGCCGAGTCGAGGCTTTATCTGGAAAAATTAATCAGCCGGCGGGACCAAATGATTCGCGATTTGAATTTGGAAAATGAAATTCCCCTGCTCCGTCCGAACGGACAAAATCATCGGTTTAATTACACGCCTTCCCTCGAGGGCTCGTTTGAAGCGACCGATTCCGCGGGCAAGAAGATATTTGCGCGTGAATCGGCCGAAGGCATTTACGGCGGAAAAGTCCACCGTGGCACGCATTAACGTCAGACATCTCGCCTAATAATAGAGACCGGCAGGATGCCTGTCCTACGAACCGCGTTCACCCTCCGCTCAGTTCCAAAACGCGGTCGAACTGTTCTTCCGTCACCGGCGAGACTGAAAGGCGCGATTGCTTCACCAATTTCATCTCCTTCAAAATTTTATCGGCTTTCATAACGTCCAGTCCGATCGGTTTCTTGAGCGGCTTGTCGGCGGCCAAATCCACGCAGGACCAGTCGCCTTCCGTGGCGGTCGGGTCGGGATACGCCTCTTTAATCACGCGCGCGAGGCCGACAATCTCCTTCCCCACGTTGCTGTGATAATAAAAGACGCGGTCGCCTTTTTTCATTGCGCGCAAATTCAATCGCGCGGCGAAGTTGCGCACGCCGGTCCAGGTGGTTTTTCCGTCTTTGACGAAATTCGACCACGAATAGGAATCGGGTTCCTGTTTTACGAGCCAGTAGTTCATACAAACGATTTACGAATTGCCGTTTACACTTTACGCTGCCGCCGTGAGTTTGGCTGAAAATCTCGATTCAATTCAACAACGCATTCGCGCCGCGTGCGACCGCGCCGGACGCGCTTCCGAATCCGTGACTCTGCTGGCCGTGACGAAGGGGCAACCGCCCGACGTTGTCAATGAAGCCGGCCGGCTCGGCCTCGCGTTCTTCGGCGAAAATAAAATCCAGGAGGCGAAGGCGAAAATTCCGTTGTGTTCGGGCAAATTGCGCTGGCATTTCATCGGCCATTTGCAAACCAACAAATGCCGCGACGCCGTGGAGCTTTTCGAAATGGTCCAAAGTGTAGACAGCCTGCATCTCGCGCAGGAAATCAGCAAGCGCGCCGACCAGGCCGGCAAGACGATGCCGATTCTTTTGGAGGTGAATCTTGCCGGCGAAGCGAGCAAGTTCGGTTACCGGCCGGACGCGGTATTGGCCGAATTAAATCAAATCAACGCGCTGCCGCGCCTCGAAGTCCACGGTCTTATGACCGTGCCGCCGTGGACGGCGAATGCGGAAAATGTGCGTCCGGTGTTTCGACAGTTGCGCAAACTCAAGGAGCGGGCCGAGCAGATGCTTGGCGCGCCATTGCCACACTTGAGCATGGGCATGACCGGCGATTTTGAAGTGGCAATTGAAGAAGGCGCAACGATGGTGCGGATCGGGACGGCTTTGTTTGGGGCGAGGAAAAGTGTGAAGAAGGAGGCGGGTTTTTAGCCACAGATGCGCACAGATGAACACAGATGGAACAAAGGAATATTGGAATTGGAATTTTTAATCTGCGTTCATCTGCGTAATCTGCCGTTAAGTCTTTGTTTCCTTCAGTGTTGAATCCCCGGTCTGCCAAAAAAAATCTGCGAATTGCCCAAATGGGGTTCCATGAATAGACTTTGGCGGTGAAATCCAAAGGCACTGTTTATCTGGTGGGCGCCGGTCCGGGCGATGCGGGCCTGCTCACGCTGCGCGGCGCGGAACTGCTGCGGCGCGCGGACGTGGTGATTTATGATGTTCTCGCGAACGCCGAGTTGCTTCGCCTGGCGCCGCGCACGGCTGAATTTATTTCGCGCGGCAGCCGTGGCTCCGAAAAGGCGTTGTCGCAGGAGCAACTTAATGCGTTGATGATTTCCAAGGCGCGCGAAGGCAAATGCGTGGTGCGTTTGAAGGGCGGCGATCCTTATGTTTTTGGCCGGGGCGGCGAGGAGGCGGAGGAACTCGCGGAGGCTGGTATTCCGTTCGAGGTGGTTCCCGGCGTCTCGTCGATTGTGGCCGCGCCGAATTACGCGGGTATTCCGCTCACGCATCGCGACCTTTCTTCCACCTTCACCGTGCTCACCGGGCATGAGGATCCGGAGAAGGAAAATTCGGATTTGGATTTTGGGGAAATTGCGCGCATTCCCGGCACCAAAGTCATCCTGATGGGGCTTAAACGGCTGGGTGAATTGACGGAGACGCTGATGGCGCGCGGACTGCCGCGGGAAACACCGGTCGCAATCGTGCAGCGGGGGACAACCGGCGCCCAGCAATCCGTCCAGGGCACGCTCGCCACCATTGCGGCGATTGCGACTGAGAAAAAACTTTCCGCGCCGGCCATCACAATCATCGGGGACGTGGTCAAGCTGCGGGACAAATTGAATTGGTTCGAGCGTCGGCCGCTTTTTGGCAAACGGGTCGTCGTGACGCGGACGCGCGAACAGGCCAGCCAGCTTTCCAAACAGCTGGGCGATCTCGGCGCGGAAATCCTCGAGATTCCCACCATCAAGATCGTGCCGCCCAGCGAAGATCGGCGGCGGAACATCGTCGACGCGCTGCTGGAATTGAATTCGTACGACTGGCTGGTATTCACGAGCCCGAACGGCGTGACGGCGTTTTTCGATTTATTTTTCAAGCGCTTCCAGGATTTGCGCGACCTCGGTGGGGCGCGGATTGCGGCGATTGGCCCGGCGACGGCGGCGAAATTGAACGAACTTCACTTGCAGGTGGATTTGAAACCGGAGGAAGCCGTCAGTTCGAAAATCGCGACTGCTTTCGAAAAATATGAAACGATTGAGAACCTCAAGATGTGTCTCTTGCGCGCCGAAGCGGCGAATCCCGACCTGCCGGCGGCGCTGGAGGAATTGGGCGCGATAGTGGACGATGTGGCCGTTTACAAAACAGTTCCCGAGACGGAGGATTTGAATGGGGCGGCGGAGCAATTGGCCGAGAGCGGAGCGGACTGGATTACGTTCACGAGCGCGTCGACGGTGGAACATTTTAACGCGCGCTTTGATTTGGCGAAGTTGTTGAAGAAATTTCCGCGGGCAAAGCTGCTATCCATCGGGCCGGAAACGAGCAAGGCCATTCGCGCGCTGGGACTGGAGCCCGCGCACGAGGCGCGGGAGCACACGATTGAGGGCATGGTGGAGGCCTTGATGAAGGAAACGGCGCGGCGTTGATTTTGTTAAAAAAACCGAGGAACCGAACATTTTTCCGAACAAATCCCCCTTTCGATTGTCCATAAATCGTCTGCGAAGTGAAACTTGCTCCAAGCCTGCGGGCGGGCAACACTGACGGATATAATCATGCTGAGTTTGTTGCGAAAGGTATGGCGAACACTGAACCGAGGTCGGATTGGCCTTTGGTTCGCGCTGCTTTTTGCGTTCGTGTGCCCGGCATTTTCGGCCAGCTTCACCGCATCGCTGGATCGAAACACCATTGTTCTCGGCGAACAGGTGACGCTGACGTTGAAATTTGAAGACGGCCAGCCGCAAGGGCCCTTAAGCCTGCCGGTGGACGGCCTCCGAATCACGTCATCGCCGGAACAAAGCATCAGCAGCGTTTTTGCGGCGGGCAAACAGACCACGGTTTATTCCTACGCCGTTTCGCTGGAGGCCACGCGGCTCGGAGAATTTGTCATCCCGCCGTTTCATATCAAGATGAACGGGCAGGATTTTTCCAGC
Source organism: Verrucomicrobiia bacterium (assembly GCA_035552155.1). Classification (GTDB taxonomy): domain Bacteria; phylum Verrucomicrobiota; class Verrucomicrobiia; order Limisphaerales; family DASXHY01; genus DASXHY01. The sequence continues at coordinate 32,964 of DASZLX010000017.1, read as the reverse complement.
CAGCCGCTGAAACTAAAGGTGGTGGCGAGCGATTCTTCCGCGCCGCCGGCCGGCTACGCCGAAAAAAATGCGTTCCTGTGGATCGCTTTGCCGAAGACCAATCTTTACCTCAACGAACCGATGGTCGCGGAATTTCGCATCTATCTGCGCTCGGATGTGCATCGCTACGGAGATTTGCAATTTGCGCCCGATGGCAACGGACTCACCTTCAGCAAAATCGCGCAGGGCCAGCAGTATCAACGCCGCGTGGGAGACGCCAGCTTCACCGTGGTGCCGCTTTCGATGGCGATTACGCCGGTGAAGACGGGCACCGTTTCGCTCAATCCAATCAACGGAAGCATCGTGCTCAACGGGCGCGACCCGATGGATATTGCCGGCTTTTTCGGACCACAGGCCCGGCCGCAGCAGGTCCCGCTCACGAGCCAGCGCATGGACCTGCAGGTTTCGCCGCTGCCCACGGAACACGTGCCGCCGGGCTTCAACGGCGCGGTGGGCACTTACACAATGGCGGTCACCGCCGGACCGACCAACGTCGTCGCCGGCGATCCCATCACGCTGCGAATTCAAATTTCCGGCCAGGGCCCGCTCGACACGCTTTCGCTGCCGGAGCAAGCCGGCTGGAATAATTTCAAGACTTACCCGCCGACCTCCAAAATAACCGCGAGCGACCCGCTGGGTATCGAAGGCTCCAAGACGTTTGAAGAAATTGTGACGCCGCAAAACAGCGATATCCGATCGTTGCCGCCGATCACGTTCAGTTTTTTTGATCCGGAAAAAAAACAATACCGCACGCTGACACAGCCAGCGATGCCGTTGCTCGTGCGCGCCGCGGCGCCCGGCACGATGCCCGCCCTCGCCGCCGCCCACCCGCAGAATCCGCCGCCCACGGCCGATGTGGTCCCGATCAAACAGCACATTGGGGCGCTGGCGCAAATCAGCACGCCGCTGGTGCAACAACCGTGGTTCCTGGCGCTCCAGGGCGTGCCGGCGCTGGCGCTGATCTCGTGCGTCATCCTGCGCAAGCGCAAGGAAACACTGGCGAAAAATCCGAGGTTGCGCCGCCAGCGGCAGGTCGCGCAACTGGTCGGCGAGGGGCTCGAACAATTGAAAATCCAGGCGTCGCAGAACCAATCGGACGAATTTTTCGCGACACTTTTCCGGCTGTTGCAGGAACAGATCGGCGAGCGGCTGGACCTGCCCGCGTCGGCGATTACCGAGGCGGTCCTGGACGAGCGCCTGCGGCCGGGCGGGGTTTCGGAAGAAACACTCACGTCGCTGCACGAGCTTTTTCAGTCGTGCAATCTCGCGCGCTATGCGCCGGTGGAATCCGGCGAAGAACTGGCCCAGATGATTCCGAAATTGGAAAAGGCGCTCCAAGAATTGCGGGAGTGGAAGGCATGAACTTGGTCCATTCACAATTGAACAGGAGCAAACAGAGGAAACGGAGAATTTCATTTCCGTTTATTTCCGGCTCTGTTTTCTCGCTTATTTTTTGTTCGATTGTTTTACTTCTGACGACGGCCACCGCTGGTTTTGCGGCGGACACTTTCGGGGAATTTGATGCGGCCAACAGGCTTTACGAGCAGGGCAAATTTGCCGAAGCAGCTTCAAGCTACCAGCAGATGATTCAATCCGGCACCGTGTCCCCCGCAATTTATTACAATCTCGGAAATGCCTTTTTTAAAGCCGGCCAGCTCGGGCAGGCGATTGCGGCGTATCGCAACGCGGAAAAAATCGCCCCGCGCGATCCGGACATCCATGCGAACCTTCAGTTTGTCCGGGGAAAGGTTCAAAGCCCGACGCTTTCGCCTTCGGCCTGGCAACGATGGGTAACCACGTTAACCCTTAATGAATGGGCGGTGCTGGCCGCGGCGGCGTTTTGGATCTGGCTGGCTCTGCTGGCCGTGGTTCAACTGCGGCCCGGGTGGAAACAATCGTTGCGAGCTTTTCTATGGTGTGGCGGATGCGCGACGCTCGTGCTGGGCGGATGCGCGGGCGTAGCGTGGTCGGAAAATTCAACGCGGACGGCGATTGTGGTCGTTCAGGATGCCGCAACTCATAACGGCCCGCTGGATGAAGCGCCAACCGGCGCGACCGTTCATGACGGCGCTGAGTTGAGCGTCCTCGACACGAAAAACGACTGGCTGCAGGTGCGGGTGGATAGCCAGCGCGTGGGCTGGCTGAAACGCGGCCAGGTCGTGCTGGCGTCGGGAATATAAACTTCGCAGCAGCCGACGTGAGCCATGGCGGTTAATTAGATTTAAAGCCTGCGAATGGACGGATGAGTATTTTACGCTCGCCCTCACCCCGGCCCTCTCCCCCGGGGAGAGGGTGAAACTTTGTCACGAACGGCGAGGCTCGGCTACCGCGTGACTCCATCCAGCCTCAGGAGTTCAATGGATTCATGGAGGTTCGGATTTTCCTCAAGTTGGCTGCACAGTCCGCCGCTACATACTTGCGTCGGAGCGGCTTCCTCCCGAGAATAACCCCGCTATCAACTGGCTCGATACAATCTTGCGATTCTGGCCGCGGCTGGTCGTGGGTTTTCATTTTCTGGCCGCATTGCTCGCTTCGATCCACACGTTGCTTAACAAGCGCGATTCGCGCGCGGCGACGCTTTGGCTGGGAACCATCTGGGGCCTGCCGGTGCTCGGTCCCCTGCTCTATCTCGCGCTGGGCATTAATCGCATCCGCCGCCGCGCGCTGTCGCTCGGCGTGCGCAAATCAGTCGCTCGGATCATTCCCAAAAATCTGGGCGAATCCGACTCGTCCGGTGTGGAACACCTGGAAATGCTGGCGCGGGCGGTCAGCCGGATTGTTGCGCGACCGCTGACGCCCGGCAATCGTTGGGAGCCGTTCGTCAATGGCGATGAGGCGTTTCCAGCCATGCTCGCCGCGATCGATTCCGCCACTAAATCCATTTCGTTGTGCAGTTATATTTTCGACAATGACGCCAGTGGGAAGCAATTTGCCGACGCTCTCGGCCGCGCGGTCCATCGCGGGGTGGCGGTGCGCGTCTTGATTGATGCGGCGGGAACGCGTTACTCCTGGCCTTCGATCCTCCATCGGCTGCATCGCGCCAAAATTCCGGTGGCGCGATTCCTGCCCGCCTCTCTGCTCATGCCGTGGCGGGTGACGACGATTAATCTCCGAAATCATCGCAAGATACTGGTGGTGGACGGACGGAGGGCCTTCACGGGCGGCATGAATATCCGCCACGGCAATGTGCTGTTGGCGAAGCCGCGCAGTCCGGTTCGCGATTTGCATTTCCGCGTGGAAGGCCCGCTGGTGACGCAGTTACAGGAGGCGTTCGCGGCCGATTGGGCGTTCACGACCGACGAGACGCTGGATGGCGAGGCGTGGTTTCCGGAATTGTCCGAATGCGGAAACGTCGTGGCGCGAGTCATCGCCGACGGGCCGGACGCGGATTTCGAAACGGTGCGCTGGACGCTGCTGGCGGCGCTGGCCGAAGCGCAGGAATCGGTGCAAATCGTCACGCCCTATTTTTTGCCGGACACCACGCTCGTCAGCGCGCTGAACCTGGCGGCGTTGCGAGGCGTGCGGGTGGATATTATTTTGCCGGAGAGAAGCAATTTGCGGTTCGTGGACCGGGCGTCGCGCGGCTTGTGGTGGCAGGTGCTCGAACGCGGCTGCCGCATCTGGCTCACGCCGCCGCCGTTTGATCATTCTAAGCTAATGATTGTGGACGGCCACTGGGTTTTGCTCGGTTCGGCCAACTGGGATGCGCGCAGCCTGCGCTTGAATTTCGAACTGAATGTCGAGGCTTACGGGCGGGATTTTGCGAGGCAAATGAGCGGAATCATGGCCAACAAACTTCACGGAGCGCGCGAGGTGACTTTGGCGGAAGTGGACGGGCGGAATGTGATGATTAAGTTGGGAGATTCGATCATGCGGTTGTTCTCACCCTTTTTGTGACTTGCCGGCGGGACGCCGGCGCTCCCGCGGGAATTGCGCTTACCGCACAAAAAAAGGGCCTCCGCGATCTTGTTCGCGGAAGCCCTTGGTAAATGAATGAAACGGCCTTAGTGGTTGTGCCCGCAGCCGCAACCGTCACCGCAACCACCTTCCTCCTCAAAATCCGCTTCGGTCGGCATCCGGCCGAGCTCCAGCGTCTTGCTGACGAATTGATTGATGGACTGATGGACGTGGTGCATTTCCTCCTGGGCTTCGAGGAAGCCGCGCGCGACCGGGTTTTGCAGCAGCGCTTCGCGTTCCTTTTCAAAAGCGGAAATTTCCTCGCCCGTCAACTGCTCCGAGCGTTGTTGTTTCGTTTGCAGGGCCTGTCCTTTGGCCATCAAACCTTCGTATTGCGTGCGGGCCTTTTCATCGGCCACGAAGGTTTGGATGCGTTCACGCGCGGCGCGCATGTCCGACTGGTCCAGGATGGCCTGGCATAGTTCCCTTGTTTTGTCAGTGATCAAGCTGTCTTGAGTCGTTTGCATAATAATTTTCCGCTGGCTATACGGGCCATAATACACCACAGGCTTTCTCCAAATGCAAATGAATGTTTCCCACCATTCCTGATTGAAACACAGAAGGCAACGAACAAAGACTTATCCGCAGATTACGCCGATGAACGCAGATTAAAAATTCCACTTTTAGGTTCCTTTGTTCCTTCGCACCTTTTCTCCGGCGTTTTTGCGGAGTGTCTTATTTTTTTCACCGGGCTTCACCCTATTTTTGTCTCCGCGAAAATTTTTTAAACTGCATTGTCGTCGCAAATGAACAAAGAACTCCGGGTACTCGTGGTCGAAGACTCGCCGCAGGACATGGTTCTGATCAATCATGAACTGCGCCGGGCGGGCTTCCGTTTTCGCGCCCGCCGCGTGGAGTCGCGCGATGCCTTTCTGCACGAGCTCGAGTATCATCCGCCGGATATCATCCTCTCCGACCATGGAGTTCCCGGCTTTGACGGATTCGCGGCGCTGGCCGAGGCGCGCAATCGCTGCCCGGAGGCGCCGTTTATTTTTGTGACCGGCGCGCCGCGGGAAGACGTGGTGCGGCAGACTCTGCACAGTGGCGCTGACGACTACGTTTTAAAGAGCCATTTAAACCTGCTCGGCCCGGCGGTCGAACGCGCCTTGCGCGAGGCCACGGCCCGGGCAGCGCGTTCCAGCCTCGAAATCGCGCTCCAAAATGCCGAGGAATATCTCCACGTCTTGAGCCGGGAATTGAGCGAACACGCCTCTTTCATGCTCGACGGCGAAGGTTGCGTGGCGAGCTGGAACCCGGGCGCGGAAAGAATGTTAGGCTACGAACCGAATGAAATCCTCGGCCGGCCCCTGGCCAATCTGTTAGCCCCCAACGCCGGGCTGCCGCAGGAATTGCTGGAGGCGGCCGGACGCGATGGCCGGGCGGAGAGTCCAGCGTCACTCGTTCACAAGAGCGACGGATCCATGCAGGTCCACGCGAAGATGATTGCTTTACGAGGGCAGGCCGGGCGTTTGCGCGGATTTCTTTGCGTTCTACAGCATGGCGGCGGGCACCCAGTCGCCGCGGGGAAAACGCCGGAGCATGTCGCCAAACTGGAAGCGGCGAGCACCGAAATGGAAAAATTCACTCACGCGATCGCGCTCGACTTGCAATTGCCGTTGCGGGACATCGAAAGTTGCTCCGAATTACTGGCCAAAAGCGCCGGCGCGGAGCTGGATCAAAAAAGCCAAAGTTACCTGGAGACAATCTCGGAGGCCGCCCGGCGGATGGGACGATTGATTGACGACCTGTTTGCATTCTCGCGCATTGGGCAGACGGAAATGTATCGGCTGCGGCTCAACCTCGGGGACATTGCGCGGGAAGTCATTCACGATCTGCGACAGGAGACTGAAGGGCGGGAAATCGAATGGATCATCGGCGAGCTTCCGGAAGTGACGGGAGATTCGGTGATGCTGTGGCAAGTGATGACCAACCTGATTTCCAACGCCGTGAAATTCACCCGCAACCGGGAGCGCGCCCGCATCGAAATTGGGATGAAGAACAGCGATGGGGAGCAGGTTTTTTTTGTGCGCGACAACGGGGTGGGCTTTGATCCACAGTGCGCCGATCGACTCTTTGGCGTTTTTCAGCGGTTGCACACCACGGAATTTGAGGGCACCGGGGTGGGCCTGGCGAATGCGCGGCGCATCATCGAGCGCCACGGCGGGAAAGTTTGGGCCGAAGGCGAAGCCGGCGAAGGCGCGGTTTTTTATTTTACACTGCCAGAATCGGTGTAAGTTGGTTCGTCGGGTTTTTACCCTATTTTACATTTTTCCAGACGTGGCCTAAATTCACGTCGGACATCCTTTTTTTGAGAAATATCAAACGAAAACTCCGCATATTGATGATTGAAGATGAGGCGCGCGACGCCGAGCTTGCCCAGCACACGCTGCGGCAGGGCGGTTTCGAGTTCTCGTTCAAGCGTGTCGATACGGAAGAAAATTTCCTTCGCGAGGTTGACCAATTCAAGCCCAACGTGATCCTGTCTGATCATGGCCTGCCGGCTTTCGACGGTTTTTCGGCGCTCATCCTGGCGCAACAAAAATGCCCGGATGTTCCGTTTATTTTCGTAACGGGTTCGCTCGGTGAGGAGATGGCGATCAAGGCGCTAAAAAGCGGCGCCACGGATTTCGTGTTGAAACATCACCTCAGCACGCTGCCGCCGGCGCTGCATCGGGCTTTGAACCAGGCCGAATTTCAGGTTCAACGCAAACGCGCGGAGGAAGCCCTGCTGATGAGCGAGGAGCGTTACCGCAGCCTGGTGGAGCTTTCGCCGGACGCCTTGTTCGTCCAGATTGAGGACAAGATTGTTTTCATCAACACGGCCGGAGTGAAATTGCTCGGCGCGAACAAGGCGCGGGACATCATTGGCCGGTCGCCGCTCGGATTCATTCATCCGGACGACCGCAAGAAAATCCAGCAACGCGTCCGCAAACTGCACGAGGAGCACAAGGCGCTGCATTTTATCGAGCACCGGATTGTCCAGCTGGATGGAACGGTGATTGACGTGGAAATGGGCGCGGCGCCGTTGACCTTCGAGGGCAAGCCGGCGGCGCAAGTGATTCTTCACGATATTACGGACCGGAAGCGCTCGGAAGAGGAGATTCGCCGGTTGAACCTGGAATTGGAACAGCGCGTCATTGTCCGCACCGCCGAACTCGAGACCGCGAACAAGGAGCTTGAAGCATTCAGCTACTCCGTCTCGCACGATTTACGCGCGCCGCTGCGACACATCGAGGGATTTGTTGAAATCCTTCGCGCGACCAAGGCGGAATGCCTGGATGACGAAGGCCAGCGCCATTTGCAAACGATAGCGGATTCCTCCCGGCAGATGGGCAAGCTGATCGACGACCTGCTTGGTTTTTCGCGCACCAGCCGGGTCGAATTGCGGAAAGTCAAAGTGGGCCTCGATGACATTCTTCGTGACATCCTCCATGAGATGGAACCGGACATGAAGGACCGGCAGATCGATTGGAACCGGGGCAAGCTGCCGCACGTCGAAGGAGATCCGGCGTTACTTCGGCAGGTTTTTTACAATCTGATCAGCAATGCCCTGAAATACACGCGCACCCGCCCGCGGACGCGCATCGAGATTGGGAGCGCGCGGGTGGACGACGAAACCGTGATTTTCGTCAAGGACAACGGGGTCGGATTCGACCCTCGTTACGCGCAGAAACTATTCGGGGTTTTCCAGCGCCTGCATCGCGCGTCGGAATTTGAAGGCACCGGCATCGGACTGGCGAATGTTCGGCGCATTATTTCGCGCCATGGCGGCCGGACCTGGGCGGAAGGTATCCTGGACAAGGGCGCGACGTTTTATTTTTCGCTGCCGGCAAAATAAGCCGGGGAGCGCCGATTTGTAATCGGCTTCGGACCGGCGACGGTGGTTTAATTTTGGACGGCAAGGCCGACAATAAGCCGGCGCTTGAGTTCGAATCGTGGACATGTTGAAAAAAGAAATTCACATTTTGATGCTCGAGGATAATCCGACTGATTCGGAATTGGCCGGGCATTCGCTGCGCCGCGGCGGCGTCAAATTCACAGCCACACGGGTCGAAACGGAGAAGGATTTTATTCGTGAACTGGATGAAAATCCGCCGGACCTGATTCTTTCGGACTACGCCCTGCCGGGATTCGACGGTTACGCGGCGCTCGATATCGCGAAGCGGAAAGTTCCCCATATCCCCTTCATTTTCGTGACCGGCACCATGGGCGAGGAAGTCGCCATTGAGACGCTCAAAAACGGCGCGACCGATTACGTGCTGAAACACCGGCTGGCGCGACTGGTGCCGTCGGTGCACCGAGCGTTGCGCGAGGCCGGCGAACGCGCTGAACGTCGTCGGGCGCAGGAGCAGTTGCGCGAGTCCCACGAACAATTGCGCGCCTTGTCGGTGTATTTGCAGCATGTCCGGGAAGAAGAGCGCACGCGCATCGCGCGCGAAGTCCACGATGAACTGGGCCAGGCGCTGACCAGTTGCAAACTCGACCTCTCGCTGCTGGCCAACAAGCTTCCGGGAAATCTGACGCCGCTGAGAGAGAAGGCCAAGGCGCTGTCTTCGCACATCGACTCCACCATCCAGATGGTGCGGCGAATTGCGACGGAACTGCGGCCGGGCATCCTGGATCATTTGGGGCTGATTGCGGCCCTGGAATGGCAGGCCAATGAATTCCAGACTCGAACGGGCATCAAGTGCGACGTACGCACCGACTTGCACGAGCCGGTCCTGACACCGGATCTGGCGACGACCTTTTTCCGGATTTTCCAGGAAACATTGACCAACGTCATTCGCCACGCCGGGGCGACGCAGGTGATGGTGCATTTGAAAGAAGCCGCCGGACGGATTATTTTAGAGGTGAAAGACAACGGGCGGGGAATTTCGCCGGCAGAAATTTCAAATACGCGTTCCATGGGGTTGCTGGGCATGAAAGAGCGCGCCGCGCTGCTCGGTGGCACGTTCAAAATCTACCCGGTTCCCAGTGGCAAGGGAACGCTCGCCATGGTATCGATTCCGCTCCGCCGGTTAAGGGCAGAAAAAAATGAAAATCCTGCTTACAGACGATCACGCCGTCGTGCGCCACGGTTTGAAACAAATTCTCGCCGATGAGTTTAAGAAGGCGACGTTCGGCGAGGCGCGCAATGCCCAGGAGGCGTTGAATAAGGTTTGGAAAGAAGACTGGGACGTCGTGGTGCTCGACATCACGATGCCGGGCCGCAGTGGCCTGGAAGTGCTGCGCGAAATAAAAAAATCGAAACCGAAACTCCCGGTGCTGGTGCTGAGCATGCATCCGGAAGGCCAGTTCGCCGTGCGGGTGCTCAAACGCGGCGCCTCCGGCTACATGACCAAGGAAAGCGCGCCGGAGGAACTCGTGGGCGCGATTAGAAAAGTCCTCGCCGGCGGCCGTTATGTCAGCTCTTCGCTCGCGGAAAAACTGGCGACCTACCTCTCAGCGGATGGCCAGAAACCGCCACAGGAAAAATTATCCGACCGCGAATTCCAGGTGCTGCGATTGATTGCGTCGGGGAAAATCGTCAGCGAAATTGCCAAGGAACTTTCGTTAAGCGTCAAAACCATCAGCACCTACCGCGCGCGCATTCTTGAGAAAATGGGGATGAAGAACAACGCCGAGTTGATGCACTACGCCATGCAACATCAGTTGGTGGAGTGATTCCGTCCGCTGAACGCGGACGGGGACGCCGCGACGCGGCTTCCCTACCCTACTGCAGCCACGATGTTTTGTAACCGCTCTAGGCGCTTCGTTTGCCGCGCTTTTTCTTGAAGACCCCGCTGGTGTCAGCGACGTTGAGGATCGAAAGATCGAGGCCTTCGCCGGGTTCGCGTTCATAGGCAATCTTCAATTGCTCGGCGAGCCTCACGGCGGTGGGTTCGGAAAAATATTTCACCCGACCGACGCCCTGCTCCGCCTCGAAGATGACCACCAGCAGGCATTCTTCACCCACGGCATTGGCGTAGATGCTGAATTTTTCACCCTGTTGATAGACGCTGTTGAAATTCGTTTCGTGCACCAGGTTGGCAATCGTCTGATTCGCCATATAAGCGCCTGAGGCGAGAGCGGCGATGGTGGTCAGATCGAATTCCTCGGCATTGCCCTGATGCGTGATCAGGAAGCCGCCCTTGTCGATCACCAGAGCCGTGGTGGCCTCGGTGTGCTTCAGCAATTCCTGCAAGATTCCGCTGAACCGCTGGATATCTTCCTCGATGAGTTGGGGCAGAGTAGCCATGTCATGCGTACTGCGGCGTGTTTTGGCTGATGAACTTGTTGAGCAACAGGCGGGTAATCATATTCAATGATTCGAACACGCCTTCGCATTTGTGCGCGACGGACGTAAAGGACGGGACCTGGATGTCGCGATTGTTCAACAAAAATTCCATGTATTCGACCGGCGCGACATTAGGCAAATCGCGCTTGTTGTATTGCAGGACGTACGGGATCTCGGCCATGTTCATTTTCAAGGAACGCAGATTCTCCTCCAGGTTTTGGAAGCTTTCGACGTTCTCGGCCATTTTTTCGTACTGCGAATCGGCCACGAACACGATGCCGTCCACGCCGCGGAGCACGAGCTGCCGGGTGGTGTTGTAAATCACCTGGCCGGGCACGGTGTAGAGCTGAAACTTGGTCTTGAATCCCTTGATCGACATCGCTTCGATGGGCAGGAAGTCGAAAAACAGCGTGCGGTCCGAGCTGGTGGCCAGGGAGACGAGTTTGCCCTTGTTGCCGGCAGCGGTCTGCACGTGGTCGTGGACCTGCACGAGGTTGGTCGTCTTGCCGCCCATGGCGGGCCCGTAGTAGACGATCTTTACCTGCAGTTCTTTGTTGGCTTGGTTGATAATTGCCATAATTGCCTCACTATTTTTTCCGGTCGAGCTGGCCCGCCAGGGCCGCCAATTGGGCGGTCGGGAGGGGCTGGCCGGGATTGCCGAATGCAGCGAAGAAAATCGCGTTCACACGGAATATTTTCCAGGGGACGTTGCCGACGGTGAAATGAAGATTGTTGAGTTCGCCCATGCGCAATTCCTTGGTGCATTGGCTCACTTTTCCGAAAATGTGCGGCAGGAACGCGGCCAGGGTATCACCGTTCAGGTCGGGTGATAATTTGCTCGCGACCATGAGCCCGTCGGGAAGGGCCACCAGTGCGCCCGCGACGCCGTCGAGCGCCGCCGCGCGGGAAATCACTTCATTGGGTGTGGCGTAGCGCGAAAGAAAATCGGTGGCCGGAACGGCGGGATTGCGTTTAAATTCCGATTCGTCCACCGCGGGAGTTTCGCCGTTTTCACCCCAAACGTAAAAGTTGGTGTCCTGCACGCCCGATGGTTTGGGAGCGGGAGAAAAATTCGCTTCTGGCTCGGCGGCAGCCGGGACCGCTAGCGGAATCACGGGCGAGGGCGGCGCGACCGGAGCGGGTGCCGCCGCCAATTCAGCGGCGCCGTCTCCCTGCGGAAAACCAAAGAATAAATTGGGAATGCTCTCGTTGATCTGGAGCTTCTGCTGGGTCTGGCCGCCCTGCTTTTGCCGCGCGATAAAGAGCGGCGCGATCACGCGGAGCGGCAATTCGACCACCATACCGTCGTGCGCCGACACGGTCGGCAACGTCGCAGGGCGAATCCAGGAGCGCAGCACTTTCCAGGGAAAGGCCACTTTGCCCTGCTTGAGGGCCGGTTCGACAACTCTCACCGGCAGCGCGAGGTGCGCTTCCAACAAATTAAATTGCTCGATTTCACCACGCAGCACTTCGGGCCAGCTCTCGCTTAACACGGCGAGCGGCGCGCTGATGAATACTTCCGGCGTCGGCGGTGCAGCTTGAGCGGTATGAGGAACTGGCGTGCGCCCGTTGCCGGGCGTGGGCGACGTGGGCAGACGCGGCACTGAGGCCGGCAAAGGAGCGGCGCCCGCGCCCCGCGTCGCGGGAAACGCCGGCCTGACTGGAGGAGCAGCAGGCGGTGTCACCGCAGGCGGACGGGGCGTGGGCGTGGGTGCAATCGTACTACGAAAAGGAATCAACGGGCTGTTGTCGAGAGCTGGAGCCGGCGCTGCGGGCGGCATCGAAATCGGTTTTGCGGGCGGAATTGGCGCAGCCGGCGGCCGGGGCGCAGGCGGCTGAATTGGTTTCGCGGGTTGAACCGGTTTTATTTGCTGAAATATGGGAGCCGATTGAGCGCTTTGAGCCGGTTGAATCGGCTGAACAGGCTGAGCCGGACGAGCCATCGGAGCACCGGGCATTTTGATGGGCGCGTGGGGAGCGATGGGAGCCTGCGGAGACAATTTCGGTTCGCGGGCAACGGGAGGCGCAACCGGCGCGTCACCCTGGGTGGTGGTCGCGGTGCGGGTGTCGCCAAATTTTACTCCGGCGCAATCATTCCCAAAGGGTCCCTGCAATTCCTCGGGAACCTCGACCTGCCTCTGGCTTTGGCGGCGGGCGAGCAGGGACGGATTGATTTGCGGAAGAATTTCGTTGAGCGGAAGAGAAATCTCAGTCTCGTCCAGGTTCGTTTGCGCGGTGAACGCGTTGGGAGCCATCGCGCGGAGCTCTCCAAAAGATATTTTTACCGAGCCGCTGCCAAGCTGTGTCAACACGCGGTCCAGCGGCAAAGTGATGTAAACGTCAGCCACCGTGGTTTCCCGAACGCGCGTCTTTAACTCAAGAGGCAGGACACCGAGGATGGTATAAAGTGGAAGCTGGACACTGTTGCCATCGGCAGCCGGACGAGGCGCGTGGGCGACGGGCGCCGCGGGTCTCGACATCGGCTGGCTCACCGGTCGGCTCACCGGCTGGCCGTTCGTTGCCAGCCGGGAAGGCGTATAAACGGGCGCCGCGGGCGCTGCCGCTACGTGACCATTTCCATTGGTATGGTTATCCGTGGCGCCGGATCCAAACAGGTTTTTGAAAAGTTTTAACATCGTTACTTTTTTGTCTCGCTGAATCGCCGGGGTCCATTTCGAGACGACGTAATTGACAGGATGGGTGCAAGATTTGTGCCATAAGGAACAACTTTCCTTCGGACTTTCCACTGCCCGTCAAATAACCCACCGGCCACAAGCCCGCCGGCCCGAAAACGCGAAACTCCCCGTGCTTTAAGAAGCGACTTTTGTCCTATCCGTGGACTTTCCTGTCCCGCGCGCGCCTCTTTTTGCCTCTTTCAAAACCAAGACAACGCGGCGTCGGCACGGCGCTTTCCTCTTGCTGCCAGCCTTCTGCGCAAATTATGAAGAAAGTCGCTTCCCAGTGCGCCAGCGGGAATACGGCCTGCTATATCCTTGCCATGACTTTGTCGAGATTGTATCCGGCGCGGCGGGATTCCCAGCCTTGAGGACTCCATGGACGCGCCCCACAAAATCTTAATTCTGGATGATGATCCGGCGATCCTGGATTTGTACAAGGAGTGGCTTTCGCAACTCCCCAGCAAACCGGACATCGAGATCTCCAACAACGGCGCACGCGCCATGGCCTTGCTGGAAGCGGAGCCCTATCGCCTGCTCATTTGCGATTTAAAGATGCCGAAGATGGACGGCCTACAGGTGCTCTCGATCGTGCGCCGCCGTTTCCCCGAGCTGCGCACGGTGGTGATGACCGGCGTGGAAGACGAGGAATTTCGTTCCCGCGCTTATGCGCTGGGCGTGGATCTGTTTTGGCTCAAGCCCGACACGCACCAGAACATGCAAATGTTCCTGGAATGCATCGAGTCGCTTCTCGGGCGCGATGCGCAGAGCGGCTTTCGCGGCATCCAAAATAAGAGTCTCATGGACATTCTTCAGATGGAATGTCTTTCCCAAAGCTCCACCGTCTTCCGCATCACGCGCGGGTCGTTGGTGGGAAAAATCTGGATCCTGAACGGCGATTTGATTGACGCCGAAACGGAAGGCGCGCGCGGGGAAGTGGCGTTTCGCAGAATTCTGGAATGGAAATCGGGCACTTTCGAAACGCTTCCCGCGGAAGCGGACCGCGAACGGACCATCTTCAAATCCATCAATGCCCTGCTGCTGGAGGCCGCGCAGGCCATCGATGAAACCGGCGGTTCGGGAACCGGAGAATCGAACGAAGAGGTGGACCACCGCAAAACTGTCTGGCGGCTCGCTACCTTGACTCGCGAAGGTGGCGAATGGGTCGTCTCGCTGCCCCACGATGTCGCGGGCGCTGCCGAAGGCTGGGGAACCCACTCCGCCAACGAATTTTCCAATTGGATGCGCTCGGCCACCGAGTCGATAAAACGTCTCGGGGAACAAATCGAAGCCGGTCCGTGGTCCCACATCCAGGCCCAAAATTTTGAACGTAAATTGATAATGATGCCGTCGAAAAACAAAAACTTCCTCGTGGCTTGGCCGCCCGCGGCGGATTCGTCCGGCATCTTTGAAAAATCCAAGAAACTTGTTTCGTCATGGGACTCCTGAGCTTATTTGCCAAAGCGCGCCCTGCCCTTCAGCGTCTCCCCGCCGGCAGTATGACGGTGGACCGCGACGGGCAGATCGTGACCTCAACCGTCTCCTCCACTTATCCCGTCGATGTGCTGGAGAAAATCGCCGGTGAAGTGCTGCGCCTGTTCCAGGAAGCGCGCCAGGCGCACCTGCCCCTGACCGAGTTCCGCATTCATTTCGCCAGCCTGCAAATCACCGCCCGCGAAGCCCGCGGCGGCGCCATTATATTTCTCACGCCGTCGGCCCCTTTATGAATTTATCCCAACCTCATCGCCAACTATGAGCACAGCCAAAAAGTTCGACCAACTCTCAGCCCAGATGGAAAATTATCTGGAATGCTGGAAGCAATTCAACCGCTACATCACCCTGGCGCGCGGGAAGAAATTCGGCCCCGAGGACGAGATCCAGTTTCTCGAAGTCAAAAGCGTCCTGGTGCAGGAGCTCGAGCTCATCCTGTCGATCATCGAGGTCAATGCGCCGACCAAGGATGAAATCCACGCGCTGATCGGCAATGCCCCTTCCCTGCGCTATCTCAGCGAAATGAACGAAGGCGCGTTGCGCAACGTGGAAAATCAATGGCACAAAATTTACATCGGCTGGCACTCCATCCTCGGCCAATTGAAAGTGCGCCAGCGCGCGGAAGTCGCCAAGAGCGGGTTCGGGTCGATGTTTGCCAAGAAAGCGAAATGAAAGTCATGAAACGTAATGCGTGAAACGTGAATTGAATCCTCGCGAGTTTTCACGTTTCACGCTTTACGTTTCCAATTTTCTTTCTTGTTTTCTTCCCCAATTTCCCGTTTATCCCACGGATGCCTGACTGGATTATTGCCGTCATACTCGGAATCATCGAAGGAATCACGGAGTTTATCCCCGTTTCCTCGACTGGACACCTGCTCATCGCCGAGCATTGGCTGGGACACCAAAGCGATTTATATAACATCGTCATCCAATGCGGGGCGGTGATTGCGGTCATCCCGCTTTTCCATCAGCGCTTTCATCAATTTATTTTCCAGTGGCGCGAAAAAGCGACGCAGGATTATTTGTTGAAAATCTGTCTCGCCTTTTTCATCACGGGCGCGATCGGTTTCGTTCTCGACAAAAAAGGATTGAAGCTCCCGGAAAACCTGCGTCCCGTGGCGATCGCCGTGCTGGTCGGCGGCATCGCTTTTGTGGCGGTCGAGTATTGGTTGCGGGGCAAAAAGCTGCGGGATGAAATCACCTGGACGGTGGCGATTGCCGTGGGCATTGGCCAACTCCTGGCCGCGGTTTTCCCCGGCACATCGCGATCCGGCGCGACCATTGTGCTGGCGCTGCTGCTCGGGTTAAATCGTCCACTGGCAACGGAATTCTCCTTCCTGGTCGGCATCCCCACGATGCTTGCGGCCGGCGGGCTGAAAATCTTTAAAGCGCTGCACCATCCGCCAGCGGGTGCGCCTCACGAAAATTGGCGCATGATTCTACTCTGCACGGTGGTCTCGGCAATTGTGTCCTTCATCGCGGTCAAGTGGATGCTGCGCTATGTGCAAACCCACACGTTCAACCTGTTTGGCTGGTACCGCATCGTGCTGGGGATCGGACTTTTCCTTTTGTTGCTGGCGGCACGGCCAGGCGCATCCACCATGCGGATGCAACCGGATAATCAGCGGCCTCAGCTCACCGCTGCTATTGCGCGGGCGCGGGAATAATAATCTTCTGCCCCACCTTCATGTTCTCCGGTTTCAATCCCGGGTTCGCCGCCAGAATCTGCGACAACGTCACCTTGATATTTTTCTCCTTGTAAGCTTTCACGATCGCGCCAAGCGTATCACCGGACTGGACGGTATATTCGAAATGCGGCGCGTTCGGATTTACATCGACCGGGGGTTTGGTGTCCAAAACCGGCGCGGGCCGGCGGCTGCCGGAACCGCCGAGCGTTTTGCCGAGTTTTTCCAGTTCGTTGAGAACTTTTTCGTTGTCTTCCTGCCGCTTCCGATCCACTTCCTTGATGGCATCCGCCAGTTGTTTGACATCGTCCGCCGAGGCGTAATTGCCGCTGGGTTTGCTCACCTGGCTTTGCAGGTCGCGAATCTGGCCTTGGAGGTCGTCGATTTTTTTATTTTGCGCGTCCTTCGCTTCAACTAAGACGTCAATTTGCGCGCTGAGTTTATTCAGCCGCTCTTCGGTAGCAGCGTCCTGGGCCGGTGCCATGGCCGGGACGGCGAGCAAGGCGGTCATAAGGAGAAAAGAAATCCGTTTCATGAGCCGACAATAGAAACGCGCGCCAGGCAATTCAAGAAGCAAAATGACGACTTGCGGGCGGGACGCCGGCGCTCCCGGCGGACTCGGTTGACTCTTGCTCCTTAATGGCCTTTGCGGTAGCTTTCGCCATTATGGATGACGCAATTCCGCCCACCACACCGCCGCCTCCGGCCTACGCACCACCGCCGCCCGTCATCGTTCCGCCGGCGGCGCCGCGTCCCTCCAAACGCGGACGGGGTTGGATGATTTTCGCCATTGTCGTCGTCATCCTGCTGGGGTTGAGCGTGCTGGTGAATTTCTGCCTCTTCGCGGGCAGCATCGTGCACGGCAGCCGGGGCGCCGTCGCCGTGAACAACTCGCACTACGTCGGACCCCGCCTGGAAGAAGCGGTGCTGGAAGACAATGGCGCGGCGAACAAAATCGTGGTCATCGATGTCGATGGGGTCATCACCAGCAGCCCTCTCAATCAACAGGGTTACAGCATGGTGGACATCATCAAGGCGCAATTGGACCGCGCCCAGGATGATCGCCGCGTCAAAGCGGTCATCCTCAAGGTGGATTCACCCGGCGGCGAAGTGCTGGCGTCCGATGACATCAGCGACGCCATCAAAAATTTTCAGGACGGAAAAAAGAGCAACGGCCAGGACCAGGATCAAAACAAGGCCAAGCCGGTGATTGTCTCCATGGGCAACCTGGCGGCGTCCGGAGGCTATTACATTTCCGCGCCGTGCCGTTACATCGTGGCGAACAAGATGACCCTCACGGGCAGCATCGGCGTCATTATGCACGGCTATAATTATCGCGCATTGATGGACAAGGTTGGAATTGCGCCCGAGGTTTACAAGAGCGGGAAGTTCAAGGACATGCTGAGCGGTTCGCGCGAGCCGGGCGAAATTCCGCCGGAGGAACGCGCGATGGTGCAGGGGCTCATCAATGAAGTGTACGGTGATTTCAAACAAGTGGTTGCCGAAGGCCGCGAGGCGGCGCATCAAAAAAACCAGGATGACGGCCGGGCACTGGCGGACAATTGGGCGGATTACGCGGATGGACGCGTGTTGTCCGGCACCGAGGCTCTCAAACTTGGTTTCGTCGATCAACTCGGGAATTTCCAAACGGCGGTCGCCTCCGCGGAAAAAATCGCGAAAATTTCCGACGCGAACCTGATTCGCTACGACCAGCGCTACGATTTGTCCGATTTTTTCCACATGTTCGGCGAAAGCAAATCGGACGCGAAATCGATCAAGATCGATTTGGGATTCGACGCTCCGCGGCTCCAGGAAGGCCGCCTTTATTTCCTGTCACCCGTCCTCTCTCACTAACGTGAAGGGCGTCACGGTCATCGCGCATCCGCTAGTGCAGCACAATCTGACGCGGTTGCGCGACCGCCGCACCCGCCCGCAGGAGTTCCGGCGGGTGCTCAGCGAAATGGCCGCGCTGATGCTTCATGAGGCCACGCGCTCCTTCAAGGTGGTCCCAATGTCAGTGCGGACTCCGCTGGCTGCGGCGCGCGGCTACCGGCTGCAACGGGAAATTGTTCTCGTGCCAATCCTTCGCGCCGGGCTCGGGATGTTGGATTCGATTTTGCAATTGGTTCCGAACGCGCGGGTGGGATTCATCGGCCTCAAGCGCGAGGAGACCACCCAGCAAGCCATGTTTTATCACAAAAGTCTGCCGCCCAATTTGGGCCGGTTTGAGGTGGTGCTGATCGACCCCATGCTGGCGACCGGCGGCAGCACCGTGGCCGCCATGGACTTGCTTTCCGAACTCGGCGCGAAGCATGTCCGGATGGTCAACTTGATTGCAGCGCCCGAAGGCATCCACCATGTGCGCGAGCATTATCCGCGACTGCCAATTTTTACCGCGGCGGTTGACAAAAAATTGAACCACAAAGGCTTCATCCTCCCCGGCCTCGGCGATGCGGGCGACCGGTTGTTTGGGGTGGGAGCCGCAGGTTAAACGAGTTAAATGAGTGCCTGGTTAAATAAGCAGACATCTCCGGTTCACGGCGAAACTCATCATCCTGTTTTAACTGATTTAACTATTTAACCCTTCAACTCATTATCCCAAGCCATGCCTCGTCCTGAAAATCTGCTGATGGTCGCCGACAGCGATCACGACGCGAACATGCTTTACGCCACGGGCATGTTTGTGCCGGACCCGTTTATTTTCCTGCGATTGCGCGGGAAAAATTTCATCGTGATGAGCGATTTGGAAATCGATCGCGCGCGGCAGCAGGCAACGAATTGCCGGGTGCTTTCCCTGAGCCGTTATCAAAAGAAATTGGCGGCGCGGCATTCCAAAAAAACGGGTTTTCCGGAAGTCATCCACGCCATCCTGCGGGAAAAAAGAGTTCAACCGGTGTTTGTGCCTTTCAATTTTCCGCTGGGTCTCGCCCGGGAACTGAAACGCCGGGGTGTGAAGGTGAAGGTGAAGGCCGACTTTTTTTCTGAACGCGAATTGAAGTCGACCGATGAAGTGAAGAAGGTGAGCGCGGCGCTGATGATGGCGGAAGTGGGCATGGCCGAAGCCATGCAGGCACTGAAATCCGCCAAGGTCGGGCGCGACCGGCGGCTGGCCTATCGTGGCGCTCCGCTGACTTCCGAAAAGCTGCGCTCGGTCATTGACTGCGCAATCCTGCAGGCCGGGGGCCTGGCGGCGCACACGATTGTGGCCGGCGGGAAACAGGGCTGCGATCCCCACGAGGGCGGCCATGGCCAGTTGTTCGCCAACGAGTTGCTCATCATCGATATTTTTCCGCGCTCCCAAAAGACGGGTTATTTCGGCGATATCACCCGCACGGTTGTGCGCGGGCGCGCAAGCGAATCGGCGCGCAAATTGTATGACACGGTGTTGCGCGGACAAACGCTGGCATTCACGAAAATTCGCGCTGATGTTCCCACTGCGGAAATTCATGCCGCGGTGCAGAAATTTTTCAAAAGCGAAGGTTACAAAACCGGGCGGCGCAACGGGCGCATGGAGGGCTTTTTTCACGGCACCGGCCATGGGCTGGGTTTGGAAATCCACGAGGCGCCGCGCATGGGCGCCACTTCCAAAGGTGTGCTCAAAGCCGGCCAGGTCGTGACGGTTGAGCCGGGCCTTTATTACCCGGAAATGGGCGGAGTGCGCCTCGAAGACGTTGCGTTGGTCACCACCCGCAACGCGCGCAACCTGACGCGTTTTGAAAAAGTGTTGGAACTTTAAATTATCCCGTTTTCGATAGGGTAAAGTACCCCGTTTTAATGGAGGGATAATCCCCATTTAATTCACCCAACCGACACTTAGAATCGCCTTCATGAAAAATTCAAAAATCTTGATAGCAGTTTTATCGGGGGTAGTTGCGTTTGCTTTCCAGGGGTGGGGGCAAACCATCTATCAGGTCACCGTCAAAGGCACCTCTCTGACTACGAATGACTCCGGAGCAATCGTAACCACCAAAGTCAGCAATAATACGTTCATCCAGGACGCCGTAAAGGCGACTGGCACAACTAATTCCGCCAAGTCCTTGGCGCTGGTTTATGTGCAGGGCGCCAGCACCGATCCCGGCGTCCAGGGTGATTTCATCGAAGTCGTCAACACGACGAACGGCAGCCCGGTCTACACGAATTTGCAATTCATGTATAACAGCCCATTCCCCGCCGCTCTCACCAACGCGGACGGTTCCCAGGTTGTCATCGGCGCGGAGGTCATCCCGCTACCGCTCGCCGGCAGTGGTGACAGCCTCGGCGGCGCAGCCATCAATGAGCGTATTCTGTCGAAGAAAGTCGTGATCAGGGGCACCTACAATTATACCGCCTTGCGTTCGCCCACCGCGACCGCCAACGACGAAGTGCTGGTGTGCAGCGGCACATTCAACGTCGGCAAGATTTTCACGATCAAGTAAGAAACTAATTTTGCTGCCAAGATTGGGTCTGGTGAGCGCGACATCCTGCGGGATGTCGCGTTTTTGTTTTTTCTGCAGTAACGGAAAACCGCTCTAGCCTGGCTGTTCGTTCAACAATCCATCCAAATCCAATCGCCGTGTGTACATTTCAATTGCACCTTCAGAAGTGCGCGGCCATTGCTCACGAGGACGGTCCCAATACAATTCAACACCATTCCGGTCCGGATCGCGCAGGTAAAGCGCCTCACTCACACCGTGGTCAGCCGCGCCCTCCAGTTCGATGCCCGCCGCGAGCACGCGACGAAGCGCATCCGCCAGCAATGCCCGCGTCGGATAAAGAATCGCGACGTGATAAAGACCCGTTGTTCCCGGCGGAGGCGGGGAGCCGCCCATACTTTCCCAAGTGTTCAGCCCGATATGATGATGATACCCGCCGGCCGAAAGAAACGCCGCCTGCGAACCATACCTCGTGGTGATTTCGAAGCCGAGCACATCGCGATAGAATCTCAGCGCGCGTTCCAAATCGGCCACTTTGAGGTGCACGTGCCCGATGCCGACTTGCGGATCAATCGGGTGAAAAGAAGATTTATCACTCACCGGCTAGCTCCCCATTTTCAGCACCACGCGGAAGCGCGCTTTGCCGCTCATCATGCGCTCGTAGGCTTCTGCCACGCGTTCGAAAGGATACACTTCGTTCATCGAATGCACGCCGGCCATCACGCTGAAGGCGAGCGTGTCCTGGGAATCAATCGCCGTGCCGGAATACCAGCCCTGGATCCGCCGCATTCCGCCGATGAGCAACAACGGCGAGACTTGCATGGACGGCGCCGCGCCGATGACCATTAGTGTCCCCCTCGGAGCCAGCCCGGCCTGCACGGCGCTCATGGCTTCGCCGGCGGTCACCGTGGCGAGAATGACGCGCGCGCCGCCAAGTTTAGCCAATTCAACCGCCGGGTCTTGCGCCTGGGTGTCGATGTAATGGGACGCGCCGAGTTCCCGGGCCAGCGGTTCCTTGTCCTTGCCGCGGGCGATGCCCACCGTCCGAAAACCCATCTTCGCGGCGAATTGCACGCCGAGATGTCCCAATCCGCCCAGGCCGAGCACCGCCACGAGGTCGCCGGGCCGTGCGCCGCTGTTGCGCAAGGCGTTGTAAGTCGTGATGCCCGCGCACATCAGCGGTGAACCATCGACGGAAGATAATTCCTCCGGCACGCGCGCCAGGGCAATGGCCGGCGCGACCATGTATTCGGCATAGCCGCCGTCGAAAGAAATTCCGGTTATCTTCAAATCCACTGTGCAGGCAAAAAAATCGCCGCGCAGGCAATTGTCGCAATAGCCGCAATTCCCGCCGTGCCAGCCGACGCCCACGCGCTGGCCGGTTTTCCATTTGGTAACGCCTTCGCCCATCGCGTCCACCAGGCCGATGACTTCGTGGCCGGGAACGCGCGGGTATTGAATGCCGGGCCAATGTCCCTCCTTGACGAGCGAGTCGCTGTGGCAAACACCGCAGGCCTGCACTTTAATCCGCACCCAACCCGGCGGCGGTTCCGGAATGGAACGTTCGACAATTTCAAACGGTCCGCCGGCGCGAACGACCTGGGCTACACGCATTTTGTTTGCCATAAAAATTCAGTTGTTGTTTGGTTCGGAGGAGACTGGGGAATCTGGCACATAATTCTTGAATGGCAAATGCAGGCTGAACCTCAGGTGCGCCGTTGGACGCGTTGCGGACAGCGCAGCGCGCTGTCCCTACCCAATCCACCCAATTCGGAAACGAGAACTGTTGCGCTTTCGCCGTTGCCCGTTAACTTAGCGCCATGCGTTTTATCGGGAACATCATTGAAAAACTGCAGCGCCATCCGAAGCGGATTGTTTTTCCGGAAGGCAGCGAACCGCGCGTGCTGCAGGCCGCGCGGCAGTTTTATTCGTTGCGCCTCGGCGCGCCGATTCTTCTGGGCGACCGCACCAAAATCAAACGGCTCGCCGAGGAATTGAACATTTCGATGGAGGGGATACGCACGATCAATCCCGCCGAAAGCGAGGACTTGGATAATTTTGCGCGCCGTTTTGCGGCGTTGCGGCGTGGGAAAGGCCTGCAGTTGCCGGAAGCGCGCGAGGCGATTTTACAGCCGAATTATTTCGGCTCGATGATGCTCGCGATGCATCAGGCCGACGGCCTCGTTTCCGGGACGAGCGCCACGACCGGCAGCGTGCTGCGGCCGTTGTTTCAAATCATCAAAATGGCTCCGCACGGAACGACCGCCTCCAGTTGCCAAGTGATGGAGGTCGAAGATTCGCAATTCGGCGAGCATGGCGTCCTGTTCATGGCCGACTGCGGCGTGATTCCCGAGCCGACCACGGAACAACTGGCGGAAATCGCCGTCTCCACCGCGCAACTCGCGCGGCAATTGCTCGGCATACGCCCGAGGGTCGCCCTGCTCTCTTTCTCGACCAAAGGCAGCGCCACGCACCCGAGCATCGGCCGCGTGCAGGCCGCCACCGCGCTGGCGCGGCAAAAAGCGGAGGCAAAAAATATTGAGGCGGATTTTGACGGCGAGCTGCAGGTGGACGCCGCGCTCGTGCCGGACATCGCGGCCCGAAAATTGCCCGAGAGCAAAGTCGCCGGCCTCGCGAATGTCCTGATTTTTCCCGAACTCAATTCGGGCAACATCGCCAGCAAGCTGGTCCGCCACATCGCCCGCGCCAATGCCTACGGGCAAATTCTCCTCGGGCTGGACCGCCCCGCCGCGGATGTCTCCCGCGGCTCGAACGCGCACGACATTCTCGGCGTGGCTGCCATCGTCGGCGTGCAGGCAATCGAATACGACCGCTTGTATCCCGGCGCGGGCGGGAAGTTGCCGGGGGAGTAATTTGGTTAAATAAGTAACTTGTTAAATGAGTTAAATGAGCAGAATCCGATTTAACTATTTAACCCCTTTAACTGATTTAACCCTTTCATGAACACCACCACACCGCGCGTTTTCATCGCCGCGACGCGGCAAAATGACGGCAAGACAACCACGTCGCTGGGTCTCATCGCGGCGTTGCAGGAACATTTTCCGCGCGTCGGTTACATCAAACCGGTCGGCCAGCGCTTCGTGGAAATCGAGGAGCAAAAAATCGATGAAGACACGGTGCTGATGGACAGCGTCTATCGGTTGAACTGTCCCCTGGTGGACATGAGCCCAATCGCGGTGGAACCGGATTTCACGCGAAAATATTTGCAGGCGGCCAACAACGAGGCGCTCGTCAAAAAAATCCAAAAGGCGTTTGACCGCGTGGCGTGGGAAAAGGATTTCGTTCTTTGCGAAGGCTCGGGCCACGCCGGCGTCGGGTCGGTGTTTGACCTCTCGAATGCGCAGGTGGCGAAAATCCTGGGCGCCAAAGTCATCATCGTGACCCAGGGTGGCATCGGGAAGCCCATTGACGAAGTTTCGCTGAACCAGGCCTTGTTCGAGAAGGAAGGCGTGGAGATCATCGGGGTCATTGTCAATAAAGTGCTCGATAGCAAGGTCGATTCGGTCACGGATTTCGTCCGCCGCGGCTTGAAACGCAAAGGGCTCGACCTGCTGGGCGTGGTTCCGCACCAGCGCATTCTTTCCAATCCCACGATGGAATTGATCCGCGATGAACTGAAAGCGCAGACTTTGAACACGCCGGAGAAATTGCACGGGCTGGTGGATGACGTGGTCGTGGGCGCGATGGGCGCGCACAATGCGATGGATTTTTTCAAACCCGGGGTGCTCCTGATCACGCCCGGGGATCGCGAGGACATCGTGCTCGCCGCCTGCACCAGCCTCGACGCGCAGAACGACAAGCGCATGGCCGGCATCGTCCTCACGGGAAACTTGCATCCCTCGCCCGCTGTGCTCAAAATCATCCGCGTGATGCCGATCCCCGTGTTGCTGGCGAAACAGGACAGCTATGAAGTCGCGTCCAAAGTCCACGACCTCACGGTGAAGACGCGACCAAACGATGCCGAAAAGATTTCTCTCATCCGCGATTTGATCGCGAAGAACGTGGATTTGAAAAAGATATTGGAGGCTTTGTGATGAATGGGCATAGCGGACCAGTCGGGGGTATTTCGTCGAGCGCTGGAACCACTTCTCCCTCTCCCATCGGATGGGAGAGGGCCGGGGTAAGGGCTGGCTCTCGTAAAATTGAACTGAATTAAGAACATTCACTATGTCCCTTTCCATCAATCCAACCCTTAAGGACCTGCCTGTCTATCAACCGGGCCGGCCCATCGAGGAAGTTGCGCGCGAGCTCGGGATGCCCGCCAGGGACATCATCAAGCTGGCTTCGAATGAAAATCCGCTCGGCCCCTCCCCTGCCGCGCTCCAGGCCATGCAGCACGCGCTGGCCAATATCAATTTGTATCCCGACGGAAACGCGTTTTATCTCAAGACCAAACTCGCCGACCGGTTGAACGTCCAGCCGGGAAATCTCATCTTCGGCAATGGCTCAAACGAAATCATCGAATTTGTCGGGCACGCCTTCATGCAACCGGGCGTGGAGGTCATCGTCTCGCAATATTGCTTCGCGGTTTATCCGCTGGTCACGAAGCTTTTCGGGGCAAACCTCATCACGGTTCCGGCAACGAATTACGGCCATGATTTGCCCGTGATGCTGGCCACCATCACGCCGGAAACGCGCGTTATTTTTGTGGCCAACCCGAACAACCCCACCGGCACTGTGGTTTCAAAACACGAGCTCATGGATTTCGCCGACAAGGTGCCGCCGCGCGTGCTGCTGGTGATCGATGAAGCCTACATTGAATTTCTTGGCGACGCGGCTGATTTCATTTCGGAAATCCGCCGCGGCCAAAAGCCCAACGTGCTTTTGATGCGAACCTTCTCGAAAATCTTTGGCCTGGCAGGCTTGCGGCTCGGCTATGGAATTGGCAGCCCGGATTTGATTACCGCGCTGGAAAAAATCCGGCAGCCGTTCAACATCAATTCCATTGCGCAAGCCGGCGCCCTGGCCGCGCTGGATGATGCCGACCACATGCGCCGCACGCGTGACAATAACACCGCGGGCCTGAAACTCTACACGGATGCCTTTCAAAAATTCGGCCTCGAATTCGTGCCTTCGGCCGGAAATTTCATTCTTGTGCGCGTTGGCGAAGGCCAGCGCGTGTTCGAAGCGATGCAAAAGCTCGGTGTCATTGTGCGGCCAATGGGCGGATACCATTTGCCCGAGTGGATCCGTATTTCCGTGGGGACGCCGGAAGAAAATGAGCGCTGCCTCAAAGCGCTGAGAACTGTTTTAAAAATAAGTTGAATCCCCGCCCAAACCGGTTACTTATCCCTTCGCTGAAAGCAACTATTGACACGTGAAACTGACTGACCTGCGCGGCATCCTGCAATACATCCCGCAATTCCGGGAAAAGACCTTCATCATCGAGGTCGACGGCGCCATCGTGACCGGCGAAAATTTCGGCAATATCCTTTTGGACGTCGCCGTGCTGCGCTCGCTGAATATTCGCGTCGTGTTGGTTCACGGCGCCGCGGCGCAAATCAAGGCCCTGGCCGAGGAACGAAACGTCAAGGCGTCCAACATCGATGGCACGGGTGTCACGGATGCCGAGACTCTGCAACTCGCGCTCACCGCCGCCAACCGCCTCACGCATGAAATCCTGGAAGGGCTCGCCGCCAATGATTTGCGCGCCGCGTGCCCGAACGCGCTCATCGCCCACCCGATGGGCATTCTCCAGGGTGTGGATCAGTTGTTCACCGGAAAAATCGAGCGCGTCGACACCGAACTACTGCAAACGCTGTTGAACCAGGGAATCATCCCGGTCGTGCCGCCGCTCGGCTTCGATGGCGACGGCAAAACGTATCGCGTCAATTCGGACGGCGTGGCCGTGGCGGTTGCGGAGGCGTTGAAAGCCACTAAGTTGATTTTCATCACGCCGCAGGACGGGCTGGTTTACAACGACCAACTCATCCGCCAGATGCTCGTGGCTGAATTGCAGAAATTATTGCAGCAAAATCCGCAGGGGTTTATGCCAGACGTCCTCTCCAAGGCGCAACACGCGGTGGGCGCCTGCACCGCCGGCGTGCAGCGGGTTCACATCATCAACGGACGCGTGGATGAAGGGTTGCTCGCAGAAGTGTTCTCCAACGAGGGCATCGGCACTTTGATTTACGCGAACGAATACCAGCAGATTCGCCCCGCGAAAAAGAAGGACATTCGAGCGATTCAAATGCTGACCAAGAAAGCGGTCGAGTCCGACGAACTGGTGAAGCGCACGCGGCTCGTCATCGAGAAAAATCTGGGCGACTATTACCTTTTTGAAATCGATAAAAATCCCGTCGCCTGCGTAGCGCTGCACGTCTACCCCGAGCAGAGCAAGGGCGAGCTGGCCTGCCTGTACGTGAATCCCTCGCACGAAAACCAGGGCATCGGCCGCAAACTGATTCAGTACATCGAGACCAAGGCGCGGGAAATAAACCTGAACGAGCTCATCACGCTCTCGACCCAGGCATTCACTTATTTTCAATCCAAGGGCGGGTTCGCTGAAGGGACACCGGACGATTTGCCGCCGGCGCGCCGTGAAAAATACGACCAGAGCGGACGCAATTCGAAAGTGCTGGTGAAAAAATTGAAGTAGTGTCCGATGCGCTGCCGTAAAGTTTTGTTCATCTGCAGCCGGAACCGATGGCGCAGCCTCACGGCCGAAAAGATTTTTGATCGCACGGACGGAATCCAGGCCCGCTCCGCGGGCACCGAACCGGGCGCTCGAATAAGGGTGACCGCCGGACATCTGTCGTGGGCCGACACCATCTTCGTCATGGAAAAGAAGCACCTGCGGAGACTTCAAGACAAGTTCCCCGAAGATGTCGCTGGGAAAAAAGTGATTTGCCTGCACATTGCCGATGACTATGAATTTATGCAACCGGAGTTGGTGGACCTCCTGCAGGCGGGGGTGTCGCCGTATTTGAACGCATGAATGGAAGCACCACAATTTCCGGTTTTTTGAATTGCTCCCGCCGGCTGGGCGTACCGCTTTCGCGATGGATGGTGGCCGTGGATATTGCCCGCCAAACCACCTCTCTTTTCGAAAGACTCTCCGCGCCTCTGCGTGCGGACGGCGATTATGAATTGATAAAAACATTCCGCTGCTCCACTTCCCGTTTTGGCATTGGCCAGAAGGAAGGCTCAAATTGCACGCCACTCGGGCTGCATTGCATCGCGGAAAAAATCGGCAATGGCTGGCCGGCGGGAACCGTTTTCAAGGCGCGCCAGCCCATCGGCTACACCTGGAAAGGCATGCCGGACGCCAAAATCACGACTCGCATTCTGTGGCTTGAGGGGCTGGAGCCTGGTTTTAATCGCGGAGGCGACGTGGATTCCCACGCGCGCTATATTTATATTCATGGCACCGGCGACCAGACCAGCATCGGCAAACCGGCTTCCTGCGGCTGCGTCCATCTGGCCGATGCCGACATCATCCCTCTTTTCGCGAAACTTCCGAGCGGAACGCTGGTGTGGATTCAGCGCGGTGGAATGCGTCATTCGTAAAACGGGAAGCAATTGACGAATCCGGAGCTTTTGCCCATAGTCCACGCGTGTTCCGAAAATGTGGCTACATCCTGATGATTTTTGCCGTCCTGTCGGCAACGGGAACACATTGGCTCGCTCTTCAGTCCGTCGCCTGGACAGCCATGCTGGCGGAAAATCTGCATTCCAACTCCTGGGAACAAGCCGTGGAGCGCACGTTCGACGGCAAACATCCCTGCTGTCTCTGCAAGCAAATCGCCGCCGCAAAACAATCGGAGAAAAAATCCGACGTCCAAGTCGAAGTAAAAAGACTGGATTATTCCTACACCAATTCCCAACTCGTCTTTTGTCCGCCGTCTGAATTTTACGAAATTTCCGCCCGGGACAAAACCGCCGCTTCGTTGGCGCGCGAGCCTTCCGTTCCGCCTCCCAAAGCATTCCTTGCCTGAACAGCCGGTTTCGCAAGCGCGTTGACGCGCCCTTTCGCGTTTCATCAAACCAAATTTTTCCCGAGGACCGCATTGTCGCGTCCTCAGTTTACGGAGTTCAATATGAAGATTTTTGTCGGTGCAGTTTTGGCGGCTGTGTGTGCGCAGCCGGTTTTCGCGTGTGATTTTTGCGCCGTTTACTCGGCCACGGAAGCCCAGGGCAATAGCGGCAGGGGTTTCTTCGGCAGCGTGGCGGAGCAATACACCTATTTTAATACGTTCCAATCGGGCGGTCGCGATCAGCCGAATCCGGACAATGAACATTTGAACAGCCTGATTTCGCAGGTGGTCGGCGGCTACAACTTCAACAACCGGTTTGGGCTGCAGCTCAATTTGCCGGTCATCTACCGGCAATACAGCGGTGGCGGCAAGAGCGGGAGCGAGGTTGGCCTCGGCGATTTGTCGCTGGTGGGCAATATTCATCTCTATCAAAAGCGAACGGTGGATTACTCCTTCAGTTGGAACGCGCTCGCGGGGATGAAATTTCCCACGGGTGACTCGGCTCATCTCAACCCAAACGAACCGGATTTTGCCGCGGGCATCGGCGGGCATGACCTTGCGCTCGGCTCCGGCTCCTACGACGGCGTGATCGGCACGGATATTTTTGCGCGCTGGAAAAAACTCTTCTTCACGGCGGGCGGGCAATATGCCATCCGCAGTGAAGGTGATTTTGGTTACCAATACGCCAATGAAGTGAGCTGGAATGGCGGTCCGGGAGTTTACGTCGCTTTGCAAGACGATTACACGGTGTCGCTCCAGGCCGTTGTTTCGGGCGAGGACCATGGCGCGGACACGGTCCACGGCGTGGCCACAGATGACACGGCGGAGACGAGCGTTTATCTCGGCCCGCAAATCGGCTTCACCTGGGGCAGCCGCTTCAGTGCGCAGGCCGGAGGCGCGATACCCATGACCATCCGCAGCACCGGGGATCAAATCGTGCCGACGTTCCGCATCTACGCGGCGGTGACGTGGCGGTTCTGAACGCCGGGCGCGCCAGGCCGGTTACGGCTTGGCGCCCTGATCAATCCATGCGCGAATCAAGCCGACCTGCTCCGGCGTGAGCGGCTTCCACGGATGCATCCGTCCCGGGGGAGGTCCCATCGGTCCGGGTGAAGAAGCTCCGGGCGTCATCGCATTGGTTCCGCCGTCGGGACCGGGACCCGGGCCAGCGCCCGGTCTTGGCCCGCGCGGCTTGGGCGGCATGTAGGTTTTTCCGTCGATGTCCGCCACGGCATAGACCAGTCGGCTTTGATCGCTGTGCCCGGGCACCACCATCTTATGTTCCTTGGCCCCTTTCATCACCCCGTCGAGCGTATCCAGTCGCAGCTCATGCTTCGCTTCCTTCTCGCCGTGACAATGCACACAGGCCGTCTCGAAGATGGGATGAATGTCTTTTTCAAACGACAACCCCTCCTGCGTGGACGCCGGAGGTAATTTGTCGGGGTTGATGGGTTCGGGCGGCGCAGCCATCACCGAGATCGCCGCGCACGCAAACACAGTTGCCAGGGATAAACGTTTCATGGTTTTGTCACAAAGACCGCCACAAATCACGATTGGTTACAAGTTTTAGTTCACCAAATTTTCGCGCGCAATTCGGGCGCTTCCCAAATCGGGTCGCCGGCTTTGATTCCGAAGGCGTCGTAGAAGGGCTGGAAATTGAGCAGCGGGCCGTAGGCGCGGAACTGGCCGGGCGAATGCGGATCCACCGTCACCAGGCGGCGCGCTTCGGCGTCGCGGGTGTTGGAGCGCCAGATTTGGGCAAACGAGATGAAGAACCGTTGCTCAGGGGTGAAGCCGTCAATGGTCTTGCGCTTGGACGGGTCTTTCGCCAACACGCGTTCGAGCGCGTCGTAGGCGATATTCACGCCGCCGAGGTCGGCGATGTTTTCGCCCAGGGTCAATTTTCCATTCACGTGCAGGTCGGGCAGCGGCTCGAACTTATTATATTCGTCCACAACTTTTTGTGCGCGCTCGTCAAAAGCCTTGGCATCGGCATCCGTCCACCAGCTTTTCAGGTTTCCATCGGCGTCGAATTTCCGTCCTTCGTCATCGTATCCGTGAGTCATTTCGTGGCCGATAACCACGCCGATGGCGCCGTAATTCACCGCGTCATCCATCGAGATGTCGAAGAACGGAGGCTGCAGGATGCCGGCGGGGAAAACGATTTCGTTTTGCAGCGGATTAAAGTAGGCATTGACGGTCTCCGGCGTCATGCCCCATTCGGTTTTGTCCACCGGCTTGCCGAGCCGAACCAACTCGCGATGCGACTCAAAGGCTTCGGCGCGGCGGACGTTGCCGAGATAATCGTCGCGCCGGATTTGCACGGAGGAATAATCGCGGAACTTGTCCGGATAACCGATTTTCTGGGTGAAGCGCGCGAATTTCTCGAGCGCCTTGGCTCGCGTGGCATCGGTCATCCAGTCCAATTTTTCGAGGCGATCCTTAAAGACGGCTTTCAAGTTTTCCACCAGGTCATTCATCCGCGCTTTGGCTTCCGGGGGAAAATATTTTTCGACATAGAGCTGGCCGAGGGCTTCGCCGATGGATCCGTCAATGACGTGGGCGGCGCGTTTCCATCGCGGTTCCTGCTGCTCCTGGCCGCTCAGGACCTTGCCGAAGAACGCGAAGTTCTCCTCCTCGACGGCCTGTTGCAAATAAGGCGCGCTGGCGTGCAGCAGGTGCCAGCGGAGATAAGCTTTCCAGTCAGCAAGCGGTCGATCCTGCAGCAGTTTGTTCACGGCGTCGAAGAACTCCGGCTGGCCGACGATTTCGTAGGTCAACGGCATCATGTTTTTGCCGGCAGTCGCCGGCGCGGGAGCCAGGCCAGATTCCGTGAAGTAGGACTCCCACGGAATCGACGGGTCTTTGGCGATGAATTCGGGGGTGAGGAATTTATTGTAGTTCTTATCGGGATCGCGCAATTCCACGCGCGGGCGGCAGGCTTTAGCCAGTTCGGTTTCCAGCGCGAGGACGGTGGAGGCATCGGCGGCGGCCACCTCGGGGGTTTCACCCAGCAGCGTGAACATTTTGGTGACATGGGCGCGATATTTCTCACGGGTATCGGCGAAACTGTCCTTGAGATAGTAGTCGCGGTCGGGAAGCGAAAGGCCGCCCTGCCCCAGATGATAGGCATAGATGGCACTGTTTTTCGCATCGGGACCGAAACCGGAACCGAAGATGCCGCCAATGCCGCGGTCATGAAAATCCGCGAGCAAGGCGAACAGGTTTTTGAGGGATTGAACATGGTCAATTCGTTTCAAGTCGCCGGCGATGGGCTTGAAGCCGAGTTTCTCAATCCGGTTCGTGTCCATGGCGGAGGCGAAGAAATCGCCGACTTCACGCCGGGGCGAATGCGCGGGCGCGGCCGTGTCCGCGGCGGCGCTGTCCAGGATGTCATGGATGAGATACCAATTGCGCTCGGCGAGTTCGCTGAAGCTGGCCCAGCGGGACTTGTCGGCGGGGACCGGGTTTTCTTTGACCCAATTACCGTCGGCATAATGATAAAAATCCTTTGCGGGATCGACGGAGCGATCCATGTAATTGGTCGAGAAGCGCGGAATGGGGGGCGCGGTTTGAGAGTCGTCGGCCCGGACGCCAATGGTGAAAAGCGTCGCGAACACGACGGGAATAAACAATTTCATAGAATCTTTGATGCGCGATTTTGCCCAGCGTTCGAAAACGGATGATTTCGACCGGGATTTTGTGCCCACAAACTGTTGGGAGTTGGGGATATTGGCAAGCGATTTCCGGAGATGTTTGGGATTATGCCGTTCACAAGCAATTCCGATTTTTATCCGCAGATTTCGCAGATGAGCGCAGATTGAATTCCTATATCTGCGTAAATCTGCGAAATCTGCGGATCCTTTCGGTTGCTTGTTGGTCAGGTGCATAATCCCAGAGATGTTTCCTGAAATGCCGAGGGGTAGTATCCCCCTTGAATAGGGTTGAACAGGCTTGAACGATGCTGGAAGGCAGTGGCTTGCGAGGGGGAAAGGCGAAGCCAAAGTCGGGGGCGGAAAGCGGGAGGCGGAAACAATGGCGCAGAGCGGGGTTCGGTGCCTTGGTTACGACGCGATGTTCCCATTTTCATCGCGGCAGTTTATCGCGTTTCTGCGAAGGGGAAAAACTTACGGTAAGGTTTTTGGGAAACCCTGAATCCGGATTTTGAATAAGGAAAGCAGGAAAACGGGAAGAAAATCGAGATGCGCCTGTGTGAATTGCGAAACGGTTTCGCAATTCGGGAAATTTACACCGGGATCAGCGACTGATGTGGGTGGCTACGGGTTCCCGGTACAAAAAAAGAGAGGCCGGACACTACTCCGGCCTCTTATGAGAACAACTTCAAA
Source organism: Verrucomicrobiia bacterium (assembly GCA_035552155.1). Lineage (GTDB taxonomy): Bacteria > Verrucomicrobiota > Verrucomicrobiia > Limisphaerales > DASXHY01 > DASXHY01. The sequence goes on along the minus strand of DASZLX010000017.1, from coordinate 85 downwards.
TCCATAGTCACTTTTGATGCGGCGCCGCAGTTTTACGCCTTACGTCACACACGGTAACCTGCATTTCTGCATCGCAATGACGAGA
>DASZLX010000016.1:0-50950 GCA_035552155.1 Verrucomicrobiia bacterium | reverse complement strand
TAAATGGGGATGCCGCCGCCTTGCAGCATTTTTACCTTGGCTTCGTCGCTGTCAACGCAGATGACCCGGTGCCCCACTTCCGCAAAGCAGGTGCCTGTCACCAATCCCACGTAACCCGTTCCGATGATTGTTAACTTCATGCCTGGCGAGATTCGCGAATGAGAAAACGTCCGTAAATTAATCCGGCGAGCGCCCCGCCGGCTAATGGACCGACCCAATAAACAATGTGATTATTCCAATGACTGCTGGCAAGCGCGGGGCCGAAAGTGCGCGCGGGATTCATGGCCGCGCCGGTAAGCGGTCCGCCGAACAGAATATCTAACGCCACGGTAAAACCGATCGCAAGCCCACCAATCTTCGGCGCACGTGCGTCCACCGCGGACCCGTAAACGACGAAAACCAAAAAGAACGTAAGGACGGCTTCAATTGTGATGGCTTGCATGGTGGACACCACGGGAACACCGCTGCCGTTCAATGAAATATCCGGCGTCCCACCCGAGACTGCGTGCATTCCCAGCAATGGAATGCATAAGAGCGCCGCCGCTGTGCCGCCGGCCAACTGCGAAATCCAATAGGCGACCGATTTCTTCACGTCCATCTGGCCGCCCACCAACAAACCAAACGTGACCGCGGGATTCAATTGCCCGCCGGAAATTGCGCCAGTCGCCGTCACCATCACGCCAATGGCCAGTCCATGAGCCAAAGCCACACCCAGCAATCCCAACCCGGCAGTGGGCGTGTTGTTGGCGATGGCGCCGATGCCGACGAAGATCAGAGTAAATGTACCGACGAACTCCGCCGCGCACTGCTTCCACAGCATTTGATTCATGATCAAGGTTTCGGATTGAGCACGGGCATGGCGGGGGCAGCCGGCCGATTCGTGGATTCCAACGATTCGGGATGGAGCGCGTTCAATTCCTGCAACCGCGAGGCCGCTTCCGAAGCGAGGGTGCCCTGGGTGGAGCGGAGAACTTCCTGCAGGTTGCTTCGCGCTTCCGGGTACTTCCCCTGCCCCTCGAGCAGCCGCCCGAGCGCCAATTTCGCCTGCGGAGTCACATTCTGATTGGGATAGCGATCAACGACGCTCTGGTAAGCCGAAATGGCGTCCCTGGCTTTGCCCAGGGCATCATAGCACGCGGCGACGCCAAAGGCTGCCTGAGACATGAGCGGCGATTCGTTATAGTCCTTTATAAACTGTTGAAACCGCGCCTGCGCCTCGTCGAATTTACCCGCGGCAAACAAATCCGCCGCGCCCAGTAGCAATGCGCGCTGGCCCGCGTCAGTATCCGGATAATCGGCGGTGACTTTGAGCAAGCTCTCGGGACTCGGCGGGGTAGCCGTAGGCAACACAGCCTCGCCTGTCAATTTTGACAGTGCATCGTTCGCGTCATTTTGCTTTTCGTTTTGATGCGCCAACCAAAAAGCAATGCCCAGCCCCACCACCACCACGGTGACGGCGCCCCAAATCAGTTGCTTTTTATTTTTTTCGCCCCAAGCCCACAGCTTGTAAAATAGAGCGGATTCCGTTATATCAGATTCCATATACAGGGGGTGCAATCTTCCGGTCAGGCATCAAAAACGCAAGCTTGAAATCCGATTTTCGCACATGCCGAGAAAAAAATTGACAATTTAATACTAATCCATCAATATATCCGTATCCGTTGATACAACGGTCTCATGCAGAGTGGCTGAGGGACTGGCCCGACGACGCCACGGCAACCGGTTGGACGCAAGTCCAATGCTGGTGCCAAATCCAGCCTGACGCGAGTGCGTCGGGGAAAATGAGAAGAGCACAAATGATTTTACCGCCTCTTCTCCATGAGAAGAGGCTTTTTTATTGCCTCAAAACTGTAGCGGCGCTCTGTGAGCGCCTCGGCTGTGGGTGCCGCCGTTTGAAACACCGGCCCCAGCCGACCAAATGCGGCGGTCACAGACCGCCGCTACAACAAATTTATGGCACAACGGGAAATTTACATGAAGGCGCTGCGATGCCGGGAGTGCGGACGGGAATATCCGCTTACGGCCGCACACGTTTGCGAATTCGATTTCGGCCCGCTCGAAGTCGTTTACGATTACGAACTCATCAAAAAATCCCTGACGCGCGCCGCGCTGGCAGTGCGCCCCCAAAGCATGTGGCGCTACCGCGAACTGCTGCCCGTTGAAAATGACGCCACGGTGGGACTGCAGACGGGATTTACGCCGCTCATCAAAGCGGACCGTCTCGGAAGAAAACTGGGCATTCGCGAGCTTTGGATCAAAAACGATGCCGTTAATTATCCGACGCTGTCATTCAAGGACCGTGTCGTCAGCGTGGCCCTGAGCCGCGCACTCGAGTTAGGATTCGACACTGTCACATGCGCATCCATCGGCAACCTCGCCAATTCCCTGGCAAGCAACGCCGCCGCGGCGGGATTGAAAGCCTATGTCTTCATTCCGTCCGAACTCGATCAGGGAAAAATCCTGAACCGGGCCGTTTATGGCACAAATGTAGTTTCCGTCAAAGGCAATTACGATGAAGTGAACCGTTTGTGCGCCGAAATCGCGGGCAAGTTTGGCTGGGCGTTCGTCAACATGAACCTGCGCCCCTATTGCTCCGAAGGCGCGAAGAGCATGGCATTTGAAATCGCCGAGCAGCTTGGCTGGCGCCTGCCGCAGCACACCATCGTGCCCATGGCGTCCGGTTCCCTGCTGACGAAAATCCACAAGGGTTACCAGGAACTGACGAAACTCGGTTTGGTTGGGACGACAGAAGCACATATTCACGGAGCGCAGGCGGCGGGTTGTTCTCCGATTTCAATCGCGCAAAAAGCGGGTCTCGATTTTTTCAAGCCGGTCAAGCCGAACACGATTGCAAAATCACTGTCGATCGGGACGCCCGCCGACGGCTTTTACGCGCTGAAAGTGATGCGCGAAACGGGCGGCGCAGCCGAGGACGTGAATGACGACGAAATCCGCGAAGGAATCCAATTGCTGGCGGAAACCGAAGGCATTTTTGCGGAAAGCGCCGGAGGCGTGGCCGTGGCCGTCGCCCGGAAATTGATTGCGAGTGAAAAAATCCCGCGCCGGGATTGCGCCGTGCTTTGCATCACCGGCAATGATATGAAAACCCTCGACGCTGTGGATGACTGCAGCGGCAGGGCACGCGAGATCAAACCAAGTTTACGGGAGTTTGAGACGTTAGTGGCAAATGATGCCCATACGGTGAGCACGTGAAAAAGCCATTGAACCGCACGAATGATGAGGAAGTTTTCGCAATAACCGTCGGCGACGAAGTCGGCATTATTTCAGCGATTGGCGGCGGTTGAGCAGGCTCGTGAATCCTAAATTGAATACGGCAAATAAAAAAGCCGCCGGAATCCGGCGGCTTTTTTCTTAAATCACTTCGTGCTATCTCACGTTCCGCCGTTTCACCTTGAGTTGCGCCAACGAATGCGCCAACGCGGCGTGCACCGCCGCCCCTTCTTCATCATTCAAATGCTCCGAGAGCCGCGCCTCGGCACGACGGCGGGCTTCCTCGGCCTTCGCCTCATCGATATTTTCGGCCCGAATTGCCATGTCCGAAAGAATCGCCACATGATCGCCCGTGACTTCCACGAATCCCTCGCCAATGGCCAGGAAATGATCCTGGCCGCCTTTGCGCGCGATGATCTCGCCCGGGACGATTTGGGTCATCAATGGCACGTGGTGCGGGTAAATGCCCATCTCGCCCTCCACGCCCGGCAGTGTGACCATCTCCACGTCTTCGGAAAAGACCTTCGCGTCCGGTGTGACGATTTCGAGTTTTAAAGTTGCGGCCATTTGGTCGGTTAAATTAGTGATTGGTTACGCAGTTAAATGAGTTTCTTTCTTCACTTGTTCAACTCATTTAACCCATTCAACCAGTTACTTACTTACTCTCTTTAATTTGATCAATTCCGCCCTTCATATAGAAATTCACCTCGTTCACATCGTCATGCTTGCCATCGAGAATTTCTTTGAAACCGCGGACCGTTTCCGCCACGGGCACCTGTTGTCCCTCGATGCCGGTGAAGACTTGCGCCACCGTGAACGGCTGGCTCAGGAAGCGCTGAATCTTGCGCGCGCGGAACACAGTCGTCTTGTCTTCCGGCGATAATTCATCCATTCCCAGAATCGCGATGATGTCCTGCAAATCTTTGTAGCGTTGCAACACCTTCTGCACGCCGCGAGCCACGTCGTAATGTTCCTGGCCCACAACGTCGGCTGAGAGTGCGCGAGAACTCGAGGCCAGCGGATCCACGGCGGGATAAATGCCCAGTTCCGCAATGGAACGCTCCAGCACGATGGTGGCGTCCAGGTGCGCGAACGTGGTGGCCGGCGCGGGGTCGGTCAAATCGTCCGCCGGCACATACACCGCCTGGAAGCTGGTGATCGAACCTTTTTTGGTCGAAGTAATGCGTTCCTGCAAGTCACCCATTTCCGCGGCCAGGGTCGGCTGATAACCCACGGCGCTCGGCGTGCGGCCCAGCAAGGCGGATACTTCGGAACCCGCCTGCGAGAAACGGAAAATGTTATCCACGAAGAGAAGCACGTCCTGGTTCTTTTCGTCGCGGAAATATTCGGTCACGGCCAGCGCCGAAAGCGCCACGCGCAAACGCGCTCCCGGTGGTTCGTTCATCTGCCCATAAACCAGACCGATGCGTGAGCCCGGCTTCACAATCGGCAGGCCGTTCGGGCCCTTTTTCGGATGGCCTTTTTCATCTTTCTCCACCTTGATGACGTCGGCTTCGATCATCTCATTGTAAAGATCGTTTCCTTCGCGGGTGCGCTCACCGACGCCTGCGAACATCGAAACACCGCCGTGCAGCTTCGCGATGTTATTGATCAATTCCATGATGACCACGGTCTTTCCGACACCGGCGCCACCGAATGCGCCGACTTTGCCACCCTTTAGAAAGGGGCAAATAAGGTCAATGACTTTGATGCCGGTCGTGAGAATTTGCGGGCTGGTGGATTGGTCCACGAGCGCGGGCGCGGCGCGATGAATCGGAAGATATTTATCCGGCTTCACCGGGCCCTGTTCGTCCACCGGCTGGCCAGTTACGTCGAACACGCGGCCCATGACGGCTTCGCCCACGGGCATCGAAATGGGCGCTCCGGCATCGGTGACTTCCATGCCGCGCTTGAGGCCTTCGGTGGTGCTCATGGCGACGGCGCGCACCCAGTTGTCGCCGAGGTGCTGCTGAACTTCGAGCGTAAGCTTGGTCCGACCTGAGCCGGGCGAGTCGTATTCAATCGTGAGCGCATTGTAGATCGCCGGGAGTTTGTCCGCGAACTCGATGTCTACGACCGGGCCGATGATTTGAACGATTTTGCCTTTATTCATGAGATTAATTGCCCAATGCCATTTGGGCGGTGGTGATTTCCAAAAGTTCTTTCGTGATGTTCGCCTGGCGCAGCTTGTTGTATTCGAGGGTCAGGTCCTTGATAAGCTGCTTCGCGTTGTCGGTCGCATTCTTCATCGCCACCATGCGCGAGCTATGCTCGGAGGCTTTGGCTTCGAGCAGTATCTGGTAAACCTGAAAATTCATGTAGTGCGGCAGCAACGAACCCAACACACCCTCCGGCCCGGGCTCGAAAATATATTCCAGCTCGGACTTCTCCAGCGGAACAGACGTTTCATGCCCGTGCAAGCCAGCCTGCACGCCCTTAACTTCCTGAATCGGCAGCAGTGGCATCACTTCCGGCTTCTGATTCAACGTGCTGATAAAATTCGTGAACAAAATGTCCACCGCGTCTACTTCGCCCTTGATGAACATTTCCTGCGCGAACTTGGAAATTGCCCGCGCTTCGGCGAACATTGGCGCGTCCTTATAGGTGAATTCCGCCGCCAACTGCCTTTTCGTGCGCGCCACAAATTGCGCGCCTTTCTTGCCGGCAGAAACGAAAACGGTCGTGTTCTTATCGAACTTCGACGCCTCGCGCGTCAGGTTGGAGTTCAACGCGCCGCACAAACCTTTGTCCGTGCTGACCAGAATCACCGCGCGCTTTTTGACCTCGCGCTTTTCCATCAAAGGATGGCTGAAATCGCCGGCGTTCCCCACCACGTGCGCAAGCATGGTGTTCATCAGCGACGCGTAAGAGCGGCCCGCCAGGGCGGCCATTTGCGCCTTGCGCATTTTTGACGAAGCGACCATTTGCATGGCCTTCGTGATCTGCGCTGTGTTCTTGACCGACTTGATGCGCCGGCGTATGTCGCGTGTGCTGGGCATGGACTAAAAACGTTCTCAGCTTTTACCGGTATGTCTGCTTAAATTCAGTGACCGCCGCCTTTAACTCGCCCGCGATGGCGTCGCCGATCGCCTTTTCAGTGCGGACCTTCGTCAGGATTTCCGCTTTGCGGGTGTTCAGGAAGTCCGTCAATTTATTCTGAAAATCCTTCACTTTGTCGACCGCGACGTCATCGAAGAAATTATTCTGCACGGCCCACAACACCGTGGCCTGCACTTCGACGGGAATCGGATTGAACTGGGGCTGCTTGAAAACTTCCACGACGCGTTTGCCGCGTTCGAGAATCGCCTGCGTCTTGGCGTCCAGGTCGGAACCGAATTGCGCAAAGGCCGCCAGTTCGCGGTACTGCGCCAAATCGCCCTTGATACGACCCGCGACTTGTTTCATCGCCTTGATCTGCGCCGCGGAACCGACGCGGCTCACTGAGAGACCGACCGACACCGCGGGGCGCACGCCCTGGTAGAACAAGTCCGTTTCCAGATAAATCTGCCCGTCCGTAATGGAAATCACGTTCGTGGGAATGTAAGCGGAAACGTCGCCGGCTTGCGTCTCGATGATCGGAAGCGCGGTGAGCGAGCCGTTGCCATATTTTTCCGAAACGCGCGCGCTGCGTTCGAGCAGGCGGCTGTGCAGGTAAAACACGTCGCCGGGATACGCCTCGCGGCCCGAGGGACGCTTGAGCACGAGCGAAACCTGACGATACGCCACGGCCTGCTTGGAAAGATCGTCGTAAATGATCAGCGCATCCATGCCGTTGTCCATGAACCATTCGCCCATCGATGCGCCCGCGAACGGAGCGAGGTACTGGTTGGCCGCGGAATCGGAGGCCGAGGCCACCACCACAATCGTGTCTTCCAGCGCACCGGCTTTTTCGAGTTCTGCGATGACTCGCGCCACGTTGGACTGCTTCTGGCCGATGGCGACGTAAATGTTGTAGACGGGGCGAAAATCCTTATCACCCGAAGCGCGGCCGACTTTGTTGATGCGCGCCTGGTTGATCATCGTGTCCACGCCGATGGTGGTCTTGCCCGTCGAACGGTCACCGATGATCAATTCGCGTTGACCGCGGCCAATCGGGATCATTGCGTCGATGGCCATGATGCCGGTTTGCACCGGCTGGCTGACGGATTTGCGCTTCACGATGCCGGGCGCGATTTTTTCGACGGGATAAAAAGCAGTTTCCTTGATCGCGCCTTTTCCGTCCACCGGGCGGCCCAGCGAATCCACCACGCGGCCCAACAAGCCCTTGCCGACCGGCACGGAGAGCAGCTTGCCGGTAGTCTTCACCTCGGAACCTTCGTGCACCTGAAGATAGTCGCCCAGGATGATGGCGCCGACTTCGGTTTCTTCGAGGTTCAGCGCCAGGCCGACGACGCCATTGCCGAAGTCGAGCATCTCGTTGAGCATGGCGTCGGTGAGGCCTTCAATCTTGGCCACGCCATCGGAAATTTCGCGGACGACGCCGACGTTTTGCCTGGCGGTGGTGGTCTTGACACCCGCGATTTGCGCTTCAATTTCTTGCAATAAGTTGCTCATAAAATCAATTGAGAGTTAATGGTTGAGAGTTGAGTGACTCAACCAAGAACATCATTAAAAACTTTCCACCAAATTTTCCAGCCGTGCCTGGACACTGCCGTCATAAACATCGCTGCCGACCTTGATCCGCAATCCGCCCAGCAGCGCCGGATTCTGGGCAAACGAGATATTCAAGCCCTGCCCGTAAATCCTGGCGAGCTTGTTCGTTACTTCCGATTGGATTTCCGGCGGCAGCGCCACCGCGCTTTCGACTTTGGCCGTGCGGCGGTCCAGTTCCAGTTTCACCAACCGCTGAAAATGCGACAGGATCCCAATGTAACCGCGCGGCTTCAATTGAACCACTTTGCCAACGACCTGGCGGGCGCGGCCCTCATCGAGCACACCGTTCACGATGCAAACGCGGAACAGATCCTTCGCTTCGCGCCGGGCTTGTTTGGAAATTTTCATTTCAACTCGAAACTAAAACCTGGGAATAGGAACTAACCAATTTGTTTTGCGGTTTCTTCGGCCAACCGCTTCTGGTCTTCCGGAGTCAAAATCTTTCCCGTGACCGTGGCCGTGGTCTGCACGACCAACCGGCCGACTTCGCGTTTCAGTTCGGCCAGCATGCGCGCATGGTCGGCGGCGGCGGCTTCGCGGGCTTTGGTGATGATTTGTTCAGCGGCGGCAATCGCCTTCTGCGTTTCCTCTTCGCGAACGCGGGCGGCTGCGCCACGGGCTTCTTCAATCAGCTTATTGGCCTGCGTATTCGCCTGGTTCAACACTTCCAAACGATTGGCTTCGGTGCGGTGCAATTCGGCTTTGATTTTTTCGGCGTTGGCCAAACCGTCGGCGATGCGCTGGCGGCGCTCTTCCAAAATGGTCAGCACGCGTTTGTAAGCAAAGAAGTAAAGGAGTACTGCGACAATGCAGAAGCTGATGACCTGCGCGATGAAATGCGGCCAGTCGAGACCGAACTCCTGTGCAATGCTTTTCCCAGTATCAACGAGGTCGCTGCCAATGCCTCCGAATAAAACCAGATGATTCATAAAAATTCTTTACGGTTTGGGCACGGAGGATTGCTCCGCGCCCAAACGCTTAGCCCTTCACGAGGAAGATGGCGTAGAACACGATGGCTTCCGCAAACGCGATTGCCAGAATGGCCTGCACCAGAATAGGCGTGGCCGCGCCGGGATTGCGTCCCACCGCTTCCGAAGCCTTCATTCCGATGAAACCCACGCCGAGGGCCGCGCCGAGCGCCGCCAGACCGACCGTCAAGTTGTGAGACGCAGCTTTCGCTACCTCTACACTTATATCCGCCAACATAGGCGTTAACATAACACTATCCTTTCTTTGTTTTCTCAGCGGCCCCCGCGATTGAACACGGTCAGACCACCGAAATTGTTAAATCAATGATGTGCCTCGCCGTGCGATTCATCGTGCGGCGCGATCAACATCGTGAACACCGCCGTCAGAAGCATGAACACCAGCGCCTGGACAAAACCCACGAGCAATTCCATGAAATAAAATGGAACCGGCAGCAGCCAACCAAAGTGTGGAACCAGCTTGCTCATGGTCTCGAGCATGTTTTCACCCGCGAAAATATTACCGTAAAGACGGAAGCTGAGCGAAACGGGGCGAAACAATATCGAAACTATTTCCAGCCAACCCACCGCAAAAAAAACGATAACCATTATCACCTTGAGAAAGCCAGTCGTCGCTCCTTTAGGCGCGAACAAATGCTTGATAAAACCAATCGGCCCGTTCATCTGGAGCGCCCACACAATCCAGCACCCGAAAAACACCATTGCCATCGCCAAGGTCATATTTAAATCCGCATTTCCCCCACGGAAAAATGGTTCCGTCAATGTAAAATGCCCGTCCGCATCTTTAATCCCCCAACCAATCGTGCCCAACCCCGGAATCAAACCGGCCCAATTGCAGAACACGATAAATATGAAAATAGTCGCGAAAAACCAAAATGTCTTTTTCACCAGCGCGTGGCCGATGATGCCTTCGAGGAAATTGTAAAGACTCTCGACCATCCACTCCCAAAAATTCTGAGCGCCGCTCGGAACTTCCTGCATCTTCCGGGTGGCGATTTGCGCGAAAATAATCAGTGCCAGCGCAACTATCCAGGTGACCACCATGGAGTTGGTGATCGGAAAACCTCCGACATGGCCGATTTGAACCGCATGGGCCGGAAGGCCTTCCTCCGCTTGAACAGCCGGAGCCGCACCCTCGGCGCAGAATCCAGCCAACGGCGACCCCATCAAAACCAAACACAATAAAATGGCTCGAAATCGTTGCATTATCGCAAAAAAGCTCCATGCCAAGGGACACGAATCCCTTTGTCTTCAAACCGATTTTGCCCGGAGCGCGTGTGAAATTGCCCCATCGTGAAAAATTTCACAAGCAGTTTTTTTGGATTTTTTTGCTCAACTGCAAAATGTCGCCTAATAGGACAATACTCCCTCCTACAATGCTGGCTCGGTCTCTTTTGATTGCCCGCAAGGCCCGGCGCGCCCCAGAGTTGAAATCCCCGCGCGTTGGTCGGACTGGAGCGATTTCATCAATAATGACGGCCATTAACTCATCTTGCTTATTCGGTTCCTTCGACGCGCACCCAGGAAAAGCACTGCGCATGCGGCTCCCGGCCTTTACCCCGGCTTGGGCTTCGTTAATTGATCGAGCTTCCCGTGATCGATTGGCTGGCCTACTGGGGGGATGGGGGATGCGGATGGGACTCTTTCGGAAGGCTTCGTCAGCGGCGTCAGCAATGTATCGGCGTGCGGGACGGCAGCAGCGGGTTTCCCCGGAGCGACCGGTCGCGGGTTCGATAAATTTACCTCCCGTTGTGGAACAGTTGCTTGCGTTGGGGCTGATTCGCCTAAAATTTCCTCGCGGAGCGTGCTCAAAACGCGCTCGACGGTTTCGCGCGGCAAAACCGCCGGCAAAAAGCGAATGGCACCGCTGGCAGCCAGCAATTCGGGCAGTGTCCCCGTCGCTTGAATTTTTCCTTCGTGAATAATCACGAACCGCTGGCACAAATCCTTGACCTGCATCAGCGAATCACTGCTGAGAATTACTGTTTTTCCCCGGCCAATCATATCCCGGATCAGCGCCTTGGCCTCGCCTGTCTCGGATGGATTCAAGCCCTCGAATGGATCGTCTAGAACCAACAAATCGCGGTTTCCCACCATCGCCTGAGCCAAACGGGTAACGCCGCGCGCATTGGATGTTGATTCGGCTTTTCGGCTAAAGAATCGGCTGAAAAATCCCGGCCGATTCGTCTCTACCTTGCCCGCCAGGTAACCCACCCGCGCCTTCGAGCCGCCTCGCGGAGAACGGCCAAAGACTTTGACGCTGCCTTCCGTAGGCCGCAATCGTCCCGCGAGGATTTGGAGCGCCGTGGACTTGCCCGCGCCGCCGGCTCCCAGGATTCCAACCGTTTCTCCGCGCCGAAAATCGAGATTCACATGCGCCAGCGCGCGGGTCTGATAACCGTCATACGTCACCGTCACGTCGCGCATAGTGGCGACGATGTCGGCCGAATCAGTTCTGAGGTTGCCGGCGGTCATCAGTCTGTTTTTTCAATCTGGCCACGGTCGCGGCGAGGACCAACGCGATACCCAACACGCAAACGATCGCCGCGCCGGTCCGCAGGTCCAGGCGGTACGCGGCATAAGGCCCAAGCACACTGGCCACCGTAGCAGTAATCCAGCCGATTGCCAATAAGGCCGAGAAACAGGTGGCGAGATAATTCGCGCACCGCCAATCAGGTGTTTCCAGTCAAGGCTCGCGCCAGTTTCTTGACCAGTTGATCCACCATGGGAATGTAGCCTCCCTCTGTCCCGTTGATACCTCCAGGAAATTGCGTCACTTCCACAATCCACGCATTCGCGTCGCCCGCCACCGTTTCGGCCGTCTTCCGATTGAGGTATGGTTCCACGATGATCACCCGCGCGTCCTCCGGCCTCATTTTCATGGTCACCTCCGCGAGGTGGGCGGGCGTCGGCGGACTGCCCGGCTTTAGCTCAAGGAACAAGTCGATTTTCAAACCAAACTCCTTCGCGAAATACGGCCACGAATCGTGATACGCCACAATGCTTCGGCCCCTGAACGGATCCAATTGCTTGTGCCATTCCACCAGTTTCGCGTCGATCTCATCGTCAAACTTTTTCAGGTTCGCACGATAAAAATCAGCCGCTTGTGGATCGTTGGCGCAAAAACCTTCCATGATGTTTTTGGCGACAATTTTCGCGTTGGAAGGTGCGATGACATAATGCGGGTTGCCGGCAGCATGAATGTCGCCGCGCGATCGGTCCGGCGTGGCTGGGACATCGAGCAACGGCACGCCGGAGGCGCAGGAAATATGCCCGGACGCGCCCCCCACGATTTTGCTGTTCCGTGCCTGGTCAAGCAGCGCGGGCAGCCAGCCGATCTCCAGTCCCGCGCCGCCTTCGATCATCACGTCGGCACGGTTCAACTTCACGATGAAACTCGGCTTGGCATCCACCAAGTGCGGATCCTCCGTCGGCATGACGAGCACCGAAAGTTCAATGCGATCACCGCCGATTTCACTCGCAATGGCGCCCAGGTCGCCGGTGGTGGCGACCACGTTGAGTTTTGCCTGCGCCATCGAAGCGGTCAGAGCCAGCCCGAGCAGTGGGAGTAGAATGCTTTTCATGGCTTATTCATTTCGCTTAATTCGTGAAATCGCGCCTCAAAATTTGTGCGAGCGGTGCGCTCCCAGCCGGAACTCCATCTGCAACCAGACGGAATGCGGGTCGCCAAACAACGCGCCGTGGTCATAGTTGTAATGCAGGCGAAGTTTCGAAAATTCACCCAGGTGGAAAGTCAGCGCCGGGAAGATGCGCGTGGGCTCGCCACGAAAGGCATCTCCCAAAATGACGAATGGCAAACGGCGCCGAAGCTCCATTCGTCATTCATCACTTGCCGCAGCAAACCTTGTATTTCTTCCCGCTGCCGCAGGGGCAAGGGTCGTTGCGACCGACTTTCGGCCCGGTCCGTTTCGGTTTTGGCTTTTCTTTCGAAAGTTCTTCGGCCGCTTCGCTGACAATGTCGCTGCCCGGCTGCGTCTTTTTGTCTTCGCCGGTCGTGCTGCCACCGAATGCGCTCGTCGGCTGATGCGACGTCTGCTGCGGCATATTGCGCAGGAAATTTTCGAATGCCATGAGGCTCGAAGCGCTGCGGAAAATGTTGTGGCAGATTTTCGTTTTGATGTTGACCATCAATTCGTCGAAAATCTTGTATCCCTCCGCCTGGTATTCCACCAAGGGATCGCGCTGTCCGTACCCACGCAGGCCGATGCTGTAGCGAAGGGTATCCATCTCGTACAGATGTTCCTGCCACAGTTGGTCAATCGCGCTTAGGATCGTATAACGCTCCACTTCCTTCAACGCGTCGGGGTTCTCAAAGCTGATTTTCAGGTCGTAAGCCTTGCGCACGGAGTCGGACAGGAAGGTGCAAACGGCGAATTGCGCCGGGCTCAAACCATCGAACAACGAGCCGGGCACCGGGGTTTCGGTTCCCGATTGCGCGGCTTTGACGATTTCCGCCTCGGGAATGCCGAGCGGGAAATTCAGGTTCACCCAGTCCGACAACCCGCGCGGGTTCCATCCCTCGGTGTTGAAATCGCCCTGGGTATATTCCTCTACCTTGGAGATGACCACTTCCTCCATGATGTCCATGAGGCGGTCGCGGACATCATCGGCGTGAATGATTTCGTTGCGGAAGCCGTAAATGACTCCACGCTGCTTGTTCATCACGTCGTCGTATTCGAGCGTGCGCTTGCGGATCTGGAAGTTGTGTTCCTCGACGCGTTTTTGCGCGCTTTGCACTGAGCGGTTCAGCAACGGATGCTCCAGTTCCTGGTCCTCTTCGAGGCCCATCCGCTCCATCATTTTAACAATACGATCGGCGCCGAACAGCCGCATCAAATCGTCTTCCAGCGAAATGAAAAAGTGCGAGGCGCCGGGATCGCCCTGACGCGCGCAACGTCCGCGCAACTGCCGGTCGATGCGCCGCGACTCATGGCGTTCCGTGGCCAGCACGTGCAATCCGCCCAGGTCGGCAACGCCTTCGCCAAGTTTGATATCCGTACCGCGACCGGCCATGTTGGTGGCAATCGTCACCGCGCCCCGCTGGCCGGCACGCGCCACGATTTCCGCTTCCTGCTGGTGGTATTTCGCGTTCAGCACCGAGTGGATGATGCCCTCGCGCTTCAACATGCGCGAAAGCAATTCACTGACCTCCACTGAAATCGTGCCGACGAGAATCGGCCGCCCTTTGCCGTGGACTTCCTTGATTTCCTTGAGGACCGCGTTGTATTTCTCGCGCTTGGTTTTATAAACGGAATCGTTCGCGTCCTTGCGTTGCACCGGACGGTTCGTGGGGATCACGAGCACGCCCAAGGTGTAAATATCGAAAAACTCCTGGGCTTCGGTCTCGGCGGTGCCGGTCATGCCGGCCAGCTTGGTGTAAAGCCGGAAATAATTCTGAATGGTAATGGTCGCCAGCGTCTGCGTCTCGCGCTCAATGGCCACGCCTTCCTTGGCCTCCACCGCCTGGTGCAACCCTTCGCTCCAGCGGCGGCCCGTCATCAGGCGGCCCGTGTTTTCATCGACAATGATGACCTTATTTTCCTGGACGACGTATTGCACGTCTTTCTGGTAAAGCGTATAGGCCTTGAGCAACTGGGAAATCGCATGGATGCGCTGCGCCTTGGATTCGAAATCCTGCTGCAGTTTCGTCTTGGCTTCCATCCGCTGGCGCGGGTCAAGGCCGGGCTGGATGTCGATTTCGTGCAACGCAGTGGTCAAATCCGGCAGCATGAAGGCGTCCGGATCTTGCGGGCTGAGGAAGTTGCGGCCTTTCTCCGTCAAATCGGCTTCATTGCTCTTTTCATCGATGGCGAACAGGAGCTGCTCCTTCTCGGCGTACAGTTCGGTTTTTTTCTGGTCCGTGTGGAGAGACAGTTCCGCCTGGTTCATGAGCCGGAGATTTTCCGGATTCTCCAAGGTCTTCATCAATCCTTCCGCCTTCGGCGTGCCGGTCTTGACGCGGAACAGCAGCAATCCGATTTCCCGCTCCAATGCTTCGGCATCCTTCACGTTCGAACCGTCTTCCGGATGCAGCTTCTTCAGCAACTGCGCGGCCTCGGAAAGAAAGCGGCTGCCCAGCCGTTCCTGGGCATGGAACAGGCCCTCCACCTGTGATTTGTAATTCCCATATTGCTCATCAAACGTCACCACCGCCGGCCCGCTGATGATCAAAGGCGTGCGCGCTTCATCGATGAGGATCGAGTCCACTTCGTCCACGATGGCGAAGTAATGGCCGCGCTGCACCTGCTCCTCCTTGCGCGTGGCCATGCCGTTGTCGCGCAGGTAATCAAAACCGAATTCGGCATTCGTGCCGTAAGTGATGTCGCAGGCATATTGCTCGCGCCGCACGTTGGGCGACTGGTCGTGCAAAATGCAACCGACGGTGAGGCCGAGAAATTTGTAAACCGCTCCCATCCACTCGCTGTCGCGCGCGGCGAGGTAATCGTTCACGGTGACCACGTGCACGCCGCGTCCCGTGATGGCATTGAGGTAAACTGGCAGCGTGCCGACCAGCGTCTTGCCTTCGCCGGTGGCCATTTCCGCAATCTTGCCGAGGTGCAGGCCCATGCCGCCGATGAGTTGCACGTCAAAATGAACCATTTCCCATTTCAGAGGATGCCCGCGAACAATGACGTCCTGCCCGCATAAACGGCGGGCGGCATTCTTCACGACGGCGAAGGCTTCGGGCAGAATTTCCTCGAGGCGAGCAGCCAGCTTCTCATCATCCTTTATCTGGGAAAGTTCCTCTTTCCAAGCCACGGTTTTCTGGCGCAACGCCTCGTCCGGCAACTTCTGCAAACCGAGTTCGATCTCGTTGATTTTGGCAACGAGCGGGCGCAACTTCCTGACTTCGCGCTCGTTCTTCGAGCCGATGAATTTTTTTACAATAAACCCAATCATGGTTCCTAAAATGGTGTCAAACGCTACGGGAACGGTCGCAAGGCGTCAAAGACTTTAGGAGTGTAA
The DNA here is from genome assembly GCA_035552155.1 of Verrucomicrobiia bacterium. Taxonomy (GTDB): domain Bacteria; phylum Verrucomicrobiota; class Verrucomicrobiia; order Limisphaerales; family DASXHY01; genus DASXHY01. Next base: position 35,093 of record DASZLX010000016.1, on the reverse strand, counting down.
TCTTTACGGGGGAAAACTCAAGTAATGGGCGTTAGGGCGTTGACAGAAAAGATGTAACGATGGGCAACGCCGGCCACCACGAAAATATTGTTCCCTAAGCCGCCGCCGGCTCTCCGGCGGGCGGGCCGCCGGGTTCGGGAGTAGACTGAATCGCCCGGCCGCGAAAACTCTTCCACAAGCGCAACGGCATGCAGCCGAGAGCGATCAGGGCCAACTGGCTCCCAACAAAGCCGAGCAACCAATAAAAGGCGGCATCCATGAAACCGTAACTATGCAAACCGATGCCGAGCATGTTCACGCCGAACCAGGACCAACTGGTCACGATATTGCCGAAGATGGCGCAATTGATAAGTCCGCGCTCGCGAATCATGCCGCCCCAACGCAAGTGCAGAATCAGCGCGTTCCACAGGACAATGATGAGCGCGCCGTTTTCCTTCGGGTCCCATCCCCAGAACCGGCCCCAAGATTGGTCCGCCCAAATTCCCCCGAGCACGGTGCCTACAAAACTGAACAGCGTGGCGAAACAAACGATGCCGTAAACCATCCGACCCAGCGATTTTCCAGTCTCGGCATCCAGTGTGCGCGTGAAAACGCCGCGCAGGATATAAACGATCGCCAGAAATCCGGCGACAAAGGTGCTCGCATACCCCAACGTCACCACCACGACATGCGTCGCCAGCCAGAAATTGGTGTCCAGCACCGCTCGCATCATTTCCATCGTGTCACCCGTCACGGCCAGGTGTTGCGCGATGATGAGCGTGATGAATCCGATGCCGGAGGCCACCACCGCCCCGATTCCGTTTTTATAAAATCGCTCCAGGACCAGGCCCAGCACCACCGCGCCAAACCCGATGAAAATCGCGGATGAATACAGGTTGGTCACGGGCGGACGGCCTTCGAGCACCATTCGGAAAACCAGCCCGGTGGTATGGATGACAAATGCCAGCCCAATCAGCCACACGGCCGAGCGGCGCAACGCCTCGGACAAATTGAACCAGAAGCAAAAGGCCAGCACTCCGGCCAGCACATAAATCACCATGGCGTTGTAAAATGGCTGCATCTGGTTGAAGAAAACCTCCGCGCGCGCCTTGCGCACCTCGTGCGAAAAGTCATGCGCCAGCGATTCGCGATAGAGGACCAATTGCCGGTTGAACTCCGCCGAATCGCCCGCCTGGAACGCGCTCGCCATCGCGGCGTAAGCATGCACCGCGGGGGCGATTTTCCCGTCGCGCAACGCGTCCGTCAAAACCTCTCCCGTACGCTTCCACGAGTCGCCGGCTTGTTGCGGCGGAATGATCAGCGGCGGCTCGAATTGCGCCATCGTGGTGAATTGCTGCACGTAAACGGCGAATTGCTTGAGCACGGCTTCGTCGTACTTCCGGCCGGCCTGTTCGGCCTGGGCCGCGGCCACGCCTGCCGGTATCAGTTTTTCGTAATCCGCAACTTCCTGCGCCCAATTGTCGGCGTTCTCGGGCTGCACGCTGTTTTTCAACTGCACATAAAGCCACAGTCGCTCGCGTACTTTCATCACGGACTTTTCGTAGACGTTGCGCTGTGCAGTCTCGATTTTTTCGATCCGCGTGGTTTCGGAATCAAGCGACTTCAAGCCGGGTTGAATTTCGTTCCACGAATAATGTTTGCCATCGTGTTTTTGGGCCAGGTCCTTGCCGGGCAATTTCAACAGCGAAATCAATTCCTGGTTATCCACCCGGAAAACCGGCCATTGGTCCGCGACGGCGGGATTCATCATCACGGTCGCCAGCCATTCATTCGCCGGAATAATCCGCGGCTTTCCGAAGGTGCCCTTCCACGGCTCGAGATTGGCCTCCTGCTTTTCCCGGATCTGCAATAGAGAATTGCGCGCCAGCGAATCGATCGGCTGCACGCGGCCGCTGGATAAAATCGGCAGCTTGCCGAATTCGGTGAAGGCAAAGGTCTTGTCCGGCACCGGACGCAACGTGCTCAAGAACCACGCCGCCATGACGCCCGTGAGAATGATTGGCAGCCATTTTTTCATTTGCGAACGATCTCCTCGGGTTGGGGATGTATGCCCGGGCGGGTTGCTTTGGAGGACGCGCCCATTTTTTCCGCCGCCTTCCGTTTCGAAATGAATTTAATCAGGTGCGATAGAAATTGGATTACCAGCCCCAGCGCAACCAGGGCGCACCCGATGTAGGGTGTGAGCCAACTCGGATTGCGCACAACCTGCAACACGGAAAAAGACGGGCCGCTCCCCTGCCGCGCCAGATCTTCCGCCCCCATCTGATACTGGTAAAATGTCAGCCCATCGTACCGCAAAGGGGTGTTCATGAAAATTTCAACTTCGCGGTCCTCGCCCGTTTTTGGATTTTGCAATCTTACGCGGCTCCGAAAATCTTTCGGAATATCTGTGCCGGTATAAACCGAATGCGTCGCCTTGAGCAGCGTCAGGGTAAACGGCGTGTAAGTCCGCTCGGGCCGCAATAAAAAGGCGAACTTTTTCCCGTTTATTTCCACGGCCTGCTCCCGATGGATGCGATTGGCCACATCCTTCGCCAGATCGGCTCCCATGACGGCCGCATATTTCCCCCACAACCCCTGAATCTGCGCGGGATCGTCGGTATAATCCGACACCACCCAGTCACCGAGCGAACCGTTTGGCCCGACGATTTCAATCAATGCCGTCGGGACATTCGGATCGTCCATCGTTTTCGAATCGGCCACGAGATGAAAATCAAAATTCTGCGCCACGCCGTTGGTCGCCATCGGCGGGCCATTCTGCATCATCGGCGCACGAAACGTTGCCTCCGAATTATGAAAGTATCGCTTCACGCGAATCGAAAACGGCAATTGCGGGTTTTTGATCTCACCTCCATGGGCCAGCATCCGGTCTGGAACCGCAATTTCCCGGTTGTGATTCGCGTCCGCGCCCGTCACAAAAACCAATTCGTAATTCGACAAACTTTCCGCATACGCCTTGGTTTCGCCTTCAGAAAAACGAATCTGCGTTTCGTGCGAAAAAATGTCCGTGATCAGCTGGCCGACCAGCAAAAGAATGATACCCGCGTGGGCGACATGGATGCCGAGTTTTTTCCAGGTAAATTGAAACCGCGCGATATGCGCCGCGATCAAGTTGACGAGCAAGGTTGTGCCGAGCAGATACCCGCCCGGCAAAATCAGCGGGATGTGATGGCCAAACATGCTGGCGCCAATCACGATCCACTGCTTGAAATAACGTGTCTGCGCCTGGTAAAGCCCTTCGTCCGCCTGCGCCACCGTCCCGACCCATACCAGGATGATGGCAAACGCCAGCAATACGACCGTGAGCCGCAGCGACGTAAAAAATTTGACCAGACGCTTAAGGGGCATTGGAGAATTTGGCGGTCTGGATGAACTTCATAAACGTGTCCTTCTGTTGCCCTACAATTTGTTCATCTCCCATCAATTTATAAAACCATGTGTCGCCGGCCTGCGGCGCGATGACGCCCACGAGCCGCGCTTTTTTGCCCGTCTTCCCGTCAGTGCCGGTCATGTCCACGACCGTTGCCTGCGTGCCCGCCACGTCGACGGTTTGCGTTTGTTTGGAAAAATCCTCCTCCGAAAGCGGCGGCAGTCCCAGTTGTCCGCGCCAGCGGGTGATATTCATCATCACACCGCCACCCTGCCCGGCCAGCATGCTGACGTTCACATCCGCTTCGGCGCCGCCACTGCCCTGGATGACGTATTTTGCCAGCAACATTGGCGGATTCGGAATTTCCTTCCACCCTGCCGGAAGTGCAACACCGGAAGCTTCGCCCCCCTGCGCCGGCGCCGGCTGCATGGTCATGCCCGCGTGAGGGTCGGCCATCGCGACGGCAGGAGCGGCTGGGAAGGAAACCGACTTCAGGAATTCAAGAAATGCGGGTTTTTGGTCCCGGACAACCGCATCGCCGCCCCTCATTTTGAAATACCAACTCGTTCCTTCATGGTCGAGCACGCCGACCAGGATTCGCCCGGGCGTTTGGCCGCCGGCGATTTCAAATAACTTGCCCTGCCCCGGACCGACGGTAACTGGCTCGCTTTCAGCTTTGGTGGCGGGCGGAAGCTGGAGTTCTCCGCGCCACATGTTCAAGTTATTCAATTCCATCTCGGGCCCCATGGAAGGCAAAGGAATGATGGAAACATCGGCGCTCTGCCCGTCTTTGCCCGGCGCATTGAAACTGCCCACGCGCATTTGCGAAAGCGCTTTTTCCTGCCAACCAGTGGGCAACGTCCACTTCACCTGCGGCTGCGTGCCGCTCCCCATATTCATGTCCATCCCGGCATGTGGATCCGTTGGCGCGGTCGGCGCATCGGCAGATTGAGCCGTTTGCGAGGCTGCGCCGGATTCCTTCGGCACTTCCTGGACTTTGATTTGATCGCGGTTACATCCGACCAGCGCGAAGGCCAAAATCATCAATCCGCAATGCAACCAGTGGCGCGATTTGATTCGTGAGACGAAAGTCATTTGAATTCTCCAATATATTATATTGCTGCGGTTACTTGCACGTCATTCTTCATCTTTGATGCAACCTATTTTATTCCCGAATAAACAGAATTTGAGCGCCTAAAACACAAACACGCCGTCCCCGCGCGGGCGGGACGGCGTGTTGCGGTTCATATTCTTTCCTAAGTTCCGAAAACCAAAGGGAATCAACCCACTGCCATGCTCAACAGGAACTCGATGTTGCTCCCGGTCTTTTTGAGTTTGTTCAGCATCAATTCCATCGACTCCACCGGCGGCACACCGGTGAGCGCGCGGCGCAGGACGACCACTTTGTTGTATTCGTCCGGGTGGTAGAGCAGTTCTTCTTTGCGTGTGCCGGAGCGCTCGATATTGAGCGAGGGGAAAATGCGCCGGTCAACCAATGCGCGATCCAGGTGCACTTCCATGTTACCGGTGCCTTTGAATTCTTCGAAAATGACCTCGTCCATGCGCGAACCTGTGTCCACGAGCGCGGTCGCGATGATCGTAAGCGAGCCGCCTTCCTCGATGTTGCGCGCCGCGCCGAAAAAGCGCTTGGGCTTGTGCAAGGCGTTGGCGTCCACGCCGCCGGAGAGAATTTTTCCCGAATGCGGCTGTACGGTGTTGTAGGCCCGGGCGAGCCGCGTGATGGAGTCGAGCAGGATGACGACATCGCGCTTGTGTTCGACCATGCGCTTGGCTTTTTCGCTGACCATTTCCGCAACCTGCACATGGCGTTCCGGCGGTTCATCGAAGGTGGAACTGATTACTTCCGCGCCGCGACAGGTGCGTTCCATGTCCGTAACTTCCTCGGGGCGCTCGTCAATCAGCAGGATAAACAGATACGCCTCGGGATTGTTTTTCAAAATCGCGTTGGCAAGTTTTTGCATCAGCACGGTCTTGCCCGTGCGCGGCGGCGCCACGATGAGTCCGCGCGAGCCTTTGCCGATGGGACAAACCAAATCCAGCACGCGGGTGGACAATTCATCCGAGGAGGTCTCGAGCAAAAAGCGCTTGTTCGGGAACAACGGGGTCAGATTGTCGAAATGAGTTTTGTCCTTCGCCTTGTCCGGCTCTTCCTGGTCCACGGCTTCGACTTTGAGCAGCGCGAAGAAACGCTCCTTGTCCTTGGGCGGACGGATCTGGCCGGCGATCAAATTGCCGGTCTGCAAATCAAACCGGCGGATCTGGGACGGCGATACATAAATATCTTCCGGGCAAGGCAGATAGTTGAAACTTTGCGAACGCAGGAAACCGAAACCTTCCGGCAGAATTTCCAGCACGCCTTCCGAGAACAGCACGCCCGCTCGCTCCGCGTTTTTCTGCAGGATATGAAAAATCACTTCATGCTTGCGCATGGTGCCGAAGTTTTCCACGCCGAGATCACGCGCCATGCCGTTGAGTTCGGTCATGGACATGGCTTGCAGCTTGGCGATGTTCAGCGACGACGCGATGCGGTCCTTGTCGGACACGCCGCCGCGTTTCTCCGGTCTCACGGGCCTTTCCATCCGCTCTTCTTCCTGGGTTTCGACCGGCGTGGTGGGCGGCCGCAAATCGGCGCTTTCAACGGGGGCTTCTTCGACCGCCACTGCGACTGCGGCGGGGGCTTCACTGACCGGCACTTCGTTCATCGGCGCCTCGGGCAACGGACTATCGCCCTGCCCTTTCTTCACTCTCGGTTTCTTCGTAGCGGCTCTTGGCATAATTCAAATCGGTTCAATTTCAAATCAAGCGGCGGTGATTAAATTCTCCCGCGATTCCCACTCCCATTGGACGGACAACTCTTTGAATGGTTCAAATTGGAGTTCCCGACCGGCAGCGGGCTGCAAGGTGTTTCTCGTTACGGCAAGGGGAATCTTGCAGACTGTTCTTCGACACGTTGGCGCAGTTTAATCAAAGTGTCAAAAAGATTCTTAACGGTCAAATGTCACTGAAATGTCACCGATTACCGGAATGAGCCGGCGGAAGTTCGTCTCTTTTTTCTGTGCGGTCTTTGTCCCGCCGGGTGCTATAAGGCAGATATGACGCCGGACAGCCAATTACTCCGCCGCTACGCCGAATCCCGTTCCGAAGACGCCTTCGCCGAACTGGTCCGGCGCCACGTCAACCTCGTCTATTCCGCCGCGCTCCGTCAGGTCGGCGGCGATGCGCACCTGGCGCAGGATGTGGCGCAAACGGTCTTCACGGACCTCGCGCGCAAGGCTGCTCCCCTTTCACGACGTGAAACGCTGGCCGGCTGGCTCTATACCAGCACTCATTTCGCCGCCGCCAAAATCGTGCGCGGAGAAAGCCGCCGGCGTGATCGCGAGGAAAGATTTATGCGCGAACCCATTCATGAAGCGGCGCCGGATGCCGATTGGCAGAAACTTCGCCCCGCGCTCGATGAAGCTATGCACGGCCTCAAAGAAACTGACCGCGAAGCCGTCCTGCTGCGTTATTTTGAAAACCGCGCGTTCGTGGAAGTCGGCGCAAAATTAAACTTGAGCGAAAATGCCGCGCGCATGCGCGTGGACCGAGCCGTGGAAAAATTGCGGAGCCTGCTCGCCAAACGCGGCATCACGACCACGGCGGCCCTGGCGGCAGTCATTTCGGCAAATGCCGTTCAAGTCGCGCCGGCAGGCACCGTCTCGGCTCTGACCGTGAGTTCCCTTGCCGCCGCTGGAACCAGAGTCCTGACACTCGAAAAAATCATGACCATGACAAAATTAAAACTCTGTCTCGGCACTCTGGCCCTGGCCGGAGTCACCATCGCTCTGGTGATGCAACACCGCGCCTCAAGAATGGTTCGCGCCGAAAACAAATCCAACCCGGTTCCAATCAACCCGTCCCCCGGCTCAAATCGTTTGGTAACGGATGATCCCGCGCCGATGTCAGCGGGAGAGCTTGATGAATTGTTGAAACAGCGGGCTGAAGCCACCCGATCGCAGGCGGCAAAAAATGAATCGATTGTCACAGAAGCGCTCGTCACGAACAATTTACAAAATCCGCGCGTGGCGATTCAGTTGAACATAAAATTTATCTATCTGCCGGCTGCGGATGTGCAATCTCTCAGGCCCGCGTTGGCGCCGGCGGACAATGGAATCGGTGTGCTGTCTGGCGAACAACTGAGATTCGTCGATGAAGCCTTGCACGGGGAGACCAATATCTATCGTATGCGGATTACAACCTTGAGTGGGCAAAACGCCCAGGCTTCCCTGCATCAGGAAGTCACCGTCAACAACACCAACGCCAATACCGGGGTAGCCGTGGACGTAACGCCGCGCTTTTCGTCCGATTCTTCGCTTTTCAATATAAGCCTCGCTGCATATCTGACCCAATTGACCGGCGACCCTTCGCAACCGGGCTTGCAAACAATACAAACTTCAACGAATCAAGTGGCTTTATTTCCTGGTCAAACGGCGGTGTTGCAAAAAGATATTCCCACCCGTGGATGGCTGCCGAATGCCACCAATACGCTGGATGAACCGGGAAGTCTTTTGGTTTTCGTCACCCCGGTCGTTGATACAAATTCCACCACTCAACCCTCGCAATCTCCTCCGCAAAACGCCGCAAGCAGGGAAGCAGCCATGCAGAAAATGAACGACGCGCGGCAGGGAGTCCTCGCCTTGATCATGTATGCCTCGGAAAACCAGGCTCAATTCCCGACGAATCTCGCACAGGCTTCAGCCTATATAAATGATGGTTCCGTGGACGAAATCGCGACTAATTTCGACCTGGTCTGCCCGGCGTTCTCAACCAATATCGAAAGTCCCTCGACGACCATTGTGCTCCGGGAAAAACAATCCTGGCAATCACCCGCGGGCAACTGGCTAAAGGGCTACGGCTTCGCCGATGGCCATGCGGAAATTCATACGGAGCCGAATGGCAACTTCGACGACTACGAAAAGAAGCACACGGTTTTACCGCTCCCAACTCAATAGGGCAGAAGAAGCCGAGCCTCAACCTCCGGCCAGGAAGATCCGGATGTGGGATTATTCCGGTAGTCCTCCAGTTCGCGGTCGAGCAACACTTTCTCCTCAATCGAAGGCTCACCGCCCTGCAGAAGAGCGATTTCCTCCATCTCACAAATACGGTCAAAAATTTCCCGCCGCTCTTCAGCTTTGAGCTTCGGCAATTCCTGAAGAATTTCACTTTTGCTCATGGAAAGAATTTACCTTTGTTTCGATACGGAGGCAAAATCAATAGGGCAGCGGAAACTTCGCGGTCAAATCCCGCACGCGCTGGCGGACTTTGGAAATCGTTTCGGTGTTTTTAATATCCATCAACACTTCCGAAATCATGTCCGCGATGGCCGCCATTTCGGCTTCCTTCATCCCACGCGTCGTAACGGCCGGAGTGCCGAGGCGGATGCCGCTGGCCTGGAACGGCGAGCGCGTCTCGAACGGAATCGTGTTTTTGTTCACGGTGATGCCAGCTTCGTCGAGCGCGATCTGGCAGTCTTTGCCGGTCAAATTGCGCGCGCCGACGTCCACGAGCATCAGGTGGTTGTCCGTGCCGCCGCTGATGAGTCGGTAGCCGTTTCTTTTCATGCCTTCGGCCATGGCCCGGGCGTTTTTCACGATCTGTTCCTGGTATTGCTTGAATGCGGGCTGCAAGGCTTCCTGGAAACAAACCGCCTTGGCGGCAATCACGTGCTCCAGGGGACCGCCCTGGATGCCGGGGAAAACCTGCGAATCAATTTCCTTCGCGAATTTTTCGCCGCACAAAATCAAACCACCGCGCGGGCCGCGCAGGGTTTTGTGCGTGGTGGTGGTCACGAAATCCGCGTGTTCCATGGGGCTGGGATGGAAACCGGCGGCGACCAACCCCGCAATGTGCGCAATGTCCGCCAATAGATACGCGCCGACTTCGCGCGCGATTTCGCCCATGCGCTTGAAGTCAATGATGCGCGGGTACGCGCTCGCGCCCACGGTGATCATCTTCGGCTTGTGCTCGCGGGCCATGCGCGCGAGCTGCTCGTAGTCAATCCGCTCGTCGTCCTTGCTCACGCCGTAATGGACGATCTCAAAAAATCTTCCCGAAAAATTCACCTTGTTGCCGTGCGTCAAATGCCCGCCGTGGCTCAGGTCCATGGTCAGCATTTTGTCGCCGGGTTTCAGCACGGCAAAATAGCAGGCCATGTTCGCCTGGCTGCCGGAGTGCGGCTGGACATTGGCGTGCTGCGCGCCAAAGATTTTCTTCGCGCGGTCAATTGCCAGCTGCTCGATGACATCGACATTCTCACAGCCGCCGTACCAGCGTTTTTTGGGATAACCCTCGGCGTATTTATTCGTGAGCACCGAGCCTTGCGCTTCCATGACGGCAGGGCTGACGAAGTTTTCGCTGGCAATCAGTTCGATGTTTTCCAATTGCCGCACGCGTTCGTGCTCGATGGCATCGGCTATCTCGGGATCAATGGCTTTAAGTTTCAAATCGCGACGTATGAATTGGGTTTCCATTTTTACTACGCGCCGCTCATGGCGGCCGCCTTCAAAATGCGCGTTTAGGAAGGCTTCGACAATCTTTTTGGCGGCATCTGGCGCCGTATTGCCCGCGCCGAGACAAAGCACATTGGCGTCATTGTGCTGCCGCGCCATGGACGCGTCATGCTCATCATTGACGAGCGCCGCGCGAACGCCGGGAACCTTGTTGGCGGCAATGCTCATGCCAATGCCGCTCGTGCAAATCAAAATGCCAAGCTCCGCTTTGTGGTTCGCCACGTTCTGGCCGACTAATTGGGCAAAATCCGGGTAATCATCCGCCGCCTGTTTCGAATGCGCGCCGAAGTCCGCTACGCTGACGCCACGTTGGCCGAGATATTGTTTCAACGTTTCCTTCAGCTCGAATCCGCCATGGTCTGCGCCGAGCGCCACGTTGACGGCCTTGCCGGAAACCTCGCTGGGAACGCCATCGCCTTCAATGAAGCGCAGCAGCGAAACGATTCCCTGCTCAATTTGATCCCGGCAATTGAGATAGACTTCGTACGAGCCGCCAATCGGGTCGCTGATGTCTTTCTCGAACGGATCCAGCGTGTCGTCAAATTCGCGCAGCAAAAAGGTTTTTTCCGCCGCCTGTGGATACAGCAGCATGACCGTATCCACGTGGCTGTGGGTCATTCCGAAAATGTAATCGGCCTGCGCGACGAGCGAGGGCGTGAGCATCCGGCTGCGTTGGTTGGAAATATCGATGCCCAATTCTTTCACCGCCACTACGGCATGCGCGCTCGGCGGCTGGCCTTCCATGGCGCCCAGTCCGGCCGATCCCACGCGATAATTACCGCGCCCCTGAATAGCCTGGCGGAAGATGCCTTCGGCCATTGGGCTTCGGCAAATGTTGCCCGTGCAAATGAAAAGGATGGTCTTCATCAAAAGTCTGGGAAGAAATTGAGTCCGGTCTGTCGAATCGTCAATCCGAATCAGTTTGGGTGCTCCGGTCAGGAGTTGCTTGATCGCACCACGGCGAGCCCTTTCAACAAGTCAAGGGCCCGGGCCAGGGCGGGGTCGCTGACCACGGGTGCCTGTGGTTCAGGCGGGCGGGCTGCGGTCTGTTCCTCAGGATTCTCGCCGGCTTTATGTTCCCGGACCAATTCAGCCTCGTTAAGACGGTAATAAGGCGGGGTGACGTTGGTGGCAGAGGCGCCGGTGGCCTGCTTCGCATCCGGCACCACCCGAAAGGCATCGGCGTAAAAAGCTCGCTCGGCTTTTTCGCTCACCGTGACATCAATGTCCGGCTTGAGGCCCTGGGCGGGCAGCGGGGTCCCATCGCCCAACGTGATGGGAGCGGACGCAATGCGCAGGCGCTCGCCGTCTTTCAATGGATATTCCTGCATGAGCATGGCCGCCCCGGCGGTGGGACTTCCAAGAATCAATCCCGCGCCGGTTTCGCGAATCATGGCTGCCAATGCTTCGGGGGCGCCGGCGGTTTCATGATTGACCAAAACAGCCACGGGCGTCGTGATGGCGTCCTTTTTTTCGTGAGAAGAAATCATTCCTTTGCCCTCATTCAGAAGCGGCTGGCTTTTGCTCGCGAACAAATCCGCCACGGCCGCCGCCGCCGGATAACCCGCGCCGTCCGCGTAGCGCAAATCCAGGACGATGCCGCTGACCTTGTTGGTGGATTTCAATTGCTGATAAGCGTCCCGGACGGCCCGGGCCAAACCCTCATCCACGCGCGCGATGCGCAGGTAGGCGATGTCACCTTCGAAAATGGTGGACTGGGTCAACAGTTGGGTCTTCGTCGCGGTGTCCTCCGTTGAATTATTCGTCACCAGCGAAACTTTCGGGCCGAGAGCAGTCACCAGGCCTTCGACCGCGGCGCGATTTAATTCGGCCTCGCTCACACCCGTAGCGTGCTGCCGAATCAAGTCGTACACTTCCTGAAAGTTGGGCGCGGCGTCATTGGTCTGCGCCGAAAGCGAAATCTGGCTGGCGATTGCCAGGACGGCGGTTAAAAGTGGAATTAGCCCTGAACGTGTCATGCGTGCTCAAAATGCGTGAAGTGAGGAGGAATGTAAAGTAGGGGGAGTGTGAACGGGGGGAAGTTCCAAATTCCAAGTTCCAAGTTCCAGAGAAACCCGCAAGCTCCGGGGGTAAAAAGCGCTAGCTTTGGGGACGAGGACGAGAGGGCCGGGCTTCGCGGGTGCTGGAATGCGTGCCGTGGCATACCCCCCGGTTGAACAGGCTTGAATAGGTTGGAATGGCGGTTGATTTTTTGATCCGGGATTGGGCCGGATTTACCCGGATAATTTTGAGATTGGATATTGAGGCTGTTGCGTGAGAGGAGTTTGGAGGGAAGGCGGCATTCACGTGCGAGATGTCTTTTCGCGAGGTTAGGCCCCACCCAAAAATGTTTCGCTCCCGTTTTCATTTGCCCTTCTTCCCTCCTTTTGCCGCGACTTTTATAGCACGCGTGTCAAATGCAGGCGGGACGAGTCCAAAGTCCAAAGCGTTGCGGATTGAGGCGGATTGGAGCTTGGAGTTTCTCTGGAACTTGGAACTTGGAACTTGGAACTTGGAACTTTTTGGATCCGCTCAGCGGGAATAGGCGGAGAGTTCGCTGGTGACGGCTCGCGTAAAGGGAATTTTGCGGGTGGCTGCTTTGTCTTCCCATTTCTTGGCTTCCTTGGGATTGCGATCGATGCCGATGCCGTCGCGATACATTTCGGCCAGGCGGAGCTGGGCGGCGGTGTGGCCTTGCTCGGCGGCTTTGCGACACCATTTGAAGGATTCCTCGTTGTTTTGGGGCACGCCACGGCCATCGCGGCAGTATTCAGAGACTTTGGCCTGAGCCGCAGCCATTCCGTGAAAAGCGGCCCGTAAAAGCCATTTGTGCGCTTCGTAAGCCGATTGCACGCCATGCTCGCCGGTTTCAAAGGCGAGACCCAGGTGATACTCGGAAGAGGGATCGCCCTTTTCAGCGCGAAAACGCAGGTAATAAAACCGCGCTTCCTTCAATTCCCCGGCCAACCAGATGCGAGCGTGATGAGATTGGTTCCGTAAAACGACACCGAGCCAGGTCCAGACAGTGTTAAACGATTCGGTTTTCGGCAAATTCATACTTTTGCTACGCCGCGACAGGGGATCCTTTTCCCTGTTATTGGCGGGTAAGGGACTTGCCAAGCAGGCTCCTTGCCACACGTAAAAACGCTGCTTTTTGGGATATTTTGAAGATTGGACAGGAAGTCTGCCGAATCCGGTGCGAAGACCCTCTCTGCCCTATCTCCATTTCTGCGCCCAATTAGGTTCCGCTTGAACCCCCAGCCGGCCCTCACTCCCCGGCCTCCTCCCGCATTCCGAGGCGGACCGGGGAAGAAATCCAGGAGCGCGCGGTAATGGGGGGAAGTGGATACGCGAATCTATCTTAGGTTTAACAGGTTACCACGCGACCCGCGCATTGGCCATTTGCACTATTTTACGATCCCGCTGGCAGAGATTGGCGAAGCGCTCACAACGCGAAGCCACCGTTCGGCTGATGTGCCCATTCAAGGCCTGGGAGGGGGCGTTCCAGAGCGCGTAAAACTCGTAGTCCGTGGGGGGACGGCCAAAATGGGCCTGGAACGCATGAATCCGCTTATCCATAAGCTGGAGCATCACTTTCCGGGCTGTCTCGGAATCGCTGTAATTGGCCGAATTCGTGACACTCCGCCATTCCGCCTTTTTCACCTGAAAACGGCTGATTTCACCAGCGGACCCGATTGCTTGATCGTCATTGCCGGTTTCCAGCATCGAGAGGGCCGACGAGCGGTCCATGCTGAAGCCACAAACGGGCAGTAACGACACCAATAGTATTGACGCAAACGCTCTCATACTTCCCTCACTTAACACCTTTTCCGGCCCGTTGTCTCATAGGCTATCGCTGAAAAAAGACTCAGTACAACTCTGGATTTTCCTCGGGGAATCCCCGGGGGATGAGGCGAAAATAGGTGGTTTTGTGCCTTGTTTGGAGGTGGTCAAACGGCCTTCTAATTCCTTCTGTCACAACTAATCCCATCGACCGGCGGACATTACGCGAAAAACCGGTTTTGGGCAAGTCCAGACAGCGAAAGCGGCGAAAAAGTTATTCACAGCCCTCGGGGGGCTTTGCACAAAAAGTCGAGCGGCGGGCTAAATCGGTGGGTAGGGAAGCCGCGCTGCGGCGTCCCCGTCCGGGTTCAGCGGACGGAATCATGCAGCCAATACGTGCCATTCACGCTTGCGCCGCTGGACGCGGCGCTGACAGCGCACCGCGCTGTCCCTACCAAAAGCCCGTCATTCACCACTTTTTGTGCAAAGCCCACCCTGAGGAAGGCCTAACGCCGGATTGCTGATATTTTAGAAAAACAGGCGGTTACTGGGATTCTAGCGTCATATCCATGCCCATCTTCATGTTCATGGGTTGGGTCTTGGTACCGACGGTGACTTGCGAGTTCAGGTCGATCTGCATGTTCATGTTAGCCTGCAAGGCCATAAGTTTCGAGAGGTCAGTTGTGACACTGCCGGTCCCATTCCCCGTGTATTGAAGGAGCGTCATCTGCACATTGCCCATGCTGGGATTTTGAATTTTTTGGTTGGCGGCGGTTTGCGTCAACGTAAAGGTGGTGTTCACTTTATCGCCTTGGACTGAAGCCAGTTGATAATCCGCCGTTTGGTCAATGGACATTCCCTGAGATTTGACCGGCATTTTGATTTCCCACTTGGCTCCCGCGCCAATGGCCTCTTCAGGCATGGGCGTGCCCACATTATGCATGGATTGCTTTATCTGCTCAATGGATTGGCGCATCTGGGGGTCGGCATCCGGGGGAACTTTGACGTCAACGCTCTTGGAAACCCCCCGGCTTGAAATGACACCATCACAGGTCATTCCTTTTATTTTTCCCAGCGCCATCTTCATCATTTGCGCCGCCTGCGGCGGGGTGTTTGATTCAGTCACCACACCGGGTTCTTCAAAAACTGCCTGGTAAGCGATGTCGCCGTTGGGCGCGACGCTCTCAATGGTAACATCCATGGGCATGTTCATGGCCGGGATGTCCATTGCTCGGGAACCATTGGTGCCGCCGATTGCCATACCCATATCGATGTTCATTTTGACGGTCATGATCACCATTTGTTTGTCGCCTGGTTTGACGTGAAGGCGCAGCACCTGGCGGGGCTCGGCGCCGGGGTCGATCAATTTCACGGCCGATTTGGATTTGGAGGCGGCCGGTGCCGTTTCCCGGTTCGCATGCGACACCGGGGCGGCGGATTCGACGACCGGCGGCCTGGCATCGACTCTGGCCGTCACTTCATTCAACCGATAAGTGACGGTTTTGGGGTCAAAGAGCGGGTTATAGGCCTTGAACATGACCAGATTGGTCTGCGCCTCACGATACTCGGCTCTCGCTGCATCCAACTGGCCCGCGGTGCGCAAAACGTCGGCGCGATCGATCATTCCCATGATGTGGATGAATTGTTCATCGGGATTCGGCTGGTCCGCAGGCACAGTGGCCGCTACGGCGGAGAGCGCGGCAATGGCGAAACCAAACACACACGCTAAACGAATCAGGGATTTAATTCCGGGAAGGCTGGGGTTGGCGCCACTCTTAATCATGTGCGGCAATCTAAATTGCCAATGCCGGGCGTCAATCGAAAAGGGATAAAATACCGCGAGCATAAGCCGATTTTTCCCATGGATTTTGTCGGATTTTTGCTAATGGCGCCGATATACTGGTGAATGATGACATCGGACACGCAACTGCTGCGGAGTTACGTCCGCAAGAAGTCGCAGGATGCCTTCACGGAATTGGTCCGTCGCCACCTGGACCTGGTTTATTCCGCCGCCTTGCGCCAGGTCCGCTCGCCGCAATTAGCCGAGGAAATTTCGCAATCTGTATTCGCCGATCTTGCTCGCGGCGCGGACAAATTGAAATCGGACACCCTTCTCACGGCGTGGCTCTATCAAGTGACGCGCCGGACAGCGATTGATGTGGTGCGCCGGGAATCCCGCCGGCAAGCACGCGAACGTCTCGCCGTGGAAATGGCTGACATGAATACCGCAACCGATTGGCCCCACATCGAACCGCTGCTGGACGACGCCATGGAGGCGCTGGACGAACCCGACCGCGCAGCGATTCTGCTGCGCTATTTCGAGAACAAATCGCTGCGCGAAGTCGGCCAAAGCCTCGGCACGTCCGATGACGCGGCGCAGAAACGCGTGAGCCGGGCGGTGGAGCGATTGCGGGAATTTTTCTCGAAGCGCGGCGTTACGATCGGCGCCGGGGGGATCATCGTGTTGATTTCGGCGAATGCGGTTCAATCGGCTCCGCTCGCGCTGGCCGCGACTATTTCCGCCGCTGCCGCCGTTTTGGCCGGAACGGCAGTTCACACTTCAACCGCCATCTCGGCAACGAAAGCAATTGCCATGACTGCTTTGCAAAAAACACTTGTTACAGCGACCATCGCCATTCTTGCCGGAGCAGGCATCTACGAAGCCCGGCAGATGTCCCAACTCAGCGGCCAGGTCCGCACACTTCAACAACAACAAGCGCCATTGATTGCACAAATCAGGCAATTAAAGCACGAACGCGATGATGCGGAGGGCAAGCTTGCCACGGTTCAAGATGGCAAGACGCAATCGAATCGCGATGAAGCAGAACTATTAAGACTTCGCGGCGAAGTGACGCAGTTACGCAGCGATTTGACGAAGCGGTCCGATCCCAACATGGCCGGTTTCAAGGGGGCGCCGAATCTCAATGCCCCGTTTACCCGTTATTATATCAACTACGCGCCATTGAAGGCAGTGATGCGCACGAAATTGGCGACGATGTATGAGCAGTTGAGGCTTTCGGCTGAACAAATGCAGGCCATCGAGGGGATTGTCACGAACTTGTCCAGTAAAGATCCCGAGCGCCAAATCAACGCGTTGCTCTCCCCAGAGCAGCAAACTGCGTATGACGAACTCAAACAAAAAGAAGCAATCTCGAACCTCCAGGCGAGACTCCACCGCGAGGTGGGAGAACTGCAATACGGACTCAAACTGACGGCCGGGCAAATGGACCAGGTATCTTCCGCCCTCTACGATGTGGAATTGAACGATACGATGGCCAAATTAGATGGTGAATTTACCGCTGATCCCATAACTGTCTGGGAACATAGCGCTGCCCGATGGGAACAATTAAACGAGAAGAAATTCAATGCTTTAACAAATATTCTTTCTCCACCGCAACTGTATAGCCTTCGTGCGTGGCAGGCGGATGATGTGCAAATGCAGAAGTCGAATACTGACCAAGTCATTGCACGCGCGCGCGCCATGCAGACTTTCTCCACCGAATCCAAATAATGCCGGTCACGTTCTAAAGCGCCTTCGCCGCTATGTCCCGGCGGAATTGCGCGCCTTCAAAATGGATTTTTTCCACGGCGGCATAGGCCGCGGCTTGCGCGGTTTTCAAATCCTTACCCAGCGCAGTGACTCCTAGCACGCGTCCGCCGTTCGTCACAATCTGCTCCCCTGCCCTGGCCGTTCCCGCGTGGAAAACTTTTGTGTCTGGCAATTTCGCGGCCTCGTCCAAACCGCTAATCGTTTTTCCTTTGGCATAATTTCCCGGATAACCGCCGCTGGCCATTACCACGCAAACGCTCGCCAGCGGACTCCATTTCAACTCGGTTCTGCCCAGCGTGCCGCTGGCGCTGGCGTCGAGCAGTTCGACGAGGTCGTTTTCCAATCGCGTGAGATAGACTTGCGTTTCCGGATCGCCAAAACGGGCGTTGAACTCGATCACGCGCGGGCCGTTTTTAGTCAGGATAATTCCGGGATAAAGAATGCCGCGAAAATCAATGTCCTCCGACATGCATCCTTTGAGCCACGGCGCGAGAATTAAACGAGCGGTTTCCTGAAGTTGAGTTGGATCGAGGAACGGCGTCGGTGAATAGGTGCCCATGCCGCCGGTGTTCAGGCCGCGGTCGCCGTCCAGCGCGCGTTTGTGGTCCTGCGAGGTGGGAAATAATTTTGCGGTCTTGCCGTCGCAGAGCGCGTGCAGGGAAATCTCCGGGCCTTCGAGGAATTCCTGGATGACAATCTTTGCGCCGGCGGCGCCGAATGCCTTGCCGACCAGGATTTCATCGATGGCCTGGTTCGCTTCGGTAACATCGGAACACACCAGCACTCCTTTTCCCAACGCGAGGCCGTCGGCTTTCACGGCGCATTTTCCGCCGAGTGATTCGGCAAATGCCTTGGCGGTGCGCGCGTCCGCGAAAGTCGCGCCGCGGGCGGTTGGAATGCCATACTTTTCCATGAAATGCTGCGAGAAAACTTTGGAGGACTCAAATTGCGCGGCTTTCCGGTTCGGGCCCCAAATGCGCAAGCCGTTCTGTTGAAATAAGTCCACGATGCCGAGCGCGAGCGGGTTGTCGGGTCCGACGACGGTGAGTTCGATCTTTTTCTCCTGGGCGAATGCGAGGAGTTTGGGCAAGTCTTCGGCTGCGATGTTGACGCACTCGATCAACTCGCCGGTTTTCGCGGTTCTCTCCTGTGCAATTCCGGCGTTTCCGGGCGCGCACCAGAGTTGGGTGACGTGCGGCGATTGCGCGAGTTTCCAAACCAACGCGTGCTCGCGGCCGCCAGAACCAATGACAAGAATTCTCATAAAAAGCGACTGCAGATTACGCAGCGCGGCGCAATGAAGCAAACAAGGAGACGGGCGGGGGAAATTTTAACAGGAGCTAACAGAGGTAACGGAGGGGAAATTCAGATGGATTTTTTCCATCTCTGTTCCGTCGGCTATCTCCTGTTCAACTTCGGATTCACGCGGGGACCGGCACTGTTTGTGGCGGGACGAAATCCAGGGGCGGATCCTTGACCGCGCGCAAATCCACTTCACGGCCTTTCCAGGTTTTCCTGCCGATGTCGTTCAACATGCCGAGGCGATAGCGATACGACCAGCCGTAGAACGGATTGTTCGTCGGCCAGAAGGAAATCGCGTCCATTTGCGCTTCCTTCGCCATTTCAATTGCGCGCTCGATCATCCAGCGACGGTCGTTCCAGTTGAAGAGAAGATATTTCCATTCGAGGAACGGGCGTTTCAAGCCGCGGGCATTGCGGTAGGCCACGATGGCTTTCATGTTTTCGTACGCCTTCTCGAAGTTTCCGCCGTGCTCGTATTTTTTCAGCATCGCATCATCGATGCCGGCGACGGAAAAGAAAATGTGGCTGGCGGACATCGCGGCTTCGCGGCGGGTGTCGTTGTTGAGAATAATGGCGTTCGATGAAACCACGATGCGGCAGTCGGGATTTTTCTCGCGCAACAACGGCAGTTCCTTGCCGATGTTCGGCGACAGAAACGGCTCGCCGAGGTTTAAATAAAACAACTGTTGCAAGCCGAGCTCGCGGACGACATCCGCCATTTTGGCGAGCTTGTCCAATTCCATCTGCTTGGTTTTGCGCAGGCCGGCGGCCTGGATGCGATCGCAGCCGACGCAATCGATATTGCAACGGACCGTGTTCTCCAAAAGCATCCCGCGATACGGGAGGCGCGGCTTGATTTCGTGCAGCCGGGATTTTTTGATGCGTTTCAAATCGCCGCAATGAGCGCAGGTCATGATGGGCAATTTCCCGTTGGCGAGCGAATCCCGGAAGCTCTGCGCCTTGGGGCCGAAAAAGACGTCCTTAAAACTGTGCTCGTTCAGGTCGCCGAGATTTCCCGAGCCGTCGTAATCGTGGCAATTGCAGGTGAGCGTGCCATCGCAATTGACGGTGATGTTGTATTCCGATTCACCGGACAGCGCGCCGCAATAAAACCGTTCGCCGCGCAAACGCGCGAGCGTCTCGTGCTTGGTTTTCAGGACCCGGCGGAGGACGTCACTGACGATCCAATTTATTCTGCGGCGTTTCGGCATGAATTAGGATGGTCGAATATTAAAGCCAGAGCCAGCGCGACGCAAGAAGGTTCGGCGCATTCGGAAGCACACCCTGCGCACATCAGGCCCAACGTTGCGCCGCTGAACGCGGCGCGGACGGCGCAGGCGCGCCGTCCTCCGCCAATTAATGCACGCGGAAGCTTCAATTATTATTCCACGCGCGCTTCGCCAACACCTTTGACCACTTCGCCGATCAGCCACGCCTTATGCTTCTGTGATTGAATGAACTTCAAGACCGCTTGCGCCTTTTCCGCGGCCACGACGGCCACCATGCCGATGCCCATGTTGAAGACCTGGTAAAGTTCGTCGTCCGGCACCCCGCTTTTGGCTTCGATCATTTTGAAAATCGGCAGCATGTCCCAGGCGCCTTTGTGGATGACGACATCGCAATTGTCCGGCAGCACGCGCGGGATGTTGTCCACGAAACCGCCGCCAGTAATGTGGGCGAAGGCCTTGATTGGAAGTTTTGAGTTTGGGGTTTCCAGTTTCGAATTGAAGCGTTTCAGAAGCGACTGGACGAGCGGGCCGTAGCTGACGTGGACTTTGAGCAACTCGGCGCCGATGGTATTTTTCAGCTCGGCCACGTAGCTTTTCGGCTTTAGTTTCAATTGCTCGAAGAAAATTTTCCGCCCGAGCGAATAGCCGTTGGTGTGCAGGCCGCTTGACTGGATGCCGATGACGGCGTCGCCGCGCTTCACGGTTTTCTGACCGTTGAGCATTTTCGATTTTTCGACCACGCCGACAATCGTGCCGCTCACGTCGTATTCGCCGGCCTGGTAAAAGCCCGGCATCTGGGCCGTCTCGCCGCCAATGAGTGTGCAGCGGTTTTCCGAGCAGGCGCGCGCAAAGCCCTTGATGATCTCGGTGAAGACGCGCGGCTCGAGTTTTCCGGTGCCGAGATAATCTAGAAAAAAGAGCGGCTCGGCGCCGAGGACCGCGATGTCGTTCACGCAATGGTTCACGAGATCGGCGCCGATGGTGTCATGGCGGTCCATGGCGAAGGCGATTTTCAATTTGGTGCCCACGCCATCCACGCTCGAAACGAGCACGGGCTGGCGGTATTTGCGGACGTCGAGGGCAAACAGGCCGCCGAACCCGCCGACCTTGCCCAGCACCTCGGGCCGGTGGGTGGCGGCGAGAAGTTGCGGCAAGGTGGATTTGACCTTGTTGCCCAAATCAATGTCCACACCCGCGCGGGCGTAAGCTTTTTGTTTCATGCGAAATTCGATTCAATTCAACTGCGTTTGTAAATCTCTCGCCGATTACCGACGTAATGAAGATAGATACGGCCGGATTTCACGTCCAATTCGTAGAGCACGCGGTAATCGCCGACACGCAACTTAAATTCAGGCCGGCCTTGCAAACGTTTGTGAGGATAAGTGTCCAGACGCATGCCCATTTCGTCAATCTTGCTGTGCAACATTTCGCGCACGGATGAAGGCAAAGCGTCGAAAGCTTTTGTGAATGTAGGCGACCAGATTTGAAGAGCGGCCGCCACAACTATTTTGGCTGGCGAGTCGTGTAATTTCCCGCTGCTATTTCCCGACGGGATTGATCGAGTTTAGCCTTCACTTCATCAGTGAGTTCGAATTGATCTTCGAGAAAGTCATCGATCCAGGCACGAAGCTCCTCGATCTCGGCGCGAGATAAGCGAGGAATGGCCGCTTCTATTTCTTTCACGGTAGTCACAATCTCAGGATAAAATGACGGCAGCCAGTTTGCAAAGCTTCTTTGGACGCACTCGGCCAATACAATGAGCGTGTCGCGGAATGTTAGTTCGTGCCTCGCCATAATTTTCAAGGTGGCGGAAATGGTCTTAACGTGAGTTTTGGGCGCATCTCAGTTTCTTGCAACCGAAAGCCGTGGGCGGCAATCCCAAAAGGATTGTGTATTAAAGCCCATGGTTGCGAGGAACGAGCTACCATGGGAAAACGTTGATTCAAGCCGCAACCCCGAATGGGGTTGTGAATTATTGTAAATTCAACCCCCAAGGTAGCTCCTTCGTCGCAACCTGGGGCTGAACGCCGGAATCCCGTCGGGATTCAAATGGCAGCCGTACTTGCAAGAAACTGAGATGTGCCCGTGAGTTTTTCCGCAACTTTTTGGTCGTTGCATTTTTAAGGTTAGTATGGCACGCATTGATTGAACCATTATGCGCTGGCGCGTCCTGCTGCTTTTGTCCCTGCTGGCCAATATTGCCCTGGCCGGGGGACTTGTTGTCTTCGCCCGTCGGACAGCCGCGCCCGCCAATACCGCGTCCCTCGAAGAAACCAACTCGGTCGTAAAGACCAATGTCGTCGTGCGCCGCCAATTTCTTTCCTGGTCGCACGTGGAATCGCCGGATTACACCACTTATATTGCGAATCTCCGCAACATCGGTTGTCCGGAACAGACCATCCGCGACATCATTATTGCGGACGTGGACTCCCTTTACGCGCGCCGTGAGGCCACGGAAATTTTCACGCCGCAGCAGGAATGGTGGCGGAGCGAACCGGATCCCCAAGTCGTCAAACTGGCAGCCACCAAGCTGGGCGCGCTCGATAGCCAGCGCCGCGCGTTGCTATCGAAATTGCTCGGCCCCGACTGGGAAGGCGGCGATTTGGCGAGCTTGCCCCGCCCGACGCATCCCGGCATTGCGCTGGACGGCCCGGTTCTCGGTGTGCTTCCCACCGAAGCCAAGCAGGCCGTCGCCAATATCAGCTCGCGCGCGGAGGACCGCATGCAAGCGTATTTGGAACAGGTGCATAACGCGGGGAAAAATCCCGACCCCGCGGAAATGGCCCGGTTGCGCGATCAAACCCGCACGGAGCTGGCTGCCGTCCTGTCGCCGGCGCAATTGGAGGAATATCTTCTCCGCTATTCGCAAACGGCCAATAACATGCGCGCGGACCTGGGCAAGATGAAATATTTCAACGCCACGCCGGAAGAGTTTCGCGCCATTTTTCGAGCGACCGATTCCATTGACGAGCAGATTCAATTGTTGGGCACGGCGACCGATCCGATCACCGTCGCGCAACGAAATTCGCTGCAACAACAACGTGACAGCGCCCTCCGGCTCGCGCTCGGCCAGGATCGTTACCTGCAATATCAGAAACTGCAGGACCCGCTTTATCAACAGGCCATGGCGACCGCGATTCAAGCGGGAGACCCGAGCACGGCGGACACGATTTATGGGGTCAACCTCGCCTCCCAAAATTTCCAGAGCAACATTCAATCGAACACGAACCTGACCGACGCGCAAAAAGCCATCGCCTTGAAACAATTGGAACTGGATCAACTCAAAGCGGCGACAGCGGCCTCGGGCCAACCTCCTTTGCCGGAGCCTGCGCCGACGCCGGCACCCCCAACTGGTCAGCCGCACGTCATGGGTAAAACGGAGACGGTGGAGGCGCTTTCCCAACTCTACAAGGTGCCCCTGAGCGCGTTCCAGGCGGCGAATCCAAATGTGGATCTGAACAATATCAAACCCGGTGACACAATTCGCATTCCGTCACCCTCTCCCGCTCTCGGGCCGGGGCTCGTCATTCCACCTGGCTCACAATAGAGGCTTCGCGGGGCACGTAGCTCCACACTTTCCGCTGGTCGCCCCTCCATGGGTTGGAACCCCACGTTGATTTTTGCGCATCGGAGGACGACGTTTTTGTATGAACACTATCTCCATCGCAATGTTTCGCCAGCGCGCCGATGCCGAGGGGTATCAAAAGCGATTGAGCGAAGCCGGACTGGCTGCAGAGCTTCACGATTGCAGCGGGGTTCACTGGGCGCGGCTCGATGTTCCCGCGGAACAATTTGAGCGAGGCTATCAATTGATGGTGGATTGGGATGCCGCCGAAGGCGGGCTGCGCGGGGTGATTCGCTGCCCCGAGTGCCAATCTTTGCGGATCGAGTATCCCCAATACACGCACAAATCCACGCTGCCGAATCTCCTGGTGGGCCTGCTGGCTAATATTGGCGCTGTGCCGAAGGAATTCTATTGCCTCGACTGCCATTTTACCTGGCCGAAGGAAGGGACTCGGCCATCGCGAGCGCGGCCGCACATGGCGCCTTATTATTTCATCGAGGGCGTTCCGCAATCCCAGCCCTCGGAAACCCGACACGCGGCGTAAGGTTGAAATTTTGAGCGTTCGCGCTCTCATTTCCAACTTATAATGTTATCCCGGTTCACCCCCGTGTTAGCGGGGCCGGCGTCGGCTTTCTTGTCCGAGCCCAGCGACCAAATCATGATGTGGTTTTGGTAACTGAATTGATCAGGAAGTCCGGAGGCGTTGACCAGCCCGTTCAAACCCGAAACGCCGCTGCTTTGCGAAACACTCGATTTTTCATAGAGCGCATCGCGGCATTTTTCGTCGTAATTCAAATCAATGCTGATGACATAAGGATTGCCCCACGGATCGCGGTAAACCAAGTCCGGACCCACGCCGGGAAGATTCGTGGAGTCGGCATAGGTCACGTCGGCGAGGTAGAGTTTTTGTTTAAGGTTTTTGACGTGACCGAAATTAACCGTCGGTGTGCCACCGGATGGGAATTGCTGGCGATCCAGCAATATCGCAATGACTTCGGCGTTATTGGTAGACCAGGGTCCGGGACCATTGAGGACAGCATCGAGCAAACCGCCGCCATAGGTGAAATCATTGGTCCCGGCAGTCGCAGCTCGCACTCCGTCAGAAACCGGATACGCGCCGGTGTCAGAATGATATTCATTGATGGCATTTACGAGTGCCTGAATTTGCCGCCGGGCTTCCGTTTCGCGTCCGCGTTCCCGGACGCGAGCGATGACGACGAGGCTCAACGAGGCGAGGATGCCGATGATGGCGATGACGACGAGCAGTTCGATAAGCGTGAAAGCGCGGCGGTCCGGATGTGAGCGCATGATGATTGGACAAAGCCAACGGGCGGGCGTTTCGGTGAGTTTGAATGCAATTTCCCGCGTCTGAGGGCTGAATCGTGTTTGCGCTTTCGAAGAATTCGTCGCATCCTAACTTATAAGCAGTTTTCAAACTGAATGATTTTATGAGCACTATTGCCGAATCGCAAAAGCCGGCGACGCAGGCCGGATTGAACCAGTTGGATCAACTCAAAAAATTCACCAAAGTCGTGGCGGATTCCGGGGACTTCGAAACGCTGAAACAATATGCGCCGCAGGATGCGACCACGAATCCCTCGCTGATTTTCAAGGCGGCGCAAATGCCGGCTTACAAAGGCATCGTGGAAAAAGCCATCGCGGAAGCCCGCAAATCTGGCGCCAGCGGCAAAGCATTGGTTAGCCAGGTCATGGATCATCTGCTGGTGCTTTTCGGAGTCGAAATCCTGAAAATCGTGCCCGGCCGCGTCTCGACCGAGACCGATGCGGATCTTTCATTTAACACGGAAGGGTTGATTGCGAAGGCGCGCCGTTTTATCGAACTTTATCAGCAGTACGGAATCCCGCGCGAGCGCATCCTGGTCAAGATTGCCAGCACGTGGGAGGGAATCAAGGCGGCGGAAGCGCTGCAAAAGGAAGGCATCAATTGCAATTTGACGCTGCTGTTCTCGCTCCCACAGGCGGTGGCGTGCGCGGAGGCGAAGGTCAAGCTGATCTCTCCGTTCGTCGGCCGCATCATGGATTGGTACAAGGCGAAGGAGAAAAAGGATTTTGCCCCGGCGGAAGATCCCGGCGTGCTGTCGGTGAGGGAAATTTACGATTACTACAAAAAGTTCGATTACCAGACCGAAGTCATGGGAGCGAGTTTTCGGAACAAGGGGGAAATTCTGGAATTAGCCGGCTGCGACGCGCTGACCATCAGTCCGCAATTGCTCGGAGAATTGAAGGGCAGCACCGAACCGTTGCCCCGAAAACTCGACCCGCAGTCGGCCAAAAACAGCCAAATCGAGCGGCTCGCGCTGGATGAAAAAAAGTTTCGCTGGCTGTTCAACGAAAATGCCATGGCGACCGAGAAAACTTCGGAAGGCATCCGTTTGTTTAATGCCGACGCGATCAAGCTTGAAGAATCCATCGGGCGGCAACTGTGAGTCTTTGGTGATCCGAAATTATTGACTCCTCCTTATGCAAACCGCTTTCCTGGAGCCGGAAGAAAGGGAAATTTGTGACTATCTGAAGACATTACCGAACCAGTATGTCTCCGGGCGGGAAATTGCGCGCCGGGCCGGCGGGAAATCGCGTTTTCGTGAGGATCCAAATTGGGCCGCGCCCTTTATCACCCAGCTCGTCGAGAAAAAGGTGATCGAATCGGATTCCACGGGCCATTTTCGTCTCCCAGTCAAAGACGATCGGAAAAAAGGGAAGAACAAATGGGTGTCACCGCAAATGAAAAGTATTTTGGAAAAAAGCGGCAAGGATTTCACTCATATCATCCCGGATGAGGATCTGTCGCGGGATTGAGCGGCCGGGGAATTGAAGAAATCTCCCGGGCGGTCCCGCACTTCAACCGCGCGTCAAGCGTCCTGGGTCATCGGATGAAAATGGGCAGCAAACCAATCCGCCGCCATTTCGGAGACTTTTTCCAGGGCTTCATCCTCCTCAAACAAATGCGAGGCGTCGGGCACAATGCGCAAAGCCCTTTCGCAATGCAGAAGATAATAAGCCTCTTCGTTCAGAGAGATGACCGGCTTGTCATTACCGCCCACGATCAACAAGGTGGGCGCGTGCACATGAGCCAGGGCATCCCCCGCGAGATCCGGCCGGCCGCCGCGCGAAACCACGGCCCCGATGGTTTCGCCCAGTTCGGCGGCAGCGACGAGCGCTGCCGCCGCCCCTGTGCTTGACCCGAAATAACCTATGTTAAGGTCCCGGGTCGTTACTGTATCCAAAACCCACCGCGTCACCGCGACCAACCGCTCCGCCAGCAGCGGAATGTTGAATCGAAGGTGACGGCTGTAGGCCTCGGTCTCTTCCTCCTCGGCAGTCAGCAAATCAAATAGGAGCGTTCCGATTTTTGCTTTTTCGCTCAGGACGCGCGCCACAAATTGGTTGCGCGGGCTTTGGTGGCTGCTTCCACTTCCATGCGCGAAAAGCACGAGAGCGGAAGCGTCCGACGGTAGGTTTAATTCGCCTTGCAGATGAGTGTCTGAGAGCGGAATGGAGATTTCCTTTGGCATAACGTTCAACAGGTGTTGCGGAGCTAAATCCTGCTAAAAAGATAACCAACGGAACTAACTCGATTCGCTGCCTTATCTCGTTAACCAATTTAACTTCATGCAGTACTAGACCTCGCGCGAGGGCGGCTTTCAAATACGATGATAACCCCATTTTTGAAAGAAATGACACCGCCAGCACAGGTGAAACGGGATGGTTTTGCATACGTAGCATTGGTTTTCAATTGGAACAGTCTCGCGGGAATTCGTCACGCGGGCTGGCGCGCGGCAAAGATTACGTCCGACGGCACTTTTCGGCTGACACTCCAAAACGTGCTTGGCAGTATGAGGCGGCTTATGAGCCTCCTTTCCCGAGAGGGAGAAAGTAATCAACGCGGTGCAGAAGAAACTGGTTCATCAACAGTAACGCCCCCCCGCGAGCGCACCGGCCGGCACGCGTTCCTCGTCGCGTCAGGCATTCTGATCAGCCGTCTGGTGGGACTCGTCCGACAACGCATATTCGGGCATTACTTCGGGCTTTCGGATGCCGCGGATGCCTTTGCGGCGGCATTCCGGGTGCCCAACCTTTTGCAAAACCTCTTCGGCGAAGGAGTTCTCTCCGCGTCCTTCATCCCCGTCTATGCGCGCCTGCTGGCCGAAGGCGACGAGAAAGAATCGCGGCGCGTGGCGGGAGCGGTGGGGGCGATCCTGGCGCTGGCGGCCTCGGTGCTCGTGCTGGCCGGAGTGCTGGCGGCTCCCTACCTGATCTGGATGATCGCGCCCGGATTCCATGGTGAGAAACGCGAGCTGACCATCCGGTTGGTGCGCATCCTTTTTCCCGGCGCCGGTCTATTGGTTTTTTCCGCGTGGTGCCTAGGAATACTCAACAGCCATCGCCGGTTCTTCATTTCCTATACAGCGCCAGTCATCTGGAATGCCGCCATGATTGCGACCCTGATAATTTTCGGCGGCGCACATCTGGACGTCCTGGCGGTTGACCTCGCCTGGGGTTCGGTGATCGGCAGTGCATTGCAATTCGGCGTGCAATTGCCAGTCGTCCTGCGGCTCATCCGCAAGCTGCGGCTCCACTTGGATACGCGCGGCGGGCATGTGCGCGAAGTATTGCGGAATTTCGCTCCCGTCTTCGTCAGCCGCGGCGTGGTGCAACTCAGCGGCTATGTGGATCAAGTGATTGCCAGCCTCGTCGGCGCGGGCGCGGTGACCGCACTTACGTACTCGCAATCGATCAATACGTTGCCGGTGAGTCTTTTTGCCATGGCCATCTCGGCGGCGGAACTGCCGGCGATGTCCAGCGCCCTCGGTGACCCGACGCGGGTCGCCGCCCAATTGAATACGCGGCTCAATGCGGGCCTGCGGCGCATCGCGTTTTTCGTCGTACCGTCCGCCGTTGCCTTTCTGGCGTTGGGCGACGTCATTACCGCCGCGCTGTATCAAACCGGAAGATTCACGCACGACGATTCGCTCTACGTTTGGTCGATCCTGGCCGGCTCCGCCGTGGGACTGGTGGCATCCGCCCTGGGCCGCCTGTATTCCTCAACGTATTACGCCTTGCGCGATACCCGCACGCCGCTGCGGTACGCCGTCGCGCGCGTTTTGCTTACCACGGCACTGGGATATTTATGTGCGATTCCCCTGCCCCAATGGCTCGGCATCGACGCGCGCTGGGGCGTGGCGGGGCTGACCGCCTCAACCGGGGTCGCAGGATGGGTGGAATTTACACTTTTGCGCCGGACGCTGAATCGACGCATTGGGCACACCGGTGTTTCCGCGTCCCTGACCGCCCGGCTCTGGAT
The DNA here is from genome assembly GCA_035552155.1 of Verrucomicrobiia bacterium. Classification (GTDB taxonomy): domain Bacteria; phylum Verrucomicrobiota; class Verrucomicrobiia; order Limisphaerales; family DASXHY01; genus DASXHY01. The sequence continues at coordinate 6,402 of DASZLX010000016.1, read as the reverse complement.
TTCGGCGGCGCTCGCGGCGTCCGCTGCGTGGGCGGTCAAACTCGCCCTCCATCGCCCGGGGCCGATTTTAGGCGCTGCAGCGGTTTTGGGAACTTACGGCGTGGTCTATTTGGCCGCCAGTTACCTATTGCGAGTCGAAGAGTGCCGGTTCTTCGTAAAGCGATTCATCCGCTGAGTCTCAGGGTCGCCGGGAGGGACGATAAAAAGAAAATCCAAAACCAAAGGGCGAAAATACTTCTCCTTGGAAGGAGATACGTCTGGACACTACCCCGGAGCGCGGATGTGTTCCGCGCAGCGGAACCAGCCGCAGCCACGTGAAAGGTTCAGTGAATATTTGAAACGACTGAATTTATCATGCCGCTGCGGCTGGTCTGCGACACAGCCGCGCTCCTTTCCGCAAGGGTTAGACCGTCTTTGTCCCTGCCCACAGTCCAGACTGGCTCAATCAATGAATATTCAAATCCAAAATTTGAACGGACGACTGGGAAGTCGCAAAAGTCGCGAACAGGAATGTCTGCGTCACGAGGTGAGAATGCGGTGGTCACAGACCGCCGCTACAACGGAGCCGTTGACTTGCGGGGAAAACTTTTTTACGGTGAGCCTTCCAAACCGGGAACCAAACCATTGAATTTTTATGCCGCCTAAAACCACCGAGAAAGCCGAAAAATCCCCCGCCGTTGCCGAAGCAAAGATCGCTGATGCCAAAGGCGCCGATTCCAAAATTTCCGCCGCGCAACAACGCAGCCTGGAAGCCGCGATTGCGGACATTACCAAAGCTTACGGCGACGGCAGCATCATGCGCCTCGGAGCCGCGCAAGCCCTGCGGCAGATTGAAGTGATTCCCACCGGCGCGCTGGCCATCGATCTGGCGTTGGGCGTGGGTGGAGTGCCGCGCGGGCGCGTGGTCGAGATTTTTGGACCGGAATCCTCGGGCAAGACGACGCTGATGCTGCACGTGATTGCCAATGCGCAAAAAGCCGGCGGGCTCGCGGCGTTCATCGACGCCGAGCACGCGCTGGACCCGGCTTATGCGAAAAAGCTGGGCGTGAACCTCGATGATTTGCTGGTGTCACAACCGGACAGCGGCGAGGAGGCCTTGACGATTTGCGAAACATTGGCGCGCTCGAACGCGCTGGATGTAATCGTGATCGATTCCGTGGCGGCGCTGGTGCCGAAGGCGGAACTGGAAGGCGAGATGGGCATGGCGACCATGGGCATGCAGGCGCGCCTGATGAGCCAGGCCTTGCGCAAGCTGACGGCGATTTTGAACAAGTCCAAGACCACGTGCGTTTTCACGAACCAATTGCGCGAAAAAGTCGGCGTGATGTTCGGCAACCCGGAAACAACTCCGGGCGGCAAGGCGCTGAAATTTTACGCGAGCGTGCGCATTGATATCCGGCGGAAGGACACGTTGAAGGACGCGGCGGGCAACGCGACGGGAAACCATGTGAAGGTGAAGATTGTGAAGAACAAGGTGGCGCCGCCGTTCGCCGAGGCGGAGTTTGACATCATTTACAATCATGGCATCGACAAGGAAGGGAGCATTCTCGATGTGGGAATTGAAAATGGGGCGGTGGAGAAGAAGGGCGCGTGGCTGCAATTCAACGGCGACCTGATTGGCCAGGGGAAGGAAGCGGCGCGGAAGGCGTTGATCGAGAAGCCGGACCTGGCGAAAAAAATCGTGGAAGCGATCATGGCGAAGCGAAATGGGATTGCGGAAGAGAAGGAAGCTGCCGCGCCCAAGCCGCCCGTGAAATAGGTGGTCGTGCGCTTAATGAAGCGCTGCGGCTCCGAATCCAACCGCTGCGATCCGGCAGGTCGCGGAGTTGGCATGGAGTTAATACCCCATGAAACAAGGCGGTTACGAGTCGATTATTTACTTGCGCAAATTAGATTAGAGGTTTAAGTACCAGCCATATATTCGCTGATATGTCCGTTATCAATCTGCATGAATAAGTTTCAACCGGTGAGGGTTGCTTGAGCCGCCCTTTTCCTTCACGTAATTTTTCTTCCTCCGCTTCGTTCGTAAGGGTCAACGGGAAAATCCGTGCCCGCGAAGTCCGAGTCATTGCCGTAGACGGCAAACAACTGGGCGTTTTGTCGCTCAGCGAGGCGCTGAATCTGGCGCGCGCCAGCGGGGTGGACCTGGTGGAAATTGCGCCGACGGCGACGCCGCCGGTCTGCCGCGTCGTGGATTACGGCAAATACCGTTACGAGCAGGCCAAAAAGGAAAAGGAATCCAAGAAGCACCAGCACGCCAGCACGGTCAAGGAAGTGCAACTGAGTCCGCGCATCGATCCGCACGATCTCGGGGTCAAGACGGACCATGCCGTCGATTTCCTGTGCGAGGATATGAAGGTCAAGGTGACGCTGAAATTCCGCGGCCGCGAAATGCAGCACACGGAATTTGGTTTCCAGGTGATTAAAAAATTCCTGGAAAACATCGCGCCTTATGGCCACCCGGATTTCCAGCCGAAACTCATCGGCAAAGGCATCAACGTAATGATCAGCCCCCTGCCCCGCAATAAGCGGGCGAAAAACCCGCGGCAGGTCGAGGGCGGCGCCGAGGCGGAACCTTCGGACGAAGAGCCCGCAGATCCCGAGCCCAAAAGTGATCAACCAGGCACGGTGCCCATCGAGCGCAAGTCCAAGCGCGAAGCGGACCAGGCCGGCGACAAGAAGTCCGGGGACTTTACGAACAACCCGTTCGCGCAGATTGAGACGAAGTAACAGCTCCTCGCGTGCGGTCATTGCCATCCCGGCAATGACCTTCAAAAAACCCCATCTTTCTGACGGATTAATTCGAAACGCGTGACGTGCGCGTTGAGCTTCGCCAACCACAGAGCTTACGTGCAAATCAAGACCGGCGCGCGCGGAGCAACGCGCCCTACCAAAATTCAGCAATGCGGCGGGTTGGCGTCAGGGGCTTTCGACCGCGACGCGATAGAACATTCCTCCCACCTGGCTTAAATCGCGCAGGTCATTGAAGGTGACATTAGCGCCCGTGCCGGCGATATCCCCGCGCAAAACCGTCCATGGGCCATTCAAATCAGTGGCCCATTCGATTTGATAGGAGCGCCCGACGACGGTGTTGAAGATAATTTGCGGGGGAATTTGCGCGGGCGCCATTTGGACGGCGAAGGTGGAATTGCCGTCCAGCGGATTCAGACCGGCGAAGTAATCCTGCCAGACGGAGAAACCGTTTCCATTCGTATTCAACAATTCCGCGTCGGCGAAATCGTTCGTGAATCCATAAGACATCAGCCACGGAATGGGCGTGCCGTGCGGCGGCGGCAGATCATAGGGCGTGATGAAATTGACTGCATTCGTCAGTGTGAAGCCGTAGAAATTGGTCCCGGCGGTGTTGGTGTAAATGGTGTTGTCCACCTCAAACAGACTGAAGGCGTTGCTGGCCGTGATGGGATCGCTGAAGGAAAATGTCAGCAACTTGCCAAACGTCGCGAAGGGAATGCTCTGAGCCAGATTGGAGGGATCGGCACAACTCAAGAGCGCCCATTGGCCGCCCGCGCCGTCATTGGTTTGCGTCAGACTCCATCCGTCCAGCAATCCGTCCGAGTTGGTGGTATTGAGGCTCAGGGACACGGGCCAGTTGGCGCGATAGTGCACGTGCAATTGCCGGATGTAGCGCGGGGCGTAAGTGGCGCGCAGGGCAATGGCTCCCGGATTCACGTCCGCATCCGCGACCAGGCGCAGCGAACCGCCCAGGACGTTGCCCGCGTAAACGCTCGGCGTGTAGGGCGAAATGATGTAATTCGTCGTATAAAATAGAACCGCGTTCGTGCCCAGGGTTCCGTTGTTGGTCACGGTCACAAAGTTTGTGCCACTGACGACTGGATTCGTGGGAGAAATCGCGGTGATTCCCTGATAAGTGATTTGGAACGAGGGCAGGAACGGGGTCGAGGAGCGTTTCAGAGTGGCCCAGCGCAGAATGTACTGGCTGCTGAGGTCCTTGCCGATCTGGGCAAAGCTCAGAGCCAGCGCCGAGACATTTTTTCCCGCATTATAAAATCGTCCGAAGGTGGAGGAGGAAATATTCTGGAGCGTGTTCGTGTCGATTTCATCACCGAAGCCGACGCTGTATATTTGCACGCCGGCGGCGGTGGCCGCGGCGATCACGTTGTCGACGGTGTTGGTGCTGGAATCATCCTGGCCGTCGGACATGAAGACGATGTAGTGGCTCTCGTCCGTGTTCGTCGTCCCCAAAGCGCCGATGGCCGCGCCCAGCGCGTCCCACGCGCGCGAGGCCGCGGGGAAGCCCTGAACGTAATTGGTCCAAATCCCGGCAATGGCGTTGGTCAAAAGCCCCTTGTCGGTGGTCAACGAAATCACCTGCTGAGGATCCTCGTCGTCGCGGTGAAATTCATAGACGCCGATTTGCGAACCGGCCGGCTGTTGACTGACGAAGTCCTCCGCGCCAGCAAGCTCGGCGTCCACTGCATCGGAGATGCCGTTGCTGTTGGCGTCGCCATTTTTGAGGGACGCGACGCTCGCCGTGAAATCCAGAACCAGATAACCCTTGAGCACTTTGGAGGCGGCGCGCTGGAGAATCACGCCGGTTTCCGACGGGCTGACCGCAGCGTCGTCTTCAAAAGCCTTCACGCTCATAAGCGAAGGCGCGGCGACGACCGCATGGTTCGTCAACGGATCATCGCTGTCGCGCAGTGAGAATTTGAATTCGAGCAAATAGGGAGAGAAGTAATTGGTCGTCACATCGGTGATGGCCAACCCGCCGGCGACCAGGTTGGTGAGGGACAATTGCAGCGTGGCGGTGCCCACTCCCCAGGCGTTGGCGGCAAACAACGGCACGGTATAAATCCCGGCATACAGCGGCGTGCCGGTAATGGCGCCGGTGTTGGTGTTGACCGTCAAACCGATGGGCAGGTCCTGGGCCCAAAAGGAAGTGGGCGAATTGTTGGCCTTGATGGTGTAACTGAAATTCTTTTCCTCCATGCCCCGGGCCGTCAACGAACTGGTAATCCCCGGCGCGCCGGTGGCCAGATTCAGCATCAGCACCTGGCTGTCCGACCCGAACATATTGGCCGCGCCGATGGCCACGGCAAAGGTTCCGGAGACCAGTGGCAATCCGGAGATGACTCCGCTGACGGGATTGATCGTCAATCCGTCCGGCAATGGCCCGGTGCTGAATGTGGCCGGGTTGTTGGTGGCAGTGACGGTGTAGCTGAAGGATTGCCCTTGTTTGCCACTGTTCGTGAGCACACTGGTGATTAACGGCGCGCCGGGAGCGAGATTCAAGGTCAACGTTTGATTGGTGGCGGCACCGTAGATGTTGGTGGCGTCCATGATGATCGAGAATGAGCCGGTCACCAGTGGTATTCCCGAGATGATGCCGCTGGCATTGTCCACGGTCAAACCGTCGGGCAACGATTCAGCGTTGAACCAGGCGGGATCGTTGGTCGCTACAATGGTGTAGGTGAACGGGTAGCCTTGTTTGCCGGACGCGTTCGTCGAACTGGTGATGACGGGAATATCATCGGCCAAAGTAACCATCAGATCGCCGGTGGTCGTCTGCGCTCCGTTCGTGGCGAAGAGCGTGACGTCGAAAACGCCCGCGACCGACGGGATGCCGGAAAAAGCTCCGTTCGTGGGATTCACGCTCAAGCCATCCGGCAGTCCGTCCGCGCCGAAGGTGATGAACGGCGTGCCGGTAGCGGTGATGGCATAATCGAGGGCGTGCCCCTGCTGGCCGGTGGCGTTGGTGGCGCTGGTGATGACCGGCACGATGTAGGCCATGCTCAGAGTCGCCACCTGGCTGATGGCTGAGCCATACGCATTCTCCACGACCACTATGTAATCGCCGCCGTCCGCCAGGGACAGATTTTGAATCGCGAGAGTGGCCGTTCCGCTTCCTGTGACACGGGTGTCATCCGACAGGTTTGCATTGTTGTGCCGCCATTGAAAATGGAGTTGCGGCTGGCCTGCCGCAATGACGCTGAAAGTCACGTTACTGCCGGGGTCACGCGAGGCCCCGACCGGCTGGGTGACAATCAGCGGATGCACATCCACGCCCAGGGTGATCGGCGAGCTGGATAAGGTTTGTGTGCCGCCACCGGCCTGGTAGGTGACCTGGGCATAATAGTACCCGCTGGCGGTGGTTTGAATGTTGTTCAAAACCAATGCCGCGGACTGGCCCACCGAGATAAAAGGACCCTGGCTGTTGGCGGACATGAACCATTGGTAGCCCGTGATGGTTTCTCCCTGCGAAGTCACCACGATCGCGCCGAGGACCACATTTTCACCCACCGCCACGGTTTCGCTGCCCGGCTGGATGTTCACCGAAATGCTGGCCTCCGCGCTTATAATTTGGAGGGAAAAGATCAGGGAAAGGAGTAGCCGGAACGGCGTGGTGATACTTTGCTTCAT
>DASZLX010000015.1:0-312743 GCA_035552155.1 Verrucomicrobiia bacterium | reverse complement strand
AATAAATTATTGGTGTTGCTAAATGAAGACAACGCCACCGAAATCACCAACGTAAGAATAGCCGTGGCCACGCTGTCGTTGCCGGGGCTGACGCTCGATGGCATCACGGAGTTGTCATCGCCGGGAGCCGACGACTTTGGCCCCTTCGTCAAGGGAGACGATGGCTATTATTATATATACAATGGAGCCAAGGTGGCGCGCGCGCCCTTCGGAGGTTTGGCGACGGATTCCGCCTGGACCTATTGGAACGGGAACGCGTGGGTGCCGAATCACACCCAGGCGGCGGCCATACCTGATTTTCAGGGATGGTCAGTAACGCAGCTCGGCACCAGCAATTATTGCGCGGTTTATAGTCCGGCTTTGAGTCTGAATATCTACGCGCAATTTGCCCCGACGCCAATGGGGCCATGGAGTGGCGATATTGCCATCGCCTCCATTCCGGACCAGGGCGGCGAGGGCATTTTTTCAGTGTATATGCCCAACATCTGCGCCGGCACAGGCAGCAATGGGATTTACACCATTGGCTTTTCCGACAACGGCGCCCCCGAAAGCTGGTTCTCGAAAACGTATTCGGACAAATCCTGGTACAACCCGCATTTCGTCACCGCCAACCTGTGGCAACTTTCGCCTTTCACTTTCAACTATGCCGCTAATGCGAACTTTGGTTTTGAGACGCCGAGCCTCGGCAGCGGTTTCCAATATAATCCTGCCGGCGGCTCGTGGACGTTCAGTGGCGTCACTCCCAATGGATCGGGCATTGTTCGCAATGGAAGTTTGTTTGGGAATCCGACCGCGCCGCAGGGGGTTCAGGCTGCGTTTGTTCAGGAGTATGGAAGTATTTCGCAGGCCCTCTCCGGTTTTACGGCGGGAAGAGACTACACGATCACCTTCCTGGCCGCGGAACGGTCAGGCGAGGCCCAGACGTGGGACCTGACGGTCAATGGTGCGGTGATCGCCAGCTTTAATCCGGGGTCAAAAGCGACGAGCTATGCCACCTACACAGCCTTTTTCACGGCTACGGCCAACACCCAAACTTTGGCGTTCGTCGGAACGGATTTAGCCGGCGGCGACAACACCGTCTTCATCGACAATGTGCGGATCACCACTCCATCCATCCTGGCGCCGGTCAATTTGAACCTCCAGCAGTCGGGAGGCAATCTGGTGTTAAGCTGGCCCTCAGGTGTGCTGTTACAGGCCACCAATGCGAGCGGGCCCTGGATCACGAACAATGCCGCTTCGCCCTACACCAATGAGCCCGTGTATCCTCAAATGTTTTTCCGCGTGCAGACGCAATAGCCTTCGTTTTCCGGTTTTCGATTTCGTGAAGCGTGTGTCAGGCGGCGGAGTTGGTCGGCATCCGTTTCAAGTAGGTCGCCGCCGTCCGATTTTCGGGTTGGATTTTCATCAACGCCTGCATGGCGTCCTGCGCCTCCAGCCAGCGGCCCTGAGCCACGCGGGCCCGGGCCAGGATGAAATGCGCATCCGGCAAAAAATATTTGAGGCCGATCGCCCGCGTCGCCGATTCTTCGGCCTCCTTCGGTTTCCCCGTTCGCAATTGCGCCGCCGCCAATCCCAGCCAGGCAATGGGATCCTGTTCCTCCACGCTCAAAGCCCGGCGGGCGATTTGCTCCAACGTGTCCCACTCCCGCAGCCGGAGCAACAGCAGCCCCAGACGGCGCAACGCCAAGGGATGCGTTGGATGGAGCGCATTTAATTCGGCCGCGAGAGTGCGCGCCTGGGCAAAATCCTTTTTGGCTATCGCCAGTTCGGCGCGGGGCAAAAGCGAAGCGACGCCCGGCGGTATGGATTCGAGCACAACTTCCAAAGTGTCGGCGGCACCGGACAATTGATTCAACGCCAACTGACATTGAAACAGCGCATAGCCCACTTCCGCGCGCTCCGGAAATCCGCGAAACAAGCGGTCCAATGCCGGCAACACCTCCGCAAAACGTCCCGCTTCCATCGCAGATTGCGCGAACAGCCAGTCCGATTCGCGGCGCAACGTTGTCGCAGCAGGATTATCCGGCGCTGGATTTTCCACATCCGCCCGCGGCTGAATTCCAACCAGCGAATCCCACGATTCCACCCGGGTGATTTCAGGGGCGGTGCGGAAAGCTTCAATTAGCACCCGCCCCTCCATGTCATCGCCAATGGCTAATCCGAGGGAGGTAAGAATAGTCGGCGCCAAATCCAACACACCGGCGCCGTGCAGAAGCGCATCGCGGGCGAAGTCGGGACCGCTGGCCGCAAAAATTCCGTAAGGGGATTTCCAGGATTCCTCGTCTCCGCGGCCGAATCCGCCCGGCGGCACGCCCTGGGTGCGCGAGCCGTGGGCCGAAACCAGCATGATCGTGGCATCCTTGCCGGCAAGTGCCGCCAATTGGTGCAACATGCTATCGAGGACCCGGCAGGTCATCTCCAGCACACCTTTATAAACTTCAAACTCCGGCGGCGCGGAGGCGCCCGGCTGGAAAAGATGGGCCGGCATGAAAATTTGGCTGATGGGACCGAGAGCAGGAAAACGCACGGCCGCGAAATCCCAAGGCTCCTGTTTCAACAATTCCAACAGGGCCGACTGGTAGGAATAGTCGGCGGCCAAATACAACCGCAATTGCCCGAGGCGATGATCGCGTTTTTGGTCGATGCGATCCCATTCGGGGATATAACGCGAAATCACGGAGGCATCGAGTTGTTCGGGGCTTGTCCTTTTCGGATCGAGCCGCGCCCGCAACGCCTCTGGCCAGTAAGTTCCCGCGGACGCCGGCGGCCACGGCTGTATGCCGGGACCGGCTGTGGGTTGCGGATATCGGTCGGAGACAAAGAGGCATCCGCCGGTTTTTTCATCGTGAGTTGCCGGCCAGCCGACCACAATGCTCCGCTTTCCCGCATGCGCCAGCATTTGCCACAGCGCCGCCGTTCGCCGGGCGGTCGCGGAAATCGTCACTCGCCGGCCCTGCGGGCCGGGTTCCATCGCATGACAAACCCCATGCCGCCAGGCGCGCTTGCCCGTAATCATGGAAACGCATAACAGCGCCGGCGCGAGAGGTTGGACCGATAACAATTCACCGGAAACCCCTTCTTCCACCAACCGGTTCAACGCCGGCATTTTGCCAGCATCAATTAAAGGGTGCAGCACTTTCCAATCGGCGGCATCCCACTCCACTAACAATAGGCGCCCAGGCATATGGGAAAACTTTCTTCGATGATATGCGGCGTTTTCGATGGAATCCAGTTGATTCGCCTTGCGTTGCCGCGAGGTTGACTTATCACAAAGCGATGACCGGTTCCGAACCAACCGACTTGATTGTGCGCGAACCCACTCGTGCGGACGCCGACCGCGCGTTGTATCTTTTTCGCGCCGCTCCCGTGCCGCGCCAGGCGCGCGTATTGGTGGCCGTGAAGACCCAACCGCTGGAACGTTTTGTCGCGGCGGCAGCCTGGTGGCCGATGGGCGACGCGCTCGGTTTCCGGCTAGCGGTTCAGCCAGGAAGCGCGGTCCGACTCGCGTCCTGCAGCCGCTTGATCCAACAACTCGCTGAACGCGGACGCGCTGCGGGGATCCGAAGCCTGCGCTATGCTGATCTGCTGCTTGACCAAAGCGAATGGGCTCCCTTGCTGAAGGAAAATGGATTCGTAGTTTTGCATTCCGAACGGTTCTTTGAAGTGCCGGCCCGTGAAGCCCGGGCGCGGACAATGGAAATCGCTGAACGCATGCGCGATAAATTCCCTCCCGCCTGGCGCACGGATTCCATCCGCCATCACCGGCCCGAAACCATATTGGATTTCATTGAACCTTATCACCTGATGCCGGCTGAAGAAGTGTGCGACCGCTGGCGCGACGATTGTCCTTACGGTTTCGAACTGGATTTGTCAGCCATCCTTTTCGATGGCGCGCGTCCGGTGGGAGTGTTCCTGATGCGGCGGAAGCTGGACATGCTGTTTATGGATGTCCGCGTGGTTCAGACTGGAAACCGTTTATTGAACTCATTGGCAAATGTGGCCTTGCTCCGCTATACCTGCGTGACGGTCGGACCGGTCCCGAACGATCTTAAACGACTCCAGTTTCGCGGCGGTGAAATGGAACATCGGGAAACCGCCAACCTTGCCCTGCGAATGGGTGGCAGCGAGTTGCCACCACGGCATACGTACGCCCGGAGCCTCTGATGAACTACCCGATAGAACACTTAAAAAAATATCCCGGTGTAAAAATACCCCTGGGTATCATGAAATGATTCCAAAAAAGAAGGCGATTGGATCGCTCCAACCGCCTTCCGGAACTTGTTCAAGCGCCGCTATTGTTCGGCGCGGAAAAACAGCTGGGGACTCGTCGGAGTGACGGTGTAGGGCGAGGTGGCCGTATTGGTAACCCACGGGCCCAAAAGGTTGGTTGCTTGCAGCAGCACTCCGCCGGTCCATCGCACCTGGACACTGGTTCCCGCCGGCGCGATCGAGAGGGCCGGTGGAACCACACTCTGGCCCAGGGCGCTCTGGTAGAGACCATAGACCTGGTTCGAGGACAAGGTTGACTTGAAGATCGCAACTTCGTCGATAAAACCATTGAAGGTATTCGTACCTTCCAGGGGATAGGTTCCAATGTATTCCGTGGCATTAAATGCCGCCGGGTCGTGATTATTGACATGGGTCGAAAATTGGACCCCGTTGGCATTTATGATGTAGAGCGTCGCATCGGTGGGAGAAACCGCCAGGGCAACCAGGGACCACTGATCGTGAGGAGCGGTAATGCCGGAATCCCAGTTCCCGTTGCCAAAGTCGCTGTTCCAACTATAACCGATGTCGCCGTCATTGATGCCATTGGTGTTTAGATAGGTTGCGTCATAACGAATGCCGCAAACCATGTTGCCGGCGCCGGCAGTGAAAACTATACCGGCATTTCCCTGGTTGAATTGCGGATAGATCCAGGCCGTCATCGTCACGGTGTTGGTATTCAAGTTCCAGGGCAACACCGAAATAAAGTTCATCTTGTCGAGCTGGTTGAATGTCGCCGCGTAATTCGTGCTGACAAATCCGGGGAAGCCCGCGTCTGAGGTGGGCCCGGCTTGTCCCAGCGTGGCATCTGCGCCGTAGATGCCGGTTTTTCCGCCGATAAAATCCCAGGCGTTGGTGCCGGAGGTTTCGTTCAGCCGATAGTAATCCATTGCCCCGTCAGCGCGCACAGCGGATTCATAGATGGATCCGTCCGGATACGCTATGTCGAGGGGGGCCACACTGCTTGTCACCGCGCCATAGGCCGTGCTGACGATCGCCTGGTAATTACCAACCGTCGCAGGGCTCACGCTTGAAATCATGAGGTTCGTGGTGGTGGCGCCTGAATAAACCCCGCCGTTGGCAAGGTTGGCCCCGTTCAACTGCCAGTTGTTGGTGATGGCTCCCCCGCCGAGGTCGGTGACAGTGAATTGTGCCGGGTATCCAGAGTAAATAACCTGCTGGCCGGGCACGGGTCCGGTCAAACCAGCGCCGAGGACCGTTAGAGTCGCAGGGGGACTGCTGGTAATCGAGCTAAAGGAATTCGATACCGACACGACATAGTCAAGCTGGTTCGCAGGCACGACGTTGGAGATAGTCAGGGTCGGCGTGTTGGCGCCGTAGAAGTCACCCGCGTTCGGCACATTCGTGTAATTGCCGCTGCCAACCGCGCCGGCCATCCATTGAAACGTCGGCGAAGGATTACCCGACGCAATAACGTTCATGATTACCGTTGAGCCGGCCACAACCGTTTGGTTGGTGGGCGAGACGTTGATGACCGGAGCGCTGGGCGGGATTTGGCCCGTGACGATACTGGCGCCGGCCACATCTTCATAGGCATAATCAATTACCGTCAACTTCGCGGTAGGTTGGGTATAATCCAACTCCAACTGCACCCAGCCGTAATTAGTAATGGCGGGAGTAGAGTTGGTGTCCACCAGGGCCAGCGCCACATAACCAATAGTATCCTGACCGGCGGGCCACTGCCCAACCACTGTGGTTTCGCCGTTTTGATTCAGATAGCCTTCATTCTTGCCGTGCTGGTCGCCGCCTAGGTCGCCGATCGTGAGGGTATTGGTGTCCACGGTGAATTGGCCGGTGACCGTCGTACCGATCGGCACCACCGGCACTCCGTTATAATCATTACTTGCCGGGTTCGCCGGGTATCCCGGGTTCATGTTCTCCTCGTTAAAAACCATCGGGATCGGATTGGGAAATGTTCCGGGATAGGCGTTGTTGCTGCTGTTTGAGCCGACGACGCAGGGTTTTACGCTGTTGTTATTGTCAAAGAACACCTTGAAGTCATTGGTGCCATCATCATTTAAATCGAATTGATAATTAGCAGTGGGGTCCAGGCTTTGATTGACATAATGATAGGTAACGGCCCCTTTGGCCATGCCCGCCGCGAGTATGGAACTGGACGCTACCAGGATTGTTTTGTTTGTTTTTGTTCTCATAGTTGGGCGTGGTTATTGTTACAGATCCAGTGGGGGGATCATCGCTCCGGGTGGGACGGAGCGAGTGAAAATAATGGGTATGGTCCGGTCATCTTTGGCGTTCACGGGCTATCGCCTTTTACGCCTTCTTTCTTTTAGCCAAAACCAGCAATGCTCCCGCTAGGCCAACCAGTGCCGCCGTCGCGGGCTCGGGAACGGGTGTGGTTATATCCGTGCCGGGCGTGGTTTCGTATCCGGTATTGAGCACCGTCAACGTCGAATTGGGTGCATTGTAATCCAGTTGTACCCAGCCGTAATTGGTGGTGCCGAGGTTGAAGTCAACCATGGCCAACCCGACAAACCCAACGGTGTCCTGATCGGATGGCCATTGGCCCACCACGGTTGTTTCACCGTTTTGATACAGATAACCTTCATTCTTGCCATGCGTGTCGCCGCCCGGGTCGCCAATCGTGAGAGTTTCCGGGCCCACGGTGAATTCGCTGGTAATGGTCGTGCCGCCGGTTATCACCGGGATTCCGTTATTATCATTATTCGCCGGAGACCCCGGATTCATATTCAGCTCGTTAAAAACAAACGGGGTCGGATTGGGAAAGGATCCGGGATAGGACCCGGAACTACTGTTAGCGCCCAGGACACACGGTTTGACGCTGTTGTTATTGTCGAAAAAGACATTGAAGTCATTGTTCCCGTCACCATTCAAATCAAATTGATATCCGCTGGAGCTGGTGCCCACCGTCTGATTTATGTCATTGATGACCACGGCTCCTCGAGCCATGCCTACCGCCAGGAGCGAAGTGGACGCTGCCAGGATTGTTTTGTTTGTTTTCATAGTCAGGGTTGATTCGATGCTGGGACTCTTGGGAAGACCATTGTTCCGGACGAAAGGCCTTCTTTTCCTTCAGATTGAGCGGCTGCCAAAAAGGTTGTAGGCATATTTTGGTTCAGCAAATATGAACATGTTATCGGACTATTTGCAATCAAGCGCGGGACGTTTGTGCCAAAAAACGGGTGGAAGAGTGCCAGCCCCCGGCACAGAATCCCCCTGATCGGACTCCGCAACCGGATTTAAACGGATGGGAGACGTTCCGGCCAAGTCGTTGCTTTTTAAATATTTGCGAGCGGCATGTCGCTCTCGCTTGCCATCCCAAGAAGAGGCTCTCATTCCGGAAGGTGAAGAACTTCGCGCAAGAGCCCACCAGAATCGTGAGGTTGACCTGTAACTGTCCGGTCTTAAGATGGCCGTCATGCCGCAGCAAATCCGGCGAAGCCGCAAAGTTATCTTTTGGAGCAGGATATTGCTGTGCACAGGGGCTGCGTTGCTGCCTCGATTCTTCAATCGCGGCCTCCTCGCGGCGCCCACGAATGCCGTTTTGCCGGCTAAAATAGTTCGGCAATATGCCCTGACATCGGCGAATGATTTTCCCCAGCGCGATCCAATGGACTGGCGCCTGCTCGGGTCGAACGACGGCGGTAATACCTGGAGCAACCTGGATGAGCGTAAAGACGTGCTGTTTTCCAAACGGCATGAGCGGCAAATTTTCAAGATACCCAACCGGACGGCGTTTAACATGTATCGTCTGGAAATTGAACGCATCCGCGAACCTGCGGAGGCTAATTCAATCCAACTGGCCGGGTTGGAACCTCTGGGAGAAACCGAGAATGATTTGGACCCTTCGCCGATCTTTGCCGACCGGATTACAGCGCAGGGGGAAAATCCGAATTTGGAGAAAGTCCTCAATCTGTTTGATGGCCAGGCGGACACGAAATGGCTGGATTTCGCCAATCAAAATCCCCGAACCCGCGCCTCCTGGATCCAATGGCAATACACCGATCACACCAGCCTGGTAATTTCAAACATCGCCGATCTCATCGAATTGCGAAGCCAGGCGGCAAAGCAGTATGCGGTGCGTTTGGACGGGTGGATTATTGGTCCATTGGAGGCTTCGGGGCAATGTTGCCTGATGGATGACACGGGCGATATCGCCATCCAGGCCCCACCTTTGCGATCTGGATTTTTACCAGGCCAGCGGGTTCGCGTGGAGGGCATCAGCCACGCCATCGGACAACGAGCCGAAATAGCGGATATTCGATTGGCTCAGCAAGGGCCACCGGGAATTTCCGTCCCGGCGCCGATGACCATTGGAGAACCCTGGGAATCCAAAGACGAAATGCGTTGGGGACAGGTCAGCGGCAAAATCGGTTTCGTGGGACGCTCGGCCGAGGGGTTGAGTTTTGAACTAGTCGAAAATGGTTACTCCATTTCCGTGAGAGTGTTGCACGCGACACCTGCGGAGAATTCATTCATCCCCGGAATGCGGGTGCAGGTAAACGGAGTTTGCGAGGGAGTGTTCAACAGCCAGGGGCAGCGGGTGGTGGGAATTGTTTGGGCAGCAACCTTAAAAGCTGTCATTCCTCTGGAATCACCCGCGGTGCAAACGCCACCATTGGCCAATGCCACCGAGGCCGGCGCCGGCGAACCCGGGGCCATGCCTCTCACCAGCATCCGCGAGATTCGCCAGTTGGGGGCCGATAAGTTGAGGCAAAAGCCCAGGGTCTCGCTCCGAGGTGTCGTAACCGATCTGTATGGCACCTATATTCAGGATGAAACCGGAGGCATCGAACTCGTCTATCTTCCGGAACAATCTTACCTCACGCCCACCGTGGGGGATTACGTCACGGTTCAAGGCGTCGCGGATTGGGTGGAAGGCGATGTGGCCGTACGGCTCGAAAGTGTGAAATCCCTCGGCAAGGGCAGCTTGCCTATCGCCCAGCCATCCTCGTGGAGCGAATTGTCCAGCGGTCACGGCGTGGATCAGTGGGTTGAAATTGAGGGCGTGGTGCATTCCTCGGATGGATCGCACGTCTTGCTGGAATGCGAAGGAGAACAGGCACTGGCCACCATCCGAAGTGCCCCGGCTGCCCTCGTCGATAATTTGGCGGGCGCTGTGGTTCGCATGCGGGGAGTCGGCACTCTCGCCCGAGACGAACATCAGGTGCGCGGCATCACCTTGATCGTGCCGTCGCTGGAATTTGTGGAGGTTGAAAAACAGCCGGCGGACGGTTTTTCACTGCCCACTCAAAAAATCAGCAGCTTGTTGCACGGTTACGGAACCAAGGCTCTTCGCCGCCGGGTAAAAATCGAAGGTGTCCTGACCCTGCAGGATGGCGATCACTATTTCCTGCAGGATGGAACCGGCAGCGCCATGGCCGTCGCCAAGCAGAGCATTGTTTTGACCCGCTCGGGGCATTGGGTTTTCTGGCAAAGCACCCAGGGCCATCAAGTCAGCCCGGATTCTCCAATGAAACCCGGCGATTTAATTGAAGTCGTCGGCTTTCCAGAGTTGCGCGGTTACTCGCCGGTTTTAACCGAATCCCTGTTCCACCGCAAGGGGCACTCCACTCCGGTGACGCCGGTGCCTACCGATGTCAACGGTATCTTTGCCGGAAACCTGGATTCCACTCTCGTCCGACTGGAAGGGGTGCTTTTAAGCAGGCAAATTTTCGGGCAGAAAACCGTCATGGAGTTCCGCGATCGGCAGAATGTATTCGAGGTATTTGCCCAGGAACCGATCATGTCAATTGACCCGGGGAGCCGGGTACGCGTAACGGGTGTTTGCCAGACTGAGCCCACTCCCTACGAAGAGTTTGGCAGCAGCGTCAGTTCATTTAAACTTCTGGTCGGCCGGAAGTCCGACCTTTCAGTGTTACAACGGTCGCCCTGGTGGGACTTCAAGCACACGATGGCGATAGCGGGGACATTGACCTGTATTTTGGTGGTGGCCGTTTGTTGGATTGTGCTGCTGCGCCGTCAGGTCGAAAAACGCACCATGCTCCTGCAGCGCGAAATCGAGGAACGCAAGGGCATTGAACTAAAAATGGAACGCACCCATCAGCAACTCCTGAAAACCTCCCGCCTGGCGGGAATGGCGGAGGTGGCCACCTATGTGCTCCACAACGTCGGCAATGTCTTGAACAGCGTCAATCTGCTGGGTTCTTCCATTGCAAATGATGTTCACGATTCCCAGGTAGGCGCGGTCAGAAAACTGGCCGATCTGCTGGCGTCAAAAGGGCAGGATTTGGGGCGATTCGTAACGGAGGATCCCCGCGGTCAAAAGATACCCAATTATCTTAAGCGACTCGGCTCCCGCCTGACGCAGGAGCAATCCGACCTCAACCGCAAGGTCGAATCCCTCACCGAGAATATTCAACACATCAAAGAGATCGTGGCCACTCAACACGCCTACGCCAAAATCTCGGGGGTTTGGGAAATCGCCATGTTGGAGGACATCGTGGAAGATGCCTTGCGCATGCAGGGGGAAATTCTGGTCCACCATAATATCGAGTTGACGCGCGATTACGTCGCCGCCCCTCCCCTGCTCGTGGATCGCCACAAGGTGCTGCAAATCCTTTTTAATCTTCTGCAAAACGCCAAACACGCCTGCGACAAGAGTGACGCCGCCGAAAAACAAATCGTCGTGAGCATTCGTATCCGGGACGATCAGCACGTGTCGGTCTGTGTGCGGGACAATGGAATCGGCATCGCGCCGGAAAATCTGACGCGCATTTTTGCGCAAGGTTTCTCCACTCGCAAGGATGGCCACGGATTGGGACTGCACAGCAGCGTGCTGATGGCCCAGGACATGGGAGGCACCCTGAAGGCTTTTAGCGCAGGATCCGGCAAAGGCGCTGCCTTCACGTTGGAACTGCCTTTGACTTCCAAAACTGACGCCGCCCACGCCGGTAGTCGGCAAAATCCGCCCGCGGATCAACTGGCCGCACAGCGAACAATTTCTTCAACTTAGCCTCACTCAGAAGCCAACATGAAATGGGAAAATACCCAGACGTCGCGCATTTTGGTGGTGGATGATAACCGCCGGATTCATGAGGATTTCGACCTGGTTTTCTTCAAGCGCCCGCGCAATCTGGACTTGAAAGCCGACCACGACGAGCTCTACGGGCAGTCCGAACAACAAGAACCGGTTGTCTCCAAGCCCACTTATGAACTGGACCACGCGTTTTCCGGCAACGAAGGAATCGAGAAAACGCAAAGTTCAATGGCGGAAGGCCGTCCCTACCAGGTGGCGTTTGTGGACATTCGCATGCCGGGCATGGACGGGATTGAAACCATTGAGCGAATTTGGGGAATCGACCCGCGCATTCAAGTAGTTATCTGCACCGCCTTCGCTGATTACCGTTGGGAGGACCTGGCGCAACGGCTTGGGCAAAGCGACAAACTGCTGGTCTTGAAAAAACCTTTCGATCACATCGAGGCGTTCCAACTTGCCTGCACCCTGAGTGAAAAATGGTTTGTCACCCGCCACGCCGCTCTCAAATTCGAGCAGATGGAGTTGCTGGTGGCGCAGCGCACTCATCGCCTTCTCGACCTGCAACGCCGTGAAATTCAGCCGGCCCCTGAACTGGAGCAGACCAAACTCCGGATCTCAACCAATCTATCGGAAGAGTTTCGCGGCACTCTGAATTTCATCCTCAACGAACTGGAGCGTATGCGGGGGGAGCGGCCTGAAGGCCAAGAGGAAGCACAGGTGCGTCGCAGTACGGAACGGCTGTCCCACTTGGTTGAGGAGTGCTTAAGCCTGTGTAATCCCAATGCAAAGAGCAGCCCCTTACCGCCAGGCAATATTCCAACGGAGCAGCCTGCCGTCCCATCTGATTCCGCGATTGCTCCCGGTAGTTTCGAGCCAGCCTCGACAACCGAAGAGGAGTCCGCGGCAAAAGAGCAACCGCTGGTTTTATTGGTGCTCGACGATGCCAATCTGGCGCTGCATGTCCAACAGGGCATTGGTCAAGACTATCGCACCATGTTGGCAAAGGATGGCAGTCAGGGGCTCATCCAAGCCCGCGAAATGCTGCCCGACATTATTATCGCCGAGGTCAATCTGCCCATATTGGGTGGGGTGGCGCTTTGCGGTAAACTTAAGAACGACGAATTGACGAGTCACATCCCGGTGATATTGATGACGGATCAGGATTGGGAATCCAGCCAGCTACAGGCTCTGGAAGCCGGTGCGGATGATTACCTAGTCAGACCTTTGAAATCATCGCTGCTCAAGGCACGGGTGGACAACCTGCGCGAGTCCCGGCACAAGTTATTGGAACTCTTCAAGCAGGTTAAACAATTCTATCCGCGCGATATCGCGACGAACCAAAGTGACGCCAAGTTTATCCGCCGGGTAATTGACCTGGTGGAGGAAAATATGGCGGATTGCGATTTTGACCTCGAAATAATGGCCCGCAAGCTGGCCGTAAGCCGGCGGCAATTATTCCGCAAGCTCCGCGCCGCGGCCGGCTGCAGCCCCAATACCTTTATTCGCACCTTGCGCCTGAGGCGGGCCGCCCAATTGCTGACGGAATCCCAAATGACAGTGACGGAAATCACTTACGCCGTCGGCTTCTCCGACTTGAAATACTTTCGCACGATTTTTCGCGAATATTTTGGCGTGGCCCCGGGGGAATATCTCAAGCGTTCCAAAACGCAATGACCAATGACTGCCCTGTTTTCGCAAGTCTGGCGCCACTTGCAACCGGAATCGCCGCCTGTCTTTGTCACTTTACTCCCGCTATTTTGGCACATTCATCCCGCGACATCTCTTTATTCCGCGCAGACTATCAAGCACGGTCAACTTTATGCGAAGCAACGCTCACCTTTTGTGGTTCACCAACCATAGGAATCCAGCGGCAATAGACTGTTCCAACGCTAAATCATTTAAGGTATGATAACCGGTATGAGATTCGGTTTCGCACTGGTAATCGCCGCGATGGTCTTCACGGCTGACGCGTCAGACAATTTGCCCGGCGTCCAAAAAGTTTTTCTGCCTCCGCGCCTGGAGTCCGGGAACACGGGGATTAAGAGGGTTCAATCCATCGACGATGCCGCGTGGATCTGGCATCCGGAATTCGCCCCGGCGTCGTCGACGGCCCCGCATGCCGACGTGTTTGCCGGGGGATGGCGTGAGCCGGTGCTGTTGCGTTTTCGCCGGAAGTTTGAAGCGGCCGCTTCGCCTATCCGAATTCACGTCAGCGCCGACGAACGCTTTGAGTTATTTTTGGATGGCCAGCGGATTGCGAGAGGCCCTGACCGGTCCGATGTCGAGCACTGGTGCTATGCGACCTACGATCTGCGGCTGGCACCGGGCAACCACAGCCTGGAAGCGCTGGTTTGGAGCATCGGTCCCCACGCGCCCATCGCACAATTATCGTGGCGGGGAGGTTTCATCCTCAAGGCCGAGGGAGATTACGACCGCCAGTTGACCACCGGCAAAGCTCCGTGGGAGGTCGCCAAACTTGATGGATACGAATTTACTCAGGGCGATTCCTTTGGTGGGGGAGCCCAATTGATCGCGCATGACTGTGGTCCGCAATGGAAGCAGGGAGATTATGTTCAGGCGCAAGTTGTCCGGGGGCCGGTGAAAAGCAGTTCCTATGGCGAAATCACACCGGGCTGGAAGTTGTTTCCCACGGCGTTGCCGGACCAAATCGACCGCGAGTTTACCACGGGGCGCGCAGTGGCGCTTGGCCACGGCGTCCTGGGAAAGGATGATGTCGTGAATGCGAGCCTGGCACAAAATCCGGAATTGCCCGCCTGGCAGGCACTCATTGACGGCCACGACCAGGTGGTGGTCCCCGCCAACACGGAGGAATTTTTGCTTTGTCAGCTCGACAACTATTATTGCGCTTATCCCGAATGCGAAGTCAGCGGCGGCGCGGGCGCGAAGCTGACGTGGGGCTGGGCCGAGTCGCTTTATCTGCCGAAGTCTGACGCCAAAGGGCAGCGCGACGAATTCATCGGAAAAACTTTTCATGGAATGACGGATACCTTTCTTCCTGGCGGCGACGCGCACCAGAAATTCAGCACCCTTTGGTGGCGCGCTGGTCGCTGGTGCCTGCTCTCCATCAAAACCGGAGCGCAGCCGCTTACCATTCACCGGCTGGCTCTGGACGAAAGCCGCTATCCTTACGAAATCGAAAGCCGCTTTGACGACGATGATCCGCAACTGTCCTCGGTCATTGCATTGTGCGCCCGCGGGATTGAGATGTGCACGCACGAAACCTACATGGACTGCCCGTACTACGAGCAACTTATGTATGATGGCGACGCCCGCCTGGAGTTGCTTACCACTTATGCGATGACCCGTGACGACCGCCTGGCGCGGCGTGCCATCGAACTGCTTGATTTCTCGCGCCAGAATTCGGGGTTTGTCAAAGAGCGATACCCTTCCTATCTGGAACAACATTCGCCTACCTTCTCGCTGATTTGGGCGCTGATGCTTCATGACTACGCCTATTGGCGCAATGACCCGGACTTCGTGCGCGCCCATGCCATCGGCCTGCGCTCGATGCTGGCGCAGTTTGAGCCCTATGAAAACCGCGATGGTTTGCTGGAGAATCTGCCGGGCTGGCCGTTCATGGATTGGGTGGCCGGGTGGCGCGATGGCGATGCGCCCGATGGCGTGCATGGTATTTCTGCCCTGAACAACCTGCTTTATGTCTATGCCCTGCAAAAATCCGCCGAGGTGGAAGATTACCTGGGCGAGCCTCTGTTGGCGAAACGCCTGCGCGACAAGGCGGCCCGCACCGCCGCCGCCGTGCGATCAAAATTCTGGGACGAATCACGCGGACTCATGGCCGACAATGTGGCCCACACTGATTTCAGTGAACATGCCCAGTGCCTGGCGCTGCTCACGGATACCTTGAGCGGGGATCAAGCCCGGCGCTGCTTCGACCAACTATTGTCCGCGCCGGACCTGAAGCGAACAACGATCTACTTCAGCTTCTACCTGATGGAAACCTGGGCAAAATTCGGACGCGGCGATCTTATTCTAAAGCGGCTGGATTTTTGGAAAGATTTGGTCAAGCAAGGACTCAAAACGCCAGTCGAGGAGCCGGGCAATACACGCTCGGATTGTCACGCCTGGGGCAGCCATCCGCTTTTCCATCTGCAGGCCAGCGTTGCCGGCATTCGTCCTGCGTCGCCGGGTTTTCGCACCGTAAGGATTGCGCCCGAGCCGGGAGGATTGCCGAAGATTATCAGTCACACCCCACATCCGGATGGTTTCATTGAACTAAATCTTACTTTTCCCGGTGGTCATTGTCGCGGAACGGTCGAGTTGCCTCCGGGCATCACCGGCGTATTTGCCTGGCATGATCGGGAGCAACAGTTGAACGGCGGCTTGAACACAATCAAGCTGGAATAAGAGCAGTGGTTGCAAACGCAATGATTGGAATCAACTCTACCTTGATCGCGCCGCTTAAACTGATTCGTCTGGCAGGCGTTGCACTAACTCTACTGACGTTAGTCGAAGTCCGTGCGGCGGCACAAACATCGACCGTATTTGGTTTTGAAACACCCAATATCGGCGCCGGTTATCAATACAATCCCACGGGCGGCCCCTGGACGTTCGGCGGCACATCTCCCAGCGGCTCGGGCATCGTGGTCAACGGCAGCTTGTTTTACAATCCCACTGCGCCGGAAGGCGTGCAGGCGGCATTCATCCAGGAGTACGGGACGGTTTCGCGGTCCCTTCCCGGCTTTCTCCCGGGGACAAATTATACCGTCACGTTTTCTGCCGCGGAACGGCCGAATAACCGAGAGTCATGGAATGTCAAAATCGATAATACCGTAATCGGAAGTTACAACCCGAGCTCCAGCGCGACGAGCTATACGGACTATGTCGCGACTTTTACGGCGACGGCCGCCACCCATAAGTTATCCTTTGTGGGGACCGACCTGGCGGGTGGTGATAATACTATTTTCATCGATAATATAAGAATCAGTCCGGCCCTTCTTTCACCGCCCGTCGTAATGACAAACACATTGCCGGCGACGGTGGTGGATGTGGTGGGCAGTCAAATCACTTTCCAGGCAGGTTTCAGTAGTCTCATTCCGATCGCTTACCAATGGCAGAGAATCAGCTGGGGCGTGACGAACAACATTGCCGCGGCGACGGGCACGACATTGACGCTGACGAACCTACAGGCGAGTGACTCGGCTTCCTACCAGCTGCGGGCGACCAATATTTACGGTGTGGTCGCAAGTTCACCGACTCCGCTGGTGGTAAACAATGTGCCGGGGGCAGTGAACAACGTGATTGCGGAGTTTGCCACTCAAACCGCACTGGGCAACGCCAGCACGAATTTCGCGCCCGCATGGACCGTGGCGCCAGGCAGCTTGATCGACGGCCAGTTGCCCAGCAACACGGGCCCCGGTAATTTCAGTCTCTACGGCGCTGGTGGGATTGCCGTGCTGACGGATGGTTCGTGCGGCTCGTTCAACTACTGGCCAGGTGTGGGCAGCAGCAAGACGGAAGTGATGGGCGGCAATGCGACCGGCGGAGCAGGTCAGTCCGTGACTTACACCCTAACCGGCTGGCCCGACGGGTATAGCCTGACTAATATCACTATTTATGGCGGTTGGGGCGATGCGGGACGCGATTCACAAGACTATACGGTTTATTATTCCAAGGTCAGCGCGCCTTCAACCTTCATCCCGTTGAGCACGGTTAACTATAACCCCGCCAATTCCGCCGGAGTCCAGTCGGCCACGCGGGCGACATTGATACCGGCGTCGGGTTTTTTGGCGACGAACGTCGCGGCGATTAAAATTGATTTTACCACTCCAACACCGGAGAACGACTCCTGCGGTTACTCGGAAATCCAAGTGTTCGGCAGGCGAACCGGCGCTCTGCCGATCGTCGGTATGCCGACGTGTTCGCCGGGTTCCACGGTTGCGGCGGGGACGATTGCGACATTCTCCGTTTCCGCCACGGGCACCGAGCCAAACCAATATCAATGGCAGACGGACAACGGCAACGGAGGGGTGAGTTACACTGATATCGCCGGGGCCACGGGGACGAATTACGTATTGGACACGGCCAATTTTGGTGATTTCACAATCAACTTCCGGGTTCGTGTCACCAATCCCATTGGCTCAACGGCCGGTCCCTCCCTGCAATTTGTCGTTACCAATGCTGACAGCTCATTGGCCTCGGGCACCATTGGCAACCTGCGTTGTGAACATTTGCAAAATCCCCTCGGCATTGACGTCACCATGCCGCGTTTGAGCTGGATGATGAATTCCACGAATCGGGGCGCGCGGCAGACGGCCTATCAAATACTGGTGACGTCTTCGCCCGCGCTTTTGGCCCAGGACACCGGCGATTTGTGGAACAGCGGGGTGATTGTTTCGGATCAATCCGTGCTCGTACCTTACGGCGGCCAGACCCTGATTTCCGGCGAGGTTTGTTACTGGAAAGTGCGGGTGTGGAATGAAAACGGAAATTATTCGGCCTGGAGTCCCGCGGCCACGTGGAGCATGGGCTTGCTCAACTCTATGGATTGGACCGCGCAATGGATTGGGATGAATGAGAACACCAACATTTCGCCCGCGCCGCCCAGCCCGATGTTGCGGAAGACTTTTTCGATCAATAAATCGGTGGCGCGCGCCACGGCTTACATTTGCGGGCTCGGCTATTACGAGCTCGCGTTGAATGGCGCGAAGGTGGGAGACCAGGTTTTGGATCCCGCCTGGACACGCTACGACTATCACGCCTATTACGCGACTTATGACGTGACTACGAATCTAGTCCAGGGAGAAAACGCCATCGGGGTGCAACTGGCCAACGGGTTTTACAATCAATGGACCGGCGACGTTTGGAGCACGGCCAACGCTCCCTGGCGTGCCCTGCCCCAGATGATCCTGCAACTGGCCGTTCAATACAGCGACGGCACATCGAATCTGGTGGTCAGCGACCCGTCATGGAAAGTTTCGACGGGACCATTGGTGTTGGATCAAACCCGGTTGGGCGAGGTTTACGACGCGCGCCTGGAGCAACCGGGCTGGCCCACCGCCGGGTTCAACGACTCGACGTGGAGCAATGCCATTGCCCGTGAAGGAATCGTCGGCTCGTTGCTGGCGCCGAACGCGGAGCCGGTCAAGGTCTTTCAAACCGTGCTTCCGGTGAGCATCATTCCCGTTTCAGGTCATCCGGGAGTTTATACGTTTGATTTCGGCCAAAACCTGGCCGGGTGGGGAAAGTTGACCGTGAGCGGCCCCGCCGGAACCTCGGTCAGCATGGTTTACGGCGAACTCACCAACAGTGATAATTCGGTGAACCAGGATAACATCAACGGAGGCGTGACCCTGACACAGTATTTTCAAAAGGACACTTACATTCTTAAAGGCGTCGGCACCGAGACCTATGCGCCGCGCTTTACCTATCACGGATTTCGCTACGTGCAGATAAGCGGGCTACCTTCCGCTCCGACCACCAACACACTTGTCGCTCAAGTAGTGCATACGGCCTTTGAGCCGGCGGGAAGTTTTCGCTGCGCGAGCGAGTTGCTCAATCGGATTGAAACCAACACCCTCTGGAGCTATCTCAACAATTTTGTCGGAATCCCGACGGACTGCCCGACCCGGGAAAAGCAAGGGTGGGATGGTGATGCTCAACTGGCCTGCGAAGTGGGGCTGACTCATTTCCACAGCGCGGCGGCTTATACCCGTTGGCTGAAGGAATTCGGTCCGGGACAATTGGCCAACGGCGAGTTATCCGGCGTCTATCCGAACGCAGCCTATGGTTATGGCGCGGGGCCGGCCTGGGAGGGAGCGATGGTATTGATTCCATGGTTCGTCTACCAACATTCCGGTGATGCGGGGATATTGACTAATAACTATGCGGCCATGAAGGCATGGGTTGACTACGAAACCAGCCAGGCTTCGGGAAATATTGTGTCCTATGGCTTGGGCGACTGGTATCCCGCCAACACGGCCACGCCGGCGGCCGTCACGGATACAGGTTACTATTATGAAGCAGCTCTGATTCTTGCGCACACGGCCGCTTTGATGGGCAACACGGCGGACTCGATACAATACAGCAATCTGGCGGCGCAGATCGGCAACTCGTTCAATGGCACTTTTTACAACTCCACCACCGCCCAATATTCGATCGGCTCGGAAACGGCACAGTCGTGCGCATTGTATCAGGGCCTGGTAAACTCAAATCAGATTCCCGCGGCGGCCCAGGCTTTGGCTGCGATCGTGGGGCAAAAAATCGACACGATGGATGTCGGCGTTCTGGGCTCGAAATACCTGCTGCGGGCACTTTGCGACAACGGCCATTCCGATGTCGCCATGTCGCTGGCCTTGCAGACTAATTACCCGAGTTGGGGCTATCAGGTGTTGCAGGGAGCAACCACGCTGTGGGAGACGTGGAATGGGGCCACTGTTTTGTCCCTTAATCACATCATGTTCGGCGACATCTCGGCCTGGTTCATGGAATACCTGGCCGGCATAAGCCCCGGCAGTCCGGGTTATAAAAGTGTGATCATCAAGCCGGAAATTACCGGCGCCGTTGCCTGGGCGCAGGCGACGCACGAGTCGCCTTACGGCACCATCTCGAACGCCTGGCAAATGAACGGGCCGACGATTACCATGGATTTGGTCATTCCGCCCAATTCAATGGGTGTGGTCTATTTGCCAACTTTGGGCACGCCGGCCACTAACCTGGTGATTCAAGAAAGTGGCGTGAACATCTGGGTTAACGGCGCAACCACGGGCAGCGATGTAGGAGTGGCTTATAATCATTCCGAGGGCGCCGGTTCGCAGACCTATTCTGTGTGGACTGTTGCCTCGGGCAGTTATCATTTCGTTTGGACCACATCAGTGCTCAGCAGAATAGGATGGTTACCGGGTATGCAGGAATTATCCATTTCGGGAACCGGGCAACCGGGAAGAGCCTATGTTCTTCTTAGCGCCACCAATCTCATTCCGCCGATAGTATGGAATCCGGTGATGACCAACACAGCCGATAGCTCAGGCAATATATCATTCACTAACCGGCCGTCACCGGGCGTGGCGGCGTTCTATCGAATCTCGGGGAATTGACGGATTCTCTTCGGTCTGGAGCAATGAGAAAACAATAGTCGGTCCAATTTGCCCGTTTGATTTGGGATTAGAATTTCAAAGCGGGATTATTCACTGGTGTTGGCGAAGGAGGCCAGCGGCGTCAATTGAATGTTTGCTCCCGTTTTAATCCGCTGCATGTAATCAGCCAGTTTTCTTTGAAAATCAGACCGCACACCGGAGGCAAGAGTTTGTCGGATTTCAAAATCAATCCGGCTCCACGCTTCCTGGCGAGACGGTTCATCCGTCGGCAACTCTCCGAACTCCGCGATGTGCCACTGGTAATAATCGGAGACCTGTTGCGAAGTCACATTTGGCGACGCACCCGAGTTTTCCATCAAGGAAGTTTGCAACATGAATGCCTCGTCATCCCGTAACTCGAAAGACAGCTCCTCCGGTCCCCCGGCAAGATCACGAACGAGGCCCGGTCCCTGTTGCTGACGCAGGCGTTGCAGATTGGCCAATTGCTGCTGCTGTGATTCGTTCAGCACAACGTGCTGGGCGCTGGCGGTCTGGAAAATCAATTCGCGGTCAATGGCTCGTTGCCGGTAATATTCGCAAACCTCCCGTGAAACACTTTGGCCGGAGGAACCAGGCGGAAGCACCGCCTCCGCCGACAATATATGCCCGTTGACTGAAGCCAGCACAGCTTCCGGAGTGATTCTTAACTCACGCTCGACCCCGGAAGTGCCGGCCAAAGGAGCCTGGTAATCGCTGACAATGGCGGGCGGACGCGCTGTGGAAGCCGGCACGGTTGATTGGTTTTGTGTTCCGTACCTCTTCGCCGCGTACCCAGCAATTCCGATCAATGCTGCCACAGCCGCAACTGCGGCAAATCCTTGAATTCGCCTCGCGCTTTTTTGAGTCATTAAATGTAACTTCTGCACAGGAATGTCCGACGCCCGGTCGGACATTCCCTTCATTGCGAGCGGCTATTTGCTTTCGAGAATCACATCTTCCATGCCCACGGGGATTCCGGGTGAACTGTTATAGTCCACCCACACGCACGCGCGGAAGAACTTGGAATTGTTGATCGTATCAGCCTCGTAATTCTTCGTATCCAGAACATATTGGAACTGAGACCCCGCCGGCGTCATAATCCCGCCCGGTGTTCCCACCCCCGTGTAAGATTCCGCCAAATCTTTTACCAGGATTGAATCGTAATAAGATCCTTGCCGCTCAGTGACATCAATGTGGACAGTGATAAACGGCGCCAGTTGAGAAGTGACATCATTGTCATTGCAATCGAGGATTCTCACAAGATGAACAATCCTGGAGCCTGCCTGGAAACGCGTAACATTTTGCGGCGTGGAAGGGTCGTCCGGGCAATTCATATCACTGAATCCGTCGTCGGGCTGGGAAGTGTTATCATTGAGATTGTCGTCGCACGGCGAATCAAAGACAACATGCAAGGGCGACAAAACCGTCAGCGTGAAAGAGCAGGTATTTGAATTACCGCTCGAGTCCACGGCGGTGCAGTTGATCGTATGATCGCCGGGTCCGAAAACACTGCCGGACGGTGGATCACAGGTTACGGTCACGGAATTGTCGCAATTATCGGCGGCCAAAGGTGTGTCGAACACGACCGCTCCCATGCAAACCGTCCCCACGCCTAAATTGGCTCGCTTAAAATCCGTCAAAATTCCGGTGAACTTGTCACCGGAATCGCCGTGACTGCTCCAGCGGCCATCGCCGCGAGCGCCGGCGACGACATATCGTTTGAAGTTTTCGGGAGTCCCGGCGTCATCGTCCGTGTGCCAATTGCAGCTGCGCGCATCGACCGGCTTGACACCCAGCGCATTATAATCGGTGCTGAATTGCGAATAGACTGCGGCCGACCATGCCCAGTTCACCAGCACTCCGGGCCTGCTGATTTCAAAACGTCCGCACCAGGTTGCCTGGAGGTCGTCATGATGCCGCTTCTTTCTGCCGCCTTCAAAACAATGACTGAAGCAACAATTGGGCGAATGGCAACCGTCCAGGTCGAAGGGCACGTTAAAAGCAATCCCGGAAAGGAAGGTGTTGTTGTGAGGACTCGAAGGTGAAACCGTCACCCATTGGCCATTGATAAATTGGGTGGTCGCTACGGCTACGCCATTGGAAAACGTCACCAAAGCCTCGGGGACGTCTATAACCAGGTTCGTGCCCTCATCAATGTTCAGTTCAATGTGCTGATCGAAGAAATGAACGGTAAACGGCGCCTGGTTTCCCGAGGGAGCGTTCAACACGCTGCTAAACCAGATAGTGTTATTGCTGGCAATGTCGTTACACCCAAATTCCGCGGAAATACAGGAGAGAGCATTCGTTTCAATGGGCTTGAACGTGGCGGTTTGGTCCATGCACATCAGGTTCGGAGCTTCTCCATCCACGACGACCACCGTGCATTTCGCCTGGGCGGAGTTTCCGCGACCGTCGCTCGCGGTAAAGGTGAGCACATTTGAGCCTTTGGGAAATATCCCTTGAAGAATCCCGCCGCCGATGTCGGCGAGCGATATGACTGCGCCCTGTTGATCAATCGCGCTGACCGAGGCCGGGATGGGAGTGTCGCTATCTGTATCCAATGCCATTGGCCGGGCAAAAGAAAACGTTGCCGAACATTGCCCGGGATCGTTGGTGACGATCAGGGGTTGGTCGCATCCACTGATAACCGGGTTGCCCGCTTCAAAAGCAGGCGCCGTCGTGTCCTGCACGGTGATAACGAACGAGCACTGGCTCGAATTACCGGACGGATCGGTGGCGGTGCAAACGACGGTGTAATTCGTGGAGGCCAAACCGGCCGGCAGAGGAAAGAAGCTGCCGTTAGTGGGATTGAACACAAGGGTGGCCGTTGGATCATCAAGGGTTGGGTTCGGAAAAGTCACGTACGCCCCGCCAGATCCATCCACATTGGTGTTGCCTTCCACCACGATGTTGTCCGGGCAGGTGATCACGGGCGGAGTCGTGTCGCTGTTGTTCCGAGCCACATTCCCTTGTGCCGCTCCATGAAAATCAATCGTGAAATTGTTGGAGAAGGTGGATGCCGCGCTATTCAAAGTGACACTCACAACGTTGCCGAATAACGAAGCCATCGAACCGCCCGTCACCTGAAAGCGAAAGTCATAAAGGTCCGCAGACCCGTTTTCCAGAAATCCAAAACCCAGCACCTGGCCTTCGACGAGCACGCCGGTATATGTATTGGTGACTCCGGAAACCACCCGGTTCACAGTGCCCATAACAACCAGGTCCTGATTGGAAG
Source organism: Verrucomicrobiia bacterium (assembly GCA_035552155.1). Classification (GTDB taxonomy): domain Bacteria; phylum Verrucomicrobiota; class Verrucomicrobiia; order Limisphaerales; family DASXHY01; genus DASXHY01. The sequence continues at coordinate 289,150 of DASZLX010000015.1, read as the reverse complement.
GTGATCCAGAAACCAGGGCGCCGGTTGAATCCACCATGATTTGAATGGCTAGAGACTTTGTGCCGGTGGAAATGGACGGGGCTCCTGAGCCGAAGGAGACGAGACCGGGATTTCCGACGACCGAAAATAATCCGCTATCAGCGGAGTAAGTGACGGCCATTGAACTTCCGCTGCTGTAGGCGATGATTGGGGAAGTCCCGACTACATTCAGCAGCGTCGCCGAAGCTGTTTGGACGGCGGCGCAGCAGCCGAGCACTGACACAATAGTGAGTAGATAGGTTTTCATAGTTTTAAGGGCGGGCGGGCCGGGCGTGGAAGAACTCGGATTCTGAAAAAGAAACCGCGAAAAGTCAGGAGGCCCCGCTGATTGACGCGACTCATGAAAAGGCGCAAAAGCGCATTCTTTTGATTTGCGTCAAGCCAACCCCAAAAACTGCCACCAAAGCAGCAGAAAGCCCATACGCGGAAGATTCCGGCACGAAAGTCTGTGAGTCTCCGACTCCCGCATTATTAAAATCCTGGCTCCAATCGCCTGTGAAGGGGGTCCCGCCCGAGGCAAAATCAGCATTCAAAATAATCCCGCCAATATTTCCCCACGCGAGGTAATCGCCGGCCAGGGAGCCGCCTTGCACCTGAAATAGAAAATCAAATTCGTCGTGATTGGCCGCCCCGGTGCCACTAAACCCGAACACCTGGCCGGCGGGGCCGGCCACCAGATTGGCGCTCAGCAATAAATCCGGACTGCCGCTCGGGAAGTCGACGTTGTAAGTGTTATAAACATCCAAATGTCCTCCTACAATCCCGTTATTCGCTCCGAGCGTGGCGGTCAACTTCCAAGTCCCGGCGCCCAACTGAGTGCCGGCCGATCCGTCTCCCCAAGTCGGATAGTACGTGTCTGAATATCCCGATGCGACCAACGTTTTATCACTCGCCGTATAGTCAACCGTTATGAATGACGCGGTCAGATCCGGCGCACCCTGCTGGGGAGAGATGTCCAGGAGCGCCGCGCGGGCAGACCCGCCAACGAGCACGGCGGAACACACTAAGCAAAAAAATCGGGATATTCTCATATGTCTTTCCAGTTAACAGTTGTCTTAGCGGGGCGACTCTAGAGGAATCTCAAAAATAAGTCTCACGCGCCGAGGACGCGCGTCAGCAGCTTTAGGACATCACTTGAAGTCTCTGCCTGAAAGCGACGTAGATTTCGTCTGGCCGCGGATTCCCTGTTTCAGGAACACAAATGTAACCGCCCGATTGCCGGGCCTGGTTCTGCTTTACCTCTGCGCTTCGGCCAATTGAACAATGGCTCTTTCCTCAGGCAAAAGGTTGCCAGCCTGCGCGCGCTTCAATGCCTCACGTGATATATCCTTATGGCCGGCCTTTGCCTGAACTACACCGTAATAAAGCGCCACTGAGGGAATCTGGAGATATTCGGCCTTGAGGCCATTCACGACTTTGAGCGCTTCGTCACTCTTGCTTTGCAGCAGAAGTGAGTAAGCGTAAGTGGAAGCGAAAAAGGGATTGTTGGTGGAATCGTTATAAACTTCCTTTGCCATCTCGTAAGCTTTTGGCAATTCGGTTTTCTGCAGGAGGTAGAGATTGGCCAGGTTGTTTTTCAATCGGATGTTGGAAGGGTCTTTAGAATACGCCTTGGAATACAGCCGCTCCATTTCGAGCGTTTTTCCCGAAGCATGCAACTGGCTGGCAAGTTGATCGAGGGCCCAGGTTTCCTGGGGGAACTCATCCACGATTTCCGTCAGCACCTCTGATTTCTCAGAGGTCCAGCCCCAGACGCCGGTGATTTCCGCGAGGCGCGCTAATCTGTCCAACCGATGGTCCGAGGCGCGCACGGATTTGCGCCAGGAAACGTCAGCCGCCGCGCTTTCGCCCAGGGAACGCTCGGCGAGCGATTGCAGCGCCAGTTTGTAATAATTGGCTTCACCCCAATCGGCTTTGTCCACTTCCGCGAGGATTCCCTTCCAATCCTTGACCGCCATCTGGCAATCGGTCATTACCAGCGGCACCGGCTGATTGGTCTGGATTTGCGGAGGAAGGCTTTTGATCCATCGCAGGGCGTCGATCGGATTTCCGGTGGTCGCCTTCCAATGCGCGAGCGCAAATGCGTTTGTGGAGTCCGTGACAGAAGCTTTTTCGAGAGCGGCCAACCAGTTGGAATACTCGGAACTTTTAGTTTCGCGAAGCAGCTCCAAATAATCAATCTTATCCCTGAAAGTAGCCGACGGGTCTTTGACGATCTGCAACGAATAAGCCACCGCCTGTTCCGACGACTTATGCGCAACGGCATCGGCGAACAATTGATGCAGGGCTTCCAATCGAACTTCCGAATGCGTCGATAGTTCCTGGAGCGAAACCCGGGCGGTCTTCGCGATATTTTCGTTGGTGGAGGTCAAACGGGTCGTGGCCAGATTGAGCTGGACGGTCAAATTTTCCGGTTCCAGCCGGTCCGCTTCCAAATATTCTTTTTCCGCTTCATCCGTCTGGTGGAGACTCCATGCGAGAGCGCCCTTCAATTTGTGGTAGGTGGCGGTGGCCTTCGCCATTGCATCGAGTCCATCCAATGCCTCTGTGGCCGAAGGGACGTCATGCATTCGGATGGCGGTTTCAGCCCAATGAAAGCGCTGCTCCATGTTCCCGGGCTGGAGCTTTGCCGCGCGCGTCCGCCAGACCAACGCTGTGGGAGCGTCCACTTCTTCCAACATATCCGCCATGACCTGGGCAGCGCCCGGGCTTATGGGGTTCAATTGCAGCGCTCGCTGCACGCAGAGGGAAGTGTTATGGTAATCTTTTTTGGCGAGATAATCCTTTGCTTGCGCCACCAGGCGGTGCTCCACCGTTTTCTTGTAGGTCTTGCGGCCAAACCAACCCATGCCTCCGACTGCCGCCATAACCGCCACAAAGATCAGAGTTTTTTTAAAGACACTATTCATAGCTCTTTCGGTTCGCTCCCGGGTTTTCCAAAACGAGTTTCGCATTGGCAAATCCCGGTACAGCCCAAAAACTTTAGCAGCCCGCTTCCGGGAAAAAGTGACATTCGAGAAACGAATTGATGAAGAGGAGATCGTTCGCCGCAACTTTGATTAAAATACGGCCTCGATGTCCTTTTACTGCAATCGATGTCCTCAACAAGGCAGACGCCACCCTCGCAATCCTGCACACTGCACTGCGATGACTTTGAGTGGATTTCTTAAGCGGGCACAACTGCTCTCGGCGGTAAAAAGAGACGCCAAAAAATTGTTTTTGGCGGCGATGTTATGTGGTCTCGCGAACCTGGCGCATGGCGCCATTTCCACCATTACCGTAAGCGCAATGTTATCACCGCAGGCAGCAGATTTCTCCAACCAGCCGTTAAGCTTTCAACAATTCGATCCCGGCCTGGGAAAACTTCAATCCGTTCGGGTCATCGTACGCAGCACCATCCAGTTATCGCAACAGTTCGAGAACACCAGTGACCAGGACCAGGCCATTCATTCCCGCCAAACGCTCGATTTGGTTCTCGATCTGCCGGATGGAACCACGCCCGCCGTCAAAGACCGGCAGGTGGTGGCCCGCACTTATTCAGCCGATGCGTTTGACGGCGATATTGATTTCGACGGCACTTCCGGAAGCACCACGGATTATGAGATCACCAGCTCGAACCAGAAGCTCCTGAAATCACGCGCCAAGGTCGCCATGTTCACGGGGTCGGGATTGGCCAACTTATTTTTGTCGGCGGACGGAACCTTTACAGCCTCCAACAAGCAGAATCAATTGGTGGCGCAGGCTCAAGCTCTCGCGGGCGTGGAAGTCCAAATCATTTACAATTATATCGCGGTGGTTCCGGAACCCGTGGCCTACGGCCTGGCGGCCGGCGTGCTGGCATTTTTCCCTATCATTGGCCTCCGGTTGCGAAAATCAGGCCGGGGCTGGATCAGGCAATAAAAAAAGCGACCGTGGGTGAACGGTCGCTTTTCAAGTTCGGAATCGGGCTCAGTTTTTTCGCACCAACTGCGGCACTTCGGACCGCAGCAAATCCATCGCTTCCTCCCGGGTATCCGGCCCGCTGATGACGATTTCGATAACCTTCTGTCCCAGATTTCTCTCGCCATCCAAAGCGGCCCGGATCCGGGTGGCCCGCTGGCTCGAGTCGTCCGCGGCCGATTTCGTTGCTGAAACGCGATCCGACCAGAGACAATAAAAAACGTGCAACAACTTATCGCCGCTGGCAAAACTCTGGTAATGGAACGGGAGATCAAAGCCCCTCGCTGGCACGACAACCCGGCCAAAATCGTGGACTAATTTTGCGCCGGTTGCGGGAAAACAAATGTCGGGCCGATGGCCTCTGGCGAGTTGGGTGGAATTCCTCCCCGGCTCCCATCGCAGCACAAACGCGCTCAAGTCATTCCCTGCCCCATCCTGCCAGGACGCGGCTTCGCTTCGCGAACAGCGCAGGATGATCCGGGAATTTTCCGGCAATTCTGTTCTTCTGAAATTCGAGGCATCCTCCGGCCAGACGACCGACCAATTCACATTTGCCACCAATCTTTTTTCATGGACGCGGTACCACATCTCGGTGCCAATTTCGGCAATCAACAGCCAAAGAAGCATCGTAATTCCCACCCAGCGCGGCAGGGGCTGCAGCGCGGTCCTGTCGCCAAAACTGGCTTGCTCCAAGGGTTTTTTGGGCCGCATCAAATAGCTCAGCCCAATCAGACAGGGCAATACGATCAGCATTATGAGCGTTCCGGCGGTATCGTGCCACGCCTCCATTTGGTGAATTCCCCGGCTGGCCGCCGCCCATACGAGGAACGTGGTGCGAACCAGGTTTGCGAACAGGACGAATAACATTGAGGCGCCCAATAAAACGAGGCGTCGTGGCCACGACCAGCGGTTCATCTCGCCAAGAAACAGTGATAACATCAGAGACGATTGCAATGACCGGACTCCGCTGCATGCTTCATCAATGCCTACCAGGCCCGCGCCAACCTCGATGAGATTTCCATGCTGAATGGCGGGTACGCCGAGCACATTGACCACTCCGACGGTCAGGCCGGCCACCAGACGCATCAATCCCTGGATGGCGGCTTTTTCCATTTCCACCGGCCACGGCAGCGCAATCAGCATGAACGCGATGGGCGGCGCAAAATACCGCATCCAGCGCGTTCCCCCGATCCAATCGAGGGCGCAAAGGCTCAGCCCCAGTGCCTGCAATCCGCCAATCCAGTAGAGCAGCCTCCACTCCGGATTGGCTTCAAATAGCACGCGCAGGGGAAACACCATCAGCAGCAAGCCAAAGGCAATCGCAACGGCCCATCGCGACCGGACGGGATTGGGAATGGGGCGATCGGGCCAACGACGCCAGAATAAAGTGGCGCCTAATAATGGAACCAAATACCCGTAGCTATACTGCGGGTTGATTTCCCACTCGCCGCGAACTTGATTGAACAACAACAACCAAAAGACCACCACTGCGAGGGTTGCCACAGCGCCGCCCGAGGTCAGTCGGGTTCGCCAGGACCGCCATCCTGCCAGAGGTTCGTCCGCGCACCTGCACGGGGCCGCACCTTTCGCGGAGGAAATGTTTTCCATGGGAATGTCGAACGCAACGGTGCGAATCAATGCGGAAGCTGATCGCGAAAGCGCCACAGCACCAACGCCAGTCGGAAAGCTTTTGCGTACCGCAGCACAAAACGATTTGGACTGTGCACACAGCGAAACAACCAACCCAGTTTCCACTCGTCCGCCCACTCGGGAATCCGCACCTGATCGCCCGTAAGAAAACCAATGGCCGCGCCAACGCAATGAATGCTGGGCCGGAAATGGCAGCCGCGTTTCAGGAAAAGTCCCAGCCTTTCCTGCACGCCACCACCAACGGCTATGATCACGTGCGCCGGCCGGCGGTCGTTGATCAATTTCAGCAAGGCTTCATCGTTAATCGCTCCCGTCTCGTATTGCGGCGCGATGTAACAGTCCTCCTCTTCGGCGTGAATGCCTTGCGCCTGCAGCCAGGCAAGATTTCGCTGCAGGGATTTCCGGGACGGCATCACCCAAAAGGTCGCTCCCGGTTCGCGAAATTCCGGTTGGAACAGGAGCAGTTTCAAATATTTCAGGCCGGAAACCCGGGGAATCCGGTCTAGCGCCAGCGTATTCCACAACAGCACCATGAATCCACTGTCGGTAATGGCCAGGTCCGATTCCAGCAACGCCTGCCGGTAATCCCCATCTTTGCACAGGTCCAACAGTGATGGCGCCGCGGGCGCGACCACGAGTCCGCCGAGCATTCCAGCCGCAACGGCTTGAGAAGCGTTCCCGACAAAAAATCGAACTCCCAAAATCCTGCGGTGGAGGTTTAGGGGAGTCAGCTTGCGGACCGGCCGGGGGCGGGAATGGCTGGCGCGAACGGCCGAAATTTCCGGAGCGAAAGATTGTTTAGTGGTATCAGACGACGGAAGTTGTGCAATTCTCATACAGCGCTGCTTAAACTCCAGGTTAGTGGTGCCCTGCAATGCGCTGACTATAGAGGTCCCGGAAATAAAATCTCTCTGTCGAAGGACGCCGGGCATCAGTTTCAGGACATCATTGAAACCCCTATTTAGAAGCGAAATACGTTGCGCGCGATTAGTCTCTCTCTTTTTGGGAACACAAACGTAACCGTTAGATCTGCACAACATCGAAGATTACGACCATCTCTTTCTCACGGGCACGCAGGGATTGCCCGCACACACCATCGCGGGGGGTTGAGCGCGCGTCACGATGGAGCCCGCAGCGATGACCGCCTCCGACCCAATCGTCACCCCCGGAGATACGAATACCTGTGCGCCAATCCACACGCCGTCCTCAATCGTGATCGGTTGATTGCGGTAAGGCATCTCCGGTTTGCGGTAATCGTGATTGCCCGTGCAGAGAAAAGCCCGCTGCGAGAGGCAGCATTGTGCGCCAATCACCACGGGTTCAAAATTGAGGATGAACACCTCTTCGCCAATCCACGCGTGATTTCCGATCGTCAGTTTCCAGGGAAAATGAATGTTCACGCGCGGCTTGATGATGACGCCCTTCCCGACGCGAGCGCCGAAGCAGCGCAGGACAAAGCATTTCAGCGCCGAAGAAATCGGCAATGGATTGAGAAAAAGCGCGCATTTCACCAGGTACCAAATTGCTTCAACCAGGTAAGGGCGGCCTCGATTCAATCCTTGCGCGGACTGAAAGAGATCGTTGCGAACGCGGGTTTGAATGTCAGCAGTGGGCGGCACAGGCTTTTAAGAATTCACCGAGGATGGATGGCCACGAGTATTTCGCTTCGACCAGCCGGCGGCCTTTGGCACCGCGTTCACGCAATTCCGAGGGCGTGGATTCGAGCGCGTTACCCAAAACTTCGGCCAGAGAATCCCATCGGGCATCGCAATCCCAGCCGGCGCCGGACAAGCCGATGTCGGGGATGTTGCACATGCGCGTGGCCAAAACTGGAATCCCGCAGGCCATCGCCTCCAGCAGGCTCATCGGCATTCCCTCGGAGTAGGACGGCAAAATGAATAAATCGGCTGAATGAAGCAACGCGAGTTTCGCTTTTCCGGTCACCGTGCCCACAAAGAGAACTTTGTCCTCAATCCCGAGCGAACGAGCGAGAGCGCGAACCGTTTGCCCGTAACTTTGCTCATCAGGACCGGCAATTATCAGTTCCCATTCCTCGTGCCGCCGCTTTAATCCGGCCCAGGCGGGCAGCAAGAGATCGAGTCCCTTCTTGGGATGAATTCGTCCGAGAAACAGTAATCGTTTTTTTTGTTTTGCCGGCAACATCGCGAGCGAAGTTTGAATCGGCTCGGGAAGGCTTTCGGCGGGACGGTAGTAATCAAGATTCAACCCGTTGGGTGCGACCACGATCGGCGCCGTGTAACCGCAGGCGCGGATTTGGTCCGCTTCCTTGCCCGTCAAAGCGCGCCACAATCGGACATGGCGAATATTGGCGTCCTCAAAAAGCCAATGCGCCAGGCGCTTTTTCCAGCGGGATCGCCCCAAAATGTAGGGCTCAAAAAACCCGTGCGTGTGATAGACGAGCGGCTTCGATTGCCTGCGTGCTTCGCGTCCAAAAATAAAATTCGTTCCTACGTAAAGCCCGTGCCCGTGAATGATGTCAGCATCACGAACCAGGCGCGTTCCCTCCTCGCGCATGGCCGGGGAAAAATACACAAAATCCGGTTTAACCCGCGAATATTCCAAAACGCCCGGCGCCGCTTCGGGAACGCAGCCGCCGCGCGTGGAGCAGAGCAAGGAATGCTCCCCGTTGGCCCGGAGCTGACCGTGCAGCGCCATGGCGCTGGAGCCCAGACCGCCGCCCTGCAAAGGCTCCAGGGATTGAGTGAAATGGAGGTGCCGCATGCGCTAGCCCCTGGCGGAGGCGAGGGTATTTTCCGTTCGAACGTCGTCGTCGGCAACGCTCTCACCCATCGCAGCCTGCACCGCCAATAGAGCCTGCCGGCCAAAGTTGTCGCACGAGAATTTGTTGACGATTGACCGGCTCGATCGCTCCATCGCGATCCTCATTTGAGGAAAGGAACCCAGGAGCCGCATCGCGTCGTGAAGTTCCTGGACTGAATGCGGATCAAAGATGAATCCGTTCCGGCGAATTTTTTTTCGCAGGCCGGCCTGGCGGAGTTGCGAAAAAATTCCCGGCCAAGCGAAATCCGCCGGCAATCCGCGCTCGAGCAGATCTTCCGCACATCCCGCCGTCTCGCTCACGATCACCGGCGTCCCGGAGGCCATCGCTTCATTCACGACCAGCCCCCATTCCTCATATACACTCGGCAGAATGAACGCGTCCGCCAAAGCGTAAAACACTGGATTGTCTTCGATCTGCCGGAAACCGTAAAAATGCACGGCCGGCCGTTCATCGCCGGATTCCTCTGCATGATATCGCGCGCCCGAATTTTCCTTCCCCAGTTTGCTTTTATCATGAACAGGCAAATCGAGTTCCGAGCACAGACGGCGCAAGGTCGCTTCTTCCTCGCCGGAACCTACCAAAACCAAATGACGGTTCTCGAGAGGATGGGAGTCTCGGAGACGATGAAAGGCGCGAATCAAAACGGCCAGGTTCTTTTTTGCGACAAAACGCCCCAGGCTCAGGAAGTAATGGTCGGGAAGCTGAAAGGCGCTTCGGTAATGCGCGGCTTCGGAACGAATGGCATCCGCCCGCGTGGCGAAGTAATCATTGTCCACGGCATCATAGCCGGTGAAGATTTTTTCCCGCGGCATTCCCAGAGAAAGACAGTAACGCTGCTGCGGATTGCCACCCACCAGCGCGGCATCGAACAACCCCACCAGGCGGCGCTTGGCCCAATTGGCGAAGGGCGCCGAGCGCGCCGTTCCCATGTGACTTTCATTCATGATCACGGTGCGAATCCCAAGAGATTTGGCGGCCAGTAAGACGGCGAGCGATTGTTTGGGGGAATAGCTCGGCAGCAAACAAACTTTGATTCCCAAACGAGCGAGTTCGATCCGCGCGCGCCGGAATACTTTCAGGAACGGCACGTCCTCCACCGCGTTTCCGGGGCACAAAGTGGTGAGATTCACCGGCATGGCCGCCGCCCGCTGCCACTCATAAAACGAAGTTTGATTGGCGATTTCCACGGCGCAAACGCGCTCCGCCCCCGCCAACTTTTGCAGAGCGGAAAGGCGGGCGAAATGGTAGGGGCCGTATTGTGCCCAAACGGCGCCTATTATTGTATTTGAGGAATTCAAAGGTATGCCTTCTTCCATGAATGTTGACGCGTAATCGCGCCTAGACCGGTCGCGATCGGGCGCCGCAATTATTTCCCGCGGCGTGCCGGGGGCGCGCGCGGATAAATCGCAGGTGTGCGCCGGGCGGCAAAGGAACGAAATGGCTGGCCACCAACCGCGGGCCCATCAGCCAGTTCATTCCCATCCAAACCAGAACTGGAAAAAGATTGAACAGCAGAAATTTGAAAATGGAGATGCCGCCGTCACGATACCACTGGGGCACCATCGCCAAGGCGACGAGATAAAGCATCGCGGCCAGGACGTTATCGGTGTTGCGCCAGAACCATCGGTGCGCGCCGCCCAGCAGCGCGCCCGCGACCGCCAGCGTGATGACGAGTCCCACCCATCCGCCGCTGATCCAGCCATCGCCGCAGATGCTTACCGTCAGTCCCACGAAATTACCATAGGCGCCGATATTAATCATCTTTACCGGTGCGCCCACGGGTTTCCCTTTCCAAAGAATACGGGGAATGGGCTCCGTGAAGAGCTGCAGATATTGCGCACCGTAGCTAAAGGCTTCGGTTCTTTCCGGGACCACTGAAACCACGTAGGAAAGATAATCGAAGTTGGCGTAATCCTGGGTGTCCAACTGCTTCCTGATTTTCTCAGCCCGGCTCATGCCAACGTCCTGTTCCACCACGTGAAGCGATTCGCCGGCGAAAAACTGTTTGAGGAGGTCGCGATTGTGTCCCAGCAAATTGAAGAGGGCGAGCACTGGAATTGCCAGGACGATGGACCAGAGCGGAATCCACTTTCTCCGATAAAACCAGCAGTAAACCAACACCGTCATCAACAGAAACAAAAGGATCGTCCAGCGCGACCAACCAAACCAAACCCGGTAGCCAACATAGAGAGAGATCGGCGCGAGATTGAACCAGTGAAAACGCGTTGCCACCAGCCACGCGCCCAAGAGCGGAATGGCGAAGTGCTGGGCTTCATTCAGGTACCCGGTGGAATTGGTCATGATATAAATGCCATTCACCCGCTCGCCTTCGATTCCGTTGCGCGTTGCATAAATGGAATAAGCCACCGCGGGCAACAGGAGCAAAGTAGTCGCGAGCAGCGCGCGGCGTTCGACGGCATTGAACCCGGGAAATCGATCCGTTAAAAACACCGGCTTTGCCCAGCCCACCACCACACAAGTGGTCGCAAACACAATCAACGCCACCGAACTTACCGCCAGAGTTTTGATAAAGTACGCGTCGGTGGGCTGGAAAATCATGTAGTTCCAATTGGCATCGAATCCAAAACTGCGGACGAGGATGGGACGCAGCACGAAGACCAATCCGTGAAAAATACAATATACCGTGACGGGATGGAACAAACTCGCCTGGCCACTGGCCAGAAAGATGCCGATCACGACGAGCCAAATCACCACCTGAACCGTGAGGGAAAGCTCAATCATCGAGTGCAAAAAATTGACGGGGGTTCTCGAGACATTGCAGCCACTGCGCCGAAACCACGGCGCAACCATAACGGGCCTCCGCCCACGCGTGCAGCCGCAGGGGATTGATTTCATCGCTCCGAAGGCGCCCGGCCATCCTGACCAAACCCGTTTCAAACTCAGCCCACGCGGTGCCCGTGATGCAGACGTCCGGATTTTCACGTCCCAATTCCTCCGTTCCACCCGCCGCCGTCGCGACGAACGGAACGCCGTGAGACATCGCTTCCACCAAGACGAGCGGCAGTCCTTCCCACAGGCTCGGCAGCACGACCAAATCGCTTTCCGCAAGAATGCGCGGCAGCTCCGCCAACGCATATTCGCCGCGCAGCATCACGCGCCCGGACAATCCTGATTCACTGACGAATTTCCTTAGCCCGCCCATCATCTTCCCATCCGGATCGTAGCCGAAGACATCGAGCCTGGCTCCCGCGAGCGCGGGATGCCGGGTAATTTCCGCCCAGCGCCGCACCAATTGATCGGGACGTTTCTGCTCGACGAGACGTCCGAGATACACAACCCGCAATGGTTGGGTCATCGCCCTCGGAGTTCGCACCGGCGCGGGCATGGCGCGATCTGAAGTCAGGAACGGAATCACCCGGACCGGTTTCTGCGGCCAGCGATTTTTCATCACTTCAGCCACTTTGTGCGAGTTCGCGACCGAGGTGTCCAGTTGGCGGGCGGATTCTCCCGACAAGCTCGCCCCCTCTGGCGGATAAACGATCTCGTGGTTGATGCTGACGGTTCCTCTCGGGCGCCGACGATTTAGAAAAAAATGCGAGCGTCCGGTGCCAATACAATAGAGCGAATCCGCCCGCCTTGGCATGCGCAAGGGCCAGCAAAGGCCGCAATACGCCGCCGCCAGTTTTCTCGCCGGACGCAGCAGTGCCGGGGGCAGGATGAATCGGACCCCCAGGCTGCTCAATTCGTTTAGCGAATTTGAGTCCCAATGCGAATCAGACGCAAACACGGTCACGTCCGTTCCCTGCCGGCGAAGCAACTGGCATAACAGTATCAGGTGCGTGCGAATTCCGCCGAGACCGAGCACGGTTCCGCTCACCAGGATTCGAGAGGGCCGTCCCGGGGTCCTCTCGTGAGGAGCTGGAATCTGAATCTGCTGCGCGATCATTGTCTCAATGCTCAAGGGCGTTCAAACATCGCCAACTGGTAATGCCCGTGGTTCACGAAGTTCGCCGCGGGCCGCAGTCCCGCACGCTGGAGAGACTCGACCAGCGCCCGCTGTTGCGGTTCCGGCGCGGAATGTATTTCGATCATCACTTTGCCGACGCGTTTCAAGAATTCAGGATAATTCGCCACGAGGGCATACTCAGCGCCTTCGATGTCCACCTTGAGCAGGTCCACTTTTCGGTCACCGATAAACCCCTCCAGATCGAAATAATTCGCGGATACGCCCCGCGTTGCCGGGCCGGGTTGCAGGCTCGCGGACAAATAATTTCGCGGCGAGACCCAAAGCGTTGCCGCGCCGCAACGATCGCCCACCAAACCCTGTTTCAACGTATGACGCGAACAGAGGCCGGACTTCTCCAGATTGCGGCGAATGACGGGAATCAAATCCGGGTTGGGTTCGACGAGCAGATATTCGGGAGCGCTGTTTTCAAATCGCAATCGGACGCAGACGTCCGCCAGCATGCTGAAGTGGCCGCAATGTGCGCCGAGGTCCACCACGAGTCGCGGTGCGCTGGTGAGCCAGCCGTAAAGTTGCCAGTAGAATGGATGGCAAAAAACGTCCTGCAGGCTATTCACCTGAAACTTGTTATCCAGGGCCAGCGGATGATCTCCAGCCAACTTCACTTCGCAGGTCACGAAACGCGCCAGCCGGCGGTAGAAAAAGGACCGCGTGCGGTCCGCAATGGATGTTGGTTTCATAACGCAACCGCCGCTTTGCACCCGGTCTTTTGCCGATGCCGGGCCACCGTCTCGTTGAGCAGCCGGGCGTGGGACTGGAGATTGTATCTGGCAGCGGCGTGCAGCGCTTCCTTGGACATCGAGCGCAACAACTCGCGGTCGCTATTCAACGTTGCCAGCGCATTGGCCAGCGCGTGGGAGTCCCGGACTGGAACAATAAAACCGTTCAATCCGTTCGTGACTACCCGGCCGCAGTTTGGCGTGGTAATCACCGGCAAGCAGTGAGCCATGGCTTCCAATTGAGTGATGGCAAAACCATCCGACAACGTCGGCAGCACAAAGACATGAGCGCGCCGGTACACCTCATCGGTTTGGTCCCGCGCCAATCGTCCCAGCAGTTTCATGTTGGGCGGAAATGAACGGACCGCGTCATCGGAAATGCCCAACGGCCCCGCGATCAAAAACTCGATCTTTTCATTTTGCAACTGGCGGGCCGCTTCGACGAGATACTGAATGCCTTTTCGCAAATTGATCGTTCCGAGCCAGAGAACCTGGAGAGGCCCCTGGGGATTAACGGGGGCACGCGCGTGATTGCTCGTGAAATCGATGGCCAGCGGCACAACGACAACTTTTTCATTCGCAACTCCCTGTTCAACCAGCGCCGCGCGCGACCATTCGGAATTTACCAGGACGAGATCGGCAACGGCCCATTCAGCTGCGATCCTATCCCAATAGTTTTGCGGCAGTCGTCCGGGAACCCTTCCCCAGGCGGGCCAGCGCTCCGACTCTTCAATGACGATATCTTCCTCGACCCGTCCTGGATCGACTTGGTCAACGACGGTGAAAATCCCCTCCGAACGCAGCCATTCGAGGGCTTCAAGAGAATTGGTGTTGAATCCAAAAAAGAGATCCGACGCCGCGCACAGATTGGTTGTTTTTAGATAGTCACGGACACGCGTCGCAAACCACTCGCCAAAACGACAATACCATTCTCCGAGTTCCGCCGTCGTGAGGTGCTTCTGCTGAAAGTGCCGCTTCACCCGTGAAAAAATCGCCGCCGGGCCGAAGGACACAACTTTTTCCGGGGGCAGTTCCGGCGAATAGTGGGTCGCCAGCGCACGAACGCCAGCCGGGCCGTTACGCAGGATCGTTCTGCCCCAACGACACCAGGTATCCACGTAAAGACGCCGCAATTTTTTCTGCCGATGAAACGCCACGGGCACCGAATAGTTTTCCCGCGAGCCTTCCTGAGCCACGATCCATTGGAGGTCCGTGTCCCGGCAGGCGCTCCCATTGAAAGCGCCGTTGTATAAAGCGTCGTTCACTTTCGGGTTCGCATTAGACCGCGGAAACTGGAACTCGCCGCCCGCGGAACTCGGTTGATTCGGTCAACCGGCTCAAAATCTCCTCCAACGGAATCGCGCCGCGGCGTTTCAATTCCTGGCTCAGACGATAAACACTCCGGCTGACCGGCTCGCGCGCGGCGGCGCCCCTGGCCACCAGCGTGAAACCCGAGCATAGACCGCGAAAGCGCGTCCACATCCGACGCGGCTCCAATGAAAAAGTCAGGGCTTTCAACGTCCTTCCACTGACTTGAGTGGCTAACGCGCTGGCCGGAATATTGTGCCAGGCGTAAAGGATTTTGTTCCTCGCTCCGTAGAAATCCATTCGTTCCCAGCTTCGTCGTGGTGATTCAAAGTGGTGAATGGGATCGGAATTGCCGCACTTCGTAATGTAACCTTCGTTCAACATTCGGATGCAGTAATCTTCCTCCTCACCCTGATGAACGAGAATTTCTCGATATCCCAACAGCGCCAGAAAAAGATCCCGGCGCAACGCGTGCGCGGTGCCGATAAATGAGTAGGCGGCGTAGGTTCCAATCGGCTCCGGCGCTTTCTGCCGGATGGCCGGATTCGTGTTTACGTCCACGAAAGGGATGGCCACGGCTCCAATGCGCGGGTCGTTGAACTCACGCAAGGTCTGCTTGATCACATTCGGGGTTGAAAAGACCGCGTCGTCATCCATTGAGAAAATGATGGGCGCGGAAGCGAGGCGGGCCGCGCGGTTGCG
Organism: Verrucomicrobiia bacterium; assembly: GCA_035552155.1. Lineage (GTDB taxonomy): Bacteria > Verrucomicrobiota > Verrucomicrobiia > Limisphaerales > DASXHY01 > DASXHY01. The sequence continues at coordinate 274,005 of DASZLX010000015.1, read as the reverse complement.
TTGCGCAATGTAACCCCACGAAACCTCGGTCCGATGCACGGGAACTTGCGGGAACTCTCGTCGCATCACTTCCGCGGTGCCGTCGGATGACGCGTCATCCATGACAATGATTTCCGGATTGGCGGTCTGTGCGAGTGCGGACGCGACCGCTTTACGCAGATCGTCAATCCGGTTTTTGGTTGTAATCACAACCGTGGCGGAACTCGTGGGCTTTTGATTCGTAGCGAGCATGTTCACGAGGCGCGCGAGCGCAGCAGTAAAACGGGACACTGTTTTTCCGAAAACTCCCGCACCAGGTCAAACTGCGCTCCGGCGCGATTCAGGTCGGAGAAAAGTTCCGCCGTTGAGTACGGCGGGTGTAGTTCGATGACGATCGCCTTGAATCGAGAAATCCACGAGGCGCAGTCCGCAAACAACTCGCGTTCCGCTCCCTCGATGTCGCATTTCAAAAGGTCAATCTGGCCGCATGGAAAATGTGTTTCCAGAAGCTCCGAAAGAGGCACCACCGGGACGGACGGCGCTCCCGCTTCCGGCTGGCTGCTCATTTGATACGCCCACGCGTCCCCGCCGCTAAGGTGCGCCAGACGCCGATGTGAACCCACGCAGGCGCGAACGAGTTCGACCGCATCCGCGAATCCCCCGGCTTCAACATTGCGCCGGCATAGATTGAAGTTTTCGGGCTCGGGTTCGACGGCCAGAATTTTGGCGCCGGGAAAAACTTCATTCCAATAGCGAAGTGAAAACCCGACATTCGCGCCCAGATCCACGATCCGATGCACGCCCCGCAGGCTCTCTTCGACAAATGAATATTCCCGCGCATGAAACATTTCATCCAGCACCAGCATGTCGGTGGAACCGAGTCGCACGAAAAATGGATGACGGCGGTCTTTTAGCCAGACGCTCACCGCGCGACTGCGTCCCGGCAACGGCAATTGAGGCGTGCGCCGCAGCAGGCGGTTATAAATATGAATCATCCAGCCCGCCATGCCGGCGTAATTTTTTCTGGCGCGCCAGTGAGGCGCGATGGCCGGCATGAGCGCAGTCATGGGATGGCGGTCTTTTCACTTACGGAATTGCGGATAAACAGCCGCCGGATAAAAATCCACTGGCCGGCTCCCAGCGCCACGGCCGCCAGAAGATGTGCGACGGCCAGGCCCACTCCTTTATGTGCCGGGATGAGAAAGAAACAGGCGGAAACCAGGACCGCCGACCAAATCGCCGTGAATCCGAAATCCAACCACGCCCGCCCGGTTGCCTGCATCGCCCGGGAGAAAAGATTGTTCACGGCCACGAGGGCCGTGCCGCCAATCGTGATCAAAAAGATGGGCACTCCCTGCCTGAAAACGGAACCGTAACGCTCCAGTATCCACGGAGCGAGAATCGCGAGTGGCAGCGCGAGCAGGAGGCAAACACAAAAGTTGGTCAGCACATTTTTCCATAACAACTTGTTGAACGTTTGCGCTTCGCCGGCGTGATAAAGATTTGAAAAGATCGGCACCAGGACGGAGGTCATCATCAACGGAAGAAAGGAAAGAAAGTTTTTCCACTGACCGGCGGCATTGACGAGCGCAATTTCGCGAAAGCCATGGTCTTGATTCACGAGCAGGGTATTGCAGGCCCAATTTGCCGGACTAATGAGAATGCTGGAGAGAAACGCCGGCAGACTGAAGCGCCAGAGGATGCGAAAATCTTCGAGATGGGACGGCCACATCATTTTCACTCCGCAGCGGGCGGCTTCTTTTGACAAGGCAATGTGTCCCAGGACACAACTGATCGCGACCTGAAGCACGCTCCCCCAAACCGCGCCCGGCAATCCCGCCGCGAATGTGCATCCGACCATTGCCGACGTTCCCAGCATGGCCCCAATCCAATTGATTTGCGCGACGCGTTTGAACGCCTCGAAGCCGCCCAGCGCGCCGGTATAGACTCCTTGTAACGCGGTGAAAAGCGCGAGCGCGCAACCGTAACGCAAAATTGGAGCCAGTTGGGGCGCAGCCAGCGTGCGCGTCGCCAGCCAATCGGCGAACACAAACAGCGCGATGCCCGCCACGATTCCCCCGGCCACGGCAATCAGCAGAATCAGGCTGATGACGCGTCCGCAACGTTGAGGATCAGACTCACGCAATTCAGCCACGTATTTCGTGGCGGTGATTCCGAGGCCCAGGCCAGCAAAGGTGCCGAATAACCCCACCGTGCTTTGGATAATTGTAAATTCGCCGAATGCGGAAATGCCCAGCACCCGCGCCACGATGATCGCGCTCAAAACTCCGGTTCCGCGCGCGACGGCAGCGCCGATCAGCGACCAGAAGACGCCGCGGGCCAGGCGGGCGGAAAGCGGCGAGGACGGAAACTTCGCCCATAACGGCCGCAACGCTGTCGGAGAGACCATGGTGATCCAATTACTGATGCGAGGGGTGATCATTGCCGGGCGAGAAGAATTACTGCGCGGGCTGAACGCGGAGATTTCCGGGCGGTCCCAAAATACTATTCGTTCCGTAGGCAAAGCCGGTAGCCGGAAAAAAATCATACACCTGGATTGCGGACTGAATCGCCGGCCCTTGCACGGACAACAGTTCGGCGCCGTTGCGCTTCAGGCTGAACTTTTGATCGCCCGGAAAAAATGGTGTTCTCACGTATTGATTGCCGGCGGCCAGCGCATACGTTGTGGCGATGCCGCCCGAAGTGATTTCCAATTCCGCCGGCGCGGGGAGAAAGACCGTCGTGTAAATTGTGTCGTCCACACTGCCGATAAACCAGGTCACCGGCACATCATTCGTATTGGAAGCGACTGCACTTTTGGGATGAGTTCGATAAGAAAAGAACAAGGCGGGGGAATTCTGAGCGGGAACCTTTCCGGTTTTGAACCAGTTGATGTAGTAGCGGAAAAGTTCAAAATCACCTTTGTGCGAATACCGCACCGGCGTCTGCAATTGGGACTCGTACTGCCCGGGATTTTCAATCGGGGCGATGTAAGTGCTTTCGTTGAAATCATTCCAAGTGGTAATTTCGACCCAGTCAGGCTGATTCTGAATGATGGAATTCCACTGGAGGCTGATGCCTTCGCCGCCGTCAAATTCAAAATAACGCCGGCCCGCGCTGTATTGCGCCGCTCCCCAATAATGCGGCGTGACACTGGCCATGAAAATTTTCCCGGCTTGATGAACCGCCCGGGTGTAATTGGAGTTGCACTGGGCCAGTTGCGCCGGCAGGCCGGCGGCTCCAAATAAAAACAATCCGTCGAGCAAACCGCCATACTTTTGCAGCGTATTCACGGCATCCGCATAGCCCGGCAATTCCTGAACCGGATCGGACCAGAAGTGGGGAACGAAACAAACCGAAATTCCATTGGTTTTGAGCGGAGCGAAAACGCTGTTCGACCAATCAAGATTGTTTTGTCCAAAGGTCGAAAGCACAACTTTGTTTCCCTGGCGAAACGTGTTGGTGCGGCCCGCGTAACTCGTAACCATGTCCACGATGTCCGCGGTGTTCGTGATCTCGACCGAGAAAAATAGTTTGAAGCCCGTCTGCAAACTTTCCGCGGCATCGTACATCAGCTTCACGCGGCTTTTGTAATAGGTATCCGGCCCGCTCCACGCTCCGACGTCCAACGCGAAGCCATAGATGCCCGCCGATTGGGCCTCCTGGATTTCCCGTTCGTAACCGCCGATGTTTTCTCCATAGGTCGCGAAACAGACCATGTAATGCGCAAACACGAAGTGCGGGGTCGCCGCGTGCGATGCCTCGGAAACGAGCAACCAGAAAAATAACACGCTGAGAAACCGGTTTCGTATTCCCGAACGACGACGCATCGGCTTTAAGCTGAGATTCACTAATCTCAAAGTTGAAATAGATTGCGAGTGGGCAGTTCGCGAATTGCCGTGACTAATTCCGCGTCCCGGCTGCGTTTTTCCCGGCGAGGCTCCGGCCATTTTCCTCGTAATATCCCGCCAAATCCTCGGCGCGCGCACGGTTCAAAATGATGGCTACCTGTTTTGCTCTTCTTTGATAGAGCATGTCCAGAGCCTGCCGGATCGACCGTGAGCGGGTGTGAAAAGGCCGCGTCACAAGCACGACGGAATCGGCGTGCGGCACGAGCAGCGCCGCATCGTCCGCCGACAGCACGGAGGGGCCGTCCAAAATCACAAACTCATTTTGTTCCCGCAGGCTCTTGATTAATTCCTCCAATTGCCGCCGAAGGAATAATCCCTCCTCACCGGCATGGGCGCCACTCGGAACCACCGTCAGTCCCGAGATGTTCGACGGGTGTAAAATTTCGCTCAAGTCCACCTCACCGCGCAGGAAATTCACCAGCCCGTGCCCGTTGGATTCGCCGAAAGCCGCTGTGCCGCCGGCGCTGTGCAAATCGGCATTCACGAGTGCCACCCGCAGACCGCTCTTGGCGAGCACGCGAGCGACATTGATGGCCACGGTCGTCTTGCCTTCATTGGGCATCGCACTGGTGAACAGCACGGTCCGTGGTTGGGCGGGCGTTTCCCCAGCCTCGGAAAGCAATAGTGCAGAACGCAGATGGCGGAATGACTCGGCATAGGCGGTTCGCGAATCATTACTTTCCAGGAGCGCCCGCTCCGGATTTGCGCGCGGCACGCGAATCTGCGGCACCAATCCCAAAATGGTTTCTCCAAACTGATCGCGAATATCCCGCACCGACACCAGGCGATCGTCCAACAAATACCAGACGAACACCATTCCCACGCTCACGACGGTTCCCCCGACCACGGCGAGGGCGATGCGCAATAGCAGGCTGCGGGTTTCCGGCTTCGCGGAAGCGGCCGGCTGCAGCAGCGAAAGCCTTTCCTGTTGCACGTTTTTGTTGAGGTCCACGTTTTGCATCGTGCTCAGCAGATGATCGTAAAACTCCTGCTGGCGTTCGATATTGCTCTTCATGCGTTGGGCTTGCGCCAGCCGATTGTTAATATCGAGCATGCGCGCTTCCCACGCCGGAATGGCTTCGGAAATAGCCTCCATTCGCTTATCCAGGTCTTGCATTTCCAATCCCTTACGAGCCATCAAATCACTTTCCAGAATGGAAACCAGACGCTGCAATCGCGCCACTTCCTCCTCAAAACGGTGCTCACCCATGGCACGGACCCTTTCCTCTTTGTCGCCGAGCATCACCGCCAATTCCACCCGCGCCGATTTGAGCGAAGAATCATCATCTTTGGAAACGTCATTCGTTATCGTTTCTTCCGCGGACGAAATCGGCGCGGTGTCTGGCTCGTTCGTCTGCGAGGCCATCGATGTCATCCCAGCGGGATCGGAAACTTCGCTGAGAATTTTTCGCTCCAGGCGCAGCTTCGCCAATTGAAGGTTGAGGTCGGACAAATACATTCCCGCACTCTTCGCGTCCGCTTCCAGGACGGCCACATTATTGGTTTTCTGAAACTCGGTAAATTTCTCCTGTTCCGCCTGCAGATCCTCCGCCTTTCGCGCGACTTGCGCGGTAATGGAGATCAACAAATCTTCAGAGCTCGCCAGCCGAGTCTCTTTTTTATAAGCAAGATATTCGTCAATCAAAGCCTGCAGGAACCGCTGGACCAAATCCGCATCCGAGCCGGTTGCCTGCACATCCAAAAGGGACGTTTTAAGAGGCTGAGTCACGTTGATTTCCACCGGGGCTTTCTGGCCGGGTTTAGGCGAAACACCCAGCTTTTCATACACGGCCGCCTGCAGGCGGGCGCTCTTGAGCAATTCAATCTGGGTGCCGAAATAATTCTGGGAATCCTCGGTGAGAAATCCCATCGGACTGAGCGGCGTATCGCTCGAGACATAAAGCTGTGCAAAGGATCGATAACTCGGCGGCCGGATTGTTTCGTAAACGATGACGGCTCCCAAAAATAAAGTGATGGAAACCAAAACCACCCACCAACGTTCTCGCAAATAGGACAAAAATCGGCGCTTCGGAACCATCATGGTCAGCCGATAATTCGCGCCGTGTCCATTGCCGGAGGGATCGGGTGGGAGAATGAGTGTCTGGTCAGTCACAAAACGTCATTAAATCGAATCGCGCAGCGCGAGAACCGGGAGATTGGGATCATCCATCGCAAGAGTTTGTCGGCCGTTGTATTTGTGCATGCCTCCGGACTTGGACGGTTCCGCACTGAAATGCGTCAATCCGTCCGGCGCGTTAATTCATTTCGACGAGTTCAGAATCCACCGACCCGGAATGATTCGATCCTGTCAAATCACCACGTCCGGGCTTCTGTCACGATCGGGAAAACACCGTGGATAAGATTTTGGTTCCGCTCAATGTCGATTCGATGTCGGAATTGTTTCATTCAAGTGAATTGGGCCGACGGTCACGATCGCGGAAACAGGCATTTAATATGCCGTCTTGGGCGGCGTGAAACAGTGCTTGATTGTTTTCAAGACGACGACGACATCAAAACTAAATGACCAGTTTTCGAGATAATAGATGTCCGCCTCCACGCGCTGTTGAATGTCGGTCTCATGATGGATTTGGCCGCGAAGACCGCTGACTTGCGCCCAGCCCGTAATACCCGGCCGGATGAATCGGCGAATCAGGTAATTTCCCATCGCGGCGGCAAAAGTCTCGTCATGTTTGGGCAGGTGCGGCCGGGGACCGACCACACTCATGTGCCCGAGGAAGACATTCAGGAACTGCGGCAGTTCGTCAATGCTGGTGCGGCGCAGCCAGTCGCCACCGGGAAAGATGCGGGAATCGTTTCTGGTCGCCTGTCGAACATCGCAATCACCCGACATATGCATGGTGCGAAACTTGTAAATCTCAAAGGACCGTCCGAGCATCCCATTGCGCACCTGTTTGAAAACCAAGGGGCCAGGAGAATGAAGCCTCTGTATGCACCAGACCAAAATGCATGCCGGCGGCAGGATAAAAACAATCACCGGCACGGCCACCGCCAAATCGAAAAGCCTTTTTATGAAACGGTTCAACGGGCTTTCCAGCGGCTCCTCACGTAGGGCAATAAAACGAACGCCGTCGTCCTCAAACACCACAGTGTTATGGTTAAAATAAGAGTTCAGATCATGCAGAACCACCAATCTGACTGCGGCGTCTTCGCAAAGTTGAGTTATCTCGCGGAGACGTTCGCTCCCGAGCGATAGATTCAGCACAATCAGTTGCGTAATGGAGTTGTTTCGCAAAACATCAGCCATCTCGTCGAGGTTTCCCAAAATGGGCCACAAGGAATCGGCCGGGGAGGCGGTGTCCGGACAGACGACTCCGACCGTTTTCATGCCCATGGATTGTTTGCGTTCCAACCACGGCTGGATCCGGCCCACGGTTTCAAGCGTGCCCACCAAAGCCGCGCGCTCCTGCCGATCGCCGGAAAATGCGCGCTGCCCAATGGAAAGAGAGAGCCAGTAGTTCGAAAAAAGCAGACTGCCATAAAGCACCGGCAGATAGCTCAGGATGAAGGAGCGCGAAATTCCGGCGTCTTTCGCCGCAAACACGATGACCAAGACACCGAACAACGCAAAAAATGCCTGACGCAAACTCCTTCGATTGGCTAAAATCCAATCCTTTTTCACCTCGCCGTTTTCCGGCTTGTTTCCAAACCCAAAGACTACGCCGATCATCAGAAATTCATAGTACACGATGTATCGCTGAAATTCCGGACTCTTATCGAAGACCGAATTTTGCCAGACAAACAACCAACCCCAGAACGTGGCGGTGATAATGACCAATTGCCAGAACAGCGATAGCGCCCGAATCCCAATTGAACGAGTGGCAAACATAAAAGCGCCGGTTACCAGCCCAAAATTCGGAAGCGGTCCACCGCGTTCGATGCTTTTCCGGATTTTTCCCAGCTCACTTTCATAGCGTTTGCAGGGTGTTTGCCCGATAGACTTCGGAAACCGAAAACGGAGTCTTCCTCGGGTTACGCACGCTGGCGATTTTTTCCTGCTGATATTGTTGCCTCCATTTTCCCGGACTCGTTCCAAAGCGCCGGGCGAACATCAGGCTGAATAAACTTAAAGACTGGAAACCACTTTCCAGCGCGACATCCACGATTTTTAAATTTGTGCCCAGGAGAAGGTCGCGGGCGCGGCTCAAGCGAAGTTCAGCCCGTTTGTCCCGAAAAGACATGCCCACCACTTCCCGAAAAATCCGGCTGAAATGCCGCGGCGTGCAACGCGAGATAACCACCAGCTCGGAAAAGCTCAGGTTCAGCAGCTCGCTGGTCTGAGTTGTTCGTAAAAAGTCCGTCAGGCGCTGCTTGGCGTCAGCGCCCGCTTCCGGCTCCAAAATTCCGCGATCCAGCTCGTTTCCGAACAACTCGATGAAGATTTGGAGGAGTTGCAGGCGAAAGAGGCTGCCATCCGTTTTTCGATCCGTGAAGAGCACCTGCATTTTCGCGGCCACCGGATGTTGCGGGGGAAGAATACGCGCCAGGAGTTCTTTTTTCGCCGCCGCGGTTCGGAAAAATGTCTGTTCCACCACCGTCATCAAGCCGGACAAACGCGTAGGATCGACGCAGAAAAAAGCGATCGAAAGGCTGTTGATCTGGCTGGCCCGGATGCTGCCGTTGGACTCGGGAGGAACCATCAGCACGGTGCCGGCTTCCAACTCCAGGTTTTGTTTCCGGTTCATCCAATACCCCGCTCCCGCCTGCACCCGAAGCATCAGCCAGTTTGAGAAGCGGGACGGCCACTCCCTCCCCGCCGGCACAACCGCTTCCCGGATGGCCAGGTGAAACTCATATATATCGGTCGATTTCATATTTCCTTCCCACGAATCCAGAGCGTTGCGCGGGCGTTCCCCGAGAGTGGCTGCCAGCGCGAATAAATACTTCGGCCGGCAATGAGAAACCTGCCCGCGCGAAAAACACTGACGCGTTCGTGCGTCCTGCGTCCGGTTTTTAGCGCGGGAATGAAAGTAGCCGGACTTTGTTACGATGCTGCGGCGGTTCGGAAAACAAACCAAAACGTTTTGCTCACAAAAAACACGCGGGAAAATTTATGCGAGCGGCGTTTCGCAAATTTAAGGAAGATCAATGAAGGAGGCTTCAGTGTGGGAAGCCTTGATTAAAGAACTGCCCAGGCCAATCGCCCCGATCAGAAATTGAAGGTTTTTGTGGGGACCCGGACAACATCGAAGGGCTTTAAATAAAAAACATCGGGATCCTCGCCTTCGAAGGCACGGTTCAGATTCAGCCAATAAACTTTTTGCCTGCCGTCATCCACCCGCATAACGGACACTTTCGACAACTTCGCGCGATACGGGTCCACTCCTCCCGCTTCCGCGATGGCTTCAACGACGGTCAACGGCCGGTCCATCACAATTTTTCCAGGATGACTGACCGCGCCGGTCACGTATACCGCCGAGGCGGCAGCAATTATTTTTACAGTGATAGGGTCATCCTTGACCTCGCCTTTATATCGTTCGGTCAGTTCATTCTGAAATTGGAGCACCGTTTTTCCTGCCGCCATCACTTCACCCGCGCTCGGCAGGTTCACCAGACCGTCCCTTCCGATTTTCTGGACGGAATTGAAATTTGTCGAATATCTGAAATCAATGCTGATCACATCGGCTTCGTGCAGGATATTTGTCTGCGCGGGGAAGGGAATCAACAGGAGAAATTCCGGCGCTGGCGGATTGGCCGCCGGGTGATTTGTCTCGCAGCCCGCCACCATACCGGAAAGCAATCCCAACAGGCCCAGCAACCCGAAGGTTCCCAGCCAACCACCGTGCTTCCGGCCGCGGAAGCATTCGCGAAACCGCCCGGCAATGCGTTTCACGTTCGAAGTTTCATTCGGCTCGATTCTCATGGTTGATTGTTTGGCGATTTTTTTCCGTTTCGAGAACTATGAATCTCAACATCTACGGAGCGTTGAACGCGGTTTCAAGTGGCAAATCCCGTTTGCTTGGAATGTTGCACGTTCGTAACACCTGACCGGACCGGCAAACGCGAAAACTGGAGAGTGGTTCATAATCAAAACCGGTAATTCATTTGCAGCGAGACGATATTGTCCGTGTAATTATTTCCGTCCAAATTGGAGGTCCGTATCCAATGTGAAAAATTCAAACTGCCGCCCAAATTTTCCGTGAATCGATAGATGCCTCCAAGAGACACTCCGACGCGTTCGAAGTTTTCAGTTTGCGGAAGGAAATTGATGGTCAATGGCTGAGTTCCTTTTTCGTAGGCGAGACTCAAACTGAGATCGGCATTTTGTGTCGCAGCCCAATGGACCGAGTAGTCGACCGAAAGTTGCTCATTGTAGTCGTTGCCCCGATTCAGACCCAGGTTGACCTCTCTTTTGGCGGACAGCTCGTGAAAAACGAATTCCGTGAGGTGGTGTGAAAGATCAAAATTAAAATAATAGGCGGTCAATGTTTTTCCCGGCCGGGCAGGGCCAATGGATTCAAAGGTATAAATGGTGGGACCGCCGCGCAGACTGGCGGTGAGAAATTCCGTGATGTTCCAATTGAGATAAGGTCCCAGGCTGTAGCTCTGATTATTCTGTTGAATCGGGAGCCGGTAATCCGTCTGCCCGGCGCTGAATTCCAAACCGGCTTGAGTTTTTTCCGCGAAGCTCCGCGCGGCTCGGGCAAAGAAATATTCCGAACCGCTATCCAAATAGTTGAACGTGGCATCCGTGGATTGGAAATCGCTGTGACTGATGCCCGCCTCCAGCACCCATTTTCCGGGCAGCCATTGGGCCCTCACACCCACGGTATTGATGAGCCGGGGTAGAGAGTCGAGGCCCCTCACAGACGGAACAGTGATGACTTCCTGGGAGTATTCGAATTGATCGTAGAAAGCGAGACTGCCGTCTGCAAACGAGATGTTCCAGGTCAGGGCCGAATTGGGCGCGATTTCGATGGAATCAGTTCGAGTATGTGCCAGGTAAGTCACGTAACCGATTTGCGAATCGAACTGGAGTCGTGAACTGTCGCTGGCGGGCCAAAGAACACCGAAATCCAGGCCGGCATGAATGGAGGCATCACCCTGCGGTTTGTTTTGTGAGATATTTACGTTGTCTTCCAACGTCACGCCGGCGTAGGTGCCGAGGTTGAGATTAACCGGACCGATATGCATAACATCCGGAGCCGGTGCTGCGTTGGTCGCAGATTGTGATTCGATCGCAGCATCGGCGGAAAGTGCGCTGCGCAAAGCCTCCTGCCCCCGGGACACCCACGCCGGCGACCAAAGCAGCGCGATCAACAGGCTCGCGCGGTATTTTGGAAAATGTTTACCGACCAGCCTGGGATCACTTCCCCTCCGGCGCGCGGAAGCACCGGATTGGTGGCGGAACTTCTTCGCTGCCAAGTTGCATCTCCCCCGCTAAAACTTGCGCAGCCGATAAAACATCGCGTCCGCGGCTGAATCGTTGGTCACTACCAGATTGGTATCCCAGAGGTCCGGTGGGTTTTCCACCGGAGTCCAGGACGCGCCGGTATCCGCCACGGCAACGAAACCCAACAGCGTCTTTAAGCTTGAGGACATAACCTTGCGGCGGGTGTGAGTTTTAGAACAGCAGCGTAAAATCGAACTGCAGCAGAGTGAACTTGTCGAGCGGGTTGATCTGGGGCAGGTCCTGGTTGCTGCCGCCGGTGCCGAGCAGCTTGTTGATTCGCCACGCCTGGCCGTAGCGGATGGTGGCGATGGTGTTGTCGGTGAAACCGTAGGCGACCGCGCCGTAAATGCCTTCCATGTTTTCGCGGCCTTCAAAGAAATCGGAATCAATTATATTTGGGTCGAGCGCGTATTGTTCCGTGTGCTGCCAGAATACCCGGCCTTCCCAGCCGTGTTTTTTTCCGGTGGCGCCGGTCACGAGACCGATCCCGTCGGTGCTGCCCACAGCGAGACCAAGTTGATAAGCCTTGCGGTCGCCCGTTTGCGCTTTGAAGCCGGTGAGAGTCGATCCCGTTGATGCAAAATTATCGAGGAAATAAGAGTAGGCCGAGGCGGCGGCTTCAGCGCGCTTCTTGCCGTCGAGGTTGTAAGCGAAATCGCCAAACAGACGCATATCCACCTTTTGGAGCTTCAGGTTGAGTTCGAAGGGCACCTCGATCACCGTCAAATTATTCAGGCCAACCTGATTATTTGGAAATCCAAGGCTGTTGGGCAGGCCGGGATTATTATTCCAGGAGGTGCCGAAACCGCTGGCGCCTTGCACCGAATTCACGGTGTTCGTTCCGAGGAATGCGCCTTCACCCACATAGGAATCGCCGAAGAACGGCGAGACCGCATGGTGGAGCCCGGCGTATTGATAGACCGTTGCCCCGACTTTGGCGAAGACGTTGGTGGTAAAGTGATAGGTGAAACCGCCCTGCATCGCGAACTGGAAAATATTGTCGGTAGTCTGACCGGCCAGGCCATTGATGCCCAGGCCGCCCGAGGCTTTATTTGGATTGGTATCCTGGTAAAGAAACTGGCCAAAGGTCGCGAAGAAGTCAGCCTTGCCGACCTTGTATCTCAAACGTTCCGCCGCTCCTTCCGGGTTCAAGTCGCCATCCCAAACCATGGAGGTCGTGTAAAGAGGATTGGGCATCTTGCCGACGGTCACTTCCAGCCATTCCGCCGGTTTCCATCCCAGGTAGATTTGGCCGATCGCGATGCCATCGGTGGATTTTCCGAAAGGACCCTGGTAAGGAGTACCGCTGGAGGATGTGCCAAAAGTCACCCAGGGTGAACGCGGGTTAGCCGAAGTTTCCAATCGCAGCCCGTAATAAAAATCATCCGCCGCCGTGCCGCGCAACCCGAGCCGGAGCGCGAAACGCCCGCGGTCGAGTTCGATTCGGCCGCCTCCCGGCGCGTCGCCTTCGCGCTGTTCATAACGAAATCGCATATCACCAAACAGCCCGACATCCTTAATCCCGTTGCTGATTTTCCATTTTGAAGTGGCGGCCATGGCGGGCTGATTTGTTTGAGCCGCCTCGATTTGCGCGTGAGCGTCCTCGGCTTCTTGTTCGCTGATCACCCCTTTCTTCAATAACAGATTCAAATACGGATCGGTAATTTCAGTTCCAAAAACCGGTCGCGCGGCGCCGAGGAGGAGAGCCGCAATGCAGACCGAACAGGTCAAATTCTTCGGGGAGGAAAGGCGGAAACGTTGCGGCGGAAGGGTCTTTTTCGGAGTTCGCTTTTGCATTCGCCCGGACGTTAGAGACCGTGTGTGTCAACCATGTGAAGCGGGTGTTAAAACCGGGTGACGAACCCGCGGATTTTTTCGCGCATCCACAAAAGAGCGCCACATTCCGCCAGCGGGTTTAGTTTCGAGTTTGTCACAATCCCGACGAGGATTTGTCAAAAACCTTCCCCATTTTCACAGAACTTGATTGGGAAGGACGCGTCTGCCACGCGTTGCCCAATCAGTCCCAATAAATCACAAGCGCCCCTGTGGTGTCGGAAGTGCCCGTGCCGACCCCGGCGAATGCGTTAGAAGACTGACGATGGATGAGCAACTATGACGTCAATTTCTGTTTTTTCCAAAAGCTGGATGAAGGGTGAAACGAAGTTTGCGGCGAGAGGCCGAAAACTACGCGCCGGCGACGCGTGCTCCCTTTTTTCAAAGGCATCGTTCCGGCCAAGACATGGTTCCGGTGTCCACGCCTGGCTTTCGTTGGGGGCAGGCAAGGTTGGTCTGACGTCGTAGCAACATGGAGGATTGCCCTTGCTACAGAATGAGCCGCATCGCCTCGCGATTTGGCGGACAGCGGAATTTCCCCGCCCGGCTGTTGCTCAACGCGTGTCAGGTATTTCTTTGGCTGATGCTGATCGGTATTTTCCTGAACGCTTCCGCGGCGGAGCCGGTGGCGGCCCAAACCAATGCCGCTACGCTTTCGTCTTCGGCCCCGGACGAAACAGACGCGCGATTCGATATTCGAAGGTTCGTCCTGGAAGTTCACTCTGCACTCCCCACCAACGATTTCGAATCCATTTTGTCGAAGCAAGCCGGCACGAACATCGGCGTTCAGGAAATTGTCCAGGCCGCTTCCGAGGTTCAGGCAGAATACAGCCGCCGCGGCCATCCCGGCGTCAGCATCGCCATCGCGAAAAACCAAATTAAGAATGGCGTCGTCAAATTGCTGGCGTTCCCGGGCACCTCTCCGCAAATACTGATTTCCGGGAAGAATTATCTGGTCAATTCCAACACCGCATTTGCTCAAAAATCAACGGTCCTGCCAGCGATCGCGTCCGCGCCAGTTTCGCCCAAACCGCCGCTGCCAACCCCACCAGTTCCGCAGGCGGTTACCGCCGCCCCGGAACCACCCGAGCATTTGTACTTATATCTGGGAACACCTGTCAGCTCGAACCAAATGCACGAGGCGGAAACAGCGCTGCAGCGCGAGATGGTGGTGGCGGACCGCCAGGATCGCCGCCGGCATTTGCTGCCCAATTCGCCAACGAACCCGGTGACCTCCACGAACGGGCCGTTTTTCGAAGTCAAAGGCTACGAGTTAACCGGCAACACCCTGCTGCCAAAAGATGTTACCGACCTGATTTTTGAACCTTACACGGGCACAAACGTGACGTTCGATACCATTCGGCAGGCGCTGGTGGATCTACGAACGGTATATATTGATCGCGGGTTTCCGACCGTGTCGGTGGGCCTGCCCCAGCAGACGCTGACCAACGGGATCGTGAAGGTCAGCGTGACGGAAGGCACGCTTTCGCAGATCAACGTTGCCAATGCCGGCCCCGTTTATTTCAGTTCGAATAACGTCATGCGAGCTTTGCCCAGTTTGCGGCCGGGGATCTTGTTGACGAATCCCATCTTTCAAGCCGAGTTGGACCGCGCCAATGCAAATCAGGACCGGCAGATTTATCCGCAGGTTGAACCGGGGCCGACGGAGGGAACCACCGTGTTGCGCCTGGACGTCCGGGATCAACTCCCACTCCACGGCAAGGTCGAACTCAACAATCAGAGCACTCCCGGCACTCCGGATATGCGAGTCGATACGTCCGTGGCTTATAACAACCTGTGGCAACGTGAGCATTCACTCGGCCTTCAATACGCATTTTCACCCGAAACGTACAAGCAGGGGAAGGAATGGCAGCTCTATGACCAGCCATTGGTGGCCAATTATAGTGGATTCTACCGCTTCCCGATTGGTGACCAGGAATCCCTCGCCGACGATGTGGCTGCCAAACCGGGCAATTTCGGTTACAACGAAGCCACGAGGAAATTTGAACTGCCGTCGCCGTCGGGCCGTCCGGAAATCAATATTTATGCAAGCCGCTCCACGATTGATACCGGCGTGGAGAAATCACCCAAGGAGGTTCTCTTCAATGTTCCCGGCGTGCGCGAGGTGACCCGGAGTGATGCGCAACAGGATCTCACCAAAAATGAATCGTTGGGGTTCCGCCTGACGCAACCGTTGCCGGACCTGGAGTCCTGGAAGTTGAGCGTATCGCCCGGGGCGGACTTCAAAATTTACCGCCTGAATAGTTTTAAAACCAACGTGTTTGCCTTCACCGACGTGCGCGTGGATTCCAGCGGCCATCCCACGTCAACGAATACCACCGCCGTGCCTTCGGCGGTGCCCGCCACCTTCCATTCATTGATGTACTTGCCGCTGACCGCACATTTCGACGCGAGTAAGCGCGACGCGTCGGGAGTCACGAGTTTCGGCATCGGCCTCACGGTGAATGCCTGGCATTCCGGCCCGCTTCGCGAAGTTCAAAATCTGTCCACAAATTCCCACGTTTCCGGCCGCTGGGTGACTCTTAATCCAAGTCTCACGCGGGATATTATTATCCACACCAATTGGACATTGTCCCTGCACACGGAAGGCCAATGGGCGAGCGAACCGTTGATCAGCAACGAGCAAATGGGGTTCGGCGGCGTTTCGAGCGTGAGAGGGTATGAGGAAGGCGAAGTCTTCGGCGATACCGGCTGGCGGGCGAATGCCGAGTTAAAATCGCCCGGAGAAGTTATCGGCATGGTGTATGGGAAGCAGCCTCTGCTCGTTCGTGGTTCGCTTTATACCGACTACGCCGAAGTGTTTTCGTTGAACCCGGAATTACATATCCCGAACGTTGCTCTTTGGGGCGTCGGATTTGGAACGGTGATGTCCGTGGGCTCTCATTGGGAAGCGCGCCTTTTGTTTTCCTGGCCTCTATTGAGCACGACCGTGACGAAAGCCGGAAACCCCCGCTTCAATTTTGGAATCTCCGGCCAATTCTGAAGTCTGTGACTCAAAAGTAACAGGCCATGGCTTGACGAAATCCGGTGGCTGGCCAGAATCAAATTGGCCTGAAAGTCGTACGAAAAGGAAACCAGGTATGCGCGAAGATTTTTTAACTCGGCGAAATTATTTTTTGAAGAGCGGCTGGTTGCTGGCCGCCCTGTGCGCCTTCATCCCCGGGCTGGCGGAAGCCAATCCTCACGGCGGATCGGTCGCGCAAGGCTCGGCTACTTTTAACAATTCCGGTTCGCAACTGACGATCACCACTTCCGCTCAAGCCTATATCAACTGGCAGAGCTTTAATATCGGACTCGGGGAATCGACGACCTTCATCCAACCCTCCTCCTCATCCCTGGTCTGGAATCACATCAATGACGCCAGTCCGTCTCAAATTCTTGGCAGCTTGAGCGCCAATGGCTATGTGGTCTTGCAGAATCAAAACGGCTTTTACGTCGGCGGCCAGGCATCGATTACCGCTCATGGGCTGATCATGACCACAGCGGCCATTCCGATGCCGGACTTGTCGAGCGGCGGCGCGTGGAACTTTTCCGCCCCGCCGCCCACTGCCACCATCGTCAATTACGGCCAGATCAATGTTGGCCAGGGTGGGGCCTACCTTATTGCGCATGACATTGAAAATCACGGGCAGATTTCAGCGTCCCAGGGTGACCTCGGGTTGTATGCCGGCCAGACGGTTTTGCTCTCTCAACGTCCGGACGGCCGCGGACTCAGTGCGAGTGTCACGCTTCCCGAAGGTTCGGTGGATAATTCCGGAAAACTGATTGCGGATGCCGGAAGTATCGCGTTGCGGGCTCAGGTGGTGAACCAGGGCGGGCTGATCCAGGCCAATTCCGTTCGGAACGTGAACGGCCACATTGAACTGATTGCCAGCGACTCCCTGAATCTCAGCGCCAGCTCGGTTATTTCCAGTAAAGGCGATGTGCAAGGGGTGAGTTCCGGCGGCTCGGTGGTGCTTAAATCCGGCAACGCGTTCAGCGACGCGAGCGGCTCGGTTATCGACGTTTCGGGGGGAACACAGGGAGGCGCTGGCGGCGCCGTGGAAATCTCCTCCGCCAGCGTGGCCCCGTTTTTGTCGCAAATCAATGCGCGTGCGAATAGCGGTTTTGCCGGCGGTGCGCTGACGCTCGACCCGCTGGAGATCATTTTGAACACCGCCATGATTAATTCCTTAAACGCTCAAATTGCCGGGGGCGTTTCTCAAATCAATTTGCAGGCGGATGACAACATCACGATGAGCGCGGGCGCGACCTGGGCGCTGGCTGATTTGCCCGCGACCGGATCACTGACACTCTCGGCCGGCAATAACATCACCCTGAACAATGGCTCTTTCATCAGCGCCGGGAAAAATTGGAATGTAAATCTTTTTGCCGGCACTGCGTTCAGCGCCTCGGACAGCCAACCCAAACCGGTCACGGGAAGCGATGGAGTCTTCCTCAATGGCAGCTCCTATATCGAGTCTCAGAATGGGAATATAAATATCTCGGCGGCCAACGACGTGTTGGTGAATAGCTCGCTCTCGACCTCCGGCGGCCTGGCGGGAATTCGCACCCGGGCGGGCGGCAGCATCGATGTCACCGCCCAATACGGAAATGTGACTACGGGAGGAAATAGTTCCGGATTTAGCTTCAGCGGATTGAAAGGAGTTACCATCTCCACAACTCTGGGCGGAATTAGCACTGCTGCGGGTGGCGATGTCAATATCACTGCCGGCGGTGATATCACGAGTTTCCCGGCGACCGCCAACGTAACGACCGACGCCGGATCGGGAGCGTTTGGGTCAAATCCCGGCAACGTGACGATTAATGCCGGCGGCAATGTCTATGGCGATTTCGTCGTGACCCATGGAAAGGGAACGATTACCGCCGGCGGCAACATCGGGGATACCACGAGAAATGTTGCCTTGAGCCTGGTGAACGGAGGCTGGACATTGAACGCGCCCAACGGAAATATTTATCTGCAGGAAGCGCGGAATCCCAACGGGATATACAATGATTCCAAAACTCCCAATCCCGGGGCTTTCCATTTTTTCGATTATGACCCCCAGTCTTACGTTTCTCTCAATGCCGGAATCGGCGTGGACCTGACGGGCAGCAGCCTGCCACGGGGTTCGATGAATGTGCAGTTGGGAGCGATCCTTCCCCCGATATTGTCAATCTCGGCCGGCTCCGGAGGGGTAACCATCGAAAAGAGTTTCATCCTTTTTCCTTCAGCCTATCAGAATTTGGATATCAAAACGACCGGGGGAGGAGATTTCGTATCCATCCAGGGGTCCTCGTCGTCGCCCAATCAATTCATTATGTCTGACAGCGCCCAGCACCAGGCTTTGAACACCGATACTTTTGGCCCGGACGATCACGGAGGGGTGTCGCTGGGAGTGAATAACCCGGACCCGGCCACGATAGACATCTCAGGCAGCATGGAAAACATCAGCCTCTTCACCAGCAAGCAGACCGACATCAAGGTGGGTGGCGATATGATCAATTGCAGTTTTTCCGGACAGAATCTGCATTCCAGCGATGTCACTTCCATCGATGTTGCCGGCCAGATTTTCAATCGCAGCGTTTACACGTTCGATTTTTTAGATGCCTCGATCCAGAACATTCCCTTCGCCGATCTTCCTCCGGGAGTTTCGCCGACGTGGGAAACAGTATTCAGTTACGCGGTGGATGCCGGTAAAATTGCCAGCCTGAAAGTGCCTACGGGTCTCACACCCGATCAATACCTGGGCTTTCTCTCCCAGCAAGGCGTTTATGTTTTCAATAGCAATCCCGGATTTGTTTACAATACCACGACGCGGAGATTGGGATTTGTGGGCACGATGTCAGCCGCCGATTTCGCCAACTTGCTGAAGCCGATTACGGTGGTGCAATTTGATCCCATCACGGGAAAACCGGCGGTGGATGCCTCCGGCCATTTCAAAACCGACACGTTGAAACCCTTCGCTTCGAGCGACAGCCTCACCCAGCTTTACTACGCGAGTCACGACCCACTTTACGGCGCAAACGTGGACCCTGGCGTGGATCCCAACAATTTGCCGACCGTCGGAGCGCCGGGCCTGGGAGATCCGGCAAGTCACGGACTCAAAATCGATGGCCCGGGACAGTTTAACATCCACGCCGGCTCCATCGATCTCGGGAATACGGAAGGCATCCTGTCAGAAGGCATCGGGCGATCGTACAATCTCATTCCGCTCACCCCAGCGGGGGCTGACATTCACATCACTACCGATGGTAATCTGGAAATGCTCAGTTCGGCCATCGGCTCACTCTACGGTGGAAGCATCTCCTTGAACATTGGAGGCTCGATCGATTTGGGCGCTTCCGAGCTGGCTACGGCTACCAAGCAGAATATCGGCACGTTGGGAGTTTTCACGACGGACGGGGGTAACATCAGTGTGGTTGCCAACGGAAACGTCAACGTGGACGGTTCCCGTATCGCCGCTTTCAATGGCGGAGACATTTACGTCAAATCCCTTACCGGCAACGTGGATGTCGGCGATGGAAAATCGGGAGCGCTCAATTTCGTGACGATTTACTATGTGCTCGACGGAATTGGTCACCAGAGCCAGCAGTACATCTACGGCAGCGGCATCCTGGCTTCCACGCTGTATGATAATTTGCTTCCGGGCAGCGCCCTTATTCCCGGCAATATTACGGTGGAAACACCTCGGGGCGATATCCTGTCCAGCCTGGGGGGGATTCTGCAAATTGCCTTGAATCACAATTTTGCCCCCGGCCCCACCATCACGCTTACCGCCGGCACGCCGGCCTCTGGTGACTTCCCGGGATACGTTGGAAATATTGATTTGGGCGCTTCCGGTGTTATCGGAGGCACGATCAAGCTCACCGCAAATGGAGACATCACAGGCCTGATTATTTCACGTCAGGACAGCACCATCAACGCGGCGCAAAGCTTCAGTGGCACGGTCCTGTCGGGCGGCACCGCCAACCTGAGCGCCGGCGGGTCGATTGCCGGAACCGTCGTGGGGGTGGGGGGGGTGAACGCCTCCGGCGGCAGCATTCAGGCGACGTTGCTGGGCCAGAACGTTTCTGCCAACGGAGCGGCCGCCCAATCGACTCTCGGAACCACCGCTGCGGCTTCCAGTACGGCCCAGGCGGCGGCCAATCAGTCCTCGACCGATACGAAGGAACAGGTCGCCAGCAACAACACGGATGATGACGAGAAGAAGAAAAAGGGCAAACAACCTCGACTCACCCGCCGCGTCGGTCGGGTGACGGTTATTTTGCCGCAGGAGAGTTAGAGCCCATATCAAAATGAGCTTTCGGGTAGTGCGCGTCACTCCGTACGCGCCGTTACAATTGCAACCGAAGCGGCCCGCGCGGAGCGACGCGCACTACCGCGAAAGATGCATTTCGTTTTGGGCAATACGCCCTCAAAATACGCCCCCTGATTTCGGTCTGAATGGAAGAGGTTGATTCGCCAATGGGATTGTGGCAGGGTTGCGTATCAGTTTGGGACTTTGAAACACAGTTTATGTGGCTGTCTTTCTGAATAGTCCCTTGGTCCACATGGCGAGGCTCCAGCAGTGAAATCAAATAACAATTTATGAATGCGGAACAGGAAACAGATTTCCAGACTTGGGCAAAATTGTTAATCCATCGAAAAGTGCCCGACGATTACCAGCACTTGATCAATGAAGAAGTGATCCACGAGGGTGAAATTATATTAAGACGCGGAGATGCCTTTGAAATCCATTTCCGCTCGCAAGCTCCCGGGAAGTCGGACGACCAACCCGCGACAGCGAAAATGAGGGACACCCAGATCCTGTTGACTCCCCTGCCCCGTCTTCAGCGCCCCGCCAAGATTTTGAACCGTTAAAGCTTCCGTAAAACGCGCCGGCTATTTCAACGCGGGGGCGCTAAAATCACCGGTGCGAATATTCCCGGACGGCTCCAGGCAACTGCCCCAGGGAAAATCCGCGTTCCCCGGGGTGACAATCGCCAACCGGCGGCCCATCACTGGACAGTAACTCCGTAGAAGCGGATTGCATCCGTGGTGATATCCAGGAATGAATTCGTACCGCCCGTGCCGGTGATGTTGGTGGAAATCGAGGGCCAGTTCGTGAGCGGCGTTCTGAGACCGACAGAATTTGTAAAGTAAAGTTTATAGGTCGCGCCGTTGGTGGTCGCAAAGGATATCAGGTTCGTGGTACCGAGACGTTGGATCGCGAGCACCGGCTTTGGCGGCGCTGGCGGGGTGACCACGGAAGACCCACGGGTAAAACTCAGGGTACCGTCTGTATTCAATGAAAAATAGCCGAGATAATAAGCGGGGCCATCCGTGAGACCGGTTTCCGGATCGGCAAAACCGGTCGGCCGGGCGCGATAGAAATCCGAGCGCGAGACGGAAGTAAAGCTGGAGGGAGTGGTGTTTTCCACAACGGAAAGATTCTTGAAATCTCCTATGGACGGATCTTGAGTGTCGCCGATATGGAAAGTGAGGTCGCTCCTGGCCGGATTCACCTGGTCCCATACGGGTTCGCGCACGACGTAAATAGTATTATTGATGTTGCTCGACATGGTTCCGGAGATGGTAAAGGCGCCGGAAGGCACACCCAGTATGTCTTGTTTGACAGTCGATTGACCGGAGCCAAAACGAACGGGCGGGGTCGACTGAACGGCAGCATCAGCTCGGGGCTGCGTGTACCATAAAGTACTGCCGGGGAACCCATGACTGGAACCCACCGGGATGAATGCTGAAGAGACCGACCACTGCAAATCACCCAAACCGGTGGGAAACGCGTTGGCGAGCTGAGTCGGCGTGAAGTGGTTGAGGGTGACGGTCGTGCCGGGTGTTAAAATCTCAATATTGGTGTACACATTACCGAGGTTCACCACTAATTCGTAATTATCGAGACCGGGTTTCCGAAATCCCGCAATCAAATCGCCGCCAGTGGAGGCCGAATATTGAAATTGCTGGCCGAAAGCAGACACGCCCATGGAAGCGAGGATCAACGCAGCTCCGAGCCGGAGCGCGGAACGCAGGTTTTTAGCTGAGCGATTTCGTTGGTTTGAAAATAACATCGAGACATCATAAGTGACTCGCGTGCCCCGGCTACCAGCTTGAGGACATCCCAATCCATACAGAGGCCATTTCTCATCACGCTCCCCATCAACAGCTTGTAATGATTTTTTGGAAGGCGGTCTGCGGTTTTATTTTCAATTTCTCCGAACTGTAACAATTCGCTTCCAGACGTTCCTTTAGTGGCGGAATTGTAACTTGAGGTAAATCGCAACGGCCAACAGAATTCTGCTGTTATGAAACGAATGTTTTATTTGTTTGCCGGGCTTCTGGCCCTCGCCCGCATCCTCGCTGACACCCCCGCGGCCGAGCCGGATTTTAACACGGTTAAAGCGGCCGCTGAAAAAGGAGATCCCAAATCCCAATATGCGCTGGCCAAATGCTTCGCGCGTGGAAGCGGAGTGGCTCAGGATTGGAGCAAAGCTGCGGAATACTTTGATAAATCGGCGGCGCAGGGCTATGCGCTGGCCGAAACGGACCTCGCGGCATTATACGCCAAGGGACAAGGGGTAAAGCCGGATTTGACGACCGCGTTCAAATGGTATCTCAAAGCCGCCGAACAGGGAGACCCGCTGGCTCAGTTCGCGGTGGGTGATTGGTACCGTAGCGGCCACGGCGTGCCGAAAGACTTTGCCAATGCTCTCCAATGGTATCGCAAGTCGGCCGGTCAAAACCAGGCGGAAGCCCAAAACGCACTCGGTCAGTGCTATTTTCACGGAGAAGGTGTCGCGCAGAATTATGAAGAAGCGGCTAAATGGCTTCGCGAGGCGGCGGAGCAAGGCTGCGTGGGCGCCATGAACAACCTGGGTTTTCTTTACGAGAATGGTTTCGGCGTGAAAACGGATGCTCACGAGGCGGCTAAATGGTACCGGGCAGCCGCGGAAGCGCAGGATGGCAAAGCCCAGGGCAATCTCGGAAGATGTTACGAAGAAGGAATAGGCGTTCCGCGCGATTTTGTGCTCGCCTTTAAATGGTTTAAACTCAGTGCCATGAAGGGGGACGCGATCGGCAGACGCTATATGCAGGACTATCTCGATAACAAACGGTTGAACCCGACTCAGCAGGCCGAATCGGAGCGTCTAGTGAACGAATTCCTCGCCCAAAAGCTTTCCTGGGAAAAATCAACCGTCCCTCACTAGAGCATTGACAGAAAAGATGTAGCGATGAGCAGCGAGGATTTTTGGTTTTTGGCGAGGCTTCGGCGAAGGAGCAGGTTTGAAAAACCCTGTGACTGAGCCGAAACGACGCCAAAAACCAAAAAGACCGCTGTCAGCCAATTTCGGCTCATCGCTACAGCTTTGATGGAAATGCTCCAGCATCGCCGCGCAGTGACTCAGGCGAGACCGAAAGTCGGAGGTCCGGCCCCGCCTCCCTTCTCCGTCCCCTACGGTTGCTGCTTTGCGATCAGCCCCTCGTAATTCATAAACACTTCCGTGCCGAGCATACCGCGCAAAAGGTCATCGCTTTCGTGTTGAGCCTTCAGCCAGCGCTCGCGATAAGCGGAATCACTGGGATCCTGCGCGGTGCCGATTTCATTCCGAAATTTCTGGCGGAGGGTATCCAATATTTCCATTTGCGCCGGGTTGAGTTTCAGGGCCGTCAAATCAGCGTTTTGCAAAACCAGTGGCAGGGCGGGAATGGAAACGGGACTTCTCGCGAGCATGGCTTGCGCGGGTGAAACACCGGTCGCAACCTGGTTTGAGCCATCCTTCAATTGCGGCCCCAATAACCCGGCGAGAAACAGGTTTTCCTCCTGGAGCAATTCAGCCAATTCGCTCCGCTGCGAATCCCCGGCCGGACCCAATTGCTGCCGACGCTTATCAAAGACGCTGTGGACATCCGCCGTTATAATATCGCGTATGGTTTGTTCCGGACAACCGATGCGTCTTAAATTGGAGATATAGATATGATAGTCGGTTGACTCCAACTGCCTCCATTGAAACGGCGGGTTGGTGCTCTCTTTTTCGGAGGGTGCTGGAGCTTCGGCGCTTCGTGAATCGACGGCTGTGACGGGAGCTGGCGGGCTCGTCAGAGCGGTCGTTTCGCGATAATAGTAGCCGCCGACAAAACCGCCGGCGCCGAGAAAAGCCGGCAGCAGGATCGCTTTCAGGATGGCTTTCATTCGATTTTTCTTTGAGGGTGATTGGCCATGCAGAAAGCCAGCGCGGTGATCCGCGCTGGCTCTGAAGAACTCGAACGAGATCGAGAGATTACTTGCGAGTCGGAGCAGCCGTGTCAGCCAGCTTTTCCGCATGCATGAATCCCACCTGTATGCCCGAGCTATGAGCCGAGGCAGTCCCGCCACCGAGGTTGTTGCCGATCTTCGTCTTGAACAGGTTCGCGAAGTCTTCCTGATATTGCTTCGCGGCGTTCGAGATGACATCGCTCTGGCCGTAGAGATGTTCATTTCCCCAGAAGGAGTACTGGCCTTCTTCCACGGCGCCGTCGGATTCCAAAACGCCGTTCAACGTCAGCCAATAAGGCGAAACCGCCAACGCGGCCGCATCGCTCGTGCCGAGATAGCCAACCGCCAGCCAGCCGGTGCCGCCGAAGTTCGGGTCCGTCTGCTGGCAGCTTCCGTCAACGCCGAGAGCTTTGGCCACGTCGCCGCCGCTTTCATAGCCGTTGTTGTCTTCTTCATTCAAAGTCAGACCGCCGGTGAACGGCAGGCCGCCAATGGAGAATTGAACCACGGGAGTCGTGATTCCGTAGCCGACATCGGCGAGGGTATTCACGCGCGTGCCGGAACCTTTGTTACGTCCGACCGGGTAAACGTAGCTGGTGTGGGCCGGGTTGCCGGTGAAAAACGCCGCCGGCTGGGGGAACGTCAACAAAACACGAGCTTGGTCGTGGGTGATGTTCGAGAGCGCCGACCAGGAGGCATTCGGAGTGCTGTTGGTGTTCTTCATCCACGTGAACGGAACGATGCCGACCGTGCCGAAGGAGGCAAACGGATACGTGGAGGTCAAAGACACGGCGCTGGAGGTATCGGCCAGGGCGAGGTCGCCCTGGCGAGTGGTGGCTTCCAATTCGCTGCCGGTTGCGCCGCTGGACACCTGCGTGTAAGCGACCGAGCCGTCCGTTTTCAGGAACGTCGCGGGAGCGCCCGGGATGTTGCCGTTGGGCGGATTGGGAACCGTGGTATTCGCAACCGATGCGAGACCCGCTTCCGAACCGCTCCAGTGACACGAAATGAACGTTTCCACACCGGAGATGTTGCCGTGGAAAAGCATATCGCTGCCTTTGCTGGCCGTCGCATTACCGCGCGTCGCCACATCCGGAGTCGCATCCCAGACGCCGCCACCGGTGGTGCTGGCCGAGAGAACATTGTAGGCGTTACCGCGAAACGCGGTCGAGCCTGTGAAGTAGATCGCGTTCGCCGCGCCCGCTTCGGTAACAAAACCAGCGGCAATCAGTGCCAAGGTTGCAAAAGCTAATTTTTTCATATTTTAAATATTTATTATTATTTGTTGTTGCTGCTGCTCATTCCAGATTACGCAGTCTTGCGGCGGAACTGACGGCGGAGGGCCATCACCAGGATGCCCGCGCCACCAAACAGACCGTAGGTGGACGGCTCCGGAACTGCGGCCGCGGTGAAGGTCAGGGACGGAGTAGAACCGGTCGTATCGAACGTGAGGAAACCTTCGTACTTCCAAGCCGTGCTGGTGCCGGTTGTTTTCGAGGCCTGCCACAAATCTTCGTAAATCACGCCGCTACCAATTGCGGACGAAGGATTGAGACCCGTGTTATTTCCCAAGGTGGTCATTTGTGAGCTGAAGGAGCCCGCATTGGCGCTCGAGATCAGTTCACCAGTGCCAGCCGCCGGGAAAGGAGACAGGCCGTTGAAATCACCGGCTGCCCCGCTGGCGGTCGTCGTGGTGATCGAGGGAGGGGTCAGGGAGAGGGCCGTCGAAGCGTCGCCCGCCGAACCGCGGTTTTGAGTGAAGAAGAAAACCGGGTTCAAGGAGGACGTGCCGCCGCCGGCGCCCATCTGCGTGCCGTTGACACTCGAGAAGGTGCTGTTAAACGTGCTCAGGCTGAAGTCACTGCTGAGGTCCACCACCGCTCCCGACCCGGCATTGAATAAGGAAGTCGCATTGCCGAGGTTGATGGCGTAATCATTGGCCGAACCGTTTCCGTTGAAACCAAGGATAAGGTCATTGTTGGCGGCATTGGCGACCTGGGAGACCAGGGCCAAACCAGCAACGACAACCGCTATTTTCGCGAGTTTGTTCATATTGGGTTTGTATGTTCTTGTTTGTTATTACGTTTGGTTTTACGCCCGCCAATTGTTCACAAGTGTGGTCACACGTTTGGCAGACCCGCAGACTCTATCGGAAAGCGGGTGAACCCTGCATCATCCCCGAGGACATGCCGCCCCTGCATTAAGACGTGGTGTTTTTTAGGCTTAACTGTTTCTGCGATAGCAACTTGTAATGTGGTTAATATTCTTTCGCCGGGTCTCGCCACGATTGTTTCAAGAATGTCATTATTGAGAAGCGTCCGCCTGATAATATTCGTGTGTGTCGCCGATGAAGAGTCGGCCCAACCAGATATGCGGATACCGATGATTACCGTGATGAAAAGCAGCAGGCTCACACTGGCCCGTGTGGCGGACGCGAAATCAATTGTTCTTTGGATTGTGATTTCGCTGCTCTTTCACTTGCCTGCAAGAGCCAGCAACGTGAGCGCGTGGGGAGCCGGAACCAATGTGGCCAATCCGCCCGATTATAATGATTACGGCCAATCGATCGTCCCCGCGAATTTGACCAATGCCATCAGCGTTGCCGGCGGGTGGCGTCACAGCCTGGCATTGTTGCAGAATGGGAAATTAAGGGGTTGGGGCGATGACGAGCTGGGTCAAATAGATTCGCCCACGAATTCCAATTACATCTCCGTTTCCTGCGGACGGCTTCATAGTCTCGCGCTGAATTTGGATGGAACGGTGGCGGCGTTCGGGGACGATTTCTACGGCCAGGTGGATGTGCCGGGCAACCTGACCAATGCCATCGCTATTTCTGCCGGATTTTTCCATAGCCTCGCCCTCACTTCGGACGGAAAAGTAGTCGCGTGGGGCCCGAGCACAAACGATACGAGTATTGGAACGGACCCCAACTACGGACAAACGCGAATTCCCGGCAGCCTGTCGAATGTCGTGGCGATCTCTGCAGGAGGCTGGCACAACCTGGCGCTCAAGGCCGACGGCACGGTCCAGGGCTGGGGCCGGAATGACGATGGACAGGCAGACGTTCCCGACAATCTATCGAACGTCACTGCGATCGCCGCGGGCGCCGCCCATAATCTGGCGCTTAAATCCGACGGAACCGTGGTGGCTTGGGGACAAAACACTTATGGCCAGACCAACGTGCCGCCGGGGTTGACCAATGTCGTGGCCATCGCCGCCGGCGGCTGGCATAGCCTGGCGCTGAAAAGCGATGGAACGGTTGTCGCATGGGGTGCGGGAAACGGCAGTGACATTTACGTGGACTGCAAACAAACCCTCGTTCCCCTTGGTCTGAACAATGTCAGCCAGATCGCGGCCGGCGCCGTTCACAGTCTGGCAGTGCAAGCAAAGTCTCTGGTTCCGTCACAGGTTTTTCTGCGGAACCCGGTTTTTACAACCAACGGTTTCAGCGTGGAACTCTCCACGCGAAGCGGCCATGTTTATCGATTGGAATACAAGGATTCGCTGGCCGGCAATGTCTGGACGCCTTTGCCTTTGACCGCTGGAAGCGGCCGGGTGACTCCGCTAACTGACCCGGGTATTGCCGCGGGCCAGCGATTTTATCGGGTGCGAGAATGGTGAAGAATCACTTTATTCCATCGGAGAATTTCCCGACGGTGGAATTTGCCCGCGAAAGAAAACTATTTAACCATGGGCAAAAAGGTGGCGGCTTCCGTGATCGATTTTTGTTCCAATTTTCCCGCGCCCGGCCGGCGGCCGCGCTTCTCGCGCCATTTGCCGGGGCTGGTCCCGAAACGGCGCGAAAACATCAGGTTGAACAAACTCAAGGATTTGTAGCCACTTTCCAGCGCGACATCCACGACCTTGGAATTGCTGGTGGCGAGCAGTTCGCGGGCGCGCGCGAGCCGGATTTCAGCGCGCTTATCGCGAAACGATTTGCCAACGAGTTCGCGAAAGATTCGACTCAGATGCCGCGAAGTGCACTGGGTCATTTGCGCGATTTCGTTGAAGCTCATTTCCAGCAACTCGGATGACGGCGTTTCATCCAGGAAAGCGCGGAGCCGTTCCCGAGCCCGGCAGTCAGCTCCCGGGGCGGGCGGTTGCTCGAGTTCTTTGTTGAAGACTTCGACGAAAAGGTGGAACAATTTTACCCGGAACAGCAACCCGGCTTTGTTTCCCTGCGCGCAGAGTTCCTTCATTTGAAGGGCAATCGGGTGTTGCGGCCCCAGAATTCTCAAATCCTTCCGAGACGCGGCGGCTTGAAAAAAACTTTGTTCGCTCAGCGTCAGCAGCCCGGTCAACCGCGCGGGCATCACGCTATAAAGATGCAGGGTCAATGCGCTCAAATTGCTCGCGCGGACCACGCCTCGCATATCACCGGTGATGAGCAGGACCGCGCCGGTTTCCAATTCCCGGTTCAATTCCGGCTGCAAACAATAGCCGGCACCCTCGGTAACATGAATCAGGGTCCAGCTTGCCCAACGCGGCGCCCATTCGGCACCCGGGCGCAAAGAAACTTCTCTCATCGTCAAATGAGGTTCATAGGCGGGTTTCGATTTTTTCATGTTTGCGCGGCGATGTTCCGAACCTTCCGGCAGAACGATTAATTATGGCAGCTCGACTCGAAGCGCAGGATGGAAGACGTTTGTTACAGCTAGGCGACGGTCTGGAAAACATCGGGAAAACTGTTCGCCCCAACCGGAGGCTTCGATTTAAAAAGTTCGCAATGCCAGGCGGCTCTTTCAAAAACACCACCGCGGACACTCATCAGCGCTTTCGAAAACGACTAATTCAATACCGATAAGCGGACCGAAAGGAACGCCACCGAAGCGGCAGTGCTCCAGAAATTTTCGGACACGCCGGTGATCAACGCAGCCTCGGGCGGGATTCGTCACATCATCGTCACGCACGCGTCATGCAACCGTTGCTTCGCTTTTGATACGATGTTTTGATGCAAAGTTCAGGGCAGAGATTCGGGGGACGAGTTGTTTCTGCAAGCCGTCCGGCAGCCCCGGTTTACGCCATTGATTTGCTAATTTCGCCGCAATCGCCGGTCGTGGCCGGTGGACCGAGCGCGGCGCGTCGATTCAATTTGATTTGACCCTGAAATATTAACGCGGAGTTGCGCCCTCACCCCGCCACAACCTGAAAGTGAATATATGACTGGCTTGATAATTCATCCGTTGTTCGCCTCCAACGCCGCCGTGTACGCCATTGAAAATGCGACGATGGAAGGCAAAATAACCGTCGTGGTTCTGCTGGTGCTCTCGCTCTTCAGCTGGACCGTCATCCTCACAAAGTTCCGGCAGATTATGATTGCGCGGAGGGCCACCAAAAAATTCATGGCTGCTTACAGTTCCACCCGCGACCCGCTCGACATTCAGCGCAAGGGCGAGGATTTCGAAGGCGCGCCGGCATTCCAACTTTACATTCGCGGCGCCGAGGAGCTGGCGTATCAATTGAAAAATAATCCTGTGAGTGTGAAGGTGGCCAGCTTCAAAACCGAGGGCGAACATACCAACACGGATATCCTTGCAAAAACAACGCAAGTAAAAATGTCCCCGGCCTCGTTTGAAGCGTTGAAAGTCGTTCTCGAAGAGGCCGCCGGGGAACAGGCCATGACGTTGGAAAAGGGAATGATTATTCTCTCCACCGCCGTGGCGGGCGGGCCGTTCATCGGATTGCTCGGAACGGTGTGGGGCGTTATGTCCACTTTTGCCGGCATTGCGGAAAGCCATTCCGCCAGCCTCACGACCATGGCGCCCGGCGTCGCCGCCGCGCTCGTGGCGACCGTCACCGGCTTGCTGGTCGCGATTCCCGCAATGTTCGCCTACAACATGATGGTCACCACGATTCGTTTTATCACGCAGGAATTGGATGGCTTCTCCAGCCGCTACGCGAACCAAATCGAGCACGTTTACGTGGCCCACCGCCCGCTATCGGAAGAAATCCGCGAGGCGAATGAAGTGCTGGCAGGCAAGATTGTGGGGGCAATCAAAACCGCCGATGGAGCCGCCGAGCGCGGCACGGCGTATCGAGCCGCGGCGCCCGGATCGCAAGGCGCACTCGATAGCTCCGCGGGACGCGAACCAGCCCTCGCTTAAGCAATGAAAAAGTGCTCGCGTTCCGCGCATCACTCCCTCACGGAGTTGAACATCACGCCGCTCCTGGATTTGGCGTTCGTGCTGCTGGTGATTTTTATCATCACGACCGTCCCGCCCGTCAATGAGTCGGATTTGAAACTCCCGGATGCCGCCAAACGGCTGAAGGATCCGCCGCACAAAGCCAATTACATTTCCGTGCAGGCTGATGGCACGTTGTATCTCAATAAAAAGAAGGTCGCCGACGCGCAGGACATGCTCCAAACGCTGGTCGCCCTGCGAATGGACGATCCCGACCTGAATATCATCGTGCGGGGCGACGCCAAAGTGAAGTATCGCGAGATTCGCGCCGTTATGGACGTCTGCCAGCAGGCCAATGTGCCCAAAGTCGATTTGGCAACCGAACCTTTGAAATAATATGGTGCCGCAGACCCAGCCGCGCAAACGACGCAATTCGTCCCGGATGAACCTGCTCATCTCGTTCGCCTTCCACGCGCTGATTGTGATTGTGGGATTTTATTTCGCGGCGCGCGGCGGGTTGCTCGGCAAGCAATTGAAAAAAATCGCGGTTGAAATGGTCAAGGAAAAGCCGCCAGAAAAACCCAAGGAACCCGAGAAGCCCAAGGTCGAACCGCCCAAGGTGGAAACGCCAAAAGAATTGCCCAAAGTCGAGGCGCCAAAAATAGTGGAAGCGCCGAAAGACACCCCACCGCCAGTGACCGCGCCACCAGCCGTCGCGCCGCCCGCCGCGGAATTGCCGGCGTTTGATTTTGCCGGCGGAAAAGCGGTCGAAAACGGGAACGCCGTGGACATTTACAAGGGACTCATTCAATACGCGTTTACGGCGAAGTGGAATCGGCCGGAGGACGAGGAGGATGCGAAGTTTGTCGCCGAAGTGCAGGTTTCGATCGATCGGGCGGGTGATATCAGCAATCCGCAATGGCTGAAAAAATCGGGTGATGCGCGCTGGGATAATTCGGTGCGCCAGGCGCTCACCGCCGTCACCAAAATCGATCATGCGCCGCCAACCAATTTTCCGCCGCGCATCATCATTCGCTTCGACGTAGCCCAGCAAACCGAGTCCGCCATCCAATGATATTGTGAAAAAGACCTCGCAATCGAATCACAGCACGATGAACGAACTCAACATCACGCCGTTGTTGGATCTGGTGTTCGTGCTCCTGGTAATTTTCATCATCACGACTCCCCAGATGATGAACAATCTGGAAATGACGCTGCCCTCCGGCAAACCGCCGCCGAAAACGGATCAGCCCAAACCAAAAATTAATCATATCACGGTCGATGCCAAAGGGCAGACATTCCTGAATGACCAACCGGTCACGGTCCCTGAGCTCAAGAAAGATTTGCAACAGCTGAAGTCGGAGAATTCTGATTTGAGTGTCGTGGTAAAAGGCTCTGACGATGTGGAATACCAAAATATGGTGAATGTGCTCGATGTGCTTCAGCAACTCGACATCACCAAAATCGGTTTGGCAACTGAAGCTGGCCGTTAGATTCCCTCTTCCAATAGGAACGGGCGCGTGGGCCCCGATTTCCGCCGCTGCCAGACGCGAAGGTTGCGATACGGTGTTGTGTTGACGCATCCGAATCGGTATTTTTTCTCTAGCGACGAAAAAAAGAATCGAATTGCCGGTCGCGACTGCATCGCCCACTCCCAATGCCAAAAGAAGTTTTTGAGTCTCCCCGGTTTCGAAATGTCGTCCCGCATTTGCTGGTGTTCATTTTTTTCACGGGTTTATTGGCGCCGCTTGGGAATGCCCGGGCGCAGACTAATTTCACGGAGGAATTGCGCACCGCCGCCGCGGTCCGCAGCTTGACCGTGGCGGAAGCGCAAAAGCATCACCCGGTTCGTCTCCAGGGCGTGGTGACGTTTTACGACGAGAATTTCTACTCGAGATTCATCCAGGATGATACGGCGGGCATCTATCTCTCCAGTTCCGGGGTACCCCCGATCCATCTGATCCCCGGACAATTGGTGGAAGTGACCGGCACGACCGAGGCGGGCGAATTCGCGCCGATCGTGACGCCGCAAAACATTCGCGTCGTCGGCACGCAACCGTTGCCCGTCGCCAAACCCGTCACGGACGAACAACTCGCCAGCGGCGTGGAGGACAGCCAATTCGTCCAAATCACCGGCGTGGTGCGCTCGGTCGAGCAACTCCAGGATATTTCTCACCTGAACATGGTGAAGATGGCCACCGCCAGCGGAATTCTGATCGTGTATGCGACTCAATTGCCCGTGGCAAACCCGGAAGACATCGTGGACCACACGCTGCGGGTGCAGGGAGTTTGCTCTTCAAAATTCAACCGCCGCCGCCAGCTCTTTGACGTGCGGATCATGGCGCCGCGCTCCCAGGATTTGGTCGTGTTGCAACCCGCGCCCGAAGCGCCCTCGGCAATGGCGACCCGTCCGGTGGGCAGTCTTTTGCAATTCAATCCGCAGGTATCGTACGGGCATCGCGTGAAGATTGCCGGAACGGTGACCTACTTCGAGCCGGGTCGGCTGTTGATCCTTCAATCAGGCGACCAGGGAGTCGAAGTGCAAACCCACGGAACGGAGCCGCTCGGCCTGGGCGACGACGTCGAAGCTCTTGGTTTTGTCAGCCACGGAGATTATACGCCCGTGTTGCAGGATGCGGTCTATCATCGCATTTCAGCCGGCAAAGCCATTGTTCCCGTGGTGGTCAATCCGGATATTATCCTGCGCGGCACGAACGACTGCGAACTGGTCAAGATCGACGCCATCCTGCTGGATCGGGATGTGCGAGGAACCGAAAAATATCTCGTGCTCCAGGAGAATGGTTTTATTTTTCACGCCTACCTCAACCAACTGGAGGATCACGATGCCTTTGCCCATTTGGAGAATCGCAGCCGCGTGTCCGTGACCGGTGTTTGCCGGATTGATCCCGGCGAATGGCTCGCCGGCGAGGATTGGCGCGCCAAGGCCTTCCGAATTCAATTGCGATCCATCAACGATGTGCGAGTGCTGGAATCGCCTTCCTGGTGGACCTTGCCGCGAGTGCTGGAGATATCCGCCGCAATCGGCATCGTGGCGCTGATTGCTTTCGGCTGGGTCGTCGTATTGCGCCGGCAGGTGGCCGACCGCACCCGACAATTGGAAGCGCAAAACAAGAAGCGTGAACGCGCCGAACGGCAGCACCTGATTGAACAGGAACGCACGCGCGTGGCCCAGGACCTGCACGATGAATTGGGCGCCACCCTTACCGAAGTGAGCATGCTGGGAACGCTGGCGCGAACGCCCTCGCTGCCATTGCCGGATCGAGACCGTTATCTGGAAAAACTGACTGCTACTTCCCGTGCCGTCGTTTCCACGCTGGATGAGATCGTGTGGGCGATAAATCCAAAATACGACACGGTGGAATCTCTCGCGAGTTACTACTCGCTCTTCGCCCAGCGCTTCCTGAACCTCGCGGGCATCAGTTGCCGGCTGCAGACGGCGGAGAGTTTTCCCTCCGCGCCGCTCGACTCCCGGCTGCGCCACAACGCTTTTCTGGCCTTCAAGGAAGCGCTTAACAACGCGGTCCGCCATTCCGGCGCCTCGCAAATTTTGATCGACCTCGAAGTCGTTGATGAAAAATTGAAGGTTGCCATTATTGACAA
Source organism: Verrucomicrobiia bacterium (assembly GCA_035552155.1). Taxonomy (GTDB): domain Bacteria; phylum Verrucomicrobiota; class Verrucomicrobiia; order Limisphaerales; family DASXHY01; genus DASXHY01. Next base: position 239,876 of record DASZLX010000015.1, on the reverse strand, counting down.
CGGCCGCGGCTTTGTCCTGACTGAAGGGCAGCCGGGCTGCGATGGCATCGCCGGCATGAAACAACGCATGGCCAAGCTGCGCGGCCGGTGCGACATCAAAAGCATCCAGGGAGCCGGAACGACCGTTGAATTCTGGCTGCCGCTGGAGGAAGGTTTATCATGATCAAGGTTGCCATCGTCGAAGACAACCGCACCACCCGCGAAGGACTGGAAGCCATCGTCAATTTATCCGGCGATTTCCAATGCGTCTGCACCTGTGCCACGGCGGAGGACGCCCTGAAAACTCTTCCCAAGTTCGCGCCCGACCTCGTGCTGATGGACATTCAACTGCCGAACATGTCGGGCGTGGATTGCGTGGCGCATTTGAAGGAATTGCTGCCCCAGGTCAACGCCATCATGATTTCCGTTTACGAAGACCCCGACCGGATTTTCAGCGCGCTGCGCGCCGGAGCGTCGGGCTATCTTCTGAAGCGGTCCACGACGGAGGAAGTTCTCAAGGCGATGCGCGAAGTTCAAAGCGGCGGCGGCGCCATGAGCGGTGATATCGCGCGCAAGGTCATCCGCTATTTTCGGGATCAAACGACCTCCAAAGCGGAGGTGGAAGATCTCACGCCCCGTGAGCGGGAGGTTTTGGAACTGGTCGTTCACGGCCTGGCGAATAAGGAAATTGCCGACCGCCTGAATCTCACCGTCGAAGCCGTGCGCTGGCATCTCAAGCACATTTATCAAAAACTGCACGTGCATTCCCGCACCGAGGCGGCGCTGAAATTTCGCCCGGCGAAATAATCCGGCAGAGATTTCCTTCTTCGAGGATTCCGGTTCGTTCCATCCGTTTTTTGCCGGACGTCGCCGTCGGGATTTTCCGCGGCGAAAATGAAATCCGGCCCATTACTACCCATTTGGGGAGCTTGGCCGCCCGGCCATCAATGCTACGATTTTCGACATCTCGGGCAAAGACTTGCGATAGTCCCGCCTGCAACCATGAATTTTTCGGCAAGTATGACGGTGATGCAAAAACCCAGTTTTAAACATAAATGGCCGCTGGCATTGATGACGGCCTGCCTGACTGCCAGCTCGGTTTGGGCCGCAAACCTTCCGGCGGCGAGCCCCGCCGCGAAAGTCGAAATGCGCCACGTCGGCGGAAAATGGCGGCTGTATGTGAATCAAAAGGAGTTTTACATCAATGGCGCCGGCCTCGAATTCGGCGACCAGGAAAAGCTGGCCGCGGCGGGCGGCAACTCCTTTCGCACCTGGCGGCCCGACAACGGCCGGGAAACCGGCCAGCAGGTTTTGGATCGGGCGCAAAAAAACGGTTTGTATGTCGCCATGGGCCTCGATGTCACGCCCGAACGCGATGGCTTCGACTATTCCGATTCGAACGCCGTGGCGGGACAATTTGCCAGGATAAAAAGGACCGTGCTTCAATTCAAAAACCACCCGGCCCTGCTCTTTTGGGATATTGGCAACGAGTTGAATTTAAATTCTAAAAACCCGAAAGTCTGGGATGCAGTAAATGAGATTTCGAAAATGATCCATCAGGTGGACCCGAATCATCCCACCACCACTTCACTCGCCGGCATCAACAAGGAGCTGGTCGCTGAAATCAAGGCCCGCACGCCGGACATCGATTTTCTCTGTGTTCAATCCTACGCCGACATTGTGAATTTGCCGGCGGAATTGCGCGACAGCGGATGGAACGCGCCCTATGTGGTGACCGAGTGGGGCGCCACCGGGCATTGGGAATGCGGCAAGACTTCCTGGGGCGCGCCCATCGAGGATGACAGTTCCGTGAAAGCGCTCTGTTACGAGAAGCGCTATGAAGTGGCCATTGCTTCCGACGCCACCAATTGCCTGGGCTCGTATGTTTTTCTTTGGGGCCAAAAGCAGGAGCGCACGCCCACCTGGTACGGCATGTTTTTGAAATCCGGCGAGGCCACCGAATCCGTGGATGTCATGCAACATGCCTGGACCGGGCACTGGCCCGAGCTTCGGTGCCCGCAGGTCAAAAGCTTTTCACTCGCAGGAAAGAACGCCCGACAAAATGTCCGCCTGTTTTCCGGCGAGAATTACGAGGCCCACGTGGACGCTCAATCTTCCCCCGGCGATTCGCTCACTTACTCGTGGGAAGTGATGCCGGAGAGCGATGCCCAATCGATCGGCGGCGATGCCGAAGACCAACCCGCGCAACTCGCCGGCCTGATTCAGCAGGGCGCGGGAGCGGAGGCGCAATTCAAAGCTCCCACTAAGCCCGGAGCGTATCGCCTGTTTGTTTACGCGATCGACCGTCACCAGAAAGCGGCTTACGCGAATATCCCCTTCTACGTTGATGAAAAAACGGCGGCCATGGCCGCCCATTGATGGGTTCAATTGCAGTCTCTGCCAGCACCGCGGGACTCTGATGCTGGTTTGGCGGATCTGAAACAGAACGGATTAACCAGATCGCACAACCCCGTCGGAGACCTCTACGAAAGGCGGTTTTGGAAAGTGGTTGTCCGAAGGAATTGAAATATTTCCTCGAGAAATATGTGCGCTTGCGCCGACCTTAGTGCTCAGCGCTCCGACTTTTGCAAAGGCCTCTTTCAGGATTGTGGCCTGCGGCTCGGTGTTGCAACAAACTGAGACGCGCCTCCGGCGCTTTCGCGATTGGGCTGTTTCAAATCCCAAGATTATTTCCGCCCGAGCGTCTCACCCGCATTCAGATCACAGCGATTGCAGGAAGGCGATCAGATCCGCGCGGTCCGCGGCGGACATCGTACGGAATGCTTCTTTGGCAGCGGTGCCATCGCCATCGTGCCAAAGGATGGCTTCCGCCAGGGAACGAGCGCGGCCGTCGTGCAGATACGCCTCGCCACCACTCACGGCGGCGGTAAGACCGATGTTCCAAAGCGGGGCGGTCCGCCATTCAGCGCCGGTCGCATTGCCTTCGCCCATATTATCCGCGAGTCCCGGCCCCATGTCGTGCAACAGCAGGTCGGTGTAGGGATGAATGGTCTGGTTGCGCAATTCGGCAAACGGATGATAAGGACTCGTCGTCAGTGTCGGCGTATGGCAACTCACGCAATTCGCGCTCGCGAAGAGTTGCTCGCCATGCAGCGCCGAGGCATTTGTAAGCCCGCGGCGGGCGCTGACACCCAACAAGGCAATATAACGGGTCATTTTATCGAGGTCTGAGTCGCTTAACTCGGGAGCGCCGTTGGTCCCCGTGTCGCCGTCCAGCATCGGAAAGATAGAAGTCGTCACGCCCATGTCGTTATTGAGCGCGCCGGCGACCTGGTGGCTTAAGCGCGCCTTGCCCGCTTTGTAATTGAAACGTCCCACTCGCTGTTGTCCCGTTTGCGGGTCCGTCACGATGGCCATGCGCCCCGCCGTGCCGCCGGAGCCGGCACCTGCCTGAATCGTCTGCTCGCTCACCGCCTCAAGCAACCCCAGGCCGACCAACTGCGGCGCGAGGCGAACAGAATAAAATTGCGGAGCGACACCCTGGAATGTGTAGTTCGGCTTTTGCAATGTGTAGGGCGTGCCATCGCCATATTGCCCATTCACGGTCGTGTAACTGGAAATGGTCACGCTTCCTTCGCCGGCGCCGCTGGTGCTTTGGGGCTGCAATTCCGATCCCAGGACCGGGTCCGGTGTGCCCGTCGCATCACTGCCAACTTTCACGACTGATTGAAGCATTGGCGCTCCAATCGTCGGCGGCAAGGCGCGCCCGTTGTTGACATGGCAGGCGACGCAACTGCGGTTGACGAATTTCGGCCCCAACTTGCCGATCTGTTCGGTGTAAATCGGATTGTCTGGTTCCGAATGCGAACCGTCACCGAAATCGGTGTGATGCAACCGGCGGCCCAGCATGAACAATTCCGCGTTCAGCGGCGAAATATTTCCCGCCAGTTCTTTGAAGTGATTCGTCGGCTCATTCGAATATTGATACGGCAGCGTGGTCCCGCCGCCGAGCCATGCGTTGGTCGGCAAGGGATACGAATCCAGATTCTGGTTCACCGTGCCGACGATGCCGCCGGTCAGGCCAAGATCCTGGCCTTCTTCCCACGGCATAATCCCCTGCCCCACCACATACAGCAGCACGGTGCCATAATAGTTGTCGCGGCCATGCCGGGGGTTTAACAGGAACTGGCTGATTTCTATTTCAACGCGATCACCCAATTGCAACGGCCGGTTGAACTGGGCGTTCGCGGTAATCTTCGCGGTATAATTAAAATCCATTTCTCCGGGGAATAACACGGAGACATTCGAGGACACCAGCGTCGCCTGCTGGTTGTTTTGGTATTCCGCGACGGTGGTGATGCCCCGGAAAAATGTCCGGAACTCCGCCGGGTTCAACTGATCCTGGGTCGTGTAATTGAAAGTAATATCCGAACCGCCCTTCGCCACGTGGTCGACGATTTGAATCTGGTCAACCCTTTGTTCCCAGTACCAGCTCAGATAATGGTCGTAGAGCATGAACTGCGCTTCGCGCGCGTGCCGGTCCCGGGCGCGATCGCCCAGCCACGTGATCAGCGCCGTGGGCGTGTTCGACACGGTATCCGGCTCGAGCGTGGTGAAGCTGTCAAATAAAGGAACCAGATCCGCCGGGTTCTGCGGTGAAGCGGTGAAAATCGCGGTCGCCGCGCTCTCGCCGCCAGCGGTTAACGCGATGATTTGAAAGTAATAAGTTTGCCCGAAGGTCAAGCCGGACACGATGGCAGAGTTCACATTGCCCACAGTCATTGAATTGGTGAGGCCGTCGCTGCTTGAGCCATACAGGATCCGATAGCCAGTGATTCCCGGGCTGGTGCTGGCGGTCCACGCCAAACCAATCGAGTTGGTGGAACCCGCTCCACTGGCATGAAAATTTGCCGGAGGCTGAGTCACCACAGCCGGGATATAAACCCGGAAAAATGCCGGATTATTGGTCGCCGGGAATAAAACGGATTGAACGCTCCCATCGCCGGAAACGATCGGGAAATTCGTGTTCCAGGCGCCGGCAAGGTTCGTGGCCGAAGCGGGCTGATATTCAACACCCGCGGTCGTCGGCCAGCTTACTTTGGCCGCCGGTTGAACAGTGACCGGAATCATATTGGTGCCTCCCGGGCTGGCGGCACCGCTCGCCGAGCCGAGGGCGATATCATCCAGGTCAATCGTCGCAAACGCACTGGGTATGGCGGCGCCGGCAAAGTGGAGGAAAATGGTTGCCGCCGTGGCGGAGGCCGGCGCCGTGACCGTCTGGCTGATCAAAGCGTAAGTGTTATTTCCCGGAGTGAAAGTTTGGTAACCGGTATCGCCTCCCGCGTTCCATAGTACCCGCCATTGCGCGTTATAACTGGAACTGCCGGTGAGGGCGTTCGCGTAAAATGACAACGGATACGCCGTGCCGCCCACCACCGGAATTCCCGCTTGCGAAAACTGCACGACCGGCCCTGCGCCGGTGCTGGCGAGATGCACTTCAAAATGATATGAGCCCCCGTGCGGATTGGCGTTCGTGCGAACGGCATACACCGGACCGCCCGCCGCGGTGGTGACACTCCAGCCGTCGGCGGCGGGGCCGTTGCCCGTTTCGAATCCGCCGTTCGTCGGAATGATTGCCGAAGCGGGACTTCCCGGCGTGATTTCCATGACCTGATAGCTTCGCGAGTTGGCGGGCGCGGGATCAAAAAGCGAATTCGTCGTCCCATCTCCGGCCGTGGCACCCTCGAGCGGATTCCACGCGCCACCCGAACCCGCCAGCCATTCCGGCTGGTAAGAATTGTTGGTTTTGGTGGTCCAGCTCAAAGAAACGCCCGGCTGAATACTGAGGACCGGCTGCGCCCAACTGGTGGCGGTGCATACTATCAAGGCCCCGAGCATTGCCGCCTGAGAAAAAAAGGAGAGTTTCACGGTGAATATTAGCGAGAGCTGGCTGGATAACAAATTTGCCCCGCATCATACCGCACCCTGCCCGGGAAAGCTAATGCTGAAATGGGGATAAAAATTTCTCTTCGATTCAACATTAGTGGGAAGCGGTCCGGGTGCGCAGCCACGAAAGATCATCTGACGTCAGATCAAAATACACCGAAGGACTCGGCGCACTGTGGAGCCGAAGCACGGATGCGTCTCTCCAGGTTTTTATTTCCGCGTGACCATCGCAAAAAGAAAGCCCGCCGGCTTTGTCATGATAGCTGGCGGGAACATCCCACCAGGTGGTCGGGGTGTTTAGGCTGCACACAAACCACCCATCGTTGATGCTGTAGGGGTTTTCATCGATGTACATCCAATACTGCGAAGGCCCGCCCGGGAGGGAATTCAGCGTGGCTTCCCGGCTGACCTCAATCATGGGCGGTCCACCCGCCACGAACGGCAGAATCGTATTAGGGCCGCTGTCCACGCCGTTGATAATTGGCGCGCCCATCCAGGCATTCATCGACATGCTGCGAATGGTTGGCTGGCCGGTCGTGAGTGGAAAACCGGTCGTCCGCCGATCCGCCGGGCATTTGTAAATGCCGACGCTGTTATTGTAGGGGAAAAGCAAGCCGTTCTGGATCGTCTTCGGATCCGTGTTTCCCGGCGCGGACGTCATGCTGCCCAGGACCCAGCTATTCGCCGCCGGCGCTCCCTGTTGATTCAGGACCAGATGGTCGTTGTTATCTCCCGTGTAAAGAATCTCGCTGATCTGCAATTGCCGGAGATTGTTCATGCACTGGACCCGCAGCGCGCGGACCTTGCCGCGGGCCAGCGCGGGCAAAAGCATGGCCGCCAGGATGGCGATGATGGCGATCACCACGAGCAACTCAATCAAAGTGAATGCGGTGTTTCGGTAAAACGGATTTCTCATATGTTTCACTGCCGGCAGCCTGAATGGAAATTTGATCGTGGCGCCTTCTTCAGAATTTCATGCGGAAGAACACCGGCGGACCCGTCGGATTGATGGGAATCACCATCTCGTTGGTGCCCGTCGATCCCGGGACGTCATACCAACTGCCCGTGGTCAGGGAATTGGTCTTTGTTTGCAGGGTCCAACCCGTGTGGTCCGCGGGCCACGAGAGCGTCAGTTGCTGTCCCGCCACACTCGTGACGATGGTCGCGGGCGTCGTGCTGACTCCGTTTCCAATCACCAGCGACTTCGAACTGCCGATATACGTGGCATCGCCGGAGTAAACAGCCAGGACGGTGTAATTCGCCGGGACGATTGTCGCCGAGCTGTTCCCCGCGCTATTCGCCACGGTGACCGAACTCTGAAAGACGTTGTTCGTGGAAAAAGTGATCGTGCCGGACGGCTGGTCCACCCCACCGCTGGCGTCGATGGTGGCCATGAATTGAGCCGCGTCCACAGAGGTGGCCGGTATTATATTAATGTTGCCCGAAGGCGAGCTGCCTTGCAGCGACACATCATCGATCAGCACGCCGCCGAAGTCGTTCAACACCCCGCCGGTGGCGGCAAATATTTCGATGAGGGCATTCACCGCGTTGGTGGGCGCCACCACCGCGCCCACGTTAATTTGCTTCCATGAATTGCTGCCGCCCGTGAAGTCGGTGAATCCGACTGCGCCGACGATGGCGCCGTTGGCGTCGAGCCAGGTGAGTTTATATCTTTGCACATAACCGCCCGCCGGATTTCTTCCGAGGGATTTCGCCCAGAACGAGAATTGATAGGTGGTCCCCCCAACAATTCCCGAGCCGCCAACATTCAAAAGATTTTGCTGCAAATCCGACGTTTGGGCGGCCGTTCCGGAATTCGTCACGAACATGGACATGGACGTCGCCCCCGTGTTCGCATCCAACGTCGTTTTGGTCGGCGGCTGCGACCCGCCCCCAATCCAGTAACCCGCCCCGCCGAAGCCGTCATCAATTTCAAAACTGCCATTTAAGACGGATTCCGCCGCCACCGGCAAAATTTCTTCCACTTGATAAAAAGGCGCGGGCGCAAAATCGAAAACCGAAGTTACATTGGTGCCGTAAAGCACGCCGCCCAGGTTGTTCCAATTGAATCCGTCTCCCGAACTTTGCGGCTGGTAATAATTCGTGGCGGCGGCAGTCCAGCTCACCTTCTTCCCCGGAGCCACCGTCAGTTCCAGCGAGGTGGGAATCGTCGGGCTCAGGTTCGCGCCGACGACATCGGCAAACGTATTTCCTGCGCGCACTTCATCCACCGTGAGGGAGATGGTCGATTGATGCACCACACCCAGGGTGCTCAAGACGCCAATCCCGCTCAATCCCGAGGTGACCGTGAAGTCAGGCGTCGGCGCCGTGCCCTGGCCGGCCGTCGGGTCGCTGTACACCGAGACGCTGCTGAGCGATCCTCCGGTGTAGGTGAGTTTGAGCACGTACAAATTATTCGCGGCATAAGTCCGGGTCGTCGCACTGACCGGATTCAAAGGCGCGCCCACCGCCGTGAAGCTGTTCATGGTGGTCAATGACGGCTGGCCCACGGCGGCTTGAAATTGGTGGTAGGCAAACATCACGCCCTTGCCGGTGTTATCTTCCAACACAAATCCATCCCGGTTGCCGCCGTTGTCACCACTTTGGTTAAAAATAAAACTTACCCAGACGTTGCCCGCGCCGGAAGGCACGGTGGCGAGGCTTTCCAATTGATAAAAGCTCGAAGATTGCAGCGCGTTGTTAGCCGTGGCCAAACCCGGATACGTCAACCCCGTCACGATCGTGCCCGCCGCGCCGCAGGACCAGGTGCCAGTGAATCCCGTGCCGGTGACCGGAGTGCCGCTGCTCAACGACGTGTAATTAAACGGTTCATACGCGCCAAAGGGAGCCACCGCGGCGTTCGTGACCGTGATGTTCACAATCGATGAGGTCGCCAAAATCCCTCCGTCGCTCATGGCCACGGTCCGCAGCGCATGGGCTCCCGCCGGCACGCCCGTCGCGATATAGCCGAACGGCGAATTAGTGGCGTTGCCTGCCAGGGCGTTATCCATGTAGAAAGCCACGTTGGTCACCGTTCCGGGACTGACCGTCGCGGTGGCGCGAATGGTGAAATTGGACCCGATGACCTGGTTATTGGTGGGATCCGTAATGGCGACAACCAGCGGGTTAATGCCCGCCACGACCACGCCGATGTTGTCGAAATTCACGGTGGAGTTCGGCCCCCACAACGGCACGATGTTCAAATGGGTGGCTCCCGGGGCGATGTGATACGTGAAAGAATACGTAGCCCAATCCGTGGTCCCGGCCAGCGGATACATGTTGCCGCTGTCACTAATCAAAGCGGTGTCCGTCCAGGACTCGAGTTTGAGGCCGCCGATATTCTGGCCCGCCACAATTTGCATATCCATGACGAACGTATAGGTCTGCCCGGCCACGAGGCCGAGTTCCGCGAGCGTCAGCGCCGGCGGGTTCACATACGCGATGCCGCCAAAGGATCCCGGATCGGAAATTTGCACGCATCCGTTGGGATTGCCGCCGGTTGGCAGGAAGGAAATCGTATCGCCTCCGAACATGTTCTGCCACGGCCCGACGTCGCCATTGGGCGATTCAAAATCTCCATCGGTTACCAAATTTGTGGTGTTGTCAGCGTGGGCAATGCCAGCCGTGACCAGCAATGCCAGACAGAGGAGTAATCGTTTCATGCGGCGGTTTATTCCGGTATTAATTTCTTCTGTTCTCTAAAAATGGCCATTCGATTGCAGATTCCGGCCCACTTGTTTCGACATGGCCGCGACAGACTTGAATGGCGATATTGCGACTATATCGGAACGAATTAAATCTTGTCCAGCTACCCAAGTGAGTAGTATTCCCATATCATAAACCCTTCTGGTTCTGCGCGCTCCCGCTTTTACAAACATCGCGGCCAAAAGGAAACGGGCCTGCAATTCCTTGCAGGCCCGCTCCCCGAGAATTCACCGGCGCTTTAATATTTCATCCGGAAAAACACCGCCGGATTGGCCGGGTCGATGGTGAAAATGAACTCGTTGGTCGCAGTGGATCCCGACACGTCATACCACGTGCCCGTCAGGCTGTTGGTCTGCACCTGCAGCGTCCAGCCCGTGTGATCGGCCGGCCACGACACCGTGAATTGGTCGCCCGAAACACTGGTCACCAGATTCGTGGGCGTGGTGTTTACGGAGCTCACAATCGTGAGCGTATTCGTCGCGCTGCCGTAATAATTGTCATCCACCACCTGGCCGACCACCTGGTAGGTCCCGACATTGATGGGCGGAGTGGAAGAGCCGTCATACGTGAGCGCCACCGTCAACCCGGCGGGAACGGTCGTGGCGGTGACCGTCTTGGCGGTGCCGTCATAAGCCTGGTTCAAGTTGCCCAAGGTCACCGTGGCATACGGACGGCCAACCACCACCTGGTCAAACGTCGTTCCCACGCGCCACTCGTCCGTCGTGGTGAATAATCCGGTGTGCATGCCAATCGTCGTGATTCCGCCAATGCCACTCAAGCCCGACGAGATGGTGAAGTCCGGCGCGGGAACACCCTGTCCCGACATCGGGTTGGAATAGAACGAAACATTCGTCAATTCCCCGGCACTGCTGTAATCGAGTCGCAGCACGTAGAGATTAGCCGCCGCGTAGGTCTGCGGGGTGGCACTCACTCCCAGTTCCGACCCCACCGAGTTGTAACCCGTCACCGCATCGATGGAAGGCAAGCCAGTTGAACCGCCGAATTGATGATACGCGAACATGATTCCGTTGCCGTTGCGGTTCAGCAACTGCAAGCCGCCGCGATTGCCCCCGAAGTCACCGCTCTGCGAATAAAGGAAGCTCACATAGACGGTTCCGCTGAACAACGGCACTGACAGGTTTTCATATTGATTTCCGCTGCTCACCTGCAACGCGCTGTTGCTCGTATACAGGTTTGGATAGGTCAATCCTTCAACAATCGCCGCGCCGTTCGTTATCGCCCAATTGCCGGTGAATCCCGACCCGGTTGTGGCGGTGTCATTGGCCAGCGCACTGTAATCGAACGGCTCGTAGGCAAGCGGCGCGCCCGGAGCCCCGCCCGACACCTCGGCGGAAGCGGCGCCTTCCCCATCGGCATTCAGCGCCGTTATCGTGTAGAAGTAAGTGGTGCCGACTGTCACGGTCGTATCCGTGAAGGTTGTGCCCATCACGTTCGTGCCTGCCGGCAAAGTCTCTTCTTCTCCACTGACGGTCGAGCGCTTCACATTGTAGCCGGTGGGAAGACCCAACGCCGGCGTCCATTGCAACGTAAGGCTGGTGTAATTGGTGATAACGACCACATCGGTCGGAGCCTGCGGGACGCCGGTGGGCGTCGCGGTGGCTTCCGTGGAATTCACGCTTTGGCCGCTCGGGTTCACGCCCGACACCACATAGTAATACGCCGTGCCATTGATGGCAGTGGTGTCGCTATACGTCGTCACCGGGGAATTCACGGTGCCGATGGTTGTGTAACCGGAACCACTGGTGGTGGATCGTGCAATCTTGTAGCCGGTCGCGCCGCTCGCGCCGGCTGAAGCCGTCCAATTCAGCGTGACCTGGTTGGCTCCCGATGTGGCAGTCAAACCCGTGGGAGCGGCCGGCGGCATCGCTACGGTTGCCTCGAGGGAATCGGCGCTTTCGCCGACCGAATTCGTGGAGGACACGGTATAGAAATAAACGTTTCCATCGATCGCCGTGGTATCCAGATATCCGGTTCCGGTGGACCCGCCGATAATCGTTTCTAGGCCACTCGCCACCGAACGCTTCACGTTATAACCGGTCGCCCCGACGCCCACGGACCAACTCAGGCTCACCTGTCCATTGGCCGGCGTCGCCGTCAAGCTGCCGGGCGCCGCCGGAGGAGCAATGTCCGGCGTGGCCGAAACTTCTGCGCTCATCGGTCCCACTCCGCCGGCGTTGGTGGCCTGCACGACGTAATAGTAAGTCGTGCCACCTTCGGCGGTCGCATCGAAGTTCGTGTTCGAATCCGCGGTGTTCGTTACGGTATAAATTCCCGAGGCCGTTCCGCGCAACACCAGGTAGCCGCTGGCCCCGCTCGTCGCCGTCCAGCTCAAGCTCACGGAATTGACGCCCGCAACCGCGGTCAAATCCTGGACCTGCCCCGGCGCGGTCGCCGGCATGGCGCTGACTTCGGTGGAAGAAAATCCTTCACCGGCGGCGTTCGTCCCGGACACCTCGTAATAATAAGTCGTGCCGTTGACCGCCGTTAAATCCGTGTAACTCGTTCCCGCCACCGTATCGATATTCACTTCCAAACCACTCGTGGTGGAGCGTTTGATATTGTAACCGGTGGGACTGCCGGTCGCCGGCGCGGTCCAGTTCAGCGCCACCTGCGCGTTGCCCGAAACGGCGGTCAAACCAGTTGGAGCCGACGGCAACGGCACACCCGCGACCGCCCCGAACGTGCCGCCGGTGCGGATCTCGTCGATGGTGATCGCCTGGCCCGAGGGACTATTCACACCAAACGTGTTTATCGCGCCGATCCCGGTCAGGCTGCTGACGGTGAAATCCGCCGTGGGAGCGGTGGATTGGCCGGCGGTCGGATCGGAATACACGGACACACTCGTGAGCAGTCCTGCGGTATAGGTCAGCTTGAACACATAAAAATTCGGTGTGTTGTAAGTTCGCAAGGTCGCGCTCTTCGTGCTCAGGGTTGAGCCAACCGTGTTAGTGCCGCTGACATTCACCAGCGAGGGGAACCCCTGGGTGCCGGTGGCTTGCGTGTAGGCAAACATGAGGCCTTTGCCGGTGCTATCTTCCATCAGGAAACCGCTGCGATTGCCGCCGTTGTCCCCGCCCTGCTGGAACAGGACGCTCACCCAAAGAACGCCACTCGAAGTCGTGCCCGCGAGGCGCTCGATTTGATAACCGGCATTGTTGAGGAGCGCCTGGTTGCCAGTGGGAAGATTGGCGTAGGACAAACCGGCCACGATGGTGCCGGAAGTGCCGCACACCCAATTCCCCTTGAAACCACTGCCCGTACTGGGTGTCCCGTTGGTCAGGGCTCCGGTGGAATAATTGAACGGCTCATAGGCGTTGAAATTTTGCACGGCGGTTACCGTCACGACCGCGGAAGTTGTGCTCTGGCCAACGTTGTCATACGCCACCGCCGTCAAAGCATGCGCCCCGAGTGAAGTGACATTCCAATTCGCGCTGTACGGGCTCACGGTCGAATTGCCCACCAATGTGCTATCCACGTAAAATTCCACATTGGTCACCGAACTGTCATCCGCGGCCGATGCGCCCAAAGAAACGCTCGAACCAATCAATAACGCGCTGCCCGCCGCGGGATTGGTCAACGTCACCGTGGGAGCGAGGTCAGCAGCGGTGGCATTCACGACCGACGAAGTCACTGAGTTGCCGTTGCTATCCCACGCCACTGCTTGCAGCGCGTGCACGCCCGCAACCGTGTTGCTCAGGAGCACGGTGTAAGGCGCAGCGGTTTTATTGGTCGCCCACACGGAATCCAGGTAAAAGTCCACATTCGTGATCGTGCCCGGCGACACGCTGGCATTCGCGGTCAGGTTGAAACTGTAAATGCTGACTGCCTGATTGTTGGTTGGGCTCGTAATCGATACTGCCGGAAGCGTTCCGGCCACGTTCACTACTGCCGACGTGGTGCTCAGGGCGGCATTATCGGTCGCCACCGCCGTCAACGCATGGGCGCCGGGAGTCGCCACCCAGGCAAACGCATACGGACTGGTCGTCGCATTGCCCACCAGCAGGCCATCGACATAGAAACCGACATTGGCCACGCCGCTGTCATCCGCCGCCGCTGCCCCGAGCGAAACGGTGGACCCGGTGAGGAATTGATTCCCGTTGGCGGGATTGGTGAGCGTCACCGAAGGCGGCAGATCCGCCGCGGTCACATTGACCACCGACGAGGTCACGGCATTGCCATTGATATCCATCGCGACCGCTTGCAGCGAATGAGCGCCGGCTCCCGCGCCACCCACGGCAATCGTGTACGGCGAAGCCGTCTTGCTGCCATAAAGCGCCGAGTCCACATAGAAATCCACATTCGTAATGGTGCCGGGAGAAACCGTGGCGTTGGCGCTCACGTTGAAGGTATAAATGCTGACCGCCTGGTTGTTGGTCGGGCTTGTAATCGATACCGCGGGCAGCGTTCCGGTCACGTTCACCGTGGCCGACGTGCTGGTTTGCCCGATGCTGTCGAACGCCACGGCGGTCAACGCGTGCGCGCCGGCGGTGGCCATCCAATTGGCGCTAAACGGACTGGCAATCGCACTGCCCACCAGCGTGCCGTCCACGTAAAAATCAACGTTGGTCACCGCGTCGTCATCGGTGGCAGCGGCGCCGAGCGTGACTGCGGAACCCGCCAATATCTGGCTTCCGGCCGCCGGGTTGGTGAGCGTCACCGAAGGCGTCAAATCCGCGACCCTGATATTTACCACGGAAGAAGTGGCGGAATTCCCGTTGCTATCCGTCGCCACCGCGCTAAGGGCATGAGCGCCGGACGGCACTCCGCTCGCGGTAAAGGTGAACGGCGAAGCCGTGAGGTTGGTCGTCAATACCGAATCCAGGTAGAACGCCACATTGGTGATCGATCCGGGCACAACCGCCGCGTTGGCGCTGACATTGAAATTGTAGGTGCTGACGGTTTGATTGTTCGTGGGAGAAGTAATGGATACATTCACAGGCACCAGGGAAACGCCCACCACGTCCCCGAAGGTATCGCCCACGCGGAATTCATCCAGCGTGATGCCCATCGCCGAACCGTCGTACAATCCGAAATTCACCAGCGCGCCGAAGCTCGGCAACCCGGTAGAAACCGTGAAATCCGCAGCGGGCGGCGTGCTCTGATTTGCCGTGGGATTCGAATACACCGAAATGCTGGAAACCACGCCGGCGGTATAGGTGAATTGCAGCACATATAGATTTGTATTCGCATACGTCTGCACATTGGCGCTGGTTCCGAGCTGCGCGCCCACCGCCGTCGGGCTGCTCATCGCCATCAGGCAGGGCTTGCCTTGGGTCGCGCCAAACTGTTGATAGGACAGCATGACTCCCGCGCCCGCGCTGTTTTCCAGAATGACGCCGCTGCGATTGCCGCCGTTGTCGCCCGTTTGTTTGAAGAGAAAACTCACCCAGACGCTTCCCGTGGTCGGCGCGGCCGCGATATGTGTATAAAGATTGTTCGCCCCGAGATTGGAAATGGATTTGCCGGCGACGGACAAATTCGGATACGTCAGGCCAAAGCTATTCAAGGTCAGCGCGCCCCCGCTCCAGTTGCCGGTGAAACCTCCGCCGGTCCCGGTTACTTGGTTGGGCGCACCCGAAGGCGCCGCCGTGGCGGTGTTCACCTGCGCGCCCGTATAATTCATCGGGTCATAGGCGATCAACGCGGCTCCGGCAGTCGCGGTGAGGAACAACGGGGCCAGGACACCGAGCAAAGCGACGCCGAACTGGCGCAGCGGCGAACGGTTCAGACGGGAGATTGGGAGGGTGTCTTTCATGCTTCCGATTAGTTAGGTTGGTTTGCGCTGATTTTGGCGGAACACTCACTCGCGCGTGACAACGATTCACGACCCGGCAATGAGTGATTCTCCGCACCGTATCAAAAGCGCGGCGTCCGTGCCTAGCTCCCCAAATGGGTAGTCTTTCCCGGAGGAGGCCCGGACCAGGCATCTCCTGATGAAGGTTTCGTGACGTCTAAAAAAATTCTGCTGGCGCCGGTCTCAAGGATCTAGCAGCACCCGATAGAAACGGTTCGTGTTTGCCGGCGCCGAGGTGTCCGCCTCCCGCAATACCGGTGTGGTCGAAGTTAAATTGGTCAAGGTCTGCCAGGCGCCGCCATTGAGGCTGTCGTTGAACAGGACCGTGTAATTCCGATCGATTAAAGTCGTCCAGGCGAAGGAAAACCCATTGACGGTCCGCG
Source organism: Verrucomicrobiia bacterium (assembly GCA_035552155.1). Taxonomy (GTDB): domain Bacteria; phylum Verrucomicrobiota; class Verrucomicrobiia; order Limisphaerales; family DASXHY01; genus DASXHY01. The sequence goes on along the minus strand of DASZLX010000015.1, from coordinate 224,087 downwards.
ATGGATTGAAACATTGCGGGACGGAGTTTGTGTCCGGCGCGAAGGTTACCCCTCGGAAAACTTGGTTCGCGGCGGCGGTAGCCAGCGTCGTCACCGGCGAAGCCGCGCCGTTGTCCGTGATGGCGATCAGGCTGTTCGCGCTGTCTCCCGCGGTCGTGGCGTACACAATCGGATGTGCGCCGCTGAAATCCGCGGCCAATCCCCGGGCGCCAATATTCGTCACGCCGGCAAAGGCGTAACTCAACGCCCAGTGACCGCCAGTGAAATCCCAGCGCTGAATGCCGCCGTTCGTCGCGATCGTATCATCCGCCACGTAACCAACCGTGAAGTTTGTATTGAAGGCAAACGCGTACGGCTTGCCGGTGGGCGAACTGAAAACCACCGCCGGCGTGGCTGCCGTCGCGGGCGTGCCCGGAATTTCCCAGATGCCCGGCGTGGTCTTGCTGGTGCTGAAAAATAAGTTGCCGCCAATATCCTGGATGACGACCGTGTTCTTTACCGTGCTTTGAACGGTGGCGGCTGCGCCATCGCCGAAATAGAACGTTCCACTGGCCGCTCCCGCGCCCCAATAATTTCCGCGTCCATCTGTTGCGCCGGAACGCATGTTGTTCCCGCCGAATTGGCTGGTAGTCACGCCCACGAGGCCGAACGAGCCGAAGGCATCCACCGCCCCGATCGCGCGCGGCACAGTGGCGGCGTCCGCGCTGGCCAAAGACACGCCCAGCGTCGCGGCATTCGTCAGCGCAATTTGATAGCCGCCCAGCATCAGAACCCGTCCATCGGCCGAGCGCGCAATCGCGCCTTCAGACGAAGCGCTGCCGCTGATGAGAAACGCGTTGGTGCCGACATTCGGAACGGCCACCGTATTCACCAGCGTCCCGTTGGTGGCAAATTCATCCAGGAAGACAGAATTTCCCTCGCTGCTCAGGGATTCGACGCCGTTGCCCAACCGCACCACCACCAGATTTCCCGAAGAGAACGCCGGCGGTGCATTGTTCGCCACGTTGTAAACAGTCGTCACGCTCGCCGTCGCGCCGTTCACCACCTGGTTCCGCAAATCGTAACCCACGATGCTGACGTTGTTGGTTCCGGGCAACAGTGTGATCGTGGCGGTCCAGTTGCTCACCGTGTTCCACGTGATCGGCACCGTCACACCGCCGAACACGATCGTCGCTACGCCAACCGGCGCGGTGCCGCTCAGTGTTTCCTGGTTGTTGCTGACCGTCACTGACGAGTTGACGGTAAACGGCGAGGCCACCGTCGCCAGTTGCGCCTGCAGATAAGCGCGGCGCTGGCTGAACCAGGTTTCCACCGCGGATGGATTCGTCAACGGCTGGCCGTCGCACCATTGAACACCATTGGCGAAAAGCGATTTTGACTTTGCTTCCATCACGGGCGTGGAATTCTGCGGCGCGAGCGGCCCATTCACCGCGTCCTGCACCGCGCGCCAATACGCCCGCGCAAATGGCGGGAAGGCGTAGAAACTGCCGATGATTGGATCCGCCGAATTAAACAGTGTCGCCGTACTCGGACTATAGCTCGAACTGGCTTTGGACGCCGCCAGCATAAGCCAGTCGAGGTCGAACATATAAATCTGCGCCTTGCCGGAACTGGGCAAAAACAAATACATGTTCTTGCCGATGTCATGGCCCCACGAATCGAAATTCACGATGATATGCTCGGTGGCAAAAATACGCATCCACTCATCCACATCCACGCGGTTTTGCACATTGGCCGTGTAAGGCGCCGGTTGCACGGAGTTGAAGGCATCCACGACCGAGTACAAATTCGAAAAATCGTTCACGCGGTCGGTGGCGCGGAAAAGCCAGCTCCAGCGATAACGCGCCGTTTTCTTGACGCCGCCAGTTGTGGTGTATTCCTGCATTTGCGGCTCCGGATCGGCGGCCAGACTGCCGGCGTCGTTGAAATCAAACGCCCGTTCCACTTTGAAAAAGTCGCCGGCGGTTTCGTTCGGCGACCATTCGTCGATAAATTCGCCGCCCGGCTGCATGGCCGCTTCGAAGGTGACGTGCCGCGCGTCATCCGTCACGCCGTTTACGTGCAGCCGGATGATATAACGATTGCTGAACGGAATATTCAACTGGTCGGCAATCCAGTAACCCATTTCTTCCTGCAACGCGGTGGTTTCTCCGCCGTGGCCGCCGGCCCAATCCAAAACCAGTTCGTCGGAGCCGAGCAACAGGTCATCACCCGGGAAGGTAATGACGTAACCGCACGCGGCGCCGGTTGGGCCGGTGTATCCGGGCGCGATGTAGGGGCTGCCGGCATAAAGCGACTGCGCATTGTAAATCACGCGGTCATCGTTCAGGACGAACGTGACATCCATCGACGAATTATCCATGTGATTATGACTGAGCCACGTATTCATCGTGGCTTGCGTCATCCAGATGCGATACACCGGAAAATTTCCCGTCGGCTGGACTTCACCGACGCGCACCAGGCATTCGCGAGTGGGCGCGTCATTCGGAAACGTATCGCTCGCCGGCAAAACCGAACTGTCCGTCGCCTGGATGTAGTAGGCGAGCATCGTTCCGCTGGCCTGCCCGGGAATGGTTCCACTGAACGTGCCATCGCCGTTATTGCTCATCTGCACGCTCGTGTAGGTTGAACTGGGATCCAGCCGGTATTTCAGGACCACGGAAGAAATCCCATCAGGGTCACCGACCCTGGCCGTCACGGCTACCGGCTGATTCGCCTGCGGCAACACGGGTGAATGGCTCACTTCGGTGATTGCCGGCGGCGCATTGTTGAGGTAGCGGCTGTTGGGCAGGCCCGGCGAGCCGAGATTGGTTGGCAGCGTCATTTCGCACGGGCATTCGAGCCAGTTTCCTCGCATGCGAAATAATATTTCGGGCTGACCTTTGAGCCAGCGCACATGCGCCTGGATGGTCGCGGTCGTGTTTGGCGGCAAGGTCGGAGAAAGCGGCGTGCGCACGCGATTGACTTCATTGTCGCCTTTGTCCACCGCAATAATGTGATACGAATGCGTGCCGGTGAAGCCTTCGCTGCTATCAAGCACGGATTGCGATTCCGCGCCTTCCGCCGTCCACCCGCTCGCGCCGGTCTCGAACGAAGAATTGGCGATATGATTCGTGCCGCCGCCGTCAGTGACTTGCACATCGTCCACGAGGCATTCACCGGCGCCCTGTTGCAACACCTGCAACTCATCCGCGCTCGAACCGTAGGTGCCGTTGTCCAAAACACCCGTGACGGAAACCGTGGACCACGCCGCCTTGTGGGTTTCATCGCTGTCCGCCCAATTGGGCGCCAGCGAATTATCCGAACGCGGGTCGATCAATTCCAGACTGCTGCCGCCTTTGTGCGACCATTCGCCCCATCGGCCGCCGATGCCGTAGGTGACTTCATTTTCAATCGGATAAATAGTGTTGGTCGAAAGGGTCACGCCGTTTGTGGTCACCAATGTATCGGGCATGGCCAGTGAGAGCCGCTCGCCTTTATGGGCGAGCGAGCCGCCGAAATTTCCGACGAGGTCGCTGGCATTGAGATAGGAATAATTCGCCTGCATGCGCGAGGCATTGCGCGCGACCACTAGGTAACCGCCGGACGGCAACATCGTGTTCGCCGGGAACGTGTAGTCGATGCCGTGGTTGAATTGCCAGCCGCCGAGATTCACCGCGTTCGCGCTGCGATTATAAAGCTCCACGTATTGGTCGTCGTCATTCAACGAAATCGGGGCATACATGATTTCATTGATGACAATCGGGCCGTCCAGCCTCGCGCTATTGGTCGCGCCGGGCGTGGCCGCCGCCAGTTGACGGAAAACTTCCGAACCGTTGGGGGAACGTCCAAACGAAATATCCGTCTGTTGCGCTTCAAAGCGGACCACGTCCAGGACGCGGCTGTGCGCGGCATTCCAGAAATAAATCGTGTCACCCGCAGCGGCCAGCGAGAAGCCAAGCTGCGATTCGTCATAGGACAAAAATCCGTGCGCGGGAATGATGGTGCCCGAGGGCAAGGTAAATGTCCCGGGCTGCGAGCCACAACTCAACGCGCAACCCGATACGTCCAACGACGTGCCGCCGTGATTGTAAAGTTCGATGAATTGCGACTGCGCAACACCGTGCGCGAGGAATTCGTTGATCACGACGTTCTGCAAAGGGTCTTGCGTCACGGGATCGATTCCGCCGGGCGAGCCGCCCACCACATCGCTGGCCGCCCACGCGCGCGGGTCGCCTTCGCCGTAGGACGGTCGCGCCAGCACCAGCGAGTGACCCGAGCCATCCGCCGCGACCGGCCAGGGCGGGCTGTCAGAATACTGGATATCGAGAAACACCGCCCCCGACTGATTCAATAACTCCAGCGTGCCGCTCGAATTGGGCAGGCTGCCGGAATACGGCCCCAGCACGTTGTTCAATCCGTAAGCGCTCTGCAGGGCCGGAGGAGAGCTTGCCACCACCAAAAAGCCGCCGCCCGGAATCGTCGTATTGGCCGGGAATGTGTAACTGATATCGCCCGCCAATCGGTAACCGCTGACATTGGCCGGCTCGCCGCGCGTGTTGAATAATTCCACAAACTCCAGGGCGCTGTTCGTCGGATGATACATGATTTCCGAAATGACGAGACCGGTGCGCCGGCTGGATTGGCCGGGGCTCTCGACATTCAATGGCGCATTCGTGCCCGCAGTCGTCACCGGCGAAAGATCGCGAAACGCCGCGGCGGTCAACGTGTTCGTGTCATGACTCGAGGCCACAAAACCGAAATAAATCGTCGCCGGCAAAGTCAGGCTGGTGGAACCCAATTGCGTCCAATTCCGGCCGTCAAAACCGGCGAAGGCCGTGAAGGTGTTGCCGCTGCGTTTCAACCGGAGCCACGTATCCGGATAATTCACCGGGAACGAACCGCTCCGCGCCGACGCGGGGCCGACAGTTCCGCGCGATTCAAAAAATGCGCCGCTGATGCTCGGCGTCGCCAGCGCCGCCGCGAAGCGCGAGCCCGGCGTCAAATCTTCACGCGCCATCATGCCCGCTTCCGACCAGGCGTCCGCCGTAGTCAACGAACCCACGCGCGCCGAAAAATCGAAATCCCCCGTCTTGGACACATAACTGAATTGCATCTGGTCCGCCATCCCGCCCACACCCGCGCCGCCCGCCGAAAGGTTCAGCCCATTCGTCTGCCCCGATTGGATGCCTGCAGGCGCCGGAGAACCGATGGCCTGCGGGATGTAAATACTGGCAATAAAACTCACCTGCGTGTTGGGCGCGATGACATTTGCCGCCGCGGACTGATCAGTCAGGTGGTTGACGGTTAAAGTATAAGGCGCGCCGTCGTACATCGGGCTGACGTTCAGCACGACGTTGCTTTGAGAGCCGTCCAATGCCGCGCCGGAAATGGCCACAGTGCCGGAGGGACCGACGAGGGCATAATTCGCCACATTGGCCGCGGTGCCCGGAGAAATGCGCTCGGAAAATTGCACTTGAACCTGGTTTGTGCCCAGCGATTGAGCGCCGAGCACGACCGGAGGAATTGTGTCCGCGACCACCGTGAGCGTGGCCACGCGGCTGGTGACGGAGAAATTGATGTTACTGACGGTATTGGCGGCAATGAATTTGAATAACGCGCTGTTATCGTTCGTAGCTGCGGCCGATATGGTATAAACCGGGTTCGTCGCGCCGGAAATGGCCGCGCCATTTCTATACCATTGAAAAGTGGGCGCCGGCGAACCGCTCATGATGGCCGAGAAGGTTGCCGGAGCCAGTTCCGCCACCGTCACGTCCGCCGGTTGCTGCAAAATCGTCACTGGCGATTGCGTGGACGGCACGCCGCTGACCGCGTAAATGCCGGTGGACCCGGCCCCTGACGCCTGCCCAAACGTGAGGCTGACCAGCGGCTTGTTGGTCGCGCCAAAAAGAGCCGTCAGATCAATTGTCGTTTGATAAAATCGCGGATTATCCGGCGCGCCCTGGGTGGCGCCGCTGGAGAGAACGATGCGCTCCATGCCTTCGAGCGCGAAGCCGGTGTTGCCAAACCAATCCGGCGCGACGTAACTCGTGACGTAGGTGCTGCCATCCAAAAAATTCAGCGTCAACACGCCGGCGCTCGTGCCAGTGGCATTGGCGGAATTGGCGAGGACCGCAATGCGTTGGTAAATGGCCGGCGTCGCCAGCGCGAGCGTGCCGGAGGAAACGCCTGTGCCGCTGCTCAACACGAGCGCATTATTGGTCGTGAACGGTTGAAATTGAAAAACCGTCGTGCTGTCCAGCGCGCTGATGAACGACCCGGAAAACGGCAAACCGAGAGTCGTACCGGACAACCCTTTTTGGTAAAAAGCGTTGCCTTCATTGGGATTCAATTCCAGCGCGAAACTGTTGTAGGGCGGCCCGGACGCGTCCTTTTCCACGACCACGTCGCGATTGAAACCGGTGACGCCCACCGGCCGCATGTTCGCCGGGTTGAACTCCTCAAGCCGGAAGCCGCTGAGCGCATAGCCGTAAGAACCGCCGGCGGTGCCGCCGGGTATCGCGCCCAGATATTGGGTGGTGGTCACCGAAAACGAACCGCCCGCGCTCGGCACAATATTCTCCCAATCCACCATTTCACCGTCGGTATTGAATCCCGTATTGATGGCCACCTGGTTGGTGGCCAATCCGCTGGTGAGGCCGCCCGCGTGGGCGCTGTTGAACGAGATCGCCCCGTCGATTTCAAACAAGGACCAGCGATCCGTATACGGGGCATTGCCGCGCACCACACCGCCTTTGAAGCTGTAAATTTTCGCCGGGTTCAATCCCGTGAACGTGTAAGTCACGGAGGCGCCGCTCGGAACCTGCACCATCATGTCGGTCCCGCCCTGAAAATCGACGTAGTTATGAAAAGTATTGTACAACGGCGTGCCGGGATCCGGATTCCCGCCGGTCGGACCGGTCGTGATGCTTCCCGTTCGCGTGATCGTCACCGTCACCGGCAAAGCGGTGCCCGAGTCGATATCCTTGAGCGCGCCGTTGGTGCCGGGCGAATTGCCCACGATGTTCCACGTCGTCGCGTTCGTCGCGGTGCCGCTCCCGGGCGAGTGATCGTTGAACGCCACAAATTGTGCCTTTCCAACACCGATCAGAATGAAAATTGAAATGAAGCAAATACTCCATTTTTTAAGGACAGGAAGTGTAGGGTTCATGAACGACTGAAGGTTGCGGCCTCGGCTGGGCTTGACATGCAATTGTAACAAAGTCCGAAAAGCCTCACTCGAGGCCTACTTAGAATACCGGAGCGTAATGGCTTTGGAAAGGATTTTGGTGAAAAATAGTCACGCGCGGGGGTAATCAAAGTGGAGAGGTTCCTTCATCGTAATTGTTCCGAAAGCGCTGGCCCTCCAGCGCTTGCGCGCGTAACCCCGCTACCCTCCCCTCCGTGCCATTCCACCTTCCATCTCCGCCCCCCTTTGCGTCTTCGCCCCTTAGCGCCTTTGCGTTGAAATTGGGCGGCAGAAACCCGCCGCGCTATTTCTCCTCACCGGCGTTGTCGTTGATGACCACGCTGTGCCGGCTGTGATTGGCGATGCGCGCCGGGCCGCTGAAGATGTTGCCGGTGATCGTTGCCCGGCGCACGTTTTCACCCAATTCAACCTGCGGCTTGTTCTCCTGGAACTCGCAGCCGTTCACAATCAGGTTGCCGCTTTCCGCCTGGATGGCGTGGCGGCCTTCCCGGTTTCGGTCCCATTGCACAAACGTGCAATCGCTGAAACCCACCGTCCCGCGCCCGCCGATTTTTGCGATTTGATCGCACGGCCCCCAAAACGCGCAATTTTGAAACCGCACCGCGCCCGTATTGTTCGTTTGCACCTGCACCATCGTCGGGTCCGGGCCGTGGAAGGAGGTGAATTCTCCGTTGCTGATCAAAAGCCCGAAGGGCGCGCTGTCCTCCACCTCCACCGCCGCAAAACAGTCATCCGCGCCGATACCCAGGAAATTTCCATTGCACACGCCAAACTTGGTCTTAATAAAACTATAGCCGGTTTTGTAGCCGAAGCAGAAAGTGTTGAACACATATTCCCAGTCCGAACGCGCAAAAATAAACGCCTCGCCGTTGCTCATCTGCCATTGGAATAACTTCGGCTTCATGCTCCACCACGGGTTGAAGTGCACGTCCTCGATGCGCCCGATATCATAAATCGCGTCCACAAAAATGCCGCGGCGCAACGGCTGGCCCTGCACGTCGCGAATCAAATGCCGCCCGGCATGGGTGGCATCAATCCCGTTGTAAGGATTGAGAAGTTCAACCTGCTGCACGGATGCATTGTCACCCCGCATGGCAATCGCATACGGATACGCGCGCGGCACATCATCGGAAATCTGGTTTGGATAGAACAGCACCACGCCTTTCAAAACGCTGTTGCCATCCAACTTGATGAACGGCGCACCCTGTTCGTTACCGGCGTTTTCCGTGACCAAAAACGTCGTGCCGTCATCGGTGGGTTTCGGCGCCCCGTTGTTGCGCATGCCGGGATGCGAAGGCACCGATTGCCAGACGCCCTCCAGCGCCACGCCCTTGCCAACTTCCAGGTGGCCCGCAAAAAAATAATTTCCGCGCGGGGCATAAACCACTCCCCCACCCGCCTGCGCTGCGGTGTCCAACGCTTTTTGCACCGCGGCGGTATCATCGGTCTTGCCGTCGCCTTTGGCTCCAAAATCCAGCACGGAATAATGGTCCGCGTCCGGAGCCGCTCCCGCGAGCGCCACACCGCAAAATAAGACCGTCAAAATGAATAGCTTCTTCATGTGTTTTCTTTTCATCACCCGAATGACTGTCGACGCAAAGCCGCGCCTGAATCGTGACCACGCCGAAATGCTAGCCCTCTCGATGGAAGCCTTCCATCCCCAAAAGTGAGGATGGCGCGCGGCCCCGGCGCTCGCCTATGGTCCCGGCAATCCAAATGGCCCATTGTCATTTTATCTTCAACGAAGCGCGGACATTTTGTCTGGAGGTTTATGGAACTTTGGTCCATGTCTTTGCCCTCATCAATCAAACCACGCGTACATGAAAGCCCTTTTATCCTGCTTCGCCATCGCTGTTTTTTGGGGATCCATCGCGCAAAGCGCCCGCGCCGACGGCGGCGCTTTTGCCCGCGAAAATGACGTGACCTGGACCACTCTGGGCGCCAATGAAAATGATTCCATGCCCATCGGCAACGGCGATCTGGCCGCCAATGTTTGGACGGAGCAAAATGGCGATTTGGTGCTGCTGGTGGCCAAGTCGGACGCCTGGACGGAATTGGGCAAGCAGGTGAAACTCGGCCGCGTGCGCGTCCAACTCACGCCCAACCCTTTCGTGAGCTCAACAAATTTCACGCAGGTCTTGAAACTGGAGGATGCCAGCATCGAAATCAAAAGTGGCGCGAACGTCGTCCGCGTTTGGGCGGATGCGAATCAGCCGGTGATTCACGTCGAGGCAAAATTGGAACATCCCGCGACGTTGAAAGCGAAACTGGAACTCTGGCGCACCACCCGGCCGGACACCGGCGGCATGTTCGAACTCGGCCATTCGGTTCCCATCGAATTTGCGGCCGACACAGTTCTTCCCAGCACCATAAACTGCCTCACCTGGTGCCACTTCAATCCCTCGAGCATCTATCCCTTCATACTGGAGCAGGAACATTTAAGTTCGCTCCTGGCGAAATATCCCGACCCACTGTTGCACCGTTGTTTTGGCGCCTCGCTGATCGGCGCCGGTTTCACCCAAACGGACGACCACACTTTGACTTCGCCCGCGGAACGAAATTTGCAATTGGACCTGGTCGCACTGACAGAAACGCCGGCCGCCTCGCCGCAGGCATGGAAGGACGATCTCAACCCACTGGTTAAAAAAATCGAAGCCGGCAGCCGCAGCCGCAACCAGCGGGCCCACCAGAAATGGTGGGACGATTTCTGGAACCGAAGCTGGCTGCACGTCGCCGGCAATACTGATGCGGCCAAGGTGTCGCAGGGCTACCTCATGCAACGATACATGATGGCGTGTTCTTCGCGCGGAGCATTTCCGGCAAAATTCAACGGCGGCCTGTTCACGGTGGGACACGATCTGCAGGGTGATCGGCAATCCGACAACCGGAACCACGATCCCGATTACCGCGCATGGGGTAATTCGTATTGGAACCAGAACAATCGCCTGCTTTATTGGCCGCTGATTGAAACCGGCGATTTCGACCTGCTCAAGCCGTGGTTTGACCTGTACCTTCGCGACCTGCCTTTCGCCAAAGATCGCACGGAGATTTATTTCAAACACGGCGGCGCTTCGCTTCCCGAAACCATGCTGTTCTGGGGATTGCCCAATCTCAACGATTTCGGCTGGGACAACGCGACCACCGAAATTCAAAGCCAATGGCAGCGTTATCACATTCAAGGCACGCTCGAAATCATTGCTCAAATGCTCGATGAATACGCGGTCACGCAGGATTCCGATTTCGCGCGCAAGGACATCGTCCCGTTCGCCGATGCGATCGTCACTTTTTACGCGGAACATTGGCCGCGTGACGCGGATGGAAAAATCCGTATGTCCCCCATGCAATCGCTGGAAACCTACCAGCTGGACGCGGTGAATCCCACGCCGGACATCGCCGGATTGAAAAGCGTTTTGCCCCGGCTGCTCTCGCTTCCCAAAGAAATGGCATCAACGGAAGAACGGGATCGTTGGACCAAAACGCTCGCGGATTTGCCGCCGCTGCCTTTGGGCAAAACCCGCAACGGAAAATTACCCGACTACGGCAAAGCGGATCCGGACGGCACCACAGTTATTCTTCCCGCCGAAAAATATGGCCCCACGCGCAACGCCGAAAACCCGGAGTTATATGTCGCGTTTCCTTACAGGCTCTACGGCGTGGGCAAGCCGGACCTCCAATTGGCGCGCGATACTTTTGCCGCGCGGCGATTTCCGCAAGACATTTGTTGGGGCCAGGACGGAACGCAAGCCTCCGTTTTGGGGTTAACCGGCGTGGCGAAAAAAGCGGCCATCGCCGAATTCACCGATTACGGCGACGAGCGGTTCCCCTGGTTCTGGAAAGCCGGACATGATTGGATTCCCGACCTCGACAACGGCGGGTCGGGCATGATCACGCTGCAAAACATGCTGATGCAATGCGATGGCCGGCGCATCCAACTCCTGCCCGCCTGGCCGGCTGATTGGACGGCCGATTTCAAACTGCACGCGCCTTATCAAACCACCGTGGAAGGACGGGTCGAACACGGCAAAATCATCCGTTTGAAGGTGACTCCCAAATCCAGAACCAAAGACGTCGTGATATCGCGGGCGAACGGGAGCTGAACCCCCGTTTCCCCTCATATAAACTAATGGGGTTGTCGGTTCTGGTTTTGCGAGTATTCTCGCCCGACCAAATGAAAAAATACCTTTTATTGTTTTTGTCCTGCGGGCTTCTTTCCCTCCATGCGGCTGATTCAACCAATGCGACGACCGAAACCATCGTCTGCATCCGGCACGGTGAAAAACCTCGCAGCGGTCTCGGCCAATTGACCATTCGCGGCTTGAACCGCTCCCTGGCTTTGCCAAAATTTCTTTTGGGCAAATACGGCAAACCCGAATACATCTTCGCGCCCAATCCCACCGAAACGGTCGATGGAAAACCGGGATACTATTACATACGCCCCATCGCCACGATCGAACCGACGGCGATTCAATGCGGCCTCCCTATCAACACCAAATTCGGCTACACGGGGATAAAGGATCTGGAAAATGAGCTGACCAAAACCAACTATCAGAACGCGACTGTCTTCGTTGCGTGGGAGCACGGATGGTTGGACAACTTTGCAAAGAATTTTGTCAAAGACAACGGCGGCGATCCAAAAAGCGTGCCCTCCTGGAAAGGCGACGAATATGACATGGTGTTTGTTTTCAAACTGACGACGGTCGACGGCAAAAGACAATTTTCATTCACCATCGACCATGAAGGTTTGAACGGCCTGAGTGACAAATACCCTCAATGCGAATGATAGGGATGCCGCGCCGCGGCGTCCCCGTCCGCGTTCAGCGGACGGAATCATGCGGCCCATACGTGCCCCCCACGCTTGCGCTACCGAACGCAGTGCGCCGTCATTAAATTATATCGCCTTCAACTGCATCAGCAGGTCTTTGCTCTCGACGGTATCACCAATCTGCACGTTGATCGCCTCCACGACTCCGTCCGCTGCCGCGTTGACCGTGGTCAGCATCTTCATCGCCTCCATCATCAGCAGCTTGTCGCCTTTGGAAACCTTCGCGCCCACCGTGACGGCGATCGCGCTGATCAAGCCCGGAATCGGCGCCGCCACCTGCAAGGGGTCCGTAAGATCGGCTTTCAGTCGCGCCTTTGCCAGCGGCACGACTTTCTTGTCCGTTATAAAGGCTTCGCGCGTCATGCCGTTGAGTTCGAAAGCGACGGTGCGCCGCCCGTCCTTGTCCGCGTCGCTCACGTTGACACGGCGGACGATCAGCGTCTTGCCTTCCTCGATGGCAAACGTGATCTCCTCGCGGTGGAACAAGCCGTAGAAGAACGCCGGCGTCGGCAGCACGCTCACATCGCTGAACTCGCGGCGATGCTTGATGAAATCGGCGAAAACCTGGGGATACATCAGGTGCGAAAAAACATCGTCATCCGTGGCCTCCCGCTTGAGCATTTCGGAAAGTTCCTTGCGGATTTTTTTCAGGTTGGCCGGGGTGGCAACTGTGCCGGGCACGACACCCTTTTTGAAATTTTTGTACGCCTCCGCCGCGCGCTTCTCGCCCAGCACAATCCGTTGCACATCGCGCGGCCAGCCGCCATCCGGCCAGCCCAGGCCGCCGCTCATCATATCCACCACGGATTCAGGAAACCCCTGCGAACCGGGTTCAAGATTCACGACATCGGCGGGCTTGATGCCGCGGCTGAACAGGAACAGCGCCATGTCACCCACCACCTTGCTGCTCGGCGTGACCTTGACAATGTCGCCGAAAAGCTGGTTCACCTCGGCATACGTGCGCGCGATCTCGGGCCAGCGATTCGCCACGCCCATGCTGTTGGCCTGCTCCTTCAGGTTCGTGTATTGCCCGCCGGGCATTTCATGCAAATAAACCTCGGCATTGCCGGTCTTCGGCGCGGTATCGAACGGATGATAATACTCGCGGACTTTCTGCCAGTAATCGGAAAACTCGTTTAAAGCCAGGAGATCCAGCCCGGTGTCGCGCTTCGTGTTTTGCAGCGCGGCAACGACGGAATTCATGTTCGGTTGGCTGGTGGATCCGGACATGGAAGCCACCGCGAGATCGACAATGTCCACGTTCGCATCGCACGCTTCCAGAATGGCCGCCGACTGCGCGCCCGCCGTGTCATGGGTGTGGAAATGAATCGGCAGGCCGATTTCCTCCTTCAACGCCTTCACGAGCTGATACGCCGCATACGGGCGGCAAACGCCCGCCATGTCCTTGATCGCGAGGACGTGCGCGCCCATCCGTTCCAGCTCCTTCGCGAGCTTCACATAATACTTCAACGAATATTTCTTCCGCTTCGGATCGAGAATGTCGCCGGTGTAACAAATCGCCGCTTCGCAGATGGCGTGCGTTTCCTGCACGGCTTCCATAGCGACCTTGAGATTCGGCGTGTAATTCAACGAATCGAAAATACGAAAAATATCGATGCCGGAAGCTGCGGCGTGCTTCACGAAGCCGCTGACGACGTTCTCGGGGTAATTTGAGTAGCCCACCGCATTCGAACCGCGGAACAGCATCTGGAAACAAATGTTGGGAATGCGCGCGCGCAACTGGCGCAGGCGTTCCCACGGGTCTTCGTTCAGGAAACGCATGGCGGTGTCGAACGTCGCCCCGCCCCACATCTCCAAAGAAAACAATCTGGGCGTGCGCCGCGCAATGGCATCGGCAACCGCCAGCATGTCGTAGGTGCGCACCCGCGTCGCCATCAGCGATTGATGCGCGTCGCGCAGCGTTGTGTCGGTCACGAGCAGGCGCTTTTGCGCGCGCGTCCATTCGGCAAATTTCTTCGGGCCCAACTTGAGCAAAAGATCACGCGTTCCCGGCGGCGGCGCGAGCTTATGGTCGAACGCGACCGGCGTTGCTGGCGTTGGCGGCTTCTCCGGCTTGTAACCTTTCGCGTGCGGATTGCCGTTCACGATGACATTGCCCAGAAAGTTCAGCAGCTTCGTCGCACGATCGCGGCGCGTCTGGAAATGAAACAATTCCGGCGACGTGTCGATCATGGCCGTCGTGGTCTGGCCGCTCCTGAATTTTTCGTGCCGGATGACGTTTTCCAGGAAGGGAATATTCGTCTTCACGCCCCGAATGCGGAATTCCGACAACGCGCGCTGCATGCGGTGAATCGCCGTGTCGTAGGTGTGCGCGCTGGCAATCACTTTGACGAGCATCGAATCGAAAAACGGCGTAATGATCGCGCCCCCGTAACCCATCCCGCCGTCCAGCCGGATGCCGAAACCGCCCGGCGAGCGGTAGGCCAGTATCTTGCCGTAGTCCGGCATGAATTTGTTTTCCGGATCTTCCGTCGTGACGCGGCATTGGATGGCATAACCGTTGCGCGGAATGTCCGGCTGCAGCGGCATATTCACTTCCGGGCCATGCAACGGATAACCCTGCGCGATCAGAATTTGCGCGCGCACAAGGTCGAGGCCGGTGATGACTTCCGTCACGGTGTGCTCGACCTGGATGCGCGGGTTCATCTCGATGAAGAACCATTCGTGTTTATCGAGGTCGTAAAGGAATTCAATCGTGCCTGCGTTATCGTAACGAATCCCGCGCGCGAGGCGCACTGCCGCTTCGCAAAGCTCCTTGATGATGTTCTGCGGCAACCCGAAGCTCGGCGCCACTTCCACGACCTTCTGGTGGCGGCGCTGGACCGAGCAATCGCGTTCGTGCAAATGAATCACGTTACCATGCTGATCGCCTAGGATCTGCACCTCGATGTGCTTGGCCCGTTGAATGTATTTCTCGATGAACACGGCGGAATTGCCGAATGCGTGCGCCGCTTCCGACATCGCCTCATCCAACAGGCCGGCCAGCTCGCTCGCCTTGTGAACAACACGCATTCCGCGCCCACCGCCGCCAAACGCGGCCTTGATGATCAGCGGGTAGCCGACTTCCTTCGCCGCTTCCAAAGCGTCCTCACGGCTGGAAATTGCCTGTTCGTTGCCGGGCAGGACGGGAACATTGACCTTCTGGGCCAATGCCCGCGCGGCCGTTTTGTCGCCCATCATCTCGAGAAGTTCGGGACGCGGACCGACGAAAGTGATCCCGGCTTTCGCGCAGGCGCGTGCGAAGGCAGCGTTCTCGGACAGAAAACCGTACCCGGGATGAATCGCATCCACGTTTTTTTCCTTCGCCATCGTGACAATGCTCTCGATGTCGAGATACGCGGCGACCGGGCCTTTGCCCTGGCCGACGAGATACGCTTCATCCGCCTTGAAACGATGGAGGCAGAACCGATCTTCCTGCGCATAGAGGGCCACGGTGCGGAGCCCAAGTTCCGTGCCCGCGCGGAAAATGCGGATGGCGATTTCGCTGCGGTTGGCGGCGAGCAATTTCTTAAACGGACGTATGGCGCCATCGGACGCGCCAGTTTCACTTCGGCTCATTGCGGTCATGCGGCTGTCTTTATAGTGGGGCGACTAACGAATGGCAATCAGCGAGGGAAAATTTCATCGACATTTTGACAAACAAAATGCCACTGCAGGCAGGCGTTACGATGTAATTAAACGATACCGTCGAGGGAGTTGTCGCCGGTTCTAACGCATGGTGGGGCGCGTCGCTCCGCGCGCGCCGAGCCCGGTATAGAGTAAGTCCCTTTTCGTCGGACGCGGCTAGCGCGTGCCGAGCGACGCGCCCCACCCGCCCTCGAAAATTACAACTTATGGAGCAACGCCGTCAGGCTGGTCCAACCGACTCCCATGCCGATGACGACCGTGGATAAAACCAGCGTGGCTATGCCAGCGGCGATCAGGCCGTGCGCTTTTTTGCTCGCGCCTTTCCATTCATGCAAAATCCAACCCCACATGGTGCTGAAAATAATGATGCTCGCCATGTGCAGGGTCCAACTGGAAAAGTTGTAGGTGCCCATCTTGACTTCACCCATCGCGTAAAAAAAGAATTGAAAATACCAGCACGTCCCCGCCAGGGCGCTGAACAAATAGTTGCGCAGCAGCGGAACCGAAACCGAGCCGTCGGTTGCGGTGACGGGTGCGCGGGTCACGACTTCCTCGCTGGGTGCTTCGATGGCGGTTTCAATGATGGTTTCCTCGCGGCGATCCGGCGAGGGCCGCCGCAGCCGGGGACTTAGGAATTGGTAGCCCGTTTTGTTTTTAACGTAGAGCAGGATGCACCAGATCAAATTGGTGGTGAACCCGCCAAACATAATCACAATGTATCTGGGCAGTCCCGACCACAGTTCGGTTGTGCCATGATGAATGGAAGCTTCCTTGATCGGCGCCCCCCAGGTGATCGCAAAGGCGAAGCACGCGCTCATGATGCCGGAGAAGGTCGCGACGAGAATGCCCTTGGTGAAACTAAACTCCTCGATGGCCTTCTTTTTCTCCGCTTCCGGCATTTCTCTTTCCTTGGTCAAGCCGGCCAGCGCGGCGATGCCAATGCCGATCAGGCAGACTCCCACGCCGGCCAGCGTGATTCGTCCGGATGTGGTGGCCGCAATCTGGCCGATGGTCTCCACCACCGCTCCTTTCGGGAAAAGTCCCGGAAACATCGGCGGCAATAAAGTGCCGAAGGCCGCGCAAAAGCCGAGCGCCACACCCATGCCCAGCGACATCCCCAGGTAACGCATCGTGAGGCCGAATGTGAGCCCGCCAAAGCCCCACAGCGCGCCGAAAAAATACGTCCACCACAAAGTTGTCGCGGATTGTTCTCTCAAGACGGCCACGACATCGTGCGTCAGCAGGCACGCCAGCACCCAGGGGCAGACAATCCATGAGAAAAATCCGCCCACCATCCAGTAGACTTCCCACGACCATTTGCGGACCCCTTTGTAAGGCACATAAAAACTGCCCGACGCCAGGCCGCCCAGCCAGTGAAAGATGACGCCAAGAAAAGGATTTGCTCCCATAGTTTGGTTTAGTTGGGTTCAGGAACGCTTCAACAACACTTCTTTTTCGTAACGCTTAATTTCCAGCAGCCAGTTTTCACCGGCGGGAACATTTTTGCTTTCGCAATAGAAATCCCAGACGGCGCCAAACGGCAACGCTTTAATTTCCTCTTGCAACGCAAGGCGCGCAGTGAAGTCGTTTTCGTTTTCAGCGGCGCGAATTTTTTCGACCGGCTCCAGCAGCGCGATCAGCAGTGCGCGCATCATGTTCCGCGCGCCAATCGTCCAGGCGGCCACGCGATTGATGCTCGCGTCGAAATAATCCAGGCCAATGTGGACGCGGCCAAGAAAGCCGTTGGCAACCACTTCGCGCGCGATGGCGAGCAAATCGTCGTTCAAGATCACGACATGGTCGCTGTCCCAGCGCACCCCGCGGCTGACGTGCAGGAGCATTTCAGGAATAAACTGCAGCACGCTCGAGATTTTGTCCGCCACGCTTTCGGTCGGATGATAATGGCCCGCATCGAGCGTCAGCAGCTTTTTTCGGCTGACCGCGTAGCCCAGATAAAATTCATGCGAACCCACCACATAGCTTTCGCTGCCGATGCCGAAGAGCTTCGGCTCCACTGAATCAAGATTCAGCTTCGGTGAAATTGATTTTTTGAAAATGGCATCCAGCGATTCCGCGAGGCGTTCCCGCGGCGCATGGCGGTCGGCGGGCGTGTCTTTCATTCCGTCGGGAATCCAGATGTTGGTGATGCAGGCGGTGCCGAGCGCCTTGCCCATGGCCGCCCCGATCTCACGCGAGCGAATGCAATGCTCGATCCAGAAGCGCCGAATGCCCTTATCGCGATGCGAGAGCGTAAAGCCATCGGCGGATTTCGGGTGCGAAAAGCAGGTGGGATTAAAATCCAAGCCGAGCTTGTTTTTTGCGGCCCAGGCAATCCAGTTTCTGAAATGTTCCGGCGCGATTTCATCGCGGTCCACTTTCCGGCCGCCAAACTCGCCGTAAAAGGCGTGCAGGTTCAACCGGTGTCTGCCCGGGAGCAGCGAGAACGCCTTTTCCAAATCCGCGCGCAATTCATCGGGGGTGCGCGCCTTGCCGGGATAATTGCCGGTAGCCACCAATCCGCCGCCGAGCGTGCCGCCGGCGTTTTCAAAACCACCCACATCATCGCCCTGCCAGCAATGGAGGGACACCGGGATGGTTTCCAGGATTTTGAGCGCCTCACTGACATTCACGCCCCATTCGGCATAATGCTCCCGAGCCTGCGCAAAAGACTTTTCGGCATTTCGATTTTTTCTCATTGTTTTTGCGTTCACACTTCAACCGCAAACTAAAATCCGGTTCGCACTGATATTGTATTCAACGGCGGTTGCAACGAAAAAAAGTTAAAGCACGCCCTTATTTTGGCGGGGGCGCTGGCGAGTGTCTATCACCGAAACCTGTGAGGCGATGGCCGGGCGAAAACAAGATTGGCTTTGCCCTCGAAATCAATGCAGACTCAGGTGCCCGTGAAGCACTTCCGCTCTCAGCCGCGGCAGCCGTCAATATGAAGCGATCAGCATTTATTCCCGGCCTGAAAATTTTTATTCTGGTTCTGGCGGAGATCACCTTCGCCGCGGGGTCCCGGGCCGCTGAATTTCCAGACCCCGCCCTGCCCGCCGGTGTGGGAGTGAACATCCATTTTACGCGCGAACACGAGCGGGACATCGACTTGATCGCGGCGGGCGGTTTCAAATTCATCCGCATGGATTTTTTCTGGGAATCCATCGAGACAAAAAAAGGGCAATATGACTGGTCCGCCTATGACGAGTTGACCGCCAATCTCGAGCGGCGCGGCGTCCGGCCTTATTACATTCTGGATTATTCCAATCCGCTGTACGAGGAGATTGGCTCCGGCAAGAATCCCATCAACGGCAAAGTGGAAACGGCCCGGATGTCTCCGCAACATCCCGAAAGCGTGGCGGCGTTTGCGCGATTTGCGGCGGCGGCAACCGAACATTTTCACGGCCGGCACGTCATCTGGGAAATCTGGAACGAGCCAAACGGCAGCTTTTGGGAACTAAAACCGGACGTCCGCCAATACACCACCCTGGCGCTGGAAACCTGCAAAGCGATTCGCCGGGCGGACCCGCAGGCGACGATTGTTGCGCCGGCCACTTCGGGTTTTCAATGGGATTTCATGGAGGCATTTTTGAAATCGGGCGCGCTGGAATTTATCGACGGCGTCAGTGTGCATCCCTATCGCTCGCCCAGGCAGCCGCCGGAAAGCGCCGCCGGGGAATACCGGCGGCTGCGGGAACTCATCGAGCGTTACGCGCCCACCGAAGCGAAAAAGAAAATTCCCATCATCAGCGGC
Organism: Verrucomicrobiia bacterium; assembly: GCA_035552155.1. Classification (GTDB taxonomy): domain Bacteria; phylum Verrucomicrobiota; class Verrucomicrobiia; order Limisphaerales; family DASXHY01; genus DASXHY01. Next base: position 204,677 of record DASZLX010000015.1, on the reverse strand, counting down.
GAGTGGGGCTATTCCTCCAACACCAAGGGAGTTTCGCCGGAAACCCAGGCGGCGTTCCTCGTTCGCCAGCAATTGTCGAACCTGCTCCTCGGCGTGCCAATTTCGATCTGGTATGACTGGAAAAATGACGGCAGCGATCCGAACGAAAACGAGCACAACTTCGGCACGGTCACGCCCGACCTGCATCCCAAGCCGGCCTACCTCGCCGTGCAAACCCTCACCCGCGAGTTGTCCGGTTACCGCATCAGCCAGCGATTCGACACGGGAAACACGAATGATTTCGTGCTGGTGCTGACGAATGCCCCGGGCGAAACCAAACTCGCCGCCTGGACCCGCGCGGCGGCGCATCCGATGACACTCACTTTGCAGCCGACGTCGCTCAAAGAATTGACGGTTCTCGGCATCAACGGGAACGAAAGCAAAATTAAAATCGACGGAAATCGTGCGGAGCTTTCGCTCGACGGAAATCCTGAATACATCGCCCTCGGCAAGGCGACGCTCGCGAATTTGTAGGAGCCGACGTGAGGAGGCTCTAACGTTCCCCAGATGTTAAAGCCTCCTCACGACGGCTGAATTACCGGGCCACACATTAAACATTGTTGTTCCATGCAATACATACTTGCTCTCGATGCCGGAACCACCAGCGTGCGCGCGATCGTTTTCGACAAGGGCGGCCGGGTGCGGGCGGTGGCGCAAAAGGAAATCCGCCAGATTTTTCCGAAACCCGGCTGGGTGGAACAGGACCCGCAGGAAATCTGGTTCACGCAACTCTCCGTGGCCATCGAGGCCCTGGGCCGCGCCCGAATTCGCCCGAACGATATCGCGGGCCTGGGCATTACCAACCAAAGAGAAACCACGGTCGTGTGGGACCGCAAAACGGGCGAGGCGGTTTACAATGCGATTGTCTGGCAGGACCGAAGAACGGCCGGAGCCTGCGACGAACTTCGCGCGGCCGGCCACGATTCGCGGATAAAAAAACGAACCGGGTTGTTATTGGACGCTTATTTTTCGGCGACCAAGATTGCCTGGATCCTCGATCACGTGCCCGGCGTGCGCGCGCGCGCCGAGGCCGGCGAACTTCTCTTCGGCACGATTGATACCTGGCTGATTTGGAAACTGACGAGCGGCCATCACGCGCACGTAACGGACCCGAGCAACGCCTCGCGCACGCTGCTTTATAATATTCACACCGGCGAGTGGGACCGGGAACTCCTCAAGCTCTTCCGCATTCCGGCCGCCCTGCTGCCCGAAGTGCGCACGTCGAGCGAAGTCTACGGCGAAGTCAGCACGTCGCTTGGCTTGCAAAAAATGCTCATTGGCGGAGCGGCCGGCGACCAGCAATCGGCGTTGTTCGGCCAGATGTGCGTGCAGCCGGGCCAGGCCAAAAACACTTATGGCACGGGCTGTTTCCTGCTGCAAAATCTCGGCTCCAAGCCGATTGCTTCGCGCAATCGATTGCTGACCAGCGCCGCGTGCCAGATTGGACAAAAACGCGAGTTCGCTTTGGAAGGCAGCGTGTTCATCGGCGGTGCCGTGGTGCAATGGCTGCGCGACGGGCTGCAGTTGGTCCGCTCCGCCGACGAGGTCAATCTGCTGGCCAATTCCACGCCCGACAACGGCGGCGTGTACCTCGTTCCCGCGTTCACCGGCCTGGGAGCGCCGCATTGGGATCCTTACGCGCGCGGAGCCATTATCGGTCTCACGCGCGATACTTCCGCGGCCCACATCGCGCGCGCGGCGCTCGAAGGCGTCGCCTTCCAGGTCGCGGACCTGATTGACGCCATGCACGCCGACACGGGCAAACGATTGCAGGAGTTGCGGGTGGATGGCGGCGCGAGCCATAGCGCCTTCCTGATGCAATTCCAGGCGGACCTGCTGCAAATTCCGGTCGTTCGTCCCGCCGTGACCGAAACCACAGCCCTCGGCGCGGCCTACCTGGCCGGACTGGCGGTTGGCTATTGGAAAAATCTCGGCAGCATTTCCACGCAATGGCGGGTTGAGAAAATTTTTGAGCCCAAAATGCCGCGCGCGCAAGCCGAAGAATTGCGTTCGTGCTGGAATCGCGCGCTGGAACGGGCCAAAAATTGGGCGGTTTCCGCACCGGTCAAAAGAAAATCGAAGGCCAGGAAATAAATTTCTTGCAGAAACGCAGCCGCGCCATCCACTCAATATGAAGCGGGACGACATGCTGAAACAGGCGAGGCAACGCGCCGAACCTTGGGACATCATCATTGTCGGCGGGGGCGCGACGGGCGCCGGTGTGGCCGTGGACGCCGCCACGCGCGGTTACGCCACGTTGCTGCTCGAACAACATGATTTTGGCAAAGGGACCTCCAGCCGCAGCACCAAGCTGGTGCACGGCGGCGTGCGTTATCTCGAACAGGGAAATGTCTCGCTCGTGATGGAGGCGTTGAAAGAGCGCGGCTTGTTGCGGCAAAATGCGCCGCACCTCGTCAATGAACTGGCGTGCATCGTGCCCAGCTATGCCTGGTGGGAAGGCCCTTTCTACGGCATCGGCCTCAAGGTTTATGAATTGCTCGCGGGTAAATATGGTTTTGGAAAATCGAAAAAGATTTCCCGCAAAGAAACCCTCCAGCGCCTGCCCAATGTCAATCCCGACGGGCTCACCGGAGGCGTCGTCTATTACGATGGGCAGTTCGATGACGCCCGATTGCTCATCAACCTCATCGCCACCGCCGCGGAACACGGCGCCTCGCTGCTGAATTACGCGCGTGTGATTGCCTTGCAAACCGGCGATGATGGGCTCGTCAACGGCGTCCGCTGGCAGGACCTCGAGACCGGCGAAACTTTCCGCGCGCGGGCGAAAGTGGTCATCAACGCCACCGGCGCCTTCACCGATTCCGTACGCCGCCTGGCCGAACCGGACGCCAGGCCGATGATCGCGCCCAGCCAGGGCGCTCACCTGGTATTCGACCGTTCATTTCTGCCGGGCACGAACGCCATTCTCGTGCCGCACACGAAGGACGGGCGCGTCATGTTCGCAATTCCCTGGCACGGCCATACGCTGGTCGGCACGACCGACACGCCCTTGACGGAAACGGCGCTGGAACCCGTCGCCCTGGAGGCGGAAATCGAATTCATACTCGAGACCGCCCGGCTGTATCTCGAAAAAAAGCCGTCGCGGTCCGACATCCTGAGTGTGTTCGCCGGCATACGCCCGCTGGTAAAATCCAACGGAGGCGCGAATACAGCGGCGCTGTCGCGGGACCACGTGATCCACATCGACAAGACCGGGCTCTTGACCATCACGGGCGGCAAATGGACCACCTATCGCAACATGGCCCAGGGCTGCGTGGATCAGGCCGCCATCCTGGCGGACTTGCCGGATAAGCCGTGCGTAACGCGCACCCTGAAAATCCACGGACACCACGCGAATGCCTCGGAGTTTGGGGCGCTTTCAATTTACGGTTCGGACGCCCCGGCGATTCGCGACCTCATCTCCCAGGATGCCACACTGGACCGTCAGTTGGATTCGCAGTTGCGCTGCACCGAGGCGGAAGTGGTCTGGGCGGCGCGAATGGAAATGGCCCGCACCGTGGAAGATGTTCTGGCCCGCCGCACGCGGGCGGTGTTTTTGGATGCGAAAGCCGCCATCCGCATGGCGCCGAGAGTGGCTGAAATTCTTTCGCGGGAATTGGGTCGCGATGAGAAGTGGCAGGCGGAACAGATTGAAGCGTTCGATAAAATTGCGCGCGGATTTCTGGCCGCGTCCTAGTCACGCGCCACCGCACTGACTTTGTGCTTTGCCTGCGCCCTCCCCTCTGCTAAAGAACCAACATGAGCGAAGAACATTCCGGCGCCGTGTCTCTCGAAAAGCTTCCGGATCTGCGCCGCAAGACGGAAAATGTGTCGCGATTTCTCCAGCAACAAATCGCCGCACACCTGGAGACGCTGCGCCCCTTGCTCGCGCCGGATCGCATCTTCGGCAAGCAAGCCGGTGGTAAGACCGACGTGGTCGGCACGGAGAAGGCGATGCTCGAATTGCAGCAGAGTTACAAGCCGTTTAGCCGTCCGCCCTACGACCTCCCCGGCACTCTCGATACGAGCTGGCTCACGCTGGTGGGCAGCACGCTCGAACTGCATCCCTGGGAATACACCCATTCCGTCCAGGGCAAAGCGATCCTGATGACCTCGCCCGTGCGTTGGGTCGTGAATTATCGCACCAACTACAATTTCGCGCAGGTCAAGGCTGTGTTGAGCGGCAAAGAATCGGTTCGTCCCGAATACCTGCGCCAGTTCGTGGTGAACATGCTGGTGCTGCAGATTGCGCTGAACCGTAATCCCGGCCTGGTCCAGCTTTTCCACGATTTGCGATACGAGGTAAAAACCGAGTCCCCGCCGGAACTGAAAGGTTTGCCGGTCGTGACCATCACCTCGATGTTAAATTCGTTCCGTCCGGCCGACGACCTGATCTCCGCTGCCACCGCCTTCTCGGGCGTGCCGGCGTTCATCGAACTGCTGGACACCGAAGCGATTCTTAAATCCACGGATCCGCTCCAGGCGAAATTGGATCCCCTCTTGAAATAATCGTCCGCCTTCAGCTCCTTTGGCGAAGCTGCTTTAGAGCGGTTAAAAAAATACTGTAGCCAATTCGGAGCGAGGATTTTTGATTTTTGGCTAGGCTTCGGCGAAAGAGTCCCGACCTGTCGGGATAACTGAGCCGAAACGACGCCAAAAACCAAAAAGACCGCTCTCTCCGTACTGTCTGCCGAATGGCTACAGTATTTTTTTTACCGCTCTAACGGTTGAACAAACCCAGCAGCACCAGTCCCGCACCCACCAGCGCAAAAATAATGGCGATGCGGCGCTTGGCCGTTACCGCCGGCGTCTGCTGTTTCTGCGCCGCAAGGTAGTTCCTTCTCATAGCGAACGCGTTGATGGCCGCGAGCAACAGGAAAAAAACTCCGATAATGATGGTGATCATTTTTTGGAGTCAGACTTTCTTAGCATCGCTTGCTGCCGAAAGGCGGGCGCCGCCACATTGAAGAGCACCTGGCCAGCCGGGCGGGCGGCTAATTCCAACGCCGCCGCGGCGCGCTGATGTTGTTGCCCGCTGACCAGCACCTCGCGAAGCCATTCAACCGTGATCGGTTTTCCGAGCAGGTATCGGGTGCCGGAATTGAAACGCTCCTTATTTTTCTTCCACCATTGGCGAATCGCTTCCGCGTTCGGACATTCCAAATCCGTATCCGGTTCCGGCGGCTGATCCTCGCCGGCATCTTCCGCCACCGGCGGACGCGGCGGTGTGGGATTGCGCAGTCTTTCCATGACAAAATCAGCGCCCGTAATGGTTTGAAAAGCGTCCGCCGCCAAGCGCGCTTTTTTCGGGTCGTTCATCTGCTCCAACAACCACGGAACCAGGCCGGGATCGCCCACGATGCCCGCAACCATTATGGCCGTCCGCGCCCTTTCGGGGTTTTGCGCCAATTGACGCTGAAAATCCACAGCCGTTGCAAAATTTAAACGCCGGAATAAAACGTCGGCAGCACGCTCGCCCCGCCCGGAACCCGCCCCGACAAAATCACGCAGGCGATTCAAAACCGCCGCTTCGGGAGCAAGAACCGCCAGGGACCACGCGGCCCAAAAGGCGCATTCCTCATTGGCGGACGCAATTTGCGGCTGAACAAACCGGGCCAGATCGCCGCGTCCCATTTCTCCCACGGCGCGGCATGCCCGCGCTCGGAGCAGTTCGTCGTCGTCCTTCAATGCCTCCGCCAGCGACCCGTTCAGCGGCAGCCGATGCGCGGCGGCGGCTCCCAGCCCGATGCGCCGTTCCACCGGTGATTTCGATTTCAACAACTCCTGAATTTTAAACTGCGTTACGGACACGTCCAGCCAGCCGAGGGCCGAAACCAACCCGCGCGCCAGGGCCGGTTCCGTCACCACGTGCTTGAGGACTTCATTAAATCGCGCGTCCGTCTCGCCGGCAAAAGCCAGCACGCCCAACACGAAGGCTTCACCCGCGTCTTCCCACGCCGCCGTTCGCAGGCAAAGCTCCCAGCCTTCCTTGCCGGCAATTCGCAGGCCGTCGAGATGCGCCTCCAGCCGTTCGTCTAGATCGGAGAGTGACCGAAGACCGAACGAAGGCCGGCTGACCGCGGAACATCGGCGGAGCCATAGCATTCCGGCCTCCTCCCAATGTTGTTCGATGACGTCAGGTATCATCATCACGCCTACTCAAACGGTTCGAGTTTCTCGCCGGTCGGCAGCGGGCCAATCTCAATATTGCCCTTCACGATTTTCTGCGGCGCGCGCACGCCTGGCAGGCCAACATACGGACAGGGCGGCTGATTCCGGAGGGTAAGTTCCTTGTCGCCCGGATTGATCCAAAGAACCAAACCCTTCTCCACCCAGGGTTGAAGATCGAAATCCCATTTGTCATTCTTTGACTGCCAGCCTTTGAACTTTCCCTGCTCATCAACTATATCATACGCCTGGCGTGCCCAGGGCTGATGCAGCAGGGCGCCATCAACCGGTTTTTCGCTGAAATATGCTGTGAGATAACAGACGTATCCTTGCGGCATCTGGAAGCTGGAAATCACCGCTTTCATGTCGGGAATTTCCGTCAACAAACGCGGCACGACGAATGGCACTCCGGGACCGGGAAGTATTTCCTTGGCCACCTGCCCGGCCAGCGACTTTGCCTGCTTGAAATCTATCGCTCCGAGCAGGACCCGGAAATGCGAACAAGCGGCCGGCGGGGGATATTTCACCAGCGCATCCTTGAACCACCAGGGCCCGTCGAATCCTTCGGAATCCATCGGATATTCCAGGACTTCCATGCAAAAAGGACACCGGCTCACCGGCACGAACGGCAGTCGCTCGGCATACTCCTGCAAGAGCGCATCGCGCTCGCGCGCCTTTTCCTGCCTTTGCGGAATCGTGAACTGCTGGTTATGGGGAGCGGTCAGATCGCGCCGAACTCCGTAATAACGACTCAATAACGCGCGTCGTTCGTCGGACGATAGTGAAATCATGCTCATATGGCGGCAAATTGCTGAATCTTACTCGGGTTCGATTTCCAATTTTTAATACTTGGGATCTCCACAACCCTTGCACTTGTAATAATTTTTCACGTCTTCGTCCGTCTTGAGCCGGTAAACGCTTCCGTCTTTTTCAAAAGCCGTCAGTGGCGATTCTATTTCTTTAAACTTGATTGGCTTTTCCCCGGGGTGTTGCTCCAGGTAATCGGCATAAGCGGACTGGGGACCGTGCATGATGCGCGGCGGCTCACCCCCGCTCGGCAAACCGGAATTCAAAGCCTCTTGAATGTTTTCCCCCTGGCCGGCAACCCGCTGCCCGCTCGAATCCATGATGTCCATCATGTCGTAGTCACCCGTCAACGGAGGCTCGTGCAACAGCGACTGGGGATTACTCAAAATTTGGCCCGGCGGTGGTTTTTCGGGCAGCGTCGAAACCAGTCCCGCCAGGCCCTGGTCCTCCTGCGCGAGATTTCCCGCGGGAAAAGTTTTGGTAAGGACGTCGTGTCCTTTGGAAGGAACGCCCGCCTCCAAATGCGGCAGGCAAGCCTGGTTGGTGTCGCGAAAGGTCACGCTCACATTTTCCTGCTGACAGGTATTTCGGAATGAATCGTAATCGCCCTTCAACATCCCGGATTCCTTCGCCGCCTCATCGTGTTTGTCATCAGCCACCTTGCATTTTTTGATTTTCTCGCAGGCGTCATTTTGTTCATCGGCGTCGCCGGATCCGGCCTCTGCCACGATCGGACCCTGCACTTCCGCAGGCCCGCTGGCATTAGGCGTGCCTTCATTTTGCCCCATCGGATCGCTCAACCGCGCCACCGCTTTGCCGTCAAATTTCACATCCGATGACACATTCGTGAATTCCGCCTTGCCCTTGATCTTGTTGCTCATGATGCCCAGGGCGGAACCAGCCTCGTCGCCGCTGCTCAGGGCGAAGACCGAACCTTTGACCATCACCCCGTTGCCGTCCACCTTCACCGTCGTGCTCACCTGCGAGGCATCGGAAGATTGCGCGATATTCGGGTACGGCAGCGGTTGCGGCCCCGCGGGCGTGGGCGTCTTGCAAGTGTCCGGAGCGGCGGTGGACATGCCGCCACTGCCGGCGTGAACCACCGTCTTGTTGTTGACGTTTAATGTTGCGCCCATCAGGAACCTCCCATCGCGCGTTTGAAAACAATCGCCTCACGCGGCCCTTCATCCGAAGCGCCCCAGACCAGTGCCTCGCTGCCGCCCGCATAGCCTCGCCGCAAGGCCGTCACCGCCCAAGCGCTGTCGATCGCGCCAGTGGCCGCGCCGGCATCGCCGATGGATTCCGACGGCAGCCAATGCGGCGTGCCACTGTGAAAAAACGGCGCGCGGGTGGATGCAAACATCCATTCATACGCCCGATGCCTCTCGCCGTTGAGATCTGAAATAATCAACATCGCCGGGTCGGTCAACTTGTCGGCGATACCCCGCAGAACCCGCCCCAGCACCACGGCGCGATTCGGTTTGTTCGCGGGTGTCAAATCCACTCCGCCGGCGGCGGCTTCAACCGTCGCGAGAATGGCTGCCCCGCGCCGCGCCGCGCGCTCCGGCGTTTCCACAACGAGGAAACCGGCGCCTTCGCCCGGAAGTATACCCGTGCTTTTTCGCCCTTCACGAAGGCGTCCGCTCGATTGCAAAAAACGCATCGTCAACGGGTTGATCAGCGAATCGACGCCGCCCACAATGGCCGCATCCGGCGGATTTTCCATGGTCAACACATTCGCCGCCATTCGCAATGCTTGCAGCGCCGAAGCGCGTCCGGTTTCAAATAGCTGCACTCGGGACGCCCCAACCAATCCGGCCAGCACGCGCTCAAGCCCTTGCGACAACACGGCCGAATACGAAAGCGTGCGTCTCGCCGGATTCGGCCCGGGAGTGCCCACCAATAATGCGCAGCGCTGTTTCTGCGACAACCGCGCATCGCCCACCGCCTCGCGCAAGGCTTGTTCTGCCAGGCGCAACAACCGCGCCGGCCCCTGGCGATTCCCCGGCACCACCGGGACTTCCGCACCGGTGGCCGGCTGCGGTTCGCCCGCGGCGTTCGGAACCGTGAACCCCGGCAAATCGCCGATCCGCGAAATCCCCGCGCGCAGCGCCGCCGTGGAAGCCGCCGCCGAAAGGCCCACCGGCGTCACCAATCCGATCCCGGTGATGGCCAATTTGCCGCGCCACGTGACGACCTCGCTCATCGCGCGTCCTTTCGATTCACCGAAGCCTCAATCGCTTCGAGCGTCTCCAATCGCCCATGAATTTCACTCGCGGCGCGCCAGATGAGTTGAAGCCGCATCCGGTCCGTGTCGATGTGGACCGTGTCCAATTCCGGCGTCAACCGGATCGCTCCCGTCGGCCAGCGCAGGCGAAAACCCGGAGTTACCGTCGGCAAGACAAACTCAAGCCGGCCTGCTTTCGTGGCGCCAATGACCACGCAAGGTTCACCGCCCTTGAAATAGTTTGCCGACGTCAGTCCTCGGGGAGCGGATTGATAAAAACGGGGATTGAAATCCTCGGGAAAAAGCGGCGCTTGTTCCTCTCGCCATTTGTCGTCGTAGGTGCCGGCGAAGGCCGCGCGCGGCTGCCAGTGCGGCGCCACCGGGCAAAAGCCCACGGGTGTCGGGCGGTCGCGCGGAGTGCGAACCGGCTGATCGGGATGCTCAATGTTGGGAAGCGGAACGCCCGCCAGCGGCTTGCGCGACTTTTTGGCCAAAAATCCCTTGCCCACCGGATTGTGCGCTTCGAATTCCCAATGTTTTTCCGATGCCGGCGTTTGATCCACTCCACCAAAAGCGTTTTCCCAAACCAGCGGAATCTTTTCAAACGGCTCCGCCGATGTTATCCGTGACATGCCGAGGATAGTGTCCCATTGGCGGTCGCCATGAACAATCGCGGATTGCGTCAACGAGCCGACGCGCAGTCCAACTTCGACCCGCTGGTTTCCTTCTCGCGCCACCGCATGGCCCTTCAAAGTAACTCCCGTGCCTGGCCTGGGGGGAACACGATCGCCTTCCACCAGGATGCCCGATTTGCCCGGCTCCCCGGAATACACGTCGCTGTTAATAACCGGATCTTGTTCTTTGGCCACCGCCGGCGTTTTTCCATGTTCCAGCTCAAAGGTGGCTTTCAACAAGACAATCAATGTCTCGGCGCCGTCCTTGTCGAATATCGCGAACCGTTCGAGAACAAATGGTGTGTCATTGACGGGAAGCATAGTCTTGGCGGGCCAGGCTGAATCCCGCGGGATCAATTGATCTCGACATGTCCTCCCTTGATGCGAATCGGGCCGGACGCGCGCGACAACAAATGCGTCCCGCGCAATACGATTTTCCCGTCGCGTCGCAAAGTGATGCTGCCCGCGCCGCACTTCAGCACCAGTTCCGCCACGGCTTCAATCAGCAGGCGTTCCTTGCGGGTCTCCGAAACTTCGAGGCTGGCCGGCGTCGTTTCCTCCGTTTCCCCTTCACTCCGCAACACGCCTATAATAATCGGCCGCTCCGTGCGCCCACCATCGAACACCACCAACACTTCGCGCCCCACTCCAGCCGCATCAAACAATTCCTCCCGGCGCACGGTCGTGAGCAACCGCGCCGGCGCAGCCTGGGCGGAACTCGCCGCCGTCACCAGCACGCGCTGCCGGGCGTCCAATCCCACCACCCGCATCGTGCATGACACGGGGCTCGTGGCCACGCGTTGCGGTTGGTGTGAATCCACGGCGGCATTCCCGCGTTTGCCGCGCGCGCGGCGGGTCATTTGGGTAAGTGGCTCCATAAAATTAATTCGCTTCAACCTTCGAACCTTTAATCGTGACATCGGACGATGCCTTGACGGTAATGTTACCGCTGCCCTTGATCGTAATGTCCTTGCCCTCGATCGTGATGGTTCCGTCCTTTTTCATGCTGATCTTGGCGTCGCCGGTCTTGATGTTGATTTCCTCCGCCGCCTCGATGTTAAGCTTCGCACCGACCTTGAGGTTGTCGTCCTTGGCGACCTCGGTGGTGCGTTTTCCTCCCACCGTGGTGCCCTGGTTGCTGCCGACGCTGATGGATTGAATCGCGCCGATCGAAATGCTCTGGGCCGCGCCCACGTTGAGCTCCTGCGCCGCGCCAATATTGATGGACTCATTGATGCCGACCGAATGATTGCGCGTCATCGCAATCGTCACGTCCTCGCTTTTCGCAACATTTTCGGTCCGGCTGCCCCCAATGGTAATCGTCTCGTTGTTGACGACCGTTTCCGTGCGGTCGTGCTGAATGGTAATCTTCTCATCGTTGCCGACCGTCTCGGTCCGGTCATGCTTCACTTCGGTCGTTTCGTCATGCGTGACGGTTTTCTTCCGGTCGTGGCCGACCGAATGAGTTTCGTCATTCTCGACTTCGATCGTCTGGTCCTTTTCCGCATGGAGTAAAACCTGTTCCGAACCCTTCTTGTCTTCAAAACGGAATTCATTGCAGTTGGCGCCACTGCCGCCGCTGCTGGACCGGCTTTTCAGGCCGCTTTGGGTCTTGTTCGCGGGCAAGGTATATGGGGGCGTCTGGTCCGCATTATAAACACGGCCAGTGATGATGGGCCGGTCCGGATCACCTTCCAGAAATTCAACGATCACTTCCTGCCCAATGCGCGGGATGTGAATGGAGCCCCACGTTTTTCCCGCCCAAAACTGCGAGACGCGCACCCAGCAGGACGAATTCTCGTCCGACTTATCATGCCGGTCCCAATGGAAATGCACTTTCACGCGGGCGTGTTCGTCCGTGTAAATTTCCTCGCTCGCCGGCCCCACCACGATCGCCGTCTGCGGCCCCTGCACAATGGGCTTCGGCGTCAGGCGCGCGGGACGGAATTGCTGCTCCTTGTCGATGGCCGTGAAATTGCAGGAGAAAAACTGGCCGTTGCCCCCACCGCTGTCAGTCGAAAACTCGCCGGCATCCGCGTGCAGCGAAACGCCCGTGAGGAGATACTTGCGGTTCTGCTCGTCGCGCGGATGATTCTTCAATTTGATGAGATGCCCCGCAGCCAATCCCCGCACAGAAGCCTGGCCGTGCAAGGTCTCATACTGCGTCTGTAATTCCTCCAGGCGCACGTCGGCGAGGCGCTGGCCGTCGGCGTGCTCGAGGTATTCACCGGGGTAATCGTAAATTTCAAACTGCGCCTTGCCGTGTTTGCGCGACAAATTAGTGGAAGTCAGCAGTGAAGTTTTCGGTTTTTTGAAATCGAAATCCTGCAAAGCCGCCGTGACCGGCTGCGCTTCTTTTTCCATGACCCAATCCGTAACGACCTCGCGATCCGTGCCCTGCTCGGCTTCGTGATACGTCATGTCTTCATAACCGGAGAACTCGGCATGCGCGCTGATCGAATCCGCCAGGACCAGCGTATGTTTGCCATCCTCATGCTCGAAATAATAATAAATGCCCGCCTGCTCCATGAGCCGGCTGACGAAATTGAAATTCGTCTCGCGGTATTGCACGCAAAACTCGCGCTTCTCGTAATTGCCCGAGAGCTTGAGCTTGTAATCGCTGAACCCGAGATTCTTGAAAACCTCCTCGATGATCTGCGGCACGGTTTTGCCCTTTGCCGGTTCGTCCGCCGGCCAGGTGCGGCAATCAGACGTGCGCGTAAGAAACCACAGCCACGGCACGATCGTCGCGCGATAACGCGCGTGCTGCCCCTGGTTGGCAACCTGCACCAGGCGGCTGACAAAACCGTGAAAAAACCGTTTGGCCTTCCCACCCACGTTCAAGCGAATCGTGACATCGTGGCCCACGATTTTATCGAAGTCCACCTTGCCGTCTTCGCTGCTCAATTCGGCTTCAATTTGAAACAGCCGGCTGATGCGTTCCTGGACGGAGAAGGAGCGCAATGCCAGCACATCCGGACCCACGGGGGTCGTGATGCCGATTGAGCGATTATCCTGTTTGAGTGGCATGGGTGGGTGTCCTAAAAAATAATGGAATAAGGTTCAATGAGCAATTCATTTCAGGAACATCATTAGCTCTACATTAGATCGCATATCGCTTTAGATAATTAATTCGCTGCCGCCCGCTTTCGTAACTTTTCATTGTGGGACTGGAGGAAATATATGCGATCAATTCTTTGGAACTGTTGTTCATGCCCGCTTCCATTGGCCGCGGGCCTTTCGTAAAACCTTGATAGACGAAATCTACCAGGACATCGCGAATTGCGGAGGATAGATCGACCCACTGAACGCGCTTCAGATCGTTCGCCGTCCACTTATCGTAGTTAGCGCGTGCTCGATTGATGTAACCTGGATAAATCTCCTCAAAGAGCTTTTTCTGAACTTCTGGGCTGATCAGGCCAAGCTTCTCGCGATTTTCCGTGACAAATTTCCCCGCGACAGCGCCTTTTTTTCCTGCCCCTTGAGCAAATGCGGCAGCTTTGTCCCCTGCTAGACCCGCCGACACCAAATCGTTCGTAACTTCCAGGGTAGTGCGATTTCCCATGTCATAGCCGCGGCCCAATGTCACTCCTGACTCTGTGTTGCCAGGCCACGTTATCTGTCTGCTGAAGTAAGGGCTCTTGGGATTATCGTTTCCCTCGGCGTCAAATGTGACCTGTCCCTGACTCACGGCGAAATTGGGATCTCGAACTGCAACAGATGGCTTCGTAGATCCGAGAGTTCTTTGGGTTTCAATTTTTTTTAATATTTCTCCAGGAGATGCCCAATCATTAATGCCCAGACTTCCAGGGGTATCTCCGAGAATCGAAGTAAACGGTTCCCCCGCGTCATCTTGACCCATCGGCCCACAAGTACGGGGAGCGATCGCCCAGGGATCAAAACCCGGAATTTTTTTTGACCTCGAATATGCCATTTTGAAATCTCACTCGGTGGTAATATCGGTTTGATATCGCCTCGGATGTTCGTAAGTTTTTCGTCAACTAACCTTCATTGTTTTCACGAAAGATGCACGATTGTTATAAATTGATTTCCTTTGAAGATGACCTGCCATGAATTGCGACCACATACGCGGCCAAATGCTTCATTTTTTGCACGTAGTGTAAAACCATTACGCAATGCGCGAGCGAAATCATTAGGTGTGAAAATTCCAAGCTGCTCACCGCGTTCGATCAAACGCATGTAAACATGTCCATTATGCGCCTCTCGCCACCCATTCGCGCGCAATGCAGTATTGAACTCGTTCGCCGTGATATTGCAAAAGCGCCGGTTACCTATTGCACCGTGAAACTTCAGTTCATCGATAGTTTTCGGGGCGTCTGAATATCTTCGATATTGGCTCATTTTTATTAATCACCGTTCGTGACAATCAGGACGATTTTCAAGTGACTCTTATCATCTGCCTGATTGAACCTGAGACCGTATCGACCCGGCGTGCTACCGCCAAATCACTCATTGCATCTTTCTAGCGTTCACTCACTCAAACGCATACGCAAAATTTCCGTCCTTCACCGTCACGTGCACCCGCTTGACTTCGCTTCCCGAGGCCAGGCGGCTGAGGAACTCCTTGCCGATATCCGGCAGCATCGTGTTGGTGATCATTGCATCCACCATGCGCGCGCCGCGCTCAAGCTCGGTGCAGCGCTGGCCGATCAATTCCGGCACGCTGTCGTCGTAGGTGAACGGCACCTTGTGATTTTCCTTCACGCGCTTGGCCAGGCGCCCGAGGTTGAGCTTGATGATGGTGTGCAGCATTTCCTTGCTGATCGGATAATACGGCACGACCACGAGACGATTCAGCAACGCATCGGGAAACACCTTGGTCAGCGGCACCCGCATCGCCTTCTCCAGTCCCTCGGCATTCGGCATCAGCTCGGGGTCCTTGCATAAATTAATAATCACGTCCTGCGCCGCGTTGCTGGTCAGGATGATGATGGTGTTTTTGAAATCGATGTATTTGCCCTCGGCATCCTCCATCCAGCCCTTGTCGAACACCTGGAAAAAGATTTCGTGAACATCGTGGTGGGCCTTCTCGACTTCATCGAGCAGGACCACGCTGTAAGGCCGGCGGCGCACGGCTTCGGTGAGAATACCGCCTTCG
Source organism: Verrucomicrobiia bacterium (assembly GCA_035552155.1). GTDB lineage: Bacteria > Verrucomicrobiota > Verrucomicrobiia > Limisphaerales > DASXHY01 > DASXHY01. Next base: position 189,643 of record DASZLX010000015.1, on the reverse strand, counting down.
CCGTAACCCACGTATCCCGGCGGTGAGCCTTTCAACGTGGACACGGTGTGCGCCTCCTGAAATTCGCTCATGTTGATCGAAATCATGTTTTGCTCGCCGCCGTAAAGCGCCTCGGCGAGCGTGAGAGCGGTCTCGGTTTTGCCGGTGCCGCTGGGCCCCACGAGCATGAACACACCCACGGGCCGGTTCGGATTATCGAGGCGCGCGCGGCTGGTCTGGACGCGGCGCGCAATCAATTCAAGCGCGTGACGCTGGCCGATGACGCGGCGTTCCAAAATGTCCGCCAGGCCGAGCACCTGTTCGATCTCGTTCTTCACCATTCGCCCCACGGGAATACCCGTCCAATCGGCCACCACCGTCGCAATGGCGTTGGCATCCACGCTGGGAAAAATCAGCGGCGATTCGCCCTGGAAATCCTTGAGCCGTTGCTGGGATTGTTTCAACTCGGTCAACAATTTATCGCGTTCCTCCGGCGTCAAATGACCGTTGCCGCTGGCGGATCCAGCGGGTGCGGCAGCAGATGCAGCCGCGGGCGCTGGCGCGGCAGGAGCAGCGGTAGTCGTTGCTGGGGCGGCGGCGCCCTCTTTCAGAGCGTCATCGGGACCAACGCCTCCCGCGCGCAGTTTGGAGCGCAGGTCCAGAATTTTTCCGACGATTTCCTTTTCTTCATTCCAATGCTTTTCCAACTTGGCCAATTCTTCCTTTTCCTTGGCCATGCTGTCGGCGATTTCCACCAGGCGCGCCTGGTGGTCCAGACCCGTCGCGGTTTCGCGGTTCAAAATCCCCTGCTCCGTTTCCAACGCCTGGTAACGGCGGCGGCAATCATCCACTTCCGGCGGAACCGCGTGCTGGCTCACGGCCACGCGCGCGGCCGCGGTGTCGATGAGACTCACGGCCTTGTCGGGCAATTGCCGGCCGGCGATATAGCGATTCGACAAACGAACGGCGTTCTCAATCGCTTCGTCCAGCACCTGCACCTTGTGATGTTTCTCAAACGGAACCATCACCGCGCGCATCATGCGAATGCATTTGTCCTCGGCGGGCTCTTCCACTTTGACCACTTGGAAGCGGCGGGTGAGCGCCGGGTCTTTTTCAATATGACGCTTGTATTCATCCCACGTCGTGGCGGCGATGGTGCGCAACGTGCCGCGGGCCAACGCCGGCTTCAAAAGATTCGCGGCATCACTCGCGCCGCTGCCGCCAGCGCCCATGAGCGTGTGGGCTTCGTCGATGAACAAAATCACCGGTTTGGGCGAAGTCTGAATTTCGTCGATGACTCCGCGCAAGCGTTGTTCGAATTCGCCTTTCATGCTCGCGCCTGCCTGGAGCAGCCCCACGTCGAGCGAACGAACAGTGACGTCGCGTAGCGCCGGCGGCACGTCGCCGGCGAGAATGCGTTGCACGAAACCTTCCACCACGGCGGTCTTGCCCACGCCGGCTTCGCCCGTGAGGATGGGATTGTTCTGGCGGCGGCGCATGAGGATGTCCACGCACTGGCGGATTTCGTCATCGCGGCCGATGATGGGATCGATTTCTCCTTTGCGCGCTTTTTCGGTAAGGTCGGTCGTGAATCGCTTGAGCGCTTCCTGCTTGCCCATCTCGGCGGGCGGGATGGCGCCGCTGGTTTCACCGGGCGCGGCGTCGGCGCTCATGCCGGAGCCGTCGCTGGCGCGCATGGCGTCCTCGGGCGAACCGGCGACGATTTTGTTGAAATCATCGCTCAATTGTTCGGCTTTGATTTTTGCGAACTCGCGGGAAAGGCCGAGGAACGTGTTGCGAAGCGAATCCGTCTTGGTAAAAGCGATGATGAGATAACCGGTGCGTACCTGGGTTTCCCCAAAGAGCAGCGTGGCATAAAGATATCCCTGCTGGAGCGCGGTCTCGATCTGCGGCGAAAAATCACTGATGGCTGTGGCGCCGCGCGGCAGGCGGTCCAGCGCCGCCACGAGGTCGGTGGCGAGGCGCGAATTGTCCACGCCGAAATGCTTGATGATGCGCAACACATCGGAATCCTGCTGCTGCAAAAGTTGATGCAGCCAGTGGACGGTTTCCACATAGGCGTTGCCGCGCATCTTGCAAAAGATGGTGGCCGCCTCGATGGATTTATAGCCGAGCGGATTGAGCTTGCCGAACAGTGTGGAGCGTTTGATTTCAGCCATGGAACGGGAGCCTTTCTATTGCGCATGCGAGCGATGGAGTTTTGGGCGCTCGCGAAACGCGAAAAACAGTTGCGGGTGAGATGACGCGTTCAGGAATCATAGGAGTTCAGCGGGGTCAGGGTCAAATCGTCCGCGTCACGTTCGAACGGTTTGGTTTTCAACCACGTCGTCCAGCCGAGCCGGCCGGCCTTGCCCATTTGAATTTTCGGCACTTGGTCCTTGTCGAGCACGAGGGTCACGTCCCATGAATGCTCCTCGCCCGCGTATTCGCGGACCCAATCGCACAGCCGATGGAAGGAACCGCCGGTGGGCAGCAGGCGCTCGTATTCGGTCAGGTCCATCGGGCCCATGCGAATCCGGAAATGAAGCTGGCAGGTCCAGAACCGCGCGCCGCAAATGATGCTGGCGCCCAAAATACCGGTGGCCCGCGAATCGCCGAGCTTGCAAATGGAAGCCGCCGGCAACTTCAGCCAGCGTCCCACGAAACTTTGCACCATCGTGCGCACGCCAAAAAAATCCTGCACGATGGATTCCAGGCCTTCCGCATTCCGGTTCTGCTGCACCAGCCGGCCCGCAAAATAAAACTTTGCCCGGTCCGGCACGCTGTCGCCTTTGAGCAGGCTGTCCATGCCCATGCCGATCAAACTGCCGATGAAATGCGACCAGTGCTGGTCGTCCGGGCGGTCGAAATCCACCGTTTTTTGCGCGTCCGCCCAGGCGCGGAAAAAGAAGGACGCCAGGCGATGATGAAACACATTGCAGAACGCCGCAAAGGTCGGATCCCCATGATGCAAAATGCGCTCGCGGGCGTATTCCGTGAGGCACAGCGGCAGCGGCCCGTTCGAGCCGAACAGCCCGAAGTGCCGCGCGTAAACCACCGGCGGCCGGGAAGGGTCCTTGCGCCGCATCGCCTCCATCGTGGCCGCGGGAAAATCCAGCGCCGGGCTTTGGGCAAAACGCACCGGGTCCTCCGCGGCGGATCGGGAGTGGCCGATGCGCGGTTTCTCCGGGAAAGAGCTCTGCAAAAGCCGGACAGCCGCGTAAAAATCATACGCGTACGGCTTCTCCGCCATTTCGGAGATTATAGAATCTGCTTTTTGCCCATCTGGACCGGCCATCGCATGATCTCCTTCCGTTGCTGCGTCGTAATCACTGTTTCCGTAAACGAATTCAACGAGACGTATTTGGCGAAAAAGCATTCGAGCACGGCGCCCAGCACAAATACTCCCTGCCCCTGAAACGCCGATTCATCGAACAACACCGTTATCTCCAGCCCGCGCGCAAAAGTGATGGGCCCCGGAATCTCGACCCGCCGCACAATGGGCCGATAACTCACGCTGCGAATGCCGTCGATTTGCTTGAGCGTCTGGCGATCGGTGGGGTCGGCGTAGAGCCTGAGCATTTCGCGCAACCCTTCCGCGCCGGTTTCCTTGCCGTTGTCGGAAAGCGAAAGGTAATTCAGCGAAAGATGGCTCACCAGCCGCCACGCAAACCGCCCTGAGGCGACCTGCGGCTTTTCGGGATTCTGACCCGCCAGCACCAGGCTGGGCCGCGGCAGCGTCGGTCCCTGGATCATGCGGATGGCATTCACCGGCGCGCTGATATCCATCGTGAAATCAGTTCGCCCGATGCCCTTCGCCATCTGGATCGGCAGATGGCGATTGGTGCACAAGGCGCGTATGCCCAATTGCTTTATCTCCGTCCGGCACGGCGCCATGTCGCTGTCTACAATCGAAATGAACAGGTCCGTTCCCGCGTAGGTGGCGCGGCGGCCCGTGAGCCGTTCGCGATCACTGAACAACCGCGGAGCGCGATGCACCGTGTAAAACGCACTCGCGTCCAGGTCCGTATCGCGCGCCTGATAAAACGGAGCAAACCGCCGCTCATCATCCTGCGTTTCGCCAAAACCAGTCACTCCCGTGACCTGATAAATCTCGTAATCCAGCGGACGATTGCGGTCCGGCACGAGGTGAAATTCTGAGAACCGGTGGGAAACCGCCACGCGATCCAGCGTCTTCTCGAAAAGATTGATGACCGGCGCGCAAAATAAATCAAAGCAGGATTTTTCCACCAGGCCTTCCAGCCGGATGTCCGGTTCGTCCAACGCCAGAACAATATCGATTTCCTCGCCCTCGATACGCGCGACCGCTTCCTGGAATCCGGCCAGTTCGAAGAACAGGAACCGATGCGGAAAAGCAAAGTGCTCGCGCAACAATCGGTACCCCTCGAAACCGCGCGCCACCGCCGGAAGCAGCGCCTGGTCGGGCGCGAAGCCCACGCGGCGAATACCCTCCGCATCAAAAATCGCCGGGGCCTGGTTGCGATCCCGCGATTGAATCACGAGCTTCAGTTTGTGCGCAAAAATCTGTTCGTAAATCTGCCCGGGCAATTCGTCCGCCCCGCGAATATGCACCACCAGCGGATCGATGCGAATTTCCGAGAACGGATTGGGAATCGTTTTGCGCAACCGGATGCGGAATGCCGCCTTGGCGCCCAACTCGCGCGGTAGATTCAGTTCGGCAAGGTCGCGAATGAAATACCGCGCCTCGACCACCTGCAGCGGCAGCAATCGGACGTCCTGGCCGGTGGTAAAAGTGCAAGCCGTCCGCTCCCCCTGCCCCAATTGGCTGCGCATCGGCGTGCCGCGTTTGATGACAAAACCCGGAGCCAATCCTCCCTCGTGTTCTTCCGGCTCGAACTTCACGATGCCCATCGCGGGAACCGGGCAGAGATAATCCGGGTAAACCGTTTCAAGCAATCCCTGGGTGAAACGCGGAAATTCCGCGTCCAGCTTCAGGTGGACGCGCGCCGCGAGAAAAGCGAAACCCTCCAGCAGGCGTTCGACATAGGGATCCGGGCAGACTTCCTTGGCGTCGCGGTCGAGCGCCAGCCGTCCGGCAATTTTTGGGAAATCGCGACCGAACTCCGCGGCGGTTTGGCGGAGATGCCGCAGCTCAACGTTGTAAAGTTCCAGGAGACGCTCATCCATGAGGCGAGTCTCCCAGCAGGCACTGGCCGGTTTCAACGTCGACGGCGGTCTTGAGATGCAAATGTTCCGGCAGCGGATTCGCCCACAATTCACCTTCCAGATCGAAGGTCACAATGTTTCGCTCCATGTCCGCGCGGATGGAAAGCGCGCGCGGGGTCAGCCGCGGCTCAAACACCTGGAGCGCTTCGGCCAGTTCCTCGCGGAGACGATCCATATTGGGAGCGGTCAACCCGCACAACTGCCGCGTGCCGAAGTTAAGCACCGAGCGCATCGCCTCCGGATAATCATCCAGTTCCGACGTGCCGTCCTCGAACCTCAGCACGGCGTAGGCGTTGAAAAGCCATTGCAAATCGCGCAGCACGCCGCGCCGGTATTTCTGGAGGGAAATGACGCGTTGCGCCCGGCTCTCCTCCTGTTTCCCCGGTTCATCATCGGTCAACCGGTCCAGCAGGCAGGGCTGCAGTTTCTCAATTGGAGTCTGTTCAGCCATGGGCGATGGGAATCATGACAATTCGATGCTGCGGCAGCCCAGCAGCGGATGCTCGCCCGTGTCGGTCGCAAAAACTCGCTGGCCCAGGCCCAAAAACGTTTCGCCCGGATGCTCCCGCCATTCGGTTCTTCGCGCGAGCCGCAACGTGTCGTCCTTACTCGCTTCCGTGCCCGGATAACGCGCGGGAATGTGCCCCGGAGCGGCGCCGCCGTTGGTCCAGGTGAACTGCACCGGCATCCACACCAGGTCCCGCATGTCCGAGGGCTTCTCCATTTCAATCTTCTGAATGCGGCAAAACGGAATCCAATAATATTTACCATCGACAAACGCCTCGACCACCGGCCCCAGGCGCGAATCGCCGTCGGCAATCCACTCAAACGGCTGACCGTCGATTTTGCCGGCCGAGCCGGGCGCGTCTTCGAATGCCTTCGCGCGCAGTTTGGCGGCAGCAGCGAACTCGCCGCGCGCCACCAGTTCGTTGGCTTGGACGAGCAGTCCGACCCATTCCATGGGTTCGCCAAAAATGATGGGCGTGCGTTTGCCGGCGAAGGCCTCCTGGCGGAGCATTTCGCAGGCGATGACCGGCCGGAAGATTTGCGCCAGGAGCATCGTGTCGGCGCTGAGACTGGCAATGACCTGCAGTTGCGCTAGGGCCTTGTCGAGCCGGCCAAAAACGCAGTTAAGCTGAAAAAGAAAAATCCGGAGGCGCGTGTCCTCCGGTTTGTCGCGGATTTCCTGTTGCAACGCCGAAAGCCCCTCTTCCAGTCGGCCGGCTTGAACGAGTTCGGCGGATTTCATGAAATAAACAGATGCCTGGCGGGGCCCGGCCTGCCAGGCACCCGCTCAAGCAACTGGAGTGGTCACCTGCAAACTAAGATCAGCCGCCCTTGTTTTCTTTCACGCTGTAATTATGCACCACCGGCGAATCGAGCGTGCCATCCCCCTTTTGCGGGGCGTAGGAAATCTCGATCTTGCCGAAGTTCAGCGAAATCTGGTCGGTGGGGACCACGCCCTCGCCGCCGGAACCACCGGTCTGGAAATTGGAAACCAGCAATTCGCTAAACTTGATCTTCAAGTACTCCTGCTGGTCCTTGCCGGCCCGGCGGCAGGTGAGTAGTGCTTCTTTGATGTGCTGGCCGGTCGCGCAAGCCAGGAAAAGCTTGGGGCTGGCCTTGTTGATCTTCATGGTGAAATTGAAGTCATGCATGCTGACCTTGCCGGCCCCGCCACCCGAGCCCGCAGAATGGGTTCCGGCGTTGGTCTGGCCCCAACTCCAGCTTTCGAGATCAATTTCGCCTTTGTGTTTCGAGTCCGTGCTCTCGCCCGGAATCCCGTCCAGTTTTAAGTAATAATCTACTGACGCCATAATGTATGATCCTGACTCCGGGCTCCAGTGCCGGGAACCCGACTTGGTTAGTTGCGGTTACACTCGCCGGACGGCACATGTCCGGCGCGGTACGTCCCAAATTGTTTTTAACCGCCACCCTTGGCGGAGGGCAATTTCGAAACCAATCGCAGCGAAACGGTCAAGCCTTCCAACTGGTAATGCGGACGCATCCAGAACTTGGAGGTGTAATAACCCGGATTGCCTTTGACTTCCTGCACCTCGACTTTTGCCTCGGCCAGCGGGAACCGGGCCTTGACCTCTTCGGCGGACTTGGAGTCGCAGCAGAATTGGCTGATCCATTTGTTCAACCAGGCCTCCATGTCTTCGCGTTCCTTGAAAGAGCCAATTTTGTCGCGCACCATGCACTTCAGGTAATGCGCAAACCGGCAGGTGGCGAACAGATACGGCAGCCGCGCGGAAAGATTGGCGTTCGCCGTCGCGTCCGGATCGTCATAAACCGCCGGCTTTTGCAGCGATTGTGCGCCCATGAAAACCGCGAAATCCGTATTCTTGTAATGCGACAACGGCATGAAACCGTTCTTCGCCAATTCGGCCTCGCGCCGGTCCGTGATGGCAATCTCGGTCGGGCACTTCATGTCCACGCCGCCGTCATCGGTCGGGAACGTATGCACCGGCAATCCCTCAGCCATACCGCCGGATTCCGCGCCGCGAATACGCGCGCACCAGCCGTAAAGCTTGAAGGCGCGAGTGATATTGACACCCATGGAGAAGGCGGCATTCGACCAGACATACTTATTGTGGTCGGCGCCCTCGGTATCTTCTTCGAAATCGAACTCCTCCAGCGGAACGGTCTTGGCGCCATACGGCAACCGGGACAGAAACCGAGGCATGGTCAGGCCGATATATCGGGCGTCCTCGGATTCGCGCAACGAACGCCACGCGGCGTACTCCGCGGTTTGGACAATCTTGGTCAAATCGCGCGGGTTGCTCAATTCCTGCCAGGAATCCATGCCCAGCACGGACGGCGCGGCGGCGGCAATGAACGGCGAGTGCATGGCCGCGGAAACCTGCGCGATGTTTCCCAGCATTTTCACATCTTCCGGCGAATGGTCGAAGTAATAATCGCCAATCAGCGCGCCATAAGGCTGGCCGCCGGGTGAGCCGAATTCGTCTTCGTAAAGCTTCTTGAAAATCGGGCTTTGATCCCACGCCGTGCCCTCAAATTTCTTGAGCGTCTTCTTCAAATCCAGCTTCGAAACGTTCAACACGCGGATCTTGAGCATTTCGTCCGTCTCGGTGTTGTTGACCAAGTGATGCAACCCGCGCCAGGTCCCTTCGAGCGCCTTGAAATCAGCTTGATGAATGATGAGATTGATTTGCTCCGAGAGCTTTTTATCAATCTCGGCGATCATCGCCGAAACGGTCTTGGTAACATCGGAGGAAATCAACTGGGTGGAGGCGAGCGCCTGCTGGGCGAGCGTGCGCACGGCGGTCTGCACCGCGGTTTGCTTCTGCACATCACGCGCTTTGAATTCCTTGTTCAACAGCGCGTCAAACTCGTTGATCTCGGCTGGCGCGGGTGCCGCGCCGCCTTGAGCTACAGTCTCGGGTGGCAACATAATTGTTTTCCTTCGGTCTGGATTTTACTTGGGTTGCTCGGGGCTCGCGGCAGGCGTCGAGGCGAGCGATTTCAGCAAATCCGGGTTGTTCAAAAGTTTGGCGACTAATTCCTCGGCCTTGTCTTTGCCGTCCATATAAGTCAGCAGGCTGGACAATTCGGTCCGGGCTTGCAGGAGCTTGTTGAGCGAATCAACTTTGCGGGCCACCGCCGCGGGTGAAAAATCCTCCATGCTTTCGAAGGTCATTTCCACATTGAGATTGCCTTCACCAGTGAGGGTATTGGGAACTTGGAAAGCTACGCGGGGTTTGCAGGCCTTGAGCCGGTCATCGAAGTTATCCACGTCAATTTCCAGGAACTTCCGGTCGCCGACGGCGGGCAATGCTTCGGCCGGTTTTCCAGAAAGATCCGCCATGACGCCCATGACGAAGGGCAATTCAACCTTCTTTTCCGCTCCGTAAACCTCGACATCATACTCAATTTGGACGCGAGGAGCACGGTTCCGAGCTATGAACTTCTGACTACTGGATTTAGCCATAAAAAAAACCTCGAATAAACTGGGTTGTTCACCCCAGCATCGAAGAAATTGCCCTTGCTTGTCAAGAGTATTTGCTGTCCATTCCCCGCGTTGAATACGGAATTCCAACGTCGGGTCTTTAGCCGACCCGGAGCCCCGGCAAACTGTCGCTTTTTCTCCGCTCGGCCCACTCCAAGATGATGCAACCCAACGCCAACCGTTACGATCTCGTCGCCTACCCGGTTTACACCCATCTCCAGACCCATCCTGGTCGGCTGGCTGTGATCGGCTCGCTTTTCGGCATGAACCCGGCCCGCGTGGACCATTGCCGCGTCCTGGAACTGGGCTGTGGCACCGGCAGCAATCTCGCGCCCATGGCAGCCGCATTGCCCAAAAGCGATTTCGTCGGCATCGACCTCGCCGCGAAACCGGTCGCCCAGGGAACACAGATGATCGAAGAGCTCGGGATGCGAAATATCCGGCTCGTCAACGGAAATGTTACGGACATCGATGCCAGCTGGGGCCAGTTCGATTACATCATCGCGCATGGATTGTTCTCCTGGGTGCCGGCTGAAGTCCGCGAGCATGTTTTAAGAATTTGCCGCGAGCGGCTCGCGCCGCAGGGCATCGCATTCATCAGCTACAACGCTTTTCCCGGCTGTCACATGCGCCACATGCTGCGCGAAATGATGCTCTTTCACGTGCAACGCTTCGAGGCCCCGGATGAACGCGTGCGCCAGGCCAAGGCCCTCGCGAAGTTCGTCGCCCAGGCGCAGGAAACCGACGACGAATACCGGCTCTGGATGAAGTCTGAATTCGAAGCCATCCTCAACCACGAGGAAGGCCACCTGTATCACGACGAGCTCGCCGATATTTCCGTCCCCTTCTACTTCCATCAATTCGTCGAAAAGGCCGCGGCGCATCAGCTCCAATATCTCGGCGAAGCGAGTTACTTCGAGATGTTCGATCACGGGTTCAACGACGCGACGCGACGGACGCTGGAACAACTCTCGGGAAACCGAATCCTGCGCGAGCAGTATCTCGACTTTTTGAAATGCCGCCGTTTCCGCCAAACGTTGCTCTGCCATCGCGATGTCAAATTATCCGACCCGCAAGCCGCCAAAGTGCGCGGCTTCCATATCTCCTCCTCCGCCAAATGCGCGGGCGATGCCGTGGATTTCAGCCCGGGCGCGACCAACCATTATCGCACAGCAAATGGAGCGCGTTGCACCACCGATTTTTCCCTCGGCAAATCCGCGCTGGGAGTGCTCGAGCAATGCTGGCCGGCGCCGATGTCTTTCGAGGAATTGCTGCCCGCGGCCCAGGCAGCCCTGCCCAGGACGGAAGCAAGCGCCGCCACCGGTAACCACGACGGCGACAAGCTGGCGGCATTCTTCCTCCAATTATATAGCGCGGGCGTGGTTGAGTTTTACGCGCACGCCCCGTCGATGGCCCGCCAGGCCGGCGAGCGCCCGTTGACGCCGCCGCTCGTTCGCTGGCAGGCGCAACAGGGACACCTCGTCACCACGCAATTTCACATGACGGTGAAAATCGAAGACGAAGTCGGCCGCTGCCTGCTTTCGTGCATGGACGGAACGCGCGACCGCCAGGCGCTGGTCGAAGAAATCTGGCGCATGTTGAAATCGAAAAACGCGCTCGTCCTCCCCGATGGCAACGAAGCCGCCGCCCGGCGCGCAATTGAAAGCGAGCTCGAGGAAAATCTCAAAAAGCTCGCGAAGATGGGCCTGCTGGCAAAATAGATTTTATTTGTATCAAGAAAGAAGTCATTGTTTTTCCTGGAGCTTTTGCACCTGCGACGCCAGGGCGTTGTAATTGGACACCACGTTATTGCGGTCTTTCACCTCGTCGTTGTATTTTTGAACAAACTCATCGCGCTGGGCTGCGAGTTCCTTCAACGCCACGTTTTGTTTTTCGATCCCGGCATACGCCTCATTCAATTTGTTCGTCAGCGTTCCCACTGCGTCTCGGTATTGGGCGAGTTCATTGGTCAATCCCTCGCTGACAATCTGAAGCCGACCAAGTTCGCGCTTCTGCGCCGCGGTTATTTCCGCGTTTGTCTTCGCTGCGCTTTTCAGTTCGGTGAGGTTTGAATCCATCAAAGAAATCTGATGGTTTAGCGTGGCGATTGAATTTGTGTCGTCACGAATGGAAACCGATTCGTCATAGGCAACCCGGCTGAGTTTGGCGACCTCATTGCGCTGGACGGTCTGGTAATACCATTGATAGGCGCACAAGCCGCAGAGGCAGACGGCGAGAAAGATGAGCAGGTTTTGTTGGAAATTTTTCATGGGGCGGCTTTGACGGAAATCGCGACACGCTGGATGCCGGCGCGCTTTACCAAATCGAGGACGTAAATAATCGAGCCGTGCGTGGCGTCCTTGGAACCGGTAATGTAAACAGGAACGTTGGTGTTCGCTTCGTAGCGCTTCGCCAACATCGTCGGCAACTCAGAAATCGAAACGGGCTTATCGTCAGCCGAAATTTGTCCCCACCTGTCCACCTTGAGATTGATGATGTCGGGTTTAACTGTGGAGACGGCGAGGGTGGCGGTGGGCAAATCAGCCTTCAGCGCGCGAATTTTTTGCATTTGCAAACTCACCATCATAAACGACGCCAATAGAAAGAACATGATGTCGATCAGCGGGATGATCTCCAGTCGCGTCTGTCGTTGAGGAAGTGGCGAGCGGATTTTCATTTGTTCGTCTGCGCCTCACTGCCGCCCACCGCAAAGGCGACCCTTTGCACGCCTGCGTTTCTCACAGCTTCATACACGCTGACCATTTGCCCATGCAGCGCCTCACGGTCGCCGCTAATGAATACCGGCAGGTTCGTGTCGCTTCTAAATCGGTTGCTGAGCACGAGACTCAATGCCGGCACGGTGATTTGCGTTTTCTGCAGCCATACGGCGCCGGATTTATCGACGGCAATATTCAACACGTCGGGTTTGAAATCGTGCCGCGCTTCGGATGCGGAAGGCAGATTCACTTTCACATTTTGAGTTTTGTCCATTTGCAAACTCACCATCATGAACGACGCCAGCAGGAAAAACATGATGTCAATCAGCGGAATGATGACGATCCGTGAATGCCGGCGTGGAATGGGTGAGCTTAATTTCATCAGCGGCAATTCAATGATTCGCCGCCCGGCTCAAAGCGGCTTCCGACGTTGCTGAATCAACGGTTTTGCCGCCGCCGACCATCACCTCGACATTTGTCGCCGCGGTTTCGAGCTCGAATTGCAATTGCGCCACCTTGGAGGAAAAAATGTTAAACGGAATCAGGGAGAAAATCGCAATGCCAAGACCGCAGGCCGTCGCAATCAAAGCTTCGCCAATGCCGCCCGTCACAGCGGAGACCGCGAGTTCGGCGCTGCCAATGCTGAGGAACGCGCGCATCAGGCCGGTCACGGTGCCGAGCAACCCCAGCAGCGGCGCGAGCGTCACTAACGTGTCCATGACGACTAGGAACCGCCCGGCGCGTTTCAATTCGATGCCCGCCGCCAATTGCAACGCGCCCAGCAATGAACTGTGCACGCGCCCGATGTGCGCGAGCCCGCGCCCAATCATGCGAATGACCGGGTCTTCCGAGCCGTCGGTCAATTTAGCCGCGCTCGGCGCATCGCCATTTTCAAGTGAGGCCAGGATTTGCTCGAGCTTCTGCGGCTCCCGCCGGCTCCTTTCGCGAAGCCACCAAAAAGTGCGTTCGCCGACCACCGCCACCGCAACCACGGCGCAGATGAGTATGGGCCACATGATCGGACCGCCTTTGAGAAAAAATTGAACAATGATATTTGCGAACATAAATAAGGATTCAGTTTTGTGTGCGGGAATTAATCGGCTTGCAGTTGATACGTGACGCTGGTCTCGAAGATCTGGTTGGTTGACGCTCCGGAAGGAAGCGTCCAATGACGCCTGACGAAATCTTCCGTGGCCCGGTCCAAAATAGAAGAACCGGACGAACCTTTAATTTGAATGGATGCGACCTTTCCCGCGCTGTCCGCGGTTATCAGGAGACTGACAGTTCCCTGCTGCCCCGCATCGAGCGCGATTTTTGGATAGGGAGGCTGAGGACGCGAACCGCTGGAACCGGTGTTCGAGATTTGCGAAAGATGAGTGACCGGTGCAATTCGTTGCATCGGATTGAGTGGAGGCGCTTGTGCGAGCATGCTGGGCGCCACCAGGTTGCCAATCGTGGGCACCGAAAAATTGATGTTGGGCGCATTCGGAACGACCACGACCACATTCTGAGCCTCGGGCGGTGGCTGATCATTTTGATTTTCGTTTTCATTGACCGTTACGGCTTGCGGCGGCGGAGCCGCTTCCAGAATGACGGACGCAATTTCTTCAATCGGCGGCGCGCTCTTGAGCGGAACGCTCGCGGGAGTCGTTCCCAAAATTCCAACCAGCAGAAAAAGGATGCAAATCGAATTCATCCACGCGAGTTTGCGATTTGGATCGCGATTCGCGCCGGGAAGGCACAGTCGCGCCAGCTCGTCTTTCAACTCGCGGGACGAAGTTCGATTTGCATCCGTGTTGTTCATGAGGGAGGAACCTCAGAAAACGTAGCTGAGCGAGCCGAAGAACCCGAGCCGCTCGCCATAGGAGGCCGCATTCACGCCTACACCCACGCCGTCGCGCAATTCATAGATGTTGTCGGTGACATTTACGACGTCGAGCCGGGCCTTCAGCATTTGTTTGCCGGATAATTTGAAGGATTCTTCCGCGCCCAGATTCACCGAATAATACGCCGGGACTGTCCCGCCGTTGGGAACGTTCTGGCCCATTGCATTCGGTGCGTCCGTTCTCAAGCCGCTGCCGTAAAGCGCATCGACCAGCAGGCGCGTGCCACCCCACGGGTGTTTCCAGGTATACGACGCTCCGAACGAGCCGCTCACTGTCTGATCGTGATCCAGGTAAATCCAGTGATTATGCACGTAACTGAGGTCAGTCCCTGCACCGCTCGGACCAAACAGGAATTGCGATGAACTCCAATTTTTCCCCTTGGCCACCGAGTAGGAGAGATTCGCATAAGCGTCGAAACCGCCCAGGTTGTACGAGATAGGGAATTCCACGCCGTAAATCCTGCCCTCGGAGTAATTGAACGCTGAAAGGATGAGCGTTTGCCCAAACAACCCATCATCCAACTGCTCATGGGCTTTCTTGTAGTAGCCGTCCATGCCCACTTGCAGGTGCTTTCCGATTTTTTGCGAAATGCCCGCGTCGAAATAATTCGCGCGCTCGGCCTTCACGGACCTGTTCTGGTCATTGCCGGTCGAGTTCGAGGTGCCGTCGAACTCGGAAATGGTGCCGCTCGACACGCTTTCCACCGGCGGCGGCGTGAAGTAACGCGCATAACCGGCGTGCAAGGTGGTCGAATCCGTCGGCGTGTAGATCAAATTCACCCGCGGGCTGGGCTGGTTTTCCTTGTCGAATGACGAATAAAACTCGTCAAAGCGGCCGCCGAAATTAATCGTGACCCTGGGAAAAATTTTCCATTCGTCCTGCAGGTAAATGCCGGCGAAAATGCCATGAAGCACATTGCGGTCGGTAATGGAAAACGGGCCGCCGGTCGGATTGCCCGTGTCCGGATCCACCGGAAACACGGTCGTCGTAGAATGCGCCGAAACCGATTCATCCATCACCAGCACGCCGCCGCGAATCGTGTGCTTGTCGTTTAACTCGTAACTGGCATCCGCCTGGATGCCGCCGGAATAGAGCCTGCGCTGCACGTCGCTCGCGACGCCATCGAAGAAAAGGTCACCCACCTGGTCCGGCCTGAAATGAACGCTGCTGACGCGCCCGAAAACCGAGGCTTGCAGGTTGAAATTATCCAACGATTTCTGATAAGCAGCGACAGCGTAATAATTCTGCTCGTTTTGCCGTTCGTTCACATCCGCCGAATTGAATGTCGTCGGGATTCCGCCTCCCGAAGACCACGGCGCGCCACCGGGCGCGGAAAAATTGGCCGAGTTGGTTTGCAAATTCGGCGTATTCGGTATCTGAAAATCGCTGTACGACGCGCTGCCCATCAGGCTGAGCCGGCTTGTGTCGTCGATGATGTAAGAACCATACAAAAACGTTTTGAACTGATCGGTTTTGTCGTGAATCGCATTGTGGGTTGGCGTCGGATTCTCAATGCCGAGCGCGTTGTGATCGTAGCTGCCGTCCACAAAGAAATTCCATTTCCCCTGCGTGCCACCGTATTCGAAACTCGGCCGGATGGTATCGTAACTGCCGCCGTAGATGCTCGCCGCGCCGCCGTTCTCGAAGCCGCTCTTGGTGTGGATGTCCACGACACCGGCGGTGCGGATGCCATAGGCCGCCGGCAACGAGCCAGTGATGAGTTGCATCGAGTCCACAAAGCGCGGATCCAACTCCAGTCCGAATCCCGAAATACCCTCCGGCAGCAGCACGTCGTTGATGCGGTATTGCAAATTTGCGTGCTCGCCGCGCACGTGCAACGCGCCGCTGGCCTCATTATCCTGCACCACGCCCGGGGCGCGCAGGAGGACCTGGGTGAAGGGTGCATTTTCGCCCTGCGCCACCGCCTGGATTTGTTGCTCATCAAAGCTATGCGCCGTCGCGCCCAGGTTCGGAATGATGTTATCCCGCGCCACGTCCAGTTTCTTCCCCACGACAACCGTATTGCCGAGTTGCGTGACATTCGTCGAACCGCTCGAGTCCGGTGCGGGAGAATTGGTGGCTTGTCCGCGCGCCGCCTGACCGGCCATTCCAATGGCCATGATCGAGGCGACGATTTGCCAAACGATTTTATTCTGCTGTCTATCAATCAAAATTTTTGTGCTCATGTTTTCCGAGTAATTGTTAAAAGTGAAAGTTTCCAAGGACTTGTATTGGGGCGCGCGCAAATGCGGCCCAAATTCAGAACGGAACTGTTCGTGGAATATAAAAATCCGACGATGGCCGGGTGGTCCCGAGCAGCCGTCTGATTACAAAGAAGGAGAACTACACGAGCGGTGGAGCACGACTGGCGGAGAAGCGATAATCAAACGAAGAAAATACCGCCGACCGGAGCGGCGGCAGAACGAAAAACAACGCTGCAACAAATGCCACCAAAGGCAAAGCAGCTTCCGACGCGTTCACCTGCCCATGGCTGATGAGCGTAACGGCGCAATGGTGATCCGCCGAATCCGCGTCCGGATGAATCCATTTGTGGAGCGACTCGGAAGACGCGAAGAGCTGTAGCGCAAGAAACAGCAGGAGACAAAAAGCGGCCGAAACGCGGCGAGATGTCTCGCAGCGAGAAGAGAAATGTGCCGGCATCTTTCTCATTGCTTCGACTTATAGATGACATTACTCCGAAATCTTCGCAAGAGTTTTCCACCGTGTGCGCAGTAAATCACATTATTTCTGCGTTGCCGGAAGTGAGACGCATGCGTCTCCAAATTTTCAACTTCCCCCGGCCCGCCCGTTTTCCTTCGGCAAATCGACTTCGAGCAACCCCCGCTCGATCATCAGGCGCACCAATTCGGCAAAAGCCTCCGCGGAAAAGCCCTTCGGCAGTTCTTCCGCCGACTGGGCGGCCTCAAAAATTTCGCGCACGGATTTTTCTCCTTCGAGCCGCGCCAGGATCGGCACCACCCACGCGTCCGGGCGCAGCGCGAATCGCGGCCCAGATTCGATCGAAAACACAAACTCCGCCGGCACCAGCGCCCCGCCCTGCACTACGTGCCGCGCCGTCAGCAGCAGACGCGCCGCGAATCGCGGGCGCGATTGCAACAGCCACTCATCCAGGCCCGGTTGCCGGCAATGCTGCCGCCATTTCAACAGCCGTTCGAAATCTCCGGCGCCGGCTTCCGGCGTGATCTGCACCCGCAACGGCTTGGCCGCGATGCGTTCAGCATAACGCCGCATCACCAGGGCTCCATACACAAACTGCCGCGTGCCGAATGAGCGCAGCCGCGCCAGCAATTGCCGTGCGCCTTCCTCGCCAATGTGCGCGCCCCGCTTGCGCATGGATTCCACGACTTCCTCCACCGACAATATTTTTTCCAGACCGAAAACAATATCGAACTCGTCGCGATGTTCTCCCAGCCAGTCGTGCGCGCGTTGCTCAAAAGTTTTGTCCGTGTCACACGCGACGCAAAGGATCACGCACATGCCGCCGGGGCGAAGATGCGCCGGAAGGCCTTCGATCACCCGCCGCGTCACCGCCTCCCCGTTGTCGCCACCGTCGCGATAAACCATCGTCTGGCCGGTCGAGGGAACAAACGGCGGATGCGCTGAAATGATGTCAAATTTCCGCCCCTGCGCCGGCTCGTAAAGATCCCCGCAAAGGCTCTCGACGCGGGCGCCGTTCAATCGCGCGTTGAACTCGGCGAACAACGCCGAGCGCTCCGTCAAATCCGCCGTCGCCGCCACCCGCGCCGTTTTCGCAAACACCAGCGCGCCAATGCCCGACCCGCCGCAGACATCCAGCGCCTCCGCGCCGCTGCCCTCCGGCAGCAGCCGCAAAAATCTCAACGTGCCCGCATAGATGGCAGGGAACACCACGTCTTCCGACGGCGTATACGGGCGGCCTTCGGGATCGGTGCAACGATCCGAGGCCACGATGAACTCACCGACCGGATACAACCACGCCGGGCAGGCGATCCGCGAGGAATTTTCCCCCACGCGCGACACGAGGCCAAGCGCCTCAAACGCTTCAAAGGTCTCCCCGCAAATCGTCCGCGATTCTTGTTCGTCCGCCGACAATCCGCGCGCGAAAAAATCAATGCACCAGCGAAGCTGCGGAGACAGGCTCTCGAAGCGGACCTTGTCCCAGCCCACGCGGCCCAGGTCGCTCATGTCCGTTATGCCGAACGCGCGGCAAAGCACCGGCTCATGGAAAGTGGCGCGGTGAAAAAAATCCCGGGCGCGGGCAAAATCTTCGACGCTGCCCGGGCGCAAAGGGAAATTGGCGCTGGCAACTGTGGACATGATCAGGAGGCCGGAGCTTCGTCATTCGGCACCGCCGAACCCATGCTCGGCCGCAGGGAATCCGTCGTGGCCAGGTTCAGTTCCTGCACCGCTTCAATGAAGTTCATGACGGCGATTTTTTGCGCGCGGCGCAGCAAATAAGGCACGGGACTGCACGGCTCGACCTGCTCATAGTAACTGCAAATGCTGTCGATGGCGCGCACGACGTCTTCGCGCGATCGAATCGAGCCGCGCACCGTGATGGCAGCCGAGTCCGCCGCGCCGGCGCTGGAAGCGCTGCCGGTGGTGGCCTCCCCCGCGACGGCATCGCCGCCCGCTCCGTCCACGTAAGATTGCAATCCGCCCAGCATTTCCTGCAGGACTTTTTCCGCCACCTCAAAACTGATGGTGTTGCCGGCTCCGAGAGTGGTGGTCAGAAATTGATCAATCGCCCGGACTGCTTCCAGCGCTTGCTGGACCGCGTCGCGCGTCGCCGAAAGCTGCTCGCTGCCCACGTCGCGCAATGCCGATGCCACCGCCGCCGCCGTCGGCCCGCCCGCCGGCGCTCCCTCCGCCGCCGTCTGGCGCGAGGCGATCAGATTGTCAAAGCTCAGCGGCGGCGCGCCTTTGGGCTGGCAGACCGGCGCGGCGTAAAGGCCGTCCACAATCGTGAGCCAGCCCGCCGCCGACGAGCCTCGCGGCACGGTGAGTGCGCCCAGGATATTCAAACGCTGGGTCGGATCATTGTTATCCTCCGGGTCAAGCAGCGGATAAAGCGGGGCCCAATATTTTTCCAGCAATCCGTGAATCAACTGCACGCCATCGCGAAAGCCCGCCACGCCATTGGTCTTCAGCAGGCTGCAGCAAAACATCGTGGCGACGCGAAGATGCTTGGAACGAGCGAGAAATTCGGAGCTGCGATCCTTCAGTTCCTTCCAGTCCGGCGGTTCGGCGGGTTTCTGGATATTGCCGATTTCCACTTCCGGTTTGCCTTTGAGAATGGTTTCCAATTCGTCCAACTGAACGTCGTTGGAAAGGTCCGGCCCGCACACTTGTTCGGGGGAAACGGGTTGCAACAGTTTTTCAATCAATTCAGTCATATCTGCCTTTTAGTTGCGTCGATTGCGCGCTCGTCCGCCGCTGACAACTCACTCGCGATGCCGGACGATGTCTCTCAAATCATCGAGATTTTTCTGCCGATCATCCTGGTTCAACCAGCCGCCTTTGCGATATTCATCCTCCAGCCAGGCAATCCGTTTGAGATAATCATCCTTCTTGCCGCCGATTTCACCATCCTGCCGCTCCTCCTTGCGATCTTCAGGATTGGTGATGTGCGGGTCAGTCGCCTTCAGGACATTGAACCAGACCAGGTATTTCTGGAATTCAGCGTCGAGGCTGACCAGCGTTTCCTTTTGTTGGCCGGCTGTGCTCTGCGTGGTGGCCCAATCCTTGAGCGCGCGAAACGGCGGCTTGTTCGTAAGACTTGCGGAGGCCGGCTCGCCCAGCTTCGTCTTCACCGTTTGCCAATCGTTGGATTGTTTGCGCCCCTGCAAATCGCCCAGCAATTTTTCCTCGGAGCCAGCCTGGGACAGCAAATCGGAAAACGGCGGTTTGTCGTGATACGCCCGCCCTTGCACAGTTTTGATGAACGAATAATCGCCGCTCGAAAACTTTTGCCGGGCATCGCTCAAATCCTGCTGCTCGGCGCGCACGCTCACGGACAATTGGGCCAAAGAGGCCGCGCCCGGATGCGCGGCGCACAGTTTCGCGGCACTGTCATAATCTCCCTGCTCGAAAAAAGTTTTGGCGGCGGCCAGGTCTTTTGCTTCCACCACCTGGCTTTTCAATTTGGCGGCGGCGGCATCTCCCGGCTCCAGTCCGGCGGCGATTTCAATCTGACGGGCAGCCGTGTCATTGTCCCCATGTTGAAACGCGCTCGTCGCGGCGTTCATGGCGGTCTCATACTGCTCGTGTTTCTGCGCGGCCGCTTTTTTATCCAGCTCCTGTCTCGCGTCCGCCATCAGCTTGGACGCCGCGGAATCGCCCGGCTTGAAGGTCAGGGCCAGGGCGGCCTGGTTGGTGGCGTCCTCGAACCGGCCCGCCGCGAATGCCTGCTCCGCGGCATTGGACGCGCCCATATATTTTACGTTTCGCGCAGCGGCGTCTTCGGCCTGCGCTATGCCCTGGCGGGCTGAGGCAACAATTTTAAGCGCCGTGGGATCTTTCGGTTTTATCGCCAATGCCACGCCGGCCTGTTTGATGGCTTCATCGTAATTGTCTCGTTGCAACGCCTGCGTGGCGGCTTTTTTCGCGGCGACGTACTTCTGCGTCCGCTCGTCCGCGGCATCAGCCAGCGCGAGGCCCTGCCGCGCCTCACTCAACAGCGCATCGGCCGCCGCGTCGCCGGGCCTGATTTTTGCCGCCGCCTGCGCCTGCTCGCCGGCTTTCCGGTAATCGCCCTGCGTCAGGGCCGCGCGGGCGGCATTGGTGGCCTCATCGTATTGGCGGCTCTGCGCCGCAGTGTCGGCAGTCTCTGGCGGAGCGGAATTCGCAGATGCGACCGGATTTTTGGGTGCGGAACTGGCCACCGCTGTCGTGGCGGTGGTTGAAGGAGCAGGAGGATTGCCGTCGGTTTTTTTCGCAGCGGAATCATTGGACCCGCGTTTCAAAGCCCACATTCCGCCCGCAACGGCCCCGATAAGAACCACCGCCAGCAGCACCATCCACCATTTGAAACCGCCACCTTTCGCCGCACCGCCCTCCGGAAATTCCACGTTTCTCAACGCCGGACTCGGCGCCATCGCCGCCGCGACCGGTTTTTCGGGCGCTGACGCGTTCAGAAATTTCGCCTCCACTTCCGCCAAGCGCGCTTTCGCATCCGGCGCCAGGTCGTATGGGATCTCGGTCGCGAGCGGCAACGCCTTCAGCGAAGCGCGCAGGCAAAAGAAATCGGCCGCGGAAGGTTCGCCGACGATGACATCCACCCAGTCGGTATTGTCCCGCGAAATCAACAGCAACGGCGCGGAACTCGGAATGGCACTGCGAAGAAAAGCGCCCCACATCAGCAGCGCGTCGCTCGGAGACGCAGTGGCTGTCGGCACGCGAAATTGCCGCGAGCGTCCGCCCTGTCGCGCCCCGGATTGAGGACCGCGGGAACCGGCCCCGGCCGGAACCGAGCCCAACTCGTGCAGGATGCGCAACAACCCCAGGCGATCCGGACCCAGTTGGGGATGCTCGAGAAACCGCCGCCGGTCTTCCAGCGTCGGCAAATCGATGTTCGTGTTTCTGCCGTTCAGCAGCCCGCGAAGACGTTCCTGGGCCGCGCCGCAATCCGCCATCACCTGTTCGGCGGAGTTCGTCGCCTGGCAGCGTTCGCGCAAATCGCTCAGCGACGGCGCGAGCTCGCGCAAAATAAAACCCGGCGAAATTCCCGCGCAGTCCAGGCACAGCACCATCGGGTATTTCGAGCGGCCCTTGCGGTCGGTAGACGACCACAATTGGCCAAAGAGGACGTGCCCGGGCTGAAACACGAGAAAGGAATGGTTGAACCCCGCCAGTCCTTTTTCCGGCTCGAGCTTTTCCCACACGCCGGAATCGATCTGGCTGCCAATCCCGCCGACGTACAGGGTCTGCTTGATGGCGGCCAACGCTTCGGTTTCGACGCCGATGCCGGGGATATGGTCATCCCAGCCGCCATGCTTGCCAAACGCGCCCAGTGCGATTCGCGGCCCGGCAGGCGCCGCCAACTGCCCGGTTCCCTTGATTTTTTGGAACAAGCTTTTCATTCACCTGCATCTGCCCGAATTCTCTGCCGCCTATTGTTTTGGCCAGTCGCTCAAGGCTGGCAGCGGTTTTTTCAGCCTGGCCTCGAACGTGACATTGCCACTTATTTTCTGGTCCCGATCTTCGAGTTTAAGCTGGAATCTCCAGGTCAGGCCGCCGTCCCGCCGTTCCGCCGAATACTCGGGACCTTGAATCAACCGGACCACTCCCCAATCCTCATCCTTCACGTTCATCGATTCGGAAGAGGGATCGTTTTGCAATTTCCGGAAAGCGATGTGAACGCCGCTGTCGACCGTGCCTTCGGTCAGGCGAACCGCCGGTCCGGTCGCGCGCGTCAAATCCACCCAATCCGACGAAGCGGACCCAATCGATATCTGCACGGCGCGAAAATCCTGGATGATTTCCGTGTCCTTGGTGTTCGCCTGGTCGGGCGCGATGAACCAGATTTCCCAATGCGCCGGGCTGCCATCGTCGGTCACGAGCGAACTCGCGACGGAGGCGTAGTTGTCGCTGTCGTGTTTCAGGCCGGGGAAGACCGCCGATTGGCTCGACCAAATCGGGCTTTGCCATTCACGGGAGAGCCCGTCCAGCAAGGAGCCCGTCTTCCGCAAATCCGCAAGGTTCATTGATTTTTGGGAATTGCGAACGACCGGAAAACCGATCGTGTGCCGCAAATCATTTTGAATCCCGGTGAGCGCGCCTTCGCGGGCGGATCCCAACTCCGTGCGCAACTCGGCAAGTTTGCTGTCGGGAATGAGCCCCTGCCCGGCGGCCACGTCCGCCTGAACACGTTCAAACCAGGAATGGACGTTCGTCACCGCCGAGGCGGTCCAGGACGTTTGATTATTCAAAGCGGACAGCTTCGCTTTTACCACCGTCAAATAGCTGTCCACAAACTGGCTTTTCAACCGCTGCTCGGCATCTCCCGCGACCTGGTTGCACACCTCCGCGGCGGAATCGGCCATCGGGCCGTGATACGCGGTCAAACTCGTCCGGAATTGGTCGGCCATTTCCTTGAGTTTTCCAAATCGCTTCCATTGGTCGCCAATCATCGTTTCATCCGCGCTGACGGGAGACTTCGCCAAATCGCACGCCTGCGTGTAAAGCGAGTAGCGAAGCGCGTAAGCCGATTTCTTTGTTCCGGGTGGAGGAATGAGGTAGTTCGCATCCAGCATCGTGATGACGTCCTTCCGCCGGGTGTAATCGTCCTGCACAATGCGCGCGGCCTCGGAGGCCATGCGACTGAACTGGTCGCGTATCTCGTAAATGATGCCGGTGTTTTTGTAAGCCTCAGGCAATTCGGCATCGATGTCTCGGATGGAAGACGAGGACGCGCTGCGGGCGGCGTCCTCCAGCACTCGGTAGCGAAGAGAAAGGTTTGTGATGGGGCTCGACGTGTAATTAGTGGCGGCTACCAGCAGACGCAGGCTGTTATCCGCCGACTGCCAGTACGAGGACAAATCGCCGTCGAGAACCGAACACGGATTGGCAGGGGGCTTGGCCAGCCAGCCTTTCTCGGTTTGGGCATAGGTGGCGAGCGATTCCACGACATCATCGGCCAGTTGCAGTTCCTTGGTGATCTGCTTTTCAGCTTCGCGATGAGCCGCGGCAAAACTCTGCAAGCCTTGTTTGATCGCCACATTGTTCGATAAATGCGCGCCTCCCAAAAGGTTCGCGGGCGGCCAGGCACCGGCCGCGTTTTGCTTCCGGGAATAGGTCCAGGCGAAAACTTCGACCAGGTTGGTGTCCGGTTTTTGATCGGAATCCGTCAGGTAGGAAAGATATGCGGAAAGATATTTTTCCGATTTATCCGCTGCATTGGTTTGGGCGAGCACGCCGCCCCGGGAGCCGCCAGCCAAACCGTCGGCCTCCAATTGTATCAAAGCCATCAGGGCTTTCTGGTGCCGCCCCAGCGCGCCGGGGTTCACAATGTTCGCCTTCTCCATCTTGGTTCGTGTATCGGCAATCAAAGGCCGCAATACTCCGCCTTCGAACAGCAGCGCCTGCGCTTCGGCTCGCTTGTTGACTTTGCTCATCCAGGCCACCGGTTTGAAAATCCAACCCACGGAAAATCCCTTTTGCACGATGTCCTGCAGCCCGCGCTGATACTCGACCACGGTCTTATCCGTTCCCGGGACGATATTGGTGCCGCCATAATTGAAATGCAGCGGGACATCGCTCCCGGAATTCACGATGGACGGAGACCATTGGCCGGCGTTCCAACCCGCAGCCCCGGCATGCCAATACGCGGCTTCGGAGAGCACGCTGCGCTTGAGATTGCGATAGCTGAAAAACGCAAAGGTCAGCAGGATGAGCAAGGCCGCTCCGGCGGTGCCGAAAATCAGCGCCTGGCGCTGGCGCAATAATTTCAACGTGTTCGTCGCGCGGGTCACGAGGCCGCTTTCGCGGAAAACTTTCTCGTGAAACAGGTCGCGCAAAAAGAGGGCCTTGTTCTTGTCAAACGAATGGCTTTCCGGCAACTGGTCCAGGGACAGGCCGGTGGCCAATGCAATTGCCTCGTCAAGCGCCTTGCCTTCGCGCATCGAGGAGGTGAAATAAATGCCCCGCAGAAACACCGGCTTGGCCGACCATTCGCCCGCCACAAAAATCGTTTCCAAATAACGCCGCAGCCGCGGCGCCAGGCGCATCACGCTTTCCGGCAGCGCAAACATGGAATCGACTTCGTCCAGGCGCCGGCCAATCGGCGCGCCTTTGCCCAGTTGATAAGTCGGCGAGAAAAACTGCTGCGTGTCGCCCAGGCGGTTCATCCCGCCCGATTCGCGCAACAGCGCCAATCGCCGCCGACGCACGCGTTCGGCAATGCTCTTGAGATGCTGGTCCACCAAGTCGGGCCGGAACGACGAGTCGAGCGGGTCGGGATTGGACCAGCCAAAAATCTGGTGCTGCAACAGCGGGTCTTCGATGTTGTCAAAAAATTCGCGGAAGCCGATCAACAAATCGCATTTCGTGATGAGCAGGTACACCGGAAAACGCACGTCGAGCGCCTTTTGGATCAGGTCCAATTGCTGCGCCAGCACGCTCGCCTTCTGCGCAATTTTTTCCGACGAATCACGAATGAGGCTTTCGACCGAGAGCACCAGGAAAAGGCCGTTGAGCGGACAATGTGGACGCGCCTTTTTGAGCAGCCGCAGGAACTCGCGCCACTCCGGGGTTTCGCCCGCGCGCGCCTCGCTGAAAATCATCGAGCCGGCCGTGTCGAGAATGATGCCGCGATTGGTGAACCACCAATCCATATTGACCGTGCCGCCGGAGCCCTGAAGTTCATCCTGCATTCCCGGCGGGAAATCGATGCCGGAATGCCGGATGGCCTCGGTTTTGCCCGACCCGGATTCGCCAATGATGGCGTACCACGGCAATTTATAAATGTCCTTGCCGCGGCTCTTGAATTCCTGGAGGCCGGTCTGGAATTTCTGCCGCACCTTGTCCAGCGAGGCGCGCTTGTTGGGATCGCTGATGGCCGTGGGCGCAGCGGCGGTCTGGGCCTCGATGGCCGAGGTGAACAACTCGCGTTTGCGTTTCGCGTGGGAGCGTTGCCACAGGAAGTAGCCGCCAAAAAGCAGCAGCGCCAGGACCACAATCATCAAGGCAATCCAGATGCCGAATTTCGGCACGGCCACGGCCGTGGCGACGGCGCCCAATCCCACGGCGCCAAGTCCCACTTTTATCAAGCCTTTCGTTTTTGAATCATCTTCCATACGACAGCATTCGTTCGTCCGCGCTATTTGCTCGCCTGGGCCTTCTCCATAATCTGGTCAATCGAGTTTGTCAGGTCATACGAGGCCTTGGCGTACAGGCCGTAATAAACGGCGAGCACGCTCAGGCTCAGAAACAGGAAGAGAATCGCCACCAGGATGATTTTCCGGCTGGGCGGCTCGGTCAAAACCCGCGTGTCCGTGCTTTGATACGCCTCTTCGGTAATCTTCCGGCTGGGGTCCCGGTCCATCCATCGGCCGAGTCGGGGATAAATCTGCTCCTGATACTGACGTATCTTTTCCGGCTGCGAAAGATACATGCCCATGAAGCCCAGCCCGAAACAGGTGTAATAAACCGCCAACCGCTCGGCCGCTTCCTCGCCCGGGTCCGTCAAATCCTGTTCCAGGAAATCGAAAAACCGTTCGTCGCCGGCCAGTTCATTGCGCTCCTTGGCCAGCCGGTTTTCCGCCCATTGCGGCGCGAATTTAAGGCGACTGGTGCAGATCAGGTTATCAACGAAAAAAATAATCGGCAGTTCCAGCTTCTTGACCTGGTTCATCAATTGCACGTCGGCCACGGCGCGCCGGTTGATCTCGTCCAGCACCGTCTTGACCTCCGAGCGGATGCGCCCGTAGTCGGGCTGCGCGTCGGTCTTGGCCACGCGGTTCAGGCGGCAAACGAATTGAAACAAATCTTCGTAGGTTTCCAGTAATTTCATGCGGAGGGCAAGGTCATGAACAACGTGAATTTCGCGTCGCTCAGGTCCATTTCGGAATTATTCCACACCAGCGAAATCGCCTTGTCCTGCTTGATGGTGTCCCACCGCCGCTGGTTCGAGGTGGGAACGACGCGGAAATAATACAAATTGCTCTGGCCGGGCAAATCGAGCGGCGGATGATTTTCCTCCTTTAGTTCCACGCCAAAAATCGCCACCTGCTCCATGCTCCGCGGCATCAATTTGAATTTGTTCGCGTCGCTCAAATACAACGCCAGCTTCGTCCGGTCGGCGCGCGTTGCGACCCCCAGGTAATAGCCCGTCGGCCGGTCGAAATGCTGCTGCTCCAGCGTGGCGCGCAGCAGGCCGGGGTTGCCGGCGAAAGGGATGCGCAGCGGCTCGATGCCTTTGGTGACGCGAATCAAATCACGGATTTTCAGGTCCAATTCCTTGAAGGACCGCAAAGGATCCAAATGATTGTATGCCTCGCAGTCGAACGTGGTTTTTTCCGGGTAAAGGGCCAGCAATTCGCCGAGCAACTCGCGCAACTGCAGGTAGACCGCAAACGGAGAAATCACGCCTTCCTCCACAATGGAAGGCAGGCTGCCGCAGAAACGGTTCAGCACCGTCAGCCGCATGGTCAATTCCCATTTCACTTCGAGGCCCAGCCCGCCGGTGGCCGCCTTCACACGCAAATCGCTCCGGCTGGCATTCAATTGCGCCGATAATTCCCGCATCATATCGTGAAGCGTGGGCGATGATTTGAGCAGCAGCGACGGCGGAACAAATTCCGGATCCGGCCGCGGTTTTCCCGAATCCTCGCCCACAGAGCGAATCACCCGCAGAATGGGCAGCGATTCGGTGTCCGAAAGATCGTCTTTTTTGAGAGCGACGCGCGCGTTGATTTTGCGGAGATGCACGGACTGGCGGTTTTCACCGGTGTTTTCATCGGCGATTTCGCGGACGTCCTCGGGAATATAAAGCAGCTTGATGCGCGGATCGGCCTGGTCACCCTGGCGAAACGAATTGGCGCGCCCGCGCGTCCAGAGCGGCACCACCAGTAAAATCTCCATGCCGGCGCCGCCGCGCGCCAGTTCGGTCTTGATATCCAGCGCGGGCAGGTTCGCGTTCTCGGGAAAGAAAACCTCCTGGCCGCTCGGCATGATGGCCCGCAAATGCTCGAACCGTATCCGGCCATCCGCCAGATCGTCGTACGAGAGCTTGCTCTCCACCACGCCGTAACAATACGGCGTCAGCAGGGAACGCGACGCGCGAACATCCGTCTGCAACTCGCGCTGCATAAGCTGCAGGTGGTGCGGTTGCAGAAACAATCCTTCATGCCAATGGACGTGCATAACTTATCGTCCCGCGGTTATCGTTCTCTCCACGACGGTGGCGAACGCTTCCTTAATCCGCCGGTCAATTAAATCGGGCGTTGCGTAATCGCCCGCCAGATCCTTGTAACGATCCCAGCAGCGTTCCTTTTTGTTCGGGCCGAACATCTTTCCGCCTTCGCCGGTGATGACATCTTCGATCGCGGCTGGAGTGAACCGCTCCACGAACCGTTTGCCGAATTCCTTTCCGCCGCCGAGCGTGGCGGCCAGCAGCGCTCCCAGCAGGGACGCGACCGCGCGCAATTGAAGCTCCATCTGTTCGGCGTCGTTTTCCTCGATCAGAAACCGGGCGGCCGTCCCGCGAAAACTGTGCTGCCGCTTGAGCAACGGACTTTTCGGCGCCAGCTCGCGCAACGTGGCGACGGCCGTTTGATCCAGGCGATCGAAAATATCCGTCAAAAACAAAGTGAGCTGCGCCACACGCGCGAGCCGCGGCTGTTGCTCGGGTTTCAACGAGAACTTCTGCCGCAATTCATCCGAGACGTCCAAGGTCACCGCGTCGCGATCCACGCCTCCGCCAAAGCCGGCGTCGGACAATTTTTTGGAAAAAGCAGCGCGTTGGTCCTGCGGAAGGCCCGCTGCCGCCGCGAGGAATCGTTCCAGGATTTGCGCCGGAGTTTCCGCCACGGCTTTGGGGGCGGGCGCCGGAGCGGGAGCGGGAATCGCGGTCGTGGGTATCCGACCGGCGACGGGGAACCGCGCCAGCAACCATTCCAGATGGCCCTTGCGCCGCGCCGGCGGGATATTCTTGAGACTGCGGACGATTTCCTCCTGGAGATACTCGCTGCGTTTTTCCGGGCCGAGTGAATCGGCGTCCGCCTGGATTAATCGAAGCCGCTGCGCGACTTCGCTTACCCAACTGCTCTCCTGCTCAGTCAAAGCCATGTTTTGCATCGCAAAATTCCGTCAGGGTTGAACATGCGCCCGGCCGTCCCGCCAAGACCGGCTGCCGGAGCAGCCGTGCCAACAACGGGCTCGAAGCGAGCGTGGATTAACGACGCGCAGGCTGACAAAGAACGACCGACTGAACAAGCAGAATCTCCGCTTTGGCGTGATTTACTCGCTCGTTCCACTCTCAATTTGTGGGCGCATACAGCCGGAAGAAGTTGTCAGCCGGCGGCGGCACGGTGGAGTTCGTCCAATAATTGGTCATCCCTCCGACGCCCTGCGTGAGATTCGTCCAGTCCACCGGCGGCGTTAGATTCGTCGCCGATTGCAGCACAAAGTCCCCGTACCATTGGATGACGGCGTTCGTGCCGTTGTTGAGAGTGATGCCCGAAATGACGTTCGTGCAATTTTCGATCACGAACACAACCTGCGTGAAGTTCGCGCTGGTGCATCCCAGGTTGTTAAGCCGCGTCTGCGCGTAGTTCGTGTAAACTCCGACTGCGGTGTTGGTCGGGAAATAATTGGTCGTGCCGGAGAACAACAGGTTCGTGTTCGCGTCAAACCAATCGGCCGTGGCGCCATTGGTCACCGTGACCGACAGCGGCGGATTGCTGATGCCAAAGCAATTGGTCACGTTCCCGAGGCTGACCGGCGCCGGAGGCAAAGGATTGATCACGATCCTCACTTGTCCCGTGAGGTCCGCCGTTTGATCGCCAATGCACAGCGTGCCGTTGTTGGATACCGACTGCACAAAATAAACATTGGTATAGGACAAGTTCGGAGCGGTGTTGGTCGGCACCACAGTGAACCGGTTCGTGTACGGCCCCGCGGCAGCCACGTTGACCGGTTGCGTCACCAGCACATTGTTGGACGACCACACGACGGTCCAGGGTCCGAGACCCGTGAGGACGTTGGTCAAAGTCACCGGCAGTCCGTCATCGCAGTTGGTCGTGACCAGGGACGAGAGCGTGGAAGTAGGACGCGGATTGATGGTTACAGTCACTTGACCCGTGAGATCGCCAGCCTGGTTGCCGGTGCACATCGTGCCGTTGTTCGAAACCGACAGCACGAAATAAATATTGGTGTAGGCCGAGTTCAAGAACGTGTTGGTGGGAGCCACCGAGAAGTTATTGGTATACGGTCCCGGCGCAATTACGTTGACCGGTTGCGTCACCGGCACTCCATTGGAGGACCATACCACCGTCCATGGTCCGAGACCGGTCAACACATTGGTCAAGGTGAACGCCGGGCCTTCGTTGCAACTCGTGGTGCTAAAGGAGGTCAACGTCGACGTGGGACGAGGGTTGACCGTGACATCCACACTGCCGGTAATATCCGACGATTGGTCGCCAATGCACATGGTGCCATTATTGGAAACCGACTGCACAAAGAAACTGTTCACAAATGGCGCATTCGCTAACGTACTGGTTGGCACCACGGTGAATGTATTCGTGAACGGTCCCGGCACAGACGCATCGACCGGTTGCGTGACGAGCACATTGTTCGAGGACCATACCACTGTCCATGGCCCAAGCCCGGTCAAGACGTTGGTCAAGGTCAACGACTGGCCGTCATTGCAGGTGACGGTGTTGAAGGATCCCAAAGTCGAGGTTGGTCGCGGGTTAACGAGCACCATATCCACCCCGGTGATGTCCTTCGGCAGATTGCCGATGCACGTGGTGTCATCATTCGAAATCGACGATACGAAATAAACGTTCGTAAACGCCGAATTCAAAAATGTGTTGGTCGGCACCACGATGAAGGTGTCGATATAGGGCCCGGCAATCGCCTGGTTGACCACTTGCGTCACGGGCACACCGTTTGAAGACCACACCACCGTCCACGGACCGAGACCAGTCAGGACCGTCGTCAAAGTGTTCGACTGGCCTTCGTTACATTCAGTGGTATTGAAGGAAACCAAAGTCGAAGTCGGCCGTGGATTAACTTTCAGTATCACGGGGGTGCGATTAGTGCTGACAAAACCCGTTCTCAAGTCCCTCGCCTGGGCGAAATTTGTGAAGTATGTGGCTGCATTAGCTCCGTCTAAAATTGCGGGATCATAACTCGGAAAAATCGAATTTGTATTCATGGCAATCGATGTCTCACCGGAGAACGGCACGGCATTCGCGTACCAATCGATCGTCAAAGTCCCCGCCGGATGATCGGAATCTGGAAGAGGAAACGCGAAAACGGCATTGGTCACACCCGCGCAATTCGTGGCATTTACAATACTGGTCGGCGCCGGCGGCGCCGTCCCCACCAGAATCACCGTTCCACCCTGCCCGACGATCACCCCCACGCTTCGCAGGAGATTGCTTCGGGCGAAGGTAATGCCGTAAAGATTCGAAGAAGTGATATTAGTTTGTGGTGTCCAAGTGACGCCGCTATCAGTGCTGACCAGAACGACACCATTGCTTCCCACCGCGACAAATCCCCCGGTCGTTCCAGAAAACGCCACGGCGTTTAGATTATTGGAAGTTGTGCCCGTTGCAGCAGTCCAATTCGTGCCTCCGTTCGTGGAAAAGATTGCCGTAGCCAATCCATTTGATCTCACCCCCACACTGACCAGCGTTTGCCCGTCGTCCGCCGCGGCAATCCCGGTCAGATCCGGAAAGGTCACGCGCCCGCGGTTGGTTTGCCAGGAGACTCCCCCATCCGTAGAGGTTCGAATATCACCCAGAATGCCGCATGCCGCAAAACTATTAGTGCCAAATGAGGTTACCCCACGAAACGATTCGACGAACGACGGATGCGGAAGGGCCGCACCATTCCAACTCAAGGAAGAAGCATCTGCCCATGCAATTTCAGGCGCTTGCGCGACTGCTGCAAAATGCCCATTGTTAAAGGCCAATCCCGACCCCTCCGCTGTGTTCTGCGAAAAGACAGGCCCATTACTCGTCCAGTTCACGCCGTCGGAGGAAGTGAAAACAATATTATTACTGCCAGTGGCGAGGAACAGACCGTTCCCAGAAGTCACTGCGCTTAGCTTTAAATTGGGATTTGGACTCGCAACCGGATTGAGTACCCAAAAATTCGACGGGAATGGCGATCCATTGGTGATGAAATTCAATGCTAAAGCCATTGAGTTTGACCCCACTGACACAAACGTGGAATTCGTGTTGTTGTATGCCACCCCGTACAATGTGGGAACCGGCGAGACCCCGAGACGCGAGGTAACGTCGATGAATTGGAGCGGACCGACGGCGCTGCACGTAAAGGCGGCTCCAACCATTAGTGAGATAAGGGCGATTCGATTGCGATTCATAGTGGGCTCCTGTTGGAATTAAAAGGAGTAGCGAAGACCTACTTTCACATACGGCCCCCACAGATACTCGCTGGTGGTGCCGGCGCCCGGATAGGTAACCTCGGTGAACTTTGCCTGTCCGCCGCCATCCGCAAAAATTTTGAATCGGTTGGCGTGTCCCAAACGATATTCGAACCGGACGGTGCCGCGTCCGATTCCACCGTACAGGGTGTTATCGATATTGTCCGTTTTCGGAGTCAACCCCCCATCGGAAGAAAGTGTTTCGCGGCTCTGCTGCGAACGATTGCCGAAGAAACCTTCGCCTTCCACTTGGAGGCTGATGTTCAGCCGCCGGCTGGCATACAGCGAATATCCGAGTCCAAACCCGCCGTTGCCGAGAATATCCTGAGTATGATCCTTCTGGTTGTATAGTCCTTCGGGGGTGTTCGCATTCACCGTGAGATCGGCATCCACATAGCTGGCGCCCGCGCGCAAATACGCCGAGAACCGCTTGCCCCGCAGCGACGGAAACGTGTAACGGAGATAGGCTTGGTACCATTGGTCATCCAGAGTAAAATCCGAATTTATACGGCCAAAGCCCTCGGCGTCGAAACTGGCGTTTCCCGACGACTTTCCGTCTTCGTACGACACGTCAATATACCACGCGTGAAGATAGGAGTACGAAATAGTTCCACCGAAGTATTGCGAACTGCGCGGAACCGCACTCGCGCTAGGCTGCACAGGAGCCAGACTACCCAGCGTCTTTTTCAATGAATACCCGATCGGGATGGTTACTGTTCCCTCGCCATCGAAAAAGTCAGCCGAAGCGGAAACCTCATTCTTCGCGACTACCGGTTTGGTCAATGCCGGCACGGCCGGTACCGCCATATCGGACGAGGGTGCAACTGGAACCGCGGGTGCCGCGGCTTCGACGGGCGTCGTTGGTTGAGTCGGCGGCGGTATCGGCTCGGCCTTGGGAACTTCCTGGTATTTGGTCCCTGCGTCCGGCTTGGTTTTAGAACTCGCCTTGTTAGACGGACTCCACGGCTGATTATAAGGATAGGTGAGCGCAGGCTGCCCGGCATCCGGCGAACTTTGGTCCTGGGCCAAAACAATGTCAGCAAAACACAACCAAACGACAATCAGGAAAAAGCGAAAGCTGCGCGAACATAAGAGTGGGCCCATAAGATGGTGGTTAATTTAACGTTCACAACTGATTGGGTTCGGAAAAAACAACTTCGGTAAGGGGTTTTATCGCGTACTTAATTTTCTGTCCACCCTTTTCTTCATTTAACCGTATAAATCCCGGCAACTTATCCCGAAAACTGCGTAGGAACTGAGGACGAAATCAAAGCGCCTCTACCACCGATTCATCGCCCCTTCGAGATCCTTAAAATAACCCTTTCGGGTGGGCGTCAGCTCGTGCAGGCTGTCGAATTTTGCGCTTAAACCAGTCGCAAAACTACGAATTGCCTCAATTTGAGTATTGGGATCAAGTCGCCCCGCCCGAACATGTGTATTCGGATCGATGATGCTGTCGTCCGGGGCTCGCTGGCCGAACCATACTCGCAAGAGTTGCAATTGCGCATCGAGAAGCTTGACCGGGTCGTTCTGCTCCACCCATTTCCCTATTTGTTGAAACGGCGGTTTTCCCGCAACCTTCGGAGGCACGGTCGCAAAATTATCCTTCACGCTCGACCAGTTCGCCGGGCTGTTCGTCAATTTTTCCAGATTCTGCAAAGTTTGATTTTCGCCTTTTGCGTCCGTGAGCAGCGTGGCGAAAGCCGGCTTTTTCGCGTACTCACTCGCGTCCAGTTTTCCGATGAATGAATAATCGCCCGCATCGAATCGAGTCCGCGCATCACTCAGGGCATTTCTCGGCGCGTTGACTTTTTGAGCCAGCACCGTAAAGGCGTTCACACCGGGATATTTGGCGGTTAAAGCCAGCGCCGAGTCGTAATCGCCGCTGTCGAAATATTTTTCCCCGGACTGTATATCGGCCACCTGCTGCTTCAAAACGGTGGCCGGCCGATCATTGTTCCGGCTCGCCAACGCCGCGTCCGCCTGCTGCGTCGCCACGTCATATTTGCCGTGCTCGAACGCAGCCTGCGCCTCGGCTATCGCGGTTTGATATTTCTGCGCCTGTTCCTGCGCGTTTCTCACGGCATCCAATTTCGCCTGCGCATCGGCCAGCAAACTTTTCGCGCTGGGATCCTGCGGCTTGATGGTCAACGCCTGGTTAGCGAACAGGACCGCATTCGAATAATCGTTGCCGGCGGAAGCCGCCGTGGCCTGCTTCATCGAAGCCTGATACTTGGCCTCACGCTCGCGATCGGCCACGATTCCATCCAGATTCTTCTGTGCTTCCAGGCGCAGTTTCGTGGCGGCCTCATCTCCCCGGCTGATGCCCAGGGCCTGGTCGCAAAAAGTGATGGCCACGGCATAACCATTCGTTTGCATCGCCCTTTGCGCGCCCGCCATCGCCTCCTGATACTTTCGGTTTTGGTCCGCCGTTTCCTGCATTCGTTTCAATTGGGTCTCGGCGTCATCCACCAGCTTGCGCGCATTCGCTTCCCGCGGAATGATCCCCAAAGCCTGGTTGGCCAGCGTGATGGCGTTGGTGTAATTGCCCTGGTCAAACGCCTTTTGTGCCGCCGCCAGGGCCTGCTGGAAATTCTTCCGTTTCTGGCTGAGCGAAACGGCTTCGCCCAACTGGCTCTGCGCCTCCTTCTGCAATGCCAGCGCCGCGCGATCATTCGGAACAATTCCCAGCGCCACCTCGGCGTGCGCCAGCGCGTTGGAATAGTCGCCGCTTGCCGAAGCCGATCGCGCCGCGGTCATTTCATTTTGATACTGCTCCTTCTGCTTGGCGAGAAGCTGGATGTTGGCCACGTTGCTGCTCGCCTGGTCGCGCAAGGCAATCGCTGCGGCGTCATCCGGCTTGATCCCCACTGCCTGCTCGGCCAGTTCCACCGCGCGATCGAAACTCGATTGCCGGAACGCATCGCG
The DNA here is from genome assembly GCA_035552155.1 of Verrucomicrobiia bacterium. Classification (GTDB taxonomy): domain Bacteria; phylum Verrucomicrobiota; class Verrucomicrobiia; order Limisphaerales; family DASXHY01; genus DASXHY01. Next base: position 154,837 of record DASZLX010000015.1, on the reverse strand, counting down.
GGCGCCCGCCATCGTCGATTGGAATTTCTGCTCGCGCTCAACCCCGCTCACGACGTCACCGGCCGCGGCGTCCCCGGGTTTGTAATCCAGCGCCTGCTTCGCGAACACAACCGCATTGTCAAAATCACCGGCCTTGAAGTGCGCCTGCGCCGATTGCAACGCCGTATTGTAGCGGCTCTCCAACGCTTGGGAAATTTGCTCCTGCAATTTCAACGCCCCCGCATCGCCGGGACTTTGCTCGAGGGCCTGTTGAATCTGCTGTTTCGCCACGACAAAATTCGTGTGGTTCAGCGCATCCGTCGCCGCGCGCAAGGCATCCTGAAATTCCGCGGCTTTTTTTCTGCCGTGAAGCGAAACGGCGTAGAAAATTCCTCCGCCCACCAGGCAAACCACCGCCACCCCACCCGCAATCACCGCGATTTTCCCGGGCATCGCGCTCGGCCGGAATTCCTTCTTGAGCGATTCGAGATTGATCTTTTCCAGCGTCAGTTGCGGATCCAGCAATCGATTGCAGCGTTCGCGCCAGCGTTCGCCTTCACGCCCCAACTGCTCCCACGCCGGCGATTTCGCGACCGGATAATTATAGTCGTAACTGTTCCCAATCAGCCGGCCCTCCACCAATTGCAACAGCAGCTCGCCAATCGCCCGCAAATCCTGGACTTCCGCCGTCTGGTTCAACAATTCCCCAGCCACCTCGCGGTCCGACACGTCGAGCCGGGCCAATTGGGTTGAGGATGCGGGATAGGGATCCGAAAGGAACAACGGAGTATGCCGCAACGGCCGCGGTTTGCCGGCCAGAAAGATATTGCTCGTTTTGAGGTTCCCGTGGGAAAAACCACGCGCACGTTTCATCGCGAGACACGCGGCCACCACACTGGCGACCAGGTGACTCAATGCCGCGCCGTCGGCGCGCACGCGCAAATTAATCCAGGTCTTAAGCGAGCGCGGATAAAAATCCGTGGCGTACCAGGCGCCTTCCGGCGCCATGCCAAAAGCATGCACGGGCGCGAGCGATCCCCCGCTTTCGGTCTGGGCTTTTTTGAGCTCCTTGATGCCGTTGATGAACTCCAGCCGGCGATCATTCTCCAGCTCCTCTGAACTCTCCCCCTCCTTCGAAGCGCGACGCCGGGGCGAGTAAGCCTTGACGGCATACAACCGCCCGTCACTTGCGCCACTCAGCCGGGCCTGCCAGACAGTGGAAACGTGGCCGCGTTCTTCAACCACCGCCACAGGCTCGCCAATGGTCGTATAATCACCAAATACAGGCATGAGAAAGCCTCAAGGTCCCGCGGGATTCCGTTCCTGGCACGATGCCATCCGCGAGACAGGTGCCAGGCACTCAGCTCGATCTGCGGCTCGACCTTTTGCGACGTCCGATTTAATTCCGCGTCTTCTCCGGAGTGTTCACGCGAATCAGCGTGTTTTGAATTTCAATCTCCAGCGTGTATTTCGTTGCGTCCCACGCCTTTTTATCCAGCGGCAGGGCAACCTTCCACAAGCCGTTCGGCACCGGCAGATTCGCCACCACAAACAACGTCGTCACCCCCCGTTTCTTCCACTCCGCCCAATGCGGGTCATCGCGGGTAATCACCCACGGCTCCTTCGTCTTGAGAATTTGCGAGAGCTTGTCCGCATCGCGGCGCACCGGGCTGTTGGGCCAGTAATTATCCATCGTCAAGCCCTCGTAAAACTGCTTTTCATTTTCCGTCACGCCGATCAAATCGACCTCGATGGAAGCCGGCGTGGTCTTGGTGATTTTGACATTCCACGCCACCGGTTTGGGTTTCGGCGTGGATTTGCACCCGGAAGTGGCCAGGGCGACCGAGAGAACCAACGCGCACAATCCAACAGTTTGTTTTATCGATATGCTCATAAACCTCTGATTGATTCGTAACCCGCTAAACGGTTGATGCAAACGTTCTTTTATAGGCGCCCACCCGGCGGGTCAAGCTTCAAAAAAAGGGGTCAGTCAATGGTATTGACATATTTTTGCCACCCCATCACGGTGTGGGAATGGCTCGAAAGCTACGAGTGGAATACGCCGGGGCAATTTATCACGTGATGAGTCGTGGCGATCGGCGGGAACCCATCTTCAAAGACGACTTTGATCGGCAGCGATTTATCGACACTCTCGGCGAGGCGTGTTTGAAAACGAACTGGCGGGTGCATGCCTATTGTCTGATGCCCAATCACTTTCATTTGGTGATGGAAACACCGCAACCTAACCTCGTGGCCGGCATGAAATGGCTTTTGGGAGTTTACACTTCCCGCTTCAACCGGCGGCACAAATTATCCGGCCACTTGTTCAGTGGACGCTACAAAAGCTTGATCGTGGACGGCAGCGGCACCGGATATTTGAAAACCGTTTGCGATTACGTTCACTTGAATCCGGTGCGCGCGCGCATCCTGGGCGATGAACGACGATTGGAAAGCCACGCCTGGAGCAGTTACCCGCTGTATTTGCAAGCGTCCTCGCGCCGGCCGGCGTGGCTGCGGACGGATCGATTGTTCGGAGAATGGGCGCTGCCCGCCGACAGCGCGGCGGGGCGGCGTGTATTTGCCGCGCAAATGGAAGCGCGTCGCGCGGGGGAACGGGACCATGACTACAAACCGCTGCGGCGCGGCTGGTTTTTGGGCGACAAAACGTTTCGCAAGGAATTGCTCGCGCAAATGACGGAACGGCGCGGCGAATGGCATTACGGAGAAGAATTACAGGAGAGCGCCGAAGCGCGGGCGGAGGGGATTATCGCCAACGCCCTCAAGCGCAAAGTGTGGACCGAACAAGTCCTGACCGAGCGGCGCAAAGGCGACGCCTTCAAAGTAGGTCTGGCGAAACGGTTGCGAGCCGAAACGACGATGAAACTTAACTGGATCGCCCAGCGGTTGCACATGGGAACACGAGGATACCTCGCACACTTGCTGTATTGGTACGATCGGAAGAACCCGAAACGCAAAAAGCAGCACCACAAAATTTGAAAATATGGCGATACTATGACTGATCCCTTTACCAACTGAATCAAAGCGACGTTCTGACAAGTTAAAGTTGCCCGTATAACGTTTCGGCGATTCCAAAAGAATAATCTGGATTAAATTCCTTAGACGGAGCATATGCCAAACTTGTTTGCGGATATTTATTGTGAATTCGATACAATGCAACTGCGGAAGTTTTAGGCCCTAAAGAAGCCATTATTAAATTCGAGTCGGCAAGATGCTCTTTAATTTCGCGTTCAAGACTCTCGTAACCGCAATCCGGAGCATAAGCGTCAATTTCAAACAATTTTGTAGCTGAACTGCCTTGAAACTCTTGCAGATGGCGAGCCGCATTCAGAAGTTTGTTGCCAAATTGAATGCCGGTTTGTATGCCTACCAAAACATGCTCGGGCTCAAAAAAAAGAATTAACTGTCGGGCTCGTTCAACATCAAACCCGCTTGTGAGCAAGAGTTTTATGGGAAAGCCTAATTTCGTCACACCGCCCATCTTAGGCACTAATCGAGGACGGTCGGGATCCCGACTGAGCCAAGTGTTGTTATACCCCTGTGGTTTATGATAAGCCCATGTCACGGGGATCGCTCGATCGCCGAATAAGCCGAACAATATCCAAGTCGTTTCTCTTGGCATTGTGGTGATGTCAATTACGGCAGAACTATCACCATTACACCATGCTGCCGCAGTTGCATACAAGACTTTCCAGGTTCCAATGGGATCGGCAAAGGAAACCTCAAATTCTTCTAAGGTTATCGAATTCGTCTTACAGCAAGAGCGTATGCGTTCCCGATTCGCTTGAGATAAATTTGCGTATTCCGAAAAGAAATACATCACCACTCGTTCAGGGGTAAAGCGAGTAAGAATTCTTTCGAAACCAGAAAAAAAACGGGGTTCCCAACTTGCTGCTGTGAAAATAATGTGCTTATTCATTGAAGAGATCCCCTTCAATTGCTATCGATAAATCTGCATCTGTTGCAGAGAAAGGAATTTGACGATTTTGAGTTGCAGCAGCCCACAAGTCTTTAGATTTTATTGATGCTCTGGCATGCTGTCCGTGTGGATCTAAACCCCTATCTGGCCACAGTATCCGATTGGGGACATAGTAAGTTTCTCTCTTGCCTAAATCTTTGGCTGAACTGGTGTATGTATAAAGAATTTGCGCTTTGCGTGCAATCTCCAATAGCCCTAACAAGTCGGCGTGTTTTGGTTGATCAGTTTCTGAAATGGTAAATGCAATCGCGCGGGGTTCAGATTTATGCTTCAGCAATCTTTCGCGAAAGAGCACCGCCAAGTTGTCAAAAAGTTGAAACACCCGTTCCGCATCAGTCCTTGAACAACCTTCTATGCTTTTATCAAAGCCTTCTTTTATCCACTCCCATTTTTTCTTGCTTCGTTCGAGAATAATTTCGGTTTGGATGGAAGGGGAAATTTCTTGAACAACTACTGTTGCTTCTCCTGATGCACGCTGCTCAGAGACAACTTTATCATACATCCAATAACAAGGTTCCAACAGATTTCGTATAACGCCAGTTGAAATATGAACTAAAATGTCAAAACCGGAATAGGGAGGACGATTTGCTTTTGCCGAACGTTCGCGAAAATATGCTGCGCGAGCATTCTTGTAAACGTAGTCGCCAATTTGCTTTGGTGTCCCTTCGGGAAAATGTTTTTTTGCTTCCTCTCGAATTCTCGTCTCGCAAAAATTTAAATCCTTTTCGAATTCAGGATTTGTTGGGAAAAATTCTTCGGGAGTCTTGTTTAAAACTCCTACCTTCTCCAATCGTTTTTGAACTATACTTCGCGCCAGTTTCCCAAAATTAGAATATTTATTTTGGTACGGAACTTCCATATCTACCAAGGTAAAATCATGGCCCTCCAATATTGCTCCGCCCGAAGAAGTTAAAAAGGGTGGTCTCCCGACTTTCGTGGTGGCGACTTTGAAACTGAACAACGAATTATCTCTATACGCAATCCACGAATTCAGCGTCTTAACCTGTGATTCATTTAAATCGTGCGCGTCATCAAGCATGATGACAAAGTGGCTATCTTTCAATTTTGGAATTCTGCCCAAACAAGAAAGAAGAGGCATTACTCCGGTTGAAAAAGACCGTGCGCTTTCATAAAAAGCCTCAGGCTTTTTCGCGTTTAACGCTTTTTGAGATTCCCCTGTTTCCTTCTGCAAGACCAACTTTAAGGCGTCTAATAGTTTTGCATTCTCAGGCAATTTAAATCCTAAGATGAATTCGAGTTCGTGCGCGACTGTGGGCGCTTCATTCTCGCTAATCAAATTAGCCAAACACGAAAGCGTATCGGCGATCGCATACATTATTGACATCACTAAAAAATGCTCGCTAATAACTGCACCTTGGAATTGTTCTAACAAAGCATATTCAGTCTTGTGAGTTAGAGGCGTATTGCATGGGACGTAAACGCAAATGATACCGAGGTTTAATATCGCGCCTTCCTTGTCGGCCTTCGCTGCTTGGACAGGAAGCGAGTTGAACAAGAGGGTCATTGTTTTTCCGGTGCCACGTTCACCTATAAGAAAGATATTCCTCTTCGAGTGGACGAAGCGCGAATAATTAAAATCTTCAATGTAAAAATCTAGTATCTGGTCGGATTTCAATTTGTTTGCGGCTTCGTATTCGAACGGATTGGTAAAGTCATTCATTTATTTGCCCTCCAATTTGCGATCAAATTCTCCACAGCATAGGATGGGTCGTACTCGGATAAGCTTTTGCACGCATCTCCAGGAACAACCAGATCAGTAAGGACGAGTGGTTTCAGACCCAAATTGATAATTTCGTTGTCCGCCCAAAAATTGATGACTACCGAGACCTCCTTGAAAGACTCGAGCAAAGAGCAATAATGCTTAGCGTATTTACGTTCTTGGTCAAGTTTAAGAATGCGCCTGTAAACAAATTCAACAAGCTCTTTAAACTTATTTTCATCTGCAATCGATCCATCTTCCTTCGTTCTTACGGTAACATTGTAAGTTAATGCGATACGTTTGCTCCCACGATCGATGCAGACCTCTGTTATATTCGCATACTCATGATAGATCTTACTGGCTTTGTCGTAGCCCCCTTCTTGCATAAAGCGAGAGGTTCGTTGAGGTCCCTCTGCCAACTCATCCGCAAATCGTAAAATTGCGGCAATGTGCCGAAGATTCACGGGGCGAGCATCTAGATGTGCAGGTTCGAGAAACTTGAGTGTGTCTTTGGTTCTGTCAGCGGCTTTTCCCGAATGCGCTGCTACAACCTGCAGTAAGATCAGTTTTTCTTGTTTGAAACGCTCACCGTCTTTCCGAATAAAATCGTAGATTTTACTGATTTTATTTTGATGGTCATCGCGACCTTTTATGTTTCCCGCGTCATGAAACAGTGCCGCCAAAATCAAACAATACAATTCCGTACCAGACAACCTTGCTACATCATCTCCGAGAATGCGTTCGATATTTTCTAAGACGTTTGCAATGTGCCGAGGACCGTGATCCGTTAGCGACGGTTCGACGCTCTTGATTTCTTCGATGACCTCTTCTAAAAGCAGTTTCCTTGCGTTAAGATAAAGAGCAAATTTTTCATCTCCTTGAGCATCCCCGCGCTCATTGTTGAGCGCTGATTTAGTGGCTGTTTCAATTTTTTGGGTTTGCCACATTTTTAGCCCTTTTAATTAAATCCTTGAAAACGGCCATTGCTAATAAAGGTGGCACCGCGTTTCCAACTTGCTGTTGTTGAAATCCGATTGATCCGCAAAATTGATATTTATCTGGAAAGGATTGAATGCGAGCGGCCTCTCGCACCGACAGGCCTCGATCTTGAAATGGGTGAATGAGCATATTTTTTCGATAATTACCAATCACTGTAGAAGGCCTATCTGGATCAAGCCGATGGTAAATTTTGGTGTGACACTCGTAGTTTTCTCGATAGTTATTCATAAGCGACACCGGAATATCTTCCCAGTTTCCACCCCGGGGGACATGCTTATAACGCTGTAGCACAAATTCGGCGTTTTTTGTTACCAGATTTCCAGAAACGGCGGTATCGCCGTTTCGAAGTTGCCGAACATAAATCGATCTGCTTATGCCTTTATAGGGGAGGAAATCAATCGTTGCTCCGTTCTCCAAATCTGGAAGATCCCCAATCGCCGTTTTTACTGGAATTGCTCTTTTATGAATGGCGCGCGGTAGCTGTAGCTGCGCTCCGTGACGAGAGCCAATAACAAATAAGCGTTCTCGATGTTGGGGAACACCAAAATTTGAAGCATTGAGTTTGCCAGCGGTAACCGTATACCCCAAATCTTTGAATCCGTCTAAGATTAGACTTAAAAATGCCCCTTGTTCTGTTTCAAGAATTCCTTTTACGTTCTCAAACACAATCCAATCGGGCTGCCAAGAATCCGCTAAACGTAGAAATTCCTGAAACATCCAGTTGCCTTTATTCGCGCGGCCACGGGTGCGTTGATTGGACGTAGAGAATCCTTGACAAGGCGGACCGCCGAAAAGGATCGTTTGTTCCTTCTTTGCGATCACGGGGATTTTTTTTAAACTGCGGATGTCTTTTTGGAAAAGCTTCACCTCAGGGTGGTTCGCGCGGTAAGTCTCTGCGGCATGAAAATCACTTTCAACCGCGAAAGCAACTCGGATACCTGCGAGTTTTGCTCCCAGTGTCATCCCGCCTGCCCCGCAAAATAGGTCAACTCCGACCATAAGTTTGTATCAAATTTTGCGAAGTGCATACTGCCCTTCTGCAAGATAATCTCTGTGTTTGTAAATGAGCCGGGAGAATAGCAAGTCGATTTTTTTGGGCAAACTTTTTCAGGCAGATTTTATTGCCATATACCACAGCTTTTTCGCTAATTCACGCTCTTCTTCTTCTCCAAAAATCGAACCTCCCAGTTTCTTCGGATCCTGTAAATACTTGCAGCCGGCCCCGTTTTGCTCGGCTTTCCGATTTGACAGCCATGCTATAAACAAACCGACAAAAGGAGGGAGAAAGGAAAGATGGAAATGGCAAAGGAGCATTTTGGGGCGGGCTTCGCCGGGCAAAAAACCTGTGCGGACACAAATTTTCACTTTCCACGCAACTCGCTCTCATTCAGTTGTCTCCATTTTCGCCAAAGAATTTATCCGGGTAAATCCGGCCTAATCCGGGGTAAAAATAAAAAAAACAATCAAAGGGTGCCGTCTCGCGGGTCTCGTCTGCGCCCAGGTTCATTTCGGCGGATTTCCCACTCCGCGTCCGTTCGCGTCCATCGGTGGCTGAGCCCCTCGTTTCCTTGGCGAACCGAGGCGCGTTCCAACCTATTCAACCCTATTCAACCGGGGGTAGGCATGGATTCGGAGGGCCGATCTCAGACCTGGCACGCTCGAACCCGGAAGTTGGAGTTTTTGCCTCACGTCATTCGCTCGTTGGCTTTCCCAACAACGGTTTTACTTTGCAACTCGGCCATTTTTTGCCATAAACATCGGATGGGTAATGATGAACAGCCGCTGGAATCCTTGGATCCATCCACCTGGCAACTCGCGCCCATTCATCGGCCCGATCCGGGCGCTCCGCTTCGGATTTGCGTGTACGTGCGGCCCGAATCCAGTCCCGTCGGCGGGCCGTTTGTTCTTTTGCGCGAACTGCCAGGCTCCCGCGCTTATCTCGGAGCGGTTTGCGATGCCGACGCTCGCGTCCAGGAATGGGTGGAAGTCTGGGTGCAAACGCTCGAATTGCGCGACCTGGCCTTTTCCAACTACCAGGAACGGCTCACCAATTTCACCTTCGACCAGCGCTGGCACTCGGAGTACCAGGCTTATCTCGAGAATCTCCCGGAATCGGTCATCGTGACCGGCATGGAGGAAAACAATCCGCCGCCGATTCTGATTGAGAAACAAACCGGTCAGAAAACCTCCGGCTTTGCCATCGTGGACCCGGCCAAGTGGCGAATCTGCAAGGACGATGCCTTGCTCACTTCCCTCGGCCTGCCGCCTTACTCGACTTCGCCCTTCCGTTATTTGCACGACCCGGAGGCCACCGGCGCCAAAGCATTCCTTTCGACCGCAACCGATGCCCCGGCGAATTCCCACGTGCAAGGCATCGAACGATTGAGCGACGGCGCGCGGGCGGTTTTCAATCCGCACGCCGGGCTGGTCCGGGTGAATCGCTTCACGCCGCTCGGCCTCGACGAATATCTCCAGGTCCTCGAAGGTGCGCCGTGGAATGGGATGGGCTCGGGAGCCACGCGCCTTTTCCCGCGCAGCGTCTATGCGGAATTGCAAACCTGGTCGGCCGTGCCGAAAGGGATTCCGTTCCTGCTGCGCCCGCGCGGCGATGCCGTTGAAGGTTTGAATGAAATTTTCTTCCTGAAACTTTCCGCGCTGCGCGATTTGTTCAAGGAAGTCCGGAGCTACGTGAAATCCCAGCAGCTTCCGCTATTGAATCTTTCTCCCGCGAGTTTCGGCGTCCATCTCGGCCAGGTCGGCGAGCAATTTCCGGCGTTGTGGACCGCGAAATGCGAACTCGTCAAACCCGGCCAGGCGTACCCGCTCCAGATCAAATCCACCGCGCAAAAATATTTTATTCGCCTCGGCAGGATTGAACCCTCTCCGTTTCTGCCGGAGGGTCTCGCCGCGCATTCCTTTGGGATCGGCAGCATTCGCATTCGCGAAGTGAAAATGGAAGCCGACGGCGTGGTCCTGGACGGCACATTGGTGGCCGAGGATTACCTCGGGCTGGACGCGCACGATTTGCTGTGGTTCAAACTGCCGATGGCTGAGGAGCGGATGGAATTTTTCGCGCACGTTTATCTCTCCGAAGCCGTGGGGCCGAAGGAAGCGCGTTTCCGCACCGTGCCCGCGCGGCTCCCGGACCCGGTGGTCGCCTCGCTCAAGCGCGCGGCAGGAACGGTTTTCCCCCGCTCGCCTTACGAAATCTGGCCGCTGCTCAGTTCCCCGTGCGACCTGTTCTCACTCGGCGTCATCGCCGTCCGCACTCTTTTAGCGAATGGCAAAAGCAATCTGCCGGTCATCCTCGACGAGGTGCAAAGCCTTGCCCGGCACGCCGGCCGCGACACGGAAGCGGGAGCGGAATTCATCCCGATACTCAAATCCGCGCTGGAACGTGACTCGCACCTTTTCGACCTGGTCAGCCCGCAGGCATTGATTGAATCCGCGGATTCACCGGAACAAGCGCGCTCGAAGATCAATCTGGAACTCTGGCTGGAAGCAATGGCGTTGATGCTGCGGCTGTTCCCGGGGGCGAGCCCGCAAAGTTTTTGCAGCAGCTTCGGGGATGTCTCTCCGCTGGCGCTCGAAACCGTTTTTGATCGGCCCCTGCAGGAACTCGACGGCCTCCTGCTACGCCTGCGCAGCATTTTGGTGCCGGGATTGTCCGCGAACGAAGAAATTGCGAGCGCCATCCTGGAGCAGATGGCCGCCACCTAGTGGCACGGCGAAAGATTCAGAACTACTTCGCCCATTGCTCGTGCAAGGGGCCGCCCCGGCCATAAACCGGATCCAAATCCGGCATCGGGACAGCCGCAATGTTTTGATCCGCCTGCGGACGCTCCTTGGGCTGGCCATAATTCATGTCCCACTCGACTCCCTGCGGATACGCGCCCACCACGCCGAAATCGCTGCTGGCCCCTAGGTTCTTGTGCGCCACACCCGCCGGGATGATGACCACATCGCCCGCCGTGAGTTTCTGTTTGATCCCCTTGTCGCCGCCGAATTTCACCGTGGCCGACCCGGCGTACACACCGAGCACTTCATGCGTGTTGCTATGATAATGATGATAGGTGTAAACGCCATCGCGCCAGGCGCCGGTCCAGCCGTTTCCGGAAAACAATTGCTCGAAGACCGACGCCGGGTCTCGCGGAGCCGGTTTGACCGCGCCCTGGTAAATCAGCAGCGGGAATTTGCTGTTGGGAATGGAGCCATCATCCTGGAGATCGAAAGAAATCACGCGGGGAGGATTGACTGACTCCATGATATGAGACTCGTGCCTGGGTTTCATTGGCACAATATACCGCTATTTTCGCAAAACATTCATTCGGTCTTTCCCCCAGAAAAGTGAGTCCGCCCTCCTCGGAAACCCGGTTTTTGTTGTCGGCGCGCCTCCGTGCCGGACAAATTTTCGATTTCATTTTTTCGGCATTCAAGTTCTGAAAACTTGGGCCTGGGAAATTCAAGAGGGTGTGACTAAAAGCGGGTAAAATTCGACTGGGATGAATCGCCGCTGTGTGCGAAGCATCAGCCGCACCGGTCCGGCCAATCCAGTCATTTGTAATATTCTTTGAGCGTTTCACGTTGCTGCGGCTGATTCCGCTCCGCGGAACACAGCCGCGCCCGTCACCCATTTCAATCACTCCCAACTTAAAGTTCGAATCTTATTCGCCATTGCAACCAATCGCCATTCTGGGCTATAAAAGATTTATGCAGGAGCCGCGCCAGCTCCATTGTCGGTTGTGTGCCAGCGCCGCCTTTTCGTTGATTGAATTATTGGTCGTCGTGGCGGTGTTCCTCCTCCTGACTACTCTTTATTGGAGCCACGGCCCTTCCAAGCGCGACACCGACCTCACCGCCTGCCGGCAGCATCTCGAGAAGATTTATCTCGCGATGGAGATTTACGCGCGCGACTATGCGGCGAAATATCCCGTGGCTACCAACGCTCTCGATTCCGAAGACGCCCTGGTGCTCCTCGTGCCACGTTATACTTCGGACACGTCGGATTTTCTCTGCCCGGCCAGCGGCGATACTCCCCTACCCGCCGGCAAATCCTTTCGCGATTGGAAAATCAGCTACGCCTATTATATGGGCCGCCGTTCTGCGGACGTTGACACCACCTTGATGTCGGACGCGCAGGTGAATTCATTTTCAAAAAACACCGGCGACACGGTTTTTTCCAGCAACGGCAAGCCGCCGGGGAATAATCACGGCAAGGGCGGCGGCAACTTCCTGACGTGCGGCGGCGCAGTCGTTTCGAGCGGCGATAACGCGCCCTTCTCCCTGGAACTGAGGCCGCCCATCGTGTTGTTAAACCCCAAACCCTGATGTTATGAAAGTCCAGTGCCCCTGCGGAGCCAAGTACTCCATCGACGTAACGCCCGAAATGGCGCGAGATCCGGTGCGGTTCGTCTGCCCAGAGTGCAACGTCGATTTGTCCGGGCCCATCAATGAATTGATCCGCGAGGAACTGGGCGTCGCTTCATCCGCCCCTTCTGCCGCCGCGACGCCAGCGGCGCGAAAACGCGTCGAGACCACGTCCCTGCATGCGCCGGCGGCTCCGGCGAAGCTGGCCATCTCCCGCTCCCCATCCACCGCCACGCACGGGACTGCCGTGGAAAGCGCGCCGCAGCCCGGTCGCAGCGCTGATGACCCGCAACCCTGCACCAAACATCAGGGCGAACTCGCCTTCGAGCGCTGTTTTGTCTGTCAAAAGCCGATTTGCCCCTCGTGCATGGCCATGTTTGGTTACGTTTGCTCGCCATTGTGCCAGGCCCGGGCGACGGCGAATGGGATCAACGTGCCCCTTTATGCCGGGCAAAAATCCGTGCGGGAAGCCCGGCAATGGCGAAAAGTCGGACTCATCGGCGCCGGTGTCTCAGTATTGATCGTGGCGCTGCTCGCCGGCTGGATTTGGTATGCCTGGTTTGGCTCGGTGCCGCATTCCATCTTCTCGGTTCGCTTTCCCGAAATGGCTTACGCGGGGAGTTCGCGTTTGTGCGGTAAAAACCAAATCGTGTTCCTGCACGGCTTCCAACTCGCCCGTTATGATCTTGGCTCGAAAAAAGCAACCTGGACCACCGACGTAATTACCAAGGAACAAATGGACGCCGCAGTGGACCGGCAGATGAACCAGAATAAGGCCGAAATAAACGACGCCGCCAGGCGTGGCGTTGATTCGGAATTCCGCCCGCGCGTCCGTTTGCAGGATGATATCATCAAGGAGGTTCAGGAGGAAATGCAACGCTCGCTGCAGCTTTTCATCCAGGACCAAAATATCTGGGTGGCCAGGGATGGAAAATTGACCCGCTATGATTGGGATACTGGCAAACCGGGCCAGGAAGTCGCGCTACCCAACACTTATGAGCGGCCGAAGCTGGTCGGAAGCGAGTTGGTGTTCACCGACGAGAACGCGTTCGGGCAATATATCATCACTCATCTCAATCTCGCCTCGGGCGAAACGCGCACCGAAGAAATTGGCGAGCCGGTGTCATCCTCCGTCCTCGCCGCAACACAAAAAACCAAGCCGGCCGGCGGCAAAAAGGGAGCCACCGGCGGCCTGCCGACAACTCCCGGCGCTTCGGACAAACCGCTGAGCCCCACCGAAGTCGCGCAGCAGGCGCAAAATCTGCCGTACGCTGCCAAGATTGCCTTGCCCGCCACGCTCTCGAATACGCGGCATCAGGAACAACTTCTGCAGGAAATGAAGGACGAGGATGCGCAGGCTGAACCGCGCGCCGCAGCCCGGGATGAAGAGATGCGGGCGCTCTTTGGTCGTTCATTCATCAACAGTAAATACGGCCACGTGGCGTGGTCGTCAAAAGTCCTTGAACAAAAATCTGTCTCCTACTCAGCCATGAAAGCCAAGCCGGCCCACTCGGCGCTTGATGGCGCTGTGTCAGTGACGAAGACAACCGAGGTCGCCAACGAAATTCTCAACGACATGCAACGCGATCGCGGCGGCGATACCGTCACTGAGGATGTGAGCCGTTATCAAGTGACCGTTCACCGCCCAGACGCGAAAGACATTGCGGATTGGACCGGCGAAATCATCGGACCGCCCAGAGTGATTCAGCAAAAAACCACGACCATCGTGGCTGGCGGAAAAATGTTTGTCGTACTGGATCAATCGAACAAGAAACTTTGGCAGGCCGACCTGAATTATACTCTCGGCGGCGGCAGCCGCCTGGACGACGACGATTCCGCCGACACGTCGATTGGCGAAGGCCCCTGCGTCGAGCACGGCGATGCTCTTTATGTTTTTGACGCGGCGACCCTGACCGCCTTCGACCTCGCGAGCGGAAATGTGCGCTGGCGCGTGCCGACCATCGGCATCGCCGGATTGTTCTTTGACGACCAGGGCACGATGTATGTGAACTCCACCACCGCCGACCTGGACAGCCTCAAATATTCACGCCAAATCGACATCAGCAAAAAAACGGCGGTGTCGGTGCTTCACATCGAATGCAAAACGGGCAAGGTTTTGTGGAACGTGCAACCGGGCGGGCTCGTGTCGCACGTGGATGGGAAATTTGTTTTTTGTTTCGCGAGCCACCAGGCGCCTGATCTCGACCCCGACAGCCTGACCACCCTTCCCGGCATGTTGAATTCGGCCATGGACCTGCGGCGGCTCAGTCCCGGGAACGGCAAAATAATGTTTGATTACTCCGAGCCGCGCGCGCCCCTTTCCGTTCGGTTCAAAGGCAACGTCATCGAACTGGTTTTCCGCAAGGAAGTGGAAGTGCTGAAATTTTTGACGCTTTGAAACTGGGGAATTCATCGGGAAAATCTCATGCTAGTTATTCACATCCAAATCCAAGTCAAACCAGAGTTCGTCGACGCGTTTAAGCAAGCCACCATCGCCAACGCGCGCGAGAGCGTGAAGGAGCCGGGGATTGCGCGCTTCGATTTCGTGCAGCAACAGGAGGATCCGGAGCGGTTCGCGCTGGTGGAGGTGTATCGCACACCCGAGGCGAACGCGGCGCATAAGGAAACCAAACATTACCAGGTGTGGCGCGACACCGTGGAGCCGATGATGGCCGCGCCGCGCAGCCGCAAGGCGTTCACGAATATTTTCCCCGAGGACCAGGGCTGGTGATGCAATTCGAGTTCACTACCGCGGCCACGATTATTTTTGGGCCGGGAAAACTGCGTGAAGCCGGGCCTACCATCCAAAACTCCGGACGCCGACCGCTGGTGGTCACCGGAAGAAATGTCCAACGGGCTGAACCGCTCCTGCAAATCCTTCGCGAAAACAATGTGGACGTTGTCACGTTTCCAGTTTCCGGCGAACCCAAAATTCAAACCGTGCGTGACGGCGTTGCTCTCGCAAAAAAAGAAAAGTGCGATTGGGTGATTGGCATTGGCGGCGGCAGCGTGCTAGACGCCGGCAAAGCCATCGCAGCGATGTTGACCAATGAGGGCGACGTGCTCGATTACCTGGAGATCATCGGCGAAGGCAAGGCCCTCACGAAACAGCCGGCGCGGTTCATCGCGATTCCGACGACTGCCGGCACCGGATCCGAGGTCACGCGCAATGCAGTTCTCGCTTCGCCGGAGCATCGCATCAAGGTCAGCTTGCGCAGCCGGAACATGCTGCCCAGCGTCGCTTTGGTTGATCCGGAACTCACCTACAATCTTCCGCCGGGCATCACGGCCAGCACCGGGCTGGATGCGCTCACGCAGCTCATCGAGCCGTATGTTTGTTTGCGCGCCAATCCCATGACGGATGCCGTCTGCATCGAAGGCATCCGCCGCGTGGCGAACTCTTTTCGCAGGGCGGTCGAAAACGGTACCGACGCCAAAGCCCGCGCGGACATGGCGGTGGCAAGCCTGTTTGGGGGGATGGCGCTGGCAAACGCAGGACTGGGAGCAGTGCATGGATTCGCCGGGCCCATCGGCGGATTGTTTTCCGCGCCGCATGGGGAAATTTGCGCGGCATTGTTGGCGGACGTGATGGAAACGAATTTGCGCGCCCTGCGAGAACGCGACCAGAGTAGTTGCGCCCGCAGCCGTTATAATTGTGTTGCACGAATTCTGACCGGGGACGATCACGCAACTGCCCAGGTGGGCATCGAATGGATTCGGCAACTGGTGAGCGATTTCAAAATTTCCCGCCTCGGCGCGCACGGCATCAAGTCCGAGCACATCGGCGAAATCGTGAAGAACGCGATGAACGCCAGCAGCATGAAAGCAAACCCGATAAAGCTCACGGAAAACGAGCTGACGGAAATCCTGCAGCGCGCAATTTAATTTTCACCCCCGCTTTTTCTTCAATTCCTTCAGCAGTTTCGGCAGCGGCAACGTGTTTAATACATCCGCCTTCGTCAGCCAGCCTTTGCGGGCCACGTCCGCGCCGAGCCGCAGATAACCGGCGTGCTCGAAACGGTGCGCGTCGCAGTTGATGACGCACTTGACGCCTTTGCTTTTGGCGTATTGCCAATGACGCCAGTCCATATCGAGCCGGTCGGGCGTGGCATTGAGTTCAATCCACGTGCCAGTGGCCGCGCAGGCATCGATGACTTCGCGCACGTTCATTTTTTGAGGATCGCGATCCAGCAGCAGCCGTCCCGTGAGATGGCCCAGCATGTGGACGAATTTATTTTCCGCAGCGCGAATGATGCGCTTGGTGTTTTGCGCTTCATCCAACGCCAGCCGTTGGTGCGCACTGGCCACGACCACGTCCAGTTCCGCGAGCAAATCGTCCGGAAAATCCAGTTTGCCCTCTGCGAGAATGTCCACCTCCGCCCCCGTGAGCAGGCGGAAATCAATTCCTTCATCCGCGAGCCGCTGGTTCAGGGCCTTGATTTCCTTGATCTGCTGCCGCAGACGTGCGGCATCGAGACCGTTGGCCTGCACCGAAGATTTGGAATGGTCGGTGACAGCCCAATACGCCAGGCCCAGCTCGCGCATGGCGGTCGCGATTTGCTCAATCGTCATGCGGCCATCACTCCACGTCGAATGATTGTGCAGAGAACCCTTCAGATCGCCCCATTGAATCAGGCGCGGAAACGGCTCTTTTTCCGCCAGCGCGAACTCGCCCGTGTCTTCGCGGCATTCAGGCGGGACGTAATTAAGGCCGAGCTGCTGAAAAATTTCCTCCTCGGTGCTGCATTTGACGAGCAGCTTGGGGTCGCGCGTTTCCTCCTTCGAACGGAACAGGCCGTATTCGTTCAGCCGCAAGCCGCGTTGAATCGCGCGCTGGCGCATGACGATGTTATGCTCCTTGTTGCCGGTGAAGTACATCAGTGCAAACGGAAATTCCGCGTCGCTCACCACGCGCAAATCGGACTGAATGCCGCCCTCGAGCAGCACGCTTGCCTTGGTGTCGCCTTTGGCAATCACGTTCAAAACGCCGGGCCGCCGCGTGAAAAAATCAATCACCCCCGCTGGCTCTTTGGAAGAAACGAGCAGGTCGATGTCGCCGATGATTTCCTTGCGACGGCGCAAACTGCCGGCTTCGCTGGAGCGGATCACGTCGGGATGTGAACGCAAATCATCCAGCACGGATTCGGCCGCGAGCAACGCGTCATCCAAAAGATGTTTCGACGCGTAGGAACGGCGGCGATTGATGCCTTCGCAAATATTCAGCGCCGTTTTTTCGCCAAAACCCTTGAGCTTCCCGACCCGGCCATCCTGGCAGGCCTTTTCCAACTCCTCCACACTGGCGATGCCCAATTCATCGTGCAGCACCTTGATTTTTTTGGGGCCGACGCCGGGAATGTCCATCATCGCGAGCAGGCCGGGCGGGACGGAGGCTTTGAGGTCCTCGTAATAAACCAGTTTGCCGGTCGTGACGAGTTCAGTGATTTTTTTCTGAAGCGCCTCGCCGACGCCGTTGATTTCCCCCAGGCGATTTTCAGCGATAAGTTTTGCGAGCGGCTCATGGCTGGTCTCGATAGACCGCGCAGCGTTGAAATAAGCGCGCGTTTTGAAAGGATTTTCACCCTTCAATTCCAGCAATGTGCCGATGCTGACGAGAATTTCCGCGACCTGATCTTTATCCATTCGCAGAACCTAAGCCCGGAAACGCGGGTAAAAAAGCGGAAAATGGAATGATGAAGATGTAGACCCGCTCTGGTGCTGTGAGGCATTGGTGCGCACAAACGCCCCCTGTAAGGTTCGCAAGCCGGAGACTCTGTCTCTTAAACGCTCAATCTTTATGAAAGCAGAAATAAAGCACCGTCCCGAACGCCGCCGAGGATCCGACTAAACACAACAGCACATCGACGCCGCTGTTCATGCCGAGCGCCTTCACGATGCCGACTCCGCCTGCTACCAGGCAGCCAAGGACAGCAAATCCAATGACCGTGTCAAACGTGGAACTCGGACTGGGTGT
This sequence comes from Verrucomicrobiia bacterium, assembly GCA_035552155.1. Classification (GTDB taxonomy): domain Bacteria; phylum Verrucomicrobiota; class Verrucomicrobiia; order Limisphaerales; family DASXHY01; genus DASXHY01. Next base: position 136,804 of record DASZLX010000015.1, on the reverse strand, counting down.
TTGTGTACTCATAATTTAATGCGAAGTGTTCAACGTCTATCTCCTGATCTCTGTCACAGAAGCGGTTGTAATGTGTCTCACAAAGCTTGTCTAGAATCGTTTGCGTATAAATCAATTCGTCTTCGCGGGCGAAGCAGGCCGTTCCATTTGCTTGCGGACACCATGATGCTTGCGATTCAAAAGATCGTTCGTCAGGTCGCCGGGTTTGATGAAAGAAGCGCCACCGCTGCGCAGCCAAATCAACAGCATGATTCCGTAAAGGTCTCCCTCGGTTTTGACATTGTTAAACACCTGGTTGTCCATGTTGATGGCCACCTCGCGGTCGTTGTTGTGATTTTTTAAATCAATGAAGCGCGTGCGGCCGAGCGAAAGGTTCAGCACATCGATGCTCTCGAACTCGAATTTCTTGCCGCCCACGTGAATGCCATGAGGCGCGATTTTCCCCTTCGGCATTTTGGCCAGCATGGTGATCAGGTTGGTTTCTCCCGCCTGATTTTTGACGACGTCCAATTCGGCCAGGTTGAAGCGCATCAGTTTAACCCGCACTTTTTGCTGGGCCAGCGCGTCGCGGTCCAGCTCGACGTGCAACTCCGGAATGATGAGGAATTCCGTGCCGCCAAATTCCGGCGTGTTGTAAAGCTTGAGGTTTTCAATCGTGACCACCGGCGAGAACAGCCCGGAGGAGAACCGCCCGATTTTCACTTCCATCCCCGTCTCGGCGCGGATCTGGTGTTCAGCCACCAGCCGCAAAATCGAGTCTTTGAACACGAGCAACAGGACGGCTGCCACGATGCACAGCACCACGATCCGAATCGCCCATTTAAAAAACCATTTCATTCTCTCATTTACAATTTACCGGAGCCATCACTCGTGCCCGCCATCTTAAATCGAAAATTGCCAATCCGAAATCTTAAATGAGGATATCCTCGGGGCGCACCTCCAGGCATTCGTCCTGGTCTTCCCAGATGATGGCGGGATAAAACTCCAGGAATTTCGGCGCGAGCTGGCTGCCGGCGCGGATGAGGAGCGCCTCGGCTTCCCGCGCGGCTTGTTCGAACGCGCGATCATAATTGCCCGCGCCCTTGCGCTGTCGATCATCCCAATGTGCGACCGCGTGAACCGGCGCATATTGCAACGCCCAATGGTCCAGGTCGCCGCGAACGGCTTCGGGAATTTCCTCGAACGGAACCAGCGTGTCGCTGCAATGCTGGCAAATCAGTCCGGTTTCACGCACATCCCGCGTGAGCAACGGCAGCATCGGCGCCCGGCAGCAGGGGGATTCGAGATACCCCGCCGGCGGGGTGGCGAGGCGTTTGAACCAGATTTGCCGCTCATGGCCGATTTGCGCCGCCAGCCGATACGCCCCCAGCAGCGGATGCGTGCTCCGCCAGGCTTTGCCCTCGAGTTGACCCAGCGTTTGCGCGAGCCAGCGCGCCAGCGTGAGGTCGTCAAACTCGCGGAAGACCAGGCTGTATTCCTTCAAAAGCTGGTCAAAGGGTGAATCGGATTCAGTCGCCATCGCGCCGGAGTGTTGCGCGCGCGAAGGGATTTGTCGAGGAGGGAGACGGATGGCAATATCTCCATCCGGGTAGGGACAGCGCGCTGCGCTGTCCGCGCCGCGTTCAGCGGCGCAATGTGCGGCTCGATTCAGGCCGCGGGCAAATCGTTCCGTCCGCTGAACGCAGACGGCGACGCCGCAGCGCGGCGTCTCTACCTTCAAATAAAAAGCCGCGCCTTGGCGGGCGCGGCCTGGAGATTAAAAAAACGGCAGCTTATTGCTGGTCGAGAATTTTCAGCGTGAAATCCGGCGACACGGCATTTTCGGCGCTCATTTTGCCAAAGCCGTTGACGTTGAAATCAAAGCGGTAATGATATTTGACTGCAGCAGCGCCGGCGGGCGCGGGCACGAGGCCTTCCCAGCGATTGGTCATCAATTGCGTCGGATGCATTTCGAACGGCTGGCCGTTGACAATCACGGTCGGCTTCACACTGTCCCAGCGCACATTTTGCTGGTGCGAACTGAAGGCAACTTCCACCGGGTAGAGGTTGTTCGGATTGCGTGTTTGCTGGCGGGGCGTCAGGTTGGTGATTTCAGTCGCGCAACCGGCCAGGAAAAGCGGTAAAAGCAAAAGCGGCAAAATTTTTTTCAACATGGGCGTCAGCGTCGCAAAAACCGCCACAGGTGGCAAGCGGCAACTGGCTGAAAAATAAAGCGCCCACCGGACAAAAATACAATCATGCGCGCCGTTGGCCGGTTCGGCGCGGGCCGCAGCCTAGCTGAAAAGAAGCATGAATGCGCGCACTGGCCCGATTCATGAGAGTCCCGCCACCGGCCCGGCGAGCCAGCCTTGCTCCGGATGCCGCGCAAGTCCGCGATTTTGCGTTTGACCGAAGCGGTGCAAGCCGGGTAGTTTGCGACCCCTTTATTATATGTTTGGAACCATTCGTAAGCATCAGTCATGGCTCTGGTTTATCATCATCGGCCTGATGGTGATCGGCATGATCACATGGCAGAACCAGCTCGGCAAATCGGGCAATGGCCAGCAATCGGCGGGAAGCTTCGGCGTCATCGAAGGCCGGGCCATCACGCAAACCGAATTCCGGAACGCCGAAGGCGAAGCCACCCTGCAATACCTGGTGCGGACTCATCAATGGCCGGATAGCGGGCCGCATTCTGATTTCGATTTGAACCGGGAAACCTATGAACGGCTCTTCCTGGTCCGAAAACTCGAGCAATACAATATCCACATCGATAGCGACACGGTGGCTCAATTCGCGAATGTCATTTTGCGCCAGTTCGGCAATGGCCAGGCGATTCCGCTCGACTCCCTGTTGGAGCAATTCCAACCGCACGGCATCAGCGCCGAGGATTTCCAGCGCTTTTTGGAGCATTATCTTGCGATTCAACAACTGGCCTCAGTCGTGGGGGTCAACGGCGGCCTGGTGACGCCGCAAGAAGTTCAATCGCTTTACGTGCACGAATACCAGGAAATCACGGCGGACGCCGTCTTCTTCAACGCTTCGAACTACCTCGCCAAAATCCCGGACCCGTCGCCGGAATCACTGATGCAATTTTACACCAATCAGCAGGCCGAGTATCGCCAGCCGGACCAATTGCAGCTCAGTTACGTATTCTTCAACGTGACCAATTTCATGCCCGAAGCGGAACAAAAGATTGGCATCACCAATTTGAACCGGGAGGCTGACGAGGCCCTCACCCGGCTCGGCACCAACGGCATGCGCTTCGGCAAAACACCCGAGGAAGCGCGCGCTAAAATTCGCGACATGTTCATCCAGGAGACGGCCCTCTCCAACGCCTTTACCAAGGCGGTTTCGTTCCAGAACGAATTGGTGGCCAAAAATGCCACGAATCTGAATACCCTGGCCCGCGAAAAAGGATTGGAAGTCAAAATCAGCCAGCCTTTCGACAAGGAATACGGGCCTTCAGACCTGCATCTCGGGTCCAGCTATCCCGTCGCCGCTTTGTTCAACCTCACGCCGCAACAGCCCTTCGCCGACGAGCCGACCCGCGGGACGGATGGGGTTTACATTCTCGCCTACCATAATTTGACCCCGAGCCGCATTCCTCCTCTGAACGAAATCCGCAGTCGTGTGATCGCGGACTATAAATACGGCCAAGCGATGCGTCTCGCCCAGATGAACGGCCACATTTTTGCCCAGAACGCGACCAACGAGCTGGCGCATGGAAAAACTTTTTCCGCTATTGCCGCCGCCGGGAAGGTGGATCCCATCGAAGTGCCGGCATTCTCGCTGAACTCGGAAACGTTGCCGAAGATCGAAGATCTCGTGGAACCGATGACGTTCAAGGAAGTCGCTTTCGGGACGGCGGTCGGAAAAATCAGCGGTTTCACACCCACCCGCGAAGGCGGCTTCGTCGTCTATGTGCGCGAACGCCTGCCGGTGGACGAAGCAAAAATGAAAACGCAACTGCCGGAGTTTGCCAAAATCGTCCGCCAGCGGCGTCAAAGTGAAGCGTTTGAATTGTGGTTTAACCGTGAAGCTTCCACAGCTTTGCGGGACCTGCCGGCATTCCAATCGCCCCCCAGACGCTAGGCCGAAAAAACGGTCTTCTAAGAAAAGCCGGAATTCAGGGGAATTCCGTAGAGCGGCCATGTAGCAGGACAAAAGGTTTCCTGAATTCGTGCCTTCCCCATCAATTTCCTCTCCTGCACCTGTGTGATAGCTTCCCCGAGGGCCATAGGGGGATTTTCCCCCATTTGACCCGTCGGCAGAATCGACCGTTCTTAGGAGGGAACTTTGATTCCCTCGGCACATGAATTTTTTGCCCGTCCATCCAGCGCTGGTGCACCTGCCTATCGCGTTCGTATTATTGTCGGTCGCCGCGGATCTTGTCGCGCGATTGACAAAATCCGAGATGCGCCGCGCCGCTTTTCGGACGGTTGGATATTGGTCTTTGCTTGCCGGACTGGTGGGCGCCGCGCTGGCCATTGCCGCCGCATATCTGGACATGAACCGCGCTTCACTCGCGCCGGAAACCCAGCAGTTCGTACATTTGCATATGACCTTTGGATGGGTGCTGGCGGGTTGCCTCGTCGTTTTGGCGGCCTGGAGGTGGCTCATCTGGCATCGCGGTCAAATGACGATCAATACCTCCTATCTCGTCGCGGCTTTTTTGGTGCTGGGAATTACGTTCTTCCAAGGCTGGTACGGCAGCGAGATGGTTTACTCCTATGGCGCAGGTGTGGCCCCCACGGGTCAGGGAACGGAAGCCGCGACCACCGCCCGGCAACCGCTAATGGCCGTGCGAGACCTCTTCGAACCCAACTCGGCTCTGGGCGGGGCGGAAAGCCCCGGCGGAACGAATGCCAGTGGACACGTCAGTGGCCATTGAGCAATGACGGGGATTTCGACGCAAATTCAACGCCTCTCATCCACATCTTGGCGTTAAAGACTGTGCGACCGTCTTACTTCGCCGCGTTGTCCAGGATTCCCTCCATCCTCTTCACCACGTCGGGATTTTTTGCGGCGACGTCCTCCTTCTCACCAATGTCCTTTTTCAGATTGTAAAGCGCGGGCGCGTGAGCTCCGATGCGAACGATCTTCCAATCGCCCATGCGCGCGGCCTGTTGCAAGTCACCGTCGCGCGATTCCCAATAAAAATCCTCGTGCTTCTTCACTTTGCCCTTCCCCGTCAGCAACGGCAGCACGGAAAGGCCGTCCGTCTTCTCCGGCGCCTTCGTCAGCGCAATATCCATGGCAGTCGGCAATAAATCCCACGCCGCCCAGGGTATGTCACTCACCTGCCCCGGTTTGATCTGAGCCGGCCAGCGGATAATCATCGGAACGCGAATGCCGCCCTCGTAAACGCTGCCCGCCTGCCCGCGCAACGGCCCGGTGCCATCGAAGAATTTCGGGTCCATCGCACCCTCCAATTGGGGGCCGCCGATGCTCGTAAAGATAACCACCGTGTTGGTGTCTATTTTCTCCAAGCGCAATTGGGCGAGCACCCGGCCGATGCTGTCGTCCATGTGTGCAATCATCGCGGCGCGGTCTTTGGCCGGTTCCGGCCAGGATTCGCCGGAATAAGGCGAATCCGTGGGCGGCGTTCCGTTGTGTGGAATCGGGTAGGATAGGCACAAAAAGAAAGCGCGATGATGGTTGAAGGTTTCCGGCAGGTTGATTCTGATAAAATTTGCCGCCGCGAGGCCAAGCACGTCCGGCACATAAAGGCCGCGCGGACCACTCCAGCTCCCCATCAATGTTTCCAGGCGATTCGAGCCGGTGGTCGTGTCCTGTCGATAAAGATTTCGGGTGTAATAATCGCGCGCGTGCGTCTGGCTCAGGTAACCGGCAAACTCCTGGAACCCCTTGGTGTTGGGCTCGACCGGCGCGGTATCGCCCAGGTTCCATTCACCGATCAACCCGGTGTGATAACCGGTTTCTTGGAGCAGCGTCCCGATGGTGATGGCATCCATGGGCAGTGGATGACTGAAACTCGCGCCCACGTGGGACGGTTCGAGGCCCGTCAGAAGGGAGGCGCGGGACGCTTCATCCCGCGGGCTGCCGGCATAATAGCTCGTGAAGCGGATGCCTTCGCTCGCCAGCTTGTCCAGGCTGGGCGTTTTAACTTTCGTCTGGCCGTAACAACCGAGGTCGCCGTAGCCGATGTTATCCGCGAGAATCAACACAATGCTCGGACGCCGAGGAGCCGGCGGCAGATTGGTCACGACCGTGTGACTGATGTTCGTCTGCGCCTCCGTGGATGCAACCGAGACAAGGACAGTCAGAAGAGAAACCCATTTTGCCCACAAATCTCCGCGAGAAACTTTGTTCATGTTAGATATGACAATGTGACCCAGTGAAAAGTTCGCGTCTATGAGAAAGTGTTTCGCGCCGGCGCTCCCGACGTCACTGCTGGAAAACACCCCCTCAAAATTCCTTTGCAATTTAACGTCCTCGGGGCAACCTGTGTTTATGTCGCCTGACGAATCAGAAAAAAGCGCCACCGCACAACCCGATGCCGCAGCCCCAAGAGGCCGCCGTCGTTCCCGACGCGGCGGTCGCCGCCATCCCCGGCGTCGCGAGCCGCGCGAATCTTTGCCGCCACCTGCGGGCGAAGCCGTTCCCCCGGACGCCGCTCCCGAATCTTTTCCCGCCGCTGCCGAAGAAGCCGAGGAGCACCACCAAAATCAGCCGCCACAACACCCGGAACCCGCGCATAAGACTCCCGCCATCACTGACGCCATCGAGCAGGTGAACCGAATCATCGAGGAACTCAAACACTCGCTCGATGAGATGGAGGAAGTGCTCGAAACGCTCGAACTCGCCGAACGGCAAAAGATCGATGATGAGCGCGAGATTCAGAATCTCCAGCGAGCGCTGCGCCAGATGCATCGCCCACGCGAGAGTGAGCCGCGACATTAAGCATCGGCGGAGCCATCAGTCCAGCCTGTCCCGCGTGACCGCGAAGTGAGTAGCCAACCGCTCATCGATTCTGCAAAACGCCTTCGTGAGGCCGTCGCCAGGCTGCGTTTTGCGCCGCCCGTGGCCTATGTTTACAATCCGCTGGATTACGCCTGGGCCGCGCATGAGGCCTACCTGAGGCGATATGGCGGCGCCGGCAAACGGGTTATTTTTCTCGGTATGAACCCCGGCCCGTTCGGCATGGTGCAGACCGGCGTGCCTTTCGGCGAAATTTCCGCCGTGCGTGACTGGCTTGGCATCGAAGAAAAAATCGGCCGTCCACCCGCGCAGCATCCCAAACGCCCGGTGCTGGGTTTTGACTGCCCGCGCTGCGAAGTCAGCGGTCAGCGGCTATGGGGATTGTTCGCGAAGCGCTTTGATTCGGCCAAAAAATTCTCCGGGGAACACCTGGTGATGAATTACTGCCCGCTCGCTTTTATCGAGAGCACCGGACGAAACCGCACCCCGGACAAATTGCCGCCTTCCGAGCGCGCCGCCCTTCTGGAGGTCTGCGATGAACACTTGCGCGAGGCAGTCCGCATTTTGAAACCCGAATGGCTAGTGGGCATCGGCGACTTCGCGGCCAAACGCGCGCAGGAGGTTTTCCCCAACGGGACAGTCAAACTCGGACGAATTCTGCATCCCAGCCCTGCCAGCCCGGCGGCGAACCGGGATTGGGCCGGAGCCGCAACCCGGCAATTGCGCGAGTTGGGTGTCTGGAAGGAATGACCTACAGAGCGGCTCACTTCACCAGCCGTCCATCGTCTCGAATGAGCAACCGCGGATGGCTGTCGGGCTCTTTGAACGTCACATCGTAATAAACTTCCCCGCCCGAACTCAGTCGCGTAATGGAATTCAACTCCGCCGTGGGCGCCGAATGGCGGATCATTTCCACCACGTTCAATGGCAAGTCATCGAGTTTAAGGCTGCCCACCCCGCTGCCGGTGGAAGCTTCAATCGTATCCTCCGTCGCGCCAACAACCACCTGCAAATCGGGAGTCAGCACACTGCCGTCCGCGGCAAGATACAAAGGCGGGTTGACATCGGTATTTCTGAACGTCACTTCGTAATAAGTCGCATTCGCGGTGCGCCTTTTTAAAATATCCTGGATTGGCGCCATGCCCGCCTCGGCCCGCACGGAGTTTTGCACCGTGGGGGGCAGTTTCGAAAATTTGCCACCCGGCGACAACAGCGGTTGATTATAGGTAACCACCGGCTCGCTCGCGCAGCCGCATAGCGCGCCGGCAAGCACGACAAACCATAACGAATGAATTTTCATTTTTTCTCCGTAAGCTGTTGTGGCGAGACCTGTCCGTCGTCCCGGAGACGAAGTGGTGCGTAGGTGTCGGCATCAATGAACGAGACTTCGTAAATCGCGTGGTGATCGACGCGCGTCCGGGTAATGCCGGCAATTTCCGCATGAGGCACGCGTTGTTTGAGCGCGTTTTTCACGGACTTCGGAAGGTCGTCAATCGTAACGCCGGTGATCGGTCCGCCGGTCAGCACATTCTGGTCGTTATCCACCGCCGCGCCCTGAAATTGAGGAGTCTGTGTGCAACCGGCCGCCAGGGCCAGGGCGGTGGTGAGAATGAAAATCTTAATCCTTAAATTCGACATCGTGACGGACCAAGATACGGCAGCGAGACCGGCAATCCATGGGGTAAGGCGCTACTTTTGGAGCAAAAAATTTCGTTGAGACGAATGCGCGATTGGAGTTGCGCGGCACCCCCCGGGTTGATTACTTTTCAACGCTCTGAATTGCCGGTGCCTTCCCGGCGCCGTTCAACTCCCCGTGGGTTGGTAGCTCAGTTGGTAGAGCAGTGCCCTTTTAAGGCATTGGTCCAGGGTTCGAGTCCCTGCCAACCCACCACTTCAAACATTCGGAAAAAATAAGAGGAATGTGGCATTGTCCGCACAAATCCCCGCACTCAAGTGACACATCTGCGCCATTGTTCGTGTCCGGAGGCCGTCTATTCCGTATCAACACCCGTTTCTTGATGAGTGACTGGTGGCGCGTTTTCCTTCGGCAACGATTGAGCCAGCCGCCCCTTGATGGCCGTGTTTTCAGATCTGGCAACGACATTGGTCCATTCGTGCGGATCATTCAAATCGTCATAGAGTTCCTCCGAGCCATCGTGATAACGGATATAACGCCATTGGTTGTCCCGCACCGCATGGTCGTTTTGCAGATAGGTGGTGACGGCGGGCAGATGCCATTCGGCCTTTGAATTCTTCAACAAAGGAACCAGGCTCACGCCGTCAAGTTGCTGCGGAACCGGCGGCAGACCGCACAATTCATTGAAGGTGGGATACAGGTCGAGCAGATTCACCGGGGCCTCACAGACGCTGCCCGGCGCGGTCATGCCCGGCACGCGCCAGGCGCATAAAATATGGGTGGTCTGCTCCCACAGCGCGTATTTGGCGAAGTGTTCCTTCTCGCCCATGTGAAAACCGTTGTCGGCCACGATGCACACTATCGTGTTGTCGCGGTTCGGACCGTGGTCCAGGGCATCCAACACGCGGCCCAGGTTGTAGTCCATGAAGGAGATGCTGGCGAGATAGGATTGCACCACCGGTTTCCACTGTCCGGCATCTTTCAGCGCTTGGAGGCTCACGGGATGCCGCGCGTATTCCTGCCCCACCGCGGGAACATCATCGAGATCGTTGGTCGGCACGTTCGGCATGACCAGTGAATCGAGCGGGTACATGTCGAAAAAACGTTTCGGCGCCGTCCACGGATTATGTGGCCGGTAGATACCGAAAACCATGAAGAAAGGCTGGTCGTATTTCTTTTCCAGACGTCTCTCATTGATCAGCATGTGGCGGTAATCCGGAAAATCCGTGTCCGGTCCGTCCCATGCCTCATAATTAAACATCGCCGGCCGATGGACGCTGCTGGGAATCGCGTCATGCTTCGCGCGGGGGCCGTAAACGCCCCGGCCGCCTTCCGTGTCATCCCACATCTTCTGCAACCGCGCGCGCGGCGGATCGCTGTGAAAGAATTTGCCGTTCCACATCGTGTAATATCCGCTGCGTTTGAACTGCTCCGGCAACAGCACTGAATCCATCACCAGTTTGGAGTCGGACATCCGTTGCGTATTGTCGTAAACCCCGGAACGATATGGAGCTATCCCGCTGATGAACGCCGTGCGCGAAGGATTGCATACCGGCGCCGCGCAGTAGGCGCGCGTAAACGTCGTGCCTGTTTTGGCGAACCGGTCCAGGTTCGGCGTCTTGATGCCAGGGTAATGATTGAGCAGCGAAACGTAATCGTTCAGGTCATCGATCACGATGAACAGCACGTTGGGTTTGGCGGCCGGTTTGGTTTCCTCGGCGAATGAAGACCATCCGATGAGGACCATTGCGGACACGGCCATCACCCAATTCATGGATTTGGTGAGCATAAAGCAGTGACGGACGGCGCTAATCAACCGGGTTCGCCGGCGAATGGATGAATTTCTTTTCATGGGCGGGAAACAAGCAGCGCGTCAATAAACCTCAGACTTCCCGGATTCGCCGGCCTTGCTGCTCATGGCAGCGCCGGCTTTCCACCATAGCCATCATTGGCATTGAACTGTTTGAAAGGCTCATGCATTTCGGGAAGCACATTCGCGTGTTGTGCCCAATCACTCCACATCTTGCCCAGGCTTTTCACGAGTTCGGGTTGAGTGGCGGACAGATCGTGTTGTTCCGTCCGATCGGTTTTCATGTTGTAAAGTTCCCAGGCGCCGTTCCATCGAAAGCGCACCAGTTTCCAATCGTCTTTCAGGATGGCCGCGTTGCCCTCGTGTTCCCAGTAAATCGCGTCGCGCTGGATGGGCTGATTGGCAAACGCCGGCGCGAGGCTCCGTCCATCCATCGGATGAATCGCGTGGCCGTTAAATTCAGCGGGATATTTCGCTCCTCCGACATCCACGCAGGTGGCCATGATGTCAATCAGATGACCGGGCTGAGCGCGTAATGCGTCCCGGTCCTGGATACCTTCCGGCCAATGCACCACCAGGGGCGAGGAGATGCCGCCTTCATGCTCGAAATGTTTGTAGCGCCGGAACGGGGTGTTTTCCAGCGTCGCCCATGATTCGCCACAGAACACGGTCGAATCCGGGCCGCCCGGATTTTCGCCCTGCAACCTGCCGCCGGGTCCGCTCTCATAGTTGCCGCCGTTGTCGCTCATCAGCATGATGAGCGTGTTATCCGCCAATCCGCGTTTGACCAAACCAGCCACCAATACCCCGACCTCCTTGTCCATATGATAAACACAGGCGGCGTAGATGGACATGATATGATCAAAGCGGTCTTTCTGTTCCGCAGTCAGGTTGTCCCAGGCTTTCACTTCCGAGGGCCGGGGTGACAATGGCCAGGATTTGTCGATAATGCCCATCCCGACTTGCCGGGAGTAACGTTTCTCACGCAGTTTGTCCCAGCCTTCCATGTATTTCCCACGGAACCGCGCGATGTCCTGCGCCGGCGCTTCCAGCGGGAAATGCGGCGCATTATAGGCGAGGTAAAGGAAGAACGGCTTCTTTGCAGTCTGGGCTTCGTCAATGAACTTAAGACCATATTCCGTCCACAAATCCGTGGTATACCAATCCTTGGGCAAGCCATCTTTGCCGCCGACGCCTTCCGCCTTGCCATTCAAATAAAGCTCCGCTCGTTTGTCCTGTGGATAATAGAAACCGCCGAATGCCGAATTCAGGCTGCGGTCAAATCCCCGGTTCCACGGGGTAACCCCGTGATCGCCCACCTGGCCCACATGCCACTTGCCCGACATGGCCGTGAAGTAACCGGCGTCATGCAAGACCTCGGCAATCGTCACGCAATCATTGTTCAGGTGACCCAGATAACCCGGCATCGGCAGGCCGTCCGGCCCGTTGCGCGGATCGGTCATGTGCCCGATTCCCGCCTCATGGGAATAAAGGCCGGTGAGCAGCGTGGCGCGCGAGGGGCAACAACGCGAGTCGTTATGAAATTGCGTGAAACGCAATCCGGTGGCGGCCAGATGGTCGATATTGGGCGTCGGAATTTCGCTGCCATAACAAGCCAGGTCCGAAAATCCCATGTCATCGACCAGGATAACAATGATGTTGGGCCGCGACGCGGCAGCCAGCGCGCTCAAGGAGAAAAGACAAACCAAGGCCAGTAGCGACGTTCTTTTTATCACAGTTTTGAGGGATTTAATTGGACTTCGATTTTAACGTTTGATTTGGGGGCCCAGGCGTTGATGCAATTCCGCCAGTTTCGCTGCGGGAATCTTGACGACGGCGCGGTCGTAGGTCATGAGGCCATTGAGTTCGCCTTCGACATCGGTGGTCTGGGTGTAAACACCGGCGGAAATACCCTGCGCTTCAAGGTTGGTCAGCACATCGAGTGATTTGACGTAGCGCTGCACATATTCGTCCTGGGTCTTGGGCAAGCCGCCGTAACCCCAATTGCGCATGTCCGGATTCCACAGGTGGCCCTGCACCGGCCAGCCGTGTCCGCCAAATTCGCCGACCACACGGATGTAATCCTTGAGGCGTTCCTGAGCGAACGGAAATCCGGGATCCGGATACTTGTGATTGTCCGCAATATTTCCCACGGGCCAGAAATTGCCGCCGCTGGCGATGTTAACGAGGCGGGTTGGGTCATAGTCCGTGATCCATTTGCCCACTTCCATGGTTCGGTGCTGGCCCCAGGCTTCGTTAAAGGCGGTCCACACAATGATGCACGGCTGGTTGTGGAGTTCATCCACCATGGCCTTGAATTCCTTCATCCATTCAGCGTGGTCGGCATCCGACCAGGTGGCGTCCTGCGGATCCGGCTGCATGTGGGTCCACCGGGGGCTGAGTTCCTGTCCGCCGCGTGATTTGCCGGAGCCGCCGCTTACCTGGTCCTGCCATAGTAAGATGCCCACGCGATCGCAGTGGGCATAATAACGGCGCGGTTCCACCTTGATGTGCTTGCGGATCATGTTGAAGCCCGCGGCTTTCAGGAAATCGATGTCCGAGCACATTGCCGCATCGGAAGGCGGCGTCAGTAAACCGTCGGGCCACCACCCCTGGTCCAACGGACCCCAGCAGAAAAGCTCCTCGCCGTTCAGCGCAAAACGTAGGTTGCCGTCCGCATCCCGCTTTTCACTTATCTCGCGAATGCCGGCATAGGATTTTACGCTGTCCAAAACCTTGCCCTTCGCATCGAGCAATTCAATCTTCAGGTCGTAAATATTCGGATGCGCTGGTGACCACAGTTTGGCGTCAGGAATGGCCAGGTTGATTTGACCGTCACCTTCCGTCGTGGCGACCGTTTTGCCGCCAAACGATGCGGACACGCGGATCTTGCCGCCGTCCGCGCCCACAATCTCCGGCCTGATGGAGATGACTGCCGGCTTCACCGTCGTGCTCAGCTTGACATCGGACAAATGCGCCACGCTCACCTGCTCCAGCCATACTGTCTGCCAGATGCCGGAGACGCGCGTGTACCAGATGCCGCCGGGATTGAGCGTCTGCTTGCCGCGCAACTGCGCGCCATCGGTGCCGTCCCAGACGCGCACGATAATTTTATTGACGCCTTTCTTGAGCGCGTCGGTGATGTCGAAGGTGAACGCGGTGTTGCCGCCCACGTGTTCGCCGACCTGTTTGCCGTTGACCCAAACGGTGGTCTGATAATCCACGGCTTCGAAGTTCAGCAGCGTGCGCTGGCCGCGCGCGGGTTTCAGGTTCACGGTGTCCTGATACCAGAGCGCCTGATCGGGATTGAGCATCTTGCCTACGCCGGACAGGGTGGATTCCACGCAGTAAGGGACGAGAATTTTGTCCTGCCAATTCGTCGGCTGGGCGGCGTCCTTGGGCGTGATGGCGTAATCCCACAGGCCGTTCAGGTTCTTCCATTCTTTACGCTCGAACTGCGGGCGCGGATATTCCCGCCAGGCATTGCCGGGCGTCACCTGCCCACCCCAGCGCGTCATCATCTTGCCGGGCACCGCCTGCCAGTCCGAAGCGTGCGCGGGCGAGTTGACCAACAAAAGTCCGGCGACCGCCAGCAGACAGGCAAGACCGGGAAGCGGATTTAGCGAACGGAGTTTCAAAGATATTTTCATCATGGAATTTCGAATTCCACCACCAACCACTCGATTTTTCGCACCCGGCCAGGCAAAAGTATTCATTCGCATTTAATAAATTATTTTCCCATCAAACCAAACAAACATGAACCATCAGTGTCGCTGCCCAGGGAGCATCCCCTTCTCGCAGCCTTGAACCCGGCTGATCCTGACCCGGACCGACCGGTTCTGGCTATCGTCCAAAGGGATGGTGATACGACCCGGCCCGATCCATTAAAACGATTCCGAATAATTCCGAAACCATGGCGCAGCGCAACCTGGCGCCTGCGTTAAAGACGTTCTAAATTGATACGCGTTACAAAGTCGGCAGAGATTTCTGCCAACCAATCGGGCGCTTGAAGAATCTTATGATTTGTTGCTCGAAAGTTTCGGCAGGGATTTGCGCCAGTCGAGCGCCATCCGGGTGAGCCTGTCGACGACATCCGAATTTTTTCCGGCAACATTCGTTTTTTCCCGCGGATCAGTGGCGAGGTTATAGAGTTGAACGTCGCTGCCATCATCGTTGACGAGCAATTTCCAATCACCGTCGCGCACGGCCACGTTGGGGCTGCGATCACCCGGAACCTTGGGGTAGGCGAAGGATTGGTCGTTGCGGCCGTATTCCCAAAACAGAGGTTTGCTTCGCGCCAGCGTCGCGCCCGAAAATGCGGTGCTCAGGTCCTGGCCGTCCAGTTTGTCAGCGACGGCCGGCGGAATCGGTGCGCCGGCAATCCGGCAAAGCGACGGCAGAAAATCAAGAGCAGACATCACGGTGTTTGTGTTCACTTCACCGGCCGGCGCCTTGCCCGGCCACCAGAGAATTAACGGCAATCGATTCCCGCCCTCATACAGACTGAGCTTGGAGCCGCGCAGGCCGCCCGTGCGGCGATGATTGTAGGTAGGCAAAGGCCCGTTGTCGCCGCTGAAAACAACCAGCGTGTTGGTCGCCAGGCCCAGCTTCTTCAAGCCGTCCATCAACCGGCCCATTTGCTTGTCGTATTCGGCCAGAACGCCTTTGAAATTCGCTTCGGATTCGCGCTTGTCGGTCGCGCCGTATTTGGCGGACATTTCCGGGCTGGGCACGTAAGGCGTGTGCGTGTCGTCCGGCCAGATGTTCACGTAACAGGGCTGACCCGGGTGCCGTTTCAGAAAATCAAGCGCCTTGTCCACAAAAAACCCGGTGCGATCCCAGCGTTTCACTTTATCCTGCGGCGACCAGATCCAGTTTTTGGCGGTGATGTCCGGACAGGGATCGGGGCTCTCCCAAGTGCTGATGTATTCGTCAAAGCCATAATCGCGAATGGATGGCGCATTGGTCACATCGCGTCCGCCGCCCATGTGCCATTTGCCGAAGTGACCGGTGGCATAACCGCTGGCGTGGAGAATGCGCGCCAGCGAGGGTGCGCGCGGATCCAGAAAATCCGCTTGTTCGCATTCGGCGTTGCCTTTGCGGGTTTGCAGGTAGCTCGTGAAATTCCAACGACCGGGATACATGCCCGTCGTCACCCCGACGCGCGAGGCGGAACAGATGGGCGCGGGAACATAAAATTGCGTGAAACGAATCCCTTCTGCCGCCAGCCGATCCATGTTCGGCGTGGGAACAAAATCGCCGCCATCGGCCCCGATGTCGCCCCATCCGAAGTCGTCCGTGTAAACGAAGATGATGTTGGGCCGGTCGGCGGCTTGCACCGCGATTGCCGTAACAAGAATCAGGAAAAACGACGCGAAGCGCAGGCGGCCGAGGACATTGAAAAATTGAATCCAAACAGTGCTTCTGGCGGTGTTGGTCAGCATAATGAGTAAATATTGCCTGGCGAGTTTACCTGAACGGCCACATTTGACTATCGTCCAAATGGGTTAGACCACGGTCGACGCATCCAAGTTTCAAAGGTTTCAATTGGAGTTTATCGATCCAGCGAATTGAGCCCGGGCCAACCTGCGGAAGCTTCGAAATCGCTTGTGCGAAAGCTGGCTCAAGTATTTAAGATGCTATGGCCCAAAATATCTCACCTACCCATTTGTAATTGGGGCAAATGGGTAGGTGAATTTTAATTTGGATGATTTCCACGTCAAACCAAATCTCAACGAAGTGTCATGCTGAAAAAATTAAGACGCGCAGCCCGGTGGATTAGATGTGCGCGCAGCCAACGTAGATTTGGTCTAAACGAGAAAGCCGAGCCAGGATTCAACCCTCATCCAATTGGACGATAACATTCGGTGGTTCAATATGATTTAATTCCCGCATGACCATCCATTCCAACGGGATCACAACGGTTTCACGCAGTTTCAACTTTTAAAGGCGCCGAGGCGTCCATAACCTCAAAATACAAACTTATGTCATCTCGTTTCTTGTTCCCGGTATCGCTCGCCATCGTGCTGACCTGCCTCTCGGCAGTCGAAGTAACCGCCGCCCCGCATCCCAACGTTCTGGTCATCCTGGCGGACGACTGCACCTATAACGACTTGCCGGTGTACGGCGGAGAGAATGCGCACACGCCGAACATTGACAGCCTGGCTTCGCAAAGCCTGGTATTCAACCACGCCTATCTGGCCATGGCCATCTGCCAGCCCTGCCGTTCGGAACTTTACACGGGGCAATTCCCCTTGCACAACGGCTGCGCCTGGAACCACGCCGCCAGCCGGCCCACCACCCGCAGTTTGCCAAACTACCTCGGCGCGCTGGGCTATCGCGTCGGCATCGCCGGCAAAATTGACGTGACGCCGAAAAACTGTTTTCCCTTTGAAGAAGTGCCGGGCTTCGATCGCAATTGTGTGGATAATCCCACCAAGCCGCACACCCTCGACGGCGTCCGTGAATTCATCACCCGCAAGTCGGACCAGCCGTTCTGCCTGGTCGTGGCCCTGGTCGAACCGCATGTCCCCTGGGTGATGGGCGACCCCTCAAAATATCCCCCCGAAAAAATCAAGCTGCCCGCCAACATTGCCGATACCGAGAGATGCCGGAGCGACTTTGGCCGGTACCTGGCGGAAATCACTTACATGGACGGGCAAGTGGGTGAAATTCTGGCCACGTTGAAGGCCGCGGGATTGGATGATAACACTCTGGTGCTGTTCACGAGCGAACAAGGCTCGCAATTTCCGGGCAACAAATGGACCTGCTGGGATACCGGAAATCATACGGGTCTCATCGCTCGCTGGCCGGGCAAAATCACAGCGGGAAAACGAACCGATGCGATCGTGGAATATGCCGACGTGACACCGACGCTGGTGGAACTGGCCGGAGGCAACCCGTCCGACAAAGACTATCATTTCGACGGTTTGAGCTTCCGCAAGGTGTTGTTTGGCGAGCAGACCACGTTTCAGAGCTATGCCTATGGCATCCATGACAACGTGCCTGAAGGGTCGGCCTATCCCAGCCGGACAATCACCGACGGCCAGTGGCGCTACATCCGCAACCTGCTGCCGAACGAACTCTACATCCAGAAATACCTGATGGGATCCAGCGGCAGCAACGAACTGAACAATCCTTATTGGGGGACCTGGATGTTTCAATCGCCGAATCATCCCAAAATATACCAACTGATTAAACGCTACATGATGCGGCCGCCGGAAGAGTTGTATAACACCGCGGTTGATCCCTACGAGATGAACAACCTGATTGCCGATTCGCAACATGCTGACATCAAAACTCGATTGAGCGCGGAACTCGACCGCTGGCTCAGTGCCCAGGGCGACCCGGGATCCGCCATCGATACCTTTCCGGTTCTGCGAGCGGCCCGGAACGGAGTCCATAACTTCGGTCCGAAAGAGTAATCTGCTCGACGAGCGTGATTTCAAGAATACCGCCGAAGCCTGCCAGTTCGGGCCGAGGTGGATTGGACTCATATATGAAAATGTTCACCCTCCATGTCATCAGTTTAATGGCTTTGATGACGATTGCCCCGGTCGCCGCGTCCGCCGCAGATGTCCCCTCTGGGGTGGCTCCGGCCCTGTCTCACACAGAAATTGAGGCCGGGCTTAAATCTCATGACCACGCGATCTATATCAAGCAAGGATGGATTCGTGATCCCTACATTACGGTCGGGCCGGACCATCTCTATTACCTGACCGGCACAGCGCCGAATTCCGGCGACCCGCGCGAATTTGGCGATCCCTACAATACCGGCCTCGGCAAAGGTTCCATTGTTGGCTCGGCGGTCCGGGTCTGGCGCAGCAAAAATCTGATTGATTGGGAGGACCTTGGCGAACCGTTCACGATGGAGCGGGACAGTGATCGCAAGATTCCGGGAAAAATCCTCTGGGCGCCGGAACTCCACTGGCTGGGCAATTCCTGGGCGCTCGTGTTTTGTCCGCAGGCCAAGGCGGATTTCGCCATCTCTGCCGGGCCGGAACTCAAGGGACCATGGACCCATCCATTGGGCACCCGGCTCGGCAACGATAAACACGACCCATCGCTATTCAAGGACGATGACGGCACGTGGTGGTTTATCTGGAAAAACACGTTCATCGCCCCGCTTAGCAAGGATTTCTCGCACTTCACGGCGGAACCAATCCACATCGATCCGGCCGGCAGCCGTCCGGATCCCGACGATAACACGCGGACCATTTCGCGAATCGGCCATGAAGGCACCACCATTCTGAAAGTCGGAAAAAAATATGTGTTTATCGGCACAGGCTGGTCCACCGACCTGGGCCGGAAAGGTTCCTACAATCTTTATTACTGCACGGCGGACAAAATCACCGGCCCCTATGGACCGCGAGAATTCCTCGGCCGCTTTCTCGGGCACGGCACGCCCTTTCAAACGTTGGACGGCCAATGGTGGTGCACCGCTTTTTACAATGCCAATGTTCCGCCCCTGCCCCGCGACGGAATCGAGAAACGCGACCTGTCCCGTGACGCACAGACCATCAACCAGCGCGGACTGACTCTCGTGCCCCTCGACGTGAAGATCCAGGACAATGGCGATATCCATATGCGGGCGATCGACCCCGCCTATGGCACCCCCGGTCCGGATGAAGCGCAGAAATTCGGCAGTCAAGCCGCTGCGACGTTATGAGAAAGAGCGTTTGGATTATTGCGGCGACAATCTCCAATTTCGTAGTAGCCGCCCTGCCCGCCGCCGCCGTCAATCGGCCCAATATAATCGTCATTGTCGCGGACGATTTGGGCTATGGCGATTTGAGCTGCTACGGAGCCGTGAAGATTCACACGCCAAACGTGGATCGCCTGGGAGCGCAGGGAATGCGTTTCACCCAGGCTTACGCGCCCGCGTCCACCTGCACGCCATCACGTTATTCATTGCTGACCGGTGATTACGCCTGGCGGCAAACGGCCAGGAAAACCACCATCCTGGACGGCGATGCGCCATTGGCCATTGAGCCGGGCACGCGGACGCTGCCGGAAATGCTTCGCCGCGCGGGTTACGCCACCGGCGTCATCGGCAAATGGCATTTGGGTTTGGGCGACGGCATCACACCGGTCAATTTCAACGGCGAAATCAAACCCGGCCCGTTGGAAGTGGGTTTTGATTATTCCTGCATCATCCCCGCCACGGTGGACCGCGTGCCCAGCGTATGGATTGAAAATCACCAGGTTGTGTGTGTCGATCCCGCGGATCCGATTACCGTGAGTTATCGCACCAACATCAGTGACGACCCCACCGGACTGCAGCGTCCCGACCTATTGAAGCAACCCGCGGACAAACAACATTCTGGCACGATCATCAATGGCCTCAGCCGCATCGGATACATGAAAGGCGGTCACGCGGCGAGGTTCAAAGATGAGGACCTGGCGCGCACCTTGGTGAACAAAACGGTGGCGTTCATTGAAGCGCACAAAAGCCAGCCCTTCTTCGCTTACGTGGGCCTGTTCGAGCCGCATGTGCCGCGCACCGCCGAAGGACCGTTCGTTGGCAAAAGCGATTGCGGAGTGCGCGGCGATGTCATCGAGCAAATCGATTGGGAGACGGGCAAAATCATGGAGGTGCTGGACCGGTTAAGTCTGACCACCAATACGCTCGTGCTGTTCACGAGTGATAACGGGCCCATTTTTTTTGATGGCTATTACGATCATTCCCGGGAAGACGCGCATGGACATCAACCCGCCGGCGGGTTGCGCGGGTGGAAATATTTGGTTTACGAGGGCGGCACCCGCGTGCCCTTCATCGCTCATTGGCCGGGCCATGTGCCCGCCGGAGTATCGGACAAAATGTTTTGCCTGACGGATATAATGAAAACGTGCGCCGCGATGGTCGGGCAGGAATTACCCAAGGGTGTGGCCGTGGACAGCTTGAACGAATTGCCGGCGCTGGTTGGCCGGCCGGCGAAGGCCATCCGCACTTCGGTGGTGCAACAAGGCATTTCCGGCGCGTTTGGCATCCGGCAGGGCGATTGGAAATTCATTCCCGCAAATGCCAACGCCAGTGCGAACGGCATGGGCTCGGGCGCAAATCCAAATGACCCGCGGTTTGCCGCAGCCATCATCCGTGAACCGCTGTTGTTCAATCTCGCGAACGATCCGGATGAGACCAAAAATGTCGCCGCGAAATATCCCGCCAAAGCAAAAGAGCTTTCTGCCCTGTTGCGAAAAGAGGGCGCAATCGCAACACCTCTCCCGGATGACGACTGATCCTTCTTCCGCCTGATTTACTTTAATTTATTCCGCACCGTCGGAACGGAGCCAGGCGGCGGTGTTGGACAATGATTCCGCTTCGTGCAACAAGATGGGAGTTACGATCCAACCCTCAATTTTTCCGGTTTTATCGTCGCCAGATTCCAGCTTCTTCTTGAATCGATTCTCCACCATGGCCCGGCCCTGGTCCAATTCCAAATCAGCGTCTTTGACTTTGCCAAGCTGTCGAAGCGCCATGCTGAGCAGAAGATGAGTGCTGGCGACGCACGCCGGCGACTGTGCGGGATAGCTGGAACATACTTGAAGCTCGCTCACGGCTGCGTTGAAATCTCCGCGCCGATATTCCAACAGCGACAGGGCGAAAGTCCGCCAGGCGGACAGCAGGCTGCGATCATTGACCGCCGGATCATGACTTTTAAGCCCGTCCCTCACAACCCGCTCCAGCGGTTCCAACTGCTTGAGAATCGAGTCGTCCGCCGGGAGCAGCAAGCTGGTCTTGATCAACTGTTCAGCGGCATTTTGGTCGGTAGTGCTGCCGAGGCGGGTTAAGGCTGCCCGCCGAATTCGATCGTAGTCGGCGATGTCGCTCGCTTCAATCAGGATGGGCGCCGCCAATAATAAATCATACGCCTGGTCGGTCCGGTCATTCTTGTCCACCTGATTCACCTGCAACAACCCGATGTAACGATTGGCAGCCTGTTTCCAATTACGCTGATACAAATTCCACAGGCCGAGGCGGCGAAAGACATCGCTGGCTTCGCGGGAGGGTGAGAGTAAATCCACCGAAATCCCGTTGACCAACGCATCCGCTTCCGCGGTCGCCCCATGGCTCAAAAGCACTCCGGACTCCGTGATGGTTTCACGCGCCTTGGCTTTTCTCTGCAACACCATTTCATTGGCCTGCGCCTGTTCCGCCTCCATGCGTGCCTGCCGCTCCTCGAAGAAAAAGCTGGTGGAAACTTCCAGCCCGGCAATCAAGGTCAGCGCCACCACCAGGCCGCAGGCGCAAATCACCTTGTTGCGTTGAATCAATTTCTGGAGGCGATAAAGCTGGCTGGGCGGACGGGCGATAACCGGCTCATTGTTGAGGTAACGCAGGACGTCCATGGCCAGGGCATTGGCCGTCTCATAACGCCGTTGCCGTTCTTTCTCCAGCGCTTTCATCACGATCCAATCCAGGTCGCCCTTCAGTGACTTGATCAGTTTGGGCGGTTCCAACTGGCGATGTCTGGCCGCCACCGCCAAATCCGTATTCGTGAGGCTGGTCAACATCGTGGAAGGCCGCTGGGGTTCCTTCTCGCGCAACGTGCGCCGCATTTCATCCAAACCGGATTGCACCAGTTCCTTCTGGTCAAAAGGCGTGCGGCCGGTCAGCAATTCGTAAAGCAGGACGCCGAGCGAATAAATGTCGCTGCGGGTGTCAACGTCCAGGCCGCTCATTTCCGCCTGCTCCGGGCTCATATACGCGGGCGTCCCCACGACCTGTCCGTCCGCCGTGAAATTCGTGTCGTCCATAATCCGGCCTTCGATGGCCTTGGCGATGCCAAAATCGATGACCTTGGGAACCGCCACGCCGTCGTGCGTCGTCACCAAAATATTTGACGGCTTGATGTCCCGGTGGATCACGCCTTTTTGATGCGCGTGCTGGATGGCCTGGCAGACTTGAATGAAAAGTTTCAGCCGTTGGGGCGCGGCCAGTTTTTCTTCGTCGCAGTAGGTGGTGATTTTTACGCCCTGAACCAGTTCCAGGACGAAATAAGGGCGGCCGGATTCCGTGGCACCGCCGTCCAGCACCTTGGCAATATTGGGGTGATCCATCATCGCCAGCGCCTGGCGCTCGGCATCAAAACGCGCAATGACGCTTTTGGTATCCATGCCGAGCTTGATGAGCTTGAAGGCAACGCGGCGCCGGATCGGCTCCTCTTGTTCCGCCAGGTACACCACGCCGCAGCCGCCCTCCCCCAACTGTCTCAACAAGCGATAGCGGCCCACCCGCGTGCCGGCCATTTCTCCGGCAATGGGATTTTTATTTTCCAACTCCGGCAGTTCAGCGGCATCGGCGGCGGCGATGGCAAAGCTCGACACACACTCGGAAAAGAAACGTTCGCTCTGGTCCTTTTCCGCCAGCATTTTCGTCACTCGCAAACGCAAACCGGTGTCGCCGGCGCTGGCGGTTTTGAGAAAGGACTCCCGTTCGCCGGGATCCGTAATCGGCAAGGCGGCGGCAAACAGCAATTGTTCTTTGTCGGTTCCCACACTCACAGTCCAGCACTCTCGCGTTTCATAGATTAATGCGCCGGTTCGGTAAGAAAACGGAAAGGCAAAAGTGTCATGAGCCCGGACCCCATTCTTCACGAATGTTTTTCAACAGCCACGCCTTGGCAAAAGTCCACTTGTTGTAAATGGTGCGTTCCGTCACTCCCAGCGTCTCGGCCACTTCGGCATTGGTCAGGCCGCCAAAAAATTTCAGCGTCACAATCCGCGCCAGTTCCGGATCCGTGGCATTCAGGTGCGTCAACGCCTCATCAATCAGCAAAATACGCTCGTCCGGCTCGGTTTGAGCCACATCCACATTATCAAGACTGACATGCTCGGCACGGCTGCCGCGCTTGAGCCTCAATTTGCGGCGCGCGCGTTCGATCAGGATTCGCCGCATGGCTTCGGCGGCCGCGCCAAAAAAATGCGCCCGGTTGCGCCAGACAGACGAGGAATTGGATTGCAGCCGCAACCAGGCCTCGTGCACCAACGCGGTTGGCTGCAGGGTCTGGCCTTCCATTTCCCTCGCCATGCGCGCGGCGGCCAGTTCCCGCAATTCTTTATACACCAGCGGAAGTAACTCCTGGGATACGGCCACACCCGGCTGGTTTGCCTGAAGTATGCGGGTCAGATCGGGTTGGAGTTCGGACTTATTCGACATGAGCGCCAGCGGAATAAAATAAGAATTCGGCCACCCACCATAGCAGCCACTTTCTGCTGGTTCAATCAAAACCCAACCCTCCGCCCGGCCTGACACCTCCAAGTTCCGAAGGTTTAACTGGAATTTATGATCCGGAGAATTGCCCCGGGGCAACCTGCGGAAGCCTCGAAATCGCTGGTGGGAAAGCTGGCTCAACTATCCAAGATGCTGTGGCTTAAAATTGCGGCCCTACCCGTTTATATGCGGGCAAACGGGTAGGGCCATTTTAATTTGGATGATTCCAGCGTCAAACGAAATCTCAATGAAATGTCGGGCTTAAGAATTAAGATGCACCGGCCCTGAACCTCTGCAGAGCTTACGCGCTTATACGGAGCGCCGATTTTTAATCGACGTTTTGGATGAGGTCAAAATGAGAGGCAATTCTTGAGAGGCAATTCTCTGCGCAAAACCGATTAAAAATCGGCGCGCCGCCCGGTGCCGCAAACCCCATTTATTGTCTTAGCCGGTAAAAGGCTGACGGCACCGACGGAGTTATGCTGACCGAATTCAGGTTGCCGTTCACGCTCACTGGATTCGTCACCGAAACCCAATTGGCCGGCGGTTGCAGTTGAACCGCGCTTTCGAGATGAAAACCTATCGCTGAGGTGGGCCAGAAAATCTGCATGTTGCCGCCCGAATTGGTGATTTGTAAAAATGGCAGTGGCGTCAGGCTTAATGCCAGCGTCGCGGTGTTGGAACCGTCCGGAGCAAGGCTGATGGAAAACAGGTGCGTGGTGGGATTATAATTCATGACGCCGAAAGCGCCGCTCAAAGCGCCAATATACGGTGCCAAGGGCGCGTATCCCGTCAATGTCAGGTTAGTTTCCCCCACGGCAAAGGAGGCGGTCACTTTCAACACACCGGCGTCCGCCATCGTCGAAATGCGTTTTTTGCCGAGGGTAACAAATTTGTTGGTGTCCCCCAAAAAGGCGATACCAGCCGGCCCAACCGGAACCGCCACGAAATAAGAACCGCCGGAATTATTGGCGGGCATCGTCGTGGTAAAATTGAAAGCGTTGCTTGCGGTCACCACCACGCCGGTGCTGTTGAAATAATCATAGACATAGGCGTTGCCAGGAATTCCCAACTCGTTTGGGACGAAGCTGGAGTTGGTCAGGGAGGAAGCTTGCGCAAAGGAAAATACATAAGCCGCCCGTAAATTCCCATGATCGACATAAGCCGCCGCCACCATGGGTGCGCTTCCCGACTGCGCCCCGTTGATATAGGACGGGTCCGTGGGAGTCAGCGGCGCGTCGGGTTTGACAATGACCCCATCGGGACGAACGGATTTCGCAAGGTTGGCGGAATTGATTCCGCCCAGCGCGTCGCCCACGCCCACGGGTCCGGCCGAGAGCGTGCCGAGCAATAAATTGCGCGACTCGCTGCTGTAATAGACGTCCGTCCAGGGCCAGCAGCCCAGCGCTCCGGCCAGTTTCGAGGCGTAAAGAAACGCATTCCACTTACCGATTTCAAACCGATCGTTGGACACCCGCATCGTCACCAAATTACTGTAGAGTGAGCCTTGCAGGAAATGACGCGGCAACGCCATGCAGTATTGCAGATTGATGCCTTTGGCCGCAGCCGATTTCGCCATGTCATTCATAAACGCCGGCGGGTCGTTCAAATTCAGGAGCGGGAGCGCATTTACATCGAGCCAGTCGTGTTCAAAAGTCACCACTCCGCCCGAGTTCAAATAATCCATCCGGTTCGTCCAATACGAATCATCCACGATGACATTTCCCGACATGGCATATTGAGAACGATACGGGCTGGCGCCGTCAACCCACCGGCAATGCGTGATGAGCGGCAAGCCGAGTTGTTGCTGGAAGGCCGTCAGGCCATTGGGAAACAAGGTTGATTCCGCGACGAATTGATTGAGACCGCCACGGTTATTGTCGGCGTCTCCCTGCCACGTATTGGCCACCCCTTTGGGATACCACCAACTGTCGAGTTGAAGGTAACCCAGGGGAAAGCCGTTAGTGGCAAAATAATCCCGCACCGCCAACATGGTGCCGGCATATCCGTAGGTCGCGTTGTAATTGTAATAATAGGCAGCGCCGTTGTCGGTCCAGTAACCCAACTTGTCCAGTTCCACCGTGGAATCATTCGCCGGACGCACCTTGCCGGAAAGTCCAGTCAGCGCCTGTCCCCAGGTATCATACGCCTGGTTGATTCCATGCTGGATCGTGAGCACGGTCCGATGAGTAAAACCGGCCGGCAGTTGAGGAATCCCGGACTGAATCCCGCAGGAAATTGAACCGTCCCCATTCATCACATTGCCGGCAATCATATAAT
Organism: Verrucomicrobiia bacterium; assembly: GCA_035552155.1. GTDB lineage: Bacteria > Verrucomicrobiota > Verrucomicrobiia > Limisphaerales > DASXHY01 > DASXHY01. The sequence goes on along the minus strand of DASZLX010000015.1, from coordinate 110,941 downwards.
TGGTGGCGGCAGAAAGGATGAAGCAATCGAAGTTGGTGTTGAAGAAAACCCACGGGCTATCACTTACGAACTGGCTGAAAGTGCGCTGAGAAAAGGCGACCGAAGAAAAAGCCTCGTGATATAGATTCGTGGGATACGAGGTCAGATGCGGAAATGCGAGGTCGTTCGGACTATCCGCCAGTTCGGTGTCCGTGAATAAAACCACCGGTTGGTTCGTGTAAATCCGGATGCCGGCCAGATGCGGCACGCTGGTCGTATAATGGAATTGAAACTCAGTGTAATCCCCGATGTGATCCGTTCCGGCAACCGCTGATAGATCGGTGGGCGTCACTCCCAGATTGCCGGTAAATGACCAGGCCGGGTCAGTGGAGTTGATGTTGTAACTGCCATCGGCGCCCATGCCGATCGTCAGGCCCTCGGCGTTGGTGATCACGGCGGCTCCATTCACCGTCAGAGTGACGGGCGCGCTGGTGGCACTTCCCGGGGAGTTGGACGCCACAAGAATATAACGTCCCGCGTTCGCCGAAGTCAGACCGGCAACACTCAGAGTCGTGCTGGCCACGCCGGCGAACTGGCCCCCGACCACCAGATTTGTAAAATCAGAATCGCTGCTTCCCGCAAACTGCCATTGCAGGGCCGGGGCCGGATTGCCATAAACGGAGGCACTGAATTCCGCAGTGAATCCCGTAAAACTGGCCAGCGATTTAGATTGCTCAAGGAACTGCGGCGCTTGCGTGGGAAATACTGGCAACGGGCCATAAGACTGGACCGCAATATAACCGCCTCCATTGGGAGTAAAATTATTCGGAAACTGCGCAACCAAATCCTGCCACGAATAAACACCGTTGGTCAGTGACACGCCTTCAATAGTGACCGCCACGAACGCACAATTTTGATGCAGCAACATCCGGCCGCCATTGGTCAGCGTCAACGTCCCGGCACTGTTCAAATCAAATTGCGGTTCGAACAACGCCGCACCCGCCAGCGGCAGGTTGGCCGCAGTGGGATCAATCGGGTAATGCGGATCCACCGTCACGCTATTAGTACCGAACCCGCCCGCGTTGGCCGCGGCGAGCCAACCGCCCGCAATGACCCATTGGCCGGTGAATGGCGCGCCGGCGTCAGAAAGGCTTTGAGGCTGCAGAATACTGGAAGCCATCAAGATCACCTTGCCGCCGCCGGAATAGGTTCCCTGCAATCGCATGGTTTGCAAGGTGCCGCCTGAAACCGTGGTGCCGCCGGTGTAAGTATTGCCGCCGGCCAGCGTCAGGGTGCCCAAACCAGTTTTAATCAGTGAACCCGCGCCGGTCAGTGCGCCTAAAAAGACCGCGCTGCTGTTGTTGCCTCCCACGCGCAATGCGACCGGCGCACCGGCTGTGTCGCTTAAAGCCTGGGAAGCCCCGCCGGTTAGCGCTCCCACGTTGAATGGCCCGGTATTGACCCCGGAAGCGAACGACACCGGGCTGGCTTGAGCGGAATCCAAATTCAACGTCGCATTGCTGAGAGCATTCAGGTGATTGAGTTGCAGGATGCGATTGACCGCACTGGCAATAATATTCCCACCCGCGCTGGAGACCGTAATGACACCGCTGTATGGATTGGGCGCGCTCAATTTTACCAGTCCCGTGTCAGCCCCGGCGTTGATGATGGATCCGGACACCTGCAAACCCGCTGAACCACTAATCGGAGCGGTGAATTCCAGCGTCTCGAATTTGGAGCTGCCATTGGCTGTGCCGCCCAGCGCTCCCACAATCGAGGGAGCATTGACCATGACGCTCCCGGCCACGGTCAGGATACTGTTGTCGCTGCTGGCGCCGGCCTGTTCCAGATTGCCACCGTTCAAGATGAGATTAACCGTGATGGTTCCATGCGTCGTGTTCCCCGATGCGTTGTTCCCGATTTTACCCAAAAGGCGGCTGGTAGTCGTGCCATTCGCGTCGATCTCCAGGGAGTCTCCGCCGAAAATGTAATTACTCCCGGACGAGGTCGGAGTCGGGGTTCTCAAGGTAAAAATGCTGAAATAGGCGTTCCCAGCCGAAGGCACTCCCGCGGGATTCCAATTGGTCGAACCGGTAAAGCTGGAAGTGTTCGCCGCATCGCTGGTCCTGAGGGTTACGTTGGCGGCACGGACCGGGAGGAAACCAAAAATCAACGCCGCGGCAGCAATGGAACCGCAGCGCGCAGCCGAGTTCGCTCGAACGCGGTCAAAAGAATGGGGAAATCTCACTTTATTTTTTTGAATCATGACAAGTTACGAACTGAAGAAAGGCGGGCGCCTTCCATCTTCAAGGCTTAAAAGCCAGAAATTTGAGTGCCGCTAGAAGTGCCGGCTGAAAGTCCTGGGGGTCCTGGTAAAAATAACAAATGCGGGATCCATCATTCTTCCACGTGGTCAGGTAAAACATGTTTTGCGCCCTGACCCACTCGACATGGCCATCGCAGAAAAGCTCGTTGCCGCCGGCCGGCAACGCGCCGTTTTTATGCGGCGGCATATTGTCATAAATGGTCCGGCCAGGATCTTCACCACCCCAACTGCCGTTGATTTTCATGACACAATCGGCGGCCATCACCCAATAAGCCTTGGCCTGGGTCAATTTAATCGGACTGTGGCCGGGAAAGGTGCCCACCAGATTGAGCCAGTTTTTGAATCCGCTTCCGCCAAAATACTGGTAGCCGATGTCGTATTGATTGAACCCGCCGGGTTCGTATTGCGGCACTTTGGGCAGGTTGGGGCAGGCCCAAATGCAGGGGCCTCCGTTAGTACTCACAGTCAACTGCACGCTGGAAGCCGCCGTCGCGGACGCCGGCTCCATGACATCCTGCACACCCTCGCCATTGAATATATGCGCTTCCACCACCAGGTCGTTGTTGTCACCGGCATAGATGGTCGAGCCGATGCCAATTTGCCGCAGGTTGTTCATGCACGACGCGCGCTTGCTTTTTTCCTTCGCCCGGGCAAGCGCCGGCAGCAGCATCGCCGCCAGGATGGCGATGATCGCGATAACAACCAGCAGTTCAATCAATGTGAACGCCCGCTTTTGATTGGATAAATGCTTCATTGCCGTGGGATCAGGGCTGGCTCAATTTCAACCGGTAAAACACCGATCCATTGGTGATGCTAATTGGCAAGGAAACGACATTGGTCGAAGCGGAGCCGATGACATCAGACCACGCCGTCCCGATTCCCACCCCCGGAGCATTGGTCTGCGCCTGCAGCGTCCAACCGGTATGGTCCTGCGGCCACGACAACGTCAGGGTGCCGCCGCTTACGCTGGCGGTGATGTTCGTGCTGTTCGGATTGACGGTGGTCGTCCCCCCGATTACAGCGATGCTGCCATCGATCGCGAGCCTGTTCGTCCAGGACAAGTCAGGCGTAGGCAACGCCGGCAGTGTCACGGTGCTGAACGCGCCGCTGATCGGCGCGCTGAAGAGCGTGAACGTATCGCCCGCCATCAGGTTGGTAGAGCCGATGTTTGCCACCGTGAGTGTCGCGCCGGAATTCACCGTCACGCTGGACGCGACGAATTTATCGCTCGTGGGTGAAGCATTGCGATCGATCTTCATCGCCACCGTTCCCGAAACCGATACCGCACCGGTCGCCGTCAGCGTGCCGATGGCGTTGGTGAGCGCGCCCCTCGTCGGAGTTCCCGGTGCGAGTCTCCCACCGGCTTGCACTGTGATAGTACCGCCAATGCTGCCGGTGCCGCCTAGCGTGGCATTGGTGCCAACCGTGATGGGCGAATTGCCGTTGGAACCGTTGACGAGCAACGTTCCGCTGGCCAGGGCGGTGGCGCCCGTATAAGTGTTGTTTCCGCTGAACACAACCACGCCAACATCCGTGCCGTTATTCACAGTGGCACCACCGAGTTGGAGGTCGCCCACGCCGCTGATCACGGAATTCACATAAAACGTCTCCGACAGCCCAGCCGAGCCCAGCGCTCCCATGTAATTGACTAGATTCTTTTGCAACGTGATGTTGCCATTGAGCGTCTCGACAAAGTTGTCTGCCCCGTTGGCATAATCTACCAGGCCGCCGTTGATGATGAGGTTGGGGACAGTCAGCACCTGGCCGTTGGTGCCCTTCATGATGAAGCGTCCGCCCGTATCGATGCTCAACACCGACCCGGCGAAGGTGTAAGCACTGCTATCCGCCGGCGACCGGACTGCAAATGTCCTGGTGAAGTAGCCATTGCCCGGGGTCGGCGGATTGCCATCCTGCCATGTCCCGGCGGTGGCAAAGCCGGACGTGCCGGTGGGATCGGTGCCGGTCAGCGGGATCCAAGTCGCGATGCTGGCATCCGTGACCACCAGATCGATGGACAGGTTGTCCACGTTATTCGACAAGCTGGCAGTAACGCCGTAAGGCAGCGCACTCAGGACGATATTACCGAGGTTCGCCAGCGGCGTGCCCGTGTAGCTCACGAGCGGGAACTGTCCGACCGACAACCCATAACCATACACGTTAATCACAGTCGTGCCCGAAATGTTCAGGCCGCCGCTGGAGGCGATAGCGGTGACGGGTGTGCCGGACACCAAGTCGTAATTGAAGTTCAACATCGAATTTCCCATCAGCGTGAGACCCGTTGCCGCAAAGGTAGTGGTCCCTCCAGCGAGGCCAACGCCGAGCGTGGCATTATTGACGGTCACATTATTGAGATTGGCGATGGACCCGGGGGCGAAATTCGCTGTGCCGCCAGTAATCGAGGTCGGTCCCGTGTAAGACGAGCCCAAGCCGGTCACGTTCAACGTGCCATTGCCGTGTTTGGTTAAGCCGCCGTCCAAGGCGTTGTCGCCGAAAACCAGGCTGTGCTGCAGAGGCGAGGCCATGGTCACAATGAAGTTGGCCGTGTCGATGACCAGGCCGCCGTTCCGCACATAGGCCTGGGTGATATTCGTCATGAAAGCGGCGCTGTTCGCCAGCGGCATCAACAAGCCACCGTTGAAATTCACGGTGGAGTTCACCGTCGAAGAACAAACCAGGTTCAGCGTCATGAGCGTGCCGCCGTCGAGATTATAGGTGCCGACCGCGCCCGGGGCGGTGGCGATATCCACGCCGGCGTTCGCAATCACCGTGCCGCCACTCTGCTCGAAAGTTCCCGTGCCCACCGCACCCACGCGAATCGCACTCGCTGCGTTCAACGTGCCGGCACTCAGGTTGTAAGTTCCGATTCCGCCGACCGACGTGGTAGTGGCTCGTCCGCCGATGCAGAAGGTTCCCGCGGTAGTGTTCTGTTCCGTTACGGTGCCACCGGTTTGATTGACCGTGCCGCTGGCCGTCGAACCCGCGCTATTGGCCGAGCCGACATAAAACGCGTTCGCGATCAGGCTGGCGGTGTCCTGAATATTCAAGGTGCCCACCGCCGCGCCGACGTCACCGGCGTTGAAATCGCTGGTGGTAGCAAAGCTCGCGGTTCCTTTCAAAGTCAGCGTGCCGTTGTCACTGCCGACATGGCCGATGCTGGCGAAAGCGCTGGAATTGATGGAGCCGGAATCCAACGTCAACATGCCGAGACTCACAAACACGTTACCCGAGAAGTTATTGCTACCCGTCATCGTCAAGACACTGGAGCCCATTTTCGTGAGACCGAGCGCGCCTGACAGATTGCCCGCATACGTCGTGTTCGAACTCTCGTTGACCGTGATGGTCGGCGCGCCCGTGGAAACATTCACCGAGCTGTCGCCGGAGAGATTACCAAAAGTTTGATTGGCGCCGACGCTGAGCGTGCCATTGGAAATGACGGTGTTGCCGGTGAAAGTGCCGGGAACATTCAGCGTCAGCGTGCTCCCTCCGATTTTGGTCAATCCGCCCGGGGAATTGATCTGGCCGTTGCCCTGGAAGGTGTAATTAACCGATGAATTATTGATCGTGACGCTGGCCGGGCTCACGGTATTGCTCAAGAGAACCGTGCCACTGCCCGAATCGTTGAAAGTGACCGCGTCACCGGGCGGAACATTCTCGATGTAATCCGTCGGCAACCCTCCAATCAACCAATTGGTCGTCGTATTCAAGTCCCAGAGGTTGGGCGCAAGGCTGCTGGTTCCGGTCCAGAGAATCCCACTGCCGACTGCGGAAACGGTCACATAAATAGTCTGAGTGCCCGTGTCGTTGAAGAGCGTGGCTGACACGCCGCGGGGGCCGGTCACCGTGCTGTTGAATGCACCCGAGAGACTGCCGTACTTGAGCACGGGGAACGTGCCGACAACAAAAGTACCACCGATACGGATGGAGGAAGTGCCGTTGATAGTGACCGTGTTCGCAAAGAGCGGGGCATTGGTCGGGTTACCCGTCAGGCCGTAAGAGAAGTCCAGCGTGGTTTGTCCGCCATTGCCCAGGGTCAGGTTTCCAATCGTGGCGCTGTTGCTGACCGAACTGGCCGATACGCCGAAACTCGCGCCATCAGCGACGGTGACGTCCCCGCCGTTTGCGTAGGCCGGAGTGATGAACAACTCACCGTGGTTCACCAGCGTCGCACCGAAATAAGTATTGGCTGCGTTCAGTGTGATTGTGCCGTAACCATTTTGAACCACCGAACCGCCACCGAAGATGGGAGCGCTGGCAAAATCGATACCCTGCACTACCCCATTGCTGCGGTTAAAGATCAGGGTGCCTTCGTTATCGATCGCCCCGCTGGCGGACAATGAGCCGCTGAGGCCGCCGTTGCCCAATTGCAGGGTGGACCCGAAGGAGATCGTCGTGCCCAGGCTGTAGGTGTTGGTACCACTCAATATCAGCGTGCCGGTGCCGGCCACCGTGCGCGCCATGGCTCCGCTCAGGACGCCGCTGAACTCGGTTTGAGGATTGTTCACCGTCATTATCTTCGAAGTGCCATTGGCAGCCGAGCCGGTGAATTTAAGATTGCCCGTGCCGCCGAAAATCGTGGTGGCGCCCGCACCGCCATCGAAATTAATTGCGTTCGTAATGGTGTGCGCCGTGCCATCCACCGACTGGAAGGTCGCTCCCCCGGCTCCGCCGTTGAAATCCAATTGGCCCGTGCCCAAAGCCAAATCGTTGCCAATGGCCACGGTGCCCTGCGTGAGGTTCACGCCGCCGCTGAATGTGTTGGCGCTCGAAAGCACCAGCGTGCCGGCCCCCAACTTGACCAACCCGCCCGCACCACTAATCAGCCCGCCGGCGGTCAGCGTATTCGCAAAGATGTTCAACGTGCTGATGGCGGGCAGGCTCACCGGCCCCGCGCCCAGGTTCAGGTTGTTGCCGAAGCCGCCAAAGATGAAGCTGCTACCCCAAACTTGGGCGTTATTCGGCAAGAGCGTCACATCACCGCCGCTGGTATTGTCGATGATGGTGCCTGCTCCGATGTTCAATGTGCCTGTGCCGATAGCTGAATTGGCGCTGCTGGAACCGCCATTATTGATGTCCAACTCTCCCGAGTTCAACGCCATCCCGCCGCTGAAAGTATTGGCTCCGAAAAGTGCCAAAGCGCCGGGGCCGGTTTTGGTCAATGAACCGGAACCCACAATCGCTCCGGTATCAGCCAGAGCTATGCCGGCCGAATCGATTTCCAGCGTAGCCCCGCTCGCGCCCAGGGTGGCGCCGCGATCAATACTGGCCGGTCCGCCGGTATATTGCAGGGTGCTATTGTTCAGCGCGAGATTGGCCGAATCAGAACTGGCGGCGCCGATATCGCTGGGCGAACCGCCGTTCGCGAGCGCGCCTACGCTCACGGTGCCGCCATTAACGGCGGTCACACCGGTGTAAGTATTCGCTCCGCCGGAAAGGGTGACGGTGCCACTGTTGTTTTTGGTCAATCCTCCACTGCCGCCGATGTTGTCCGCTCCGCTGGACGTGATGGTGTAGGCGACCGCCACGCTATTGTTGAACAAAGTGCTTCCGGGCTGAACCGCGGCGCTCACCGTAACGAAAGGATTGTTCGCCGAATCACTAAACAGAACCGCGTCGCCGTTGGCAAAAATGCTCGAATGGCCGCCCCAGTTGGCCGTGGCCGTATCCCAATTGCCGCTCTGGATTCCGGTCCAGACGTCGGATACTCCGGACACATTCAAGAAAAGCGTGGAGCCGCTGACCGAGAGAGTTGCAGTCAAGCCAGGCGAAGAGCCCAGCGCGAAGGAGCTGGCATCCGCGGGTCCACTGGTCGTCCAGGAAACCAGCGGATAATTGTTTCCCGCGGCAAAAGTGCCGGAGGTAATATTGATGGCCACCGAGCCGCCGGCCGAGAATGTGCCGGCATTGATCGGCGCGAGGGTCGTGCTATTGAGACCGTCAAATTCTAAAAAGCTCGTGCTGCTGGTGCCGAGGGTCAGCGCGCTGGGAGAAAGCTGGTTGGCGCCGGCAACCGTGACGCGCAGCCGGGCTCCGTCAGCAACCGTAACCGCGCCCGCGCCGGTCTGCGTGGAACTGACCACCAGCGTGCCTGCATTGACGAGGGTGACGCCGCTATAGCTGTTCGCAACATTCAAAATGGTGGTGCCGCTGCCCGCCTGCGTGAATGAGCCGGTGCCCGTAATCGGGGTGCTGGTGAAATCCGTGCCCTGCGTCGCCGTATTGTTGCGGTTAACGATCAGGCTGCCATTGACCGTCAAGGTGCTGCCCGCCGGCAGCGACCCGCCTACCCCTCCGTTGCCCAATTGCAAAGCGCCACTGCTAATCGTGGTGGCGCCCGCGTAAGTGTTCGTGCCGGTCAGCGTCAGCGTGCCGGTGCCCACTTTGGTTAAACTGCCGCTGTCCGTCAGCGGACCGCTATAAGTCGTGTTCGAATTGTTGGCGCCCACGCTCAAGGTCACCGGAGTACTGGCTGTGTCCATCAGGGTTTGCGGGGATCGGCCGGCCAAACCTCCCAGGTTGAAGGTATCGGTATTGACGCCGGAAGCGAAAGACACTGGATTCGCTTGGGCAGCATTCAAATTCAAGGTTGCGTTGCTCAGCGCATTGAGGTTGTTGAGTTGCAGAATGCGATTAACCGCGCTGGCGATGGCGTTGTTCACGCCATTGGAAACCGTGATCGTTCCAGAATAAGGATTGGCCGCACTCAACTTGATGTTGCCGGTGTCCTGGCCACCATTGATGCCGGGCCCGGATACCTGTAAGGCCGCCGAACCGCTGATGGGAGCGGTAAATTCGACAGTCTCGAACTTGGCGTTGTTATTGGCGGTCGAGCCCAGCGCTCCGAGGAATGACGCCGTGTTTACGGTGACATTCCCGGCAACAATCAGCACACTGTTATCGCTGTTGGCCCCGGCTTGATCCAGTGAGCCGCCGTTCAATATCAAATTGGGCACCTGGATGGTTCCCACCGCGGTGTTGTTAGCGGCATTGTTGCCGATTTTGCCCAACAAACGGCCACCCGCATCGATGGACAACGAATCCCCGGCGAAAGGAAAAGTGAGGCCGGTGGTGGTGGCATTGGTGGTCCGGATCGTAAACGCGCCGGTGAAGTAAGCATTTCCCGCCGAGGCCGCACCCACGGGGTTCCAGTTGGTCGAACCATTAAAGCTGGAAGTATTCGCCGCATCGCTGGTCCTCAGCGAAACATTGCCCGCCGAGGCAACGCCAACGCCCAGAAGTAACATCAGGACGGCCATAAAATGCAGTTTAGCCGGTCCTGAGACTGGGAGATGAAGCGAACAGAAATGGGGAGTACGTTGATTTTGGGTTTTCATGAGAATTGGGGCAACTGACTGCAATTTAACCTGCGACGGACTGCGGATGCGGGACTAAGGCGTAAAATAAGCATGCGGCTTACGCTGCGTTTCATTTTTAACAGGTGTTCCGTTCAATAGTGCGCCGAATGGCACTCAAACCGGAAAAAAATTGAAACTTTATTGAAGCATTAATTATCCCGCGCATATTCAACACGGGCGCACTGACGGAATAGCACGTTTATTGAGGAAGCAATCCCGAAGGTTCCGAGGAGAAATACCGGTCAGGGGCCAGCGCAAATCGGCTCTGCTCTTAGTCAAACTCCGCTTTTGCCAACGCAGGCCGTTTCTATCCCCAGCAGGAGGCCCAGCTTTTCAATCTTGGGGGCAATGTGGCCCACACCGACCGTGCAATGATGTGCCGGACCGTGAGCGTTCCATTCGTTGACGAACCGGCGGGCGCCGATGCTGAACCGGTAACGGCTGTTGGTATTGCCAATTTCGAGAATGGGACCGGGGACGGATTCCGCTTCGGCCATCAGCAGCTTGAGGCGTCCGTCCGCGGTTTCGGCCACGGAAAGCAAGGTGACCGGGCCGTGTTTCACGGACATCTCCACCGACAGACCACGGCCCACCTTGCCGTGGTAAACCTCCAGCGGGCGCACCTTGGTTTTCCCCTGCGCGATGGCGATGTGGCCCGGCCCATCGTGGCCCATCAATACCACGTCGTCCTTGAAATCCATCGCGTAATATTCGGTGAACGAACCGCCCGCACCGAAGCTGTCCATAATCTTCATGGCTTGCGCGCCCTTGACCTCGTATTCGCACGCCACCGGAATTCCCTGGGCGGTCAACAGTGAGTTTCCGAGGATAATCGAGCTGATGACGTCTTCATTCTCGGGAATGCCAGTGCCCTTATAATAATAGGCCAGGGAGCCCAACTCATGTTTTGCCACCAGCCGATCCAGCGCCACCGATGTGCTCGCGGCCTTTTCCAACTCGGTCCGCGCGCAATCGGGATCGACGTCAAACAGTTTTTTAAATTCACTCACGCGTTTCTTGATTTGCGCCGCCGTCACGTCGCGCCGCAACGCCGCCAGCTCGTCCACCTCGAGAAGTTCGATGTGCCCGCCAAAGGTCGCGCATTGCTGCGCGAGGTCCGTGGTCACATCCAGCATCCCGCCGTAATAATGGCCCATCAACCCCAGCCGGTTGTGGGCCATGACGCCGGCCACGCGCGCCGCTTCGATCCACGCATCCACCTCATTCCAGCAAAGTGGATCGTCGTGTAAAGTGCCAGCAACCTGATGAAAGGGAATCTGCGCCCGCTGGAAAACATTCGCGATTTCCGGCACCGCGCATCCGTTGCAATTGGCCAGCCATTCGCCCGTCATCGCCCGGCGATTCTTCAACTGATTGAACCGCGCGTAATCCATCGCCAGTTCGGGACTGACGTTGAGCACGACCACCGGCACTTTAGCCCGCCGCACCACCGGGAGCACCGTCGAGGACAACGCGTAGGTCGTGACGTGCAGAAAAATCAAATCCACATCTTCGCGCCGAAACCGGTGCCCGGCCTCAAACGCCTTCGACACGGAATCAATCAAGCCCAGGTTCACAATCTCCACGCCCGGCCGCGCTAGTTTTTGGCCGACTTGCGCCAGGTAACTTTCCAACCGTGCTTGCAAACCGGGGAATTGCGGCCAATAAGCTTCCAAACCGACGCCAAACAGGCCGATACGACAGGTGTTCATTTGAGGAATTGGATTAAAAACATTTTAGAGCGAATGGCACCGGGAGATATTTTCACAAATCGCCTTTGAACAGTGCCGGCTTCGCTCCCTTTTTTTGCCCCCGTTTGGCAAATTTAACCCGCCAGTCGTGCGGAGAATCGCCGATTCTTTTTTTAAATTGTTTGGATAAATGCGAGGCGGATTCGAATCCCAGAAGGTCCGCGATTTCCTTGACCGATTTAGTGGTGCTGATCAGCAGATCTTGCACTTTCTGAATGCGTGTATTCAGGTAGTGCTGCCGGGGGCTGATGCCCGCCCGCGCCATGAAACTATGGCGAAGATTGGAATAACCCACCCCGAGTTCCGCTGCCAGCGCGGACAAATTCAACGGTTCCCCGCAACGCAACGCGATGAGCATGTGAGCGCGTTGCACGACGTCGTCAATGGCCTTGGTAAATCCGCGTGCGCCGCGCCGCAGGTGGCCCAACAATGCCAGAAGGTGCAATCCGAGCGTCGATAACAGCTCCTGGTTGGCCATGGCATCGATCCGCGCCAGATTGTGACAACGCTCGAAACAATCGTGCAAATCTCGGGTCACGCCCGCTTTCAGCAGGCTGTGTTTGGCTTGAATCAGCCCGGTGCGGGCCGCCTCATCAAACACCGGCCCGTGACATTCGATCCAATGCTCCACCCAGCCGGTGCTGGGCTGCGGCCGGTAACGATGCCAGATTCCGGGAAATAAAACGATGACGGTCCCCGGCCCGACCCGTTGAGCTTTTGGTTGCGCAGCGCATTCGAAAACACCGGAACCCGCCGAGATAAGAATGATTTGGTAACTCCGCAATACCCGGCCTTTATTCCAATCAAAATGATGGTCCAGCGGGTGTTTAATCGGCGGATAAGCCTTGCCCGGCAGGATGTTCGTATAGCCCGCCGCCGTCGTCACACAGCCCCAAATCGAATTGGCTGGTTGCCCCGGCAGATAGACGAAATAGTCTTTCATGGTGAGTGCCGCTACCGCCGCCAGTCTGGTTGGACGCGGGAGCTGAAAAAGGCGACGTGAAAGCATAGTGGCCAGACCCAATAGTGTAAACAGCAGCACCATGGGAATGATCCAATGAATTCATGCCGTCCTGCCACGATGGATAATTCGCTTTTAGCCGTCCGTGTTTTGGGGTTCACGATGTCATGGCACCATTTGCGCTGAATTTAATCATTGTTACCCGGGCCCGAAACGGATGAAGTGGCAAAAGAGTTGTATTTTTTGACGAATCACGCGGGATGCGGAAGCAATCAGCCGGAACGAACTGAATTCCGGCAACAGCATTTTGCCATTTTTTCCACTCAGGATGCCATTCTGTACCTTGTCAAATGGACGGGATAAAGAAAAGATAACGCGAAATGGATTCATCTATTCATTGAGGACCGAAACGCCGAGAACGTCATTCGCATCCGCCCAACATTTTTCAACCCATGATAAAATTGCAACGCCTACATCCCGGCATCGCCGCGCTGTTCCTGGTTCTCACCGCCGCCGCAGGACCAACTGATCCGCTCGAATCTGGTTTCCTCAATCCGCCGAACACCGCCAAACCGCAGACATGGTGGCAATGGATGAACGGCAACGTTACGAAAACCGGCATCACCGCCGACCTGGAAGCGATGAAGCAAATCGGCCTCGGCGGCGCGACGGTCGTGAATCTGGATTGCGATATCCCGCGCGGCAATGTGTCGTTCATGAGTCCGGAATGGCGGGAAGATTTTAAGTTTGCCGTCGAGGAAGCCGATCGGCTCGGGCTCAAACTCGGCGTCGAGAATTGTGCGGGCTGGTCCAGCAGTGGCGGCCCGTGGAACACCGCCACGAATGCCATGCAACGCCTTACTTCGAGCGAGACCAACGTCGAGGGACCTGTCGCGTTCAACGCCCAGCTGCCGCAGCCTCCCATCACGCTTGGTTTTTACCGCGACATCGCGGTGCTGGCGTTCAAAGTGCCTTCCGCCGAGGAAGTCCCCGCGTCTGCGCGGAAGAAACTGGAAATAACCCGGGCCGTTTATGGAGTGACCGGCGCCGGTACTGCCGATGTGACCGCGAGACTGGCCGCTTTCATCAAGAGCGGAAAAAAATCGATGAAGGTCAGCAATGATGCCATGGGTGGCGATCCCATTTTCGGGCAGGTCAAACAATTGCGCATCGAATTCACGGCCGACGGCAAACCGGACGCCATAACCGTTGGTGAAAATGATACGCTCACGTATTCGCCGGCTGCGAGCCAGCCGTTTGCAGTCACTCCGGGCAGTGGCACGTTCGTTCAGCCGCCGTCCGTTGCGGGTGATGCCATTGGTCCCATCCCTCATGATGGCGTTTTGAATTTGACCTCGATGCTCGCGGCGGATGGCCGGCTCAAATGGAGTGTACCGGCGGGACGCTGGACCATTCTGCGCCTCGGCTACACACCCATCGGCGTGGAAAACCACCCGGCTCCCAGGGAAGGCACGGGCCTGGAATGCGACAAGCTGAGCAAGTCCGCCCTTGATGAGCATTGGGCCGGTTTCATGCAGAAAATCCTCGACGACGTCGGCCCGTTTGCGGGGAAGACGCTCCAGAGTTCGTTCATCGACAGCTATGAAGTCGGCAATCAGGATTGGACGGAAAATTTCCGCCAGGAATTCGAAAAGCGGCGCGGTTACGACCCGTTGAAATTCCTGCCCGCGTTCACGGGGCGGCTGGTGGACAGCCCGCAAATCACGGAACGCTTTCTTTGGGACATGCGCCGGACGGTGGCCGATTTATTCGCGGAGAATTACTTCGGTCATTTCACCGAACTCTGCCGCCAGCACGGTTTGGCCAGCCAGATCGAACCCTACACGGGCCCGTTCGAATCGTTGCAATGCGGCGCGCCGGAGGACATCGTCATGGGTGAATTCTGGACCGGCAGCCAGGGCGATGCCTCGGTCAAACTGGCCGCGTCCGTGGCGCACATTTACGGCAAAAGCGTCGTCGGCGCGGAGTCGTTCACCGCAGGTCGCGAAAATGCAGGCTGGCAAAACGATCCCTATGCGCTGAAGGCGCTCGGCGATTTGATGTTTAGCCGGGGCATCAACCGCTACTATTTTCACCGCTACGCCATGCAACCGTGGACGAATCGCTGGCCGGGCATGACCATGGGAGAATTCGGCCTCAACTTCGAACGCACCCTGACGTGGTGGGACCAGGGCAAGGCGTGGATTGATTACATTTCGCGCTGCGAATTTTTACTGCAACAAGGCCGCGCCGCCGCGGACGCCGCGTATTTCGATGGCCAGAGCGCGCCCGTTGAAATGCCCGCGGACAACCCTCCCCTGCCCGCCGGTTACGACTACGACGGCGTCAACGCCGATGTCCTGCTGCATGGCGCGACGGTGAAAAACGGCCGCCTCACTCTGCGCAGCGGCGCGAGTTATGCCGTGTTGATCCTGCCGCCGGACGATATCAATATGACGCCGCCAATGCTCAAGGGCCTGAGCAAACTTGTGCGGGAGGGAGCCACCGTCATCGGTCCGCGGCCCCAACATTCGCCCAGCCTTAACGGATTCCCGGAATGCGACCGCCAGGTAAAAGACCTCGCCGCTGAACTTTGGGGTGACTGCGATGGTGTCCACGTGCGGGAAAATAACTACGGCCAGGGACACGTCATCTGGGGCAAATCGCCGGCCGAAGTTCTCGCCGCGCAAAATTTGAAACCGGATTTTGAGTTCCAGGGCGCGACGTGCGCCACCAGGCTGGTTTTCATTCACCGCATCGCCGGCGCGGCGGACATTTATTTTGTTTCCAACCAGCGGCGCCAGTTTGATTCCACCGAATGCACGTTTCGCGTGGCTGGAAAAATTCCCGAACTCTGGCATCCGGATACCGGCATGATGGAAACCGCGCCAATCTGGCGTACTGAAGACGGTCGCACCAAAGTGCGCCTGGATCTGGACCCGGCGGGTTCCGTGTTCGTCATTTTCCGCCACGCGGCGGATCACACCGACCACGTGGTAGCCGCCGATGGCGCGCTCAACCCCAATTCGACCGGCGCTCCGGCCTGGGAAACCACTCTCGCCCCCAACGGCTCACCGGAGATCAGAGCGTGGAGCAATGCCGGCCAGGCCGAACTGCGCACCGCGAATGGAAAAGTTTTGCGCGCCGCCGCGGAGAATCTGCCCGCACCTCAGGAAATCGCCGGCCCATGGAACCTCAGCTTTCCGCCGAACTGGGGCGCGCCGCCGTCGGTCACCCTGGAGAAATTAATCTCCTGGACGGATCATCCGAACCAGGGCGTGCGCTATTTTTCGGGAACGGCAACTTACGAAACGGAAATTGAAATCTCGCCCGAACGGCTGGCGGCCGGGCGCGAAGTCTGGCTCGACCTGGGCGCGGTGAAAAATTTCGCGGAAGTATCGCTGAACGGACACGATTTCGCCGTGCTCTGGAAACCGCCATTCCGCCTCAACGTCACCGCCGCCGCAAAAGCGGGCGCGAATAAACTGCTCGTCAAAGTAACCAATCTCTGGCCGAACCGGCTCATCGGCGATGAGCAATTGCCGCCGGATTGTGAATGGGGCGGGAACGAGGAACTCAAAGCGTGGCCGCAGTGGTTGCTCGAGGGCAAACCCAGCCCCACCGGCCGGCTGACCTTCACAACCTGGCATCACATCCACAAGGATTCACCGCTGCTGGAATCAGGACTGCTCGGCCCGGTGACGCTGCGGACGGCGGAATTGATTCCCGCGAAATAAATGCGTTACGGATTGATATCCGTCGCAAAGTGGCTGGCGACGTAATACAAATCGGTCTTATCCGCGTTAGCCAAAGCGCCCGGACTTGAGGCGCCGCCGATATTGTAGTATTTGCTGGAACTCAAGCTGTTGGCGAAATCGACCACCAGTTTATTGAGCCATTTGTGAGTTTCCGCGTGCCCGTCCGCAAAACTGAACGTGCTGTTGGCGCCGTGATAGGCGGCCGGCGAATCAACCCATGAGGCGGTAAAGAACGGGCTCGGCGGCCCGCTGGGATCGCCGGGATGCATGTCCCAGGCGTGCTGGTTTTCCAGATAACTTTGGCCCGCCGGCGCCTGTGAGCCGCATTCCTCCACCCATAAAAAGCGATCGCTGGAATGCATGACCTGCGATTCCTTTTGCAGTTTTCCGAGATGGTTGTCCAAACCCGCATCACCTCCCACGAATCCTCCGGCTCCGGAATAGCTGTCCCAACAAAAATGACCGGATAACACGCGGATGTCGCCCGGGCAATGCATGATGTCCGGGTTGGGCGCATATTGATACAGCGGCCCATTTTTGTATCCCTGCTGGAAAAGCCATTTGTAAGCATCCTCTCCGGTGAGCGTCGCCGGCGGCGGCCCGACCTGGTCGGCTTCCACGCGCCAATTGGGAGGACTGGCGCCGGGAAGAGTGCTAAACCCCATCACCAACCCGGCGTTATCGGATACATACATTATCCATCCCGTGGCCAGTTGCTTCTCGTTGTTCAAACAAGTCGCCTGAGTCGCCCGTTTTTTCGCGGAGGCCAGCGATGGCAACAGCATCGCCGCCAAAATGGCGATGATCGCGATGACGACCAGCAGTTCGATCAAGGTGAAGCCGGATGCGGGTTCCAAACTTTTTTTCTGCGACGATCTGCCCATGATTATTTCAATTTGATTTGCAATCAGCCAATGACGCGGTGTCCCTCCGCGTCATTGGCGCCGCAGCCCTCACTGCCGCAGTCGGAAAAAGCCCGCCGCATTGGTCGGGGACAATGCCTGTGGATTGGATTGGTTCGACACGTCGGACCACGGCCCCGTCAGCGCCGGCGCGTTTTGGAGCGTACCGCCACCCGTCCAGGACAATTGGCCACTCTGAATGCTCAACGAACCCGGCCCGGCTGATACCGGAAACCCAAGGTCGGTGGAATTCGCCGCAATCACGATGTTGGTGTACTCGGCGAAAGTGGACCCGTTACCGCAACGGAGCCGAACCTGGTTGAAGGTATTGTTAAGGGAAACAGTCAGCGGCTGCTGAGGCTGATTGTTCAAACCCTTCGTAAAGTCCGGATCCAGCCAAATGGTCTCCACCGCGGGATTGTTGGGAGTGTAGACGCTCCGAATCACCATGGTATGCCATTCATTCACCACGATGGGTGTGACGGGCAACAGGTCCGGCTCGCCTGCTTCTTTGGCGTCGGCGCTCCAATTGGTGGAAGTCCAGGCATCGCCCACCAACAAACGTTCGTTGTTATCCTGGAAAAAATGCAGGCCGCCGTAAGATCCGCCGTCCGCCGCGACCGTTTGCGGAAAATCGTAAAACACCATGCTGAACCGCGTGTAAAGCGTGTTGGTGGAATTGGGCCCGTAATTGGTCCCAATCCATCCATTTTGCCCAGTCCACAACGTCACATCCAGGCCGGCGGAAACATCGAACGGCCCGGCCTGCGACACCGGCAGCGTGGGATATTGATCCACGGTAAATGACCAGGCGGTTGAATAAGACGCGTTGTTCGAATCCGTCACGGTCACCTCCACGTTATGGGTGGAACCCAGGGCAAATGCGCTCGGCGGCTGGTATTTGACGCTGATGTCGTTTGCTCCCACAGTAAACGTCGGGCTGACGGAATTTCCGTCCACCGTCATGGTTATCGCACTTGTGTTGATGCCATAAGTCCCTAGCAACACGTCCACGGTTATCGGCGTTCCCGGCGCGGCAGACGCCGCATTTATCCCAGGCACATAACCCTGAAATTGCGGCGCGCTGGGAGCCACAAAACCGACGCCGGACGAAGTGGCGGCGATGACAATATTTGAATAGGTGGCAATCGCGTCGTCGAATCCCGACCGGATCCGGATATTGTCAAAAGTATTGTTCAAGGAAATTACCAATGGCGCATTCGGCTGATTGGCCTCGGTTTGCGTGAAGTCCGGATCGAGCCAAACCTGCGCCGTGGCATTGCCGCCGGGCGAATAATCGACCCGCACAACGAAGGTGTGCCAGTCATTCGGGACGATCAAAGTCGAGGGAGGAATGTCCGTGTCCGGAAATCCATTGACCGCGGCCACACTCCAATCGACCAGGCCGCCGCTCTTGCCGATCAAGAATTTTTCAGCGTTGCCCTGAAAAAATTCGAAGCCGCCAAACGTATAAGTTGAAGGCGTGTCGTTGGTGGAATTATATTCCATGCTAAACCGCGCATACAATGTCTTGCTCGAGTCGCTTTGATAATTGGCGCCGAGCCAACCCTCGCCGGCCGCGGTAAAGATGGTCAGGTCCACATTGCTGCTCACCGTGAAAGGTCCCGGAAGGACCACCGGCAGCGAAGTAAAGCCCGTCGTAAAACTCCAACTGTTGGTATAGAAAATCGAATTGTTGTCCTGCACGATCACTCGCGCCGTGTGCAGCGACCCGCTGCTTAACGCGGGGGTCGGTGTGTAACTCACGTTCACCAGGCTGGAAGAACCTCCGGTCGTCGCCGCGACTGCCTGACCATCCACACTGAGCGAAACCGTATTTATATTCAGAGGTGTGCCGCCGGACACTATTTGCGCGCTGATAGCGCCGCCCGCGGCTGCGCTTAAACTCCCCGCCGCCGGTGTCACCGAAAAAGTAGGCGGCGCGGACGACGTCACTTTCAAGCGGTCAAACTGATAATCCTGGCCGTTGCCGGGAGCATGGTTTCCGTTGATCCGGATAAAGGCAACCTGCGCTATCGCAGCATTGCTGATAATACCCGTAAAGCTGCCGCCAGTTGAATTGTCCGTAAACGTGTAATTCGTCGCTGTAGTCAAAGTGAAGGTGAATGTTTCAAACGCCTGATAGGCATATTGAAAATTCGTCGCCACACCGCTATTGGTCAGGGCGTCGCTATATCCGCCATTATTCGCATTCGCTTCATTTCCAAAGTGCCAATAGCTGAAGAGGATATTTCCGCTGGCATCCTCGAGCGCCAGTTGATTTGTATTGGCCGCGCTGTCCAGGCTGTTGAAACGCTGGAGCACTGTGAACGATTGCCCGGCAGCCAGGGGCGTAGTGAAGGGCCGGGCCGCCACTGTCGCGCTGTTGGCGCTCGTATTCCAGAGGTCAAAGGAATCACCGCTGGGGCCGAAAGTCTGAATGAATGCGCCGCCGGTCCCGCTTTCCGTGAAAGTCCACGGGCCGAAACCGGTGCCGCCATTTTGTCCGCCGGGAAAAAGTCCGTTCGGCGCGGCCAGACCCGCGTAAACCGGATCCGAAGCTTGATCAAACGCGTTGGTCGTCTGGGAATACGCCGCGGGTGCAACGAGCAGGATGGCGGTTGCAGCCAGCACGGTCGCGCGGCATCCGCGCAAAAACACACCGGCTCTGTTTCGATTATTCTTTTTCATAGTTGTTGGGGTAGGGTTTGACCGCCGGACAAAAACAGTGCTCACTCGTCCGACGACGAAAGTCCTAAACGTTTCTTCAACGCGAGACGAAAGCATGTGGATTGAATGAGACGACATTAGCAGTGTTAGCGCTGTTTTCGGTATGACGCAATTGCGTCATATCGCCAGGCGGCCAAACTGTTTACTGCCGGGAGAGAGTATCCTTGCCGAGATATTTCAAAACCGCGTCCGTCCGGGTGTGAACGTGCAATTTTTCGTAGACGAACCGGATGTAGTTGCGCACCGTCTGCCAGCTGATATTCAGTTTCGCGGCCACTTCCTTCGGCGTCGCGCCGGCGGCCAGCAAATCCAAAACCTCTCTTTCGCGCGCCGTCAATTCCGCCACGGCCGAATCCGCCGGCATATTGCGGCTGGATTTTGGAACGCCGGGGGTGTTCATTTTATGAAAGTATTCCACCATCCGCCGCGCGATCTGTGGTGAAATCGGCGCGCCCCCGGCCATGATGTCCCGCAAAGCCTCCAACAAACGTGAACTGGCGACCCGTTTCAACAAATAGCCGTCGGCTCCCGCCATGAGCGATTGGAACAAATTGTCATTGTCGTCATAGGCGGTCAGCATCACGACGTGCAACCGCGGTATTTGCGCCTTCAAAACACGCATGCAATCGACGCCGGATTGGCCGGGAAGACTGATATCCATCAAAACCAGATTGCATTTCGCCTTCGGGATTTGGACGAGCGCCGACTCCGCGTTGGCGCAGCTCGCCACTACCTTGAAGTCCGTGGTATTGCAAAAAATCAGCCCCAACGTCTCCCGATAGCCGGCGTGGTCCTCGACAATCGCAAGACGAATCGGTGCTTTCATAAACGAGTAGTAACGCAGTTCCCCGCCAAAAAGACCATGACACAATTGGGTGGGTCAGCCGCCACCGTCCAGTTTGACACGAAAGATAATCCGCGTGCCGCCACCGGGATGACTGGCCAGTTCCACCGTGCCGCCGATGCGTTTTAACCGCGCCTGTTGATTGGCCAGACCGTTCCCCTGGCTGGGAATCGCCGGATCAAACCCGCAGCCGTTGTCCTCCACGCTGATTTCCAGGCCGGGTTTGTCCCACGACAGGCGAAGCCGCGTCTCGGAAGCGTGAGAATGTTTCAGCAAATTTGCGAACGCTTCCTTCACCGCGAGCGTTAAATCATGGCGCACCTCGGCCCGCACTGGAACCGCCGGAAGTTGCGTCGGCACCTCTTTCACCATCCGCACCGGGCTGTCGGTGAAACAATCATCCGCCACCTGGCACAAATAATCCGCGAGTCTCGTCAGGTTGTCATTTTGCGGATTCACCGCCCATACGATTTCATCCATGACAGCCACGAGATTGCGGGCGCGCCGGGCGATTTGAAAGAACCGGTCATTTTGCGGTTTGCTTTGCGATTCCGCGCCCAGGTCCGCCAACAAGCCGATCTGGGCCAGTTCGGCCCCCACCTCATCGTGAATGTCCCTTGCGATGCGGGTTCGTTCCGAAGCGACGGCCCGCTCCCGCTCCAATTGTTGAATCCTCCAAAGCGCCCGCCGCTGCTCCACTAATCTCACCGAGCTGGCCACCAGCGCCAGCAAGCCAATGACGATGACTGGAAAAAACCATTTCTGCTGCCAAAAGCGCGGGATGAGCAAATCTTCGAACGAGGAAGCCACCATCATCTGGCTGAACTTCCAGCCACCGCCGTATCCGCGATGAATCAAATGAAACTCGTCAAAGGTGGCATTGGCATCGAAATGAACGACGAGGTTGGTCAGTTGATTAAATTCCGTGGCGCCAATCGAAAGGTCCGGGTTCAACCACGCAGTCACGCGCGCGTCCTGGCCGGGAATATATTCCACCTTCAACACGAGATAGCGAGGTGTACCGGCGCGCATATACTCATAATTGAAAGGCGGGTCCGGAATACTCGAGTTGAAATCTTCAAAACCCTTCGGCGCTTTCGAGACATTCAACATGGAATACGCCATGGCTCCGTGGGCGTTTCCGATGCCCAGATGTTCCTGCCCATTCTCCACCAGCATAAACCCCGCCTCGAATGTATTGATTACTTTTGCAGCGGTGTCCGCAATAGGATCGACCATTACGCGAAAATAAAGTGTGCCGGAGGAATCGAGATTATGGGGCTTGATGGCCCCGTGCAATATGTCCTCGCCTTTTCCATTGTTACAAACCGAAATGGTTTCCGGATGGCTCCATAGCACCGCCCCTTTTGCGATTTGGCTTCCCCCACCCGCCCAAAGCGCCACCGCTAAAACAATAAAATGGAGATTGCCTCCGGCAGAAATCCTACGCGTCATATTCAAACGAGCACGATCGCCAGCCTAATCAACGCGCGCGAAAACGCAAGTAATCCAGCGGCAATCGATCAGTGCCGCGGATTACCTGAACATCACCCTTGCGCCCCGTTACGACGTTGCGGCCCCTCGACATCGAAGTTCCACCGGTGTATTGTCCGGTCTAATGGCCGGATGCATTGCAATCGACAGAATCGTGCATGAAAAAGCGTTCACTTTGATCGAATTGCTGGTGGTCATTGCTATCATCGGCATCCTCGCAGCGCTTCTGTTGCCATCCCTGGCCAAAGCGAAGGAAAAGGGAAAACAAACTTCCTGCCTGAACAGCACGCACCAGCAGGCGTTGGCCATTTACATGTATGCTTCGGACAACGGCGACCTGCTTCCGCCCGTTGCCTTTCAGGATGCGAATGGCAACGAAACCGATTGGCCGGCCCTCCTGAACCCCTATCTCCAAAGCATTCGGATTCATTTCTGCCCCAGTGACGATAAATCGAAAACAAATTCCTACGGCCTGAGCGAAATGGCGTTCGTTGACCTGACCGACGACGATTCCCCACCGCCCCGGCGCTTTGGCGCCTTTCACAGACCCACTGATACCGTCATGATGGGCGATGTCGGGACAGCGGATGACTTCCAAACGCCGCGGCCCGACACCATCAAAATGGTGGCGCCGGATGGCGATCTCAACGACGCAAAAGACGCGCGTCCTTCCGCCCGGCATTCTTCAAGATGCGATCTTGGCTTTATGGACGGCCATTCGGCTTCGCTGCCACTCGGGATGTTTTACACAAACCAATCTCCTGCCGATCTGTGGTTCAGCCCGTAAGCGAGCCGCATGAGAATTCGGAATGCTCCCAGCCCTTATGGGCCGCTCCTATCTCTTTGAATGCCCCAAGTGCGGTTACAAGGCCAGCGTGTCCGGCGGCGCGGATGAAGGTCTCGAATTTGCCGTGCAAACCACCGCCTGTCGAGATTGCCGCAGGCTGTTCGATTCGGTGATGCGATGGCGAGTCCCCGACAACACCTTAAAAATACCTACTGAATTTCAACGGTTGCGGCTCCGGAAATCCCAGCCGGAAACGCCTCCCACGCTGGAAGCCGCTTTAAATCGCCTGCCCCTGACGGGTGTGAGAAAATTCAAATGGGCGCTGTTCAAGCTTCGCTGCCCGGTTTCGCTGGCGCATCGTGTCAACGCCTGGAATGAGCCGGGAAAATGTCCGCGCTGCGGCACCTTCATGGAAAAAAATGCGCTTCCGTTCCGCTATTGGGATTGAAGAAGTTTCAAGTTTTCCGTCGGTCGTATTCAACTTTTGGACTCCGGCCTTTTGAAACTTGAAATTGAAAACTTTAAAACCTCTACGCTTTTTTCACCACGCTGATATGCCCATTGCGCTCGGCGTAGGCCACTTTCACCTGGCTCGGATCATCCACCTGCCCGTTCATACGCAGGTCTTCATATAAATCGTGTTCGCTCAAATCATTTCGCCGCATTCCCGCTGGCACGATCTGGCCATCGCGAATGACCACGTCACTGGTTCCCTTCACGAGGATTCCAAACTTGTGCGAGCTCCGGGATAAAAACGCTATCAGCCGGTGCAATCCCACCAGCACAAAACCACCACCCAGCGTCGGCCAAAAAGCCGAGGAACCATTCACCGCGCGGGCGAGCATCGACGCCAGGATAAATCCGAGAATCGCGTCAAACGGCGTTTTCTTGGAAAGAAACCGCTTGTCGCCAAGCCGCACCATGATCAGCGTAATGATAAAAACAAGAATTCCGCGCACCATGATTTGAACGAAGGTCAGGTTTTTGGGATCGCGGCCGATTCCCAGGAAGGCATCCATCGATTCGAATGAATTCATCTCCGGGTGTTCCTCTTTTCCTGAAATCGGGCAATGGGTATTTGACCCTATTCGCACGCCGCTTGCTAACCTTTCAGTTACTTGCTTAAATACAGCCGTCCCAAAAAAGGTTGCTGGCAAAAAATCGATATGTGGTTTCAAGCGGACGACTACCAGATCGCGGCATTCTTCGGCCTGATTCTCACGTTCGAGGTTTGCGAGCGCATCTGGCCGGCGCGTCCGGTGGATCGGTGGCTTGATTTTAAATTGGATGCGTTGTCGTTTGCTTTCGCGCTCACCGTGAACCGGGTTTCCACGTGGTTTATCCGGAGTGCGGTGGGAGATGTCACGCCGTCCTTCCTCGCCGGCACCGTCCACTACCTGCAAAGTCTCCCGAGCGCGTTGAAGATCATCATCGCGCTTTTTATCGTGGATTTTATCCTGTATTGGATCCACCGCACGCAGCACCGCTTCAACCTGATGTGGCGCACGCATGCCTGGCATCATTCGGTGGAGCAGATGTATTGGTTCGCCGGGTTCCGCACGAGTTTCTTTCACTCATTTATTTACAATATTCCTCAGGTGATTATTCCCGTGACTCTTTTGAAACTGACTCCCGCGGAAGCAGGCATCGGCTATTCCATCGGACTGTTGATTCAATTTTGGGAACATACCAATCTCAAGGTCAACATCGGCCCGCTGGCATGGCTCATCGTCACGCCGGATTACCATCGCATTCATCACTCGGCGACCACGCATCGCGGCATGAATCTCGCGCCGACGTTTCGCCTCTGGGATAAGATGTTCGGAACCTATGTCGATCCCGCAAGCATGCCGGAGGAATTTCCGCTCGGCCTCGGCGAACACGTCAACCGAAAACAAGTCCCGCGAATGTTGGTGGGAATTTAGCGGGTGCATTCACGGAACAAAATCGCCCGGGAAGCGCCGGCGTCCCGCCCGCCCGACTTGCGCGTGACAAAATTGTCACCCCGTTCCGGGCGAATGCGCTTGCCCGCAAACCCTTTACGGAAAACAATCCACGCGATGGTTTACGAATACGCAAAATTTTTTAAAGTATTTCTGCGCGCGCCGGCCTTGACCAGCGCCATCGTGCCCAGTTCTCCCTGGCTGGCCGAGCGCATGGTTGAAGATGTCGAATTGGCCCAGGCAAAAGTCGTGGTCGAGATCGGCCCTGGCACCGGCGCCTTCACACGCGCGATTCAAAAGCAAATTTCTCCGTCCGCATTTTTCCTCGCCGTCGAAATCGATCCGCTGTTCGCCAGCCATTTGAGACTCCAGTTTCCGCGCGCTCATGTCATCAATGATTCCGCGGCGCGCCTCGATAAACTTTTGCGGGACCAGGGCCATGAATCGGCTGATTGCGTCCTGAGCGGCCTGCCTTGGGCGGGGTTCTCCGGCGAGGAACAACAACGTGTGCTCAGCGCAGTGGTTCGCGCCTTGCGTCCCGGCGGCCTGATGACCACCTACGCCTACAATCACACTGCGTGGCTCCCCGGGGGGCGCCGTTTTCGAAAATTGCTCGAATCGACGTTCAGCGACGTCTCCACTACGCGGACGGAATGGCGGAATCTGCCGCCCGCTTTCGTTTATCGCTGCCGGAAATAGGCGGAACGATGACCCGCAATTGCATGCGCCGCGTGGAAAATGTCGCGGGCAGGTGACCCGCGAATTCCCCATCCACCTCGAACGGCACCTGCGCGTCGCTCGTCAACGTCAGCGAATCGCACCGGTAATTCGCCGTCGCCGCGCGCGGCAGGGTCCCGCGGATCAACAGGCGCGGCGCGACCCGAAACAACGTCAGCCAATTCACCCGGGAAAACACGCACGCTTCCAACAGGCCGTCGCGCATGTCCGCCGGCGGAAAAATCCTGAACTCACCGCCGTACAGGCTGCCGTTGCCGATGAGCACCAGTTCCCCTGCTCCTTCCTCTTTGCCGTTGCTCACCGAAATTTTCTTCTGGCCCTCCATCAGCGCCCGCAGGCCGGCCACGACATACGCGAGCGGCCCGATTTTTTTCTTCAATCGCCAGTTCACGAGTTCAATCGCGCGGGCATCCAACCCGGCGCCCGCCAGTTGCGCAAAACAACGCCGCGCCGGCGCTCCGTTTTCGCGGAAATCCACCACGCCCAAATCAATCAGAGTTTCGCGCCCGGTGCGGATGGTTTCCCAGGCGCGCTCCAGCTTGAGGGGAATTTGCACTTCGCGCGCAAACACATTCACGGTTCCCAAAGGCAGCACGCCCAGGCGCGCCCGCTCGAATCCTTTCGGCGCATCCACGATGCCATTCAGCACTTCGTTGAGCGTGCCGTCGCCTCCGGCAGCCACGATGACTTCAAAACCTTCCTCGACGGCGGCGGTGGCCAGTTTGCGCGCGTCGCCCGCAGCGGCGGTCAGCTTCAAGGTGCATCCGGCCGCGAATTCATCCAGATGATGCCGAAAGTGCCGCGCTTTGTTGCCTTTGGCGGTCGGATTAAAAATGATGCACGTACGCACTGCGAAAGAAGTGGAGAAAGCCGCCCGGTTAGTCGAGGAGAAACCGCTTTGGCGCAACATTGTAACCTGAAAGCATTTCACGCTGCTTCGGAAACGGCTGCATCGGGGCTCGTGATTCCCGACGCTAGAGCGGTTTAAAAAATACTGTAGCCGATTTGGAGCGAGGATTTTTGGTTTTTAGCGAGGCTTCGGCGAAGGAGCAGGTTTAAAAAACCCTGTAACTGAGCCGAAACGAAGCTAAAGACCAAAAAGACCGCTTTCTCAATTCCTCTAACCAAACGGCTACAGTATTTTTTAAACCGCTCTAGTTCTTGAATTGAGCGCTCTTTTCTTTTAAATCATGGGCGATGCAAGATTCAACTGCACCTCGGTTGGCAAAGTGGCCGTTCTTTCTGGGCAGCGCACTGTTGTTGGCCCTCGCCTGGTTCACTGTTTATCAAAGCAAACGGCCGATGGGCGGTTGGGAGATTTTGGCCTGCTTCGCGTGCATTGGCTTGGGCGCGGTGTTCAGCGTCTGGCCGTATGTGCTGGAATATCGTTCCGCCGAAAAACTCGTGGAAACCTGCGCGCTCACCAGCGTCGTTTCGCAGGTCCAGAATATCGAGCAACTCGCCACGCAAATCAGCACTGCCACCGCGCAATGGCAGACCGTGCAGGAATCGGCCGAGAAAACCTCGCGGCAGGCCAAAGAAATCGCGCATGGCATGGCCACGGAAGCAAAGTCGTTTCAGGAATTTCTTAAACAATCCAATGACAGCGAAAAAAACTCTTTGCGGCTCGAAGTGGACAAGCTCCGGCGCATCGAGGCGGAATGGCTGCAGGTGCTGGTCCGGATTCTGGACCACGTGCACGCGCTGAATCGGGCTGCGGTCCAGTCCCGCCAACCCGGCGTCGCCGAACAACTGGGCCGTTTTCAGGTGGCCTGCCACGATGCCGCTCGTCGCGTGGGTCTGACGCCGTTTATTGCGGTCAGCGCGGAAAAATTTAACAAACAGCGGCATCAACTGGTGGATGGCCAACCGCTGCCCGCGGAAGACGCCGCCGTGGACGAAACGCTCGCCAACGGCTACACCTTTCAGGGCAGGCTCATTCGTCCGGCCGTCGTCCGCCTGCAAAATGGAAATGGCAACGGCGAACATCCGGTCGCGCCGCAAGCGAATACCGAGACCGCAACCCAGGCCGCCGAAGACGAATTGCCGCTCGCCTAAGCAATTTCCCACCAGAAGGGAGAACGGGAGCAAACCGAGGAAACTGAGACAAGTGAACGCTTTTAATCTGCGTTCATCTGCGTAATCTGCGGACGGCCTTTCTCCCTTTCTTCTGTTTGCCCCTGTTCAAATCGAGGGTTCGATCTTTGAGACCGATGCCAGCGACACCGTGACTCCACACCAAAGAAAATGCAGCCGGCGCTCCGTGACCGCCCGTCCGTAAATCCGCTCCAGCGCCCGCGCATACAAATCCAGTTGTGGCCGATAAATTTGCGTTTTTTCGTTAAGCTGGTTCGCCGCCACGCGATCCGTTTTGAAATCCAGCAGCCAGATTTCTTTGGGCAAAATCACCGCCAGGTCCGCCACACCCTGAACGACCACAAATTCATTTTCAAATTCCTCGGCCCCTCTTGTTGCGCTTTCTCCCGGCAATTCGGCCGGCGAAAATCGCGCGGTGAATGCGAGCTCCCGTTTCACGTGCTGCGCATTGGCCAGGATTTTCCGCCCAAAATCCGAACGCCAGAACTCCAACAGCGAATCGAAATTCAACCACTGAACCTCTTCGCTCGCGAGGACTCCTTCGCTCACCATACGTTCCGCTTCCGCCCGCAGTTCCTTCACGCTTCCGGTCCGGTCGAACGCCACCCGCTCCAAAAACCGATGATGGACCGTTCCAACATCCGCGCCGGATTTCTTCGCGGTTGAACTTAACGCGATGCCATCCGTTTCGGTCTCTCGTGCGCGAATTCGCGGCCGGAAGAAATCCACTGATTCATCCTGTTCCAACATGTCCATTGCGCGGCGGCGCAAAGCGGACACCGAGGTTTTCGCCGGCCGTTCCGTCGCCGTCGCGAATGGATATTTTGTTTCCAATTTTTTCCGCAGCCGTTCCGCCTCGATTTTGCTCAAATGAACGATCGCCCGCGCCTTCCCCGCCTCGGCTTCGCTGGCGCTTTCAATCAGGCTGGCGTCATCATGAAGAACCCACCGGCAATCCCGGGTCTCGCCGCAATTGCTTTCACCTGCGGTCGCGGCGCAGTTTTTCGCGAACCACATCCCCAGCCAGTCCGCATAGCTCCGGGTGTGCAGCAGCGTCGTGGTGTTGATCTCGCCGCCCTGTTTCCAGCACGCTTCGAATTGTTTAGGCGTGATGCTGCCCACCAGCAAAAGGCGTTCGCGCGCGCGCGTCATGGCCACGTAGAGCAGACGCAACTCCTCCCCCAACAGCTCCCGCTTTTGCCGCCGCCGCGCCAGCCAGTACGGCAAACTCGGATAACGCCCGTTGATATTCGGCGGGGCAATTCTTGGGCACAGGCCAAATTCGCCGTCGAGCAGAATGTCCGCGTGGAGGTCGGCAAAATTAAACGCCTTACCAAAATCGCCGACCGCAACCACGGGAAATTCCAGGCCCTTGCTCTGATGGATGCTCAGTAACCGAACCGCGTCCGCCCCGGTGGGCGACGCGGGCTCCTCCTCGGACTCGGCGTCGCGTTGCGCCTCGACAAACCGCAAAAAACGCAGCAACCCCTGCCGTTGATAGGGATCAAACTGACGCATCAGGCGCAACAAACGATTCACATTCACCAAGCGCTCCTCGCCTCGTTCCTGCGCCAGGATCAGTGATTCGTAATGCGTGGCGTCCAAAATTTCCCTCATGCATTGGGAAAGCGCGCCCTGCCGCGCGTGCCGACGCCATGAGTCGAAGGAAGTGAGAAATTTTTTCAATTTCGGCTGCGCCGTGGCCGCGACAGCGCCGGCTTTGCCCGAAAATTTCGGCGGAGTCGCGGCAAACCTCAGCATCGCGGTCCAGAACCGGTCGTCCTTCTGCGCCGCCCGAATCATCGCCAGTTCATTCACGGAAAGGCCGACGAGCGGCGAGCGCAGCACCGCCAGCAGCGGCAGGTCCTGCATGGGGTTGTCGAGCAATTGCAGCAGGCTCAGCAAATCGCTGACTTCCGTGGCGCTGTAAAAACCCTCGCGTTTCACGTGCAGCGGCACGCCCGCGCGATTGAATTCCCGCGCGAAAATTTCCGCCTTGTTCCGCGGCGAGCGCAGCAGCACCACCATGTCCCGCCATTCCACGGCCCGGGATATTTTTTTATCATCATCCCAAATCTGAATTTTCCCCTGGCGCAATTTCTTCAACTGCAATGCCGCCAGCCGTGCCTCCTTCTCCGTCGCATCGAGGTCCGGCAAATCCCCCGCCGGCGATTCTGCGCCGTTGTTGTCATTTTCAACGGCGCCGTCCTCCCGCGTTTTGGCACGAATATGGATTTCCACGTGCGGACCCTGGCCGGCCTGGCGTCTGAAATCCGCGCGTTGATCCGGCGCGCCAAATTTCAAATGCGCATCGACATCATACGTTACTCCTCCGATTTCCCCGCGCATAAGCAACGCGAAGAACGAATTCGCGAAATCCAGCACTGCCTCGCGGCTTCGAAAATTGTCGGACAACGGTATCGCGCGGCCCAAGGTGGCGTCGTCGCTCCAAAGTTTTTTGTAGGCCTGAAAAATCCCCGGGTCCGCGAGCCGAAAACGGTAAATGCTCTGCTTCACGTCGCCGACCAAAAATCGGTTCGCCGCTCCGCCTTCCCGGCTGACCGCGCGCAGAATGGTATCCTGCGCCTCGTTGATGTCCTGGTATTCGTCGACGAAAACAAATTTGAATCGCGCCTGCCATTCGCGCGCCAGCGGCGTGGGACTGCCCGCCGCCGCATCCCACAGCAACCGCAGGGCGAATTGCTCGAGATCGGCGAAATCCACGCCACCCGCCTCGCGCTTGGCGTTGTCGAAAGACTCGCCAAACTCGCGCGCGAGCCGCAGCAACGTTTGCATGTGGCCGCGCGACCATTCCCAGTCCTGCGCCAGCGGGTCCTCGCCCGGCGCGCCCCCCAGCAGCGACTGAAGAAATGCCGCGTCAGAAAAAAACTCTTTGATCCGGTCCCGCACCTTGCCGGCGCTGCCGCGCGGCCAATCGCTATCAAGAGCCTCCAGAATTTTTCCAAGTGCTTCGCTGATTTTTTCGGATGAAGGCTCCCCTTTCACCGCCTTGAGAGCGGCCAGGCAATCGGCCACGTTGGGCGTGCCGGACAATGTCTCCAATTCGCCGGTCCAATAGCCGCGCCATTCGTTGAATCCTGCCAGCAGCCAGCGCCGCCATTGCAGCGGTTCGGATTCCGCGAACAGGGCAGATTGTTTTTCAAACCACGCCTGCGGATTCGCCAGCGAACGCGAGTAGCGATGCAATTGCCAGATCAGTTCGCGCACTTTCACTTCATTTCCGCTCACCTGCTCCAGCAGGAAGCTCCGGAAAGCGCGCGCATCGCCGGACGCCCCGCCGTAATGCGCCTCGAGCAATGCGTCCAAAACATTGTTCCGCAACACGTGTGCCTGCTCCTCCGTCAGCACGATGAACTCCGGATCCAGCCGCAGCTGTTCATCGTGAAAATGCTCGCGCACCAGCCGCAGACAAAAACTGTGCAGCGTGGAAATATAAGCCGCGTCGAGCAGCGCGATTTGTTCTTCGAGCCGCTGAACGATCCGGAAATCGGTGGATTGCGAAAGCTTTTCTGCCAAGCGCGCACGGATGCGTTTTCGCATTTCCGCGGCTGCCGCGTCGGTGAATGTTACCATCAGGATTTCCTCCAGCGAACAACCCTCATCGAGCAGCAGTGAACAACAGCGTTCCACCAGCGTATGTGTCTTGCCCGTGCCGGCGCCGGCCACGACCAGCACGTTTCCCCGCGCCGTCAGCGCCGCCTGTTGTGAAAGCGTCATCGAGCTCATTCGCCGCCCCCTTTTTCCTCCGGCGGCTTGCGCAGGACATTGAACGGATGAATCCACGCGTCAAAGCGGCACACCGGCTGGCATTGGCACCAGTCGCACGCGCGCTCGTTCCCTTTGCGATATGGGCGGGCCGCGATATCTCCGGAAAAAATTCGCGCGCCGTGACTGCGCAAATCAGTCTCGATTTTTTCGAGCAGCGCGCGAAACGCTTCCGGCGCCAGGGCTTCATTCCCGCGTTTGTGGAACGCGCCATCCTTCCGTTTGGCAAACTTGAACTGGTCGCCCTTATCCAGTCTGCGATTGTCCAATTTCAAAATCGCGCCGGCGTCAAACCGGCCCGTGTGTTGATACGCCGCGAACGCCGCCTCCGCCGCCCGCTCCATCACTTCGCGGCGCGTGTCGCCCGAGTCGGGCCGCGTGCGCAACGGAACGTAAAAGACGCCCGCCGGCAAAATCCGGCGGACGCCAAAGATTTTTTCCGGCTCCGGCAAATGCAGAAGCGCGTTCAAGTAAGACAAAAGCTGCAACTGCATTCCGTGATGCATGAAAATCGGATCGAGTTTTGCGCCGCCGGACTTGTAATCCACAATGACCGCGAACGCCTCGTCCGCTCCCGGCGCGCGCCACAAATCCACGCGGTCGATCTTGCCTCGCAGCACCAGCCATTTGCCATCGCCCAGCGGCAGCCGCCAGGCCGGCAGATCGCCGGGATTGATTCCAAACGACAATTCCACCTCCCGCGGATCGAATTCGTATTGGCGCATCCAGCCCACGAGCGCCGCCATCAATTTCTGCAATTGCTCAATTAATGCCCGCGCCATGAACCGCGAGCGATCGTCCGCCTCGAACAATCCTTCGCCGAAAGTCCGCGACAGTTCCAGGCCGATGGCCTCGATCCGGTCGCGTGCATTTTGCGGCGTGATGTCCCGCCAGCGCTTGTTTTCCGCGCGCAATTGCGCGTGAAAACGACTGAGGATTTCATGTTGAAAACTTCCGGTCTGCCGCGGGTCAGCCTCGAACAGGACACGCTCATCCGCGCGCAGGCCGTAACGGACAAAAAACTCGAACGGGCAGCCGGCGAACGTCTCCAATGCGCTGACGGAAGTGCGCAACTCACGGCCAAAAAGCGCGTCGGCGACCGCTGGCGACAAGGCCAGTTGATCCGGGCCGGCGAGCGCCTGCCAGCTTCGCCACCGGTCCATGACCGGCGCGACGCCGGATATCGATTCCAATTCCTCCGCGCCGGCTATTTCCCCGCGCAGCAAGGACGGCAGCAATTCAAAAACGTGCTCGATTTCGTCTACTTTCGGTTCGCCGGAAAATTCCTCCAATTCGAAATTCGGAAAAATTCGCTTCAGTTCTGTAAAAAACAATGACGGGTTCAATTCCCCGCCCCGCGCATCCTGCCGCGAGCACGTCACCATCAGTTGTTCGCTCGCGCGCGTGCAGGCGATGTAACCCAAATAACGCTCGCGCGCCATGCGCTCGCGCAAGCTGGGGCCGAGCTCGGCGCCACGGCGGCACAACGCCTCGCGGTCGGCGTCCGTGAGCAGCGCCGGCGCGTCCGGTGTGGCGGGAAAAACATTTTCGTTCATGCCCAGCACCAGCGCCAGCTTCAGCTCGGGATTGCGCGAGCGGTCGACCGCCCCGATCAGCACCTGGTCGAGCGCCGGAGGAATGACACCCACCGTGAGATTCGCCAGGCCGGCCTCGAGCACCGGCAGCCACTCACGCAAGGCCAGCGACTCGTCGCCAAAGGCGAGCGAGACGTTGTCCAGCCAGGAATTCATCTGGTCCCAAACCGTGGCATGGACCGGCGCCGGCGCGGTGAACGCCGCCGCCAGCGCCGCTTTCGCCCATTCTCGCAACTGTTGCTCGACGTTCAATTCACCCCAAAAGAAGCGCAACGCGGAGGCGAGTTGCGGGCCGGTGGGCTGGTTTTGGGCCGTGGCCAGTTGCGATGCGAGCTTCTTGAACGGCGCGATGATCGCCTTTCGGAGTGTTTCCAATCGCTCGGAAAGTCCCGGGTTATTTTCAATTTGAATTGGCTCCTGCCAGGCCGCGCCCTTCCATCCCCGCGCCAGCGCCTCATTTTCCAAATAGTCGATCTCCAACTCTTCGGCCGGAACCAGCCCCGTCTTCAAAGCGGCAAACCAATCATCGTGCGGCCACTGGTAAACGATCGTGCGCAACGCGCTGCGGGTGAGCTCCGCCAGCGGATGATGTGAAACCGATTCGCGGCGATCGAGAAAGCACGGAATTCCATAGCGCGAAAAAACGCGTTGCAACGGCTCGTGATACCTCTCGAGATCGCGAACCAGAACGGCCGCATCGCGAAACCGGTTTCGCGTCCCATCGCGGCGCCGAACGCGGATAAATTTCAGGATTTCGCGCGCCGCAAAGACGGCTTCGGTATCGGGATTGGGGCAGATAACCAGGCGTAGCGGAGCGGGAGCCGTGAACTGTGAATCGGGAAACGTGAATTCCTTATTCAACCAGGACTGTTCGACTTGGGCCAGGACCGGCACGGAGAAGCGATTTTCTTTGGCTTGGCGCGGCAGGGATTCGTCGGAGATCATCGCCCCCGGCACGGAAACGAGCCGCTTCCGGCATTCTTCAACGGTCTTTCGCACCGCCGCCCAATGAGAAATCCACGAATCCGCCCGCGCTTCCGGATCGAGACAAAACGCCAGTAAGCCCCTTTCACAACGCGGCGCCAATGCGGCGAGCAAATCCAATTCCTGCGTCGATAACTCCGCAAATCCATCCAGCCATAAACCTCCGATTTCCAATTTTCGATTTCCGATTTCCGATTTCAAGGCATTGGCCGCGGCAGCCATGAGGCAATCCGCATCCTGCAATTGGTGCGACTGCAACCACGCCAGGTAACCTTCCAGCAATAGCGCCAGGTCGTGGAGTTTCAGCGGCAAGCCGCCGGAATCGGGCGCGGCGGCCGCGAGTTGGCGCAGTCCATCCGGCGTGAACTGATGACGCTGCAATTCGCGCAGCACAAGGCTGAGTTGTTGCGCAAAACCCGTGAGCCGCGCGCTCGCACGAAATAATTTCAGTTCATCGCGTTTTTTCGCCAGCAACGCGCGCAACACCATGAGCCGTCCTTCCTCATCGAGCATTTTGGGCGGCGGCTGGCCCAATTCATCAAAAACGAAACGGGCCAACCGCTCGAAGGAAAGAATGCGCAAGCGCGTATAGCCGCGGAGCGAATCGTCGGCGAGCAACTGGCGTTCGAGTTGGAAGGTGGCCTGCTTGGGCGCGAGCAAAATCAGCGGCGGCCCATCCGGCGACGCCCGCAAGGCGGCGCGAATTTCCGACAGGCAGCGGAAAGTCTTGCCGCTGCCGGCGGGGCCGAGGAGGAACCGGATTTGCACGCTCCCATTTTCTCGCGAATGCCGCGGAGCGCAAAGGAATTTATTTAGCTTGATTAAACTTCTACTGACTTACCCGGTCCGGGCTGAATGATCTGGATTTTCGGCCACCGGCTACGGATTTGTTCCTCGAACCATTGGCGGGAATCCTCATCGCCGTGACCGAGCAATACCGTGCGCGGATTCACCTGGCCGACGAAGTTCAATAACTCCTCGCGGTTGGCGTGCGCGGTCAGATCGAATTCCTCCACTTCGCACTTGCGGGTCGCTTCGCCGCCGCTGGGGCTGAACAGAAACGTTTCACCCTGCTTCGCCGCGCGCAAACGGCCGGCGGGCGTGGCCGGATCCGCGTAACCGACAAAGAAAATCGCCATCCGCTCGTCACCCATCATGCGCAGGGCCAAATCGTGCGCAGCGGTATTTTCGCTCATCATGCCGGCCGTGATGACAAACAATCGCCCGCCGGTGAGGCCCATCGTTTGCGCCTGGCCTTTCTCGAGTACCACCAGGTTCAGCGCCTCGTGCAATTGCAAATCGGGAAGCTGGCGGCTGGTGCGGTGCGATTCAAGGTCGTAAATTTCCGTGAACACGCGGCCCAATCCGCCAATGTAAACTGGCTGACGTTTCAATTTCCCCTCGCTCATCATCATCGCGAGTAACGCGAGAATTTCCTGCGTGCGCCCGAGCGCGAAAGTCGGAATCAGCACGGAACCTTTGCGTTCGAGCACGCGCTGGATGTTTTGGCTGAGGCGCTCGATTTCTCCATCGCGCGTGAAGCCGGGCGGCAAGGCCCGGTTGCCGCGCGTGGTTTCCATGATCAACACATCCGCGCGCACGCCTTCAAATTGCGCCTTCTTCAGAATAGTTTGGTCGTGGAAACAAACGTCGCCGGTGTAAAAGACAGTTTCCTTTTTCCCGCGCACCAGCATTCCCGTTGAGCCCAGCGCGTGCCCGGCATCGAAGAACTCCAGCGTCGGCGAGGAATCTCCGCGCCGGACTTTTTCAAACGCGGCCCAATCGATTTCCCGATTGTATTTGAATCCCTGGAACAGCGGCGCGATGTCGTCGATTTCATCGTGGGTAAACAGCGGATACTCGCGGATGCCGCATTCATCGCGCTGGCGGGTCATTACATTTACGGAATTGTGCAGCACACGCTCGACGAGGAAGTAACTCAATTGCGTCATCAACACATGCGCCTGGGGAAAATAACGCAACGCCACGGGCAATGACCCGACATGATCGTGATGGCAATGCGAAATCGCGATGGCGTCCACCTGCTTGTCGCGAATCACGCCGTAGAGCGGGAGGCTGTCGCGGCCGTCGCGTTTGGGATGCGTGCCCGCGTCCATCAGCAGGCCGTGACCGTCGATTTCTAGAAACCATCCGCTCGCGCCGATGTCCGTGTCAGGATTGAGATTAGTTATCCGCATGAATTAAAATCAGGCAATGATGTTTGCGATACAAGTGACGAAAAACCCGCGAGTGCCGGGGCTTTCGGCGGTCCAATGCCGCTCATTTCTTTTTCCGCCCGTCCGCCTGCTTTTCCGCGGCATCTTGTAAATCCTGCGGATTGCTGAACTGCTTGTAACCGGCGGGTGGTTCAAAAAGCGTCGCCGCCGGTTTGGCCAGGCTAATTTGCTGAAAATGCATCAAGGTGGTGTTGCCGTTTTCCTGCGTCTGGATCTGAACCGGAAAATCCTTCAGATCGGCAGCGTTCCAGGTAACGGCTTGAAGAAGCACGGCGCCTTTTGGACTTTTGACGGTTGAATAATTTTTCACGCAAGCGTGGCCATCAACGGTTTCCCGGCCCAACGGTTTTTTTTCGAGTTTTTGGCTCGCGATTTGAGCGTCCTCGACTGCCAGCGGCATCGTCGCGTAACTCCTGGCGTTTGGATAAATGATATACGTTACTCTCTTGTCCGGCCGAACCACGCTGGTGACCCGATCAATGCCAAGCTGCTTGTAATGGGCGATTACCGCCGGGCCCACGGCGCGGCTTTGGATTTGTCCCAGATCCACCTCCACCCGCAGTTTATTGTCTGCCTCCGTGAATGTGCTCGGCATACGGAACCAGATGATGCGATTCGTGCCGGCCACCTGGACCTCGGCCCGCGCGGTGAAGGCCGCATTGTCGCCGAAAAGCTTGATCATGGCCGAATTGTCGCCGCCGGGCATTTGAGCCCGCGCCGTCAGCAATTCGAGGAATAGGACCAGCAAACCCAGGCGGAGCGCGCCCCGGAAAATCAATTTATTCATTTCAGACTACCCCTCAACGATACGGTTTCGAATGGAATTCGCCAGAAAAATTCGAGGGACGTCGTCACGGCATGAGGTGAGCGCGATAAAATCGTTGCGAAAGATTGGCTGCCTCAGTGTCATCAATGGAAATTGTACCATTCGTGTTCCATTGGCTGGTCCAGGTGAGCCAATGGACCAAATCGGTCGAGACGTCGATGGCGTAGCTTTGTCCGATGTCGCCTCCCAATGACAGGTGCATGGTGCCGCTACCGAAATTGTTCATAAGGTTGATTCTAAGCGGCAGTGGTGCACCGGTGTCGGGGACGATTTCGCCGGTCGCAAGAATTCGGGCGGGATAATTTCCCGGCGCAAGTCCGGCGGGGTTTTGAAATTGGATTTGGCTGAGTTGCGGGCGGGTGAGCGCGGCGGAATTGGTGCCGAAGATAATTTGATTCGGACCGCCGCCGTAGAGCGAGCCGGACCAGTAGCTGATGCCCAGGGCACCCGAAAAAGTTTCGCTACTCGCTGCAAAGTGAACAGTGCAAGGTGTCGAATAGAACCCTAGAGTGCCACCGATTGATCCCAACCTGCCGAGGTTATAAGCGCCAGTGCCGGCGAAATTCAGGCTGCCGCTGCTAAGATTGACGGTTCCTGATTGATGGATGGACCTGCCTCCAAATGAAAAAATACCCCCAGATGACACCGTGATGTTGGAAACGATGAGGTCGCCACCGCCGGAGTATCCGCCCGGAGAGCCACCCTCGACATTGATTTCGTTGGTGATGATGACCGTGCCATGCAAGAAAGCGGGCCAGACCGTGTCGATAGTTAGGTTGCTGGCACAGAGCAGTCCGCTTGTTTCGAAACGTGACCATTCCCCGTAGATATTGATCAGGCCAGAGACGAAATTCGTTCCACCGTTCTGATAATAGGCGCCGCTGACATCCATTCCCGCACACGAAATAGTCCCGCCATTCTGATCGAAAGAGCCGGTCGCCACATAACCGCCGCCGCCTTTGGTGAAGACCTCATAGCCCTCAATAGTGATACCACCGCCTCCCTGGATGCCGTCCCATTGGGTATAACTTCCCTCGCCGTCAACATTGATGCCGCCCTGGATAACCCCATTGGACAACGTATAGCTGCCAATACCGTGGTAGCCGACAAAGAGGTTGCCGAAGTTCGTGCCGCCACTTTGCAGCACGCTGCCGCCACCATTAAACCAGCCATTGTCACTCGGCACCGTCACACCGCCGATGTGCGCGCCGCCTTCGAGAATATAATTGCCATCATAGATCGTGAGCGCTGAGTTCAAGGTGCCGCCTCGTTGCCGAAACGTTCCACCACTATCGAAATAAATCGTCGCGCTAAAATAACCGTCGTTCAAAATATAGTCGCCGCCCTCCACCTCGGTGATGCCGGCAGAATTGGTGCCGCCGTTTTGATTGAAAACGCCGTTGTACGCGCCGCCGACCCAAAGGTTCGATACCGCAAGCGTGCCGCTGTTCAGATTGTAAATTCCCGGCCCAATGTAGCCGACGTTTACCTGTCTGCCGGACACAACCGAATCGTTTTGATTGAATTCTCCACCCACCTGCATGGTGGTCCCGTTCGGCCCGTCGAGGAGCAATGCGGATGAGAGCATCGTGATAGCCGAATTGCTCCCGAGAGTCACCGAGCGCACTGTCAGAGGCGATTGGGTCTCCGCGAAATTCAGCAAGAGTGTATTGAATGAATTTATGGGCGAAGAAATGGTGATCGAATCAATCGATAAGCTATCC
The DNA here is from genome assembly GCA_035552155.1 of Verrucomicrobiia bacterium. Taxonomy (GTDB): domain Bacteria; phylum Verrucomicrobiota; class Verrucomicrobiia; order Limisphaerales; family DASXHY01; genus DASXHY01. The sequence goes on along the minus strand of DASZLX010000015.1, from coordinate 72,127 downwards.
GGGAAATTCTGAACCGTGCTGGGAGCGATGGTCAGCGTCTTTGAAGCATTGTTGGTGAATAAAACCGTCTGGTTCGTTCCCGGCAGTTGGCCGAGCGACCAATAGGAATTCTCCCAATTTCCGCTCGCAGAATTTGTCCAGCTATTAAGTTGGGCAAGCGCGGCCGTCCCGGGATTAAAAGCAACAGCCACGGCGAAACAAAATGTTGCGAGCGGATTTTTCATCGAAATCTCCTCAAGGCATCAAGCGAGCGCGATAAAATCGTTGGGGAGAATTGGTGACGTTATAGTCATCAAACGACATGGTGCCGACCGCGTTGAGTTGATCGGTCCAAGTATTCCAGTGCCACAAATCTGTTGAGACTTCGATTGCATAGGACCGCCCGATGTCGCCTCCGACTGACAGGTGCATGGCGCCGTTGTTGAAATCCAGAAGATTGATTCTAAGCGGCAGTGGTGCACCGGTGTCGGGGACGATTTCGCCGGTCGCAAGAATTCGGGCGGAATAATTTCCCGATGCGAGGCCGGCGGGGTTTTGAAATTGGATTTGGCTGAGTTGTTGCGGCGTGAGCGCCGACGCGTTGCTGCCGAAAATGATTTGCTGCGGGCCGCCGCCGTAAAGAGAGCCGGACCAGTTTTGAATGTTCAACACCGCGCCGTTTGTCCACGCCATACCGCTGCTTTCGGCCAAATGAAGCCGGCATTGACCCGGCGAAAATATAATCACCGAGTTCGTACCGGAATTAAGCTGCAAGCTGCCCAAGTGGTACGCTCCGAGTCCGCTGAAGGAAAGTTGCGCATCTTCGATACTTAAAATCCCCGATTGATTAAGGGAATTACCGGCAAAGGAAAAACTGGTTCCGGAAGTCAGGGTAATATTGGAAACCGTGAGATCGCCACTTCCGATATATGGCCCCCAGCTGTCATACTCATCCAGGCGCAGTTCGTTCGTAATCACCACCGTTCCTCCCACATTTTGGGGAAAGGCTGCCTCGGAATCCAAATTACTGGCGCAGAGAAATCCGGTTGAATGAAAAAAGGCAAATTGGCCATCCAGCACGAGGTTCCCTGACACGCAATTCGTTCCACCGGTCTGATAATAGTCGCCCTGGACCTCCATGCTGGAACACTCCAATATTCCACCTGTAATGGTAAACGTCGCTTCTTGTAGGAGGCCTCCGCCACCTTTCAAATACTCGGGAACACTGTAAATACCCACGGTGCCCGCAATCAGAATTCCATCCGATTGAGTGTAGGAGTTTGGGCCAACCACCATGATATCGCCGGGAGAATCCGTCTGGCCGCAGGCGTTCCTGTGCCAGCAAAAGACTCCGCAAAGAAGCAGTAAAACCTGGGCGAGAACCTGGAATCGCCGTCGATCGACAGTTTTCATTGTGGATTCATCTCCAACTCAGGCGCGCGGGAAGAGCTCCCGTGCCGCGTGAACTATGGGGCAACAGGAAATAGCTGCCATTGGGTGAAAACCGCATTCGCGGGGCAGAATCACCCCTTAACCCGAACTGATCTGAACAGAAGAAAACGGAAAAAAACGGAGGCGCCAACCCTGCCCGAGAAGAATAAAATTCATTCCCATTGAGCCTCCTGACGTCGGCTGCTACATTATTAGATTATTGGGAGCAGAAACTCGCAAATGTCTATTGACTTAACGTGTTTCTTTGCTAGTTTCACGGCTCCTTTGATTGGGATTTAGATGAAAACGCATTTGCCGAAAGTGAATTTAGACCAGCGCAAGTGGCATATTATTGATGCCGACGGCGTCGTCCTGGGCCGTCTCGCGGCCAAGGTTGCCGATGTTTTGCGCGGTAAGAACAAACCTGTCTTTACTCCGCACCTCGATGCGGGTGATTTTGTCGTGGTCGTGAACGCCGAGAAGGTGCGCGTGACCGGCAAGAAAGAGACGGACAAGGAATACATGACCTACTCCGGTTGGAAGGGCGGCGAGAAATACACAACCGTGGCCCAGCTCCGCGCGAAGAATCCTGAAATGCTCATTCATCGCGCCGTGCGCGGCATGATTCCCAAGAACCGCCTCGGCCGCGTGCTCCTGACCAAGCTGAAAGTTTACCAGGGCGACAAGCACCCGCACGCCGCGCAGCAACCGGCCGCGCTCAAGGTGGCGAATTAATTTCGATTTGATTTCGATTTGTTATGGCAGACACCAAGACCTCTGAATTCCTCGGCACTGGACGCCGCAAGACGTCCGTCGCGCGCGTCCGCCTTTCAAGCGGCACCGGCAAAGTGACCGTCAATGGCCGCGCATTTGAAACCTATTTTCCGACCGATTCGCTCCGCATGGTCGTCCAACAGCCGCTGGCCCTCACGGGCTTGGCGGACAAGTTCGACGTGCGCGTGAATGTGACCGGCGGCGGCCCCACTGGCCAGGCCGGCGCGGTGCGTCACGGCATTGCCCGCGCGCTGCTCCTCGCGGACGCGAACCTGCGCCCCTCGCTAAAGGCGGAGGGACTGCTGACCCGCGATCCGCGTATGAAAGAGCGCAAGAAATACGGCCAACCCGGCGCTCGCAAACGTTTCCAATTCAGCAAACGTTAATCGAACTGGAATTTTGCAAAACCCGCTGGCCGAATGGTCAGCGGGTTTTTTGTTTAAAAATATTCTCTGCGTCTCCGCGTCTTTGCGTTAAAAGAAAACAAAATGAAATCGAAAAAAGTGGCGATAGTTGGCGCGTCCGGTTACTCGGGCGAAGAACTTGTGCGGTTGCTCTTGCAACATCCGGATGTCGAACTGAGCGCCGTCACGTCGCGCCAGTACGCCGGGCAAACCCTGGCGCAAGTCTTCCCCAAGTTCGCCAATCAACCGGGCGCCAGGACGCTGCGGTTCAGTGAACCCAAGGCGGAAGTGCTCGCCCGGCAGTCTGATGTCGTTTTCCTCGCCCTGCCCCACGGCGTCGCCGCCGAATATGCCGTGCCGTTGGTTGACGCAGGATGCATCGTGATTGATTTGAGCGCGGATTTTCGGCTGAAGAGCCCGACAATTTATAAGGAATTTTACGCGCACGACCATCCCGCGCCGGAATTGCTCGGAAAATCCGTTTACGGGCTGCCCGAGATTTATCGCGAGCAAATCAAAACGGCCACGCTGATTGCTTCACCGGGTTGTTATCCAACGAGCGTTTTGCTGCCCGCGATTCCGTTGCTCAAAGCCGGGCTGGTGAAATCGGCCGGCATCATCGCTGATTCGTTGAGCGGCGTCAGCGGTGCGGGACGAAAGGCGGAACTGGATTACTTGTTCGTCGAATGCAACGAAAGTGCGCGGCCCTACGGCCTCCCGAAGCACCGGCATCTCTCCGAGATTGAACAGGAGTTGTCCCTCGCCGCGAATGCGCCGATGGTGATTCAATTCACCCCCCACCTGATCCCCCTCAATCGCGGGATTTTGACGACGCTTTATTTCGCGCCGGAAAAACATTTTTCCACGGAAGCGGAAGCAAAGGCGTTGGGCGAGCAGATCGCGGAATGTTACACGAAGGCGTACGGCCATGAACCGTTCGTGCGCCTGCTGGAAGGCAAGGCGCTGCCGGATACGAAAAATGTGGCGGGCACGAACGTCATTGAAATCGCATGGCGGCTGGATGCGCGCACGGGGCGGCTGATAGTCATGAGCGCGGAGGATAATCTGGTCAAAGGCGCCAGCGGCCAGGCAGTGCAGAGCATGAACATCCTATGCGGCTTTGCGGAAACGGCGGGATTGCTGTGACGGCGCCGGTCCGCTCATTCAAGCGCCTCTGCATTTTTTGCGGTTCCAGCCATGGCGCCAATCCGGTTTATGCCGAGGCGGCGAAAATAGCTGGGAGCGAACTCGCGCGCCGCGGCATTGGCCTCGTCTACGGCGGCGGCAATGTGGGACTGATGGGTGTGATTGCCGATGCGGCGCTCGCGGCAGGCGGAAATGTGATTGGCGTCATTCCGGAAGCGCTCATGGCCAAAGAGGTTGGCCATCGCGGATTGCCGGATTTGCGCGTTGTAAAAACCATGCACGAGCGCAAGGCGCTCATGGCGGAATTGGCGGACGGATTTGTGGCGCTTCCGGGAGGCATCGGCACTTTCGAGGAATTTTTTGAAATCGTCACCTGGGCGCAGCTCGGTTTGCACGCGAAGCCGTGCGCGTTACTCAATGTAAACGGGTTCTACGATCCCCTGCTCCGCTTGATCGATCACGCCATAGATGAACAATTTATTAAACCGACACAGCGCGACCATATAATTGTCGAATCCGATTTCAGCAGGCTCATGGACCGGATGGCGAGCCATCACGTCCCGCACGAGCCCAAGTGGATAGGCAAAGAAACGATTTAACGGTTTTTAATGAAAGCAACTGCTTCAAAAGGTGTGGTGTGGAGCGCGGCGGATTACGCCACGAACTCCACGGTGCAACAAACCTGGGCCCGCGAACTCATCGCCAAACTGAAACTGCGCGGCGACGAACGCCTCCTGGACGTGGGCTGCGGCGATGGAAAAATCACCGCTGAAATCGCGCGCGCGATTCCGCGCGGGGCGGCCGTGGGCGTAGATGCCTCACCGCAAATGATCGAATTCGCGAGCAAGACATTTCCCGCGAGCAAGCTGCCGAACCTGGAATTTCACGTGATGGATGCACGCAAAATTCAGTTTGTCCGCAAATTCGACCTCGTCTTTTCCAACGCTGCGGTGCATTGGGTGGATGATCACCAGGCCTTTTTGCGCGGGGCCGCCTCGGTCCTGAAACCGGGCGGGCGGCTCGTCGTTTCCTGCGGCGGGAAAGGCAATGCCCACGACGTCTTCCTCGCGTTGCGCCCGGAAATGCGGCTGAAACGATGGCGCGAATTTTTTCGCAAAATGGAAGCGCCGTATTTTTTCCACAGTCCGGAGGAATACAAGAAGTGGCTGCCCCGTTTCGGATTTGAAACGGGCAGCGTGAAACTTGCGCCGAAAGACGCGACTTATCCGGGACGCGACGGCTTTGCCACCTGGCTGCGCACGACCTGGCTGCCCTACACGCAGCGCGTGCCGGAAAATGTGCGGGAGGAATTCATCACCGCCGTGGTCGAGCGCTACGTAACGAAGCATCCGGTCGACGCGAAAGGACTGGTCCACGTCCGCATGGTGCGGCTGGAAATTGATGCAGTAAAAGTTTGAAATTCATTTCCACTCCGCGCACTCTCGCGCCGAACTGACATGAAAAAAAGCTTCAAGCAAATTCAAGGCTCGGTCGTCGCGCCCAAAGGTTTTAAAGCCGCGGGTGTTTTTTGCGACATCAAACGGCTGGGCACCGGCAAAGGTTCCAATAAGGGCAACAAACGCGACCTCGCCCTGATCGTTTCGGACACGCCCGCGACCGTGGCAGGCATGTTCACGACCAACCAGGTTTGCGCGGCGCCGGTGAAGGTGTGTGTCGAGCGCGTGAAGCGTGGCGCAGCCCAGGCGATTGTCGTGAATTCCGGCAACGCCAATGCCTGCACGGGCAAACAAGGTCTGGCGGATGCGCGCGAAATGGCCGGTTTCACCGAGCAGGCCCTGATTTTGCCGAAAGGCTCCGCGCTGATCGGTTCCACGGGCCGGATTGGCGTGACCATGCCGATGGACAATATCCGGGCAGGAATTATTGAGGCGGCCGTCGAGCTTGGCTCGTCAGTCGAACACGCCGCGCAGGCGGCGGAAGCCATCATGACGAGCGACACACGGCCGAAACAAATTGCGGTCGAGTTCAAACTCGGCGGCAAGACCGTGCGTCTCGGCGGCATGTGCAAAGGCGCGGGCATGATTCAACCGGGCATGTCGGCGACGGGCAAACGGCCCGCGGCATTTCCACACGGATTGCACGCCACGATGCTTTGCTTCATCACGACCGACGCGGCTGTCGAGACGAAGTCTCTTCAAGCGGCGTTGCAGGAAGCGGTGGCGCAGAGTTTCAATCGCATTACCGTGGACGGCGACATGAGCACGAACGATACGGTTCTTGTGCTGGCGAATGGAATGGCGGGAAACGAAAAAGTGAGACGGCAGAATACGGAATTTGCAATTTTTCAGGCGGCGTTAAATCACGTCTGCCTCGAACTGGCCAAAATGATTGTGCGGGACGGCGAGGGCGTGCATCGAGTGGTGACTGTGCGGGTGAACGGCGCGAAATCGGTCGCTGATGCCGACGCGGCGGCGCGCGCGGTGGCGAACAGTCCCCTGGTGAAGACGAGCTGGCACGGCAGCGATCCGAATTGGGGACGCATCATCGACGCCATCGGCTACTCGGCGGCAACGGTGGTGGAGGAAAAAATCGATATCGGCTACAGCGCGCCGGGGCGACAGAAACAAATCCTTTGGAGCCTCAAACGCGGCCAACCGACGACGGCTTCGTTCAAACAACTGTGCGCGGCCGTGGCGCCGAAGGAATTCGATTTGCACATCAACCTAAACCTCGGCAAAGCCGGCGCAGTAATGTACGCGGCCGATTTGACGGAGGAATACGTGGACTTCAATAAGGGCGACGTGGGAGATCCGGCATCGCTGGGAGGTTAACTGTGGTGGGCACGGGCGAGACACCGTGCCACTTGGGCTAAACCTTAATCCCGGCGTCTTTCAACACGTTGTAAATATCATACTCGGCGGTGCGCGCCTTGCGGCTGCGCAATGCATTGGCGGCATCGTCATTCACGAACATTTCTGTTTCCGGATTCCAAGTGAGCTTGCGCCCGAGTTTCATGGCAATCCACGCGGTGGCGCAGGCCTGCAAGCTGCGGGCTGCCTGGTCCACGGGCGCGATAGGATCGCGATTCGCCACGATGCTTTCCAGCCAGTTCAAATAATGATTGGAACTGCGCGGCCAACGTTTCGCGCCATCGGGCAGCGCCGATAACAGCTTCGGATCACTGGCGCGGAGCGGTCCCTTGGTGCTGTCAGCGGGCGAGATGACGTTGGGATCGCTACTCGTCACCTTCACCGAACCGCGGCTGCAAAAAACCCAGCCTTCGGTGCCGATGAATTTCAGCCCGTTTTCAAATTTATCGTCCAGGACGACTTGCACGCCGTTGGCATATAACATCTCGACGTGATAAGTCGTGTGCACGGTCCAGAGGTCATTCTTCATGAATTCGGCGGAACCGACGATGCTACTCGGTCCGCTGAGTTCCATGCCCATGCCCCATTGCGCGATGTCGATATGATGCGCGCCCCAATTCGTGATCATGCCGAGGCCAAAATCCTCAGTGGTAATCCAGCCGGGCCGGCCAAAACCTTCCTGCGGATGCACGCGCCCTTCCATGTAAGGCTGCTCCGGGGCGGGTCCGAGCCAGCGCTCGTAATCCAGATTTGCGGGCACCGTCATGGGCGCGGGGGCCTTGCCGCTGGGCTTGTCCAGCCCGATGCCAATTTCAATCCGCGTGAGTTTGCCGAGACGGCCGTTGCGCGCGGCTTCGCTCGCCGGGCGAAACGCGACAAACGGATGCTCCGAACGCTGCTGCGAGCCGGCCTGCAAAATAACTTTTTTCGCGCGAACTGCGGCGCACAACGCAATCGACTCGGCGATGGAATAGGTGATCGGCTTTTGACAATAAATATGTTTGCCGGCAATCGCCGCGCTGCCCGCAACCAGCGCGTGTTGATGGTCCGGCACGCTCACGATCACGGCATCGATATCCGGCCGCGACAATACATCGTGATAATTGTGATACGCCTCGATGTTGACGTCGGACTCGCCCTTCTTTTTGTAGAAGTTCGTGATCATCCGCTGGGCGGAGGCGGCGCGTTTGCTGTCCAGGTCGCACACCGCCACGATCCGGGCCAGTGGATGCGCCATCGTGCCTTCCACGTCCGCGCGTCCCTCGCGGCCGCAGCCGATCTGCGCCACCTGAATGCGCTTGTTGGGAGCATCCGCGGCAAAAAGCGAGCGCCGCAAAATATTCGGCAGGAGGACCAGCCCGGCGCTGCCGGCAATGGACGTTTTTAAGAAATTCCGGCGGTTCTGGCGTTTCATAGCACTTGAAATTTCAATTACTTGGAATCCAGCACGCGAATTTTAACGTTGCGGAAAGAAACCATGCTGCCGTGCTCCTGCAGCAGGATATTACCATCGGGCCACTCCCCAAAATTCGGAATCGCGTGATATTTACTTTTGGCGACCAGTTGTCGGAATTCCGGCGAGCCCCGCTCATACTCGACAATTTTTTCGCCGTTCAACCAATGCTCCACGTGATTTCCCTTCACGATAATGAGCGCGTGGTTCCATTCACCGATGTAATTCGGCTTTTTGTCTTTGGACGCCGGAATCAAGTCGTAGAGCGAGCCCAGCGTGCGGTCGCCGTTGTGGCCCAGCTTGGCGTCGGGATGCCGGAGGTCATCGAGAATCTGGTATTCCGGCCCGATGGCCGAGCCCACCGGGGCTTTCGCGCCGGTGCCGGTGATGGCGCTCAGTTTGGGCTGGACGAAATATTTGATGCCGCTGTTGCAACCGGGCGTGGTTTTGAAATCCACTTTGAGTTCAAAATTTGAAAACCGTTCCTTGGTGATGATATCGCCCCCGTGCTGGGATTCGGCGTTGTTGTTGTTCGTCACCATCAATTCGCCATCCTTGATTTCCCAGCCTTCATCCGGCAGTCCGGGCTCAATCGCGCTCTGCCAGCCATCCATCGTTTTGCCGTCCCACAACAAGCGCCAGCCTTCCTGCTTTTCCTTTTCAGTCAAAGTATTCGGCGCCGGCTCGGGCTTTTCGGCCTTCGCCGAAACTTTTTGGATGCGGATGTTTTTGAAACGAACCTCCGCGCCGTCAGAACTTTTTTCATTGCTGTTGTGAACCTGCAAGCCAAAGAAGCCTTTGGCCGACATCGAATCGTGAAGGTCCGCGCGCAGCACGCCATTGAGATAAGTTTTGATATGATCGCCGACAGCCACGACGCGCAGGTGGTTCCAATCGTCCGGATTGGTGATCTTACGGTTCCATTCGGTGAAAGCATGTCCGTGCGGGCCACTCGGGCCGTCATCGGGCTGGAGGTAATGACCACGGCGGTGCTCGTCGTAAATGCCGCCGGTAAATGTTTTGCCCTTGAGGTCGGTGTCAATTTCCACCTGGTAGCCGTAGACATAGCCCGGCGGAACATGGATGGTTTTGCCCTCCCACTCGGTGGAGACAGGCTTACTCGCATAGGCACTGCGAATCTGGAGTCCGGAATTCAGGCGCGGGTCAGCCTTAAAATCCAATTCCAGGATGAAATTATCGTAGTCTTTGGTCGTGCACAAAAAACTGTTCGTGCCGCCGCCGGGAACATGCATCTGGCCGACGATGCATCCGTCCTCGACGGAGTAAGTGGCATTGCCGGTTTTTTGCGTCCAGCCGGTGAGGTCTTTGCCGTTGAAGAGGTCAGTCCAGCCGTCTTTGGCGAAAAGTTGTTGCGTAGCGAATATCGAAAAGGCGAGCAGTGTCGTTTTTAAAATGCGCATAACTGTAGAATCAAACGTCGTGGTGAAAGGACGCTGTCATTACCGCAAAGGTTTCAAATCCGGGCAAGTTTTTTGACCGGACAATCGGAAATAATTCTTTCTTTCCTTGCCGGGCGGCATCCTTTAATAAAACGCATTGCCATGAATACCCCAGCCCTTCCTGTCTTGATTGTCGCGCTTGCCGGGACGATTTTATCCACGGTCGCGCAAACCACTACCGACATGCCAAGCGTAATCGAACCGGGCGCCAAACTTGAAAAGCTCGCCGGCGACTTCGGCTTCACCGAAGGCCTGACCTGCGATGCGCAGGGCAATGTTTTCTTCACCGACCAACCCAACGACCGCATCATGAAGTGGAGTGTGGACGGAAAACTTTCCACGTTCAAACAACCCGCCGGGCGCGCGAACGGAATGTATTTTGACGCGAAGGGAAACCTGCTCGCCTGTGCCGACGAGAAAACGGCGCTGTGGTCCATCACCCCCGACGGTTCAGTGACCGTGCTGGTGCACGAGTACGATGGCAAAAAGCTCAATGGGCCGAACGATGTCTGGGTGCGGCCGGACGGCGGAATGTATTTGACCGATCCTTTTTACGCGCGCCCGTGGTGGGATTACAAGGAGCGCCCGCAGGACATTCAAGCGGTCTATTATCTTTCCCCGGATCGCAAAACATTCAAGCGCGTCATCACGGACTACCAGGCCCCCAACGGCATTGTCGGCACGCCGGACGGCAAGACGCTGTTTGTGGCAGATATCAATGGACATAAGACTTACGGCTATGACATTCAGCCGGACGGTTCACTGACGAATAAACGGCTGGCGGCCACCGCCGGCTCCGACGGCATGACGATCGATGCCGAAGGCGATCTTTACCTGACCGGCGGCGGCGGCGTGCATGTGTTCGATAAAAACGCCAAGAGCCTCGGTGTAATATCGGTGCCGGAAACGCCCGCGAACGTTTGTTTCGGCGGCAAGGACAAGCAAACACTGTTCATCGGCGCGCGCACGGGATTTTATTCCATCCGCACGAAATTCAAGGGAGCCAACCCGGCGAAGTAAAGACGGTTGACAAAATCGCTTCGTGAGACAAGTGTATCACCATGAAAACCGCCACGGTTCGCGAATTGCGAAATGATTTTGGACGATTGTCAAAATGGTTAGAGAAGGGCGAGACCATTGAAATCCTAAAGCGCGGCAAACCCGTGGCTGAACTGGTCCCTAAGGTGGGAGGAAAACCGAAGATTTTGCTCAATGCCACACCCAGTCCTTATCCCATTCCCGACGACATCGATGACCCGCCGCCAGTCACCTGGAATGCCGAGTAATGCATTATCTTCTCGACACCAGCGTTTGGCTGCGCGCCGCTCTTTTTGGCCAGACTTTGCCCGAAGATGCGCGGCGAATTATGGCCAGTTCCAAAGCTGATCTGGCAATTTCAATTTACAGCTTATGGGAGGCGGCCAAAAAACATCAAAAAGGTAAATTACAGTTGCCTGTGGATTTGGCCGAGTGGTTTAAAACCGCCATTCCGCCGAACCTCAGGGTCCTGCCAGTCACGCCCGAAATCATTGTCGAGTCGACCCGTCTGCCTGATTTTCCAGTCAATGATTCAGGTGACGAATTAATCGTCGCAACCGCCAGAGTTCATAATGTACTCCTGCTCACCACAGACACTCAACTCCGTGGTTATCGCCATGCGCGAATTCGTTACTTCAAACCTATTCCGCCAAAAACCTGATGCAAGACCTCATTGCCAAAGCCGAAACGCTTCACGAAGCGCTGCCCTACATCCAGAAATTCAGCGGCGCGACCTTTGTCATCAAATACGGCGGCAGCTTCATGGACTCGCCGGACGCGAATGTCCGCAACAGCGTGGCGCGTGATCTGGTCTTCCTCGAAGCGGTGGAGATCAATCCCGTCGTCGTTCACGGGGGCGGCAAGGCCATCACCCGCGCGATGGAAAAGGCCGGGTTGAAGGCCAACTTCATCCAGGGCCAGCGCGTCACCGATCAAGCGGCCGTGAAAATCGTCGATGACGTCCTCTCGCGCGAAATCAATCCGGAAGTCGTGGCCGGCATCAATGCGCTGGGCGGCGCCGCGCAAGGGTTTGCCGGCCCGGACATTTTCACCTGCCGTAAATTGTGGCTGGATGACCAGGCCAATCCCGGCGCGAAAATTGACATCGGCTACGTCGGCGAAGTCATTCGCGTGAACACTGCGCCGCTGTTGAAATGCATCGAGCAAGGCATCACTCCCGTGATCAGCCCCACCGCGCGCGGAGAGGACGGGGAAATTTATAATTGCAACGCCGACGTGGCCGCCGCGCAGGCCGCCATTGCGCTCCGAGCGAAGCGGCTGGTTTTCATGAGCGATGTTCCGGGATTGTTGAGCAATCCGAAGGACCCGGATTCCGTCATTTCAAATCTCAAAACGAGCCTGGTGGCTGAATTGAAAAAACAGGGCGTCATCGACAAGGGGATGATCCCGAAGGCGGACAGCGCGGTGGCCGCGATTAAATCCGGAGTGGAAAAAGTTTCGTTCGTGGATGGCCGCGTGCCTCACGCGGTGCTGCTGGAGATTTTCACCGATGAGGGAGTGGGGACGGAAGTGGTGCTGTAGAAAAGATGGATCTGAGTCTGAATTAAAACTTGGAACTTTCCCGGCCCACCTCGCTAAGTGGGCGAAGTCGCGGGTATTGCCGACCAAAACGGTTGTCTCTGATTCGCCCGGCATTTACAATTGCGTCTCCATGAAAAACCAAGTTACTCCGGAACGTGTCATGCAATTCGCGTGGGGCTACGCGCCGACCCTTATCATCGAGGCGGCCGTGCGCCATCAGGTGTTCGATTTGCTGGACGAATCACCCAAAACCATCCAACAGCTGGCAAAAAAATCCGGCGCATCCGAGCGCGGCCTGACCGCAATCGCCAACGCCCTCGTGGGCCTCAATTTTTTATCGCGCAAAGGCGAGCGCTATGCCCTCACCCCTGAAAGCGCGGCCTTTCTTGTCTCTACGCGCCCGGGATTTCTCGGAGCATTGTACCGGCACATGGCCTCGCAAATCATGCCGAAATGGCTGCAACTGGATCGGGTCGTTCGCACCGGGAAACCCGCCATGGCGGTCAACGATCAAAAAACCGGGGCCGCGTTTTTTGCAGAATTCGTCGAAGCTTTGTTCCCGATGGGTTATCACGCCGTGGTCGCATTGGGAGAACATTTGAAAATTTCCCAAACCAAAACACCCATTAACGTGCTCGATATTGCCGCCGGGTCGGGTGTCTGGGGCATCGCGCTGGCGGAGCAATCCCCGCTGGTTCGCATCTCCGCGGTCGACTGGCCGGAAGTTCTGAAAGTCACCAGGCGAGTCGCCAAACGCCGCGGCGTCGGCAATCGCCTAAAAATCATCCCCGGCGACCTGGGCAAGGTGGATTTCGGTTCGGACTACCAAATTGCCACGCTTGGCCACATTTTGCACAGCGAAGGCCGCGAGCGGAGCCGGCGATTGCTCCGCAAGGTTTTCAAAGCGCTCGCACCCGGCGGCACGATTGTCATCGGCGAATTTGTTCCGAACGACGAGCGCACCGGACCGCCGACCGCGTTGATTTTCGCGGTCAACATGCTCGTGAATACCGAGCATGGCGACACCTTCACGTTTGCGGAAATGAGCCAATGGCTTCGCGAATCCGGTTTTCGCAACCCGCGCAAACTTGATGTGGGCGGAGTCTCGCCCCTCATTCTCGCGACCAAGCCGTAAGCGGCCGTATCAACCGGCGCCAAAGCAGCGCGCAGATCCGGCAATCAAAGTCCATTCCGGTCTTAACGGACACGGGCACTTGGATTGTTTCTAAATCCGTCCAGACCGCAGCGCCGATTTTTGCCTCGTCGACGTGTCTTTTCAGCGCGTCCAGAGTAAAAGAATTGCAAAATCCCGACGCACATTCCGCTTTCATCCGCGAAATCTCCTGCTAAATATTTCCCATTGGTTTGCACAAAATGAAAGACATTGCTCCATCACCACCGCCCATCGTGCGCAACGACGTGGCCGCAGTGCAGGCGTTGTTCCAAAAAAACGTCGTCCCCAGCTACGGGCGTTTCGATATCGCCCTGAGCCACGGCTCAGGCAGTTACCTCTACGACGTCACGGGCAAACGCTATCTCGATTTCGGCGGCGGCATCGCCGTGACCTCGCTCGGCCACGCGCACCCGGCCATCACCGAGGCGTTGATCGAGCAATCGCGCAAGCTATTGCACGTTTCCAACCTTTATTACACCGAACCGCAGGGGCGCCTCGCCGAAGCCATCGTGAATCTCATCGCGCCCGGCAAGGTTTTCTTCGCCAACAGCGGCGCGGAGGCGAATGAAGGCTTGTTCAAGCTGGCCCGCAAGTTCGGCCACGACGAAGGCCGTTTCGAAATCCTCACGGCCATCAATTCCTTTCACGGCCGCACCCTCGCCGGCATCGCGGCCACCGGGCAGGACAAGGTCAAAAAAGGTTTCGAGCCGCTAATGCCCGGTTTCCGGCACGTGCCCTACAACGACCTCGCCGCCGTGCGCGCCGCGATTTCGCCAGCCACGGTCGCCATCATGATCGAAGGCATCCAGGGTGAAGGCGGCCTGACGATGGCCAGCCCGGAATTTTTGCTCGGCCTGCGCCAATTGTGCGATGAAAAGAAAATGCTCCTGTTCATGGACGGCGTGCAGGACGGTTATTTCCGCACGGGGCGGTTCCAGTCCTTCCAACGCCTTCTGGAAAACTCGAAACTTGAAACCCAGAACTCGAAACCATTCCTGCCCGACGGAATTTCCATGGCGAAGTCGCTCGGCGGCGGTTTTCCCATTGGCGCGTTTTGGGCGCGCGAACCTTACGGCGATCTGCTCGGCCCCGGCACTCACGCCTCGACCTTTGGCGGCACGCCGCTCGGTTGCGCGGTCGCGCTGAAAATTCTCGAAGTCGTCCGCGAGGAAAAGCTGGCCGACAACGCGCGCGCCATCGGCGATTTTCTGAAGTCGGGCCTGCAAGCGCTGGCGCAGAAATACCCGCGCGTAATTCACGAAGTCCGCGGTTTGGGATTGATGATCGGCATCGAGCTCGCCGCCAACATTCCCAGCCTCCCGGGCGATGCCACCAAGACGCAGGCCGTCCGCTTCGTGAATCTGCTGCACGCGGCGGGTTTGCTCACCATTCCCGCCGGCGTCAACGTCATCCGGCTTCTGCCCGCGTTGAACCTGCGCCCCGGCGAGGCGGACGAAGGGTTGAAAATCATCGAGTCGGTGGCCGCAAAATTGGCTGGTTAATTCCCCTGCCAAACCGCAAACTCCCCGTTTTCGCAGCATGAAAAATCTGCTGAGCATTGAGGCATTGTCCCGCGGGGACATGGATAAAATCCTGGCCGCCACGACCGCCCTGAAACGCGGGCGCGGCAGGCACAAGACGCAACCGCTCGCCGGCCAGACGTGGGCGCTGATGTTCTCCAAGGCCTCCACGCGCACGCGCGTGTCGTTCGAGGTGGGCATTCGCGAGCTCGGCGGTAGCGTGATGTTTCTGAGCGCGAACGATATTCAGCTTGGCCGCGGCGAACCGATCAAGGACACCGCGCGCGTCATGGGCCGCATGATTCACGGCGCCGTCATCCGCACGTTCAACCAGAGCGACGTCGAGGATTTCGCGAAATATTCCCGCATTCCCACCATCAACGCGCTCACCGATGACGAGCATCCCTGCCAGATTCTCGCCGACATTTTCACTTTCCAGGAAAAGCGCGGTTCCATCGAAGGAAAAACGGTCGCGTTCATCGGCGACGGAGCATGTAACGTGGCGAACTCATGGATTTTCGCGGCGGCGAAGTTTGGATTCCATTTGCGCATCGCCTCACCGAAGCCGTTTCAGCCTTCGAAAGAAATTTTGAAACGCGCCGGGGGAAACATTTCCGTTTCGGCCGACATCAAGGCCACCGCCAAAGGCGCGGACCTGCTCTACACCGACGTGTGGATTTCCATGGGCAAGGAAGCCGAGGCCGCCGAGCGAATCAAAATCCTCAAGGGCTACCAAATCGACCAGCCACTGGTAAAAATCGCCAAACCAGATGCGCTGGTGATGCATTGCCTTCCCGCCTATCGCGGCAAGGAAATTGATGGGGAGACGTTTGAGGCGAACGCACAAACGATTTTCGACGAAGCTGAAAATCGGCTGCACGTGCAGAAATCGATTTTGAATTGGGCCACGGCTTGATTCACCGCAGAAACGCAGAAAAGGAAAGAATTTCAAGATCTGCGTAATTTCGAGAAATCTGCGACGAAAAATCCCGTTACTTTCCGGTCTTATTTGATTCCTTATTCTCTCCCTCTGCGCCTCCGCGTCTCTGCGGTTAGAGTCATATGCCGAACTGCCTCAGATACTTCACCGCCACGGTTAGATCCTTCGGCCACGGCGCGGTGATGGAAACCATTTGTCCGGTCACGGGGTGCTTCAATTCCAACTGTTCCGCGTGCAACGCCACGCGGTCAAGTAATGGACGCTCTTCCTTGCCGGGCTTGAGCCGGTAGTTAGGTTTCAGACGCGACAGCCAGAGCGGTTTGCCGCCGTAAAGTTCATCGCCCACAATCGGCACGCCCGCGTGGCGCAGATGAATCCGAATTTGGTGGGTGCGGCCGGTCATCGGTTCGCAACGAATCAAAGTCCACCGCGAAAACTTTTCCATCACGGAGAACTTCGTTTTCGATTTCTTGCCGTTCTTCGGGTCCACGCGCATGAAACCGAGTTTCACCGGGTGCGGCGCGAGCTTGGCGTCGATTTCGAACTCGTCCTCAATGGGAGTGCCCTGCACCAGCGCCACGTATTTCTTGACCGGCTTTTCCGCGCCGAACATATCGGCAAGCTGCACCAGCGCGGGCTTGTTTTTCGCCAGCAGAATCACGCCGCTGGTTTCGAAATCCAGCCGGTGCGCGTTGGAAAGGTAGGTTAGCCCGCGCTCGCGCGCCCAGGGCTTATTCTCCGCGATGCCGGCGTGCAACAGCTTCATCAGGTTGGGCCGCTCGGGATCGTAGCGGTCGGGCGATGTCAGCAGGCCGCTCGGTTTGTCGAGCGCGAGCAAGTCCGCATCCTCGAACAGCACGGCGATTTCCCAGAACTCGCGCGTGGCCGGCGAGGAAAGTTTGATAACGGCATTCGATTTTGTTTCATTCATCCGATACAGCATTCTGCCCGTAAAATCCCCATTTGGTCAAATGCCGGTTCGGTGTAAATTGCGGGGCAACCGTATCGAATCACATGGAACGCGAACGCATTCTCATACAGGTGAAAAACCGGCGGGACCGCCATTTGCTGGAGGACTGGCTGGCGCCCTCGTACGAAATCATTTCGGCGCACACCAATGAATTTCTGGACGAGCGTTTTGATCTCGCGATGGTGGACGGGCCGGCGCTAAAACAATTCGCCGCGAAAATCCGCGCGCGGCGCAAGGCGGAGGAGCCGGGGTTGCTGCCCTTTTTGCTGCTGGCCTTCTCGCGCGCCAACAGCACACCCACGCGCCACCTGGGAAAACTGGTCGACGATTTGATCGTCCGGCCAATCGATGAAAACGAACTGCGCGCGCGCGTCGCCAACCTGCTGCGCCTGCATCGCTTTTCGCTCGAGTTAAAGAAAGAGCATGATCGCGTCCTGAAATTGTCGGTGACGGATGACGTTTCGGGCTTCAACAACACGCGTTATTTGCACCGTTACCTCGACCGTTTCATGAGCGCGCCGGATGCGCATGACATGGAACTGTCGCTGGTGTTTTTTGATTTGGACAATTTCAAACGCGTGGTGGACACGCACGGGCATTTGCTCGGCAGCAAGGTTTTGAAGGAAGTGGCGCAGACGGTGCATCACGAATTGGACGAGGACGACCGGATCGTGCGCTATGGCGGGGATGAATTTGTTGTGATCTTGCCGCGACAAGGCAAGGATCAGGCGCTGGCAAAAGTGCAGCGGATGAGGCGCGCCATCACGGGAACACCGTTCCTGCAAAAGGAAAAAATCAATGCCCACGTCACTGCCTCCTTCGGGCTCGCGACGTTTCCGCATGATGCCCGCGACAAACGCGAACTGTTGGGCGCGGCGGATGATTGTTTGTTCCGGAGCAAGGCGGATGGCAAAAATCGAATTTCCGTGGCCGGCACTCATCGGCGAACCGCCTCTGAAGTGGGCGCCTGGACTTTGGCGGAGTAAACACCACCGCACTCAATCGGAGCGCCGACTTTTAGTCGGCTTTTGGCTGAGTTATTGAAGTGAGCCTTTCGAACGGTAAGCCGATTACAAATCGGCGCTCCAAAGGAGACGCTCGCTCTACAGAAAAAAACTCAAAGTCCGCACGTCGATCTTGCGATCCAACCGAAACTCGACGTTTACAAAATTTCGATTAAGTTCCCGCAACGTTTTCATGAACAGCGGAGACTTTTCAACGGAATCTGTGGACGAACGCGCGCTCGAGAGCAACCGCTCCTATGCGATTTTGCGCAATCGCGATCTGCGACTGTATCTCATCGGGCGGCTCTTTGCGAACATCGGCCAGCAGATGCTTGCCACCGCCGTGGGCTGGGAGCTTTTCGCGCGCACTCATTCGGTCATGAAGCTGGGTCTGGTCGGACTCACGCAGGTGGCGCCCATGATTCTATTTACCCTCCCGGCCGGGCACATGGCCGACAATTACAACCGCAAACGCATCATCACGCTGATGACGATGGTGCTGGCGGTCGCCAGCCTGGGCCTGGCTTTGATCTCCTGGTACCAGGCCAATGTCCTTTGGATGTATGTCTGCCTGTTTCTCAGCGGGGCCGCGCGCACGTTCGTCTCGACGGCCGGCTCTTCGTTTCTCCCCGCGCTGGTGGACCGGAAGGATTTTTCGCGCGCAGTCAACTGGAGCGCGACCACCTTTCAATCGTCTTCCGTCATCGGCCCGACGGTCGCGGGATGGCTTATTTGGGCCACGGGCCGCCACGCCTATCCAGTCTACGCCATCAACGTCTGCGCGGCGCTCATCTTTTGCGTGATGATGTTCCAGATCCACACCCACCATGTCGTGGCCGTCCGGGAAAAAATGACGTTCAAGACGTTGTTGACGGGGTTCGATTTCGTTTTCACGAACAAAATCATTCTCGGGATCATCACGCTCGACATGCTGGCGGTGCTCCTGGGCGGCGCCACCGCCCTGCTGCCGGTTTATGCGGACCTCATTTTAAACGTGGGCTCGCGCGGCCTGGGCTTGCTGCAATCCGCGCTGCCGGTAGGAGCGCTCTTATGCACCTTTATTCTCGCGCACCGTCCGCCGATTCAAAAAGCGGGCCGGTCCCTGCTGCTGGCGGTGACGGCGTTCGGCATCGCGACCATCGGGTTCGGACTTTCGCGCTGGTTCTGGGTGTCGTTCGTCATGCTTTTCATGTGCGGCGCGGCGGACAACATCAGCGTCGTGGTGCGTGGCACGCTCGTGCAATTGCTCACACCGGATGATAAACGTGGCCGCGTCTCGGCGGTGAACAGCCTCTTTATCGGCACCTCGAATGAAATGGGCGAGTTCGAGTCCGGCTCGGTGGCGCATTTATGCGGCCCCGCCATCGGCAACAGCGTGGCCATGGGCACCGTGATTTCAGTCGTGGCCGGCGGTTTTGGAACGATTGCCGTGGTGATCCTGATTGCCTTGGTTTTCCCCCAGATTCGGAAATACGGGCGGTTGGATGCGTGACGGGATCGTTATGGCCGCCGACCACGAATTCGAGGGCATCGTGCCGGATTATTGCAAACCAGGATTTCTCGCGAATTGCGCCTGGTAGCCCTCGACCAATTCCTTGATCCGCCGCGCGTCGGATTTCCGATGGCCGTGGCTGGCCAGCGGATCCGAACCGCCGGAGGATTCAATCAAAATATCCGACCACATCAGGCCGGTCTGGATGTGAACCGAGGCCACCTTGCTCATGCTGACGCTGATTTCGTCACGGTTGAACCAGCTGCGTTTATGGCGGGTCACAGCCTGCTCATTCACTTCAATGTAAGTCGGAAAAAGGAAATTGCCCTTCGTCCAACGGCTCGCTTTAAAGGTCTCAGTTGGCATGGCTTGAAATGGACGGTGGAACAACCGTAAATGGCTCCCCTACCGCCTCGTTGCTAAACCGTAGGGTATGAACCGGCGTCCGGCAATGCGGGAAATACCACCTGTGGATATTTTTTAACGCCGGTCAAAACATCGTTTACCTACGGGTTGCCTGAATGGCTCCACCCTCGGAGGCGAACGGGGTATAACCCCCATAACCCAAAACGGGCCTTTCCTCTAAAATTCCGAAAAATCCGTGAATTCCAAAAAAACATTATGAGCAAAGACAATGGCGGAGAATCCAACATCAGCCGCGAACGGATGGTCCAATTGTTAAATGAGGACCTCGCCGGAGAATACCAGGCGATCATCGCGTACGTGGTTTACAGCCAGGTCCTCAAAGGGGCCGCTTACACCGATATCGCGCGTGAGTTGGAAAAACACGCGGCCGAGGAGTTGTCGCACGCGATCAAAATCGCCAAACAGATCGATTATTTCGGCGGCATGCCGGCGGTGACGCCGAAACCGGTCAAGACTTCGGAGGACCCGGTCGAAATGCTGCGCGCGGATTTGCAAAACGAACGCGAAACCGTGGGGCGCTATCGCGAACGCATTCGCCAGGCCGAGGCCATGGGCGAATTTGCATTAAGCGAAACCCTGCGCGCCATCATCGTGCAGGAACAGGAGCACGAGATTGATTTGAGCACCGCATTAGGCATCGAAGTACCGCCGCCGATCAAGCCGTCTGAAGCTGAAAAGAAGCCGGCCCCGGCCCGCCATTGAAATGGGGGTGCGGCTCCTGCAAGAATCTGGCGATCGATGCATTGATCACGAATGCACGTAGTAAACCACTTTTGATTTTTTCAGCAGACCGACAATGGTCTCGGGAACGAGCGTCTGGGCTTTGGCTTCGCGGTAAACACTGAACGCGTTCGCATAAGCGGAATCTTCGGCGTCGTCGTGCTGGTCACTGGTGCTGATGATCTCGATCAGAAAATATCCATCCCGCGTCTTCCCCGGCTCCGCGCTCACCTGGCCGCTCTTCATCGCTAGGGCCGCATTGAGTATGGGCGTGTCCATGCCGCGCATGCCCTCGTAGAGAATGCCCCAATCACCATCCTTCCCCTGCCCGCTTTCCGCGGAATATTTTTTTGCCAGCTCCGAAAAATTCTTTCCCGCTTTAAGCTGCTCCTGCACCCCGGCCATTTGGGCTCGCGCGACGGTATCGGCATGTGCCGCGCCGGTCGCATCAGCCGGATCGGGTTTTATGAAAATCACCCGCGCGTGCGCCATTTTTGTCGGTTCCACCCGATCCGCAGCCAGCCTGGTGCGCTCGATTTCCTGCCGAAAATCATAGCGCAACCCAGCCATGGTCGTATGATGCATCACCAATCCCTCCTCCAATGTGTGCGGCGCCATCTGCTCCCGCAATTGGTCGATCCGTTTGTCTATCTCGTCCTCACCGACCTTGATGCCGAGCCGCCGGCATTCGCAATCCACCACATAATTTTGCACCAGGATATCAATCGTCTTCGGACCACTGTCCGCCAGGCACTTTTCCACCACTTCCTGCATGGGAATCGTGTGGCCGTCCACGACTGCCGCGGCGGAAGGCAGCGGTTTGCCAGCCATAATTTCATCGTCCTTCGCAAATGTAATGTGCGATTTATCGACCAGGCTGACCACCGCCTGCGGCGCGAGAAACATCAACTGCAAATGGCGCGACGCTTTATCCGCTTCAGCGTACAGCTCATCTTCAGCCTGAGGATGATCGCTGCCGGTGCTGAGCGCCTGGATGAGGCAATAGCCCTCCGCGGTCTTGACCGGCGGTGACACTTCCTCTTTGTTCAACGCCATTGCCGCCGTCAACGTCGTCGCTTCCGTGCCCAGCATGTTTTCATAGAGCACGCCCAAGTCCCCTTTTTTCTCCGCCGGCGCGCTCTCGGAAAATTGCACGGCGAGGTCTTCAAATTTTTTTCCCTGCTGAAGCTGGGTCTGAATGTTCTTCACAATTTCCAATGCCTGCGCCTCGCTGCGATGGTTGCGCGCGACTCCGTTATCTTCTTCGTCGCCGTATCTCACGAGAATTTCGCGGCAATGCGCCATCCTCACCGGCTTAATCTGATCCGCCACAAGCTCCGGTTTTTCGAGGCTCTGTTTAAACGCATGCCGCAACTGCTCCATGCTCATGTGATGTATCTCCAACGTATGTTCCAACGTGTCGGGCGCCAGGGACGCGCGCAAATCGCCCACTCGCTTGTCAATTTCCTCTTCGCTCACCTTGATGCCGCGCTTTTCACATTCCCGATCCAGCACGTAACCTTGAATCATCTGGTCCACCACATAGGACCGCTCCTTATGCAGGCACGCGACCACGAGCTCATCCATCGGAATGATATGACCGTCCACCATGGCAGCCGCGCCGGGAACTATTTTTCCAACATTCGCGCCGGCGTTCGTGTCAGTGGCAAAAATGGCGTTGGGAACGGCTGCTGAGTGCGGCTCCGCAGAAATGGCGCGCGGGGTGGCAACGCTGAAAATGACGGCGATGATCAAGAAAAGCACGGACCGATATTCAGATATCGATGTCATAGAAGCCCTTCAAAAGGTCGGGGCGCCGAGCACCAGCTCGGCACGGACGACATATCGCAATCCGGGGAATCCGTTCCCCGGATTGCGAAAGTTGGGAACCCAATCTCAGTTATATTGCCGGACGTAATCGACGAAGAAGTCGCCGTTTACCGCCGTCCCGCTGTTGGGATTTCCCGGAAAATTTCCGCCAATCGCAAGATTGATGATGAGGAAAAACCTATTGTTGGTATTGAATTCCCAAGTGCCGCCGCCGCCGCGCGAGAACGTGGCGGAATTATTTCCGTCCATGTTGAACGTGATGGAGCTGCCATCCGCCGGCCACCACGCGCCATAGTTGTGATAAGTGGTGGTCGAATGATCCACGGTCCACACCACGGTCGGGTCCCAGCCCGGCATGTGCAGGCTCTGGTGGTTTTCCCACTGGCCGTCGACTTCCTCCGCGATATCAATTTCGCCGCAGGCGGGCCATGCTCCGCCGACAGTGCCCAGCGCCCACGCCGCGGGCCAGTACCCCTGTCCCGAATTGGGGAATTTGCAACGGTACTCGATATAACTTCCCGGGCCGAAAGTATGATGCCCGTAACTGTTGATCCGTGCGGAATACCAATGCCCGTTCCAGGTGCCCGTGTCCGTTTGCGCTTCGATGCGCAACGCCTGGCTGTCCGTGCCCGTGCCGTCCCAAACCATGTGGGCATTGGCCCAGGAATTCACGTAGGTTTCGAGTTCGTTGTTGCCCCAACCGCCGCCGCCGAGGTCATAACCCCAATTGCCCGACCACGGTTGCGCCCCCGAACTGGCGCCGGTGAATTCGTCACTCCACGTAATTCCCCACGCGGCAGCGCGATTTATTCCAGCAGCCAACAGGAGCAGCACAGCCAAAACAGCAGCCATAAAACACGCTGTTGGCTTGCCGGCCTGGACGCCGGTTGATGTGATAATGGAAGTGGTTTTTGTAGCAGACTTGTCTTTCATAGTAATACGCCCGGTTGATTTCCTGAGTGGGATCGTCACCAGAATAGATTACAGCGTGAACCTTTTACATCCCTCTTATGGGTGCCACCGCTCTTCAGCGGAATCAGTCGATTAAGTGACTCAGAGAAGCGCGATTTTCTGGCACGCGTAAAAATTCTCCCCATATACTCTTATGGTGCCCAGACAAGGATTTTTCAGTTAACATCCCTCATTCATGACCATTCCGTTCGTTCGCCTTTCTGCGTTTCGCAAACCGATCGCTTATGCGGCCGCCGTTATCGCCCTGAGTGCTTCGGCGGCTCCGACAAGCTTTACCGGTTCTTACAGCCAGAATTTTGACAGCCTCGGCGCTTCCGACACCACGCTGCCCGCGGGGTTCGCCTCCATGGCAATTCCCGGTTCCACCGGCACTTACACCGCGGCGAAACCAATCGATGCATCCGGCATTGCCGCAGCCACGAACAACACGCAGACGCTGACAATTTGGAACGCCGGCAGTGCGGTCGTGAGCAGCGGCGCGCATTCGTACAATGTAGGCTGCTGGGACGCTCCCACCGATCGAGCGCTCGGCTCGGATCCCGCGAGCACCGGCGCCCAGGTAATTGAATTAAGCCTGGTCAATAATACGGGCACCACGCTTTACGGCATCACCGTGAGTTATGATTGCAAATGTCTCACCAATGGAAATATCCAGAGCGGCGGCACTATACCGACCGAACAGACGGAACTGCCGGGCTACTGCTTTTTTTTCAGCACGACGGGCACCAACAGCGCTTCTTCCTGGACGGAAGTGGGCGTGGCCGGCAACGCCGCCCTGGTGAACGGCGTGCCGGCTCAAAACGGACTTTGTTTACCCAATTATACCCAGGGCACAACCATGAGCAGCGGTGCCGTGAACATTCCCTTTGTCACGCCGCTGACCAATAATGGCGTGATGTATTTGCGCTGGGCCGATGACAACAATACCGGTGATAACCCGGATCAAATGCTGGCGATTGATAACATCAGCCTCAGCGCCTTCAACCCGTTCACATTTCAAGTGAGCATCACCTCGCCCGCACCGAACTCCACGCTGCCGCTCGGCACCAACGTGGTAATAACGGCCAACGCCACCGAATCGGGCGGCACGATCACCAATATCGAATTCTACGCCAACTCCCTGGACCTGGGAGGAGCCACCGCCGCAGCCTCTACTTTTACCTGGCAAAATGCTTCCACAGGCAATTATGCGTTAACTACGGTCGCGAGCGATAGCCTCGGCCAATCAGTCACTTCATCGGTAGTGAACATTACAGTGGCCTATATTCCGCCGACAGTGAATCTCACGGGCCCCAGCGATAACGCTTATTTCCTCGCTCCCGCGACCATATCGATTTCCGCAGCGGCGACGTCGGGCGCTGGCACAGTGACGAACGTAGCCTTTTATGAGGGGACCAACCTCCTGGGTAATGCCACGAATGCCCCGTACGTTTTCGATTGGACCAATGTTCCAACCGGCGCCTATACCGTGAACGCGCAGGTCCTGGATGACAAAGGCTTCACCAATGTTTCGGGCGCAATCACCGTGCAGGTCATCGATCGCCCGCTTGTGTTGAATCCCGCACAGTTCACCTCTAGCGTTAAAATCACTTTTGGCGGTTACGCGCCGGCAGAAGCGCTGACAAATTTTCCGGTATTGGTTCGGTTAAGCACTAACGTGCCGGGATTTTCCTACGGGCAATTTGCCTCGCCTATCGGCGCCGACCTGCAATTCACCACTTCGACCAACCTGCAAGCGCTGCCTTACGAAATTGAACAATGGAATCCTGCGGGCGAGTCCCTGGTTTGGGTGCAGGTGCCGTTGCTTTCAAACCCCGCGGATTATATCACCGCTTACTGGGGCAACCCCGCGCTGACCAACGCCGCCCCTTCAAACACCAACGGCCTCGTCTGGAAGGAAAGTTTTTTAATGCCCGGATTTGTCGGCGACACTCCTCCCGCTCCGCCTACCAACGCCGTCCGGATCGCGCAAATCAGCGATACTCACCTGGGCGTTGCTGAGGCTCCCGATGCGGCCGCCAATCTGGCCCTCGCCGTGCAGAAAGTGAATGCGCTTAACCCGGATGCCGTGATCGTTTCCGGCGACATCGGCGAGGATTCCATTCAAAGGCAACAGGCCAAAACCATCTTACAGAGTCTCACGGCTCCGGTGTATTATCTGCCCGGCAACCACGATATCAGCAATGACACCAATAGCCTCCAGGCCTGGCGCAACCAATTTGGCCCGGACTATTATTCGTTCAAAGTGAAGTATGTGCAGGTATTGATGCTGGACTCAGAACTGCTGGGTAACTACGACAATTTCAATTCCGGGATTGTCCAACCGCTCTCGGCCGGAATAGCGGCGGAATCCCAGACGATGTTAAACTGGCTCGGCCAGCAAGGTGGAACCACCAATGTGCTCATTGCCGCCCAACACATCCCGTTGTACTCGGATAACGGTTTTCCGGATTCGAATCCGTATTGGACGGTGAATCCGCCTTACGATCAAAGCGAGTCCAACCTGCTGGCCGGGCTGGGCATCCAACATTTGTTCGCCGGACACTGGCATAACGGAAGAGTCTTTACCCAAAACGGCCTGGCCATCCACGTCGCGCCGGCCACCAGTTGGCTGCCAAATGGCGGGCAACTGGGTTTTGCCATCCATACCATCACTCCGGATGGAAACGTCAGCACCGAATTCGTGCCGCTGACGTCTTCGGCTCAGGCCGACTCCTCCGATTTTGATCTCGTTTGGCATCTGAATCAAAACGGTTTTCCGTTTGCGGATAGCGCGCTGCAAAATCCAGCCCGGACCGGCGCCGGACCGGTTTCGGCCCCCGGAGTGGCCGGGCCGGGTATTGCCTTTAACGGTTCCACCTGGCTGAGCGCGGGAGCGATCAACTTGAGCAACTCCTTCTCTCTCTCGACCTGGATCAATATTTCGCCGGCGATCAACAACATCCAAACCGTCTGGGCCAGCAAGCCCGGCTCGGGAACCGCCAACGGATTTGCGATGAATGTGAACAATTTCAACACCACCGATGGCGCCCTGCGTTTCATCACCGGCGACGGCACCCACACAGCCGCCACCTCCAGTGCGGCAGGCTCGGTGAGCTTCGGCCAGTGGCATCTGGTCACCGCCACCGTCGATACCGTTGCCGACACCGCGCGCATCTACGTGGATGGCAAAGATGTCACGCAGGGAGCCAATTCCATTCTCGCCGGATCGTCCCGGACCAACGCCGTGCTCTCCGGCAAAGCTTCGGATGATTCCTTCTTTTTTCATGGCACCATGGACGAAGCGAGAATTCAAGCGGGAGTCCAGTCTCCTGGCTGGATTTGGGCAAGTTGGGCCACGGTCGCCACCAATTCCGGTCTCGCCAACTACGGCTCCGTGGGCAATCCCGCCGGGCCGCATGCCAGCATCAGTTCACCCGTCAATAATGCCTCCATCGCGCCGGGCAGCGACCTCACGATAACAGTGGATGCTTTCGATTTTGGCGCCACTATCACGAACATTCAATTCCTCGCCAATGACGCTTCTTTGGGCCATGTGACCGGCACTCCCTACCAACTAACCTGGACGAACGTTCCAGCCGGCAACTACGCATTGACTGCGATTGCCCGTGACAACGCGGGCCTTTCGATCACTTCCGATGTCGTGAATGTGACGGCGGTGTTTGCCGCGCCGTTGACAGTGACGTTGACCAGTCCCGCCGATGGCGCCCGCTTCAATGCCCCGGCCAGCCTGGCGCTCGCGGCCAGCGTGGCCGGCGGTCGAGGTGCGATCACCCACGTTTCGTTCTATTCCGGTTCGACCCTGCTGGCGTACGAAACCAATGCCCCTTACACGTTCATCACGGCCAATGTCTTCGCCGGATCCCACGCGTTGACGGCGGTTGCCATGGATGGCAGCGGCGCGAGCAGCACCTCCTCCGTGGTCAACATCACAATTACCAATTCGCCAGCCATGGCTGTGCTCCAATCCATCAAAACGTTCTTCATCATCCCGATGGAAAATCATGACTTCGTACAAACAAACCCGACCGTCTCGCCGCAACAACTGCTGGGCAATCCGGCGTGCCCGTTTTTCAACAGTCTGTTGACGCCGGGCAATCCCAACGCGGCGCAGGTCGCTTATGCGACACATTATTATACCGTGGCTGTGGGCGAACATCCTTCCGAGCCGAACTATATCTGGGGAGAAGCCGGCACCGACTTCGATATCCGCACCGACAGCGATCCCAGTACCAGCGCGCAAAATGTGTTCAGCGGTGTCCAGCACCTCTCCGGCCAGCTTACCGCCGCGGGCATCCCCTGGCGGAGTTACGACGAAGACCTCGAATATTCCCCTTCGCCCGCCGTCACCGCGGTCGGGTCCGGCGTCGCCGTGAATCCGTACAATGGCAGCACCGATTACGGCTATCTGGCCAGGCACAATCCGATGCAGTTTTTCACCGATACTCAAAACCGAAACTGTTATCCACTGACGAACTTCTGGACCGACCTGGCCCGCACCAACATTGGCCGTTACAACTGGATGGCGCCAGGCCTCTACAACCAAATGCATAATCCCCTGCCCAATGGCTTCACTTACCACGGCACGACCTGGACGGGCGACCAGGCGGCTGTCGCCGCCGGGGACAACTTCCTCTCGATGATCATTCCCCGGATCATGGCTTCGTCGGCTTATAAGGACCGTGGAGCAATTATCATTTGGTTCGACGAAACGGAAAGCACCGATGACACCAACACCACGATCCCATTCATCCTCATCTCGCCCCTGGCCAGGGGCAACGCCTACGCCAGCACCCTCCCTTACAGCCACGCCTCGGACCTCAAGACCATGGACGAGGTTTTCGGCCTGGCTTACCAGACGAACGTCATCCCGGCGAGCCAGGTCGACGTGCAAAACGATGGCTATAATTATGTCGATGGCCGAAGCGCCACCGTCTATGACTTGAGCGACTTCTTTCAGATCGGGCCAGTGGTTCCCCGAATTATCGACGCGCAGATGCTGGTGGGAGGAGGCGGGTTCCAGTTGATCTTCTCCGGCCCGGCCGGCCAAAGCTACCGGATCCTGGCCTCCGACAGCCTCCGCTTGGCTCCGTCAGATTGGCAGGTGGTCGGCTCCGGCACCTTTGGCACTGGCAATATCATCTTCTCCGACCCTCAAGTGACGGCTCATCCGAACCGGTTCTACATGATAAGCTCGCCATAGTTCCGCGCCTCAAATGGCCTTAACAACTGAACGCGTGGCAATATTAATAGACGTCTCGTAGATAGCGCTTTTCGCTCTTAAGCCGGTTGACGTATTCAACCGCCTGCCCGGCAGTCCGGCCGCCGCCGGTTTGAATCGCCTCATGCAACGCTGCGTCCACGTCTTTCGCCATTCGCCTGGCGTCGCCGCAAACGTAGAAATGCGCGCCGGATTCGAGCCACGCAAATAATTCCTTCGCATTTTCGCGCATCCGATCCTGCACATAAACTTTTTCCGCCTGGTCGCGCGAAAACGCCGTGTCTAAACGCGTTAAGATGCCGTCGTTCCGCATCGACTCCAGTTCCTCGCGATACATGAAATCAGTGGCGGAACGTTGGTCGCCATAAAAAAGCCAGTTTCTCCCCCGGGCGCCGACCGCACGGCGTTCCTGCAAAAACGCGCGAAAGGGAGCGATGCCGGTGCCCGGCCCCACCATGATCATCGGCGTTTCGGCGCCGGGTGGCGGGCGAAAATTTTTATTCGCATGCACGAAGACCGGCACTGTCCTCGCCGGCTCGACGCGCTCCGCAAGAAACGTGGAACACACTCCCTTCCGTCTTCGGGCGAGCGATTCGTAACGGACGATGTTCACGGTCAGATGCACCCGTCCGGAATTGCCTTTCGGGCTCGAGGAAATCGAGTAAAGCCGCGGTTGCAGTTTTTTTAACAGGGACGTGAATTCAGCCGGTGCGAATTTAACCGAAGGATGAGCGAGCAATAAATCGATCATCTCGCGGCCATAAAGAAACTCAACCGCCGCGCCATTGGCGCCCGGCGCCGCCAGTTTTTTTAACGTCTCATCACCCGAACGTTCCGCCATCGCAGCGAGAAATGGTTGGGAAATTTTGGTGATTTCATAGTGGCCCGAAAAAGCCTCGCGCAACGACACATCCGCCCCATCGCGTCCCGGCGCCGATTCATCGCCTGAATATTTAAGCGCGGCCAGCATGTCCTCAACCAGTTCCGGACAATTCCGAGGAATCACTCCCAGCACATCGCCGGCTTCATAATTCAATCCCGACCCGTTCAAATCCATTTCAAAGTGGCGGGTATCCTTGGCGGAGCCGGGGGCGTTCAAAGGTTTGTTTATCAACAGCGCCGCGGAAAATGGATTGGTGCGTGAGTATTTCCCGGCGGCATCGTATTCCTTGGCGCCCAAGCCTCGAGCCTCGACTTTCGGTACCGGGGCATCGCCGCGCGCTCCTATTTTTGTCAGCGCCTCGTTCAACCATTTGCTGAATGGCTCTTCGAAATCCACGTCGCAATCCACGCGCGAATGGGCGCGCTTCGCACCCAGCGATTCCAGCCGAACATCCAGCTCTTTGCCAAAGCCGCAGAACTTGGGATAGTTCGAATCGCCCAGCGCGCAAACAGCGAACCGCATTTGCGAAAGCTTCGGCGCGTTCGGGCCGCCCAGAAAATTCCAAAATGCCTTCGCGCTGTCCGGCGGTTCCCCATCGCCATACGTGCTCGTTACCATCAGCAACCGCTCCTCGGACACAAGCTGTGCTGCCGGGTAATCCGCCAGATCATGAACTGTGGGCGCAAATCCTCGTTGCCCGGCTTCCTTCGCCATCCGCTTCGCGAGATTTTCCGCCGTGCCGGTTTGCGATCCAAAAAGAATCGACAAGGGAATCAATGCTTCCACGGGCGCCGCAGGTTGCGCGGCTCCCGCCGCCGCCGGCATCCGGGAAAAGATTCCCGCCAGAAAACCGTTGAGATATGCCCGTTGCTCCACCGTGAACGGCGCGTTCTCCGGCAGGCACGGCACCACTGCTGGTTGTTCTTTTTGGTCCATCAGAATGTAATGTTGCCTTGAATATAAAAGTAATCCGCATCCCGCGAGCCGAGGCCGGGCTCGGACAGGGATTGCCGAATGTAATCGCCCACGAAGAAATGCCCGTAACCAGCCTCCAATTGCGCATAGCGGGTGACGGCATAACTCGCGATGACATCGAGTTCAGTGCCGACAAAGCTGCCGTAATTGGGATTGATCCCATAACCCGTCCCGGGTGTGGCGGCGAGTCCTCCCCGCGGCGCTCCGGCAGCGGTGTAGGAATTATCCCGCGTGTCCGCCAGCCAGAAGCCGTGGCCCTCAAGCGCGACGCTCAGGCGCGATAGCGGTTTGATCTGCACGGTCCCCTTCAAGTCCTGGATATTTTGCAGCGAAAAGAAATCCATTATTCCGTAGAGCCGATGGTTCGTGGGGAAAAGATTATCGAAGGTGCCGTGCGTGCCATCGTGGGGATTACTGTCACCCGACGCGTAGGAATATGCGGCGCCCAGGCGCGGACCGCCCCAGGCGTTGGTGAACGTGTAACCCGCCTGGACAACTGTCATGAACGCGCTCTGCGCCAATCGCGGCGATGCCGCTCCCAGGCGAACATCGCGATAATCGCCAAACTGATACGCTCCCTCAAGGGAGTAATCCCAGTTGCCAACCTGTCCTGGCTTTGATTTGAGCCGGCCGCCCACGGTATAAATATCGCGCGCGCTCGGCTGCGGAAACTGCGGGCGACGTTCAACCGCAATCGCCGAAGGCGAGCTGTTGCGCGAAAAGAAATAAACATCGAGCGTGTTCTTTGGGACTTTTGCCGTCGTCGCGTAAACACCCGAGAGCCAATCGTAGTCATTCGAGACATTAAAACGCCCGTCTTCCGGAATGACCGGGCGGCTGGTGAAAAAATCCGCGCTCACCCAGTCCGTTTGCAGATGAACCTTTGCGGCATCGAACGTCCGCCCGATGTTGTTCCAGCCGAATGTGCCGACCAATCGCTCCTCGCCGTAGGCCAATTCCTGGCGGCCGATCTTGACCGAAAGCGGAAATTCCGCGCTGTTCCCGATGGTAACATATGCCTGGTGAAGCATGATGACATCCGCCTCGGGACCGTCGCCTTTGGTTTTGATCGTGCCGGCCACCACCGGCGAATTGGCGTAGGCGAAACGCTCATCGCTCTGTTCCAGGCTGCTTTGGCCCTCCACATAAGCGCTCCACCATTTTTGCGCATAGCCGGCGTGATACCGGATTCGTTCCATGAAATATTCATTTCCTTCGTCGCTATCCTTGTCTCGAAAATCCATCGAGCCCGCGACACCTTGCACCACCATTCCCTCCTTGGCCTCATAACGTGCCCGCGCCGCGCCGCCAAAGTCCCATTGATTCATGGCGGGATCGTCCTTGCGCAGAAATTCGTTCAGAAATCCCGCGAACGGCGCCGGCGAAGTTGCGGGAGCAGTCTGGCCGTAAACACTATTGATCACGGCCAGCACGAGGATACTGGTGCTGAGTGTGATTTTTGTTTTTATCATTTAGTCGTTCGAATCCGTGGTTGCGTCTTTGATTTGAATTAAATCGTGGCTTGAAGAGCTCACTCGGAAAACATCTCCTGCAGTTGCTTCACTTCATGCCGGCGCGTGAACGCCGCGAACGATTCTCCCGCCTGCCGGCGCGCGAGATAAACTTTGAGCGCGTGCTCCAGCAGTTTTGGAATTTCATTAAACGAAATGCCTTTGAAAACTTCCTTGCCGATGGCCGCATCCGTGCCATAACCGCCCCCAAAAACGACGTTATACCCCTCCGATGCGCCAGCCATATTCACCTTCACCCCCTGCAAACCAATATCACCAATATAATGCTGCGCGCAGGAATTCGGGCATCCGGTCAGGTGAATGTTAATGGGCTGGTCCAACCTCACGCGCTTGTTCAGGTGCGCTGCCAGCGCCACCGCCTGCCCCTTGGTGTCCGTGGCCGCGAATTTGCAACCGGTGTTGCCCGTGCACGCCACCAACCCGCCAATGATGTTGGTCGCCTCGTGATGAAAACCGATGCGTTCCACCTGGCGCTTGACCGTCTCCACAAAGTTGTCCGAAATATCCGGAATCAAAAGATTCTGCCACGGCGTCAACCGCACCTGGCCTGAACCGTGGCTCGCCGCAATGTCCGCCACACGGCGCATTTGCCGCGTGGTCATGATGCCTACCGGAATCGCCACGCCGAGGTAGCTTTTCCCTTTCTGCTTCTGGCGATACACACCGAGATGCCCATGCTTAAGCGGGGGATGACGGCGCTGGCATTTTTCCAAAGCGAATTTGACCAGAGAGAATGAAAGCTTCTTCTGAGTCTCAGCCAAAAACTTTTCCGCGCCCCACTTATCAATCAGGTATTTCAGCCGCGCTTTTTTTCGGTCTGTGCGATCGCCGTTTTCGACGAACACGCGAATCATTGCCACTGCCACAGCCACTACTTCGCTGGGCCGAATTAGAATGCCCGCATCGGCCGCCAATTGTTTGTGGCCCGTGATACCGGCCAGTTCCACGCGAAAATAAACCCCCGGCTCAACGGCAGAGGGCGAGCCATCCTTCATTGAATCACCCTGCGCGCCGGGATTGGCAACCGTCGTCGCCATGAATCCCAAATCATTTGTGTCCGCCACGGTATCCACCGAACCCCCGCCTTCAAACGCGACGTTGAATTTCCGCGGCAGGCCATAAAGATCGCGGTGATTTAAAATGTAATGATGCAACGCATGGGCGAACGGGCGCGTATCCATCAACTCCTGCGGGTCAAAACCGGCCGTCGGCGACGCCGTGATATTTCGCACATTGTCTACTCCGCTGCCGCGCGCCGTCAGGCCCAGCGATTGCAAGCGCGTCAGCACGTTCACCAGGTTGCGCGGCGCAATTTCACGAATTTGGATATTTGAACGCGTCGTGATGGCCGCTTTGCCGTTCCCGAAATCATCCGCTATGTCCGCTAGGCCGCGCAATTGTGGGGCCGTGAGTTCGCCCGCGGGAATTCGACACCGCAGCATGAAACTGTTTTGCGTGGGGCCGACAAAAAACATCCCAAAATTCCGAAAGCGATAAGTGTTCTCTTCATTCGGAAGTTTGTCGGCCTCGGCGTGCGCCAGGATGCGGTCCCAACCGTCCAGCGAGTGTTCCTCGTGTTTCCAGCGCTCCGGTTTGGTCACGTCGGCGAGCGGCGTTCCAAAAACCATTTCTGCGCGCGACTGCTCCGTTGGATTTTTCCCGTCCATCGGCCCCTCCGCCTGCAGCGCTGCATTGCGCCGCGCGACACCTTCCAGAAAACCGGCGAGGTATTCTTTCTGCTCAGTCGTAAATCCATTTTCCGATTCGCTTATGCCCGGCGATGAAACCATAGTATCGCATTTAGCTGTAGCCGTGCCATTTCCACGGTTTGAACAAAATGAACTACGCGTTGAATTCCCCTAAAAACCATGAATCTCATTCAGGCAGCGATATTCCCATTGAATGACGGGCGATTTCGCGCCCTGAACATGTTGCAGGGCAATCGGAAAAATGTGCGGTTCAACTTCCGTCAATTCACAGGACCATCGAATTGGCTGTTGCGATTTGAACATGCTGCGCAAAAACGGTATGAGGGCTTTGCAGATTCATTCCTGGAAATTGGAATGAAGGTAAAAATCGGCGCTCTCAAAGCCGTGTTCATTCGATTTTTGCACGGAGCTCTCCATCGCTCAGGATCATCGCTCGCAGCCCGCCGCGCCCCCGCAGGAATTCCTCCGCTCCCGGCGCAAACGCCTCGTCCATCCAGTGGCAAGGCTTGCACTCCTCCATGCCGCGAAAACGCACGCCCTGGATGACAAATTCGACGCCCGCGAACGCATTCAAATCCATTCCCTCCGTAATCACATTCCGCCGTAAAACCGAGGGCGGCTTGTCGAACACATTCAATGTTTCGCAGAGCTGTTCATAAATTTCGTATGCGAAAAATGTGATCTGCCCTTTGTAATTCTCCCGATAATCAAAAAAACGGTCATCACGAATACCCCGTCCCGCCAGGCATTCAATTTGACCCATCGCCGTCACCGGACTTTTCCCAGGCGGCCCGCCGTGATGCCCAAAAAAATTATGACCACGCGAAATATAAATGTGACGAATTGCCACGGGCACGGCCTGGCTTCTTTGCTCGATAGTCAAAGCCTCACTCATGCTCCCCGCCTTTCCCCGGCTTGCGCCGCCAGCGCTCCACCCGCACCGCGCACGCCTTGTACGAAGGCTGCCGTGAATAGGGATCGAAGCTCGCCAGCGTCAGCCGATTGGCTTCGGCATAATGCATCGGAATAAAAACCTGCCGGGGTTGGATCGTGGATGTGATAAACGCCTTTGCAATCAAAGTGCCGCGACGAGAACTGACGTTCACCTTTCCATGTGGCGCAATGCCGAGACGTTTCGCATCGTCAGGATTGATTTCCACGTAAACCTCCGATGGCCGCAGCTTGCGCAGGACATCGGACTTTTCCGTGCGCGTGCCGGTGTGCCATTGTGCGCTGGTTCCCCGGCCCGTCAGCAGCATAAACGGATACTCTTCGTCCGGCGGTTCTGGTTGCACCCGCAGTTTTTCAAAGATGAACCGCGCCTTGCCCTCTGCCGTAAAAAATCGGCCGTCCTCAAACAAGCGGCGCTCACGAACGGGCTCCTGATTTCCCACGAACGGCCATTGGATTCCGCCGCAGTCGTTCAAATGCCGGTAATCTTGAATGCCACTGAAATCGCAGGGGCGCCCCGCGCTCAGTCGTTTCAGAATCTGAAACACCGCTTCCGGGGAAGTCCAACTGCCCAACAAATCGCCACAACCCCAATAATGAGCCGCCAGTTTGAATATGTTAAAGTCACTCAATGCCTGGCCCGGCGCTCGCGCGACTTTTTTCACCAGCCCGATGCGCCGCTCGCTATTGATGAATGTGCCCTCCTTCTCGCCCCACGCCGCCGCCGGCAAAATCAAATCCGCGAGTTGCGCCGTGTCCGTACTGTGAAACATGTCCTGCACCACCAGAAAGTCCAAACGCTTCCTTAGTTCGCGGAAGGAGGATTGATGGACCCACGAATGCGCCGTGTTGGTTGCGATCACCCAAAGGCCCTTGATTTTATCCTCTGCGATGGCCTGGAGGATTTGGTCGTAGGCGAAGCTGTTCTGCGCCGGAATGCGCGCGGCGGGAATTCCCAGAATTCGCGCGACCTCTTCGCGATGGCCCGCATTCAGGAAATCGCGCCCCCCCAACAGGCTGGTCGTGTTGCTGAAAAGCCGCGAGCCCATCGCGTTGCACTGGCCGGTGATGCTGTTTGCGCCGGTGCCCGGGCGGCCCATGTTTCCAGTCATCAACGCAAGGTTGATGATCGCCTGCGCCGTGCGCGTCGCCTCGTGCCCCTGGTTCACGCCCATCGTCCACCAGAACGAAACTGCTTTGCCGCGATGAATCGTCTCAGCGATTCGAAAAATTTCGCCCACGGTAAGTCCGGTTTGCGCCGCGACGGCATCCGGCGTAAACACGCGCACGAACTCACGGAATTCATTGAAGCCGCTGGTGTGCCGGGAAATGTAATCCGGATTTATCCAATCGTTGGCGATAAGCAAATGCGCCAGGCCATAGAGCAGCGCCAGATCGGATTTCGGCTTGAGCGCGATGTGCTGGCTCGCCGCCATGGCAGTCTCCGTCTTGCGGGGATCTACCACGAGGATTTGGGCACAATTGCGATTGCGCAACACCCGCTGCCAAAGGATGGGATGAGTGATGCACAAATTTGACCCGATTAAAACGATCACGTCCGATTGCTCGAAATCTGCATACGTATATGGCGGTGCATCGAAGCCGAACGATTCCTTGTAAGCAGTCACCGCAGTCGCCATGCACTGGCGCGTGTTGCCGTCGCCATGAATCATTCCCATCCCGAACTTGCCGAGCGCACCCACCAACGCAAGTTCCTCCGTGCAGATTTGCCCGGTGCCCAGCCACGCGACCGCTTCCGGCCCGCACTTGTCCTGGATGGCTTTGAAGCGCAGCGTGAAAATCTGCATCGCCGCGTCCCAATCCACCGGTTCCAGTTTGCCGGCGGAATTTCGCAACAACGGCGTGGTCGCGCGGTCCGGCGCGCGCAACGGCGTCAACGCCTCCCAACCCTTGGGACACGCCATGCCGAGATTCACCGGGTAACTGGCATTCGCGCTCAGATTGATGGCTTCGCCCCCGCGCAAATGCACATCGAGCCCGCAACCAGTCGAGCAAAAGCCGCAAACAGTTGTGGTCGTCGCCTCCGGATGCAGGCGCGCGGGCACCCGCCCCAAACCAAACGCCGAGGGGTGCAGCACCAATTCCTCCGTCAACGGTCCCACCCAGTCGCGCAACAGGGATTTTTTCGCCACGTCACTCACGCGTGCACGCCTCCTGGCATTTTCGCCACAGCCACGGTTCGGAAAAAGAGAAACCGCTCCAGGCATTCTCCCATCAAACAAAGCAACAAGGCCGCCACTGTCAAAATTCCCGGCGTCGAAACAAAAAGAATGTCCAGCAGCGGCAACGCCACGCCGCCGATCCACGCGCACGCCAGTCGAAAACGCAAAACCAACCCAAACCGAAAACGCATCACGAACGCATTGCGCGCCCGCAATCCGGCTGGCAGTTCGTAATCAAGGTTCGCGTCATCCGGACATAGACGCAAAAACGCCAGCTCACGCGAAAGTTTAATCAGCGTCGCAATGACAAGCACGACGGGGAAAACGATCTTTCCCGCGCTGCAGAGAACGGAAGCACATTGCGCTGCCGCTGATCCCAGCACAATCGTGGTGCCAAAAAAACGCCCGATCGAGAGTTCGCCGCGCCAGCATTCCCTTCGCGTGACGTGATACGTCATTCCCGAACAGAATACGCCGAAAATTCCCATGAGAGCCGTCGGTAAAAAAAGGATGAGAGTCGCGCGCGCGAGATAAACGGCAGCGGTAGTTATCCCCGCCAACAGCGCAAAGAGCCCGAATCCGACAATTTCACGGCTCAGCCACGATTGGCGTAAGCCCAGAAACGCACGCCAGGCCTTCATCGGCTGGCCGAGATGGAGAACGCTCCCGCCCAATCCCAGCAGCGAAGCTGTCAGCGAAATCGCCGCCAACCATGGCTGCGCGGCCTGAAACGCAAACGGCAGCCAGACAAATCCCCCGACGCCGAGTTGCGTCAGCACCAGCATCCAGACCAGCGGCAGATGCGCCGGCTGCAAACGCGTTTCGTGCGCGTCCCCCGCCATCAAGCCCGGCGGCAGTGGCTTTGCCGAAAGGTAGCGCGTCGTCGGCAGCGTCACCGACGGTTCCGGCGAGCAAGGCAGAAAATTATTTGCCGCCGCCGAGCCGCGATGTTCATTTCGTACCGATTCCTGCCCGACCACGGTAATGCGAATCGCCTCGCTCGGGCAGGCCTGCACGCACGCAGGCGCTTCGCCGTGCGCAAGCCGTTGATGGCACATATCGCACTTCCGCACAATGCCGCGCTCCTCTGAATACTTCGGCACTTCGTACGGGCACATGAAAATGCAGTATTGGCAGCCGATGCACTGGTCATCCAGGTGGCGCACGATACCCGTAAGCGGATCCTTGTCATACGCCAGCACCGGACAACCCTCAAGGCAACCCGGCTCCACGCAGTGATGGCAGGCGGTTGTGACGGTTTGTTGGAAAGAATTGCGACCCTGTCCATGCAGCAGCCCGGTGCTGCGCCAGGTTTCATTTTCATCGAGGCCGTTGAGCGCATGGCAGGCGGTCACGCACGATTTGCAACCGCTGCAACGATCCAAATCCACTTCGAAGGCATACTGCTCACCCGGCCCGGGAGCCGTCAGCGGAACCAGCGCGCGATGCGACAGTGAAGACAAATTTTTTTCCCCCTGAGCATCATGCCAACGTGCGAAACGCTCCACGGCCGTAAGATCGCGCTGCTCTTCCAGTAGTGCGTCAATTAACGTGCGCGTGTTATCCGAGGCTTGAATCGGCGTCATCATCCCTGCGTGCCGCTCAGAATTTTATAATCGGGCGCCGCTTCGGGTGATGAAGAAACATCCGCCTCGCCTTTGGCCCGGCCGTGGCGCCCAATCCACACGCCAATCCATTCAGTCTGCGCCACTGCCAGCGCCGCCAGAGCGGTGATCGCCAGCCCCGCCAACACCACCAATCCGCCGGCATAGCTGCCGGTCAGTTGCTTCAATGAGCCCACAATCGTCGGCAGAAAAAATCCGCCCAACCCGCCGGCCGCGCCCAGGATGCCGGTGGCGATGCCGACGCGTTTGCCGTATCGCTGCGGCACTAGTTGAAATACCGAGCCATTCCCGATTCCCAGGCAGCCCATCAGGAAAAAGAGCAGTATCATCGCCAGCCACAACGCCGGCAATTGCGCGACGCCCAGCGCGAGCAATGCGGCGGCGCCGTACAAAATCGAAAGCATCCGGATTCCTCCCAACCGATCCGCCAGCCAGCCGCCCACCGGCCGCAGAAAACTTCCGGAAATAACGCAAAGCGAAGTGAGGTCTCCCGCGGCGACTTTCGAAATGCCGTATTGATCATGGAGCAGAATGGAAAGAAAGCTCGCCAGCCCGACAAATCCTCCGAAGGTCACTCCGTAAAACAAACTGAAAAGATACGTGTCTCGTTCGGCCAGCACCGCGAGAAAATCCGCCCCACTGGCCGGAGTGGTCAGTCCGGGAGCCTCACGTGACAGCGTCACAAAAACAATCGCCGCCAGCAGCAACGGCAAAATCGCGAGCCCGAAAACGGCGTGCCAGCCAAGGCTCTCCGCCAGCCGCGGCGCGAAGAACGTTGCCAGAATCGTGCCCGAGTTGCCCGCGCCGGCAATACCTAGCGCTAACCCCTGGTATTTTGGCGGATACCATCGGCTCGCCATCGGCAGCGCGACGGCAAAGCTCGCCCCCGCCACGCCCAGTAGCAATCCAATCGCGTAAATCTTTCCGATCGAATCCGCCCACAGCCACCCACCCAGCAATGGCAGCAATGTCAGCATCAGCCCGATGCAACCGGCTTTACGGGGGCCAATTCGATCCGTGAGCTGTCCGAAGACCAGCCGCAGTATCGATCCGCCCAATAACGGGATGGCCGTCATCAATCCTTTTTGAGCGGGGTTCAAATGAAGATCTCCCGCAATGTAGTTGCCCAGCGCTCCCAGCATCACCCAGATCATGAAACTCACGTCGAAATAAAGAAACGCACTGAACAAAGTTGGCAGATGACCTGATTTCCAGAATGAAAGGTTGGTTTTCATGGCCGTAACGGAATCGTCACCGCTGTCGTATTTTTTCTGCAGTTTATTAATCATGTCGCTGCGGATTTACCCGCCACTGCGCCCATAAGCCATGCGCGTGCCATTCTCGAAGATGGCGCGATGAATGCGACGCGTCTCTTCGATGGAAATCATGAATCCCATTCATGGATGAACGCATCGCTTGATACCCGGCAGGCCGCGCCTTCCGCATGCTGGCGCGCACCAGCAGTGACACGCCCACCATTCGTAAATTTCACCTCGCATAATTTAGGCGTGAGCCACTCCCTGAAGACGCTCGACCGCGACAGGCCTGTCGTCTTTTTGACAAAATGGGCAAAAAGGTTGCGCTTACTCTCGCGGAAGAAACTCTCACCCGATTGCGCGCAATGCCTGCGTTACGCTCAACATCAAACCGAAGCAGCTTTTCCAGCCGGGGTTAGGTAACGCACAGCAAAGTCAATGAACGCGCTCACGCGGGCGGGCAGGACTCTTTGTCCCGCATAGACCACGTGAATTGGCAGGTCTCTGGCTTTCCACTGCGGCAAAATCCGCACCAATTCTCCAGCGGCGAGTCCATCCTTGATCAACCAGTCCGGCAACAAGGAGACACCCAATCCGTCCCGCACCGCTTCGCGGATGCTGGTGACGCCCTCGGAAATCAGCACGGGCGATATCCGCAACGTCTGCCCGACTCCATCGCGATTAAACAGCGTGATTTCCCTGGCCCCCCAGAATTGCGACCCCGCCAACGAAACCCACGGCCATGATTTGAGATCGGCCGGCGCTTTGGCGCGAAGCCGGCCCTTGACCAGACTCGGTGAAGCAGCCAGATGCAGGGTAACCATGCCGGCCGGCCGGGCGATGACGCTCTCATCCGTGATTTTGCCGGGCAGGATTCCCACGTCGCAACCTTCCTGGATCATTTGCAGCGGACGATTATTCAGGGCCAGCGTCGCCGTGACCTTGGGATTCTTTTGTAGAAATTGGCTGACGAGCGGCGTGACGACCCACGTGCCCAAATCCATCGTCCCAAACAAACGCAGATGGCCGCTTAACGTCGTTTGATCCTCGCGCAATCGCCGGTCCGCCTCCTCGGCGTGAGCCAGTATGGCGGTGGCATCGGCCAGCAACCGCCGCCCGGTCTCGGTCACGCTCATCCGGTGCGTGTCCCGCCGCAGCAACGCCGAGCCGCACAATTCCTCCAGCGTGCGCAACTGCCGGCTCAAGGTGGGTTGCGAAATCCTCAAGCGCCGCGCGCCGGCGGAAATACTGCCGCACTCCACAATGCAAACGAAGGCGCGGAGCAAGTTCAAATCTTCAAAGGCTCTCATGCAAAACCTGCATGACAGTTATAGGCATTCAACCCCTACACGAAAAGCCATATTGGGTCCATCCTGTCCCTGAAAAATAAAACCTCTGAACCAGAAACAAAAATATGAAAATCGTAGTCATCGGTGGCACGGGTTTGATCGGCGCCAAAGTCGTCAACAATCTCCAACAACAAGGCCACGAAACCGTGGCGGCGTCTCCTTCCCGGGGCGTCAATTCAGTCACCGGGGAAGGACTGGCGGCGGCGCTGGCGGGCGCGCAGGTCATGGTGGACGTTACGAACGCCCCCTCCTGGGAGGATCAGGCGGTATTGGAATTTTTCGAGAGCTCAACCCGCAATCTTCTCGCCGCGGAAGCTGCGGCGAAAATCCGCCA
Source organism: Verrucomicrobiia bacterium (assembly GCA_035552155.1). GTDB lineage: Bacteria > Verrucomicrobiota > Verrucomicrobiia > Limisphaerales > DASXHY01 > DASXHY01. Next base: position 31,003 of record DASZLX010000015.1, on the reverse strand, counting down.
TCACGTCGCGTTATCCGTTGTGGGCACGGAGCGGCTGCTCGCCAGCGGTTATTTCCGCGCGAAGATGGCCCAGGAGAAATTAATCCAGGCTTCTCCGGTTCCGTACACGATTCTCCGCGCCACCCAGTTTTTTGAGTTCGTGGGCGGCATCGCCAATTCGGCGACCGACGGACAGACTGTCCGGCTGTCCTCAGCCCTCATCCAACCCATCGTCTCTGACGACGTGGCGGCGGCCGTGGCCAGCGTGGCCGTTGCGGCGCCGTTGAATGCCATGATCGAGGTGGCCGGCCCGGAAGCCATCCCGATCGATGAAATTGTGCGGAAATTTCTGAAATCCAATCACGATCCCCGCACGGTCATCACGGATGAAAAGGCCGCTTACTTCGGGATACCGTTGAAAGAGCGCAGCCTTGTGCCGGACGGAAAACCGTGGCGTCTCGGCGCCACTCGTTTTGAAGACTGGCTGCGCCGCTCAACGCGGAAGCCCTGACATTTTCGCTCCGCAAGATTGCCGGGGAAAATTTGACGCGCGAGGACAGCCCCGGACGCCGTTTCATGAAGCTCACGGCGGGGAGGCCGTTTCGATTTCAAGCGTGCCTCCCTGCGTCAATGCCCGCCACGGGATGCTCCAACCTTTTATTTCCCTGCCATTCCAGCGGATGGTTTCGATATGCCGATTGGAATCTATCCCGCCCGCCACCTGAATGGCAAGCGTTCCCCCGGAGTAATATTTTTTATCAAGTTTGATGGTCACGGCGTCGAACATGGGCAGGGAAATCTGCATGGCGGGGTTCACGCTGGTGCCGCCTTGCACGTCAAAGAGTCCCAGGCCGGCGAGCACATACCACGCGCCGAGCTGGCCCTGGTCTTCATCCTGGCCGTAACCGTAACCATGAACGGCATCCGTTCCGTAAAACACATCACAAATGCGGCGCACCCAATGTTGCGTCAGTTCCGGCTCGCCCGCGTAGTTGAACAGCCACGCGATATGCAGGCTGGGTTCGTTGCCATGATTGTAAACATTTTCCAATCCCGCAAACGCATCGATCTTTTTGCCGCCGCCAAACTCCGTTTTCTCCGCCTGTGAAAAAATGTCCTCTAGTCTTTTCCGAAAAGTGTCCGGCCCCATTTTCGCGATCAACGCGTCCGGATCCTGGGGAACATAAAACGTATACTGCCACGCGTTGCCTTCCTGGAATCCAATCCACGGTTTGCGCGGGTCAAAGTCCGGAATAAATTTCCCCTCCTGGTCTTTTGGCCGGATGAAACCCGTCCCCGCGTCATACAAATTTTCCCATCCGCGCGAATAACGCATCATCGTGTTGAACTCATTCGTTCGCCCCAGCGCGAGCGCGAATTGCGCGGCAGCGTAAGCTGAGTACGAGTATTCCAAGGTGTGCGACGCCGAGAATAACGAGCCCTCCGCCGTCGAGCCGCTGAAGGCGGATACTTTGCGCAACAGCGGAACATAACCGCGGTCCACGAACGTTTTCACATCGGCCTTGCCGACTCCGATCGGCCGGTTTTGCCAGCCGAGCTCATTCTTCATCACAGCGTCAAACGCCTCGTGGACGTTGTAATCACGAATGCCGAATTGATACGCGCTGGCCACGACCACGCCCATGAAATCCGTGCCCACACCGGACACAAACTTTCCCGCCGCGACGGAATCGGGCAGCCATCCGCAATCACGCGCCATATCAAGATGACACCGGACGAACTCGCTGAAATAATCCGGGTACGCCAGGGCCCAAACCTGCGTGAGATCCCAGAATGCGCCCCAAACGGAGTCACTATTGTAGTGGTTGTATTTCGGCGCGCCGTTGGCATCCAAAGGAATCTGGCCGATGCTGTCGTCATTCCTGCGATAAGCGCCGTTCACATCGCTCGCCAACCCTCGGCCCAGCAGCGCGTGATACAATCCCGTATAAAATTTCACGTGATCCGCTTCGTTCCCGCCCGTCGTCTGAATCCGGTTCAGCATTTCGCTCCAGGCGTTCTGGCATTTCTGGCGCGCGCCATCAAAATCAAGATCGCCCGCCTCCTTCTCGAGATTCAGCCGGGCGTTCGCAATGCTCGTGTACGACAATGCCAGTTTCAATTCGATCGGCTCATTTTCCGCCGTTTCAAAATTCAAATACATCCCCGCGCCAACGCCCTGGATCGCTCCCTGGTTGGGAAAGTGTTCCGCCTCGCGAAATGTTCCGAAACCCGCCGCCGCCTTGCTTAATCGCGCCACAAAATACATCCGCACGCTGGCGCCTGGCTGATAAGCCTTCACATACGCCGGCAGCGTATTCACAAAACCCTCCACTTCGCGATCATTCACGCGGCGCACGAATGCGTCCAGCACCGGACCGCTTTCCCCCTGCCGATTTCCCACATCCAGCAGCACGTGCGCATTCGTCGATTTGGGGAAAGTGAAACGATGAAAAGCCACCCGCGGCGTGGCGGTCAGTTCCGCGCGGATGCCGTAATCCTTGAGCAACACCGAATAATAACCCGCCTCGGCCACCTGATCTTTTTTGTCGTAATGCGAACGATAGCCTTTCCCCGACTGGCCCAATTCGCCCGGCACCGTTTTCAAATCCCCCGTCGTCGCCATCACGGCCACGCCGCCGATTTGAAATTCACGAAAGCTCACGAAGCTTTCTATGGAATCATGGCGGCTGTCGTAACCCACCGCGTCCCAGCCATGCGCATTTCCCAAATGGGCGTCGGTGCAAGGCCCCGGCTTCGCCATGCCGAAAGGCATCGCGCCAGGCGTGAAAAAAAACCAGCGGCATTGCGTGGAACCGATGGTGGGATCAATCGATTGCAACGGCGATTTTTCCGCGGCGGGGACCGCCGTCAAACCGGCGGCGCAAACCAGCCAGCCGCACGCCCAACCCGCCGCTCTCGTCCATTGCCGCCTCGAAATTCTGAGTCTCATTTTGATATGCTTCAGTAAGCTGCTGTTCCCTCCGCGAAAGGATCGCCGAACTTTTTCTTCTGCGCGTTCAATTCGTCCTCGAGTTGTTTTCGCAATTCCGCGTGGCCCGGGTCGTTCGCCAGGTTGTGCTGTTCGTAAGGATCCGCCTTTAAGTCGAATAATTCCGTCCACGCCCGGCGATCGGGATATTCAATCAACTTCGCCGTCGGGGTGCGCAGCGCCAGCATGGGAGGCGTCGCCGGAAGATTGCGTTCGAAGAGATAGACATACATGAACGCCTGCCGCCAATGGCTGGCATCGTCGTGAAGCAAAGGCACCCAACTCTGGCCCTGCATCTCCTTCGGCGGCGTAATGCCGGCGAGGTCCAGGAAAGTGGGCGCGAGGTCGATATTCAACACCATCTCATCGATGACCTTGCCGCGCACGCCCGAGCGCGGATAGCGCATCAACATCGGAATCCTCATGCCCTCTTCATAGGCCGAGCGCTTGTCCCCCAATCCGTGATCGCCCAGATAATATCCATTATCACCCACAAAAACGATTACCGTGTCCTCCGCCAAACCCAGCTTGTCCAATTCATCCAGGATTCGGCCCACGTCATCATCCACCGCCGAGATGACCCGGAAATAATTCAAGAGGTATGGATCCGAGCCAAAACTATCGGTATCCGTCTCGACCGGTTTCCCGATTTCCTCACCTTTGAACGCGCGCTGGCCTTTTCCGTAGGAAGGCATTGATTTTAAATTGACCGCCGGTTTGACCGATTCGCCGTCAAACCGATGCTGGGCGCGCGGCGGCGGTTGCCGCGGGGTGTGCGGCGATTTAAAGCCCAGCATCATCAGCCACGGCTCCGTGCGGTTCGTGCGCATGAAATCGATCGCATAATCCGTCGCCACGTCGTCCACCCAGTTCGTGGCCTTTATCGGAGTGCCGTTCATCAGGAAAGTGCTGCCATAATATTCGCCCTGGCTGACGTAGCTCGCGACGAAATCAAACCCCGGCCGTTCCTTTTGAAACGCCATGTGGAACTTGCCCACGTACGCCGTTTTATACCCGGCCGCCCGCAGGATTTTCGCCTGATTCATTGAGTTGGACGGAAAATGCGTGCTGTTATCCACCACCCCGTTCACATGTCCGTACTGGCCGGAAAGAAACGCGGCGCGGCTGGGCGAGCACAATGAATGCACCACAAACGCATTGCGAAAACGCACCCCTTCGTTCGCGAGCCGGTCCATGTTCGGCGTCTTGAACCACGGCCAGCGCGCGTTCGTCCCCTGCTCCTTTTGAACCACGCCCAGCGCGTCGTAACGCTGGTCGTCCGTGATAATGAATAGGAAATTGGGACGGCGCGGCGGCGGATTTTCAGCGGCCACGACGTTCCTCCCACAAACCAATGCGCTCAACAACGCCAGTGAAAGGATCGCGTCCTTGAGCCGGCGCGTTAATTTTTTACCATTCGCGGTTCGCATCGTGACACCTTTCAAAATTCCGCCCGCAACGTCACCAGCCCGTAACCCGGCACCGCCACGCTGTTGCCAATCTTGTCGCCGGCTTTCTCACCGGTGCCGCTTAGATAAACCGCCGCCGGTTTGCGTTCGCCCCAGGCAAGTTTGACGTTCTCGTTTTTTCCACCGGCGCCGAACAATCGGATGATCCATGCCTTCCGGTCGTCGCTCGGTTTGAAGCCCGTGACCACCACTTCATCGGAACTGAGTTTGAGCAATGATTTGTATTCTGCTCCCGCGTCGTGGCTCGGCAGCAGCGGCTGGCTGAAGGCCGTCGCAAAACGCGTTGCCTCCGCCGGATCGTTTTTTCCGCAATGCGGGCGCAGGATGAATCGAAACGGCGTCTTTCCTTCCTGGTAAGCTCGATAGTTCGTGCCCCAATGATTATTCATGGCCCAGGAATAAAACGTCTGGGTCCTGCCGATATGTTTCCGCCACACCTCCGGGTTCGTCTGGGAGTTCAACAAGGTGGCCGTGATGCCGCCCACTTCGATCAAGGGCGCGTCCAGCGTGACCCAGGTGACGCCGTTTTTGCTGTTCGCCACGTCCACCCACCGACCCACGGTCAGCCAATTCTTGCACGCACTCGGAATCTGGTCCGCTTCCGGACGCATCACCGCGAACGGAATATCCACCGAAATCTGGCCGTCCGGGATGTTGAAAGGGAACGCGAAGTTGACGCTCTCCTTGCCGTCCTTGTCGTAATAACTCTTCGCCTCGAGCTTGGCCTTGTCCACAAGGTTCAGCACTTCCACATAATCCTGCCCGGCGACCAGGCGCAACTCGCGCCGCAGCTTGTGGCAACCCGGCGCATCGGATTCAACGATCAGAGAAGCCACCAGCGGGCCTTGCTCGCCAATCGTAACGGTCGCCGGTCCGCTGGATTGCAGCTTGTTGGTGTCGTCGCCAATCAAATACAGATAGTTGTCCAGCGCCCCGCCGCCGCTCACGTCGACCAGGTTCCCCTCGATTCCTTTCGCGGTCAGTTCCACGATGCCGCCCGATTTTTCGTCCACGCGAACCCGCAACAATCCGTTTTCCAGGGTCGTGCCCGAAGCGTGCGCCGGCGCTTTGGGGGCCGGCGCCGGGCCGGCGGAAATTTTGTAACGCCTCGACGCATAAGGCGGCACCTTCTCCGCGATGAACGCCAGTTCACCGCTCGCCAACCGCTGCGAAGGAATCAGGCGGCCCTTGTCGTCCGTGATGCGATCCCCCGCTTTGCTTTCTTCCGCCGTCAGAAAAACCGCCTCCGAACGCGGCCACGAAAGCGTGTTCACCAGGCTGAATCCCCCTTCCGACGTTGCCGCATTGGAATCCAGCGCCTTCGCCAGCAAAGCGCGCGAGCTTTGATTGGCATCGTCCACATAACCTTTTTTCACTGCCCACTGCTCGACTGTCTCCTTGCTTTCCGGCTGGCTGATGCTGCACCACGCGCCCCAGGTGTGTTCGGAATAAAGCAGCACGTTGCGCCACGCCAGTTTGAAATCGTCCAGCGGATAGTCCTGCGGATGGAACATGGCGAACGCCGTCGCCGCCTGGGACAATCGATCCGAATTTTGGCGGTTCTCGGAGGTTTGCAACGCCGACGACGCCGCGCCGTCCTCCCAATACGGCGTCCAATCGCCTTTCATCTCCGGCAGCGAGCTGCCGTATTTTTCTTCGAACGCATGAAACGCCTGGCTCGCGCCGGAAATCCGAAACTGCGGCCATTGATATTTCGCGTTCCAATCGCGGATGAAATCGCAAATCACCGGGTCGGGCACCGCGTTGTCCCCGTGACCGGCCCAGCGCACATAGGCGATGTCGTAGGGATAATTGCGCTTTTCGATGCCGTCATAAAAATCCGCGATCAGGCGCGGCGACATCTGGTTGTAAATATGCGACATCGCGTAACCCCAAAATGGAATCCACACCAGCACCCGGCTTTTGCCATCCGCCGCCACCCAATGAAAGGGTTTATTCTCCCACTCCTTCAAAATCGTTCCGATGCGATCAAAATAATTCGGCGCGGCCGTAAAATATTTAATGCCGGCCTGGTTCATCGCCCCCACGTTCCCCCACGTGTAGCCGGGGACGTCCGAGATCATCGCGGTGTCGATTGGAACGCCCGTCTTTTGCGAAACCTTGGTTGCGAAGCGGTACAACTGAACCAATTCTTCCGGTCGGCACAAGCCCGTCAGCTCGTTCAGATACATTCCGTTCAACGAGACCTGGCCTTTCTTCACCGCGTCGTAAAACTCATCCCGCTGCTCCTCGCTCATGCGTTCCAAAAATAAATCGGCAGCCCAGCCCACTTCAACGTTCCAAACGAACCGCGAGCCTTCGGGGTAATCCGCCGTCTTGCGGGCGGCGGCGATTCCATCCGCCAGGTTCTTCATTTGTTTCTTCGCCACTTCACTCTGGATGGCCGTGTAACCGATGTCGGTATGCGAATGCGGCAGCACATAAATCGTCATGGGCCGCGCCGGTTTCTGCTCGAAAGACGTGCTGGTAATCAGTTGGAACGAATCATGAGTGCTTTCGTTTTTGAACTGAATCCGGGCCTGGAGAGAACTCGTCGCCTTCACTTCCGGCAATGACCAATCGAAAACATTATCGCCTGATTTAAGCGATAACGTCCTCGGCTCGCCGCCTCCCACGGCAACATTCACTTCGGCCGGTTCCTGGTAGGGATGATGGACCGTAACCTGCACTGGCCGATCTCCGCTCTTTTCCAGGAACGGAAGCACTTTGACTTCGATTCGATCCCGCACGGGCGTTTCCTCGTTGGGCTCGGACGTATAATAGGTCAGCTCCGCGCCGCCCACCGAGTGCAGGCCGGGATTTCCGAGCTTAGCCACCCGCCACCTCGCGCGCAGGGCCGTCACCGGGTTCGGCAGAAAGAACAGCGTCTCGCCGCTGCGCTTGTTCACGTGAGTCACGGACACGTCCGCCAGCCGTTCACCCTGCGCATCGAACAATTCCAACTCAGAAATTGCCACCGTCGCGCCGTCATTGCGATCCACGTGCCGCAAGGCCGTGATTCGCGTGGGATTCGCAAATTCAACTTCCACCACCGTGTTCGTGCCCTCGTCCTGCGACGCGTATTCCGATTTTAACTTGCCGTCGAAGAAATTCGTCATGCCGAAGTTGCCGCCCGGAATGCCCGGCGGAAGGTTCAAAATCTTCACCACCGGCACGGGCACCATGGGCGTAAAGGCGGCGGCCGTCCACGCGGCCATCACCGCCGTGAACGTGAGTAAACTTCCAATTCGGCTCATTCTGGTTGGTTTTTTCATGTTAAAGCGTGGTTAATTGAATTCGGCGCGCAACGTGATGACCTCGTATCCGGCCATCGTTATTTTATCTTTTATTTTGGCCAACGGCTCTTCGCTGGTGTTGCTGAGAAACAATCGAGCCGGATGCCGGCCCGGCCAGTGCAACACGACTTTTTGCTCTTTGCCGGACGCGTCAAAGAGCCGAAAAATCAATGCGCGTCCGTCATCGGAAGGTTTCGCCGCGGTGATTATCACATCCCTAGAATCGAGTTGCGGCAAGGTGAAATTCGAGGCCGTCTTCTCCGGGGCTTGCCTCACGAGCAAAGGCTGGTCAAATCCCGTCGCGAATCGCGTGGCGTCCGCCGGATCGCTTTTTTCAAACAGGCGCAGCACATAGCGAAATTCCACGAGCCCTTCCTGATAAGCCCGGTAGTTGGTTCCCCAACGATTATTCATGGTCCAGGAATACACGTGATGCGCCCCTTTTTTGAAGACTTGCGAATCCGCTTCCCGGTCGCGCAATCCCCCGAGCGGATCATCGAATTGAACCAGGGGAGCATCCAGCGTCACCCAGGTGAGGCCGGCGCTCGAATTCGCCACGCTCGCCCAGCGGCCAATCGTAAACCAATCCCGGCACGAGGCCGGAAGCTGGTCCGTCCCGGGCCGCATCGCCGCCAGCGGAATATCCAGCAACACCTCGGCGTTCGGCACGTGGAAAGGGAATCCAAAAGCAAGGCTCTCCTTGGCTTCGGGCGCCTGGTAATTCACCGCCTTAATGCGTTCCTTATCCACGCGATCAAAAATTTCCACGTAATCCTGCCCCGCAATCAAGCGCAGTTCGCGCTGCAAATGCCGGCAACCCGGCGCGTCTGAATCGATGAGCAGCGAGGCCACCAAAGGCCCGGCTTCGCCAACCGAAATCCGCACCGGCCCATTCGTCTGGACCCGGTCTGGCGCATCACCCCGCAGGTAGATGAAGCTATTCAATTGCGCGCCATTTTCCGAGCCCGCGAAATTTTGTTCAATGCCTTTCGAGCGCAATTCCACAATTCCGCCCGTGGTTTCGTCCACGCGCAATCGGATCAATCCATTCGCCAATCCGCTGCCCGAGACTTGTGCCGCCTGGCCCAGGGAATGCGCTTCGCCTGGCGCCACGCGATAGTGCCGCTCGCCAAACGCCGGAACATCTGCCGCGAGAAACGCCAGTTCTCCCGAACGCAGGCGTTGCGAAGGCACCGCGTTCCCGGACTCATCCACCACGCGGTCTCCCGCCGCGGAAAGCTTTTGCGAGAGCGTGACCAATTGCGTCCGCTTCCATGAAAGTGTGTTCACCACTTCAACTCCCGACGGACTCTCAGCGTTCGCACCCGGACCGTTCAGCGCCAAACCCATGAACGCGCGCGACTCTTTATCCGCCTCCTCCGCGTAACCCTTTTTCACCGCCCATTGGCCGATGGTTTGGGGATCTTCCGGCTGGTTAATGCTTCCCTGCGCGCCCCACGTGTGTTCCGAAAACAGCAACACGTTTTTCCACGCCGCATCAAAATCCTTTTTCGGATACGCCCTGGAACGGAACATGGCGAAAAGCGTCTGCGCCTGCGTCAAGCGTTCCGCGGTTTGACGGTTCATCGCCGTTTCGCGTGCGGCGGAGCCGGCGCCGTTCTCCCAATAAGGCGTCCAATCGCCGCGATACTCCGGCAACGAACTGCCGTAACGTTTCTCCAATGCCTCGAAAGCCTCCGTGGTCCCGGCGATTTTGAATTGCGGCGATTGATAGTCTCGATTCCAGTCCTTGACGAAATCACAAAGGCTTTCATCGGGAGCGCCGTTGTCTCCCAGGCCGGCCCAGCGGATATAGGCCAACTCATAGGGGTAACCCGGTTTTTGCAGCCGCGTGCAAAGGTCGTCCAGCAACCGCGGCGACATCGTGTCATAAATGTGCGCCAGCGCGTAACCCTGGAACGGCACCCACACCAGGACCTTCGATTTCCCGTCCGGCCCAATCCAATAAAACGGTTTGTCCGCCCACACTTTCATGAAATCCCGCTCGCCATAATTCGGGCCGTCCGAGAGATAACGAATTCCTGCCTGCGCCATCGCCGTGACGCCTCCCCAGGTGCACCCGGGCACGTCCGAAATCATCGCGGACTCGATTTTTTTTCCCGTGACTTGGGAAAGCTCCGTTGCATAGCGAAAAAGCTGGATCAACTCCTCCGGACGGCACAATCCGCTCAGTTCGTTCAAATACATCCCGTTCAATTCCACCTGCCCCCGCCTCACCGCGCCGAGAAACGCCGCGCGTTCCGCCGGGTTCATTCGCTGCAAAAATAAATCCGCCGCCCAAAGCACTTCCACGTTCCAGACAAAACGCGCGCCGGCGGGATAATCTGCCGTCTCCCGCGCCAGTTCCATGCCGCGTCTCAGGTTGTTCATTTGCTTTTCCGCCACGGCGGTTTGCAAGTCCGTATAGCCTACATCCGTGTGCGAATGCGGCAGGACATAAACGGTCATCGGCCGAATAGGATGCTGCTCAAAACTCGCATCCTTGACCAGGGCCGGGCTCAATTGCAATTCCGCCACGCGCGTCTCGTTGCTTTTCACGCCCGGCAGTTCGGCGGTGAAGACGTTCCGGCCATGAACCAACTCGATTTCCCTCGGCCGGGCAACTCCCACCCGCAGTTTGGCTCTGGCCGGTTCCAAATACGGGTGGTCCACAATCACCTGGACCTGTTGATTGCCGCGGCGGTCCAGAAACGGCAATGCCCGGGCGCTTACCGCGTCAGCGGATGGATTTTCGTCCACCGCACCGGCCGAAACAAATTCGATTTCCGCGCCGCCAACTGTTGCCACGCCGTTGCGCCCCAGCCGCGTCACCCGCCATTCCACTCCGCTGGCCCGCACCGGTTCGGGAAGCACAAAAAATGTTTCACCGGACTTGCGATCCACATGCGTCACCTCCAGGCGCTTTACCGTGTTTCCTGCCGCGTCCGTAAAAATAAGTTCCGACTGCGCCACCAGCGCGCGATCCGCCCGGTCCACGTGCCGAAACGCGATCACGGTTTGTGGCGAGGGAAACCGCAGTGTGACAAACGTGTTCGTCCCGCCGCTTTCCGAAGCAAACTCGGTTTCCAGGTTTCCGTCAATCAACTGCCCGACGTCATATCCGCCCCGCGCATACGCGGGCGAGTTGGTGACGACTTCGAGCGGAATCGAGCGCGTCAGCGTAAACCCCGCCGCACTCGCGGTTATGGGGAAGGAAAGAAACGCACACGCAAAAAAGAACAGGCAAGCGATGCTGGGATGATCGTTGGCCATTGAATTGGCGATCGTGAACCCCTCCCCTCGCCCTACCACAAAATCGAATTCATGTCTGGCGTCGCCGTTTCCTGGCCCGTCAGGTCCGGAAACTCAAAAAATTCCACGTGCGCATCTCCCCAAAGCACACTGACTTTCCGTTTGCCTTTAAAATTGTGCCAGATGGTTTGCGCGTCCAGCGTGCTGCGATTCGCATGCCAGATCCATTCCGCCAGCAAAAGTTTGTTCGTGGGTTTTCGGGCCACCTCCGAGACTTTGAGGGGCGGCGTTTTCGCCATCCATTTGCCAACCGGGCCGCTGCCGCAAACGTATTTCACACCATAATAATCCGCCCCCCATTGAACCAGGTAACTATTGCCCCAACCGTCCCAACAACTGGGAACCGCGGGCACGGTGTCGTCGCCTTTATCCGAAGGACAATGAAAAACCTCCGAATTTCTTCCGGCATAAGCATTCAGCGGACGATTCGTTTCGTTGGCGCCAAAATAGGTCGGAATTCCCGTGTAAGTATTCGTCGGCGTCTGCCCGCCCAGCGGCGCGTAGCCCTCCTGCACCGGGTAATTGCCGTCGAAATCCTCCGTGTACATCTGGAAGGCCATGCCGACTTGCCGCAGGTTGTTCAGGCAATACGTCTTCTTGGCGCTTTCTTTCGCATGGCTCAGCGCCGGCAGGATCATCGCCGCCAGGATCGCGATAATCGCAATCACCACCAAAAGCTCAATCAACGTGAACGCCGCCGCCCGCGGCTTCGTTCGGAATTTATCTGCTTCAGTTGTCATATCGCACGTCAAAAAACGGGCCGGGAGCGACGCCTCCCGGCCCCATCAATTCATTCTTCAATCACTGAATTGCACTCGGAAAAACCGCTTGTCGCCCGTCGGCGCAAAGGGCACCCCATTGGTGACACCCACGGCGGATACCCACGGACCCAGCAGGTCATCCGCTTGTAGCAGATCGCCGTAGACCGGCCAGTTCAAAACCGGCAACGTTCCTGACCGGGTCACGCTGAGCGGCGGCGGAGATGTCACCGCCAACCGGAATTCCGAACCGCCGGGGTTTCCCGTAACGGTCGTCTGCTGCAAATGCAACAGGAAGTAACGGCCCGTGATCGGAACCGGCAATATGTAGCGCACCCATACCGGGTTGCCAGAATTCGGGGTCAGGGCCACCGCGTCGGGCGCGGCCGTGCCGGGGTCGGACGCGGGGAATGGCGTCGTGTCGCTGGACCAGATGCTCAGGCTCTGCATGTTGTCACCGGTTCCGGAACCAGCCCGTTGCGACCAATACACCGCCCCCACCGGATACGATTGGTCCACCTGGAAGGACACCCAGGCATCACCGCTGCCGGACTTCGCCCATTCCTTGCCGCTGCCCTCGGTAGTCATCGTCGCCCCGATTGGAAGCGCGCTCACATCCGTCTTGAAGAGGTTGGTCGGGCCCCAGGTCGCGAGATTGTTTCCAAAAACACTGCTGGCGATGATATTTCCATAAACATTTCCCGAACCTTTCGGGTCCAGTATTCGCAGAAACGTCGAGGCCACGGTCACCTGCGCCACGCTGCTGGTCTCCGCGCCGGCCACGTTGGCCGCCACCAGATAATAATTACCCGCGTCCGAAGGCCGCACGCCGGGGTTCACGAACGTCACGTTCGTCGCGCCCGGGATTGCGACATCGTCCTTGTACCATTGATTGGTCACCGGATTGGCGCCCGACACCGCCGTCGTCAACGTCAGGCTTTCTCCGAAGAACAAAGATTGATTGGTCGGTTGCAATGTGATGTCCACCGGCAGCGGAAAGATGTTGCCGACCCCGGCCGCATATAACGTATTGATGTCACCGCTGGACAACGCCCGATTATAAATCGCCACCTCGTCAATTGTGCCGTTGAACGTGCGGGCCGCTTCACCGGCGCTGACGTCCAGGCCGATCATCGTCGTTCCCGCGAAGGTTTGAACCGGCTCCGCCAACATGTCCACTGCGGTGCGAATCGAATGGTTCGTCCCGGAATAAAGCGTCGCATTCGTGGGAGTCACGACCAGCGCCAGGAAGTGCCACACCCCGTCCGCCAGCGTGATTCCGGAATCAAAACTGACCCGGTTGCCCGCCCATTCATACGCGAGCTTTTTGCCGGTGGAATCATAACTCAATCCGGCAATCGTCCCCGCCGAACGGCTGAATACCAGCCCGGCATAAGCTTGTTGCGCCCCCGATGGCTTCACCCACGCAGTCATCGTCACGGTATTGTTGGTGCTCAGATTCAAAGGCGGCAATGCCACGGCGGAATCAATCGTGAAGGCCGCTGTTCCCACACCCGCGTTCGTGCTGCTAAAACCCACCTCCTCCGGCGATTGCGGACCGGCCGCAGCGATAGTCGACTCGGCTCCATAAGTGCCGTTGTGGCCCCCGGCATAATCAAACGCCGTCGGGCCGGCGGTTTCGTCCAGTTCCCAATAGCCCACTGGCGGATTCCCGGACATCACTGCCGCTTTGTAGCCGGAAGCGGGAGGGTCTATCAGCGTGAGGGTTGCCGCCGTGCTTTGCGTCCCGCCAAACGCGTTGGTCGCCGCCATCGAATAGCCACCCACATCTCCCGCCGAGAGTTGCGAGATCGTGACGCGCGTAGAGGTAAAGCCGGAAATCCGGCCGTCATCCTGCAGCGGCGTCGTGTCACGATACCATTGGTTGGTGATGGGGATCGTTCCGACCGCGGCGGATTCGAAAGTGACCGAGCCGCCGGTATAAATCGTTTTGCTTTCGGGAGTTTCGCTCACGGTGGGAGGTGTGGCCGTCGGGTTAAGGCCCAAACGCATTTCATTGCCGCCCGGGTTGCTGCCTGCAACTGGCGGGGTTTGCTGGAGGTATAGCAAAAAGTATTTGCCCCTGATAAGATTTGTCAGGGAATACTCGCGCCAAACCGACGCACCGACGTTCGCTTGCAGCGGCACTACGTCCGCCGGTGGCACTCCGGGATCCGCGGCAGTGAACGGCGTGGTGTCGCTCGTCCAAATGCTCATGACCTGCATGTTGTCGCCGGTCGTCGAGCCGTTGCGTTGCGCCCAAAAAACCGAACCCACGTCGTAGGATTGGTCCACCTGAAAAGCCACGTAGGCCGAGCCGGAGCCCGAACGCGCCCATTCCGAGCCGCCAAAAGTCTGGCCGACGGCCACTCCGGTCATATTCTGCGAGAACAAGTTCGTGGCCACAAAGCCCGTGGAAAACTGGCTGCTGTTGGTGATACCGGTGTAAACGGCGCCGGTCGGATCGATGGGATCCAGGGCGCGGGCTTCACGTGCCGCCAAAAGCGCGAGCCCCATCGCGGCCAGGCCACACCAGGATCGGGAAAGGGCAACTAATCGGGTTTTCATAGTTTAGGGATGATTGAAGGACTCTTAAGCGTGGGTTGGTTCGGGTTCAGACTTTGTCTATACATTTATTACAACTAACAAAAACCTTGTCAATGGTTTTTTTCGAAACTTGACCCCCTGCTGCCTTCAACGCTTACTCTGCCCTGCCATGTTACGGATTGATCACGATAGCCCGATTCCCCTGCGCGCCCAGGTCGAGCAACTCTTGCGGGAGCTTGTGCTCCTGCCTGATTATCAAAAAGGCGCCCTGCTCCCCGACGAAGTCGCTCTCGCGGCGCAGCTCGGTGTCAGCCGCGGCACGGTCCGTTCCGGAATCGGCAAACTGGTTTTCGAAGGCGTCCTGGAACGCAAAGCCGGCGTTGGCACCCGTGTTTCTTCCCGGCACCTGGAATCGGGCATCACCGCCTGGCGTAGTTTCACCCGCGAAATGGCTTCCAAGGGCATCACCGTGAAAAACTTCCGTCTGGATTACCGCCAGGTCGAAGCCTCCGCGGATGCCGCGCGCGCCCTGAATGTCGATCCGGAAACTCCGATGTGGTGCCTCGACCGCGTCCGCGGCTGGGACGGCAAACCCGTCCTCCAAAGCACTTCGTGGTTCCATCCGCGCGTGGCCTTGAAGGGCACCGAGGACACGGCCCGTCCCTTGTATGAAATGATTGAAAAGGCCACCGGCGTCCGCCCGAAAAACGCGCGGGAGGAATTCCTCGCTGTCGGCGCCGACGCGCGCCTGGCGAAGCTCCTCGAGGTTGCCCGCGGCACGCCCCTGCTCCTGCGGCGTCACACCGTTTTTGACCAGGGCAATCGTCCTTTTGAATTTGCCGAAGTTCATTACGTCAGCTCTCGTTTCGCGCTCACGCTTAATATGCGGCGGGGCGATTCCTGAAGTTCAGCTCACCGGCTGCAGATTTGTTTTTGCCGACACAGAGGCCGTGTTATGCGCGACCGACGTTCTCAACGGAGCAATCACCGCGGATTCCCGGACATACGCTTTCAGTGTTCCCAATGGATTCGCCGCTGTGCCGAGCGGGCGGATCGTGTACGGACCCACTGCCGCCGGCACAATGAATGTCTCCGCGTAGCGGATCACAAACGGCTCGAACCGCCCCTCCACCGATTCCACCACCGCTTCGGTTCCTTCCACCAGGTTCAACACGTTCACTCCGCCGTGCGTGTGATGCGGAACCGCTTTCGTAAACCAATGGCGCCGCGTCTCGATAAATTCGCGCTCGTGCAATCCCGTGCGCTCTTCGCGCCAGCCGTCGCCGGAACCCAGCGGTGAAAAACGGTTCACCAGGTTTTTCCGGGTCCAGTCCGCGTCGCGGTCCCATTGGATGTTGGCAATCCCGTGATCCAGATGAATCGGCCGCGGTTTTCCATCCAGGCCGAGGCGGCCCCAGTCCCACATTTTGAACGTGAAAATGTACGGCGTCGCGCTGATCTCCAGAACCATCGAATCCGCCCCCGAGCAATGCACCGTTCCGGCGGGAATTAAAAAATGATCGTGCTTCCGCGCGGGAAAACGATTCACGTATTTATCGGCCGGAAATTCAAAGCCGCCGGCCTGCGCTTTCCTCAGGTCCTGAATCATCGCCTGGCGATCCACCTTTTCCCGAAGGCCCAAAAACACATGCGCCGCCGGCCCGGCCTCGAGCATATAATAGCTCTCATCCTGGGTGTAGTGCATGCCGAAATGATGCTGGATATATTCGGTCAATGGATGCACCTGGAACGAAAGATTTCCTCCGCCCATGGTATCCAGGAAATCGAACCGGATGGGAAATTCATCGCCGAATCGAGCGTGAACGGATTCGCCCAGCAGCTCTCGCGGCTGGAAGAAAACCACGTTGATGGAAGGAATTTCCATCGTCACATTGCCGAATTCCAGCAACAGGCTGTTCTCCTCCGGCACACAATCGAAGCACCAGCCGTAGTTCGGCGCTGCGCCATCCAAATCGCACGTCTTTCGCATCCATTGGCCGCCCCACGGCGCGGGATCAAAGAACGGCACCACGCGGAATGGCCGCGTCACCGCGTGTCGTAGCGCGTCGCGCACCGCCTCGCCCTCGGCGAGCCTCGGCTCATTTGCCTTCGTCGTATCCAGCACGAAATCCCAAACGTGCATCAACTGCCGCTTCCACCGGTCCGCCACGCGCCAATCAACAAAGAATGCCCTCTTATATTGGGCACTGGCAGCGCTGAGCCGATTGTCCGCTCCCAGGTTGGCGGTTTCATTTCGACGAAAACGATTCTGCGCCTCCCAACGCGGCAAATCCGCATACATCAAAATATCGCCGTCCGTTAAAAACCTCGCACCGCAGCCGACGACTAAAATCAAGCCGGTCTTCGCGGCGGCCAGTTGCGAGCGAAGAAGCTCGATCTTCTTCCGGTCAAAAAACTGCGGCAGGGTCAGGCCGCTGAGAAATCCGAACACCGGATCGTTGCCTCCGAGAAACGGAGCCACCAACGTTTCGATGGCCGCGCTTTCCAGCATGGCCTCGCCCGGCCGCACCACGAGCGCGGGTTTCAGGCGCGCCGTTAGTTCGCCGATGATTTCAGCCTCATTGACGCCCGGGTAACATTCGACCACCAGCACCGTGCGCTGCGCATTCCTCCGGCTGATGGCGGCGTTCAATCGCGCGGCGCAATCCTGCCAGCCGGCCACGCATTTGCCGCCGGAATTCGGCACACTGATTTTCGGAAACTTATCGTAGTTCGATCTGCTCATCTCAATTCACCTTCTCCACATCTTCATGCACCAGCCACTCGCACGCCAGGAGCGCCGCGCGATCGCCCAGTTCCGAAGCTGCCACTTTCACCTGGCCCCACGGCGTATGCGCGTGGCGCGATATATAATCCCGCACAAAAGAAATAATTTCGTCCGCGCTGCCCATGAGGCCGCCGCCAAAAATGATCAACTCGGGATCAAAAACATGAATCAGATTCACGGCGAGGGCCGCCCAGGTTTCCAGGCTGCGATTCCTCAATGACAGCGCGCATTCATCACCGGCTGACGCACAATGAAAAATCTGCGCGTAATCGATGGTCTCCCGCTTCGCCAAAGCGCTGCCCGCGAAAAGAGGATGCTCGCGCGCCAGCCGGTCGATCACCGAAGTGGACGCCAGCAGTTCCGCGCAGCCAACATTGCCGCACACGCAAGTCCCGCCCTCCGTCCGCAGCGTCGTGTGGCCCCCCAGGATTCCCGCCTGGCCGTGCACCCCGCGCAATACCTGTCCCTCAATCACCGCCGAGACCCCGATGCCCGTGCCGAGCGTGATGATTGCGCAATTGTCCGAGCCCCTCCCCGCGCCATAGCGCCATTCGCCGATTAACGCCATGCGCGCGTCGTTATCAATGGCGAGCGGCAAATGAAGCCGTTGCTCCGCCCAGCCGCGCAAATCAATGGCCGAGGCATCGCCAAACTTTCCAAAATGATCCAAAATCCGCGCGTTGCGGCGGTCGATGATGCTCGGGTACGAAAACCCCACGCCGTCGCATTCGGCGGGCGCGATTCCCGCCTGTTCGCAAAGTTTTTCCAAACCAGCCGCCACTGCTTCCAGCCGCTCCGTCAAATGGCGCCCTGATTCGGCGGCAATCACGCTTTGCGCCATCACCGTTGCGTCGCGCACCACGCCGAGCTTGATGCGCGTCCCGCCGAAATCCGCCGCCAGCGAAATCATGCCTCACCTCGGCGCATTTCCAGGGTTAAGGCAAAACGCGAACTGACATAATGCACCTCCGCGTATTCAAACGGCCGGCTGCCCTGGTCAAAAACCGTGTGCCGCCGCAGCAGCAGCGAAGTCCCCCGGCGCACGTCCAGCAACCGCGCCAGCCGCAAATCCGCCGCCACCGCGGAAAATTCCTCGCGCGCGAAGCTGGGTCGCACGCCCGTCGCACCCTCGATCATTTCATAAACCGGCTTCGACGTGTCTTCATTGCCCTTCAGCCCAATACGCGGATGAAACCAGGAGGTGCTTTGCAGCACCGGCTTGCCATCCCAGCCGCGCACGCGGTCCAACCGCCAAATTAAAGTTCCCTCGTCCAGATGCAACGTACGCATGGCGTCCACTCCCGCCTTGGCTGAGCGATAATCCAAACGAAAATTCTCAACCGTGATGCCCTTGGAAGCCATTTCGCGGGTGAAACTGCGCCACGCGCTGATGCCGGATTCCAGGTGACGATTCGAAACCCGCGTGCCAACGCCTGCTTTCCGATCCAGTACTCCTTCAAAAACCAGCTTACTAATCCCGGAACGAACCGTTCCGCGGCTCACTCCCAACTGCGCCGCCAGCGCCATTTCGTCCGGCAGCAACCCGCCCTTCTGATATTCCGGCTGCAAAACCATCTCCCGCAGTAATGTTTCCACCTGCGCCCGCAAGGGAATCGGGCTCCCATGATCAAGATTCAGCATACGTGTATTTGTATATACAATTGGATATGACCTGTCAAGAAGAACGGTGGGAATCAAAAATCGGTTCAACCCCGCCCTCACTCGGCGAAGCTCGCTTCAATCTCTTCCAGGCTGCGCCCCTTGGTTTCCGGTACCATAAAAAATACAAATACCAACGCCGCTAGGCTGCACCCTGCATAGATCCAGAACGTCAGCGCCGGCCCCACTCTGGCGCTGTCGTTCAGCATGGGAAAGGTCTGCGCCACGATATAGCACGAAGTCCAAATCGTGAACGTCGCCACCGACATCGCCCGGCCCCGGACTCGGGTGGGAAAAATTTCCGAGCAGAGTATCCATGGAATCGGGCCCAGAGCCATTGCGAAGGCGCCGATGAACGCGAGGATGGCAATCAGCAGCGCGATCCCGCCGGTGTTCGCTTTAAACATCCAGCCGACCGCTCCCAGCGCAATCACCTGCGCCACCAACCCCACCAGCAAAAGAATTCTTCGCCCCGCCTTGTCCACCAGCGCCACCGCCACCAGCGTGAACAACAAATTCACCAACCCCACCACCTCCGAAGCCATGAATGAATCCTTCACCCCTACTCCCGCCGTGGTGAAAATTTTGGTCGAGTAATACATGATGGCGTTGATGCCACTGAACTGCGAAAACGCCATCAAAAGCACCGCGATCACCAGCACCCGGCGGAAACGTGGATTGGCCAGAAGCTCGAAAAATCCCGCTTCGCTTTGCTTGAGAACATCCTTGGTTGCAGCGATTTCCGCATCGGCCTCCGGCGGGCGGTGGATTTTTTCCAGAATATCCCGCGCCTCACCTTCGCGCCCCACCTGCACCAGCCAGCGCGGGCTTTCCTTCACGAAAAAAAGCAATAGCAGCAGCAGCAACGCGGGAAATATTTCCGCCCCGAGCATCCAGCGCCAGCCCTGGGCGGCATTCCAGGCCGCGTCGCCGAAGGCCTGGATTCGGGCATTGATGAACAACGTCAGGAAAATTCCGCTCACAATCCCGAATTGAAAGAGCGATCCAAACCGCCCGCGCCAGGCCGCCGGCGCCAATTCCGCCACATACACCGGGCAAATCATCGAAGACGCCCCAATCCCCAGTCCGCTGATAAACCGCGCCAGCAGAAATTCCGTGAACGTCTTCGGCACCGCGGACAATACCCCCGAAAGCGCGTACAGAATCGCGCAAACAAACAACACTTTTCGCCGGCCAAAACGGTCGCTGAAATAACCCGCGAACATCGCGCCCGGAATGCAACCGAGAATCGCACTGGCCCCTGCTATCCCCTCCTGGAACGGCGTCAGTTGAAAAAAAGCCTTCAGAAATTGATTCGCGCCGTTGATGACTGCCGTGTCGTAACCAAAAAGAAAACCGCCGGCCAGCGCCACGCACGCCACCAACACCAGCATGGGTCCGCGAATCGAGCAGGATTTTGCCGCGGAGGGATGTGATTCGACGGATGAGGGTGTCATGAAGCGCAGTTCTTTGTTTGTCTATACATTAGTATCTTTTAAAACGCGGCGTCAAGAGTTTTGGAAAGGGCGCGTCTGAATGATAGGCTGGATGTGACGAAAAGGAGTGCGAATTTAAAAATATTGACGGTTCCCTGTTTTGCACCTTTATTCCAAACCAGTCCGCCACACATGAAATCAGCCCAGCTTAAGCCGTTATTGTTGTCCGTCGCCGTATTAACCGGGTGTGCGCACGAACACCCCAGCGTTCGCACGCAAGCAGTCGCGCACCCCGAAACCGCAGCCGCCCCGGCTCCGCCCGCGCCCGCCGCCGTTGCCGCCGTGCGCTCCGAGCAGATGCGAAAGGATTGCATCCAGGGCCGCCGCCTCATCTGCGGCAAAGTCCTTCAGGTTTTCCCCGATGGGCTCGTGGTTGACAGCGGCTATACCGATCTTTTGCGGCCGCCCCTGACCGAATCGTGGGTCGTGCCCGGCACCGTGCCGGCGCACCGAAATCCCGCGGTGCTGGAACTTAACGAGCCGGGCACCCCCTCCATCGGCCTGGTGTTCCTGACGGATATCCCCAAAAGGCAGAAGGTGAAACAATTCGATTACGTGATCCTGATGGGCTACCCGGCGGCCCAATATATTTACGAGCCCGCTCCCGGCGTCAAAAAAACAATCCGCAAATTCTCCGCCGGCCTCGATACGGCGGTAAGATTGAAGCTTCAAGCCGACAACAAATAAACGGATTTTAAATAAATAGACAGGCGGGACGCCTGTCCTACGTTTGAGTGCAGGCTCTCATTGCTGTAACACGCGATAGAAGCGATACCGGAAATTGCTCGCGCCCGGATCGACCAGATTGAACATGTTTGTGGGAGCGCTATTCGTGCTCAGAGAAACCCAATCAACAAAGTTCGTCGTGGCTTGCAACACGTAAATGTTATTCGGCACTCCCGAGAAGCTGAGTTGGAACGTTCCATTAGACAGGAAATTCTCCGAAGTGAAAAACATCGGCGATCCGACAATAAACACCGCATTGGCGGCCACGCTGTTGTTGAACCCGCTTTCAAACGCGTTGGCCATAACCACCACCGAATTGGTCACAGTGAACGGCCCGGTATACTGGAGTGAGCCCGTTGTCGGCAGCGTGCCATCCAGCGTGTAATACAATGTGGCGCTGCCATCCGGCGGAGTCAGCGTGACGCTCACCGACGGCGCGAAGGTGCCGCCGTTCGGCGTGATGGTCGGCGGGGCCAAAGCCGGTGTTCCTGCCAGGCTGTTGATCCAGGCGGCGATCACCGAGAGCGCGTTGGTATCGATTACATTTCGCGCCAGCGACGGCATTTTAACCGCCGGATCAAGACTGTTCATCCGGTCATAAAGCACCGAACGCCAGATGTCCTTCGGCACCACCACGAAAGCATGGTCATAACCTAAATTGCCCTTGGTCAACACACCGTTAATGATGTTCTGATTGGCCAACGGAGTCTCGAAGCGGGCGTCGAAGGTCGGGCCGCTTCCGCCCGGTTGATGACATTGTACGCAATTGGCATCGAGATAAGAACGCGTGCGGGATTCCAGCGACGCGCTTTGGTTGGTGAGCGAGAAAAGTTTCTCGAAATTGGTAATGCCGGCCTCGTCGAAGGCAGGATTAAAAAGTCCCAGACGATTCAAGGTCCGCAACTGGTTATCCGTCGTGCCGGAAGCATACGTGTTCGTGCCGTTGAGCTGGCTCGTTTTGACGCCCAGCACGTAATTGGCCACGGGCGTATGACAAATCAAGCAATCCGAAGGGCTCGGATAATACCACGTCTGCGTCTGCACGCCGGTAGGTGTAGTGATGGCGATATTTTCGTTGCTCGACGTGGTCAGGAGATCGGCATCGCTGTAATCCGGCCGCCATTTATAGGTGACGCCGTAGACCTTCCCGTTGATGTCGCGCACCAGCAGGCGCGTCTCGAGGCGGCGCAGTGAATTCGGATCACTCGTGTTGGTTTGCAACTCGAAGGTTTTCACGAACACCGTGCCGGATGGGAACGTCCACGTACCCGCCGGCGCGAAAGAGATTTGTTCATCGGGCGTCCACGGGCTGCCCGTGTGCGGAATGGACAGATAACGAATTTTGGCCGCGCCGTCCGACCACAGCGGCGTGTTCGGAACATAAGGTATAAGTCCGCTGAACGCCTGCATGGCCGGTGTGTTGGTGAACACTCCGGTTTGCGAGAGGAGCGCCGGAATCGAGCCGAACGAGGAACCGTCAAATGACTGCGGCATGTTGTAGAAAGCCGGGCTGGGCGTCACGCTGGTCAGGCCATAGGGCACGCCGCTGCCGGGCTTGACCGTTATACTGACTGGCGCGGAGGTACTGCTCAACCCGCTGTCGTCCACCACCACCGCCTTCAGCGCATAAGTGCCGGGACTCACACCGATAGACGTAAGGGTATACGGAGCATTGCTGACACTGCCCAACAGCGTGGTTCCGGCGTAAAAGTCCACACGATTGAGATCATTATACTGCGCGCCGGCATCCGCGCTGAGAGTCACGCTGGCGCTGGCTGTGTAACTGGCGCCATTGGTGGGAGCGGTCAGCACGACCGACGGCGGCGGGTTGGTCACCGGGTAAAGTTGCGTTTGCGGAATGATCGTCATCGGCCCGGTGGAAAGACTGCTCCAGAACAATTGCGCCTGGGAGCCTCCGCCGTTCTGATAAAAATCCATTTGAATGTTGTAACGCTGCTGCGCCGCCAGCGTGATCTGGCCGCTCCAGGTCGTCGGACCTTGATCGACCCATTTGTCGATCAGCAATTGTCCATTCACCCACAGGCGAACTCCATCATCGGTGGTGGTGTAAAACGTGTAAGTCTCGTCGAATTGCGGCTGAACGGCCCCGGTCCAACGAACGACGTAAGTGTTCGGCCCCACATTGGCCGACGGCGGCGTCGTGCTCCAATCGAAATTAACGGTGGCATCAGTGCGCGTCATCGTGGGCGCCGTGTTGAATCCCGCTGCTATGAAGGCCCCGCTGGTCGTATTGGCCCAATATTGTCCGAACAGGCCGGTCCCGCTGCCGATCGCCGAACTATTGATGAAGCTCGCGCTGGTTGTGCCGCTCGACACCGAACCGGATTTAAACGCCGCGGCGGTCACGGACACGGAGTTGGTCAGCACAAACGGGCCGGTGTAGAGAGTGGAATCGGTCGTGGGCGTGGTGCCATCCAGCGTATAGTAAATCGTGGCCCCGGTCGTCCCGTCCGACAAAGTGACCGTCACCGAATTCGTGAACACCCCGCCGTTAGGGCTGATGACTGGCGTATTCACAAACGACGCCGCCAATCCATAAACCGTCAGGGAATATTGCGCTCCCACATACACCTTGCCGTTGGCAATGGTGGGCGTGGTGAACTTCACGGCGTCGCCCGCGGAATCCCGCGACGGTATCTGGTCGCTGGCATAGAGTCTCTGCGTGAGGTTGGTGGCATTATAGGCGCGCAAGACGCAGGGAGTGGCCGGGCTTTGGCCGCCGGAATTGTAAAGCGCCCACGCGATGGCGTTGCCCGTGCCGTTGGCGGAAATGCTGACGGTCGCAGCGCCTTTGTTGGCGTAGCCATCAGTGCTCTCGACCGGAGTCGTGTTGAATAATCCGTTGCTGATCTTGTAGGCGCCAACTCTGGAATTTGCATCCATCATATACAACGCACCGTTGAAAAACGCGGGCGTTATGTCCCGGTCGCCACCGGGACCGCCGTTGAACTGTTGGACGATTTTGTTCGTGCCGGTCGTGCCGTTGAAGCGTCCCATGTTGTCGCGATCCACCACATAGACCGGCGAGGTCTTGCCGCCGCCTACAACCAGGTGGGGATGGGCTGCGCTGCCAACCGAATCCGGCAAAATAATCGGCGCGGCCGAGCCCAGGTCCTGGTCCGCGCCACTTAAAGAAACCGCATTGGACGGCGCAAAATAATCCACCAGCGTGAGTCCGTTGGTGGTGGCGAGCTTCAATAAACTCATCGAATAGTCGCTGGCGCTCGATAACGTCGCAGTGCCGTCAAAGGTGCCGTTGCCCGTCTGGAAGTACATATTGCCTTGCGCATCCACGGAGGGCCCGCCGCCACCGTCCCAAAAGCCGCCTTCCGTGCCATTCGGCGTGGCATTAAACACACCCACCTGCTGGGCGACATTGGTAGCGTTGTAAGCCACGAACCAGCCATGATACGGAGTATTGTCGCCATGCGAGGCAAACGACATATAGATTGTTCCGTTGAGCAGCGTCAGCGCTGGACGGCTGTGTTCGCGCAGCGGGTTCCAAAGCACGTGCGGAGGATTTTTGCCGTCGTTATCGCCGCTGCCCGAGCCGAGGTAATTGGTGCAGGCAATCAATGCCGGACTGTTAAAATTGGGCCGCTCGAGCCCGGTGGCAATATCCAGGGCGTGCAGCCGATGCACATAAACCGGGCCGGGCTCCTTGGTTTTGACTTCCAGATAAATCGTCCCACTCACCGGATCGATGACCGGCGTGCTCGTGATGCCGACTTCCGGCGTAATATCCGTGGTCCCGACATCGCCGTTGGGAACAGTGGTGATCCCGGCGCCCGGATTGATGAAACTCGTCTGCCAAAGTGGCGAAGCGTTGATGCCGGAATTATTGTCCGCATCGAAGGCATACACGCTGTCATGCTCCGTGACCACATAGGCCACATTGTGCGTGCCCTTGCCGGGGATGTTCACGTTGGTCATTATCAGGGGCTGCGCATAAACGAAACCATCCACCGTGTAGGTAAACAATTTTCCGAAACTGTTGGTGGCCACATTGGCCAGGGTCAAAGTCGTTTCATTCGAGTTCACCCCCCAGCGCGTATTGTCATTGTGATACGTCAACACAGGCACCGCAGTCGATACGGGGTCGACGACCGCCGTCGTGAATGTTTGGGACGGACTGGCCCAGGCCACTCCCGCCGAATTGGTGGCTTTTACCGTGAAATAATAAACCGTGTTGGTGGATAACCCGCTGATCGTTTGTGCGAACGAACTGCTCTGCGCGCCGAGCGCGAGGCTGTTGCCCCAATTTGCCGGATTGGCCCCGCCATCCGTCAGGCCGTAATAAAGAGTGACGTACGTCGTCGCGCCGCCAGTCGAAATCACCTGCCCGTTGAAAGTCGCAATCGTCGCGCCAACGCCGGTCGCGGGACTAACGCTCACCTGCGGCAGCGTCACTGCGGTTGTGGTAAAGCTTTGAGACGGCGCAGCCCAGGAGGTGCCGCCAATATTGGACGCGCTAAAAGCGTAATAATATTTCGTTTGCGAGGACAACCCGGTAAGCGCCTGGCTGAAAGTTCCGGTTTCAATCCCCAAGGAAATACTGTTGGCCCAATTTCCCGCTATCGCGCCGCCATCGGTCGGCCCGTAATAAAGAGTGACGGTCGGATCGATGCCTCCGTTGGAAATCACCTGGCCGTTCACCGTCGCGGTGGTCGGTTGAATTGCGGTGGCCGGAAGATTCGTCATCACCGCCGGGGAAAAGCCGCTTGTCCCAACCCGAAAAACAAAATTGCTGACAATCTGCGTCGAGGCGACGCCGCCATCGGTGGTGGTGAACCCGACATAGGCGGTGCTGCTTCCCAGCAGCGTGGCGATGTCAGCCACGTTATAATTCGTGGTGAAGCTGGCGCGCGTGACGGTATCAAAGAGCGTTTCCTGCACCGCTCCCCCGGCCGCATACACAATGGTAAAATTGATGGGATCCCCGCTCGAGACATTGATCGAGCCCGTTGGCACATAATTGCCCGTCGCGCCGTCGGTCTGGTAAACAATTCCAATTCCGTTCGGCGTATAAAGGTTTAACTCCCAGTTGGCGCTGGGGGTGAGCGCGTCCAGCGAGAGACTTCCCCCACCCGCGCCTATATAAGCCGGACCACTTTCCTGAAGATCGAACGAAAAGCCGTCGGCGTCGTTCCCGGGAGAGCCGCCGACGTCCTGATAAGTGAACGTGGCGACGAACCCATTGATTGGAACCAGATTATTATACCAAGCCGTTACCGCCTCATTTCCATTTCCATCAGTGCCGTGGAAGACGTTGCCGGTGATATTAGCGGAAGCCAGGCCCGTTTGATTAATCGTCCAACCAATGCCGTTATTGGAAAAACTGACCGCAGCCACGCTCACGGCAGCCGAATTGGTCACCGAGCCATTCGCATTGCTGGCCACCACGGTCACATTCGTGAGGTTGGTGCTCACGGAAGAAACGGTATAACTCGCACCGGTTGCGCCGGACACTGGAATACCGTTCGTGAACCAAGAGTAAGTAATCGTACCCGGGCCATCGGCCAGCGTGCTGAAAGTAGCCGGAGCGCCCTGGGCTGCGACAGAATCAGCAAGTTTCAACGTGATCACCGGCGGACTGTTCGATTGATACACCAGAAAATTGTCCCACGCACTGACCGCTGCATTGGCGGTAACACGCATGGCAGGCCACACGGCGGTGTTCGTCGCGATATCCAGCGCGACGTGATTTTGAGCGGTCGCAAATGTGATCACATTCGCTCCCGGCGTCAGCCCCGTGGTGCCGTAGTCGAACAACGCGCACGCCGCGGAAAGATTGCCGGAAGCCCCTGAAGTATTGGTCATGCCCACGACAAATTTATACCAATGCCCCGCTGTCACCGTCACCGTGCCCAGGGAAGCGCTGGTCGTGGTCGTGCCGCCCGAGAGGTATTGCTCTAAAAGGTTCCAGGTCGTTGCGCTGGCGGGCACAAAGCGAAAGGATTCAAACTCGATACCGGCGTTTCCATTCAGGCCATTGGCGTTTGAATTAATCGCACCCAACTGAATCTTATCCCCGTTGATTCCGCCACCGGCAAAAACCATGGTGGAAACGACCATGGTCGCGCCGTTGGCGGCCAGGTTCCAACTCCCGCCCCGATAAGTCGCCGTCGTATCCGTATTTTGAAAAACGCTGATCCCGCCGCTGCCGCCCACGCCGTCCGAGGTGTTCTCCTGGAAGTCAAAATTACCGGCATTCGCGCCGTTAACGTCATTCCACAAATTGAAATTTCCAGTGAGCTGCCCGGCCGCATTGAAATCCACAAAAGCCGTATTGGCAAAACCGGCGGCGGCACAAAAAAAGAAAAAGCACGGCAGCAATCCGCGACGCAAAAAATAAGTGTTGAACATTAGCAGAATGATTGGGAAACGTGTAATATATCGGAAAGAAGGCATCCACCGCTCGCATCGCGCTACAGATCCCAGAACACATTAAAGCCATTAACATGGGCGCGCATGAGAATCACATTTAAGCATATGGATAAGTCCCTTTCCGTCAAGATTTTTCTGCCCCGCTTTGGAGACAGGGGCATATCAAAACCGAACACCGCAAAAATCGCGAAATTGCCCCGGAACAGCGCCAGCAGACGGAACCGTTTCTTCTTGAGGTGCCACCCGGGGACTGTAGGCTCCACTTGAGATCGCCTATGGAATTTCATTTCGAGAGGGAATTGGACGCGTTGAAACAGAAACTGCTGACCATGGCAAGTCACGCGGAAAAATCGGTCAACGAATCCATGCAGGCCCTCATTCAGCGCGATACGGAACTTGCCTGGCGCGTGCGCCGCAATGACGATGTCATCGACCAATTCGAGCTTGAGATTGATGACGCGGCCGTCCTGCTGCTGAGCAAGGCCCCGCTGGCCGGCGATTTGCGCCTTGTAAAAGTGGTGATGAAACTTTCCCAGAACCTCGAACGCATGGGCGACGAAGCCACAAAAATTGCCAAGTGCGCCTGCGCTCTCTCGCAGGAACCGCCGGTAAAGATTCACTTGCACCTTCCGCGAATGGCGGAGCTCTCGCTGGCCATGATCAAAGACGCCCTGGACGGCTTTGCCCAGGGTGATTCCGCCGCCGCCCGCGCCATCATCCCCCGCGATAAGGAAGTGGACGCCCTCAACCGGGAGATACTCCAGGCGCTCATCGGCCACATGACCGAAAACCCCGAAACCATAGCGCGCTGCCTGCACTGGATCGTTGCTGCCAAAAGCCTGGAGCGCATCGCCGACCATGCAAAAAATATTGCCGAGGAAGTGGTTTATCTCTACGAAGCACAGGATATCCGGCACGCGTTGAAAAATTAATTTTTAGTGCGTCTCCCGGTTTTTTCAGCAAAATTCGTTGCGCATGTTTTCTCTGCAACAACTTTTTAGCAAAGGCAACCGCTTTCAGGAATTGCTGGAAGCCGCCGCCCAGGAGTCGCGCGAGAGCGTCCGGCTCGTCATCGAATTGATGAAGTCGCCGCGGAACACTCAGAACTTCGATGACATCATCCTGGCCCGCCGGAAAGAAAAGAAAATCTCCTCGCAGATCAGCAACGAACTGGTGCAGACCTTCATCACCGGCATCGAGCGCGAGGACATTGAAGCATTGGCCCGCGGACTTTTTCGCATCCCCAAAGCGGCCGAGAAACTGGCCGAGCGCCTCAAAATTGCCGGCCATCATCTGGATGGAATTGATTTCTCCAGGCAGGCCGACATGATGGCCAAGGCCACCGACGCCATCTGCGAAATGGTCAAGCAACTGCGCCACATGGAGGACATGGAAAAGCTCAAAACGTATAACGACCGCCTTCAACTCGTGGAAGTCGAGTCGGACAAATACATGAACGAGCTCCTGTCCGATCTTTACAGCGGCAAATATGAAGCCATTCGCGCCATGGTCGTCCGCGATGTTTATGAACTGATGGAAAAAGTCGTCGACCGTTGCCACGATACCGGCAACGTCGTCATGCAAATCGCCCTGAAAAATTCCTGACGCGCGCGATGTTCCTAATCCTGCTCGTCATTTTCATCGCCCTGGTGTTCACCTACATCAACGGCTTTCACGACACGGCTAATTCCATCGCCACCGTTGTTTCCACCAAGGTGCTGACCCCGCGACAGGCCGTGATGCTCGCAGCCGTCACCAATCTCATCGGCGCATTTTTCGGGACCGCCGTCGCGGCGACGATTGCCTCCGGTCTCGTGGATGCGCAGGTGGCTACCATGCCCGTGATCTGCTGCGCGCTGCTCGCGGCCATTATTTGGAGCCTGCTCACCTGGTGGTTTGGGCTGCCCTCCAGTTCGTCGCACGCCCTCGTCGGCGGGCTCTGTGGCGCAGTCCTGGCCGCCTCCAACCGCTGGTCGTCGATGATCTGGTCCATTCCCGGCAAAGACCATTGGTGGCAGGGCAAAGGCATTCTCTGGAAAGTCATTGTGCCCATGATCACCTCGCCGCTCATTGGTTTTATTGGCGGCTTCCTGCTCATGGGCGTGTTATATTTTTTATTGCGCAACTGGCGGCCCGTAACCGTGAATCGCACCTTCGGCAAACTGCAATTGTTGAGCGCGGGTTATATGGGCTTTGCCCACGGCACCAACGACGCCCAAAAAACCATGGGCATCATCACTCTCGCACTGGTCGTGGCCACCAAGACCGGCCTCCTGATTTCCACACCCGCCTGGCTCGCCTGGTTGAAAACACCCGAAGGCACCCCGGCCGGGCACCTGCCGCCAGTGGCCTGGATGATGACCCACCTGCCCGCGTGGCTGCAGTTCGGTTACCAACCGCCAGCGATCGATCCCCAGGCCCAATACATCCCAGCCTGGATTACCATCCTTTGCGCGCTCATTATGTGTGCGGGCACCGCCGCCGGCGGCTGGCGCATCATCAAAACCCTCGGTCACAAAATGGTGAAGCTGCATCCCGTCCATGGCTTTGCCGCCGAAGCCACCGGCGCCACCGTGTTATTCACGGCGGCACATTTCGGGATGCCGGTCTCCACCACCCACGCCATCACCACCTCCATCATGGGCGTGGGCTGCGCGAAAAAATTCAGTGCGCTCAAACTGGGTGTCGTCGAACGCATCATCTGGGCGTGGATACTCACTATCCCGGCCAGCGCCGCGATTGCCTACGTATTGGTAAAAATCGCCCGCTCCTTCGGTTGGCTTTGAGTTCGAGCCCGGCGCAACTTGGCACCCGCGCCGGAGCGCGGGCTTCAGCCCGCTTCAGCACGGCGGCGAAAGCAAAATTTCGGAACATTTTGAGGCTTTTCTTAATAAGAACGTTGAAGCGGCGGAAGGGCCGGGATGCGACGCTGATAAACCCAAGGCTCAATTTTTCGTCCTGGCGTGACGAATGGTCGCACGAACCTTGGACGAGCTTATCCACCTTCGCGATTAAAGCTTGTTTCCGCGCGGGCAGCGGACTAGAAAAGGCCATGCCTCCCCGTCCATTTAGATTGCAGGCCACGCGAGTCGTTTTTGCGTTTGCATTGGCCGTGTTGTTTCCAACCGTCACGACCGGATATTCGTTTACGGCGCTGTATGCGTTCGGCGACAGTTTGACCGACACTGGACGAAATCCGCCGTCCGAGACGGAGTATTACCAGAACCGATATTCCAACGGACCATTGTGGATCGAATACCTCTCGACATTGCTCGGAATTCCCTACAACCCCGCAAACAACCTGGCGTTTTCGGGCAGCACCACTTCGGATTTATCGTCGCAAATTGCCGGCCTGCCGGCATTGACCAATCCTCAATCCGCCCTGTTTGCCGTTTGGTCAGGAGCGAACGATTTTTTGCAGGCACAAGGTAATGGTGAAAACGATGCGGCCTGGAGCGTGACCATATCCAACGCGGTGTTGAATATTACGAATGCCGTGACCACACTTTACACCCAGGGCGCCCGCGAAGTGATTTTGGCCAATCTACCCAATCTGGGACAACTGCCCGTACT
>DASZLX010000014.1:0-16592 GCA_035552155.1 Verrucomicrobiia bacterium | reverse complement strand
AACCTATAGTGAAGTCTACCCGAATATCGGTCAGGACGAAGAAGGGTTGAAGCGCCTGTTTACTCAGTTCAGTTTTCCGGGAGGCATTCCCAGCCACGTCGCGCCGGAAACGCCCGGCTCCATCCATGAGGGCGGTGAACTGGGTTATTCGCTCTCGCATGCGTTCGGCGCGGTGTTTGATAATCCCGATTTGCTCGTCGCGTGCGTCGTCGGCGACGGTGAAGCGGAAACCGGCCCGCTCGCCACCAGTTGGCATTCGAACAAATTTTTAAATCCCGCCCAGGACGGTGCGGTGCTGCCCATCCTCCATTTGAACGGCTACAAAATTGCCGGCCCCACCGTGCTCGCGCGCATTTCTCGCGATGAACTCGAAGCTCTCTTTCGTGGTTACGGCTACGAGCCATATTTCGTCGAGGGCGATGAGCCGGAAGCGATGCATCAATTGATGGCGGCCACACTCGACTCCGTGCTCAACGACATCAAAAAAATCCAGGAGAACGCCCGCACTAGGCGGATGAAGGAACGCCCCTGCTGGCCCATGATTATCCTGCGTTCGCCCAAAGGTTGGACCGGTCCGAAAGTCGTGGACGGCAAACAAGTTGAGGGCACTTTCCGCGCGCATCAGGTGCCGATGGGCGACATGAAACATCCGGGCCATGTGAAGATCCTGGAGAAATGGATGAAGAGTTACCGACCGCAGGAGCTCTTCGACAAAACCGGAAAGCTCCGCCCCGAACTCGCCGAACTTGCCCCCACAGGCGAGCGTCGCATGGGCGCCAATCCCCACGCCAATGGCGGCCTTCTCTTGCACGACTTGCGCTTGCCGGACTTTTGCGATTACGCCGTAAAAGTCTCGAAGCCCGGCGCGGTGACAGCCGAGGCCACGCGTGTTCAGGGCGAATTCATCCGCGACGTCATCCGCGGCAATCCCAAATCCTTCCGCGTGTTCAGCCCGGACGAAACCGCGTCGAATCGTTGGGGCGCTGTTTTCGAAATCACGAATCGCGCTTCCGATGCCGAGATTCTTCCCACCGACGACCACGTCGCGCCGGATGGCCGCGTCATGGAAATGTTGAGCGAGCACCAGTGCGAAGGCTGGCTGGAAGGTTACCTGCTCACGGGCCGTCACGGATTTTTCTCCTGTTACGAAGCGTTCATTCACATCATTGATTCCATGTTCAACCAGCACGCCAAGTGGTTGAAAGTCACCCGGCACATTCCCTGGCGGCGGCCCATCGCGTCGCTTAATTATCTGCTCACCTCGCACGTCTGGCGGCAGGACCACAATGGTTTCAGTCATCAGGACCCGGGTTTTGTGGATCACGTCGTGAACAAAAAAGCCGAAATCATTCGCGTCTATTTGCCGCCCGACGCCAACACTCTACTGTCGGTGACCGATCATTGCCTCCGCAGCCGCAACTATGTGAATGTCATCGTGGCCGGCAAACAACCGGCTCCGCAATGGCTCGATATGGACGCAGCCGTCAAGCATTGCACTGCCGGCATCGGCATCTGGGAATGGGCCAGCAGCGACAAGGGCGCCGAACCGGATGTCGTGATGGCGTGCGCCGGTGATGTGCCCACCCTCGAAACGCTCGCCGCGGTCGGACTCCTACGCCGCCATTTTCCGGATTTGAAAATCCGCGTTATTAACGTGGTGGACTTGATGAAACTCCAGCCCCGGAGCGAACATCCTCACGGCCTGAGCGACCAGGATTTTGACGTGCTCTTCACAAAGGATAAACCCATCATGTTTGCCTATCACGGCTATCCCTGGCTGATTCATCGTCTCACCTATCGCCGCACGAATCACCACAATCTCCACGTGCGCGGTTACAAGGAGGAGGGCACCACTTCGACCCCATTCGACATGGTGGTGATGAACGAATTGGATCGTTTTCACCTCGTCAATGATGTCATCGACCGCGTGCCGAAACTCGGCCCCAGCGCAGCCTACGTCAAACAAGCGATTCGCGATAAGTTGATTGAACATAGAGAATACACCCGACAATACGGCGAGGATTTGCCGGAAATCCGGGAATGGAAATGGGGCCAGTCGAAATAATGAACGTCGCCAATCAAACTTTTCGTTGAAAAACCTCCGCGTGGAAATAAATCAATTCGCTCTGGCAGGGACCGCGCTGGTAGGGACGCCGCGCCGCGGCGTCCCCGCCCGCGTTAACACGAAAGAGTTGCGCCGTTGAACCCGGCGCCGACGCGCCATCCCGGCTAATATTGTCATGACTGAAATCCTCGAATTTTTGAGCCGGCACGGCCCTTCGGTTTTGTTCGCGGCAGTGTTCGTCGAGCAAATCGGCGTCCCGCTGCCGGCTTCGCCTTGGCTGCTGGCTGCGGGCGCGTTGAGCGTCACCGGCAAACCGTATTGGTATGTGGCGCTCGTCGCCGCTTCCTGCGGCTCGCTGCTGGCGGACGCGATTTGGTTCTACATCGGGCGGCGCGGAGGCCAGCGCGTGTTGAATCTGCTGTGCCGCATTTCCCTGGAGCCGGACTCATGCGTGCGCCGCACGCAGGATCTTTTTTCCCGCTACGGAATGAAGGGAGTGATTGCGGCCAAATTCATTCCCGGCCTCAGCACTCTCGCGCCGCCCATGGCGGGCAATTCCGGCATGAAAGCTTCGCGGTTCTTTTTGTTCGATGTGTTGGGCGCGCTGCTTTACACGGGAGTATTTATTCTCCTGGGCGCATTGTTCAGCCGCCAATTGGACCAGGTCCTCTCCGCGCTCGAAAGCCTCGGCGGCGGCGCGCTGATCGTAGTGCTGGCCCTGGTTGCGCTCTATTTCGCTTACAAATTTTACGAGCGGCGCCGTTTGTTGAAAGATCTGCGTACGGCGCGAATCACCGTCGATGAACTGCATCAAAAATTGGAGACCGGCGAAAATCCCGTGATCCTCGACCTGCGTTCCGCGGCCGAAGTGGAACGAAATCCGTTGCTCATTCGCGGCGCCCGACACATGACCATGGAGGAACTCAAGTCACGCCAGTCTGAGTTTCCTCGCGACCGCGATATCATTCTCTACTGCTCTTGTCCGAACGAAGTGAGCAGCGCGCGCATGGCGCTGACGTTGCAACGCAGCGGGTTCGTGCGCGTTCGCCCGTTGCTCGGCGGCATCGACGCCTGGCGCGAGCGCAATTACCCCTTGGAAATGCGCGCCATCATCGCCAATCTTCCGCCGACACCTTCCACAACGAACGAATCCGCGCCCGCAAAAACAACTACCACTATCTGAAATTCAATATGCCCAAACCCGTCATTTGGACAGTAGATGATGACCCCGATGTCTTGCGCGCCGTAGAACGCGACCTGCGCCGCAAATACGGCGACCGCTACCGGGTCATCTCCGCCGATTCAGGGCTATCGGCTCTGGAAGCGACGAAGCAATTAAAACTTCGTAACGAACCCGTCGCGCTCTTTCTCGTGGACCAACGAATGCCGCGCATGTCCGGCGTCGAGTTCCTCGAAAAAGCCATTGAGCTTTATCCGGAAGCCAAGCGTGCCCTTCTGACCGCCTACGCGGACACTGACGCCGCCATTCGCGCCATCAATAGCGTCCACATCGATCATTACCTCATGAAGCCCTGGGACCCGCCCGAGGAACGCCTCTACGGCGTGGTCGATGACATGCTCGACGATTGGCAGGCCGGCTATCGCCCCGCGTTTGAAGGCGTGCGCGTGATTGGAAATCAATGGTCGCCGCATTCCAGCGATGTGCGCGATTTTCTCGGGCGCAATTTCGTCCCGCATCAATGGCTCAACATCGAGACCGACGAAACCGCGAAGCAACTGCTGACCACCACTGGCGCGGATCCAGCCTCGCTGCCAATCGTCGTTTTTCACGACGGCTCCTTTTTGAGCAATCCGCCCACCGGCGAGATTGCGCGCAAACTGGGATTGAAAACCAAGGCCGAGTTTCCGTTTTACGATCTGGTGGTCGTCGGCGCGGGTCCGGCCGGCCTCGCCGCAGCAGTTTATGGCGCGGCGGATGGCCTCCACACCTTGCTCATCGAACGCGAAGCCCCCGGCGGACAGGCGGGCCGCAGTTCGCGCATCGAAAACTACCTCGGCTTTCCCATGGGGCTCAGCGGCAACGATTTGGCCCGTCGCGCGGTGGCTCAGGCCCGGCGCTTCGGCGCGGAAATTCTCGCGCCCCAGGAAGTCACCGGCGTCCGCATCGAAGGCCCCACCCGCGTGCTGAAACTGGCCGACGGTTCGGAGATCGGCACGAAAGCCCTGCTCATCGCCACCGGCATTGCCTTTCGCAAACTGGACGTGCCCGGCCTCGATCGCCTCAGCGGCGCGGGAGTCTATTATTATGCGCCGATGTCCGATGCCTTTTCGTATCGCGACGGCAATGTTTACATCGTCGGCGGCGCTAATTCCGCTGGCCAGGCCGCGATGTATTTTTCGAAATTCGCCCGCAAGGTTACCATGCTCGTGCGCGGCAACTCGTTGTCCGATTCCATGTCGCAATACCTGGAAAACCAAATCGCCGCCACGAAAAATATCGAGGTGAAATTAAATTCCAGCGTCGTCTCCGTGGAAGGCGCGGATCGCTGCGAGACCATCGCCATTCAAAACAATAAAACTCACGCCACGGAAAAAGTCTCCGCCAGCGCGCTGTTGATTTACGCCGGCGCGGTTCCGCGCACGGATTGGCTCGCGGGCGTCGTCGAGCGCGACGCCCAGGGCTACTTGATTTCCGGCCAGCACCTTATTTTGGAAGGCAAACGCCCGACCGGCTGGACCGCCGGGCGCGATCCGTTTTATCTGGAAACGAGCGTGCCGGGAATTTTTGTCGCGGGCGATGTCCGCCATCGCTCTGCCAAAGGCGTGACTTCAGGGGTGGGGGAGGGCGCCATGGCCGTGAAACTCGTTCACCAATACCTCGGCCTGTTATGAGCATGACTCCCGCAGAAATTCAAAAAGTCCGCGCGACTCCGCTCTTCGCCGCCGCGTCGGATAATATTCTCCGGTGCATCGAACCCGGCGAAATCATCGACGCGCCCACCGGTGCCGTGCTGGCGGCGGATGGCGAGTTGACCGGGTTCTTTCACGTGCTCCTCGAAGGCGAAGTGCGCATCACGCGCACCTATGACCGTCAAACCATCCTGATGGCCGTCGCCAAACCGGGAAGTTTTTTTGGCGAAAGCATGCTGTTGCTCGGTGTTCCCTGGCTTTCAACCGTCCGTGTGTCCAAACCCGCGCGGCTTTTCCGTCTAAACGAAGAGAATTTCTGGCGCATGATGGCGACGTGCCTGGATGTGGCCCGCGAGATTTTTCGCTCCTCCTCCAATCGCATGCGGAACCTAGAAGGTTACACGCAACAACGCGAAAAGCTCGTTTCGCTGGGCACTATGGCCGCCGGCTTGGCCCATGAAATGAATAATCCCGCTGCCGCCGCGCGCAGCGCTGCCGCGCATCTGCAGGAGACCACTGAAAAAATTCAATCCTTCCAGTGCGACCTCAGTGAAATCCTGGAAGCGGAACATTGGCGTCCCTTGCTGGAAGCCGTCCAGGAAGCTTCCGAACGAAAGAATCCCCAACTCGACCATCTCGCCCGCAGCGACCGCGCGGACTCCGTCGCCGCCTGGCTCGATGCCCACGGCGTCCCCAACGCCTGGGACCTCGCCCCAACTTTCGTCAGTGCCGGCCTGGACCTGGACTGGCTCGCGAAAGTGACGGATAAACTTCCTCCCGCTAGTCACGCGCAAGCGTTGTGCTGGATAGAGGCGCGATTGAATCTGAAATCTCTCATCGCCCAGATCGAGCAAAGCACCGGCCGCATCGGTGAACTCGTCAAAGCCGTCAAATCCTATTCCTACATGGACCAATCTCCGATGCAGGAAATCGACGTTCATGAAGGCATCGAAAGCACTTTGACCATGCTCGGTCACAAATTAAAAAACATGACCGTCGTCAAGGCTTTCGATCGAACCATTCCTCGCATTCCCGCTTACGGCAGCGAATTGAACCAGGTCTGGACCAATCTTATCGACAACGCCATCGACGCCGTGAAAGGCGCCGGCAAAATCTGCGTCGGCACCTGCTTTGAGCACGATCAGGTCGTCGTCGAAATCGTGGATGATGGTCCCGGCATTCCGCCTGAAGTGCAATCGCGCATGTTCGAGCCTTTTTTCACGACCAAATCAGTGGGCTCCGGCACCGGCCTGGGATTGATCATCAGCAACCGCATCGTAGGCGATCGTCACGGCGGCGAAATCGAATTTGAATCGAAACCTGGAGAAACCCGTTTCAAAGTCCGCCTCCCCGTCAGCCACAAGTGACGCGAGCCAATGGAAAAGGGCAGGGGTGAGGCTTTTATTTCGCGGCTACGCTCGAAATGCTCCCGCGCAAAAATATTCGCGCGCTTACAACCACCGCTTCCAGTTCCGGTCGCGTTTACTTAACCTGCAAATTGCTCGGAGAATTCGCGGCAGTCGGCTGAGAGGGAATCGTCGCCGCCAAATAGCCCACCAGCGATGCAATCTGTTGGTCGCTGAGAATGCCCCCCTCGGTGGCCGCAAAAGCAGGCATCAAAGTGCCCGGTTTGCCGTTCGCGATCCAGAGCTTCCAGAATTCCGGACTGGTCGGGTCCTTCAAATGATGAAGGTCCGGCACGAAGCTCGCCCGGTGCTCGGCATCGTGACACACGCTGCACACGGCCACATATAAATCCTTGCCCATTTTCTGGCGGCCGGCGATGTCCTTCGCGGGCTCCACATGGCAGCGCGCGCAGTCGCCCTTGAACACCGCCTGGCGGTCCGCCATCGCCATCTTCTGGGCATTGGTGCGGTCCATTTCCGTCATCGCCGCGGGCAACACCGTCCCCTTCACATACAGCACCCGCACGCCTTTGTCCGTGTTCACTGTCAGAGTTTTCATTTTCGTGCCCCCGGGGGGAACGCCGCCCAGTTGCATCGTCGCCGAAATTTCACCGTGCTCTTTCGGAGCGATTTTCCAGGGCGTCGACGGCATCTTCGCCACCGTGCAACCGCAGGAAGTCTGCACAAAATTGATGATCACATCGCCCGAGGAAATATTCGTGAGGTTGAACGTGAATTGCGCCGCCGGGGTCCCGTTCGTCACGCTGTCGTCTTTTTCCCCGGCATCAAACGCCAGGAACTTCTCGAGAGCCGTGGGTTGCGCGGTGGAAGGACTGACCGGGGGCGGTTGCAGCGTGGCGGGCGGTGGTGCCGGTGGCGCCACGGGCAGCGCTGTGGAAACGGGCGGACGCTGCTGCGCTTGTGCGCAAACGCAAATGACAATTCCCAAAGCGGCGCCCACCAAAGACAAACTGCAACTCATCCGTTTCATACGTGCGGCGAAGAGTAGCCGTCACGAAACGAAAATGCCAGTCTGAAATGCGGCTCGGCGCAGGAAAGCGTGTTTCGAATCCCCTTCGGAAATCAACCCACATGCTTGAAAACCAGCTTGGTCATCTCGAACATCGTGACCTGTTCGCGGCCGTCGAAAACCTGTTTCAGTTTCTCGTCGGCGTTGATGCGGGTTTTATTGGTTGGATCCTGAAGATTGTGACTGCGGATGTAATCCCAAAGTTTTTTGGTCACTTCCGTCCGCGGAACCGGGTCGTTGCCGATAATCGCCGCCAGCTTTTCATCCGGTTGGACGGGCTTCATGAATGCTGCACTCGGCTTCCGTTTACCTTTTGATTCAGTTTCAGCCATACTTAAGTCTACACCTTTCTGCCGAGGATGCGATAGGGTCGATTGCCCGTATAAGAGGGTCAAGTTCCAAAGAAGCTCAAATGCCTCACGGCGTTTTTGGAGCTTGGGTTTTGAAATTTCTTTGGAACTTGGGACTTGGATTTTGGAACTTTAGGGACGATCAGGAACGATTCAGGGCGCTCAACACCGCCTTCACCGACGCCAACTCAATATTCGTATCCACCCCCGCGCCCCAGCGCATCTTGCCGTCGGCATATTTGATTTGAATATAGGAGATGGCCGCCGCCTCCTCGCCGGAACTCAACGCGTGCTCCGCGTAGGAAGCAATCTCAAAGCGCAACCCAGTCGTGCTGAATCCATGCACGAGCGCTGCCAACGGTCCATTGCCTTGCCCGGCAAACTCCACCGGCTTGCCGTCCCGCGATAATTTCGCACGGCATTTCACCACGCCGTCCTTGCTCTCCGTTTCAAACTTTTGGAGCTGCCACGGCGCCGGACGATCGATGTATTCCCGCCAAAACATTTGCTTGAGTTCCGCCCCGCGGACCTCGCGGCCAAGGCGATCCACCTCGTCGTTTGCAATCGGCCCGAACTCGCGCTGCATTTCCTTCGGCAAATGAATCCCAAATTCCGTCTCAAGCAAATACGCCACGCCGCCCTTGCCGCTCTGCGAATTCACCCGGATCACCTCGCGATATTCCCGGTTGATGTCCCGCGGATCGATCGTGAGATACGGCACGTCCCAATGCTCCCGCCCCTTGTCCTCCCATTCCGCGAGTCCCTTCTTGATGGCGTCCTGGTGCGAGCCGCTGAATGCGGTGAACACCAATTCGCCGGCATACGGCTGGCGCGCCGGCACGGTCATGCCGGTGCAACGCTCATAAACATCAATGAGCGCATTGAGATCGCTGAAATCCAATTTCGGATCGATGCCGTGCATGTAAAGATTCAAGGCCACCGTCACGATGTCCAAATTTCCCGTGCGCTCGCCGTTGCCGAAAAGCGTGCCCTCCACCCGGTCCGCTCCCGCGAGCAAACCAAGCTCCGTCGCCGCCACGCCCGTGCAACGGTCGTTATGCGTGTGCAAACTCACCACGAGCGACTCGCGATTTTTGATGTTGCGGCAAACCCATTCGATCTGGTCCGCATAAACATTCGGCATCGCCACCTCGACCGTGTCCGGCAGGTTCAAAATCATTTTCCGCTGCGGCGTCGGCTGCCACACATCCATCACCGCTTCGCAAATTTCCTTCGCGAACTCGACCTCTGTCATGCTGAAACTTTCCGGCGAATATTGCAGCATCACTTCCGTCCCCTTGAGCCGCGACAAACGCTCCTGGATCCATTTCGCGCCCTGCACCGCGATAGCCTTGATTTCATCCTTCGATTTCCCGAACACCACGCGCCGCTGGGCAGGGGAAGTGGAGTTGTAAAGATGAATGATGGCCCGCTTGGCGCCCACGAGCGATTCCACCGTGCGCTCGATCAAATCCTCCCGCGCCTGCACCAATACCTGCAACCACACGTCGTCCGGCGCGCGGTTTTCCTCGATCAGCCGGCGATTGAACGTGAACTCCGTGTTCGACGCGGACGGAAAGCCCACCTCGATTTCCTTGAACCCCGTCTTCACCAGCGTTTGAAAAAGCTCGAGCTTTTGGCCGACGTTCATGGGCACGGCGAGCGCCTGGTTGCCATCGCGCAAATCCACGCTGCACCAAATCGGCGCGCGAGTGAGCACGCGGTTGGGCCATTGCCGGTCGGGCAAATGGACCGGCGGAAACGGCCGGTATTTTTTGGACGGATCTTTGAGCATGTTAGTTGTTCGTTGTAGCGGCGGTCCGTGACCGCCGCAAATTAAATTTATTCGTTTCGCGCAGACGATCCAACGCCGGGTGTCTTATTCCAACGCTGCAACAACTCCTCCCTCTCCCCAAGGGAGAGGGAGGGGGTGAGGGGGAACGCGCGGCCTCACCCGCCATAGTTTTGAATCAATTTCATTTCGTTTTCAGCGACGGTCTGACCGCCACTACAATTCTAAAAAAACAAAAACCCCACTGCCGGGTTCGGCAGTGGGGTTCGATAAATCTGGTGACTCCAATCAGAACCCGACCGCCGCGCCGGCAAGCAGCAGCGCGTTCAGCAGCAGGTTCAGATTTAAACGACGAATCACGGCGAAAAGCTAGCGGACCTCACGACACCGGTCAAATATTAAATGAACGATTGACCCGCTTCTGTAGTGCATTGTGGAACTGTGCGATGTCGCCGAATGGCATTCGGCAGATGATGAAAATTCAAGGCGTCCGAAAAGTTGAGGGGGATGCAGGCAGCCGCCTGCACTTTCCTTCTCTGCGCCTCCGCGCCTCTGCGTTAAAATTCCGTGCCGCCTAATTCGACCGGATGAAATCGTCCGCATCTATGACAGTGCTGTCATCAAATCTGCGGTTCGGCCCCGCCGACCGT
Source organism: Verrucomicrobiia bacterium (assembly GCA_035552155.1). GTDB lineage: Bacteria > Verrucomicrobiota > Verrucomicrobiia > Limisphaerales > DASXHY01 > DASXHY01. Next base: position 6,428 of record DASZLX010000014.1, on the reverse strand, counting down.
ATCAACACACCGGCGTCCGAAAAATAAATCCGCAGCGGCGTGCCCCAGGGATCGATAAATTCACCCTTGTCATTCACATTGGTCTTGCGGCCCACGATCACGATCACGTTTTTGGCGTTATTTCCCTGCAACGCTTTGGAGACCTCCAGGTTGCCACCGACAGGATAGGAGCCCACGCGCTCCTTATACTTCTGTAGCGCGGTAAAGAGATTCTCGACATCATCGTTGAACTGCGCGGTTTTCGCATTGACCCGCAACGTGTTCCACGCGCGCCCCGCCCACAGAACGCCGACCGCAATCGTCAAAATTCCAATAGCAATGACAATCTTCTTCATGCCCCCTTTATGAGCAGTTCAGGTACCAAAAAAAGCTCGTCGGGGCCGTTTTTCGGGTATCAGGACAACTGTCCAGTTTTCGAAATTCCGGGGTCTCTTGTCCTGTCGAGCGGTCCAGAATGGACAGATTGAAGGGGAGGGGAGCACACGCCTCCGCGTGTGGTTTGCGGCGTCTCGCCGCAAACATCGTTTTACCATCTTTGCCACCTTTGCGTTAAGCCGCCGCCGTCTTGCGATGCGCCCCCGCTCCCGGCGCCCCGGTGCTGGCGCGAACAATCAGTTCCGCCGGCAGCCTTCTCGTCTCCGCCCGTTGTCCGCGCAACAGTTGCGCCATCATTTCCACCGCGGCCACGCCCAGACGATGTTTCGGCTGGCGCACCGTCGTCATCGGTACCCGAAAATATTCACTCGTAATCGTGTTGCCAAAACCCACCACCGAAATGTCCTGCGGAATCCGAACGCCCTGGTTCAAAAGCGCGTCCGCGAAACCAATCGCCACCAAATCGGCGGCCGCCTGCACCGCGGTCGCATCGCACGATTCATCGAGCATTTGTGACGCCGCCTTCACTCCGTCCTCCGTCGTGCTGCCGGCTTGGAAAACCAGGCTGTCATTCACGTCCATTCCCGCCTCGCGCAACGCCCTCCGATATCCCTCGAATCGCCCCTGCGCCCACGGCGCTGCCGCGGGTCCCGCCAGGAAGGCAATCCGCTTGTGGCCGAGCTTCAGCAGATGTTGCGTCGCCGCAAAACTCGCCGGTAAATCATCCACGTGCACGCTCGGAAATGCATTGCAAAACGGCGCCGAAGGCCCCAGCAAAATCACCCGCGAATGTTGCGCCACCAACTCCTTGTAAACCCTCGCCTCCGGTTCCATTCGGTACACGGGCGAAATAAAAATCCCATCCACCCGCCGCGCGAGCATCCGGCGGATGCAATACTCTTCCCGCTCCACCGTGTTCAAGGTGTGCATGAGCAACAAATCATAGCCCAGCTCGTGCACCCGCTCCTCGATCGCCAGCGTCATGCGCGCCGCCGTCGCATCCGTGGTTGAGGGAATCAGCAGCCCCAGTAATTTCGTCGTCCGCGTTCGCAAACCTTGCGCCGAGGAATCCGGCACGTAACCCATTTGTTGCGCCAGCAATTTTATCCGGCCCTTGGTCGCCAATGACACATCCGGCTCGTCGCGTAAGGCCTTCGAGACCGTCATCACCGACACTCCCGCGTGCCCAGCTATGTCTTTTAATCGGACCATTTTTCGTTAAATAATGAGTTAAACAGCTTCAAAACAGCCTGAATAAGCAACTAAGCTGCCAAAACCCACCCGCGAAAGCCCGCAGTAAAAGTCTGGGATTTTAAGAATTTGCGAGTTTATGAGGGAAAATGATGGGTTGGCGAGTGTCTAAACTCTCAACTTCCTCAACTCCCAACCTCACAAAGTCGCTCCCCGCCAATGTAGTTTCGCCCGCAGCGTTTCAAAAAACGAACTCCCCGCCAGGTGCATCAAACGCACCGTCCGTCGCCCGCGCCGAATCCGGATCTCATCCCCCGCGCTCAACTCCGCCACCAGCTCCCCATCCGCGCTCACCGCCGTCGCCGGCTTCGGGTTCACCACCTTTACCGAAATCTCCGCCGTCAACGGCAGCACCAGCGACCGATTCGACAACGTGTGCGCGCAAATCGGTGTCAGTTGAAAAACCTCCGCCGTCGGATACACCACCGCGCCTCCCGCCGCCAGCGAATACGCCGTGGAACCCGTCGGCGAACTGATGATCAACCCGTCGCACCGATACTGCGTCAACGGCTCCCCGTCCACACTCACGTGCAACTCAATCAACCGCGACGCAATCCCCCGGCTCACCACCCAATCATTCAACGCCCGCCGCCGAATCGGTTTGCCGTCGCAATACACCTCGCCCTCAATCAACGCCCGCGCCTCGAACGTGAAATTTCCCTTCCACACCTCCCGCAAAACCTGCGGCAAACCCGACGACGGCACCGCCGTCAGAAATCCCAGTCCGCCGATGTTGATGCCTAGGATCGGCGTCTGCGACCCCGCGATTTCCCGCGCCACCCGCAGCATCGTCCCGTCCCCGCCGAACACCAGCAGCAGATCCACCTTGCCCGCCAGCTCCGCCGCATCCGCGCACACCGTTCCATCCACGCGCGCCAATTGCGCCGTCGCCGCGTCGCAGAAAATCCTTCGCCCCGCCGCGCGCACCAGCCGCGCCGCGCGCGTCACCACCTCCGCGCAGGACACCTTTTCCGAATTCCCGATCAGCCCCACCCGTTTGATTTTATCAGCCAATTTTTTCAAGCAGCACCAAAAATTCCTTGTTACCCGCCGGCCCCAGCAACGGCGACTCCGTCACCCCCCGCCAGCGCAATTGATTTTCCCGCGCGACAAATTCCTCCAGTTCGCGCAGCACCCGCTCATGAATCGCCGCATCGGTGATCACCCCCTCGCCCTTGTCCACCTCCGCCTTCCCCGCCTCGAATTGCGGCTTGATGAGCGCGACGATGTTACCCGACGTCCGCAACAAAGCAACGGCAGCCGGAAGAATTTTCCGCAGCGAAATAAACGAACAATCAATCACCACCAAATCCGCCGGGTAGGGCGCCTCACTCCCTGCGCGCCGAGTCCCCGCTTCTTTTCCCCCGTCTCCCATCCGCGATCTTCCATCTCCGATAAAATCCTCCCGCTTCACCCCGCGCGCATTCGTCTTCTCCATCACCACCACCCGTTTATCCCGGCGCAACTTCCACGCCAGTTGCCCCTGGCCCACATCCACCGCGAACACCTTCGCCGCCCCGCGTTGCAGCAGGCAATCCGTGAACCCACCCGTCGACGCCCCCAGATCAATCGCCGTCAACCCCGCCACCTCCAGTTGAAAATAATTCAACGCATGCTCCAGCTTATGGCCCCCGCGGCTCACGAACTTCTCCGCCTCCGTCAACGCCAGCGCATCCTCCGGCTTCACCCCATCGCTCGGCTTGCGCGCCAGTTGGCCATTGACCCGCACCACGCCCGCCATCACCGCGCGCTTCGCCTTCTCGCGGCTCTCGCACAGCCCGCGCTCCACCAACGCCTGATCCAAACGCATCATCATCGCCACACTGAAGTCTCAAGATTCAACATTCAAGTTTCAAGTCGCCAAAAACACAGACTTGAAACTTGAAACTCGAAACTTAAAACTTGCGCGATGACCTGGCACGAAAGCGTCCTGAACGCCATAACACGCGTCACCACCCGCACCGGCCACCGCGTATTTTCGCGACAAGACCTCATCGACACCGAACTGCCGCGAATCATCTCCGAGACCGAGCCCGGCGCCGGCACCCCCGAGCAGACCCTCACCCGCATCCTCCAGGAAATGCGCTACAAAGGCATCCTCCAACTCGAAACTCCCGACATCTACCGCCTCCTGAAATGATGGGCTAGGAGAGGGGAGATGGGGGTTGACTCCGCACTCCGAACTTCTAGCTCCAATCTCCGATCTTCGATCTTCGAACTCCTATTCTGTTAAGTTTGCATCTGTGTTTCATCTGTGTTCATCTGTGGCTCAACTATGACCACATCCTTCCCCCGCTTTCTCTTGCTTGCCGCCGCCGCCGCGCTGCTCACCCTCCACGCCGCCGCCGCGCCCACCGACGACCTCTACCTCCTCGGCCCCGACTCCGAAGTTCACGAAGGCACGCCCCACGGAAAAGTCATCGGCCCCTTGACCCTGGCCAGCCAGGTCTTCACCAACACCACCCGCCACTACTGGATTTACGTCCCCGCCCAATACGACCCCCACACCCCCGCCGCCCTCATGATCTTCATGGACGGCCAGGCCTTCGTCGGACCCGGCGGCGAATATCGCATCCCCACCGTCTTCGATAACCTCATCTACCGCCGCGAAATGCCCGTCACCATGGCCATCTTCATCAACCCCGGCCACACACCCGACCAACTCGAATCCTCCTCCACCAACTGGGGCGACACCATCAACAACCGCGCCACCGAATACAACGAACTCAACGGCGACTACGCCCGCCTCGTCCTCGACGAACTCCTCCCCGCCGTCGAGAAGGATTACAACCTCTCCAAAAACCCCGACGACCGCGCCCTCGCCGGCGCCAGTTCCGGCGCCATCTGCGCCTTCACCGTCGCGTGGAACCGGCCCGATCAATTCCACAAAGTCATCAGCACCATCGGCAGCTTCACCAACATCCGCGGCGGCCACGTCTACCCCGACCTCATCCTGCACAGCGACCGCAAACCCATCCGCATCTTCCTGCAGGACGGCCTCAATGACCTCCGCGGCCGCGGCCGCAACAATGCGCCCTACGACGCCAAACGCGATTGGCACGCCCAGAACATCAAAATGGTCGCCGCCCTCACCCAAAAAGGCTACGACGTCAACTATTGCTGGGGCATCGGCACCCATTCCGGCAAACAAGGCGGCATGATGATGCCCGAAATGCTCCGCTGGCTCTGGCGCGATTACCCCCGCACCGACGACCCGGCGGATGATTCCAACCGCACCTTGCTCGTGCCGAAGTAGAAATTCGTCGCCGTCGAGAGCCGACAGATGATCTCCGGAGGGACGAGTTCCACGAGTCCCCAACCTCGGCAAAGCAAGGCTCCTCCCAGGAATTTTTAACAGGAGGAAACGGAGATAACCGAGGTGGCGGACACGAAACACAACGTGCTTCCGGCATCTTGCCGGAAGATCTGATTTTGGTCTGCCGGCGGAACGCCAACAGACCATTTGCCCTCTGAAATCTGGATTTCCAATTTGAAATTTCCCTTCGCGAGCTGAAACCAAGTGAAGACTCCTCCGTTTCCTCCTGTTGAAATTTCTGCTTTCCCGCTTTTCGCCTTCCGCTTTTCCCTTGATCCGATCGGCTGATCTGATCAATTGATCCTGCGTGCCGAAACAGCCGAAAGACACGCGCCCCCCGAAAAAAGCGAAGTCCCTTTACCGCCTAACTCCCCCCAATGTAGCGGCGGTCTGTGACCGCCGCACAAAAGACGCCCCCCGCACAAACGACGACCTCCCGCACGCCCAACCGCTTCCCCCATCCCATTTTGAACTCCGCGAAGACGGCACCATCCAATCCCAAACCGCTCGCCCTGCAACCGACGCGGCCGCCGATAGCCACCCTCGCCCATCGGATGGGAGAGGGGCTGGGGGTGAGGGCTTTCCCCGTCAACTCACAACTCCCAAACTCATTTACTCGTCCGACGCGCCGTTTGTCCGCCTCTACCACGGCAACAGCCTCGAACTCCTCGACGCCATCGCCGCCAAATATCCCGAAGGCCGCTTCGATTGCATCTTCGCCGACCCGCCCTACTTCCTTTCCAACGGCGGCATCACCTGCCACGCCGGCAAAATGGTAAAAGTCGACAAAGGCGATTGGGACAAGAGCCGCGGCCCGGCGCTGAATCATGAATTCAACAAAGAATGGCTGAAACGCTGCCAGCGCGTCCTCAAACCCAACGGCACCATCTGGGTCAGCGGCACCCATCACGTGATTTTCAGCATCGGCTACGCCCTGCAAGAACTTGGCTATAAAATCCTGAACGACATCGCCTGGGAAAAACCGAACCCGCCGCCAAATTTAAGCTGCCGCTATTTCACCCACTCCACTGAAACAATCCTGTGGGCCGCCAAAAACGAAAAGAGCAAGCACACCTTCAATTACCAGGAGATGCGCAAAGTCACTGGCAAACAAATGAAAACCGTCTGGCGCCAAAACGAATTCACCGCTTGGGAGGGCGAGGCTCCCGACGAGCCCCAAAATCCGTCCCTTTCGTCTCATTTGTCTTCTTCGGAATTGAATCCCATCTGGACCATGTCATCACCCGGCAAAGAGGAAAAACTTTTCGGAAAACATCCCACTCAAAAACCCATAGCGCTCGTCGAACGTTGTCTACTCGCATCAACGAACGAAGGCGATCTAGTTCTCGACCCGTTCGCGGGTGGCGGTACAACGGCCATGGCAGCGTTAAGATTGAATCGGGGTTGTGTCGGGATCGAACTCGACGAACAACACGCCACACTGGCCGCCAGGCGCATAAAAATGCATTTTAAAAATTTACCCCCC
>DASZLX010000013.1:0-51550 GCA_035552155.1 Verrucomicrobiia bacterium | reverse complement strand
GTCCGGTTCGTCGTACATGCGGGGGACGTTGGAGATGTCCCAATGATAAACCGCGGTATCGCTATTGGTTTCGGCGGAATAGGAAATGGTTCCCGGCACTTCCGCCCGCAACCCGATCCGTGTTAACGGCAAGGCGGTTGGCGCGTGGACTTCGTAGGAGATGTGCCGGATAAAACTCGTGCCCTCGAACACGTTTCCCTCGTCATATTCGTCCGGCATGATCGAGCGATGAATAATCTGGCGCGCGACGAGGTGGACCGTGTCGCCGATTTCCAACTGGGGAATATTCAGGCGCAGGACGCGCTCGTTGGGGTCATAAATGTTCATCGACATCTGGCTGTCGTCGATGGACTCCTTGGAATTCGCCGCGACATCGACCGGCACCCGGGTGCCGTCGGGTTTCAGCACTTCGACTTTGGTGATATCGATCGTCCAATAAGGCAGCATGAAGCCGAAAGCCATTTCGCGATTCTCGCGTTTGCCCTTTTCGGTGAGCACCTTGGTGAACGATTCATCCTGGCATTCGCCGGTGCCGTCCGCGCGGTAATTGCGAACGCTTTTTCGCTCGACGGTTGCTGAATCATCCTCCGGATATTTCTGCGGGGTGATTTCGGCAGCGGCAGCTTGGACTTTTTGCAAATCCACCAAACTCCATTCCGGCCCGGAAAAATTTGCGTCACTGTTGGTTTCGTCGGCAGAAACCGGCAGCGCCATGAGCGCCAATATTAACAGAACGATCGGCCACGCCCCCAATAATGATGTCTTTGTCTTCATGAAATGAAATTAATGCTATCTCACCAGTGGACTCTCGCCAGATAATTTTTGTTCAAAGGGGGCAGTATGCTTTGAGGGAGTGAGCGCCATTCCGTCAACCACCCTTTCCAAAACCGATGGTTAATAGACTTTAGTTGCGGGGTTTTGTCCAGCAGCGCAATGACATTGCGATTATGTTTAATACATTTTTCCCGATGATTTCGCAGATGGACGCAGATTACCAAATCCCAGTCGTGAAAATCCGGGCCATCGGTGGATTGCAAGTTTAAGGATACGACTCGCGACATCGACATTGGAGAATAAGTGACTTGTTCAACACGCCATAAAAGTTTAGATTCGCGGGATGGCTACGACTTCGTTCACCAAGAAATCGCTGGGGCTGGAGACGACTGAGCCCGCGGTGACACCCCCGCCGGCGTCCACTACGACCACGAGTTTCACCAAGAAACCGAAACTGGGCGGCGCCAAATCCAAGAAGCGCGAAATCCCCGAAGGCCTTTGGACTAAGTGTCCCAAGTGCAGCACCATGGTTTTCGACAAGGAACTGGACGAAAATCTCAAGGTCTGCCTGCGCTGCGAATACCATTTTCCCATCGGCGCGCGCGAACGCATTCATTCGTTGGTCGAGACGTGTACGTTCGAGGAGATGAATGCCGACATGACCAGCGTGGACGTGCTCCAGTTCACGGGCGTGGCTTCCTACGAAAATAAACTGGCTGAATATCAAAAATCCACGGGCTCGAAGGACGCTGTCATTACCGGGCTTTGCAAGATTGGTGAGCATCGCGCGGCGCTGGGGGTCATGGATTTCAGCTTTCTCGGCGGCTCGATGGGTTCGGTGGTAGGTGAAAAACTGACCCGGCTCATCGAAAAGGCGACGGAAAAAAATCTGCCGGTCGTCATTATTTCCACCAGTGGCGGCGCGCGCATGTATGAGGGCATGTTCAGCCTGATGCAGATGGCGAAGACCTGCGGCGCACTGGCTTACCACGCCGAAGCCAAACTGCCTTACATCAGTGTGCTTACCCATCCGACTACTGCCGGCGTCATGGCCAGCTACGCGAGCGTGGGTGATTTGATCATCGCCGAACCGGGCGCGATGATTGGCTTTGCCGGCCCGCGCGTCATCAAGGACACGACGCAGGCGGAATTGCCGCCGGGATTTCAAACCGCGGAGTTTCTGTTGGATCACGGGTTGATAGATGCCATTGTTTCCCGCAAGGAAATGAAGCAACAATTGACGGAATATCTTACCTTTATGGCCGAAGGCCGGCGCAAAGCCGCAGCCGCAGGATAAAGAAGAAGCGCGGATTTCATCCGCGAGTTTTTTCAACGTGTTTCGCATCTTTTGAAAAGATGCCGCGGACTTTTTCCTGCCCGCAACGCGCCACCCGGGTCTACTCCCCATGGAGACAAGCGCGCTGGAGGCGTTCGTTTAAGCAGGAACGGTTGTCACTAGGTGGACACTGTTTCTGTTGTATGAAAAAAATCTTTTTTACTATGGCGACGGTGCTGGCGGTTTGGGCTGGCGCACAAACGATGCAAATGAATTCCGCTTCCGCGCAAATGCCGGCTTTTACCGGCGCGGTGATGCCTCTAACCAATCCATTTGCTACTCCACTCACGAATAGTGTCGGATTCACCAATACCCTTGTGCAGGTGACGAATGTTTCCGCGCTGCAAATGAGCGACGTGCTGGCGACCTTATTAACCCTGCAAACCAATATTGAGGAGGCCCTGCCCGTGCTCTCGTTTTTGACGACCAACGTCAACGTTCCCCTGCCCGCTCAAACCGGCCAAATGGCCGGAGCCATTGCGCCCATTACGTCAGCGCCTGCGCCGTTGACACCGACTGGCGCGGCGACTGGCCACCAACAACCGACTTCGTTTTCCATGACGGTGGGCACGAATACGTTCACGCTCGATCCGGCCACGCTGCAGGGATTGGTGCAATTGCGGGATGATTTGGAACGCGCGCTGCCGGTAGTACAGCAGTTAAACGGAACGGCCCCGACGAATGTTCCCAACGCGGCGGTTACTTCGGCGGTTGCTTTCACGCCTACCCCGGTGCGAAACGGGTTCTTTACGCCGTTTACGAATATGCCGCCGTCGCTGATTCCGGGATTTCCGTGATGAGCAAAGAGGCCGTTCTGCCCTGTTTCCCCAAGGTCCGCCTCCTTACGTCGGCGGCTACGGGTTACGCAGGCTCACGCTTATTTTTCCCCACTCGCCAGCACGGTTTCAAAATGGGGCGGCTGTTCCTCGCGGGCGACCACGCTGATTTCAATTTTCTTGAAGCCGGTTTCCTCAAGCCAGCGATGCAAATCGCTTTCCGGAAAACCAAGCCAACGGTCGCCGTAAAGCTCGCGGGCCTTCTCGAAATTATGTTTTAACAAATCGAGAATGAGTATCTGGCCATGCGGCTTGAGCAATTGGTAAGCGGCTTCAATTGCCTTCCCCGGCTCGTCGGCGTGATGCAATGCCTGGCTGAGTACCACCAAATCCATGCTGTGCGGCTCAATGGGCGGGTTCTGCAAATCGCCCAGCCGGAATTCGAGGTTCTTGAGATTATTTTTCTTCGCCTTGGCCGCTCCGAACGCGACGATTTTTTCCGAGTTATCCACGGCAATGACTTTTTTGCATCGCCGCGCGAGAAGTTCGCTGAGCAACCCCTCCCCTGCCCCCAGGTCCGCCACCACCAGCGGCGGCAGGATGCGCAACAGCAAATGCCCGAACGCCTGCCACGACCGGCCGGGGCCGTAGATGCGATCGAAACGCCCGGCGATTTGATTGAAATATACCTGGGCTTGTTCGCGGCGGCGATTCACGATGCGCTTCAAATTAATCTGGTCGCTCTCCTGTTCGGAAAGCTCCCGGGCTCCACGAATGGCAAGTTCGATGAATTCCGCGGCGCCCTGGTTGCTTTCGGGGTGCAGCCGATAAAACGTGCGCTTGCCTTCCCGGCGCGATTGGACCAATTCGGCGTCCTGCAACAGCCCCAGATGCGTGGAAATACGCGATTGTCCCATGCGCGTGATTTCCTGAAGTTCGTTCACGGAAAGCTCGTCCTTTTCGAGCAGCGCCACAATGCGCAGGCGCGTGGGATCGGACAGCGCGCGGAGAGATTTTAGAGTGGTGGACATTGAATTATTTTACCGGCGGCGACAAAGAAGAGGCGAACAAGACTTTTCAGGCTTCCTTTTCTTCGTTCTCTTTTGTGATCCGTTGACTTAAATTTTTCCAAAAATAGGTTGACGCTGTTTGAAAGCGTTATATCATCCTATCTTGATACGTCAATATGTTATTGGCGTAAAGTTAACGAGCTGATAAATTAATGAGCAATCGATTCATCTTTTCTTCGGAGTCCGTGGGCGAAGGCCATCCGGACAAGGTCGCCGATACTATTTCCGACGCAGTGCTGGATGCGTGCCTTACGATCGACAAAACTTCGCGCGTTGCCTGCGAAACGTACGTCAAATCGAACATCGTGATCGTTGGCGGCGAAATCACCATTCCGAAAATCGGCACCCGCAATCCGACTGACGTCATTGACGTGCCCACGATTGCCCGCGAGGCCATTCGTGAAATCGGATACGTGAATGACGACGACGTTTTTCATGCGGACAAAGTATTCGTCAATGTCATCCTGACCGGCCAATCCGCCGATATCGCCCAGGGCGTGGATGCCCGCAAGGCGAAAGGCAAAAAGACCGCCAAGCAGGGCGCCGGCGACCAGGGCCTGATGTTCGGTTATGCCTGCAATGAAACCCGCGAATTGATGCCCGCGCCGATCATGTATGCGCATCGTCTCGGCCGCGAACTCACCAAGGCTCGCAAAAATGGCGGCCCCGCGTGGCTCCGCCCCGACGCGAAGTCGCAGGTTTCGGTCGTTTACGAAAACAACAAGCCAGTGGCGATTTCCAACGTGGTCATTTCCACGCAGCATTGCGACAAACTTAACGGCAAAGAGGTTACTCACGCTGAGATTGAAAAATTCTGCATCGAGCAAATCATCAAAAAAGTTTTGCCCGCGCGCATGCTCACGAAGGATACTGAATTCCTCATCAATCCCACGGGCCGTTTCGTTGTGGGCGGACCGCAGGGTGATACCGGCCTGACCGGCCGCAAAATCATTGTGGACAGCTACGGCGGCATGGGCCGTCACGGCGGCGGCGCCTTCTCGGGCAAGGACCCGACGAAAGTGGACCGCAGCGCCGCCTACATGGGCCGCTGGGTCGCGAAGAATATTGTCGCCGCGGGGCTGGCCTCGCGTTGCGAACTCCAATTCGCTTACGCCATCGGGCATCCCGACCCGGTCAGCGTGCATGTCGAGACCTTCGGCACCAACACGGTTTCGGAAAACCGAATCACCCGCGCCGTCAATCGCGTGTTCAGCTTTCAACCCTCGGACATCATCGATCAATTGAACCTGCGCCGGCCGATTTACAGCAAGACCACCAATTACGGCCACTTTGGCAAGAGCGACTCTGACTTGACCTGGGAAAAGACCGACAAAGTCGAGGCCTTGAAAAAAGCGCTCTAAAATTAACAATCAACGATTCAATATTATGGCAAAAATTAAACTCTCAGAATCGCGCCGCGCCACGCCGAAGGCGGCCGTCGCGCTGCCGAAAAACGGCAACGGCAAACATGATTACGCCGTCCGCGATCTCTCGCTCGCCGAATGGGGCCGCAAGACCATCGAGGTGTGTGAACACGAAATGCCCGGCCTGATGGCCATTCGCAAAAAATACGGCCCGCAAAAGCCGCTCAAAGGCGTGCGCGTTACCGGTTCGTTGCACATGACCATTGAGACCGCCATTCTCATCGAGACGCTGGTGGAACTCGGCGCGTCGGTGCGGTGGGCGAGCTGCAATATTTTCAGCACGCAGGACCATGCCGCCGCCGCCATTGCGGAAGCCGGCATCCCGGTCTTCGCGCACAAGGGCGAAACGCTTGAGGAATATTGGGACTTCACATTGGCCGCCCTCACCCACCCCGGTAACAAGGGACCGCAATTGATCGTCGATGACGGCGGCGATGCCACCCTGCTCATCCACAAAGGTTACGAGCTGGAAAACGGCAGCGATTGGGTCAACTCATCCAGCGACAACCATGAGGTCGCGGTCATCAAGTCGCTTTTGAAAAAGGTCGCGAAGGAACGGCCCGGTTTCTGGCATGAAGTCGTGAAGAACTGGAAGGGCGTTTCCGAGGAAACGACCACCGGCGTGCATCGCCTTTACCAGATGTTGGAGCAGGGAAAATTGCTGGTCCCGGCCATCAACGTCAATGACTCGGTCACCAAATCGAAGTTCGATAATCTCTACGGCTGCCGCGAATCGCTGGCGGACGGCATCAAGCGGGCCACCGACGTGATGATCGCGGGCAAGGTTGCGGTCGTGTGCGGCTACGGCGACGTGGGCAAAGGCAGCGCGCATTCGCTGCGCGGATTCGGCGCGCGCGTGATTGTGACGGAGATCGATCCCATCAACGCGCTGCAGGCCGCGATGGAAGGTTTCGAAGTCACCACGCTCGAAGACACGCTCGGCACGGCGGACATTTACGTCACGACCACCGGCAATTGCGACATCATTACGCTGGACCACGTTCTCAAGATGAAGGACCAGGCCATCATTTGTAACATTGGCCATTTCGACAACGAGATCCAGGTGGATCGCCTCAACAACTTGAAGGGCGTGAAGCGCGTGAACGTGAAGCCGCAATACGACAAATATATTTTGCCGGGCGGCCGCTCGGTTTATCTGCTCGCGGAAGGCCGGCTGGTGAACCTCGGTTGCGCCACGGGGCATCCGAGCTTCGTGATGAGCAACAGCTTCACCAACCAATGCCTGGCGCAATTGGATTTGTGGGCGAATCGCGAGACGAACAAAATCGGCGTGTATCGCCTGCCGAAGAAGCTGGACGAAGAAGTCGCCCGCTTGCACTTGGAACGCATCGGCGTAAAGCTGACCAAGCTCTCCAAGAAACAAGCTGATTACCTCGGCGTGCCGGTGGAAGGGCCGTATAAGCCGGAGCATTACCGGTATTAAGATGTAGCGGCGATCAATGATCGCCGCTGATTTTCGACGCTCATGGAGCGCCGCTGCAAAGGCGAATCCCGAAAGGGATTCGCCTTTTTGATTGCGCCGAGGTGAGCCTGAAACAAAACTAACAATTGCGCATTTGTGGATTCAAAGACTGAACTGACTATGAAATACCTTCGCCTGCTGCCCTTCTGGTTTTGCCTGGCTTACTCAAGTCTCGCGGTTGGCCAGGAATACCAGGACCGCTTTGTTTGGGTTTTCGGATGGAATCTCCAACAGGACGGCGACGTGATCGAGATTTCGCGATTATTCGAAACGGCCGGCCGGCACGGCCTCAACGGAGCCGTTCTTTCCTGCGGTCTCGACACGTTGTGCAAACAGAATCCCGACTTCTTTCGCCGCCTCGAGCAGGTCAGGCTGGCGGCGGAGACCAACAAACTCGAACTAATCCCGGCCGTCTTCTCCGTCGGCTATGCCGGCGGCGTGCTGGCGCACGACCGTAATCTGGCGGAGGGCTTGCCAGTGATTGACGCACCGTTTCTGGCGGACGACAACGAGGCCCGGTTTCTTCCGGACAAAACAATTCGCTTGGTGAATGGGGGATTTGAGGAGTCCAAAGACAACCGGCTGGCCGGATTCCGCATGCAGGATTCGCCTGGCCAGGAGAGCATTGTGGACTCGTCGATCAAGCACGGAGGACAGGTGTCATTGCGGTTGGAAAATTTCACCGCCAACCCGGCCGGCAATGGCCGCGTCATGCAAACCATCAAACTCCACCCGCACCGGATCTATCGTGTGACTTTGTGGATCAAGACGGAGGGGTTGCAGCCAGCCGGTGGATTTTATCTTCAAGCCCTGGCTGCAGGAGGTCGCAGCCTTTCACCTCAGGATTTCCATGTCCAGCCCACTTCAGATTGGCATCCGCTGACGCTGGTGTTCGATAGCCTGGAATTTGACGCGGTGAACCTTTATGCCGGAATGTGGGGCGGCCGGGAGGGCAAGGTCTGGCTGGATGACTGGTCGATCGAAGAAATCGGACCGATCAACGTACTGCACCGGCCCGGGACACCGGTGACCGTGCGGAGCGAGGATGGAGCCACCACCTTTGCGGAGGGCAAAGATTACGCCCGGCTGGATGACCCGAATTACAGCCTCTGGCACGTGGAGCACGATTGGCCATCGCTGCACCTGCTGCCCGGCTCGAGCATCAAGGACGGACAGAAACTGCGCGTGAGTTGGTACCACGGACTGGCGATCAACGATTCCCAGGTCACAGTGTGCATGGCGGAGCCGGAACTCTACGAAATTTTCGATCATGAGGCCAAATTGCTGGCCGAGCATCTGCATCCGAGGCGCGTCGTCCTCAACATGGACGAGATCCGAATGGGTGGCACGTGCGAGGCGTGCAAAGGGCGCGACATGGGCGAATTGCTCGGTGAGTGTGTGACCCGGCAATCACAGATCCTCAAAAAATATATTCCGGGCGCGAAGATTTACGTGTGGTCCGACATGTTCGATCCCAACCACAACGGACATGGCGATTACTATTTGGTACATGGTGATTTCACGGGATCCTGGAACCACGTTCCTAAGGATGTCGTGATGGCCGTTTGGGGTGGAGAGCCGTCCGAGAAATCACTTCGCTTCAGTTCGGAGCAAGGTTTTGAGACGCTGGTGGCGTGCTACTACGATGCTGACAACCTGGATGACGTGAAAGGTTGGCTGCGAACGGCCCGCAGCGTGCCGAATGTGCGTGGTTTCATGTACACACCGTGGTTGAAGAAATACACACTGCTGCCGGATTTTGGCGAGTTGCTTACCGCAGCCGGGAAATAAGCAGGAGTCAACTGCGATTCAATAATATTGGCGAGGCGCGGTTTAACGCTTACATTTTCCTGTCCTTCGAGTCGGACGGCGCCGAACCGCTCGTCCAACAGGAGGAGCAACAACAACAAGCTTATTGCCATGACGCATGACGCGCGGTGCCACGACTAAAATCATCTCACATGATTTCTTCAACTCTTACGAACCCAACCACTTCTTCCGAGACATTGATTTCCTACATCAATCTTAAACTGGCATTAATGGGCTATGCGCCCGCCGCCGCTGCTGGCGGTGAATTCGGCGAAATGGCGGCTTCGCTCGTCGCGCAATACCGCGAGAAAGAGCGCCTGCTGGCCGCCCATGTCTGCCCGCCCGATCAGCGCATCCAAACTTTTCTTTACGATTATCTCCAGGAAATTCCGTTCACCCGGCTGCCGTCGCGCACCTTGACGCTGGACCGCCCCGGCATGGCGCGCGCTCTCTCGCTGCCGGTCGGCAGCGATGAGTTTCGGTCGAGCATTCTCAGCTCCTATCGCACCAAGCAAGGCGTGCTGCACAATCCCTTGAGCGACCGCCGCACAACGCAGGGAATTTTTCACGTGACTGAAGGCGGGCTCCCCATTCCGGACGATAAAATCGGCGTGCCGAAGGTGACTTTTGGCAAAATGCTGGCCGCGGCGCTCAATCCGCCCCGCGACATCCTGCGATTGCCTTTCACCGCCGGGGAGGCCAATCCGGCGGAATGTTTTGTTTCCCTTCTGTTGCGGCCCACGGTTTGTCCGGAAGTCCCCGGCTTCATTGAGCGGAAATCGATGGAGATTCGCTTCTTCGCGCCGGGCAATCTCGTCAGCAACCTGGATTTCGTGGAAAACATTTTCGGCAACGCCGGCGACCCGGGCCTGCCGGAAAACGACGCCGCCCTCGATCCCGAGCATTGGACCGGCCACACCGGCTGCGTCATCCTCGCGCCGCACCTGATCAAGATCACGAAAAAGGACGCGGGCCTGCCGCATTGGGACCAAGCCACTGAACGCCAGCGCCGCGACGGCATGTGCTGGAAAACCGAATCCGAACTCTATAACAACGGCGGCGCTTTCAAGCTCACCTGCCGCGACGAATCGGGCGTCATCGTCACGCTCATTGCGGACAATTATTTCGGTTATTGCAAAAAAGAGGTTAAGACGCAGATCAGTTACGCGGCCAATCTTTACGGTCTGTGCGAAGAGGAGCATGCCGGCGGGGCGCTGGTTTTTCCCGCCTTTGATTTGGGTGAGGAATTCAGCGGCGACCGGCACGTCAAAAGCAAGGGGCACAATTACCAGGAATTCTGCCGGCTCTACGGGCGTTTCATCGACGCCCAGCCCGAGGGCTATGCGATTGATAAAAAATATCGCGACATTATTTACGTCCCGCACGACGCGTTTTTTGATCTGCACACCCAAACCGTGTCGTGGTCTTCGGGAGAAAAGGAGCAACGCATCAAATTGTTGCCCGAGAACACCTACCTTCGTCCGTCCGGTTACCGCGTCCGCATGGAAAAGCCTGGGCCCAATCGCGGCTGGCGGCTCGTGGGCACGCGGCCCTGGGGTACTTTATGTCACAAACCCTGCACCGTTTCGGGTGGCGGCAAATCGGAAATTTCCAAGCCCATCACGGACGCCATTTTGGTGGGGCCGGTTTTTGTCTCGGACTTCAAAAAAGATTTCGACCGCGTCGCGGAATTGATTGACCGCGATTACAGTGGGCGTTTCATCGATCGGGACAAAAAAGACGACCGGCCGGTGCTGGCCGCGGAACGTTCGCTTGGCTCCGTCATCAAGCTGCTCACGCCCGACGAACTCGATTATACGCCGGAGTACAACGCGTGGCTGGAGAGCGTGCCCCAATACCTGAAGGAACTCGTCTTTGTGGTGAAGCGCTACTACAAACAGGCATGGAACGGAAGCTGGCGCGACCATTTCAGCGTGGACATCATCAACGGCGAACCGGCGAATGAATTGAAGTGCGATAATCGCAAGTTGGTCACCACGTATTTGCGCGTGGGTTTTGAAGCCGACGGCTCATGGCGCACTTTTGGCCTGCGCAAGGATTTCAATCCCGCGGTAAAAATCCAGACTGAGGACGACATCACCGCGTCGGTGGTAGTGCCACCGGCGGTCGTGGGCGCTCCCGGCCCGGAATCGCTGAAGTTCGTTTTCAACACGGAAAGCCGTTTGTTCCAGCGCCCGGATGACGCGATTCACCGCGGTTATGACAAGGTGACGGAGGCTGATTTCGCCCGCGCGGATAATTTCTTTTCGAACTACGAACCGCTGCCTTCGCGGGTTTCCCACGAAATCTTTGAAGACGCCATTTCCTTCCATCAATTCACCGAACCGATGCGCAACCTCATTCAGCAGGTGATGGCGAACGGCAACACGGGTTATTTCGTTTGCACCGCCAACCCGCGGCTCGTGGATGGCAAGCCGAGCAAGAACCCGCGCTATCTGCAGGTCCGCCCGGATTTGCTCAACCCGCGCCTGAGCTATCTCGCGGAAATGGGCACGCGCATGCTGCACCGGCTCCCGCCCGAAAAACCGGTTTACAATCCGGTGGCGGCCGTGCTGCCGGGCCGCCGAAATAATCCGCCCGAAGCCGGCATCCGCTCGCTCGCGGTTTACAATCCCATCCACTATTTCGAGCTGCCCGAATTATTCATGGAATTTATTTGCAGCATGACCGGCAAATCGCCTTCCACCACCGGTGCGGGATCGGAAGGCGCGCTCACGAAAGGGCCGTTCAACGCGTTGCCGCCAATCATCGATCTCAACAACGCGCTGGTTTCCTACATCCTCACCGGCCACGAGGCATTCGTGACCGCCGCCGGTTATGTCGGGCCGAAGATGCGGGTCGATCACGACGTAAGCCTGCTCGTGCCGGAAGTCTGGTGTCGCATGACGCCGACGGAACGCGATCCGAAGTTTCTGATTGCGGAGCGGTGCCTTGAGAAATGCCGCGACTTCGAACACGCCGGAAAGAAAGTGCTCGCCGGACGGCTGGGTTACCGCATCAATGCAAAGTTTGTGCGGCGATTCTTCGGCCGCGTCTTCAATCATCCCCAATACGTTTGCACCGACGAAATGCTGCGTCCGGAATTGCAGGGTATGGATATCTTTGTGGACGGCATGGACAATATCATCGCCACTCAGAAGCGCGTGGCCAAAATGTATTTCGAGGACGGCAGCATCGCGCAGGCCTGTCCACCCGTCAAGGCACTCTTGCACATCATGGTGCATGACGAATGGAACGGAGCCGGACTGGACAACCCCGAATTTCGCAAACTCTTCACGCGCGAATCGTTGCTGGCCAGCGACTGGTACGCCGCCCGGCTCGTGGCGAAACAACATGTGGACCGCAAGCTTTGGCGCCGGCACATCGACTATCTCGAGAAATTCCTGAAACGGCCAAGCCACGCCGACGAAGCCACACGGCTCGGCATCCACTCCCGCCTGGCGCAGGCGAAGAAAACCG
Source organism: Verrucomicrobiia bacterium (assembly GCA_035552155.1). Taxonomy (GTDB): domain Bacteria; phylum Verrucomicrobiota; class Verrucomicrobiia; order Limisphaerales; family DASXHY01; genus DASXHY01. Next base: position 39,398 of record DASZLX010000013.1, on the reverse strand, counting down.
CCGAACTAGCCGATTCACCGGCGTATTTGGAATCCCTCCGCGGAACCATCGGCGCGGAACCGATCGAGCCTTATTTGAAAAAGGAGTGAGCGATACTCTTTAATCACGGGTGCGTCGCTCGTGCACGTTGATAAGTGGTCCCGAAGATGATGGGGCATGGCGCCGGAAGCGGCTTGTTGCTATCATTTTTTTCGATGTTGGCCAAAGAAATTTCGATGCCGCAACGACGCGCAGATGCGACATGATGTTTTCTTGAATAAAATCGGATCACGACTTCGAAAGTTGTTCTACCGGGCAGCCAAGGTCTGTTTGATTGCCTACGTACTGTTTTGCCTCGGCTGCGCGGCGTGGCAGCGGAAGCTGATTTACTTTCCGCCGGCCTGCGAACCCGCACAGGTGGAACGATACGCCGCCTCGCAAACTCTTCAACGCTGGGTCAATCCGGCCGGCGAATCCATCGGTTGGAAACGTTTATCGCCTGTCCAACCGGCGCAAGGCCAAATGTTGATAACTCACGGCAATGCCGAGTGCGCTTTCCAGTGCGGCCATTTTGCGGACGTGATTCAAGAGGCCGAACCGTTCGATGTATTCATCGTGGAATATCCGGGTTACGAAAACCGGCCTGGCTCACCAAGCGAGCGAAGTCTCGACCAGGCCTCAGACGAAGCGTTTGGGCTGCTCGCGACAAATGCGCCCATTTATTTGGTCGGCGAATCGCTCGGCACCGGAGTAGCCACTTATCTCGCGGGAAAACATCCGGTCAAAGTTGCCGGGGTGGTTTTGCTCGCGCCCTACAACAGTTTGGTAGCGGTTGGACAGGCTCACATGAAAATCATTCCCGTCGGTCTGTTGCTGCGCGACCGGTTTCCCTCTGATGTTTATTTACGCACCTATCACGGACCGGTAGCGGTGCTGGTCGGCGGGCGCGACCGGGTCGTTCCGGAAAAATTTGGGCGACGTCTTTATGACGGCTACCACGGCGCGAAGCGGCTGTGGGAATTTCCAGAAGATAATCACGGCACGGTTATGATAAAGCCGGCGGAAGTCTGGCGACAAATTATTGAGTTCTGCGAATCTGGCAAGTAACCCACGACCCGAAGAAAAGCGGCGGAGAGACACTGCAGTCCAAAAGCAGGAGAAATTTTGAGGCACGTTGGCTCCGAACGGCAATCGGAGATGCCCCGCCCTCTTTCCGACTGCATTTGAAAATCAATCGAAGTCCGTCGGGAGGGCGGGATTTTTGGCGTGCTCCCACAGGCGCCGAATTTGGAATTCCAAAATGCGCGAAATCGAAAGCGGCGGCAATGCGTCCGGCGCAAAAAAAGCGACTTCCGGCGTTTCCCGGCTCGGCGTGGCTTCGCCGCTGATAATCTCACACACGAAACACATTTTGTACACGTGAAATGGCAGCGGCGGCTCGTGCGGATGTTTCGCGCGATCGTAAACGGCGGCGAGTTTTGTGGCCTTTGCGTAGAAGCCGGATTCCTCTCGCACCTCGCGCTCGACCGCCTCGTGCGGCGCGTCGTTTACATCGGCCCAACCGCCGGGAAGCGTCCATAAGCCATCCGCAGCCTCGCGGACGAGGAGGATTTTTCCATCGCGAAAGACGGCGGCGCGCACGTCCACCTTGGGCGTCGCATAGCCATCCTGTGCGTCGAATATTTTCTGGAAGGTTTCTATCGGCGTATCGCAATGGGCGGCCATCAACTCGGCGGCGATTTTCCCGATCAACTCGTAGCGTTCGCGGTCGTATTCGTTGGTGTTGAATTCAAGGCCGGTCTGCGCGATGGCCTGAAGCTTGCGCGCGAGCGCCCAGGGACGCGGTTCGGAAGTCATGCGGGCATCCTGCCGCAACGGCCCGCTGGTGGCAACAGCAAGACAAGCGCGCGTCGGAAAACTGGCAAGAGCATTGCTATAAAACGACTTAAGATTGGTAAAATGCTCATGAAACGGAATTCATTAAGAACTGTATTATTCAGAATCTGCGTGGCTGTCGTCGCGATTGCTTCGTGTGCCGAACGATCGGCTCGAGCCGGTTTATGGCTGACAAACAGCCCGATGAGCACGGTGCGGGAGGACCATACCGCAACCCTGTTACAAAATGGCAAAATACTGGTGGCTGGAGGTTTTACCGGCACAACTGCCATCAACACCGCCGAATTATATGACCCGGCGAGTGGAACGTGGACGCCTACAGGTTCATTGAACGTTCCTCGCTCCGGTCACACAGCTACTTTGCTGCGCAACGACAAAGTGCTCGTAGTGGGGGGTTATAATACCGATTATCTGACCAGTGCGGAATTATATGACCCCGTGTCGGGGACGTGGGCGTTGACAGGTCCGGTTCACGTCGGCCGATACGCTTTCACTGCGACGCTGATGTTGGATGGAAAGGTTTTGGTGGCGGGAGGGAGCAGCAACAACACAAACACCCCAACGGCTGAATTATACGATCCCGCCACCGAATCGTGGACGCAAACCGGCAACTTGCACGACGGACGTGTTGAACCCACAGCGACGTTGCTCCCGGACGGCAGGGTGCTGGTCGCCGGGGGTCTGGGTAACCCCACTAATTTCAGCGGCGCCCCCGTTCTTTCCAGCATGGAACTCTACGATCCCTTGGTCGGAACATGGTCGCAGACAGGCCCATTGACGCAAGCACGCCTGGGGCATACGGCGACTTTGCTTCCGAACGGATTGGTACTATTGACGGGAGGCGGCTCAGCGGTGCCCGACGGTTACTTGAGCACAGAATTATATGATCCGGCGACGGGAACGGCCACTTTGGCCGCGCCAATGAACTCTGGGCGCATCGGGCATTCAGCAACCTTGCTCCCCAATGGGACTGTCATGGTCATCGGCGGGGAAACCGGCCCTGGTTTAAACTCAACCAACAGCGCGGAGGTTTACGATCCTGCCACCGGAAGCTGGACGCTAACCAACTCGCTCAATACAGCGCGCGATGCCCACACAGCCACGCTCCTGCCCAACGGTAAGATACTGGTCACCGGCGGAGGAGTGGCAAACGGAGCGGTTACTTCCACTACGGAACTTTACGATCCGACCATTGCCCCAACAACCGGCGCGTGGACCTACACCACTTCGATGCATGACATTCGGGATTCCTTAACGGCAACGCTGCTAGCTGATGGGCAGGTGCTGGTAAGCGGCGGCGTCAATTTGGCAAGTTGCGAGCTCTATAATCCGGTCACGAAAACATGGACCGACACAGGCTCAATGAACCGCGCCCGCTATGACCATTCCGCGACGTTGCTGCCCAATGGAAAAGTGCTCGTCCTCGGTGGCATTACCGGCATCCCCGTTGCGGAGCTATACGACCCGGTCACGGGAACCTGGACAACGAATGCAGTTCCGGCCGCTAACGGCGACACCGCTACCGTAATGCGGAACGGCAAGGTGCTGATCGCCGGCCCTACCTGGTTGCCCGCCACCGCGCTACTGTATGATCCGAATTCGGATAGCTGGACCGTAACCGGGTCAATGATCACCGAACGCGCCGCTCACCTGGCAGTTTTATTGCCAAATGGAAAAGTGATGGTCGTCGGCGGTGGCGGCTTTAATGACAAATATATTTCGAACGCCGAATTGTATGACCCAGCCAGCGGTCAGTGGACGTATGCGGGCCAAACTAGGGTATCGTCGTACGATACCGCGGCGGTATTGCTGCCCAGCGGCAAGGTGTTCGTGACCGGAACGGCCACCAACGGTTCCCCGGTCGCCGACTTGTTCGATCCGCAAACGGGCCTCTGGACGGCAACAGCCGCACCCAGCCCGGGTCATTTTCCACCCACTCTAACTCTGTTGCCGAACGGAAAAGTTTTGTTGATCGGCGAAGGCGCACCGCCGGAGATGTATGACCCGTCCACCGGGCAATGGGCCACCGCGGCAGACTTGAACGTGGATCGCGCGCATTACGGGGCCGTTCTCCTGGCTGACAGCAGACTGTTGGTTGCAGGCGGAGTGACCAGGGCGAACTCCGACACTTCAAGTGCCGAACTGTACGATCCAGGACTGACGGGCACCAACTCCTGGCGGCCGCAGATCGCTTCGATCACCTCGCCATTAAATCTGGGAGACGCGCTGACGGTCGTAGGCACGGGATTTCGCGGCATTGCGGAAGGCTCCAGTGGCAGTTTTCAGGATTCCGGCACGGATTATCCGCTGGTCCAACTGCGCAATATTGGAAGCGGCCAAACCACCTTCCTGCTCACCACGAACTGGTCGACGAATTCTTTCACCTCCCTGCCGGTTTGGAATTTCCCGCCGGGCCAGGCGTTCGCCACCGTTTTCGTTAATGGCATTCAAAGCACCTCCAGTATCGTCAATGTTGCCGTGCCCGTTCCGGCGATGACCACACTCACTAGCGTGCAAACTTCGACCAACGGTTCGATCCAATTTGCGTTTACCAATAACCCGGGAGCAGTGTTCGGCATGCTCGCCTCCACGAATCTCTCCCTGCCGTCGAGCAATTGGACGAAACTTGGCGGCGTTATTGAGGTCGCTCCGGGACAATTTCAATTTAGCGATCCTCAAGCGGCAAATAATCTACAGAACTTTTACCAGCTTTTTGCTCCGTAAAACTTTCGGGTTAAGGCCGGACAGTCGGTTTCAAAAGCAAAGCGCCGATCAAACGATCGGCGCTTTTCGACAGGATTAATTCGCGGGCTTTTAGAAACGGAAATCAAACGCGACGCTGATGGTATGACTTTGCACACCGAGAAAACGCAAGTGGTCCGTGTCCGTGCCGCTGGCATCGGCGCGCCAGGTGGGACCGGTGGTGGCGAAGTAATGGTATTCGAGACCAAGGCCGATACGGTCAGTGATCGCGTAACGCAGGCCGGCGAAGGCTTGATACGCAAAAACCAGCGCGGCGTCGTTGCCGCTCAAGCGCACGTCATTCAGCTCAATATGGCGGTCCATGCTGATGACGGAGGCCGCTCCGCCTGCGCCACCGCCGAAGTAAGGCGTGACCGGGCAATGACCGTGCGGCAGTTCAAACCGCGCGTTGAGGAGGAAGGGCACGTTGGCCAGGTCGGCATTACCATCAATGGTCGCGCCGGTGATTGATTTGATATTATTGGCAATCACGCCCGTTTCGCCTTCCAGCCCAAACCATTGATTAAATTTATATCCGCCGACGACGCCGAAGCGCACGCCGGGGTCCAGTCTGACCTTCGTGCCGGGATCGACGGGCCCGAAAAATTCTTTGACCCGGGTATCGCTCGTCAAAGCGCCGCCCGCATCGGCGCCCAAATAAAATCCCGACGTCCGGGACCATCGGTAATCATCCGAGAGCGTGGTGGTGTCCTGCTGCATGGCAGGCTGGCCCGATTGCGCAACCGCGTGCCCAATACCAAGCACGCTCGCGCAAATTCCCGCCAGAACAATTGAATGACAAGGTTTTTTCATAACGTTTACTTCCAATACATAACTTCATCCATGGAATACAATTCCATTTTTTGACAATCATTATCCTGCACTGACTTCGCCGCCCAACTCCTGGGGAACGGCCAATTGATGGACGCGGCAAAACTCGATTCTATTCAAATCACTCGTAAGCATCCATTCCCACGCACGTGCAAACGGGGTTGCGATCGCCAAAGACATTATCGATGCGGCCGACGTATGGCCAGAATTTGTGCTCGTGCAGCCAAGCCGCGGGGAACGCGGCCTGCTCGCGCGAATACGGCTTGCTCCATTTGTCCGTGGCTACCATGTCTGCCGTGTGCGGCGCGCCCTTGAGCGGATTATTTTGCTTGTCCGCCGCGCCGGATTCAATCGCCGCAATCTCGCCGTGAATGCTGATGAGCGAATCGCACAGGCGGTCGAGTTCGGCCTGCGATTCGCTTTCGGTGGGCTCGATCATCATCGTGCCCGGGACCGGCCAGGAAATGGTCGGTGCATGAAAGCCGTAATCCATCAGGCGCTTGGCGACGTCCTCGACCGTCACGCTTTTGAAGGCGCGCAAATCCAGAATACATTCGTGGGCGACGAGTCCGCCGTGACCCTTGTACAAGACAGGGAAAAAATTTTCGACGCGGCGCGCGATGTAATTTGCATTCAAGATGGCATACTGGGTGGCATCGGTCAGGCCTTCGCCGCCCATGAGCGCAATGTAAACCCACGAGATAATCAAAATGCTCGCGCTGCCCCACGGCGCGGCGGAGATGGCGCCGATGGGATTTTCGCCGCCGAGATTGACGACCGGATGGCCGGGGAGAAAATCCACGAGATGCTCCGCCACGCCAATTGGGCCCATGCCTGGTCCACCGCCGCCGTGCGGGATGCAGAAGGTCTTGTGCAGGTTCAAATGGCACACGTCCGCGCCCATGTCGGCGGGCCGGCAAAGACCGACCTGCGCGTTCATGTTCGCGCCATCCATGTAGACCTGTCCGCCGTGCGCGTGGATGATTTCGCAGATTTCCTTGATGGTCTCCTCGAACACGCCGTGGGTCGAGGGATAGGTGATCATCAAGGCAGCGAGGTCGTTTTTGTGGGCCTCAGCTTTCGCGCGTAAATCGGCGAGGTCGATATTGCCGTCCTTGTCGCAAGCAACGGCGACGACTTTCATTCCGGCCATGACGGCGCTGGCGGGATTGGTACCGTGGGCGGAGGTCGGAATAAGGCAAATGTTGCGATGGGTCTCACCACGATTTTCGTGATAGGCGCGAATGACCAGCAGGCCCGCGTACTCGCCCTGGGAGCCGGCATTGGGCTGCAAGGAGATTCCGGCGAAACCCGTGATTTCGCCGAGCCACTCTTCGAGCTGTTGGAAAATAATTTGATATCCCTTTGTCTGTTTTAACGGCGCGAAGGGATGAAGCTTTCCGAACTCGGGCCAGGTGATGGGCAGCATTTCGGCGGCAGCATTCAGCTTCATCGTGCAGGAGCCGAGCGGAATCATCGAAGTTGTGAGCGAGAGATCGCGCGATTCGAGCCGCTTGATGTAGCGGAGCATTTCGGTTTCGCTGTGGTAGGAGTTGAAGACTTTATGTGTGAGGAATGGCGATGTGCGGCGCAAATGTTCCCGGAAACCAACCTCCATTTCATCAACCCCCTTCTCAATAACAATTGGCTCCGCAGGTTTGCCCGTGAAAATCGATCCCAACTCTGAAAGCGTGGCAGCATCCGTCGTTTCATCAAAGGCCACCGAAATTCCGTCCTCGCAATAAGCCCTGAAATTCACGCCACGCTCGAGCCCTCGCTGAATGATTTCGTCTCGTTTTTTTGTCGATCCACATTCCACACCAACCGTGTCAAAGAATTCGCCATAGTCGACTTTGAAACCATTTGCCATGACTGCTCCGCTGAACAGTTCAGCCATGGCATGTACCCGTCGCGCAATCTTCCTCAACCCCTCCGGCCCGTGATAACACGCATACATGGAAGCGATGTTCGCCAGGAGCGCCTGCGCCGTGCATATATTACTGGTAGCCTTTTCGCGACGGATGTGTTGCTCGCGCGTTTGCAAGGCGAGCCGGAGGGCCGGTTTACCGCGAGAGTCTTTGGAAACGCCGACGATGCGTCCGGGCATGTGGCGTTTGAAGGCATCGCGGGTGGCAAAAAATGCGGCGTGCGGGCCGCCGTAGCCCAGTGGGACGCCAAAACGTTGCGCGCTGCCGACGGCGATGTCCGCACCGAATTCGCCCGGTGGTTTCAGCAAGGTCAACGCCAGCAGATCCGTGGCGACCGTCACCATCGCGCCAGCGGTATGGGCCTGTTCGACAAAGTCGGAATAATCGATGATACCACCATAGGTATTTGGATACTGCACCAGCGCACCGAAAACTTTGTCATCAAATGTGAACTTGGTTGCGTCGCCCACGACCACTTCGATGCCGAGCGCCTTCGCGCGGGTCTTGACCACGTCGATGTTTTGCGGATGGCAATCCTCGGAGACGAAAAACACGTTGCGCCCGTCCTTCAAAGCGTGGCACATCGTCATCGCTTCTCCGGCGGCAGTGGCTTCATCCAGCAACGAGGCGTTCGCTATATCCAGGCCAGTGAGGTCGGTGACCATCGTCTGAAAATTCAACAACGCTTCGAGGCGGCCCTGGGAAATTTCAGCCTGGTAAGGAGTGTATTGAGTGTACCAACCGGGATTCTCCAGCATGTTTCGCTGAAGGACGGCAGGCGTGATGCAGTCATAATATCCCATGCCGATGAATGAGCGGTAAACCTGGTTTTGGGACGCAATGGTTCTCAATTGAGCCAGGACTTCATATTCACCGCGCCCGGCGGGAAGCTGTAATGGCCGTTGCAATCGAATCTGTTTCGGCACGGCTTCATTGATGAGGGCATCCAGACTGGGTTGCCCGAGGACTTCGAGCATTTGTTTTGTTTGCGCCGAGTCAGGGCCAATGTGACGGCGCGGAAAGTGATCGGGATGTTCCAAGAAATTGGTTGGGGAATCGGTTGCCACTGCGGAGCGGGATTCGTTTGATTTTTTATTCGTCGTTTCCAAAACAGGCATGGGTGAAAAGTAGGTTTCGTTGGCGGCAAAGCAAGCGGGATTTTTTGGCTGATTTATAAGGGAGGCAGGAAAGCCGGATTTCGGAGCATGAACCGACGGATCATCCGCCCGGGAAATCGGCCTTCCGCCTTCCGCCGCTCAGAATATTTTCCTGCTTTTTTCGGTGGTAAAATCGAGTGGCGGCAACCGATCTTAATTGCAAGGAAATTAACCGGGTTTTTGAGTAGAAAACCCGATTTGAATGATTGCACTTAAAAGGGTTCGAGACTACATTTGGCAGTTCGGAAGCGAAAGCCCGGAAACCGCAATATATTCGGTTTCTCCTTTCAAATCTCCACAACTAATGGTGTTTTTTGACGGGCGAAAAGTGAAACAAAAGGTTGTGTTGAAAGGGTATTTTTTCTAGAATTTTGTCGTCGAAAACCCGGATGGCTACCACTCCATCCCGCAAGATTTTTATGCCTGAAGAAAACGTTTTGGAAGCCGAAGAAAAGTCACAAACCAGCCCCGAATCGCCGGAAAAATACGACGCCTCAAAACTCTCCCAACTCAAGGGGTTGGAAGCCGTGCGCAAAAAGCCCGGCATGTATATTGGCGGCACGGATGAGCGCGCGCTGCATCATTGTGTCAGCGAAGTGCTGGATAATTCCGTGGACGAACATCTGGCCGGCAAGTGCGACCGGATTGAAGTGAACATTCACGTCGATGGTTCGATTTCCATTCGCGACAATGGCCGCGGCATTCCGGTGGACATCAACAAAGAGAGCGGTTTGCCCGGTGTGGAATTGGTGCTCACCACCCTGCATTCCGGCGGCAAATACGGCCAGGGCGGTTATAAATTTTCCGGTGGCACGCACGGCGTGGGCGCCAAATGCGTGAACGCGGTCAGCGAATGGTTCGAGGTGGAGGTCTCGCGCAACGGCGAGATATATCAAATGGAATTCGAGCGTGGCAAAACCATGCAGAAGCTCCATGTCATCGGCACCTCCAAGCACACCGGCACCTTGATTACCTTCAAGCCCGACCCGGAAATTTTCCGCGAAACAGTCGATTTCAAGGCCGATATCATTTCCCAGCGCCTGCGCGAACTGGCCTTTTTGAATTCCGGGCTGGAAATCGTCTTCAATGATGAACGGAAGACGGAGTCCAAGCCGGAAAAATATTTTTATAAGGATGGTGTCGAGGAATTCGTCAAGCAGCTCAACAAAAACAAAGAACCGCTGCATCCCAAGCCGATCGCGTTTCGCAAAGAGACCACGGAAAAGCTCGACGACAAACCCATCGAAGTCCACGTCGAGGTCGTGTTGCAATACAACGACAGCTACAACGACCAGGTGCTTTGCTACACCAACACGATTCACAATCCCGACGGCGGCACGCACCTGGTCGGATTTCGCAGCGCGCTCACACGCGCCATTAATCAATACGCCAAATCCAACTCTTTGTTGAAGGACAAAGACCCGCAAATCACGGGCGATGATGTGCGCGAAGGCTTGACGGCGGTGATTTCCGTGAAGCACAGCGATCCGAAATTTGAATCGCAGACGAAGGTAAAACTGCTTTCACCGGAAGTGGAACGGATCGTCGGCTCGGTGACTTACGAGGGTTTGATGGCCTATTTTGACGCCAATCCGCCCGTGGCGAAACGGGTCATCGACAAGGGTCTCAATGCCGCCCGCGCACGTGAGGCCGCGCGCAAAGCGCGTGAAGCGGTGCGCAAAAGCGCGCTGACGGGCGGTGGCTTGCCCGGAAAACTGGCGGACTGCTCGGACCGCGATCCCGAAAACACGGAGTTGTATATCGTCGAGGGTGACTCAGCCGGTGGCTCCGCCAAACAGGGACGCGACCGGAAATTCCAGGCCATCCTGCCCATTCGCGGCAAGCTGATTAACGTCGAGAAAGCGCGGTTAGACAAAGTTCTTCAGAACAACGAAATCCGCACGATGATTACCGCCATCGGCACCGGCATTGGCGACGGCGAAGGTGAAGGCGCGTTTAATCTCGAGAAATTGCGCTATCACAAAATCATCATCATGACCGACGCCGACGTGGACGGCTCGCACATCCGCACGTTGTTGCTCACGTTTTTCTACCGGCAAATGCCGCAACTGGTGAAGCAGGGCTACGTATATATCGCGCAACCGCCGCTTTACAGCATCACGCGCAAGAAAAAAACGGATTACATCGATGATGACGTGCAGCTCAACCGCATCCTGCTCCAAAACGGCGTGGAGGAAGTGAAGTTGAAAAACCTCGCGGACGGCCGCGAAATGGCGCCGAAGCAATTGGAGGAAATTCTTTCGCTGCTGGAATCGCTGGACAAACACGCCACTTACATTCGCCGGCTGGGCGGTGATTTCGCGGATTATGTCGCGAAACGCGGCGCCGACGGCACGTTGCCGCAATTCATGGTGAAAATCCGGAACGGCAATGACGAAACCGTGCATTACTTCCCCAGCAACGACGAGGTGGAGCAATTCAAATCGGCGAACAATGATTTGTTCGGCAGCGACACCGAGTTCGAGCGCAAGAAAGACGGCCCCATCCGCCGCGCGAAACTTTACCATCTTCATCTCGAAAGCAAGGCCATTGCGGATTTGCTGGGCAAGTTGAGCAAGAAAGGCCTGATGGTCGATCAATATGCGGCGCAGGACAAACCGCTTTTTGAATTGATCGAGGGCGAAGGCGATCGGGCGACGGTTGCGCCTTTATTCTCCATTCCGGAAATTCTTTCGGCGGTGAAAGCCGTCGGCAAAAAAGGCATCCAGATGTATCGCTTCAAAGGTCTGGGCGAAATGGACGCCAAAGAGCTTTTTGAGACCACCATGAACCCGGTCAAGCGCAAGCTGTTGCGGATCGAACTGACCGACGCCGTCGAGGCCGAGGAAATGTTTGTGAAGCTGATGGGCGAGGAAGTCGAGCCGCGGCGCGATTTCATCGTGGAAAACGCGTTGAACGTGAGGAATCTAGATGTTTAAATAATAGTTGACAATGTAGTCACATGTAACTACATTGTTTTTACATGAAAACGAAAACTGTTAAAACACTTTACCCGGCGCACAAGTCGGGGGGCTTGGAATTGAAGGAAGCCGTGGCCATGCCGGGAATCGGGATCACCATTCCTGTCAGGGCAGCTAAAGCCAAGCTCTCAGCCCTGCTCGAACTGGTGGCGCGCGGCCAGGAAGTCACGATCACCAGCGATGGCCAGCCCAAAGCGGTGCTGTCACCGGTCAAGCCGGAGCGCGCTCGAAAGGTATTCACCGGGATGGGAGATTTCCTCCTGAAACAACCCATCCACGGCGGACCATCGGCGGAAGAATTGATTCGCGAGGACCGGGATTCGCGCGGGTGGTAACGATGTATCTGGATTCTGCGATCATCGTAAAATTGCTCGTGCGTGAATCGGACAGCGACTGGTTCGACCGCGAACTGGCGGGGCACAGGTTTGAGACTTCAGAACTAGCCCTGGCGGAAGTTCGTTCAGCCCTGCTCGCCAAAGAGCGAGCAGGGCATATTACTTCACGCGAGCGGGCAAGCGCCGGCGAAAAATTTTTGGCGATGATTGAAGACGAACTTATCAAGCTCTTTCCATTGAACCGCACCGTTCTCGAACGCGCGAGCGCGATGCAGCTTGCCTGTCATCCGAAGATTCCATTGCGCACGCTCGACGCGCTGCATGTCGCAACCTGCGACCTGCAAAAGTGCGGGATCCTTTCGACCACTGACAACCGGATGCGCGCCGCCTGCGAGCAGTTTGCCATTGCTCTTATTCCCCCGGCGGCAATCGCCGGAGCCACCCTTTAGAATTTTATCATGCCAGACGAAACCAATTCCAATACTCCCCCCGAGCAGAAACCCAGTGGCGGCGCGTATTCCGCCGGCGAAAAAATCTCCAAGATAAACGTCGCCGACGAGATCAAGAATTCGTTCCTCGATTATTCGATGTCCGTGATTATTTCACGGGCGCTGCCGGACGTTCGCGATGGTTTGAAGCCTTCGCAGCGGCGCATTCTTTACGCGATGGAGAACCTCTCGCTGTTCCCCGGTCGCAAGCACATCAAGTGCGCCAAGATTTGCGGTGACACTTCGGGAAATTACCATCCGCACGGTGAAGCGGTCATTTACCCGACGCTCGTCCATATGGCGCAGCCGTGGGCCATGCGCGAAAAACTGGTGGACGGCAAGGGCAATTTTGGTTCCGTGGAAAACGATCCGCCGGCGGCGATGCGTTACACCGAGGCGCGCCTGACGCATCTGGGCGCGCTGCTGATGTCGGACATGGACAAGGAGACGGTGGATTTTGTTCCGAATTACGACGAGCGCCTCACCGAGCCGACCGTTTTCCCCGCCGCGTTTCCGAATTTACTCGTCAACGGCGGCACGGGCATCGCCGTCGGCATGGCCACGAACATGCCGCCGCATAATCTCGGCGAAGTGATTGACGGCATCTGCGCGCAGATTGACAAGCCGGCCATCTCCATTCCCGAATTGATGAAATACGTCAAAGGCCCGGATTTTCCGACGGGCGGATTCATCTGCGGCGTTGAGGGCATCAAGAATTATTTCACGACCGGCAAAGGCAGCGTGAAATTGCGCGGGCGCATCGGGATCGAAGAGATGAAGGGCAACCGGGAACAGCTTGTCATCACGGAAATTCCTTTCAACGTCAACCGCGCCGGCCTGGAGGAACAAATCGCGGCGCTGGTGAATGACAAGGTCATCACGGATATCTCCGCGATGCGCAATGAGTCGGACGAAAATTGCCGCATCGTCATCGAGCTTAAGCGCGAGGGCAATCCGAAGGTGGTCATCGCGAATCTTTTTCAGCACACGCAACTGGAGATTTCTTTCAGCGTCAATTCGCTTGCCATCGATCATGGGCGTCCGAAGACGCTCAACCTCAAGGAAATCATCCAGTGTTACATCGAGCACCGCCGCGAAGTGATTTTGCGCCGGACGCGCTACGAGCTCAAAAAAGCCGAGGAACGCGCCGAACAGCTCGAAGGATTCATCATTGCGCTGTCGAATCTCGATGAATTCATCGCCATTATCCGCGGTTCGAAAACGCGCGATGAGGCCAAGGTCAAACTGCTCGCCTTCGAATGGTCGCGCGCGCAGGTTGAAAAATGGGGCGTCCTGATCCGGAGCGAAGCGCGCTTGAACGGCGGCCGCTACGCGCTCACCGAACGGCAGGTGGATGAAATCCTCAACCTGCGGCTGTATCAATTGACGGGGCTGGAAATCGACAAAATCGTCAAGGAATACACCGCGTTGCTCGAAACGATCAAGGATTTGCTGGACATTCTCGCGAAGGAATCGCGCGTGATGGCCATCATCAAAAAGGAGCTCCAGGAAATCAAAGCAAAGCACGCCACGCCGCGCAAAACCGAGATTGTGCCGGACGAAGGCGAGATCGCGATTGAAGATTTGATCGCTAACGAGGGCGTCATTATCACGCTCACGCACAACGGCCTCATCAAGCGCACGAATGTTTCCAGTTACCGCGCTCAAAGGCGCGGCGGCAAGGGCGTCATCGGGATGGCCACGCGCGAAAGCGAAACGCCCGAGGACCAGGATTTCATCGAGCACCTGTTCACCGCCAGCACGCACGATTACCTGATGTTTTTCACGAACACCGGGCGCGTGTATGTGGAGCGCGTGCACGAAATCCCCGATATGGGCCGGGCCTCGAAAGGCCGCAGCATCGCCAACCTGCTCGAATTGAAAAGCGGCGAAAAAATCGCCGCACTGATCCGAATTCAATCCAGCACCGACGCCGATAAACAAGACGTGACCTGGCAGCAATCCGGCGAACTTTTCTTCGCCACCCAGCAGGGCACGGTCAAGAAAACCTCGCTCAACGAATTCGCCAATGTCCGCAAGGGGGGCATTATCGCCATCAGCATTGATCAGGGCGACACGTTGATTGAAGTGAAACTCACGCGCGGCAGTATCGTGGAGAATAACGATGTCAAAGACCCCGGCGATGACGTGGTGCTCATCACGAAGGGCGGCATGAGCATTCGTTTTCACGAATCCGACGTGCGCTCGATGGGCCGCGCGGCCGGCGGCGTGCGAGGCATCAGCATCGACAAAGGCGACGCGGTCGTGGCTGCCGCCGTGGTCGTCCGGGATGCGACGTTGCTCGTGGCGAGCGAGAACGGCATCGGTAAACGCACTCCATTTGACGACAATGACGGCCCGGTTTACCGCGTTCAATCGCGCGGCGGCAAAGGCATCATCACGATGAAGACGAATGAGAAAACCGGCGCGGTCATTGGCGCGCTTACCGTTCGCGACAATGATGAAATCATGTTGATTACCACGGGCGGCCAGATGGTGCGGACATTTGTGAAGGACATTCGCGAAGCGGGCCGCAACACGCAGGGTGTCAAACTCATCAACCTCGAAACCGGCGATAAATTACAGGCCATCGCGCCCGTCATCAGCGAGCAGCAGGAGGAAGCCGCGACCGGTTCCGAAACCGAGCCGCCCAAGGCGGAAGCTTAAAAGAAATAGGAAAGCCCGAGCATTGGCCCGACGGCGTTGATACCGATGTCATGCGGGCGGGATGGTGCCATTTGCGGCGGTCATAGACCGCCGCTACTTTTTTTCACGGGCTCAGCCGTTCGATCAGCCATTGGCCGTTGGCCTGTTTCGAATACCGAAAGCGATCGTGCAACCGGCTCCGGCGGCCCTGCCAGAATTCCACTCGCGATGGCGCCAGCACAAACCCGCCCCAATTCGACGGCATCGGCACGTCCTCGCCCGGATATTTGGCCTGCAGTTCCTGCCATTGCTTCTCCAGCACCTCACGATTGGCAATCACTTCGCTTTGGTGTGAGGCCCAGGCAGCCAGCTGGCTCCCGCGCGGGCGCGATTTGAAATACGTCTCGGATTCGCTCCGTGAAATCTGCTCAGCCTGACCGGCGATGCACACCTGCCGCTCCTGGTCCGGCCAATAAAAAACCAGCGCCGCATTTGGGTTCCCGGCTAGTTCGCGGCCCTTGCGGCTGTCGTAATTGGTAAAAAAAATAAATCCGCGCGCGTCCACGCCTTTGAGCAACACGATCCGCGCCGAAGGCCGCCCGCCCTTGTCCGCGGTGGCCAACGTGGCCGCGTTGACATCGCCCAGTTCGCTTGCACGCGTCGCCGCCTGATTGAACCAGCGGCCGAATTGGACGATCGGGTCCGCGTCCAAATCACTGCGCCTCAGCCCGGCCAGGTTATATTCTCTTCTGATGTCGGCGATTGACATGGCGGAAAAGTAAAGCGTTGGGAGTTGAGAGTCGAGAGTTGACGGAGGGCGGTCGGATTTTCGAATCTGGCCGGCTGTATTATAAAGTCTCAGCGCGCCGTGGAATTCGTGGCGCCGACCTCGTCAAAAACCGCCAGCAGCGCGAGATAATTGTCCACCAACAACCCTTCATACCCGTGACCGCCGCCGTGCCAGTCGCGCCAGTCCCGGGACATTCCGCTGGCGTCGAATCCCTGGAAATTTCCGGCGGTATAGCCGGCGAGCATGGGGAGAAAAATCCGCCGGGCGTCATCACGACGGTCGAGTTGATACAATGCGTTGACGGTAAACCACGCAAAGCATCCGGTCGCGCCGCCGTTCTCGTAATACTGGAAACCATCCGACCCGTCATCCAACTGCGGCTCGCCAAAAACTTTCGGCGCTGAATGCTGGGAAATGTAATCGCCTTTGGCGACGGGAACGAGGTTGCCGGGCAGGCCGATGGAAAAATTGGTGTAGCCGACCTCGCGCATTTTTTGCAGCAAATGGTCCATGAGGGAATTCGCGAGCGGCTTGTCCACGAGCCCGTAAGTGATGGCGACTCCCTGCACAAAGGTGAACCAGTAATCGTGCAGCGCGCCATCGGCGCTGCGCCACCCGGCGAGCACGCCGGTTTTGGGATCCAAAAACGCGGGCGTATAAGCGGCGCGCAATTTATCGGCGGCCGTGTTGAAAACTTTTTCGTCGGCGGCATTTCCCGTTTGAGCCGCGAGTTGGGCGAATTCCCGGCAGGCGTGATAAGCGAGCGCGTTGGCATAGGCGTCTTCGTGGCCGAAATTGATGGTGTCCCACCAATTGGCCGGGCGCCGGTTTACGAGCGGGCGGTCGTTGAAATTTCCCGTGCCGGGATATTCGATGAGGCCGTTGCCGTCCTTGTCCGTTGCGAGCATGTCACGGCCCCATTTGGCCAGCCGTGGATAATTTGCCTGCGCCCAGGCGAGGTCATGCGCGCCCTGGACATAATTGCAGGCGGCAATCAACAGCGACGGATAGGTGTCCGAACTGGTCCACGGCGTGCGCCACGCGACAAGGTCGGCATCGGTGGGAGTGCAGGCGTAGCCGATCTGTCCGTAGCCGGTCGCGCCGGCGAGGTAACGGTCCAGGGTCATGCGCACCAAATCCAGGCAGGTCAACCCCTTCGCCAGCGGCGGCGCGCGCAACGCCATTTCCGAATAGAGATACAGGGTGAACGAACAGGGATCGCTGGCCGAATTGTTGGCGAGCATTTGCAGGCGGGGATTTACCTGGAAGATGTTCAGGAATCCGCGACGGAACCCATCGAAGCGCGCATCGCCCTCGATCTGCGGCAGCGCGGGATAAATGGCGGCCACGTCCAACCGGTATTCCACGAGCGGATGCTCCACGGTGGCGGGCGGAAATTCGACGCGCACAAAGTGCGTGCCGCTGCGACGCGCGTCGTAACCCAATTTCATGCCCGGCACGCTCGAGGAAATGCGCGCTGAACCACAATCCGGCAGGTGCAACACGCACGGCAATTGCGTCTGCCGTTCGCCGGAATTCATCAAACCGAGCAGCGTGGCGTGGTTTTTTTTCTGATCGAACTGCAAAACCAGCGGCGGCAAATTGGTGGCGGAGTCCAGGCGCGAACGCAATACGAGCGACCTGGGTTCACAAATAATTTCCCACGCGGTCGCCGGCTTTCCCTCCGCGCCGATTATGGTCCAACCGAATCGGTTCGTTGCCGCCTGAAAAAATGTGACCGCTGAATTCGTTTGGCCGACGGAGAGGACCGGATTATTTGTCACTTCGGCATTGCCTAATCCATCCAGGGCAAAATACGAAAACGCCGGTGTGTGACGGTCCAAACCCACTCCGAGGTACGCTGATTGAAAGTCCGGCTCGGCGGCGGCCACCGTCAGAGCCGTGGAAATGAACACCATCAGGGCGGTTCGCAATTTCATACGATTTCCCACGTTAAGGGTATACCAACCGGAAAAACACACTCCCGCTGGCGGGATCGACCGGAATGATTAGCTGGTTGGTGGCGGTGGCGCCTGAAATATCGAACCAATTTTCCGGCGCGAAACCATTGGTCTGCGCCTGCAGCCGCCAGCCTGCGTGATCGGCCGGCCATGTCAGCGTCATTTCATTCTCGCTCGATACCGCCATGCCGATTGCCGTTGCATTCGTGGAGACGACGCGCACGGTTCCATCCACGGCGAGATTATTGCGCCACCCGTACCCAACCGGGAGCACGGGGAGGTTCACCGTCGAGAATCCGCTGACGGGCTGATTGAACAAAGAAAACACATCGCCGCCCTGCAACGCGGGGCCGGCATTGCTCACTGTCAACGTGCCGCCGCCGGCAATGGTCCCGCTCAGCGAAATCAATCGGTCATTGGCGGGCGTTGCGCCGCGGTTGATTTCCATCAGCAACGTTCCTCCCAGGTTCACATTGCTCTGCACGGTG
Organism: Verrucomicrobiia bacterium; assembly: GCA_035552155.1. Classification (GTDB taxonomy): domain Bacteria; phylum Verrucomicrobiota; class Verrucomicrobiia; order Limisphaerales; family DASXHY01; genus DASXHY01. The sequence continues at coordinate 21,176 of DASZLX010000013.1, read as the reverse complement.
AGTGTCCCGATGGCGTCTCCGGGAATTACGGTTGAGCCGGCCTGCGCGGTCAATTTGCCCAGCACCGTTCCACCGCCCCGAAAGATCTGGTTGTTATTTGCGGTGAAAGTTTGGTCCGCGCGTCCGCTCACATCAAATATCGCCGCATTGGAAACGATAATTTGCGCGCTGCTGGACATTCCGCCCGAACCCCTCAACGCCAGCGTGCCGGCGCCGATGATGGTGATGTTGGTGTAAGTGTTCGCGTTGGCCAGGACCTGAGTACCGGTCCCGGTTTTGACCAGTTTGATATTTCCGGTGAGGGTTCCCTGAAAAATATTTCCGCTCGCGTTGCCATTGCCGACGGTGAGGACGGCGGGAGTGGTGGAATTGTTGAAAATCCTTCCGGCCGGGCCGCTCAGGCCGCCGACGCCCAAATTGAGTCCGTTTAAATCCACCATGCCATAGCCAAATCCAGCGGTGTTGCTGAAGGTCAATGAGGCGGTGGCGGCGCCCAGCGTCCCCTGCCCGCTCAACTGGAGCGTGTGCGCCGCGTTAATGATTGTCCCGCCGGTATAAGTATTCGGGGCGGAAAAAATCAGCTTGCCGCCCGCCTGCGCCAGGGTCGTGGCCTGCACGCGCAAAAATCCCGTGCCGCCGATGAGCGCCGTGATGGTGAAGGTGTTGAGTTGCGGGTCCAATATGCCGCCGCCGCTGAGCAAGGTCACCTTGCCGTAAAAAGTTGTGCTGTTGCCGGCCCAATCAGCCACCTGGCCGTTATCCAGGAACAAATCGGTGCCGACCGCGATGCCGATTCCACCGGCCGTGTTTTTGCAGCCCAGAATCGCGCCGTTGGACAAGGTCAGCGAATTGCCGGAAAAAAAGTGGCTTACGCCGTCCGGAGGCGTGCGCAAGGTGAGGCCGTTCACCGTGTAATCGTGCGCAACTGACGGCGCAGTTGCGTCCGCCCAGTTCAAGCCGCCTTCAAAACTGCTGGCGCCGGCGGCGTCGGTCGCGAGCAAACTTACAGCGGTGGCTGCATTCGTCTGCGTGGGCGGCACGGCCAGCATGGCCTCGAAGGAAGAAACGCAATCGTAGGAATAAAAATTCGTCCCCGGCGGTGTCGCCTGTGGCCATTGGCACCACGACAGATTATCCGTGCTGCGCCGGCCGTTCCAGGCGGCATTCGCCTCGTTTTGCAGCCAAGCTTGATAGGGCGCTTGTATGCCGCGGTTTTTCATGAAGCGCGCCATCCAACGGATGAAGATCGAGTTAAAGATGGAGTTGTTACCACCGATGCCATATTGGGGCATGAAACCCGCCCCGCCCATGGAGTTCATCGTGTAGGTCGCGGCGAGCAGCGCGTCGTTGGTCTGGTTCAGAAAATCCGCCGCGCCGATGAACGTGCCCTGGTTATATGTCGTCGGCGTCTGGCTCACGGTGCCGTTGGTGCTGATGTTGTCGTAGACGCGGCCGGTGGACGGATTGTAAAGCGCGGCGCGCTCCCATGCGTAGATGTTCGTCGCCTTGACCCAATAATTCGTGTCGCCGTAATATTGATACAGAAGTCCCGCGGCGATCGCGCCGGGACCGTTGACGCAAGCGTTTTTGGAAGCGTTATTGGGATATTGCCAATACAAACCGCCGCCCAGTTTTGTGTCCCAGCCGCGCGCGTAGACCATGTCAAAATTCGCTTTGGCGACGGCGTAATAATTTGTTTTGCCCGTCAGCTGTCCGCCCATTGCGAACGCCATGACCGCCCACAAGTCGTCATCGTTGTAACCGTTGTTAGCCCAATTCGCGCCGTTATCGGTCAGGAAGCCGTTGAGCAAGTTCGTGATCATCCTGAGGTAGACGGGATTTGCCGTCCACTTATAGGCGTCCTCGACGGATTGAATTTCATTCGCGGCCTGCCAGAAATAAGTGTGGCCGGAACTGTTTTGAACGGTGCGAAAATAGCCGTTGGTCCGGCTCACGAGATAAAAAGCGTTCGTGTAGCCGCGGGCGATGGTGTCCACGTCAGTGGAAAGATAGGCGGCCGCAGGTTTCACCGTGGCGAAGAGCAAAAGAGCCGGAAGCAACGCCGCGAGGAGAGGCCGCAGTCGCGCGCCGGGCGGGGCAAACCGTAAATTCACTTGCCGGGACACTTCACCACCGATTCGGTGCGCGAACCCGCGGGTCATTTGTCGCAAATATTGTGGCAATGTTTCCTCACTGTTCAATACGAGTCTCAGCATGCCCACGATTTCCCCGTAAGGCAATATTTTGGAACCAATTCCGGGGACTTTCCGCTCGCGCGAGGAAGGACTGCTCCACGCCGGGCTGCCCGTTTCCATGTCATTATTCCTTTTCATTTTTACGCCGATTTTAGAGCCTTGCCACATGGCGCACAAAATCGCCGTGTTGTTCCACGAAAAACAGCGCGGCCAGGAACTCAATTACCTGGTTCATCATTACGCTGAGTTTTGGCGCGAAGACGGCCATGAAGTTGTTTTCATTTTTGGCACCTCGCAATTCATTCCCGCCGATCTCATCATCGTCCACGTGGACCTTACCGTTGTTCCGGCGGAATATCTCGCGTTCGCCCATCGCTATCCCATCGTGCTCAACGGTGACATCAAAGACATCCGCAAATCCACCTATAGCGGATTGCTGGTGAGGCCGAGCGACGGCTATTCCGGGAAAGTCATTGTGAAATCGAATTTTAATTTCGCCGGCAGCCCGGAGCGCGCGCTGAATGTCCCACTGGATCCCCGCGGTGTTTCTAGTTCGTATTTCTGGTCGCCGCAGGATTACCAAGTATACCAAAATCCGGGCGTGGTCCCTGCCCTGCTGTTCGACGATCCGAATGTGGTTGTCGAAAGATTCCAGCCTGAATTTCACGACGGTCTTTATTATATGCGGGCGATGCTTTTTCTCGGTGATCGCGCCACCTGCACGCGCTTTGCCTCGCGCGAGCCGATCGTCAATGGTTCCACCCAAATCAGTTCCGAACACGTGGAACCCCACCCGGAAATGATGCAGTTGGCAAAGGCCATGAAATTCGATTACGGAAAATTTGATTACGTGCTCCACGAAGGGAAACCGGTTCTGCTCGACGCCAACAAAACCACCGGTGGTGTGACTGCTTCCACTGATCCGAAGAAAGTGGCGGGACGGCGCTATCGCGCGGAGGGGCTTTACCAGTATTTTAAATAGAGCGTGTCAATCGCGCGCCCCACCCTGCCCGTTCTACATTTCACAACCCCGCGTAATCCGCCTTCATCTTCCCCGCGTAGTGTTCCACCCAGGAATCCGATTCATTCAGCAGCATTTGATCGCCGTGCTTGCGGTAACATTCGGGTTGCGCAATTTCCGGCGGCAGTTTTTTATCTTTGTTCAAAGCATTCACCGCTCCCAGCAATCGCCGGCGCATCTGGACAATCGCCGCGTCCGATGCGCCCAAATGTTCGCGCGTCCGATCGCAAATCGACCCCATGCTCTCCTGCATCGCCGCGTCCTGGATCGGCGTCACATCTTCGAAGCCGCTGAAGTTGGAAGTTTGCTGGCGCGCGCGCGAATGCAAATAATCATTGGCCACATTGGCCGCGAAGCGTGCGCGTCCAAGCCAATCACCGTTGTTCGGCAAAAATCCGCTAGGCGCCACGCGCCCTTTCCACCCCTTCTGTTCTTCCTCGGTCAAATCGCGGGTGGAAGACCAATGCGGTTCCCAAACCATCGTGTGCTCGTCATCGATGGGCACCCAGACCTTGTCGCGATTTTTCCCACCGTAGCTGGGCACACTGGTGTAGAAAGGCATCAGGAATTGCGTGACGCGCCAGTAAAATTGTCCCGCCTCCGCCGCGCGCCGCGCGCCGTACATCACGCCCGCATCCGTCTCGCGCACTTCCAGCAGCGGTTGTTTGTCCATGCGCGCGAGGTTGCGATAGTATTCAATGCTCGGCTTTGCTTCGGTCGTACCTTGTTTTTTCGCATCAAACGTCAGGTGCAGAAAACTCAAATGGGACGAATCGAAATCCCCTTCCATCGCCTGAAGCCAGTTGCAGTCGCGCTGATAACGCAACGCACCGCGCCGATTCGGGCCGACCATCGCCCAGCCGAGTTCGGGCAATGGCGGCGGGTTCCCGCGCGCTGGGCCCATATAAGTCCAGACGAGGCCGTTTTTTTCCACGCAGGGATACGCGGTGGCGCGGATTTGCTCGTGGAAATTGCTACCCGCCGGTTCATTGGGCACATCCACGCAGCGGCCATCGATGTCGAATTTCCAACCGTGATAAAGACAGCGAAGGCCGTTCTCCTCGTTGCGCCCGAAAAAAAGCGAGGCACAACGATGCGGGCACACGTGGTCAAGCAGGCCGACTTTGCCATCGGTGTTCCGGAACGCGATCAGGTTCTCGCCCAGCAACCGCACGCGCAACGGCGCGCCGTCCTTTTCCGGAAGCTCGCTCGATGGCAACAGGGGGATCCAGTATTGCCGCAGAAGATTGCCCATGGGCGTGCCCGGGCCGACACGAGTCAGAAGGTGATTCTCGGATTCAGTCACGCGCCTATACTGTGCAATTCAAAGGCCGCGCGACAATCCGGAAACAAATAATTCGTGACACTCGCGCCCCTGGCTTGTTACGTGATACGCCATGTTCCATGACATTCCCGAAGCGGTCTTGAACCGGATGAAATTCCTGGAAGAAGCGGATATGCGCGACCGCGCCGATGGCACGCCTCTGGCCAAACGCCTCAAACAAATCACGCCGGAGGTCGGACGGTTCCTCGCCATTCTCGCGGCCTCCGCGCCGCCCGGCGATTGCCTCGAGGTCGGGACCAGCGCGGGTTATTCCACGCTCTGGCTCGCCTTCGCCTGCCGTCTGACGGGGCGAAAGCTCACTACTTTCGAAATCCTGCCGGAGAAAGCCGCGCTCGCCCGGGAGACTTTTCGCATCGCCGGCCTGACGGATTTTGTTCAATTCATTCACGGCGACGCGCTGCAACAGGTTCAGAATTTTAAAAACATCGGCTTCTGTTTTTTAGACGCCGACAAGGAAACCTACCCGCCCTGCTACGACGCGGTAGTTCCCAATCTCGTCCGGGGAGGCATCCTCGCCGCCGACAACGCCACCAGCCACGAATCTGCGCTTCGCCCCATGCTGCAACGCGCTCTGACCGACCCGCGCGTGGATGCAGTGGTTGTTCCCATCGGCCGCGGCGAACTGGTTTGCCGCAAGATATAGTATGGCCGAACCCTCCGATGATTTGCTCGCGCGTGGCGCGGCCATGGCGCGAAAGCTTGCGCCGCAACTGTGCCGCAAAAATTCCGCTGCCGGCGAAAGTTGCGATTGGTATCATGGCCTTTGGCAGGACTTGCGCCTGCTGGGCCTCGCTGCCACGCCGGAGCAGCAGGCGGATTTTTTTCGAAATTCACTGGCGCGTTTTTCAAAGCGTTCGCCGCGCCTGCTCATTTCCGGCTCCGCTGATTATTCGATCCTCGCGCATGTCCTGTCCGCGTGCGCGAGAAATCAAATCGCGGCGGACATCACCGTCATGGATATCTGCGAAACGCCGCTGTATTTCAACCGCTGGTACGCGGAGCAAATGGGCTTCCGCATTCACACGATCCAGACGAACATTTTGGATCATTCTTTCGAACCCGAATTCGACGCGATTTACAGCCACGGTTTTCTGGGCCTGTTCCCTCAAGCACAACGCGCGCGATTGGTCCAGCAATGGGGGCGCGCATTGAAACCCGGCGGCGTGGCAATTTCTGTAAATCGCATCCGTCCCGGAGCCTCCGGTGGGGAAGTAAAATTTTCCGAGTCGCAAGGCCATGAATTTTGCAACACCCTCGCGGCAAAACTCCAGGACCAGGCCCTCGCTGAATCGGAACGCTCGGCCATCCTCAACCGCGCGAAGATTTATGTGGAGCGACTCGTGGGGTATTCCCTGCCGCAGGAAGAACTAACCGCGTTATTTCAAGAAGCCGGTTTCCGGATGGACGAATGCCAAATCATTTCCACCGGCGCCTCACGGGGCAAACCCGGCGGCCCCGCTATCCCCTCGCACGCTCAACACGCGTGCGTCATTGCCGCGAAATTTCAATAACCAAATCAGACGATAAGCCGCCTGCAAGTCGGCGCTCCGCCTTAGAGGCGAAAATCCTGTGTCTTTCTCGTTAAGACCTTGAAAATCGTCCCATCGCTGATTACAATTTTGTCATTCAGCAATTAAATCCCAATGAAGCAGCAAACCCATCCGTGGAGCGATTTCGTTTTCTCCGAAACACCTCAAAAACGGGCGAAAGTGGAAACGCATCTCATCGGCGTTTTGAAGGGAGAAGGAATCGGGAGCGAAGTGATTTCGGCGGCGCTGACCGTACTTTCGGCGTTGGAATCCGCGGGCGACTTGCGTTTTGAATTGCGCACGGGCGGGGTCATCGGCACCGAAGCGGAGTCCCGTCACGGGCAGCCGCTTTCCGGTGAGGTGATTGATTTTTGCGGACGCATTTTTGCCGACGGCGGCGCGATTCTTTCCGGGCCGGGCGGCGGGCGTTTCGTTTACGATTTGCGCCGCGAGTTCGACCTGTTTTGCAAATTCAGCCCGTTGCGCGTCTGTTCCGCGCTCGTGAACGATAATCATCTCAAGCCGGAACACGTGCGGCACCTCGATATGCTGCTCGTGCGCGAAAATGCGGCGGGAATTTATCAGGGCCAATGGCAGGAAAGCATCGCTCCGGACGGCGGACGCCGGACCGAACAGACTTTCGGCTATACGGAATTCGAGGTGCGGCGCATTCTGCAGGTCGCCGCACGTATCGCGGCGGAGCGCCGCGGCATCCTGCACGTGGTCATCAAGGACGGCGGCGTGCCGACCATCAGCAAGCTCTGGCGGGATTGCGCCGAGGACATTGCCCGCGCCGCTGCGATTCAATGCCACGTTCTGAACGTGGACCTCGTCGCTTATCTCATGGTGCAGCACCCGGAAAAGTTTGACGTCATGGTGTCGCCGAATCTTTTCGGCGACATCCTCGCGGACCTCGGCGGCGCGTTGCTCGGCTCGCGTGCGTTGTCTTTTTCCGGAAACTTTTCCGCTGCCGGCGCGGCGGTGTATCAAACCAATCACGGTGCCGCCTACGATTTGGCCGGGACGAATCAAGCGAATCCCGCGGGGCAAATTTATTCCCTCGCCCTGTTGTTGCGCGAAAGCTTCGGTCTTATGCGCGAGGCGGACATCATTGAATCCGCGCTCGCCGAAGTGTGGCGGCAGGGTGGGCGGACGGCGGACCTGGTTCATGACGGAAATCCCATCGGGACAAAGGAAATGGCCGATCGGGTTGCCGGCGAAGTGCTCCGTTTGACGCGCCAGGAAGTCGCGGCATGAAACCGGTCATCTTGTTGATTGACCTGCAAAATGATTTTCTCCATTCGCCTTCACTCGAGCCCGCCGCCGGAGAAATCGTAGCGCGCGCTGCCCGTCTGCTGGACGCTGCCCGGGTTCATCGCGTACCATTGATTCACATCTGGACGACCGTGAATCGCCGGAACGATCAGCGTATGCCGCATTGGAAACAATCGGCTCGCTGGGTTTGCGAGGAAGGAACTCCCGGTCACGAGACCCCGGCTGCTTTGTGTCAGCAGGCGGAAGAACCCGTGGTTCACAAAACTTTTTTCAGCGCCTTTTCCACAGACGAGCTCGACCGCATCCTGAATCTGCTGAAAGCGGATACGCTCATCCTGGCCGGAGTTCATTTGCATGGTTGCGTCCGGGCCACGGCCTTGGACGCCTATCAACGGGGTTTGGCAGTATGGATTGCGGAGGACGCGGTGGGCAGCGATGATCCGCTGCACGCTTCCGTTTCCGCCCGCTGGCTGGCCGCGCGCGCTGCGCGCTTCGTGTCCGTCGAATCCTGCATCTCCGCCTTTGCTCCGCCGATCCATGCCAGTTTAAAACCGTCTGAATCGGACGTTCCATGTCTGCCCGCCGCTGTTATCAATGGGGAGGCCCTCGTTGACGGTGAATCAAGTTGCCTGACACACATTTCACCGCGCGAAGAAGGAAAAAAATTATGGCGCGTGGCCGTGGCGAGTCCCAAACAGATTTCTTATGCCGCTTCGGCAGCGTGTGAGGCTGGTTTAAAATGGCGCAACACGCCCATCTCTGCCCGCGCCGAAATTCTTTTGCGCCTGGCCAAAGCGCTCGAAATAAATCGGGGCGCGCTGGCACACCAGATGGCCGTGGAAATTGGAAAACCAGTTACACAAGGGCTGGCGGAAGTCACGCGTTCCATCGCGCTGCTCACGGCTGTGGCTGCGCGCGCCGCCGAGCCTTTGGATGCCAAATGCACGGAAATTTCCATCCGCCGCAATCGCCCGCTCGGCGTCGTGGCCATAATCACGCCGTGGAATAATCCCATCGCTATACCGTTGGGAAAAATCGCCCCTGCCCTCCTCTACGGCAACACCGTGGTCTGGAAACCCGCACCGGCGGGCAGCGGCGTTGCTGTGAAATTGATGGAGCTTTTGCACGCGGCCGGTGGCGGCCAGGGCCTAGTGAATTTGATTTGCGGAGACCGTTCTTCCGCGCTGGCGCTGATGGTGGATTCCGCAGTGGACGCCGTCACCATCACTGGTTCGCCCGCCGCCGGTTACTCCGCGCAGGACCTTTGCGGACGCCGCCATCTTCCGTTGCAGGCGGAATTGGGCGGCAACAACGCCGCCATCGTTTGGCCTGACAGCGATTTTAGGAAAGCCGCGGCGGAGATTGCCGAGGCTGCCTTCGGCTTCGCGGGACAGCGTTGCACTGCGAACCGGCGCGTGATTGTACACGCCGATATTTACGAGCCTTTCCTGGAAGCACTGCAACAAGCCACGGCCAACATTCCCTGGGGCGATCCACTGGAATCGAAAACACGCATCGGTCCGCTGATCTCTTCCGATAAATGCCGCGAGATTGGGGCTTTGCTGAAGCGCGCGCGCGCGGCGGGCGCGAAGATTTTGACACCGCACAAAACCGTGCCGGCCGGGGCATATTTCCCGCCGACAATCGTCTGCTGCGACGATCCGCGGCAGGAAATTTTTCAGGAGGAAACGTTTGGGCCGGTCGTGGGCGTCAGCAAAGCCGATGACTGGGACGACGCCCTGCGCTTGTGCAATGGCGTCCGGCAGGGACTCGTCGCCGCGTTGTTTTCCAACTCCAAACAATTGCAGGAGCAATTCCTCGAAACGGCGCAGGCAGGAATCTTGAAAATCAATCTGGCGACGGCGGACGCGGATGCCGAAGCGCCCTTCGGCGGTTGGAAATCCTCAGGTATCGGCCCGCCTGAACACGGTGCCAGCAACCGCGAATTCTACACGCGCGCGCAGGCGGTTTATCGTGCGACATCGTAGCCAATGGTTTTGACCCGAAGCCGCCCGCCGGTGATGGGTGACAAGAATGGACGATTCTCTGTTCCTGTTTGCAAAAACGCACCGGGTTGTTCCGGTTTGGCTTGATTGAATTTTTGCCGGGGACCAATATCGAGTAATGTTCACTTCGCCATGTGCTTTGAGGCTGCGTGACCTGCACGTGCGAAGTTTCTGTTGCCTCGCCCTGTTCTTTCTCGCCGGAGCCGTCCTGGGAGCGGAACCCGCCCTGCCGAATTATTTTGTGCGCTCGTGGAAGACCGACAACGGGCTGCCGGACAATGCCGTGACGGCAGCGGTGCAGACGCGCGATGGATATTTGTGGCTGGGCACCTACGGCGGGCTGGCGCGGTTTGACGGCACGCGTTTCGCCATTTTCAACAATGCGAACGAACCCGGATTGCAAAGCGACCGCATAACCGGTTTGTACGAGGATGCGAAGGGAATTCTGTGGATCGGTCATGAGCATGGCGACCTGACCCGTTACAGCGAGGGAAAATTTGAGCCGCAGAATGTTCACAAAACGGGCACGCGGCGGAAAATTCTGGCCATCGATACCGATGATCGCGGCGACACCTGGATGCTGAATGAAGAAGGCAGTTTGTTGCGCGTGCGCGATGGAGCGAGACGTTCGTTGCCCAACAGCGACGGAGTGGCTCAACTGGCGCGGGACCGGGACGGAAAGCTTTGGCTGGCCAGCGGCGGGAAACTCGCCGTGCTCGCCAATGAACGACTGGAGTTGCTCACGCCCACCAACGGTTCCAACATTTTCGGCAGTTACATACAAGGTATTTGCCCGAGCCATGATGGGGGCGTCTGGATTGTCAGCGACGGGGAGGTGAAAAAGTGGAACGGCTACACCATGACGGAAGATCGCGGCACCAATCCTTGCAACGCGACGGCGGTGGCGATGTTGGAAACCAGTTCGGGTTCGCTGGCGATGGGAACTTCAAGTGACGGGCTGTATTTGCTTTTCACCAATCGGGCAGTTCTGCATTTCAATCACGCCAACGGATTTCCGAATGACTGGATCCGCTGCCTGGCCGAGGACCGCGAGGGAACTTTGTGGGTCGGCGCGGGCAGCGCCGGTGTGATCGCGCTGCGCCCGAGCATTGTCGAAACTCTCGATCCGCCGGATCATTTGCAGGGACGCGTCGCCCTGTCCGCCACCGCTTCGCGCAAAGGTGAAATCTGGATTGGAAGCGAAGGCGCGGGAGTTTACCGGCTGCGGAATAACGAATGGAAAGTGTTCAATGAGAGCGACGGGCTTTCAAATTTGTATGTGTGGAGCGTCTCGGTGGACGCGCAGGATCGCGTCTGGGCGGCAACCTGGGGCGCGGGAATTTTTGTTCAGCAAGGTGATCGCTTTGTGAGGCCGCCCGGTTTGGAAAATATAAATATTCCCATGGCCGCCACGTTGCAAGCCGCGGATGGTTCCATCTGGATTGGTTCCGCGAGCGGGTTGATCCACAGCCGGCACGGTGCGGTTGAATCGTTCGGGGAAAAAGACGGGCTGAATTCGCCGGATGTGCGGGCGATCGCGGAAGCGCCGGACGGAACCATCTGGTTCGCGATGCTCGGCGGCGGATTGGGGCGCCTGCAAAACGGCACTTTGAAGCAATTTCAAAAAGACGACGGCCTGGCGAGCGATTATGTCCAATGCCTGAAACTGGATGCCGCCGGCGTTTTGTGGATCGGAACCTACGGGAGCGGTTTGAACCGGTTTAAAGACGGGCGCTTCTCAAAAATCACGACAGCGAACGGCCTGCCTAATGACTTCATTTGCGCCATCGAGGCCGATGGTAACGGATATTTTTGGATCAGTTCGCACAACGGAATATTTCGCGTCGCACAAAAAGCGCTCGATGATTGCGCGGATGGCGCGACTCCCAGAGTCGCCTGCCTTGCCTACGGCAAAGGCGAAGGAATGCCTTCGCTTGAGTGCTCGGGCGGGGCAGCCTGCAAACTCGCCGATGGGCGGATTTGTTTTCCGACGAGCAAGGGACTCGTGGTGGTGGATCCTTCCAATATCAAGGTCAATCTGCTGCCGCCGCCCGTGGTCATGGAGGATATCATCGCCAGCGGCCGATTACTGACCCGCAATCCGCATGGCGATTCGCCGCTCAAGATTCCGCCCGGCCAGCAGAGGTTTGAATTTCATTTCACGGGCTTGAGTTTCGTCGCTCCGGAAAAAATGCAGTTTCAATATCGGCTGACCGGGTGGGACAGTGATTGGGTGAGCGCCGCGAATGACAAACGCGTGGCGGAATACAGTTACCTGCCGCCCGGCAAGTACACCTTTCACGTTCGCGCCTGCAACAGTGATGGCATCTGGAACCAAACTGGCGCTTCTTTCGCGTTCGTGGTGCTGCCCCATTTTTGGCAGACGTGGTGGTTCCGTCTCGCGGCAGTGTTGGCCGGCATGGCGCTGGTCGTGGGCAGCGTGCTGGCGGTGACCCGACGGCGGATGCGCCGGAAGCTGGAAGTCCTACATCGCCAGCAGGCCATCGAACGGGAACGGTCGCGCATTGCGAAGGATATCCACGACCACCTAGGAGCAAATCTCACGCGTATTTCACTCTTGAGCCAGTCAGCGCATGATGAGTTGAGCAATACCGCACAAGCCGCCGCGCAGCTTGATCGCATCTACGACACCTCGCGTGAATTGACCCGCTCGATGGATGAAATCGTCTGGGCGATAAATCCGCAGCACGACACGCTGGACAGCATGGCCAGTTACCTGGGCAATTTCGCGCAGGAATACCTGGTGCCATTGAACATCCGGTGCCGGCTCGAAGCGCCGTTGCATCTTCCCCACTGGCCGATCACCGCGGAAGCCCGGCATAATATCTTCCTCGCTTTCAAAGAGGCATTGCACAATGTGGTGAAACATTCCGGCGCAACGGAGGTTTCCGTTTTTCTCACGACCGATGCGACCGGGTTCACCCTCATCGTCCGCGATAACGGCAAGGGCTTCGATCCTTCGACCGTCCGGTCGCGACCGGGCGGCGGCAACGGCCTCAAAAACATGACGCAAAGGTTGGAAAAAATCGGCGGTCGGTGCGAAATTCTGAGCAGCCCGGGCGCGGGAACGGAAATCAAATTTCCCGTGGCCATAGAAAACGGGCGACAGGTAAACGTTTTTAGCTGACGTATGTCATCAATTAACGTGACAAGACTTTGAGGCGGCCGAAGATTAACATCATGTCCAAAATCAGGATATCAGTGAGCATTGAAGTGGCCATCGTGGAAGATGACGTGCCGGCACGCGAGATTCTCGCGGACTGGATCCGCAGCGCCGAGGGTTTCAAGGTGGTGGGCGAATACAGCGATGCCGAAACGGCCATCGAGGATTTGCCGCAGAAAAAGCCGTCCGTGGTCCTGTTCGACATCAATTTACCCGCCATGAACGGCATCGAGTGCGTGCGGAAGCTCAAACCGCGCCTGCCGGACACGCAGTTTCTCATGGTGACGGTCTACGAAGATGCCAACCACATTTTTGACGCCCTGGCGGTGGGAGCGAGCGGTTACCTTTTGAAACAGATGCGCCGGAACGAATTGCTGGGCGCTTTGAAAGACGTGCATGCCGGCGGTTCGCCCATGAGCAGCCAGATTGCGCGCAAAGTGGTGCAATCCTTTCGGCGCAATGAAACCGAAACCGCGGATGGCGAAATGGTCGGACTTTCCCAGCGTGAACGCGAGGTGCTGGAGTTGCTGGCACGCGGCTATCTCTACAAGGAAATTGCCGAGATGCTCAAAATCAGTGTTCAGACCGTGAATACCTACATCCGTCGCATCTACGAAAAGCTTCACGTCCGCTCACGCGCGCAGGCAGTCGCCAAATACGCGCATCTTCCCATGGGAGCCGCGCGCCGAACCTGACCGGAAACCGTTCTGGTCGGGCGGCGGGCAAATTTTCTTCACGGATTCCAGACGGCGCGCCAAAACTGTTGTGATGCTTCGATAGCGAAGTTGGTAATATTGGAAGAGCTGCTGCCGAGCACATCTGTGGAAATAAAGTTCCAATTGATCAGGTTGGAAGACGCTTGAATCCCGTAGCGCGTGCCGGGCTGGCCTGTGATCTGCAAATTGATTTGGCCAGCGGTCGAAGGTTGCGCGGTGAGGGCCAGCGCGGCGGGTGGGATTGTGAATAGCGTGATGGAATACGGCGCCACCGTGGCGGTGATGTTGGTGCCGAGGATGGCAAGGTGATTGGTGGCAATATCCTGCGCACCGGGGACGGTGGAATTAGTCCGCGTGGCCTCGTCTTGCGGGATACCATAGGATTCGACGGTCGCGTTCGTCCAGGGAACAAAATTCGCCAATGCCAGTTGCGAGTTGAACGTGGTGTAACGATCCTTGTTGATGACCAGGACGGCCAGGGCGCCATCGGCCTTGCGCGAGGCGTACGTGGCCAGCAGCGGATAATCGGTAGTGGCGTTCAAGATGGTATCGCCAGATTGGGCGAAATGCTGGATGAGTTTGAACGCGTAAAAAACCGGGTGGCGCGTGTTCAAGCCATTGATGACACCGAGGTCGCCATAAGTGCGCCAGCCGTAAAGGAGTGGATTGAAATCTCCCTGCGTGTCCGTGCCGTTTCTCAAATCCCACCAAATAAAACCGTTGATCTCCGTTTTCATCAACTGCGCAAGACTATCGGCGAGGTAAAGTCCGTTGACGATGCTGGTGGATTGTTTTCCCGGATGGCCGGAATCCGAATTATTTTCGGTGCAAAGAAGTTCAATGTTGGTTCCGCCACTGCCAAAGTAGTCGGAAATTTGCATCCGCAAATTCGAGGCGTCACCCGGCCAGTTTCCCGAAGCCAGCAGCAGGGATTGATCGCTGGCGGCATTGTATTCGGGATAGACGTGGTGGACGAGAAAATCGGGCCGCACGCCGAGTGATTTCAAGGTGGCGAGCACAATGGGCGTCCAACCGTAGTTGGTGGCGCCGGTGCGTGGGTTCACCGCGAAATGGGTGGCGTTGTTGGAGTAACTGTTTTCGCCGGGCGCGGCCACGATTCCCACTTCGATGGTGGAATCGACGGCTTTCATCGCCGTGATGTACTGCGCAGCCCGCACGGCATAAGTATAGGGGTCGTGCGGCAGGCTGTTGGAATCCGTCTCCCAGGTGCCGTAACATTCGTTGCCGACTTCCCAATACTTGAAATTGAGATGGTTCGTGACATTCGCCGAGCGCACCCAGGCCGCGGCTTCATCGCTGGTGCCCGTGCCATAATTAACCGTGATCATTGCCTGCGCGCCGGCATTGGTCGCCACGTGAATAAAGCTGGCGAACGAAGTGCCCCAATGCACCCAGGTGTTGTGATCACTGTCCCAACTGGAGTTGGTTGACCAATGATACGCGTCGGAAAGCGAGCCGCCGGGGAAACGGAGTATTCGCGTGCCGAGCTCAGCCAATGCTTTGGAAGTCGTGGGCGTGTCGAAAGTACTGTCCCACACCGCTGTGTTTAAACCGAACCACCGCGAATCCGCCAGGCGGATTTTTTGGCTGGCATTTACTTTGAGATGCACCACTGACGGCGAAATGGCGGTGAGGTTGACGTCGTCGAGGGAAAATGCCGAGGTGGCGCCGATGGGGGTCAGCTGAAACGTAATCCGGTTGAGGTTGGTGACACCGGCCGCGTTCAACTGGCTCAAGGGAATGAAGAATTGCTGCCAGCCAGTGGCGGCCAACGACGGAAGCTGATAAGCGGCCGCCGTGTTGGTGCCATATTGCAAATAAATTTGGATGATTTGCCCGCCGGTTGCGCCGCCATTAATCCAGAAATTCAGATTCGTGTAAGGCGCGGGATTGAAATCCGGATGCCAGAAGGAAATAGCGGTCCAGACCGCCCCATTGAAACTGATGGCGTCAGTACCGGAATGTACGGAAGAAGAATCGCTGAAGTTTTCGGAGCCCCAGCTCCAGTTTTGAAATCCATTGTCCACTTCGTCGGAGTAGATGGAAAAATTGGTCTGAGCCCGCCCCATTGCCGTTATCGAAAGGACCAGCCAGCAAACCAACAGCCATGTTTTCGAGGGACCGCGAGTGATCATAATTCGTTACGTCTGACAAAAAGGCACCGACCCTTGAAAGTCGGTGCCTTTGCATAATCGGTCAAACTTTATCCGGCTATTTTATCAACCGAAAGAACCCGGCATTGCCCGCCGGCAGATTGGTGATCTGGAGCGCACCTACCGTATTGGTTCCGGTGGGATCCGTGAACGTATAAGTGACCCCGGCACTCCCCCACGAACCTAAAAGGTTACTGGTCGACTGCACGCTCCAACCGCTGGCCGTGGTATTCCAATGAATCAGATAGGCGGCGCCAAAAGGCTGCCAGATCGACCGATTGGCCGTGAACAGGTAATACTCGCCCACCTGCCAATCATTGTTGCCGGTCAGCCCGGGTCCGTAAAAATTGTCAAACAACGTGACGGCACTATTGGTCACCGCCACTGACGTGAGAGTGAAGGTCCGGCTGTTGTTGTTAATGTTGCCATTCTTGAAAATTCCATACTGGATCATGGACGTTGCCGGCGAGAAATTGCCGGTATAATTGGGGTCATTAACAAAGTCCGGCAGGGTAAAATTGTTCACCGAACCGTCGGCGGCGATCACACTTCCGTGCGTGTTATCGCTGAAGTTCAACGACCAGGTGCCATTGGCGCTGGCCATGGAAGGGAAGGTGAAAACGAAAGTATTGGTCGCGTTGGAATTCGGAGCGTTTGTTTTCCAGTCTACAATCGCAACCACCCCCCCGTTCGTTCCGTTTTGAACATGCAATCCCAGATAGTCCAACACGTTGAAAGGAGAGCCGCTGTACGTTTGGTTATAGGAATAGGCAGATGAATTTCCATTCGCCGCTCCATACGCGGTAATCGAGTCACCGTTGCAGAGGTAGATGTGGCCATCCAATTGAGGCGCCGCAGCCGGGCTGGGGAAATTGGTCAGCGTGAAAGAATAGGTCGCCGGAGTCTGGTTGATCCAGAAAAAGTCCGTGTTGGCATTGTTCGTTGCCGGTGTCGTGATTCCCTCCTGATCGTTCAAGTTCGTAGTTCCGTTCGCATCGAGAGTCATCTGCACGCCACCGAAGCTGGCTGGCGTGAGACCGGTAATAGAGGGAATGGTTTGGGGATTCCACAATTGAATATTATCGATGTGAAACGTGATGGGCGTGGTCCCCAGACCGTTGCCGGGGAACGATTGCACTGCCAGGCCGGCGGCGGAAGTGACACCTGAACCCGCGCACGGCATGTCCAAATGGGTCCATTTGCCGACCATGTCCGCGGTAAAACTGAGCTGACCGATCGGCCCGACCCAACCGTAGGGGGAGTTGGCGTTGTTAACCAGAATCTTAATGCCACCGAAGTTCGTGGTCGTATTGTCACTGGGACCGTCATAATAGACATCGCAGGAAATCGTTTGATATTGGGACGGATTAAATGCCTGGTTGAACTGTCCGCCCTGATAACCGGCGGGGTTCGAAGACTGAAATTCCATCGAACCAGCCGGCGTGATGCTGACGGGCGCGGAATTGTTCACCGGGTTGGAATACGGCGCATCCACCGCGCTGTCCCAGGAGGCGGACAAGCCATAGTCGTTCCAGTTCGCGCTGACGACGTCATTGGTGAAATACTGATATACAGCCGGGTTCGGAACTGGCGTGATGGTAATGTCGCCGATATAGATCGTCACCGGGGCGGAATAGGCCCCGCTGCCTTGCAATTGAAATTGAAGATGCGCCACGTTGAAAGCGGGGCCAGGAACCGAAAAGGTGTAATTGACCCAATCTGTGGCAGCCGGATAATAAATCGTATCGTATCCCACGCCGTGCCAGTTGTAGCTGGAATCGAGGAACGCCAGTTGCTTGTGGCCGTAGCCGCCTGAACCATTGACGCCTTGCGTGCCGGAGGCGGCATCGACCTTTATTTGAACGGTGACCTGATAATATTGACCCGAACTGAATGACACATTGAAGGCCGGATCCAATTCAAGGGTGTTGACACCATCAATCACTCCCTGAATGCAACCGCCGCCGTTCGGTCCATTAGTGGAAAGCCAGGTGTAAGTCGCGCCCGGGGGACCTCCGTCATAGAAGGCCGGCGATTGGCTGGTGTCATTGCTCAAGGTAATCACCGGTTGGGCCTGGCACAGGCTCGTGAAGCCGGCCATGCTCAAAACGGTGATCAACGAAGAAATCCAGCGTTGAACATTGCTTTTTTTGGTCATAGGTGTTGGGGTATTCCGGGTTGGTGAAAGGAAGAATTTCGTGCGCGAGATTCGACAGGGACTTCAAAGAGGCAACGGCGCTTCATAAACCGCAGTTTTGGGTATCAGTTTCGAAAGTATAACAGGGCTGGTGTTTAACGGGAGTCATCAAAATACGGGACAAGCGCCAGGACTGCGGTCAATCGCCGCCTACCATGGTCCACATGCCTTTCGGCGCGGTTAACGTGCCGCTGCCGATGGTCTGCTCGATTTTGAGGGTTTCCACATGGCCGTCGTTGAAAGCATAATTAAAGCGGCTCTGGTGGGCCTTATACAAAAGCCCGCCTTGATTCACACTGGTCGTGATATTCGGATCCTGTTGCCCGGAGGAATTGTCCAACTGATATAATTCATTCGGGCTTGTCGATTTGGGCCCGTTGCAAATACACGTCCAAATGTTGCCCGCGCATTGCTGGCCGGATGTATTTTCGCACAGCAGAATGGTGCCGGCGGGGTCACGCACCGTGGTGGCGCGGTAGCCCGGGGGCTCCATGTTGGCCACCGGCGCATTGGCAGATTGCCAGTAAATGCCGATGCTCAATTTTCCCGGCAAATTCAAATTCGGCAATCCATTGGCCGGATCCCGCTGATAATCCGCCGTCGCTCCTTGATTCGGGCCGACTCCCACCATGGAATAGGAACGCCCGGCGAACCACGGATTGACGCCTCCGATCCAATTCGCCTTCGGAAACCGGTCCGCCGGACACACCAGCACTTGCGGAGCTCCGCCAACAAACAGGTAGCCCACACTCAAGTCCGCGTCTGAGGCATTGCCGCCAATGTAGGAGTTGATCAAGCTGTCCCAGGAAATTTGAATCGACGACGAAGTGTCGGAACCGCCCGCCCAGCCGGCCGCCGGCATGATATTATTGTGGTCGTTCGCAAACATGGGAAAGCCCAGCCCGCACTGGCGAATCTGGTTCATGCACTGCGCCCGCTGCGCCTTGACTTTGGCGCTGGCGAGCGCCGGCAACAACATCGCCGCCAAAATGGCAATGATGGCAATGACGACCAGCAACTCGATCAGGGTGAAGCCCGCAGGCGGGCGGTTCAGATGGTGAGGTTTTGTAGTCATTTTACGCGTAATTGAATTATTGGGGCACCAGCAGCACATGCTTGTCGCTGCCAATGACATATTTCTGCCCGGCGGGCGCCGGCGGAATAGTAACACCCGCTGTAGCAGCAAATTCGGCGAAGTTCGCGGGAGCTCGGCGGTTGCGAACAATCCAACGGATCATGGTGCGATTAAGCTCACTCAGGTCCGGGCTGCCGTTCGCCGTGGTGAGCGGCCGACTGCCTGGCGCAGCGGCCGCGGGTTGGCCGGCTGTGGCAGTGTCCGCCGCAGTTGACGGCGCGGGTGTGTCGGCGACAGCCGGCGCGGGCGTTTCGCTGACGGACGGAGGCGTTTGTGCGGCGGACGTCTTGGACTTCCCACAACCGGAAAAAACCAAACCGCAGCCCAGGAGGGCAATTATCCACGCGAAGGCTTTAAATCTGAACTGTTTTTGCACCGGAAAATCTTCGTTTAGGCCCATTATATAGGGGCCGATTTAGTATTATGGAATGAAAATTGTGGGGTTTTTTGGCTCAAAGGCCTGACAAAGGGTTTAGAATAATTGTCCTTGGAGGTGAGGGACATAGGGACCGGTTTTCTTCGAAAAACGACGCAAAACGCAACACCGTTGATTCATAAGACACTATACTACCCTGAATTACTAATATGTGTCTTGTCCATTAAACTGAGGACACGCTTCATCCGGGATTATATGCTTAACAAACGCACAAAGGCCGGGGGACCTGACGATAGGTTAGCCGCTCGGTTCAACATGTCCGACGCAGCAAATTGGCGTTACGATGATGGAACGCGGCGATTGGTTCGCAAGCGGGTGGCGTGGGGGCATCACAGGAATTTGGCCCAATAACGAACGCGCAGGCGGAAACGGCACGCCAGAAGATTCAAGGAAGCTGGGGCGTCCGACCGCCGCATACTTGGTGCTTTCCCCATCCTACAAGGGGTGAAGTAAATTTTCACCAGCCCAGTTTCTTAGGGTAATACCCCATTGGGTCACCTACCCCGAAAACTCAGAGTGCGTTGGACGCTCCAACAGAAAAAGAGGACAATGAATGCGGGCGTTGGAAAGATTTTATTAACGAACATGCGTCAGCTCCTATGAGCGAAGTCCTCTTGCAAATTGAAGATGACTTACAAGACGTAGAATTGTTTCGAATCGCCGTGGCAAAAAGTGGCTTATCCTATAAAGTTATTTCGGTTCAATACGCACGAGACGCCATAAAGTATTTAGGGCGGTTCGGTGAATATGCGGACATGGAAAAATATCCAAAACCTAAATTGATCGTGTTGGATTTGTCACTTCCGGGAATGACAGGGTTAGAATTTTTAGCATGGGCAAAAGGCGAACCTCCCGAAAACATCCCGCCAATCGTTGTTTTATCATACTCGAAACTGGAACTCAATCGTCACTTGTCTGAAAGACTTGGCGCGAAAGCCTTCTTTGTAAAATCACCGAATCCTGAGGAATCGGCAGAGATGACAAAGAATTTATTGCAGTTTAGTGCGCCTCCTCCGAGTGCGAGGGCTTTGCATCCATAACGCCCCGAAGACTCCTTTGCCAATATCCAACCAGCCGACGACGGCGCGGAGATGATACACGTCTGGAATGTCGATCGTCGCCATTCTTAAGAGGTGGATTCAGACTTGTTCCCTTTTTGTTTTTTTGTTTGCCCTTCGGCTGCCTCCCTTGAAAGCGGCTTGGAAGCGAAAAACACCAATAGATTCAACATAATTATCTATTGGTGCTGCCAGAAACTCATTGCTCCGCCAGTGCTTTTACTGACAGTTTCACTGACACAAAATCAGCCGCAAATCCAATATCCAATGCGTGATAGCCACGCGAATCTCCTTCTTAAATGCGCACAAGTTGATAGCGAGTGTGACAGGGAATCGGTTGTGGGGTCATGCAAGGCGGCTTCTAAACGCTTAAAGACCGACAGGGCCTGCGCGCAAGACATTAGCTGCAACCCCAGGCATCGACCATGTCGGCATTGGAAAAATCTGTTTCACCAGGAAGTGAAACGATCGTGGATGATTCCGCATCATGATTCGGACTTCCACTCCAGAAGCAATGGCAACCGTTGAAACGTCAATCGGTTGGACGGAATGACGGTAAACCGAATTCGCTTCCGCTGGCGCTTCCGTCCCGATAACATGCTCGAAACCTGTGGCTTCGATGCATCTATTCTTCAGTCGATGTAGCCTGCTTCTTGCATCGATATTCCTCGCACTAACCTCGCCGGCCGCGACCTACACATTGGGCACCACGACCTACGTTGAAGGGCCCGGTTCCGGCAGTGACAATGTCTTGCTGGCTGTAACCCCGTCATCCGCTACGTGGACGGCTATCGCCAATGATTCATGGCTTCATCTCAATACCAGCGGCACCGGCAGCGGGACCATGTCGTTTTCCTTTGATGCGAATCCAGGCGCGGCTCGCACGGGCACGCTCACCATCGCGA
>DASZLX010000012.1:0-62384 GCA_035552155.1 Verrucomicrobiia bacterium | reverse complement strand
GCCGCCGTCCGAACGTGGTCGGGAGCGGGAGCGGACGCTAACTGGAGCACCGCCGGCAACTGGGGTGGCACCGCGCCGGTGAACGCCGATGTGCTCCTGTTCAGCGGCGTCACCCAGCAGAACAACAACAACGACATTGCCAGCCTGTCGGTGAACGGGCTGCGCTTCGCCAACGGCGGCTTCACGCTCAACGGGAACCAGGCAGCCTTGAATGGATCGATCACCAATGCCGCCGGCTTGAACATTGTTTCACTGGGTGTGAATGTCAGCGTCCAAAACCCGACCTGGAGCATTGCCGCAGGCTCCGAACTGCGTTTTACCGGGCCCTTCACCAACAGCACCACGGTTAACCCGCTGGCCACGCTGGGCTTCGGCGGCACGGTGCGCTTCCTGAATAACAACTGCCTGCCCAACCGGTTCTTCACCCTGACCAGCGGTTCGGTCATCCTGGACGGCTGCACCCTGGCGACGATGGATGGCTTGCGGGTCCAGCCACCGGCGGGCAGCAATGCCGTGTTTGTGGTCACCAATAACGCCAGCTTTACCATTGGCAACGGCGGCAACCTGCGGTTGTGCCAGACGGCAACGGGTGGATCCAGCCGGATGGACGTGTCCTCGGGCGTAATCAACATAGCCACCACCAGCGGAGCGGGAGCGGGCGATATATTTGTGGGGGAAGCGGCGAGCACGGTGACGGTGGTCAACCAGAACGGCGGGTTGGTGGAATTTACGGGCAACGGGAACAACCGGATCGCGTTTGCCAACGCCTCGGCGGCAGCAGATGGCACGTATAACCTGAACGGTGGCGTGCTGTGGGCTAAACAAATAGCGCAGGTTACCGCAGGTGCACCGGGCGGGACGTTCAATTTCAATGGCGGCACGCTGAAGCCGACGACGAGTTCGACGACATTTTTTACGGGAGTGCAGACGGCGAACATCCAGGCCGGGGGCGCGATCATTGACACGACGAACTTGAACATCACCATCGGTCAGGCGTTGGGTGGTACGGGTTCGCTGACGAAAATCGGTTCGGGCATTTTGAGCTTGAGCGGCGGGAACAGCTTCACGGGCACTACCACGGTCAGTAATGGCACCCTGGCTATTGTGACCGGAGCCCTCAACGGCGGCGGCGCGCTGGTGGTCGGGGATGGCGCGGCTCTGAGCGTCACGAACCTGGGCGGTCCCATTTCGGTTTCCGGGCTGACGCTGGGCGGTTCGGCAACGAACACACTGCAATTCAATTTCCCCAACGGCGATCCGGGTTCCGCTTTTATCGTGGCCGGGACTTTGACCGCCAACAGCTATTCCGCCATCGATATCACCGGCGCCAGCCTGACCACCGGCTCATTCCCGCTCATCAACTTTACCACGGGGAGCGGCTTGGCGAACATTCATCTGCGTTCGCTTCCTCCGGGAGTGTCGGCGACCTTGTCACCTTCGGGTTCAAGCTTGCAGTTGGTGGTTTCCAGCGTCGGCAAGACGCTGGCGTGGTCCGGCGCGGTGGATAACAACTGGGATACCAGCACGCTCAATTGGGCGAACCTGGCTAATGGCAATTTGCCGGCGAGTTACGCGCAGTCCGGCGGCTTCGGGGATCTCGTGACGTTTGACGATACTTTGTCCGGCAATCCGAATGTGAACCTGGCGCTGGCCGTGTCGCCTGTGACGATGACGCTCAACAACAACGGAGCGATCTACTCTTTCACCGGCCCCGGCAAAATCACCGGCATTGGCAACGTCATCAAGGGCGGCTTCCAATCCGCCACCTTCGGGACGGTGAACGATTACTCCGGCGGCACGGTCGTGAATGCCGGCACAGTTTATTTGGGCGCAGACTCGGCGCTGGGCACGGGTCCGGCGACGCTGAATCTCGGGACCATTGCTAGCGACGGCACGACGGCGCGGACCTTGCCGAATACCGTCGTTCAGAACGCGGACATCGGCGTCATCTTCGGCGACACCGTGAATACTGGCACGCTGACGCTGGCGGGCGTGCTTGATTTCGGCGGAGCGGTGACCCGCACGTTGAATTTCAACAGTGACGTGGTGATTTCCGGCTCGATGGCGAACGGCGGCGTGGCCACCAAAACCGGCCCGGGCCGGATGATTATCACCGGCAATTCCTCCCAGACGGCGCTGGTTGCGCAACAGCAGGGCGATGTGATTGTCGATGGCGGCCAATTCACCAACTCCAACGGTTGGCGCCTGCAAAACTTTTTCTCCGGCACTGATCTGCATTTGATCGTGACCAACGGCGGTGTGCTGCTGGTGGCGAACGGCAACAACACGGGCAATTTGCGGCTGGGACTCACGGGCGGGGACAATACCGCCAACAACATCCTGGATATCTCCGGCACGGTGAATCTGATGCCGGCAACAGCGAACGTAACTGGAAACAATGCCGTCGACCTCGGCCAATCCGGCGCGAACGATATCGTTTATTTACGCAGCGGGGGCCTGCTCATGACCCGGGCAATTGTTGGCCAGGCAGCGGGCAACACTGAGGCTCATTTCATGGGCGGCACCATGCGCGCCATCGCGAACGACACGGGGTTCATCACCGGCCTGACCAACGCTTTCGTCGAAGACGGCGGGCTGATAGTGGATACCACGAATTTCTCCGTGACCATTCCGCAGGCGCTGCTCGCTTCCGGCAACGGTGGCCTGACCAAGATTGGCAGCGGCACGCTGACCCTGACCGGATCGAACACCTACACCGGTCCGACCATCGTCAGCGGCGGCAAGCTCGTGCTGGGGCCGGCTCACGCCTCGCCTGGCAGCGTCACGGTAAACGTCAATTCAACGCTGGCCTTTTTGCAATCCTCGGCGCCGGCCACCGTCAATCTTCCCAGCGTGACCATCGGTGACGGCACGAATTCCGCGCTGGAAGCGCAGTTGTCCGTGACCAATGCCGCGACGGCGGTCATCACCAACCTGGTCTTGAATGGTCCGGTGGGCGTGAATGTGCTCGGCTTGTTTGGCGTGGGGCAATTTCCGTTGTTCGGTTACGGAACCATCAGCGGCTCCGGCAGCCTGACGCTAGGGCAGGTTCCGCTCGGCACCATCGGTTCCATCGTGACCAACACGGCGAATAACACCATTGACCTGTTGGTGACTTCCATTGCGAAAACGGTGTGGAAGGGCAACACCAGCGGCAACTGGGATACGGCGACGACCAACTGGACGGTTTCGGGCGCGCCGGTCGCGTATGCGCAGAATGCAAACGTGCTCTTCGATGATTCAGCGAGCGTTTTCTCGGTGAACCTCACGACGACGCTGACACCCAGCACCATGGTCGTGAGCAACAACGCTTCCAGCTACACCTTCTCCGGCACCGGCAGCCTGGGATCGAACATGGCGCTGGTGAAAGACGGCACCAATACGGCGACCATCAGCACGGCCAACACCTTCACGGGCGGCACGGCCATCAAGGCGGGCAAAGTGGTGTTGGGGAATGCCACGGCGCTCGGCGCCGCCAGTTCCACTGTGACGGTGCAAAACGGCGCGACGCTGGACATCGCCGGCACTGCTCCCGGCCTGCAACCCATTTTTGTCGGTGGCACCGGGTCGGATGGCAACGGAGCGTTGATCAACTCGGCCGGTGACCAAAACAATGCCTTGCGGGCGGTCACGCTGACTTCGAACACGGTCATTCGCGCTGACGCGTTGATTGGAATCCGCACCTCGGCGGAAACGGATTTGGGTTTCATTGGCAACGGCTACACGCTTATTAAAACCGGCGCGGGCCAGCTGAATCTTAACGGTGGCCTGACGGTCACGAATGGGCCCACGGTTTGGGACACGGATTTGGGCGACGTGGACATCCAGCAAGGCACGCTGTCCTTCCAGCGCCGCATGACGATGGGCCGCGCCGCGAATACGGTGACGGTCGAACCGGGCGCGACATTGCTCTTCTTCACGCTCAATCAATTTGTCATGCCCCTGCAAACCAAGCCGGTGCAATTGAACAACGGCACACTGTCCGGGACCGGAACCATCGCCGCGGAAGGCAACACGTTCGGCGGCCCCGTCACACTGGCGAGCGGGACCAACTTTATTCAGGCGACCGTGGGCACGACGCTGGAATTGCTGGGGCCGATTGGCGGCTCGGGCAGTCTGTTCGACAATTCCAGCGCCGCAGGCACGGTTCTGCTCGGCGGCACCAACACTTATACGGGACAAACCGTGGTTCAGACCGGAACCCTGGCGCTCGAAAACAATGCCTCCATTGCCAATTCCTCCGCCATTCTCGTGACCTCCAACGCGACGTTCAGTGTGACGGCGCTCGGCACCTCGCCCTGGACATTGGGCGCGGCGCAAACGCTCGGTGGTTCCGGCACCGTCACCGGCAACGTGCTGGCCAATGGCGCTCTCTCACCCGGCGATGGACTGGGCACACTTACCGTCATCGGTGACCTGACGCTGCACGGCAATGTGGCCATCGACCTCGACAAATCGCAGGCGCAAACGAGCGATCTTACGACTGTGGGCGGCGCGTTGAGCAACACCGGGTCCGGCTCCGTGATCGTGACCAACCTCGGCCCCGCGCTTGCCGTCGGCGATACGTTCACGCTCTTTAATCAGGCAGTGCCCGGCGGCGACGCGATGACCATTACTGGTGGCGGCGCCAATTGGATCAACAATCTCGCCGTGGATGGCACCATCAAGGTGGACTCGCTTATTTCCGGTCCGACCAATCCGGAACCCATCGTGGTTTCTGTGAGCGGCGGCAACCTGGGCTTGAGCTGGCCGACCATCGGCTGGCAGTTGCAAGTCCGCACGAACTCGCTGACGGCGGGAAGTTGGGTGGACTGGCCGAACTCGACCACGGTCAACTCGGTGAGCATTCCGATCGACACCGCCAATTCCAGCATGTTCTTCCGGCTCGTTTATCCGTGAGGCATTCGTAAAATAAACAGGTATCCGAATGCGCAGCCCTTACCGGCTGCGCACTTCTTTGTAGGGAAAAATGAATAGAATCATTCGAAATAACGGCGCGCACGGAGTGGCGTGCCCTTACGCCTTTGCGTTCATGAACCACATGCGATTTTTCGCGATGAAAATTTCTTGTGCGTTGTTTGTGGTGATATTTTTCACCGGCTTATTTTCCTGCTTTGCGGCCGATTCCCGCCCGAACATCGTTCTCATTCTCGGGGACGACCTTGGGTATTCGGACATCGGCTGTTTCGGCTCGGAGATTTCCACGCCGAACATCGACAAGCTGGCCAAGAACGGCGTGGCGTTGACGCAATTTTACAACCAGGCCCGCTGCTGTCCGACCCGGGCGGCCTTGATGACCGGGAAATATCCGCACCAGGTCGGCATCGGTGACATGATTGATTCCTACGCCGCGGCGAATCGGGCGGCGGCGGACAGCCCGGCCTACCAGGACCATCTTTCCACCAATTCAGCCACCATGGCCGAGCTGCTGCGCGCGGCCGGGTACCACACAATGATGTGCGGCAAGTGGCATCTCGGCAAACGCCCGGAGGAATGGCCGGTGCATCGCGGGTTCGACCGTTCCTTCGTGCAAATCAACGGCGCGATGAATTATTTTGGCGGCGATTCCAAGGACGGCGAGCGCGCGCCCATGGCGCTCGACGATAAAGCCTACGTTCCACCGCACGACGGGTTTTATTCGACGGATGCGTTCACGGACCACGCGATAGAATTCCTGGATGAATCGATGAAGGGCACGAACGCAAAGCCGTTTTTTCTTTATATGCCATACAACGCCTCGCATTGGCCGTTGCAGGCGCCGGAAGCGGACATTGAAAAATATCATGGCAAGTATGACGCGGGCTGGGAGCCGATTCGCGAAGCGCGGCTGAAAAAAATGATTCAACTCGGTATTGTGCCCGCGGACCAGACGATGTCGCCGATGGATCGCGGCAACGCCCGGCCCTGGAACGAGCTTTCGCCCGATAAAAGGAAGGAATGGGCGCGGCGGATGGAAGTGTATGCCGCGCAGACGGAGCATTTGGATCGCGACATCGGGCGTTTGCTGGAGGAAATCAAAAAATTAGGCGTCGAGAAAAACACGATCGTCATTTTCCTGTCCGATAACGGCGGCGCGGCGGAAGACCCGAACAGCGGGGACAAGTCCGTGCCCATCGGCGACCGCGATTCCTTTCGCGGCTACGCGCGCCCGTGGGCGACGGTGAGCAACACGCCGTGGCGGCGGCACAAAGTCACCGCCTACGAAGGCGGCATCAGCACGCCGTTGGTTGTGCGCTGGCCCGAAGGGATTGAATCCAGCGCGCACGGAAAACTGGTGCGCGAGCCGGCGCATGTGACTGATCTGCTGCCGACGTTTTTGGGACTGGCCGGCGCCAACGCTATAGCCGCCACAAACCAGTTCGAAGGCCGCAACATTCTGGCCATGCTGAAAGGAAACGCCGGCGATCCCAACCGCACTTTTTGTTGGGAGCATGAAGGCTTTCGGGCCATCCGCGACGGCAAATGGAAACTGGTGGAAGCCGCCGCGCCGGACAGCGCGTGGGAGCTTTTTGACATTGAAACCGATCGCACGGAATCGCACGACCTCGCCGCGGCGAAGCCTGAAATCGTGCGCGAACTGAAGGTCAAATACGCCAGTTGGGCGGCGCGCTGCGGCGTCATCGATCACTCGTTATTGTTGAAGAAGCGGAGTGTGCCACAGAAGCAGGATGACTGAGAGTTCTTCCGGCCCTTGAGCGGGGTGTCGCAGCCGGTTGCTTCGGAAGACACACAAGATTTCAAAGACATGATTAAAGCGAATATAAACCGTTGCAGGATTTGGCTGGGCATTTTCATTTTGATCCTGGCGCAAGCGCGCAGCCAGGCCGGCACGGCGCCAAACTTCATTGTCATTCTGACGGACGACCAGGGTTGGGGCACAACTTCGGTCATGATGGACCCGCTCGTGCCGGAATCCAAAAGTGATTTTTTCAAGACGCCGAATATCGAGCGGCTCGCGACGATGGGAATGAGATTTTCCGAGGCGTATGCTTCGCACTGCAACTGTTCGCCGAGCCGGGCTGCATTGCAGACCGGCCGTTCTCCGGCGGCACTGCACATCACCGACATCATTGAACGCAATGACGGCCCCATGTATGTCGGGAACAAGTTGATTCCACCGCATCACCTTTCCGCCCTCGGCAAGGGCGACCAGACCATTCCGCAATTGCTGAAAGCCTTCAATCCCGAATACCGCGCCGCGCACTTCGGCAAATGGCACCTGGCTGGCGGCGGACCGCAGAATTATGGCTACGATGTTTCCGACGGGCCCACCGGCAACGGGGCGGGAAACCGGCGCGACAATTTGCCGGATGACCCGAAGAAGATTTTCAGCGTGACGCGGCGGGCGATTGAATTCATGCAGGCGCAGGTGAAGGCGGGGCATCCGTTTTACCTGCAGGTGTCGCATTACGCCACGCACGAGGCCAACCAATCCCGGGCGGCCACTTTGGAAAAATTTCGCGCGGCACCCAAGGGCGCGCGGCATGACAATGTTCCATTTGGCGCGATGCTGGCTGATTTGGATACGGGCATCGGCCAATTGCTCGACGCCATTGCGGCGGCGGGCATCGCGACGAATACCTATATCATTTATACTTCGGACAACGGCAGCATCCCCACGAGCGATCCGGGAAACATCAACGGCCCGGTGCGCGGGTGGAAAGCGTCGGTATGGGAGGGAGGCATCCGAGTGCCGTTCATGGTTTGCGGTCCGGGCGTCAAACCTGGCGCGGTGAGCCGCACGCCGGTGGTGGGCTACGACATTCTGCCGACGATTTGCGACCTCGCGGGCATTTCGGCGTGGCCAAAAAAAGTGGAAGGCGGCTCGATGAAATCGGTATTGCTTGGTGATGGAAAGGCGGCGGTCAAACGGCCGAACAGCTTCCTCGTTTTTCACTGGCCGCATTACCAGCTTGCAAAACACAGCACGCCGGACACCACGATTCTTGCCGATGGCTGGAAGCTGCATTACTGGTGGGAAACCGGCGGGGTGCAATTGTTTCATCTCGATCAGGATTTGGGCGAGTCCCAGGATTTGGCGGCCAAGGAACCCGCGCGCGCCGCGAGCATGAAGGCAAGCCTGACCAATTACCTTGCCGAGGTGGAAGCGCAATTGCCCGTGCCGAATCCCAATTACAATCCGGCAACCGACCCCGCCCGCAAAGCCGTGCGGGCTGACAACGAATAAGCCGTGATGTTGCAGTCGAAGGCCGTTCCGATCCTCCTCACGGTTTCCCGTGCCGGGGCTTGCGCGCTGCCTATTTCAAACTCTGATGCGGATAAATCCCGACCGAATCATTTCAGATATTTTACAATCGCTTCCGAGCGGGAGCGGACGTGGAGTTTTTCGTAGATGTGCCGCAGGTGAGTGCGGACGGTGGGCACGCTGATCTGCAATTTGTCCGCCAGTTCCTTATTGGCGAAACCTTGCGAGAGCAGAGTGAGAAGTTCCCTTTCGCGCTCGGTCAGTGTGGTGGTATCGAGGCCCCGGGGCACCGGCTCGTGAAAGGAGCGCACCACGCGCTGGGCAACCTGGCTGCTCATTGGCGCGCCGCCTTCGCGCGCGTTCCGGATGGCTTCGAGCACTTCATCGGGTTCGGCGCGCTTGAGCAGGTAGCCGCTCGCGCCGGCTTTGAGCGCTTGAAAAATGTGCTCACTGTCCTCGTAAACGGTCAGCACGATGACCTGGGTCTCAGGGAGGAGGGCCTTCAAATGCCGGATGCATTCCGTGCCGGGCATTTGCGGGAGGTTTAAATCCATGAGCACCACCTGGGGCTTGAGTGGCGGAAGTTTTTGAAGTGCCTCCTCGCCGGTGGAGCAGGCGGCCAGGCACTGCATTCCCTTGGTGTCGGCCACCAGCCTGGTGAGCGACTTGCGCAGGACTGCGTCGTCCTCGACAATTCCAACGGTTACATTCATTCGTGTCGCTTATTTCAACGAATCTTTTCCACGTTGTCCAAGCGATAGTGGCGCGGGCGTCTCGCCCGGGAGAATCAAACCATAGGGTGAGACTTTAAAGTCACAACTTAATCATCCGACACCACAGACAGCCGGTCGCTTTCCCGAGCGGGCACAATCTGCTTTTCTCTCGGAAGAGTGTCGAAGGGCACGATATTGCAGCGCTTGGCCCAGGCGTCATAGAGCGCGGACATCTCTTTGACCTTGTCCGGATGAGTGTCGGCGAGATTGTTTTGTTCGGTTCGATCGGCCACGACATCGTAGAGTTCCCAGGCCTGCCGATGGCGGGCAACGAGTTTCCATTGCTCCAGGCGAACGGCGCGATTTCCTTCATGTTCCCAGAAAATCGGATTGGGATGCGGCCGGTTTTTTCCTTCGAAAATGGGCAGCAGGCTGCTTCCTTCCAACGGCTGAATGGGCTGGCCTTCATATTTCGCGGGATGTTTCGCGCCCGCAATATCCACCAAAGTGGCCATGATGTCGGTGACGTGTCCCACCTGGGCCGATGCTGTGCCGGTGTTTTTAATTACCGCCGGCCAGCGGGCGATAAGAGGCGAAGCAATGCCGCCTTCGAAAGTGAAATGTTTGTATAGTAAGAAGGGCGTGTCGCTGACGTTCGCCCAGGGGACACCGTAGCTTTGCCAGACATCATCCGGCCCGGCGAAAACCGAATGGTTGCCATTGCCGACTGTGACGGGCCGGCCGTCGCGCGTGCGGCTGGGGACGTCATACCACCCCGGTTGGATGACTTCGGCGCAGGCGCCGTTGTCGGAAAAGAAAATCACCAGCGTATTGGTTTCAATGTTTTGTTCTTTGAGCGCGTTCAGAACTTTTCCAACGCCGGTATCGAGACGCTCGACCATCGCGGCGTAGGTGGCCATGCGGTTGGCCTCCCATTTTTTGTCGGGCACGCTTTCCCAGGGGTGCACCCGCGGATCCCGCGGCGAGAGCGGCCATTTTTTATCGATGATCCCCAATTGGATTTCGCGTTGATAGCGGTTGCTGCGGATGACGTCCCAGCCGGCGAGATAGGTCGGGCGGTATTTGGCGATGTCCTTTTCCGGCGCCTGCAACGGCCAGTGTGGGGCCGAATAAGCGAGATAAAGGAAGAAAGGTTTGCCACCCTGCGCCAGGCGGTCGATGTCAGCCACGGCATGTTCCGTGAGCACGTCGGTATAGTAAAAGTTGGTATCCACCGTGGTAACGGGCGTGTTGCCGCGCACCAGCGAGAAGGGATCGTAATAGCTGGTCACCCCGTGAATCGTCCCAAAATAATCCTCGAAACCGCGTTGCATGGGCCAATCGTTCTTGTCGTCCCACCAAGGCTCGGTCGTGTCATGGTTCAATTGTTT
This sequence comes from Verrucomicrobiia bacterium, assembly GCA_035552155.1. Taxonomy (GTDB): domain Bacteria; phylum Verrucomicrobiota; class Verrucomicrobiia; order Limisphaerales; family DASXHY01; genus DASXHY01. The sequence goes on along the minus strand of DASZLX010000012.1, from coordinate 52,074 downwards.
TTTCCCGTCAAAATAGATGTGGGACATGTGCCATTTGCCGACCATGGCGGTGTGATAATCAGCGAGGCCTAATTCCTCCGCGATCGTGAGGCAGTTGCGGTTCAACTCGCCGCGATAGCCGGGTAGCCCGCGGTCTTCCATCATGTTGCCGATGCCGGCTTCCTGCGAATACAACCCCGTGAGCAGCGCGGCGCGCGAGGGACAGCAGCGCGGCGTGGTGTAGAATTGGGTCATCCTCAGCCCCTGGGAGGCGAGGTGGTCCAGGTTGGGCGTGGAAATCTCCGAGCCGAAACAGCCGAGATCGGAATATCCCAGGTCGTCCGCCAGAATCAGAATGACATTGGGGCGCGGCGGTTTGGTGTCCGCGGCGGGACATCTTGCCGCGAGCGATCCCAGGAGGGCCAGTAAAAGAGGTTGCTTCCAGGCGGACAAAAATCCCATTACACGTTCGCGAAACATATGTTCCCGCCAGATTAAGAGACCGTGCCCTCCGGCTTCAATCGTCCAAACGGATGACTCTTGCGTTTCGAACGGGAGCGGAGTGACAACTCAAAAAAGAGTTGATAGACAATCCGCCCGGCCGAATTCACCAACCGTGCCGGTCACGGCTGTCGCGGCTGTCATGACTGTCACGGTCATGGCTGTCATGAGAATCAAACCGGCCGTGCGACTCGTGTTCGATCCTGGCATCGTGGTGAGTGACGGCGAAGACGTGGTCGTGCCCGAGACCTTCCACCACAAATCGCCCGTGGTCCACGTGGTAGCCGTTCATGATATGGCTGTGATGGAAAAAGAAATCGACGCGGTCATGCGGCACAAAGAACGTGCGCAAATGAAAATCCCAAAAATGGTCGTAGGGAACAAACGTGAAATCGTCGGGGCCGAGGCCAAAATCGACGTCGAGGGCCAGGCCGCCATTGTAATATAAGCCGAGTCCAGCGCGATAAACTGCCGTGGGCGGCAGCGGCGCCCAGCCGGAGTAACCGTCGGCTTCGCGCCAGGTAACCCAGGCCGGCGCCCAATCGTAGCCGGGCACCCAGGCCCAAATGCCGTTATGGCGAAACCATCGGCCGTAATGAAAAGCAATGTCGCCCCAGGGATAGTCCGATTGCCACGACCAACCCTGGTCGGTGTAAATCCAATGGCCGGAATCAAGATAGGGACGCCACAGCGGGTCCGCGACCGCCACGGCAGGTTCCCAGCAGGGTCCATAGCCGGGAACTGAAATCCAATTTCCGTAAGGCGCGAGTTGCGCTTGAAAGGCTTCGAAGCTCACCCCCGGCGCGGCGGGTGGCGGCGCAGTCGGCGCTGACGCGACACCCGGTGCCGGTGGCGGCTCGGGTGCCGGCGGCGGAGTGGTGGGGGCGAGCGGCGGAGTGGCGATGGTTGGCGGAGGAGCTGTCGGCGCGGGCGCGCCGCCGTTTCCAGAAATCAAGGCTTTGATGACTGCTTCAGAAACGCCCTGGTTTTTCAGATAAATCAATTGATCCGCCGTCAGGTTGTAAGTCGCGCCGGAACTCTTGATTTGCGACACGATGACATCGTCGGACAAGCCGGCTTGCTTCATTTTAACGGCATCCTGGACGCCGGAAGGCAAGGATTGCGCCTGCACCGTATGGAGGCTCAATGCGACGGCGGCAAAAATACTGGCAATCAGAAATTTTCGGAAAAAGTTACGCTTCATATTCGTAATTATACTGCTTTTGGACGCTGTTTGCAGAAAAACATTCAAAGGTGAATTGGGGGTGTTTTTCGGCGGAAATCTACTGAAAATCCCCGGTTGCGCTCGCAATGGCGGGGCTTGGGAGTGTTCCAAAAGGGCGATGCTTTCTTTGAGAGAGCGTTCGGCTTCCCGGAAATCAATGCCTTGCGCGAGCCGGGTCACGCCGCGGTTCAGCCAGGCGACGCCATGCGTTTTGACCTAAGGGCGGCGAATCCCGTTTTGTTGGTCGAGGCTTGACCATTCGGGACAGGCAGTATTACGTTTATCCCGCGGAGTATTACGTCAGAAAATCACTTTGAATGCACATACCGGATGGATTTATTGACGGCAAAACGGCGCTCGTAACCGGAGCTTTGTCCGCGACGGGCGTGGCCCTGGCATTGCGCCGTGTCAAACGCGAGTTGCCGCCGCGCAAGATTCCTTTGCTAGGCCTGGCAGCGGCCTTCCTTTTTGCCGCCCAGATGGTGAATTTCCCCGTGGCGGGTGGAACCTCCGGGCATCTTATCGGCGGCGCCTTGGTGGCGGCCCTGTTGGGACCGAGCGCGGCTGTAGTGGTGGTAACGACCGTTTTGATTGTGCAATGCTTTCTGTTTGCGGACGGCGGTGTGACTGCGCTGGGAGCAAATATTTTCAACATGGCCATCATCAATTCGGTGGGTGGCTATATTATTTATCAGCCCATCAGCCGGTGGCTCGGAGGCATCCGCGGTCGCGTGACAGCGCTGGCATTTGCGGGATGGTGTGCGGCTGTGATTGCCGCCATCGCGTGCGCGGGACAACTGGCCTGGTCGGGTACGGTGGATTGGTCGGTGGGATTCCCCGCCATGGCGGGCACGCACATGCTCATCGGAATTGGAGAGGGACTGATCAGCGCGCTGGTATTCCTGGCAATCTCTCGCACCCGGCCGGAAATGATCGCGGACACTAGTGAGCAATCACGGCGCGGGATGGGTGTGATCGGCTACGGATTATTGCTGAGCCTGGGCGTGGCAATTTTTATTGCGCCGTTTACGTGTCGCTGGCCGGACGGCTTGGAACATGTCGCGACCAAACTTGGTTTCGAACACAAAGCCACTCCATCGTTGATTCACGCTCCTGTGGCTGATTATCGAATTCCGGGAATGACCTGGGCGGTGGGAGCCACGGCAATTGCCGGCGTGCTGGGTTCGTTGATTGTTTTCGCTTTCGCATTTTTGCTGGGCCGGATGCTGGTGCCCAAGAAAGCGCCGGAGCCGGCAAATTCATGAGCACGGATTGGCTGAACCATCATCATGGCCATGCGCATAGTCCGGTGCATCGGATGCCGGCCGTCCTGAAATTGGGAGCAGCACTCGCGATCATCATTGGCACCGTCATCGCGCCGCTCCAGTGGACCGGCTGGTTTGTCGGAGTGGGTGCCGTGCTCGGAATTTCGATCCTTCTAAGCCGGCTGCCGCTGATCTTTTTGCTCAAACGGTTATTGGTGCTTTCGCCTTTCGTGCTGGGTGTGACTTTGGTGAACGCCTTTCAACCCTCGGCTCGTTTCCAGTGGCAGGCCGTCGCGCTCAAAAGCGGCCTGTGCCTGCTGACGGTCATTTTGGTTTCAAACACGACGCCGTTCGGCCAGATTCTGCGCGTGCTTAAATTGGTCCGGGTGCCCATGTTGCTCATCACCACCATCGCGCTCATGCACCGTTACCTTTTCGTGCTGGTGGACGAAGCCGAGCGGATGCGGCGGGCACGGTTAAGCCGGACCTTCGTTCCATCGCGCGGTTTTCATTGGCGGTCGCTGGCCACCGTCGTCGGGCAATTGTTCATTCGCGCCTCCGAACGCGCGGAGCGCATCTATGACGCCATGTGCGCCCGGGGATGGAAATGACCGCCGCGATTGAAATCGCCAACCTGAAGTACCGTTATCACGACGGCACAGAGGCGTTGCGGGGCATTACGTTCCAGGTTGCCGCCGGAGAATGCGTGGCGCTGCTCGGCCCCAATGGTTCGGGGAAATCCACCCTGCTGCTGCATCTCAATGGTATTCTGCCGGACAAACCCGCCAACGATGCCTCCGTGAAAGTGCTGGGCGAAACGCTCTCAACGAGAAACCTCGAAGCCATCCGCCGCGAGGTGGGTTTGCTTTTTCAAGACCCGGACGATCAGTTGTTCTGCCCGACGGTTGGGGAGGATGTCGCTTTCGGTCCCCAGCAATTGGAGCTTGGCGACGCTGAAGTTGCCAGGCGCGTGAAAACTTCCCTGGCGCAGGTCGGGCTAGCGGACTTTGCGCACCGGGCCACTCATCACTTGAGCCACGGCGAAAAGCGGCGGGTATGCCTGGCCGGAGTGCTGGCCTGCGAGCCGGGTATCTTGGTTCTGGATGAACCCACCAGCGATCTCGACCCTCGCGGCCGACGCGAATTCAAGGACCTGCTGCGCAAAATTCCGGCCACCAAATTGATTGCCACCCACGATTTGGAATTAGCGGTTGAACTGTGTTCGCGAGCAATCATTCTGGACCGCGGCGCGGTCGTTGCCGATGGGGTGACGGCCGAATTGCTGGACGACGAAGAGTTGATGCTCGCTCACGGGTTGGAGCGGCCGCACATTCTGCGGCACAGGCACCCGCATTGACAGATGCTTGCCGGTTTGACAAGAGGCAGCGACTTGCGATAACAGGAAATTATGAAAGACGAGCTGGTCAGCCGGTTCAGCGTATCGCTGCCGCCAAAACTTTTGGAGCAATTCGACGCGATGGTGAAGGAAAAGGGTTACGACAACCGGTCGCTGGCCGTGGCCGATATCATTCGCGACAAGCTCATCGAGCATCGCCAGAAATTCGGCGAGGAGGAAATCGCCGGCACCATCACGCTCGTTTACGATCATCACAAACAGCACGTTCAAGCGACCTTGACGGACATCCAACACGATCATCACGAGATAATCATTTCCACGATCCACGTGCATCTGGACCATCACAATTGTCTCGAGGTGCTCGTGGTGCGCGGCAAAGCCACGCTGGTCCGGAGAATCGCTGACGAATTGATCGCCGCCAAAGGCGTGAAGCATGGCAAGCTGACTGTGACGACCACCGGGAAAGATCTTCCAACGTAAATTTCCCCGCGTGAAACGCGTGTTGGTCGGTTGCCGTCAATGGTCGGCAGGCATCAATTCACCCGGCGACCATTGATCTTTCGCAGGAGTTGGTGAAGAAGCGCCCAGTTCAAAAATCTTTTCAAAAACCATTGACAGCGACTAAATCTCTACTAATATAGTAGACATATTAATTGTGTATTTAATTAATGTTTTGTATAAAAATATTTGTTTTTAGATAAATATCTATTGAATTAATAGACATTAATGAATACTGAAAAATCGAAAACCGAAGCGAAGGCCGTCTGGTTGGAAATTGTGCGAAAACAAGTCGCTCCCCTCTGCTACGGTGTCGTGCAAATTACGGTGCATGATGGGCGAGTGGTCCAGGTGGAAACGACCGAGCGCCTTCGTTTTGATAAAGAACAACCAGAAGCTTAAGAGATAAATAATCAAAGTGGCTGACCGGAAAACCGGAAGTTCGCATGAGAAACAAAAACATATGCGGAACTCCGTTCAAAAATTCCCAAACCTTTCGGTCCCCAATTCATTTTCCAATCATGACTCGGTCGTCAGGCCGTCCACGCAACGCTCCATCGCCGACGTGCTCGCGCCGCTGGATGCGCTGGCGGCCGTCTCGGCAAGCGTTGTCCGGCAGCCCAATGACAGTTTTGAAGTGGATGGTGAGCAATACGAACTGCCGCGTTATTTGTACATCGGGTCCCGAGGCGGGGATGCGCCAATTCGAATTGCAATCTTTGCCGGAATACATGGCGATGAGCCGGAAGGCGTGCATGCGGCCGTCCAGTTCCTGAAGTTGCTCGAGACACGGCCCGAACTCGCGGGAGGGTACGCGTTGTCGATTTATCCCATTTGCAATCCCACGGGCTTTGAGGATGACACGCGCCATTCACGCCGCGGCAAGGATTTGAACCGCGAGTTCTGGAAGAACTCCTCCGAACCGGAGGTCAGATTGCTACAGGCTGATTTGATTTCCAGGTCCTTTCATGGCCTTATCTCACTGCATACAGATGATACCGCTTCCGGCTTTTATGGCATCGTTCGCGGAGCGACGCTGACGAAGCATCTTATCGAGCCGGCATTGCAGGCCGCGGAAGAATTTCTCCCGCGCGATTCGCGAGTCATCATTGACGGTTTCAAGGCCCGGGAGGGCGTGGTGCGGGAATGCTACGACGGTGTCCTGAGTGCCCCGCCCAAAGTGCGCCCGCGCCCTTTTGAAATCATTCTCGAAACGCCCAAGCTGCCGCCGTCGTTTTTGAAGGAAGCCGCCCTGGTCCGCGCGCTGGCATCCATTCTCAGTGAGTACCGCAAATTCATCTCTTACGGACAAAATATTTAACGGAGAAGTACTATGAGCCGCATCTATAATGACATTACGGAAACCATTGGAAACACACCGCTCGTGCGCCTGAACCGCACGGCAAAAAAGCACGGCGCGCTCGCCGACGTGCTGCTGAAACTTGAATTTTTCAACCCGCTGTCCAGCGTCAAGGATCGCATCGGGGTGGCGATGATTGACGACGCGCTCAATTCGGGCGCGATTGGACGCGATACGGTCCTGATCGAGCCGACCAGTGGCAACACCGGCATCGCCCTCGCATTCGTGGCCGCAGCCCGCGGGTTGAAATTGATTCTCACCATGCCCGACACGATGAGCGTCGAGCGCCGCAAGCTCTTGAAAATTCTCGGCGCGAAGCTGGTGCTGACCGAGGGCGCCCAGGGCATGAAAGGTGCGATCGCGAAGGCGGAAGAGCTGCACAATCAAATTCCCAACAGCGTCATTCTTCAGCAGTTTTCCAATCCGTCGAATCCCGCGATTCACCGGCGCACGACGGCTGAGGAAATCTGGCGCGATACGGAGGGCAAAGTGGATTTTGTCGTGGGGGGTGTTGGCACCGGAGGGACGATCACCGGTGTTGCGGAAGTCATTAAAGAACGCAAATCCGGCGTTAAGGCCATTGCGGTTGAGCCGGCAAAATCGGCGGTGATTTCCGGCGGCCAGCCCGGTCCGCACAAATTGCAGGGTCTGGGGGCGGGTTTTATTCCGGACAATCTGAATCGGCAAATCCTCGACGAGGTCATCGCCGTTCATGAAGAGGATTCCGCGCCCGTGGCAAAAGAAGTGAACCGGCTGGACGGCATTCCGGTGGGTATTTCCAGCGGAGCAATCATCTGGGCGGCTTTGCAAATAGCGGCGCGCCCGGAGAACCGCGGCAAACAGATTGTCGCGATCGTGCCTTCTTCCAGCGAACGCTATCTTTCGTCCTGGCTATTCGCCGATATCAGTGTCGACAGCGATAAATTCAATCCAGAAATTGTAGCGCGTGTTTCCGCATGACTTGAAGTTTTAAGAAGTATGAATTCAAGTGCTCTTTGCAAATTCGCAAATGGCTCGGATGAGCCTTTGGCGGCGATTCTGACTGACCGTGAAAACGAGATCCTCCTGTCTCTGTCCCAGGGCCGCGCGAACAAGGAAATCGCCGCCGAGATGAACATCAGCGTGCCAACGGTGCGCACGCACCTGCGTCATATTTATGGAAAGCTTGCCGTTCGTTCGCGGACCGAAGCCATTATTAAATATTTCAATGAAACACGTCCGGCCGGTCTGCCCCGGTTGAGGGTGGTCACGCACAAAGCCGTGCCGGTTTGAAATCTGGACTCGAAGTGGTGCGCCCGCCGCGATTCGAACGCGGGACCCTCTGCTTAGAAGGCAGATGCTCTATCCAACTGAGCTACGGGCGCAGCCTGAAAGTCAGGCATTTGGGAGGGCGGTTTTTCGCACTCCGCAAATCCATCAGGGAGGATTTTCGCACGGTTCAAAGTACGGGGCAAGCAGGTACGAAAGGGCTTGGAACTGCAAATTTGGCGGCAGTGCAGGCTTAAAGCGGTTAAAAAATACTGTAGCCGTTTAGTTAGAGGAATTGAGAAAGCGGTTTTTTTTGTTTTTAGCTTCCGCCTTCACCAAGGCTACGGCGGACACGTCGTTTGGGCGAAGTTTCAGGGTTTTTCAAACCTGCTCCTTAGCCGAAGCCTCGCTAAAAACCAAAAATCCTCGCTCCAAATCGGCTACAGTATTTTTTAAACCTCTCTAGGAAATTTTCTCGACAGGAGGTTTCTGAGATTGGCCGGGATGCGAATGGGTTTTGCGATGCTGTACCGGAGAAATCGGGCGCCAAGGATCATTCCCGGCTGAGTTGGTGGGATCATAGAGGCCCGCGGAATGGGCCAGCTTGATTTTCCGCAGGCCACGACAGTCAGCAAAGTTGGTGTCTATTGGTTTGCGGACCACGCTGACGGCGGTGGTTGCGCCGCGCCCAAAAATTGGCAAGTGTTATACAAGGACGGCGAGGGTTGGAAACCGGTGAGCAATTCGGAGGGTTTGGGACTGTCGCTGGATCAGTTCAATGACACCTCGTTCACGCCGGCGATACAGCAGATTGGCGCAGGCGACACCAGGCGCAAAGCCGATTAAAAAATTGGCGCTCCATTTGCAAAAATTAAATGCGTGCACTTTGGCGGTGGTAATTATAATCGAGAATCAATTTATGAAATCTGCCAAAATCATCGCCCTGTTTTTGTTGCTGGGAGCATTTAGCCTAAACGTCTCTTTTGCCGAAACGGTGTGGCTGGACACGCTGAACGTGAGCGCGGCATTGCAAGGGTGGGGCTCGCCGCACGCGAACCAATCTGTCGAGGGCCATGCGCTGACCATCGGTGGACAGCATTTCCAACGCGGATTCGGCACCCATGCGGAAAGCACGTTGTATATCCAGCTCAACGAAGAAGCGTCGAACTTCGTGGCGGACGTGGGCGTGGATGACGATGTCAGCAATAGTCCCAACGCGAGCGTTGAATTCTTTGTGGTCGGCGATGGCAAAACCCTCTGGCAAAGCGGAGTCATGCGCGCCGGCGATGTGCCTAAACATTGCGAAGTGGATCTCGCGCACGTCAAAACGTTGCTGTTGCGGGTTGGTGATGGCGGCAACGGCATCGACCATGATCATGCCGACTGGGCGGATGCGAAAATTGAAACGAAGGGCGCAAAGACTTTTGCGGTCGGCGGCCAGGAATTGCTGGACCCGATCGCGCCGTATATTTTGACGCCGCCGGCGCCGGCGAGCCCGCGGATCAACGGCGCACGCGTGATGGGCGTCCGGCCTGGCTCTCCCTTTTTGTTCATTATTGCCGCCACTGGGGATCGTCCTCTGCGCTTTTCCGCGAAAGGTTTGCCCGCGGGTTTGAAGCTGGATGCCGAAACCGGGCGCATCACCGGGAAATTGAAAACGAACGGCGAATACACGGTTGTCCTGCGGGCAAAGAACGCGCGGGGAAAAGCCGACAGTAAATTTCGCATCGTCTGCGGTGATCAAATCGCCCTGACGCCGCCGATGGGTTGGAACAGTTGGAATTGTTTTGCGGGAAATGTCTCCGAGGAAAAAGTTAAAAGCGCGGCCGATGCCATGGTTAAAAGCGGGCTGATTAACCACGGCTGGACGTATATCAATGTTGACGATTTTTGGCAGAACCAGGGGGATTCAAAAGATCCCACTTTGCGGGGGCCGTATCGTGATGCCCAGGGATTCATTGTGGCCAATTCGCGTTTTCCCGACATGAAAGGCATGGCGGATTACATTCATTCGTTGGGATTGCGGGCGGGATTGTATTCTTCCCCGGGACCGTGGACCTGCGGCGGTTGTGTCGGCAGTTGGAAGCATGAAAAGGAAGACGCCGAAACGTATGCGAGCTGGGGTTTTGACTATTTGAAATATGATTGGTGCAGTTATGCCGACCTTGCGGAAGGACGTTCGCCCGAGGGAAAAAATGTTCCGCACTGGGGCCAGACCAACGATGAGGCGGTCGCCAGTTATCCTTATTCCCTGATGGGCCGATATCTGCGGGAACAACCGCGCGACATCGTGTTCAGCCTGTGCCAATACGGAATGGCGGATGTATGGAAGTGGGGCGGTTCCATCGGCGGCAACTGCTGGCGCACCACCGATGATATCAATGATCGCTGGGGAAGAGCGACGCATGGCTGGGGCAACGGCGGCGCCGGCGGCGGTTTGGACGTGATTGGTTTCAATCAGGATAAATCCGCTCCCTACGCGAAACCCGGAAATTGGAACGATCCCGACATGCTGATCGTGGGGCAGATTGGCTGGGGCAACCCGCACCCGTCGCGGTTGAATCCAGACGAGCAATATACTCATATCAGCCTTTGGTGCCTGCTGGCGGCGCCGTTGTTGATCGGCTGCGACATGACCAAATTCGACGACTTCACCCTTAATTTATTGAGCAACGATGAAGTGCTCGCGGTGGACCAGGACCCGCTCGGCCGCCAGGCCACCTGCGTGATTCGTGACGGCGATTTGCGCATCTATGAAAAAGATCTGGAAGACGGAGGCCACGCTCTGGGCTTTTTTAATTTGGGAGCATCGCCGCTGAACTTGAATTTTGGCGACTTCGCGGCGCTGAAGCTCACGGGAAAAATCAAAATTCGCGACCTCTGGCGGCAGCAGGATGTGGCCAAAATCGAAGCCTCGAAGGGCAAACTTCCAATGGTCATTCCAGCTCACGGAGTCATGCTTTACAAAGCGTTGCCGTGAACCGGGGATCGAGGCGGGCTATTCCAAGGTAATCGGCCGCGGCAGATTGTTATCTTGCGGCCCGGCGCTCCGCTTGTTACTGCTTCGTTACAAGACCAAATGGTAACGCAGGCACAAATAGCGCGGAAACTGGGTGTTTCACGGCAATTGGTCACGTTCGCGCTTTCCGGCTATCCGCAGATTTCCAAGAAATCCCGCAGTCTCATTTTGGCGACGGCCCGGGAAATGGGTTACCAGCCAAATCCTTACGCCCGCTTTCTCAAAAAAGGACGCAGCCAAATCATCGGGTTGTGGATTCCAGACCAGATTTCCACGCATTACACACACGTTGCCCGCGAGCTGAACCGGCTGGTCAAGGCGGCGAAGCACGAATTGATTGTCAGCGAAGTGAGCATTGCGAAGGAGTGGCAGATGCTGTCTCATGTCCCGATGGACGGGATAATTGTCGTAGACGCCCGTGATCAGGGAGAGATTTATCGAAAGTCCACCATGGCCTCGCGGACGCCTATCATCAGCATGGGCGCCAGTTGTTTTAAGAATGCGGATGCTGTTCAAGTGGACTTGTATGCCGGCGCGATGGCGGCGATGGAGCATTTGATCAGTTCGGGATTTCAGCGGATCGCGCATGCCACCTTCGTGCGGGATGATTCTCGAGACGGCAATCGCCGCGCCGCTTATCTGAAGGCGATGCAAAAGGCGAAGCTAAAGCCGGAGTTCATATATTATCCGCTGGCGGAACAGCAGCGAGTCATCGTGCGCCAGATGATACCGGACTACATCCGAAAACAGGGTTGTCCGGACGCCATTTTCTGTCATTCAGATGACGTGGCCCTGGGTATCTATCGCGGGCTGTGCGATATGAAATTGCGGGTGCCGGAAGATGTGGCGCTCGTGGGATGCGACGGGATTCAGGACACGGAATATTTGGAATGCCAGCTAACGACCCTGGTGCAACCGGTCGCGGAAATGTGCGCGACCGCGCTGCGATTTTTGATGGAGCGGATAGAGGGCACGGCGGCGAAGCCCCAAAAGATTAAACTGAATCCCAAACTAGTCATTCGGGATTCATCCGCCCGCAAGGGTTGAAGGGATTTGTCGCGGGGATTGGGGTTCGCGGAAATAAGCCTATTTATCATGTGATAACCTGTTTGACACCGTGTATTTGAGGCCATAGAGTCGCACATCATCACCGACCAAATGAAGCGCAACCGTTCATCTCGTGGGTGTTTTCCGGTGCGAAGGCTGGCTGCGGAGTTTTGGAAATCTGTGTCGCGCCCGTTCTGAAAGAAAACCACTAAACCCATGAAATCAAAAAAACTTGACGCTGTCGGCGGAGATGGAAAAACCGGCTATAATCGTTTTCTACTGCTGGTGGCCGGGTTGGGCGGTTTGCTCTATGGCGTGGATGTCGGGATTATTTCCGGGGCGCTGCCGTACCTGGAGGCGACCTCGGGCCTGAACGAGGGCCAGCTTTCTTTCATCGTCGCCTCGGTTTTGCTGGGCAGCGTCATCTCGACATTATTTGCCGGCTTGCTGGCCGACTGGATGGGGCGCAAAAAATTGATGGCCGCGAGCGGCGTTCTTTTCGTGATCAGCATCCCGATGATTGCGCTGGCGCATGGCTACGGGTCGCTGGTTTTGGGACGTTTGTTGCAGGGCATCAGTGCCGGCTTGATTGGAGTGGTGGTGCCGCTGTATCTGGCGGAATGTCTCGGCGCCTCGAACCGCGGCAAGGGCACGGGAATTTTCCAATGGCTGTTGACGCTGGGCATCGTGGCGGCGGCGATCATCGGGTTGTATTTCAGCAATCGCGTGGACGAAGTCGCCAGGCTGGGCGATGCGGCGAAATTGTTCGCGTTCAAGGACACGGCGTGGCGCAGCATTTTTTGGGTCTCGTTGCCGCCGGGAATTTTATTTGTCATCGGAAGTTTCATGGTGGCCGAGTCGCCGCGGTGGTTGTTTCGGCATCGGGGAAGAGACGCGGCATACGCGGCGTTGTTGCGGTCCCGCACCAGCGAGCGCGCCGAGGTCGAACTGCGAGAAATGGAGGAAACGGCCGCGGCCGAAAAAGCGCGCTCGGCCACCCCGGGTGGGAAAATCAAGGAATCATTGCTGCGGCGAAAATACGTCATTCCTTTTGTGCTCGCGTGCGTGATTCTGGCCTGCAACCAGGCGACGGGGGTGAATTCTATCATTGGTTACAACGCCACCATCCTGATTCAAGCGGGCCTCGACGACCGCCATGCTCATCTGGGTTATGTGATTCTCACCCTCGTCAATTTTTTGCTGACGATTGGCGGCATCATGCTGGTGGACCGCAAGGGCCGGAAATTTTTGCTCTCGCTGGGCAGCGCGGGAATCATCGTTTCGCTTATTTGTGTGGGCCTGGTATTTCACAAAACCGAAAAGTTGCGCGTGGATTGCAAGGAAGCCGTCCAGGCGATGACTTCCACCAACCAAACATTGACCCTGGCGTTCAACCAGGAAACGTCCCGCAATCTTCTCGCTGGAAAAAGCATCGCCAGCGAACCCACGTCGTTGATTGTCATTTACTCGTATGGGGATTTTCGCGCGGCGACGTCGGTGGTGAGATCGGATGATGTGGCGGCGAAACCGATTGAAATAACCCGCGCAAGCTGCATTCCGCAAAACAAAGTCACTGCGTTCTTCTCCAATCCATTTGCAAATCTGGATGCGGCGCAGACCGCGCCGTTGAGAATCGAAAATGCGCTCCTCACGCCGGTCCCGAGCGCGCACAGCGGCTGGCTGGTGGCGGCTTTTCTATTTCTGTTCATGGCTTTCTTCGCGGTCGGCCCGGGCGTGTGCGTCTGGCTGGCATTGTCCGAATTGATGCCGACCCGCATTCGTTCCAATGGCATGAGCATCGCGCTATTGATCAACCAGGCGGTGTCCACAACGATCGCCGCCACGTTCCTGCCGACCGTCGGCAAGTACGGTTATGCGACCATGTTTTTTGCGTTCGCGGGCTGCACCCTGATTTATTTCATCACCGCTGCATTCTTTCTGCCCGAAACCAAGGGCAAAACTCTCGAGGAAATCGAGGAGCACTTCGAGGGCGGAAGCCAGGCGGCCGGGCCTTCGTCAAAAGAAACAATTTAAAAAAACCGTGAACCGAGAACCGAACATTCCCTGTCCGCTTGACGCGGCGTTTCAACCGGCCGTGCTGTTCCACCGCAATTATGTGGCAGCTGCGGAGGCATCCGGCAAAGGAGTGCCGCTGGCGCTGGGACTGGAACGCGAAAACGGGTTGGTGTCGCGTTATGACACCACGGTCCGCTCCGTTGCCGATGAGGAAACGCTGCGTTACGTGGAACGGGTGGTGAAATTTCTGCTGTGGTCGCGAGGCGGCTGGAAATTGCATGTCGGCGGCCCGAAATTCATCGGTGAATTCATTCGCAAAACGTACTCGGCGCGCGGGACGCGCAAGTTTGATTGCGAAATGATGGCGCGCTCCTACGGAAAAAAATTCCAGGTCGTCATCACAAATTCTGAGAAAGTGCCGGAGGCCCGGGAGGCGCAGGCTGCCGTGGGCGGTCATTTGAAAGGCTGCCGCATCGGCTTCGACCTGGGCGCAAGCGATTACAAAGTTTCCGCCGTGGTGGACGGGGACGCGGTGTTCACGGAGGAAATGCCCTGGAACCCCACGCGCGAGCCGAACCCGGAATATCATTACCACCATCTCTCGGCGGCGTTGCATCGCGCGGCGGCGCATCTCCCGCGCGTCGATGCCATCGGCGGCAGCTCCGCCGGCATCATCGTGGACAATGAAATTCGCGTGGCCTCGCTTCTGCGCGCGATCCCCCAAAAACTGTTTCCGCGCGCGGCCGGAATTTTCAAACGCATCCAGCGCGAGTGGAATGTCCCGTTACTGGTGATGAATGACGGCGATGTGACGGCGCTGGCGGGCGCGCTCTCGATTCGGCAAAAGGGAATGCTGGGCATCGCCATGGGTTCCAGCCTTGCGGCGGGATTTATGGATTTGCAGGGACGCATTCCGGGCTGGCTGAACGAGTTGGCGTTTGCGCCGGTGGATTACAATTCCGCCGCGGCCGCCGATGAGTGGTCCGGCGACATCGGCGTCGGCGCGCTTTATTTTTCGCAGCAGGCCGTGAACAAACTCCTGCCGGCCGCGAAAATTTCCCTGCCGCGGCAAATGGGCCTGCCGGAGCGGCTCAAGGAGGTTCAGGAATTGATGGCGAAAGGCGACGGGAGAGCGGCGAAAATTTACGAAACGATCGGCGTGTATTTCGGTTATACGATTGCCCTGTATGCGGATTTCTATGATTTCCGGCATCTGCTGGTTTTGGGCCGCGTGACGACGGGAAAAGGAGGCGATGTCTTACTGGGCAAAGCGCGCGAAGTGTTGCGCAAAGAGTTTTCAAAAACCGCCGCCCGCGTGCAATTGCATGTGCCGGACGAAAAAAACCGGCGAGTCGGCCAGGCGGTCGCCGCCGCCAGCCTGCCGCAGTTGAAATGAAAGCATGAAATTGCGCCGCAATACTGCCGGAATTTTTGGGCGAAACGGGCAAGCGTTGGCGCGGGTCACCCGTTGATTGCGCCGACAATTTGATCTCTGGTCATGAATTTGAAGCACGATGTTCGCTCGGTGGCCGGGCGGTTTCAGATTTGCGGAAAATTCCTCGGCGCGGAATCTTACGGCAGCGGCCATATCAACGATACCTATCGCGTCCGGTTCGACCAGGCCGGCACCACTACTCGCTACATCCTCCAGCGAATCAACCATGACGTTTTCAAGCAGCCGGTTTTGCTGATGGAAAATATTCAGCGCGTGACAGCGCACCTGGCGAAGAAACTCGCCGGGCGACCAGATGTCAGCCGGCGGGTGCTGACACTGATTCCGGAGCAGGAGGGGGTTTGTTATCACCGCGACGAACAGGGAAATTATTGGCGCGCCTATTTGTTCATTGAAAAAGCGCGCTCGTATGATGCCGTGGAAAATCCGCGGCAGGCGTTCGAGGCGGCGAAAGCCTACGGGAACTTTCAAAAATTGCTCGCCGATCTGCCCGCGCCGCGATTGCACGACACGATTCCGGATTTTCATCACACCCCGAAACGATTTGCCGCGTTGACCAGGGCCATTGAGAGCGACTCGTGCAACCGGGCGGCCGAGGCGAAATCGGAAATTGATTTTGCCTTGAAACGCGCTTCCATGACGGATGCTTTGATCCGCGCGGCACTGCCGGAACGCGTCACCCACAACGACACGAAATTCAACAACGTGATGCTCGACGACGAAACCGGCGAAGGCATTTGCGTGGTGGATCTGGATACATTGATGCCGGGACTTGCGCTGTATGACTTTGGCGACATGGTGCGCACCGCCACGAGTTCCACGAAGGAAGACGAGCGGGACTTGACGAAAATCAAGATGCAGTTCCCGATGTTTGAAGCGCTGGCTCGCGGTTACCTAGCGGCGGCGGGCGGTTTTCTGACGCCGGCGGAAAAGAAATTGCTCACGCTCTCGGGCAAGCTCATTACCTTCGAAATCGGGATTCGTTTCCTGACGGATTTTCTGGAGGGCGACACCTATTTCAAAGTGCATCGCAAAGGCCACAACCTGGACCGGGCTCGCACACAATTCAAGCTGGTTGAGTCCATTGAAGAGCAGGAACAGCCAATGAATGAGTTGGTGGAATCCATAAGTTAGAGCATTGACAGAAAAGATGTAGCGATGAGCAGCGAGGATTTTTGGTTTTTGGCGAGGCTCGGCGAAGGAGCAGGTTTGAAAAACCCTGTGACTGAGCCGAAACGACGCCAAAAACCAAAAAGACCGCTGTCTGCCGACTTCAGCTCATCGCTACAGCTTTGATGGAAATGCTCTAAAACCCATCGGCGGGTGAATTCATGGAGGAATCCAAATGAGGGTCAGGCCTCCGAATACATTCTTTGAAGGCAGTCGGTGAGATACGGCAGCAGTTGCTTTTTCCGCGACACCACATCCCGCATTTCAAAGATGCCCGGTTCCAATTCGGGATAAGTGATTCGATCCTTGAATTTCTTTTCGCTGGTGACCAATAACAGCGAACTCTGTGTCGTCACGTCGGTAATCAGCAACGCGGAAAAAAGATAATCATGCTCGCGCCGGTAATCCTTCAAGGCAATGAGCAGATCATCTTTGCGCTTCCAAAATTGATCGAATCCGACCTCTTCGATTTGCGCCACACTGAAAGTCACGTCGCCCTCCTGGTATTCCTTGCAATCCATCATGATGGCTTGCGGCGCGGGTTTGAGCGTCAGCAGGGAGCCGGTCGCAAACAATTTGTCGGTGAATTCGCGGGCGTTGATTTTTGAGATTTTTTCCAATTCGCGGAGTATCTGTTGATCGCGCGGGGTGGTGGTGGGCGAGGTGAGATTGAGGGTGTCGGAAACCACACCCGCCAACAATAAGCCGGCTATCGGCGGCGGCAATTCCACGTTCTGCCGCAGAAAACAATCCGCCACGATGGTGCTGGTGGAACCGACGGGTTCGTTGCGGAAAAGGATCGGCTGCTGTGTAGTCAACGCGCCGATTCGGTGGTGATCGATAATCTCCAGAATCTCCGCCTGGTCCGCGCCCTGGACCGCTTGTGACAGCTCGTTGTGGTCCACCAGAATCAGCCGGCGCTGGACGGCTTTGAGAAAATCCGTTTTTGACACGATGCCGACGGTGCGGTTTTCAGGGTCCACCACGGGGAATGCCGCGTAGCCGGAGGCCGCCGCCTTCGCCCGTACTGACGCGAGCGTGGCGTCCTCGGGCAGGCTGAGAAAAAGTTTATTGGTCATGTGGCTAACCACCACGGAAGCGCGGCAAAGAGCGGCGGTGGTGGCAGTGTCATTCGGGCTGGATATGACGCTGACATTTCGTTCGCGGGCGGCGGCCAGAAGCTTTTCTTCGATCGGCAATCCTCCGGTCACGATCAGCACACAAACGCCTTCTTGAATGGCCAGGGCTTGAATGTCGCTGCGGTCGCCGACGACCACCGCCAGGCGCCTCCGGGGATATTCCTTCAGACGATGGGAAAAGGACTCGAAGCCCATGGCGCCGATCATGAGAATCAGGTCTTTTTCGTCGCGCGCCTCGTGCGCGAACAGGAGTTTGCCCTCGAGGGTGCGCGCGAGATTTTCCAGTGAAGACAATACGCGGCGTGAATCCACCAGCCGGAACGAGGTCGGAAACAGAAATTTGCTCAATTTGAAAAGTGAAAGCAAACCGTGGCAGCGGCGTTCCTCGTCGAGCACCGGCAATATCCGCACATCATGCTCGTCCATGATCCGCAGCGCTTTGGCGGCGGTCGCCTCGGGAGTGACGCTGAAAACCTCCGCCTGCATGACGTCGCGCACTTTCGGGGAAACATCGGTGACGAGCTTGGGGGCAGCCACGCCAAAGGTTCGCAGGACGAAATGAATCCGGTCATTCACTTCGCCGCAACGCGCGGCCACCGCCTCCGGCGTGCCAGTGCGCCGTTTGAATTCCGCGTAACCAATGGCGGAACAAATGGCGTCGGTATCCGGATTCTTATGTCCAATAACAAGGATCTCGTTCATGCAGGTGGCAAACGCTAGCCAAGGGCAGGCGCCGCCAGCAAGAGTTTAGATTAAAATAGAAGAAGATTTGTCGATAAATAGTTGGCGCGTTCATTCGACTTCAGGAAAAAAACAAGCCGCGCCGAGTCACGTGCGCTTACAATATTTTCCAAACGCGCTAGCGATTCAGCAAAGTTGCCAGGTTGGCGAGAATGTCGGCGGGGTCTTGGAAAACGGCGAAACAACCGTGACTTCGCAGGTCGGCTTCCGAAAATCCGCCGCAAAGGACGCCTGCAACCGGAAGACCGGCCCTCCTGGCCGCGGTGGCATCGTGCGGCGTATCGCCTATCACAACCACTGTATTCTTGGGAGGGTTGCCCAGGTTGCGCATCGCGGCCTGAAAAATGTCCGGAGCGGGTTTCGTTTTTTGCGCATCGTCCGAACTCGTGGATTTTTCAACCAGATCGCCAATTTGAGCAATGGTTTCGTAAACCTCCACCTCTTTTTTATCCGAAGAGGAGGCGAGCGCGATTTTGCCATCAGCGTCCCGGATTTTCTTGAAAAGTTCCCGCACCTTGGGAAACGGCCGGATTTGCGGGAGATATTCGCTCCGGAAAATCCGGCCGTGTGCGTTGTCCAGGTCCGCTCCGATTTCCTTTAATTCGTCCTTGCTCAAAAAGTTCGGCAAAAACTGATCCGAACCTTTTCCGAGGTGCGGCCAGATTTGCTTCAACGAAATGTTCTTCCCTTTCGAGGCAAAAGCTTTTTGCCAGGCCTTCGCGTGTTCTTCATTGGAATCAATCAGGGTGCCATCAACGTCGAAAATAAAAACTTTGCTCATAGGCATGGATGATGATTGGGATTGAACCAACATCAGGTGACTAAAAATATGGCGCGCTGGGTGTTCGCGGAATGAGGGACTTTCCCCATGAGGGAGAGAGCTTCCAAAATTTCTGACGCAACGAATCTATCCGATGGAAACCGCTCAGTGCGAATTATTGCAAAGGGCTTACTGTAATGTAGTCCACGTTGATGCCGCCATGCCCGCCGGCTAACTTGACTACATTGGTGTTCCCTGGCCCGAGAGGCACGGTCAAAAATGACTGGCCCGTGTAGCTGTTCGTGGCGCCGGTCGCCGGGGTGTTGAGAAAGGAATAATCGACGCCATTGATAAAAAGCTTCAATTTTGCCTTGCTCGCCGCCGCGTAATGAATGCCCACGGTTGCTTCCCCGCCCCGGCTGTCTCCCACCTGGTTGAATTGAAGATAAGAAGTTTCCAAATGCAGATCCTGCACGCTTTTTCCCCCAACCGCGGCCGCGTCGGCGAGCACCTGCGCGCCGTTGCCGGCAATCGCATTTTCCGCGGGGTATTTGGTTGTGTCCGATGGCGCGACTGATGATGCGCGGCCGGCTGGCGGCACGCCTTCCTTCGTCTGGATCAGGGTTTGAATGGTCCCGTCCGCATTGAAGTTCAATCTGTCCACGCAAATGGATCGCAAATTGCCCCGGCCGGACAGGGATTGATTGTGATAAAACTGGTACCATTGGCCTTTGTATTCCACCACGGAACCGTGGGTAGTGTCGCAGCCGGTGGGTTCGATATAGATTCCGCGGTGCGTCCAGGGCCCGAGCGGACTGGAACTCGTGGCATAGCGCATGCGATTCTTCCCCGGAAAATTGTCCGCATAGGTAAGATAATAAACGCCGTCGCGTTTGAAAACCCAGGTCGCCTCGTGGAAATCGACGAGACCCGTCATGGGCTGCATCGTGCCGTCGATTTCGAGCATGGTTGGCTTCAATTTTCCGCCTTTGCAAATTCCGCCGCCGCCGTAATAAAAATAAACCTGTCCATCCGTATCCGTGAACACCGCCGGATCAATCATCGCGTTTCCATCGAGCCCGCCAATGTAGCCGACGGGCTTGAAGTCACTCGCGGGCTTGGAACTGGTGGCTATGCCGATTTTCCAGGTCTTATTCCACGCCGTGCCGCTGGGATGGGGAAAGTAAAAATAGTAAGTGCCATCCTTATAGGCGCAATCCGGCGCCCACATGAATCCGCCTTCGGGCCGTCCCCAGGAAACCTCACTGGCGCGCAAAATTTCTCCTTCATCGCGCCAGTTCACCAAGTCATCCGTTGAAAACACATGATACCGATCCATCAAATCACAGCCGCGTGGCGGATCCATGTCGTGGGAAGGATAAACATACAGCCGGCCGTCCGCCCAGACATGTGCCGAAGGATCCGCCGTGTAAATACTAGTGATGAAAGGATTCGCCGCACGGCTGACAAAAGTGGTTGTGAGGATTCCAGCCAGCAGAGCGACAACCGATAACTTGAGCGAGCCCATGGGCCGCGTAAAATTTTTAGAACGCACGGGTTCAAAACTAAGACGGAATTGCGAACTCACGCATCCCCAAAAGCGGGGAGGACTGCCGTGAGGGAAATTCGAACGTAATCTTCCCGCTTTGAAGGATTTGTGCTGCGGCTGGGATCACCAAAACCGCGTTCCGTTTTAATTATCTGGAACGATAATTGCTTAAAATCGAAGTGAAAAAGATGGGCGGAAACGACTGGTGCGATGGAAACGTTGAAAAAAAATCGAAAAATGGCGCTGATAAGCATTCTGAGCCTGTTTGTCATGGCTTATATTGATTATGTTACCGGTTACGAATTGGTCTTCTCGGCTGCCTATTTGATTCCCACCTCCCTGTGCGCCTGGTATTTCAGCCGCCGCGCGATCTGGTTGATGTCCATCGCGAGCGCCATCGCTGCCTTCTGCGTGGACGCCTTATCGGGCTACTCTTATTCCCACTTCATGATTCGCTATTGGAACAGCCTGATGTGCGGCGTGATTTCGCTCGCGACGGGTTTGTTGCTGCATCACCTCAAACGGATGCTGGAAGAACGCGAGCGGATGAATGTTGAATTGAAGGGCGCATTGGATGAATTAAAGCGTTCCACCGAGGAAATCCGGAAATTGCAAAGCGGGTTGCAGGTGGTGTGCGCCTGGACCAAACAAATCAAAGTGGACGATCAATGGATGACGCCTGACGAATTTTTGAGCGCCCGCCTCCATTTAAAAGTCAGCCACGGGATGTCTCCGGAAGCCAGCCGCGAATTTCAGGACGAACTGAAACAGAGGGTCCGAAGGGAAATATCGGTGGTCTAAGGAAGTGCGGTTTTTACCGGGGAACTGGCCTGGCTGGACCGCCGCGGATCTTCTTTTTGGTCAAGCCGGGCATTTTTTGGACGATGGAAAGCTGAATCCCAGGCATTTCGGCAGAGAATTTCAGGTTGGGAACATGCAAAAGATTCTCATTATAGATGACGATCCCTCGCTACGCCAAATCATGGCTTTGGCACTGCGAGGCAACGGATTTCAAATCCTTGAAGCCGGGGACGGCGCTCAAGGGCTCGTTCTTGCCCACGAGCACATGCCCGACCTCGTCTTGAGCGACGTCAATATGGACGGCCTCGACGGCTACGGTTTTCTCAAACAGCTGCGGGCTCAGGACGCCACCGCGGCCATTCCGGTGATACTTATGACCGGCGCGGCGGAGAATGACATGCGCCAAAGCATGGAAAAGGGCGCCGATGATTACCTGTCCAAACCTTTCAATCCCGCGACCCTGATTGCGGCGGTAAAGACGCGGTTGAGCCGCAAAGAGGAAATCGATCATCACCTGCGGGATGTGCAGGAAAGACTTTTCGCCATCGTCTCCTCCACTTCAAATTTCGTGGCGATGCTGGAACACGACACCGGCCGCACCGTTTATCTAAATCCCGCCGGGCGCGCGTTGCTCGGGATCGAGCCAAACGAGGATGTGTCGTCGTTGAATCTCAAGAAGTGTTTCGCGCCGGGAAAAGCCGGGGAAGGTTTCGACGAATGCCTCCGGCGGGCGGATTCGCAGGGCCGGTGGACGGGCGAAGGCCGGATGGCAGGGCCAAACCAAAGAGTTTTTCCCATGGGGCTGCAGTTGCTGGCGCACCGTTCCGAGAATGGCCACATCATGTGGCTCTCGATGATCGGCAGCGATTTGACGGCGACGATGCAACTCCGCCAGGCGCAAAAAATGGAGGCCATCGGCAGGCTGGCCGCGGGCGTCGCGCACGAGATTAACACTCCCACGCAATACGTCGGGGACAACATGCAGTTTCTGAAAAACTCATTTCAAAGCTTTGCGAAGGTCATTGAAGCCCACCGCGCCTTGTTCGCGGCGGCCAAAAACGGCTCCGTAAGCAGCGAGTTGATCAACCGGGTCGAGCAGGCCGAAGCCGACAGTGACCTGGCCTATCTGTTGGAACAGATTCCCACCGCCATCGATGAAACGCTGGAAGGCGTGGAGCGCGTCACAAAAATTGTGCGGGCCATGAAGGAATTTTCGCATCCGGGAACCAGCGAAAAATGTCCGACCAACATCAACAAGGCCATCGAAACCACGGTCACCGTGGCCCGGAATGAATGGCGTTATGTGGCTGACCTTACGCTGGACCTGGATCCACAGTTGCCGATGGTGCCGTGTTTCGCGAGCGAGTTCAACCAGGCCCTTCTGAATCTTGTGGTCAATGCGGCGCACGCCATTGGCGAAATCATCAAAAAAAAGCCGGACACAAAAGGCGTCATTACCATCCAAAGCCGCCGCCGCGGCGACCACGTGGAAGTGCGGATCGCCGATACGGGTGCGGGCATACCGGCTTCCGTCCGGTCGCGCATCTTCGAGCCGTTTTTTACCACCAAGCCGGTGGGAATAGGAACGGGTCAGGGACTGGCGTTTGTCTACAGCACGGTCGTCCAAAAGCACGGCGGCGACATTTCTTTTGAAACCGAGCCGGGTAAGGGAACAACTTTTGTGATGCGCCTGCCATTGACGGCGCGAACATCGGAAAAATGATGCCTGATCAAAAAATATTTTTGCCGCCGCACGAGCGCGATGACCGTGGCGGAGGGGCATGGCTGTATCACTGGCGAATAGGCCAAATCCGCAGCACCGAAAAATCGTCCTCGTGCTCGTCCTCGAAATTCCCAAACAATTCGAGGACGAGGAGGGTGAGCGAAGATTTTGACGGGGCAGACCGGCCTTCGATCACACGCTTCCAGGAGGTGCCCGGGAAAAACGGCTTTTCAAAAAAAGGCTTGCCGTCCGTGGCAGAAAGTCCAGCATCAGTATGTCCTCCTAAGTCTCGGGAAACGTTGGCTTTAGGTATGAATAGGGTTAAAACTTCGGACAGGATTAAAAAGACGGGATGGTTCGATTGTGGGTCGCCATCCTCGCGAAACTTCTTCGTTTTTTTTGACACTCATAGTCGGAAAATTTGCTTCAATTTTGTCATCTTTTCCTTGGTGACGCTCGCTTTGTTGTCCGCTGGCGGCGCGTTCGCGCAGGAAACCGCCACCACCGCCGCTCCCGAAGGCCCACAGGCCTACAAAAAAATGAGTCTGACGGAGTTGATGGATTTGGATGTCACCTCCGTTTCCAAACAACCCGAACCCTACGGCCAGGCCCCCGCCGCCATCGAGGTGATCACGGGCGATGACATTCGCCGCTCGGGCGCGTCGAGCCTTCCGGAAGCGATGCGGCTGGCAGACAACCTCGAGGTGGCGCAGAAAAATTCCCATGACTGGGCGATCAGCGCGCGTGGATTCAACACCGCGCTGGCAAATAAACTTCTCGTGCTCATGGACGGTCGCAGTGTTTACACGCCTCTTTTCTCCGGCGTTTTCTGGGACCTGCAGGATTATTTGTTGCAGGACATTGACCGGATCGAGGTCATCAGCGGGCCGGGCGGAACGTTGTGGGGCGCGAACGCCGTCAATGGCGTCATCAACATCACGAGCAAAAGCGCCAAAGACACTCAAGGGCTTTACGTGGAGGGCGGCGGGGGCTCGCAATTGCGGGATTTTGGCGGTGTGCGCTACGGCAGCACGCTTTCTTCCAATGTTTATTTCCGCGTCTATGGAAAATATTTTGACAACAACAGCGAAGTCTTCGGCAATGGAAAGGACGCGAATGACTCGTGGAACATGGGGCGCGGCGGCTTTCGCATGGATGTGGAACCCTCTTTGGCCAACGCCTTCACGTTGCAGGGAGATTATTATGCCGGCCACGAGGGCATCACGACGGGCGGCCGCGCGAATGTGAGCGGCGGCAATACGCTGGGCCGCTGGTCGCACACATTTTCAGAGGATTCGGACATGAGCCTGCAGATGTATTATGATCATACGCATTTGTCCGACCCGGTGCCGGCGAGCATCGTAAACGGGCTCACCCTGGCTCCGGCCGGGACCCTGGTCGACGATCTGGATACTGTCGATATTGATTTTCAACATCACTTTCATCTCGCGAGTTGGAACAACATTATCTGGGGGCTCGGCTACCGCTTCACGCACGACGTGGACCAGAACGCGCCGGCGCTGTCTTTTTTTCCGCCGACCCTCGACCACAACTTGTTCAGCGGTTTTTTGCAGGACGAAATTAAGTTGCATGAAAATGTCTTCCTCACCCTCGGCACCAAAATCGAGCACAACGACTACACCGGTTTTGAAGTGGAGCCCAGCGCGCGTTTGCAGTGGAATGTCACCCCCAAACAAATGCTTTGGGCGGCGGTTTCGCGCGCGGTCCGGACGCCGTCCCGTATTGATCGTGATTTGAAACAGCCCGGGCCGTCTTCGCTGCTGGTGCTGCTCCAGGGAGGACAGGATTACCAATCCGAATCCGTCATTGCCTACGAATTGGGATATCGCGCGCAAGTGACTTCAAAATTGGAGACCTCTCTGTCAGCGTTCTATAACGATTACGACCACGTGCGCAGCACCGTTACGAATAGCGCCCTGGACCAGTTCAACCTGCCGTTTCCGTTTTTCTTTCAAAATAATCTCGAAGGCGAAACTCACGGATTCGAGTTGAGCGCCAATTATCAATTGCTGGATTGGTGGCGTTTGCACGGCGGCTACGACCTGCTCAAGGAAGACCTTCATGTCAAACCCGGCAAGTTCGACATTAACAATGCGCTGAATGAAACCGCCGATCCGCAGCAGCAGTTTTCCCTTCGTTCCTCGATGGACCTGCCGGAAAACATCGATTTCGACACCACCTTGCGCTGGGTGGACACACTTCACAACAATAACGGCGCGACCGTAGGGACCGTGCCCAGTTATTTCGAATTGGACGCACGGCTGGCGTGGCGCCCGGTCAAGAAGCTTGAACTATCGGTGGTCGGGCAAAATCTATTGCACGACCATCATCCCGAGTTCGGTTTTCCGAGCGCGACCCGCGAGGAAATTGCGCGCAGCGTTTATGGAAAGGTGTCATGGGAGTTTTAAGGGCATCCGAACCTCGCGGCCCGTTGCTGCCGGGCGTCCTGCCGTCCGGGTGGCAGCGGTTGCGTTTGTGGGGAAAAACCGGGTGGTGCGCGCTGCTGATGTTGCTGTCGGTTTCGACCAGCCAGGCGCAGAGCAAGGAATATCAAATCAAGGCGGCATTCCTTTTTAATTTCGCCCAGTTTGTCCTGTGGCCGGCGACGGCCTTTACCAACACCAGCGAGCCCTTCCAGATCGGCGTCCTGGGGGACAATCCGTTTGGTAAAGCGCTCGAAGAAATTGTTCGCGGGGAAACGATCCAGAGCCGCCCGATTGTGATTGTGCAATCTTCGAGTGTGGAAAAACTGGCCGGTTGCCAGGTTCTTTTCGTCAGCAAATCCGAGGCGGCTCATTTAAAGGATGTTTTCACAAAACTCGATTCCAAACCGGTGCTTACCGTGAGCGAGGATCCTGCGTTCATTTCCCACGGGGGCATGATCAATTTTTATCGCGAGGGACCCAAGGTGCGTTTTGAAATCAATTCGGACGCGGCGGCCCGGAACGGGCTCAAACTGAGTTCCGAATTGTTGCGCGTGGGAAAGATCGTTCACACGGAAACACCGGACAAATGAAGTGGCTGAACAACATTCCGATGCGGCGAAAGCTGACGGTGGTCATTCTCATGACCTGCTCGTCGGTGTTGCTGCTCGCGTGCGGAATATTGGCGGTCTACCAGATTCTGGATTACCGCAAAATGGTGGCGCGCGACCTGAGCGTGCTGGCCGAGGTGATGGCCCAGAACACGCAGGGCGCCATCGCTTTCGACGATCAAAGCCAGGCCCAGGAAACCCTGGCGGCACTGCGGTCGGAACCGAGCGTGGCGGGCGCCTGCATTTATGATGACCACGGCGTTGTCTTTGCCACTTACCTGGATCCCGGCAGGCACATCCGCCTGCCCGGGCATCCGCGCAATGACGGCGTCAAGTTCGAGGCGGACGGCTTGATGGTGTTTCATCCGATTTTCCTGAACAACAAACGGCTGGGCACTCTTTTCATCCAGTATGATCTCACGGGGCTTCACGACAGGATTTTGCTTTTTGGCGGCATTGCCGCGCTCGTGCTGATCGGTTCCTGCCTCGTGGCGTGGCTGCTGTCCGCCCTGCTGCAAAAACCGGTTTCCGGTCCGATTCTGAACCTGGCGGACACCGTCCAACTTATTGCCGAGCGGGAGGATTATTCGATCCGGGCGCCTTGCTCCGGCGACAACGAAGTGGCGCGGTTGGCGAAATCATTTAATCGGTTGGTGGCCGGCATCGAGGAGCGTGACCGCACGCTCCGCTCCAGCAACGAGGCGTTGCAGGGCGAAATCACGGAGCGCAAGGCGGCCAACGACCGGGTGCATTCCCAACTCACGCGGCTGGAAATGCTCAATCGCATCACTCGCGCGATTGGCGAACGCCAGGACTTGCGAAGCATTTTCCAGGTGGTCATTCGCACGTTGGAAGATCATTTGCCGCTGGATTTCTGTTGCGTGGCGCTTTATCGGCCGGAGGAGAATGTGGTGGTGGTGACCAGCGTCGGCGTGCGTAGCGAAGCCATGGCCATGGAATTAGCGTTGACGGAAAAATCCGTCGTGCCGATTGACCAGAACGGACTTTCTCAATGTGTCCAGGGAAGGTTGGTTTACGAATCAGACATTCGGGGCTCCGAGTTTCCCTTTCCGAAGCGGCTCGCCGGGGGCGGTCTCGCGGCCATGGTGGCGGCGCCGTTACTGGTGGAAAGCCAGGTTTTTGGCGTGCTCGTCGCGGGGCGGCGCCAGCCCGATAGCTTCAGCAGCGGCGAATGCGAGTTTCTGCGGCAATTGAGCGAACACGTCGCCCTGGCCGCGCATCAGGCGCAAATTTATACGGCGTTGCAGCAGGCTTATGATGACTTGCGGCAAACGCAGCAGGCGGTGATGCAGCAGGAGCGCTTGCGCGCCCTCGGTCAAATGGCCAGCGGCGTTGCCCACGACATCAACAATGCCATTTCGCCCGTCGCGCTCTACACGGAGTCGCTGCTGGAAAACGAGCCCAACCTGAGCCCCCGCGCCCGCAATTACCTTGAGACAATTCAGCACGCCATTGAAGACGTCACCCATACCGTCGCGCGCATGAGGGAGTTTTATCGCCAGCGAGACACGCAACTCGCGCTGGTGCCGCTCCAGTTGAGTCCGCTGGTCCAGCAGGCGGCGGACATCTCCCGCGCGCGCTGGAGCGACATGCCTCAGCAACGCGGCGTCTCGGTGGAAATGAAAATGGAACTCGCGCCGGAATTGCCCGCCGTGATGGGAATCGAAAGTGAAATCCGCGAGGCGCTGGTCAACCTGATTTTCAATGCCGTGGACGCGATGCCCACTGGCGGCAGCATTACCTTGCGCACCCGGATGGTGGCTCCTCCGCCCGATTCGAATGGCTCGCGGGGCTCGGTAGCCATCGAGGTCGTGGATACGGGCGTCGGAATGGATGAAGACACCCGGCGCCGCTGTCTGGAGCCGTTCTTTACGACGAAGGGCGACCGGGGAACCGGACTGGGATTGGCCATGGTTTACGGCACCATTCAACGCCTCAATGCCGGGATCGAAATTGACAGCGTCCTGGGAAAAGGCACCACGATGCGTTTGTGTTTTCCCATACCCCACGCGCAGGGAGGCGGTCCGCGGCCTTCCGCGGGACGCTTCAGTATTCCGTCCCGGCAGCGCATTCTTATTGTTGATGATGACCCGCTGCTCATCAAATCGCTGCGCGACGCTTTGGAGACGGACGGGCATATCGTGACTCCGGCAAACGGCGGCCAGGCCGGAATAGACACCTTCCAAAGTGCCCAGGCTGCGGGCGAAATCTTCGACGTGGTCATCACCGATTTGGGAATGCCGAATGTGGATGGCCGCCGGGTGGCGACTGCCATCAAACACGCCTCGCATTCCACTCCCGTCATCATGCTTACCGGGTGGGGGCAACGCCTCAATACCGAAGGCGACATTCCGCCCTGCGTGGATCAAGTCCTCAGCAAACCTCCGAAATTGAAGGAATTGCGCGAGGCTTTGGCACAGTGTGTGCAGCATCAGAATCAGTTATGAACACGGAAATACAGGGCGCAGTGTCGACTGCAAGTGACATTTCCGCGCGCATTCTCATCGTAGACGATGAAACAGCGCAGATGCGGGCGCTTTGTAATACGCTTCAGGATCATCATTTTGAAACCACGGGTTTCGATGTTCCCCGAGAGGCGCTTGCGGCAATTCAGAAACCGGGCCGGTTCGACCTGATACTGGCGGATTTAATGATGCCGGAGATGGATGGCATTTCGCTGCTCAAGGCGGCGCTGGAGATGGATCCGGAAATGGTCGGAGTCGTGATGACCGGGCAGGGGACGATCGATACCGCGGTCAAAGCAATGAAAGCCGGCGCGGTTGATTATATTCTCAAGCCGTTCAAACTGAGCGCCATTTTGCCGGTGCTTTCCCGGGCGCTGGCCATCCGCCGATTGCGCGCCGAGAATATCGAGTTGACCCGGCGTGTTCGCAAGCATACGGCGGAACTCGAGGAGGCGAACAAGGAACTCGAAGCCTTTTCCTATTCGGTCTCGCACGATCTCCGCGCGCCGTTGCGGGCGGTGGACGGGTTTACCGGCATGGTGCTCGCGAGATATTCGGAGCAAATGCCGCCCGAGGCCAAACGGCTGTTGGGCCAGGTCGAAAGCAGCGCCAAACGGATGGGCCAGCTCATCGAGGACCTGTTGCGTTTTTCGCGGTTGAGCCGCCAGCCCTTGTCAAACCGGCGCGTCAATATTTCCGAAATGGTCGCCGACATCGTGCGGGAACTTCGCCTCGAAGCCGGGGACCGCGAGGTTGAAGTCCGGATCGGCGAATTGCCGGATGTGACGGGCGACGTCTCGCTGCTCCGCCAGGTATTCGTCAACCTTTTGTCCAACGCCTTTAAGTTCACGCGCAAAACGAAAGCCCTGGTCGAAGTGGGCTGCGAAACCGCGGGCGAGGAAAATGTTTTCTTTGTGCGGGACAACGGCGCCGGCTTTGACATGGCCTACGCGCAAAAACTTTTTACCGTGTTTCACCGGATGCACACGGAAGATCAGTTTGAAGGAACAGGCGTGGGCCTTTCGATCGTGCAGCGCATTGTGCAACGGCACGGCGGGCGGGTCTGGGCGCACGCGGAGCCCGGGAAAGGCGCAAGCTTCCACGTGGCGTTGCCAAAAACAGAAGTTGATTGATCCCATGGAAACCAAAGACACCAATCAGGCAGTGCGCATCCTGCATTTGGAAGACACGTATACGGACCAGTTGTTCGTGCAGGAGACGCTGCTTTCGGAACACTTTGTCGCCACGATAGAAAACGTGAAAACGCGGGAGGATTTTGAGAGCGCGTTGCGTACAAAAGTCTTCGATCTCATCATTTCCGATTACTCGCTGCCGTCTTTCGACGGGGTCAGCGCGCTGGCGATCGCCCGGCAGGTTCGCCCGGAAATTCCCTTCATATTCTTCTCCGGCACCATCGGCGAGGAACTCGCGGTGGACGGGCTCAGGGGCGGGGCCGTGGATTATGTGCTCAAACAACGGCCCGCGCGACTGCTGCCCGCCATCCGGCGCGCCATCCAGGACGCCCGGGAGCGGGCGCGCCTGCGCGGCGCGGAGGAAAAGATTCGCCAGCAGGCCGCACTGCTCGACAAGGCGAGCGACGCCATCATCCTTTGCGACATGGATCGGCAGATTCTTTTCTGGAACAAAGGCGCCGAAAGGATTTACGGATGGACTACCGAAGAGGTGGTGGGAAAAAATCTGGTCGACCTTTTGTTCAGCGGGAATCCGCCGCCGGAAACTAGCGGGGCAAGAAAATGTTTGGATGAGCGCGGCGAATGGTCGGGTGAGCTCCAGGAATTCACCAAGGATCACCGGACGGTCACTGTGCAGGCGCGCGCAACGCTGATTCGGGACGAACAGAGTTATCCCAAATCCTTGTTCATCATCAACACCGACATCACCGAACGCAAACAACTGGAAGAACAGTTTCTCCGGTCGCAACGTCTCGAAAGTCTCGGCGCGCTGATCAGCGGCATTGCGCACGATTTGAATAATGCGCTCTCACCGGTGATGATGGGGATTGATATCCTGCGGCAAAATCCGAAGCCCGAGGATGCCCGGCCCATTTTTGACATGGTGGAAGCCAGTACTCGTCGTGGGGCGGATATGGTCAAGCAGGTGCTGGCGTTCGCCCGCGGCGCGGACACGCGCAAGAGCGCGGTTCAATTGGACCGGCTGGTCAAGGAAATGGGCAAGATTATCACGGATGTTTTTCCGAAAAACATCAAATGCGAGGTGAACGTGGCGCCGGGGACCTGGCCGGTTTCCGGCCTGGCCACCCAGTTGCACCAGGTCCTGATGAATCTTTGCGTCAACGCGCGCGACGCCATGCCCAAGGGGGGCACGCTCAAGCTCGCGACCAAAAATGTGCAACTGAATCAAGGGGACGTCGCGCAACATCCCGATGTGCCCGCGGGGGACTACGTTTGTGTCAGCGTCGAGGATTCGGGAACCGGGATAAGTGAGGAACAATTGGCCAAAATTTTTCAGCCGTTTTTTACCACCAAAGGTCCGGGCAAGGGCACTGGCCTCGGGCTTTCGACGTCGCGCAACATCCTGCAAAACCACGGCGGGTTTATTTCTGTGGAAACCCAGCCTGGCTCCGGGACGACCTTTAAGTTTTGTGTGCCCGCGGCCAAGGCGGCCGAGAGCCCGGAAGTATCGAACAATGCGTTCCTGCCGGCGGGATCGGGGGAATGCGTCCTGGTCATTGACGATGAAGAATCCGTGCTGGCGATTACCAAATCGACACTCGAAAATTTCGGCTACGCCGTGATCAAAGCCTCCAGCGGACCGGAGGCAGTGGCGACCTTTGCGGAACAGAAAGACAGGATCCAGATCATCATCACGGACATGTCCATGCCTTTTATGGATGGCGTGGCCACGACGATGGCCCTGAGAAAAATCCGGGCGGACGTCCCCATCATCATCACCAGCGGTCTCTCCCAGGACCAGGACACGGACACCAACCGCAGAATCAAAGCGGCGGCGTTCCTGCAAAAACCTTTCACCGCCGAAAATCTGCTGACGCAAGTCCACGCGGTTCTGACTCGCGAGGGCAGCACGCGCCTGCCGCACACCAACGGCGCTACCGTGACCGCTCCTCACAAAACCACCACGACGGCGACCGCGTGGTAGAACGATTTTCCTCTTGATGCATCGTCCATGAAAAAACGTATTTTATTTGTGGATGACGAGGAGATGGTGCTCCGGGGCTTGGGGCGTCTTTTGCGGCCCATGTCCCATGAATGGGAGATGCAATTCGTCACCAGCGGAGCCAAAGCCTTGGAGAAAATGGCGGAAGTTCCCTTTGACATTGTCGTTTCGGACATGCGCATGCCGGGCATGAACGGCGCGGAATTGCTGAACGAGGTGATGAAGCGGTATCCCCGGACGGTGCGGCTCATTCTTTCCGGTTTTGCCGATCGGGAGCTCATCCTGAAGTGTGTCGGTTCCACGCACCAGTATTTGTCCAAACCCTGCGACGAGCGGGAACTGAAAATGGCCATGCTGCGCGCGACGCGGCTGGAAGAATCCCTGGAGAACGAAACTCTGCGGCAGTTGGTGACCCGTTGCTCGACGCTTCCGAGCGTGCCCGCGCTCTATTCCGAGATCATTGAGGTGTTGCAGGACCCCGAAGCGAACACGGATGCCATCGGCGACATTATTGCGAAAGATGGCGGCATGACCGCCCGAATTCTGAAGCTTGCCAACTCGGCCTTCTTTGGGCTGGGCCGTGAAATTTCCAACATCAGCGAGGGCGTCACCTATTTAGGGACGGAAACGATCAAATCGTTGATTCTTTTTTCAAATGCGTTTGCCCAGCCGGAAACTTCCAAGCTTTTGGATTTTGCGGCGGAATCCTTGTGGCGGCATTCCCTCGAAGCTGCGAACGCGGCCAAAGCCATCGCCGCTGGTGAAGGCTCTGAGAGAAAAGTGGTGGATGAAGCTTACGTTTCCGGCCTGCTTCACGACGTCGGCAAGCTGGTCCTGGCGTCGAACCTTCCCGAACAATACCACGACGTCGTTACCCTCGCCCGAAGTGAAAAGATTCCACTGTGCGCGGCCGAGCGAAAGGTTTTTAATGCGGACCAC
This sequence comes from Verrucomicrobiia bacterium, assembly GCA_035552155.1. GTDB lineage: Bacteria > Verrucomicrobiota > Verrucomicrobiia > Limisphaerales > DASXHY01 > DASXHY01. The sequence goes on along the minus strand of DASZLX010000012.1, from coordinate 19,587 downwards.
GCCGACGTCGGCGGATATCTGCTGGGACTTTGGGGCCTGCCCGTGCCCGTTGTGGAAGCCATCGCCTTTCATCATCGGCCGGCCGCCGCGGTGGAAAAAAGATTCTCCCCGCTCACGGCTCTCCACGCCGGAAATATTTTGGCGTCCTCCGAACATCCCGTGATCGCGGATATTCCGCCCAGCGACCTGGATCAAAGTTATTTGGATGCGTTAGGTCTGGGCAATCGAATGGAAACCTGGCGGAACGAATGGAAGAACCTTCTCTCCTAACACATCCGATGCGGAGATGAGTCGCGCGGGCTGCTATGACGGGCTTTGGTAGGGACGGCGCGCTGCGCCGTCCGCGCCGCGTCCAGCGGCGCAAGCGCGTGAATGATACGCATTGATCGCATGATGCCGTCCGCTGAACGCGGACGCGGACGCCGCAGCGCGGCATCCCTACCCACCGATTTACACCGCCGGATTATTTTCCTTCGTCGATTCAACCGCAATCTCCGCCGGATAGTCCGGATGATGAGAGTGGGCGGTGATGGCCTCCCAAATCGTGGCCCACAACGACAATTTTCGCGCCGGCCGGCGGGTCATGCTGTCGATGGCCGGTTCCCGGATGAAAACGAACACGATCATTATCACCAGCAGCGTGCCGAGCATTACCCGCAGCACCCAGGGCGGGGACATATAATGCGTCAGGAAACCCGCGAACAAATGTCCCAGCGGCATTCCACCCTGTTGCGCCAGTAGCATGACCGACAAGACCCGCCCCCGGTTGGCGTCAGTCGCGAGAAGTTGATTCGCGGTATTGCTGGGATTCAGGCTCAAGAGCCAAAACATGCCGCAGATGACGAGAATTCCCACGCTCAATGCGGGTATCCGGGAAAAACTAAACAGCAATCCCACCGCGGAGAAGATGCTCATCGCCAGCGGGATTAAATGATGCCGGGGATAATAGGACGGAATCGCCGACAGCAGGAAAGCGCCGATAATGGAGCCGAGGCCGATCGCTGAAAGCATGAAACCGAACAATCCCGGGCCGCCTTTCAGAACGCTTTGAGCCATCACGGGCAGCAGCCCCTGCACGGGCGCCGTAAAGAACATGAAGATCAGGCTCATGATGGTAAGACGCCGCGTGCCGGGATGGGACCAGACAAATTTCAGGCCTTCGCGGATTTCATGCGGAATGGAGGTTGATTTCGTTTTGGGCGGCGCGGAGGTGTGCGGAATGGCCACTGCCAAAGCAATCAACAGCGGCAGGAACGTCAGCGCGTTGAAGGTGAAAGCGCCCGCGACGCCGGCCACTCCAATCACCGCTGCCGCCAGCATCGGTCCGCAGAGGCGGGCCATGTTGAACTGGACGGAATTCAGCGCCATTGCCCGATCCAGTTCGCCGCGCGGGACCAACGCGGGAACCATGGCCATGATCGCCGGGCCGTTCAGCGCCCAAACGATTCCCTCAAGGAAAGTAAAGGCGATCACCAGCCACGGAGTTGCGCGATGCAGAAACGCCGCGACCGCCAGCCCCGCGCCGAGCGCGCAAGCGGTGCTTTGAAGGACGATCACCCACACCCTCCGGTTCACCCGGTCGGAGAGGACACCCGCAATCAACGCCAGCATCAGCACCGGGCAGAAGTCGGCGAATTGAAGAATTTCCACCATGAGACCCTGGTGTGGGCTGCCGACGGTCTGGTTCGTGACGGCCCAGCTTTGGGCGGTGTTCTCGGTCCAGTTTCCGACGTTGGAAATGAGCGCGCCGATCCAAAAAATAAAATACGGCCGATGCCGCAAAACGCCCAAAGTCCTCCCGATGGTCGAATTATAAGTTTTGGCTTCTTCGCCGGCCACGGGGAATTCCTAGCAGGTCTGGCGTAGTATCGGAAGTAGTTTGATTCCCCCACATGGCAAGACCCACAACCCGGGAGCGCCGGCGTCCCGCCTGCAGGGAGCGCGGCCGAACACGAAGCGCCCGCCCCAGCAAGCGCATCTGCTAAACGGAAGTTGAATTTAGGGCCGCCCATGCCAATCTTGGGGGCATGAAACGACTGCGAGTTGTGAGGCTGGCCGGTGTCGGGATGCTCGGCCTGTTCATTTTTGCGGGCTGTCAAAAACAGCCGCCACCGCCGGCCGCCTCAGCCGGCGTAATCGATTTATCCGAGCCCCACGCCGCGCAACCGAAATTGCCCACCGTTAAATTGTGGCTCGGGCCGGAGCAGATGGACGCCGAAATGTGTGTGACTCCCGACGAGACGCGCACCGGCATGATGTTCCGCAAAAGCATGGGCGAGAACGACGGAATGATTTTTTCGCTGGACTACGATCAACAGGCGTCGTTCTGGATGAAAAATTGTTTCGTGCCGCTGTCGGTCGCTTACATCAATGCCGATGGAGTCATCGAGGAAATCCATCCTTTGGAGCCGCAAAATACGACCCCGGTAGTCTCTGCCACCAATAACATCCGTTTTGCCCTGGAAACTCCGCAGGGTTGGTTCGACCGCCATCACGTCACCACCGGCATGGTCTTGCGCACGGAGAAGGGCTCGCTCATGGAAACGTTCGAGCAAAAGCAATGAGGCGCAATTGAAGGTCGCTCTCGCGCAAATTAATCCCACGGTCGGCGATCTCGCCGGCAACGAGGCGAAAATTCTCGCTGCGTACCGCCGCGGCGTCGAAGCCGGCGCGGAGATCGTGCTGTGCCCGGAGTTGAGCACCACCGGCTATCCGCCGCGCGATTTGTTGCTGAAAAAAAGATTCATCGCGCAAAATCTGGAATTGCTGGATCGGCTCGCCGCCGCGACCGGCCGGACCGCCCTCATGGTCGGGTTCGTGGGAAAAAACGAAATGCGGCCCGGGCGCGAGGTGACTAATTCCGTCGCCTTGTTGCAGCATGGAAAAATCGCAGCCACGCGCGCCAAGACCCTGCTGCCCACCTACGATGTTTTTGACGAGGACCGCTACTTCGAGCCCGCCACGGAAAATCAGCCGGCGGATTTCAGCGGCGGCAAAATCGGCCTGACCATTTGCGAGGACATTTGGAACGATGAAGATTTCTGGACCGAGCGGCGCTATCAGCATAACCCGCCGGTGGAACTCGCCGAGGCCGGGGCTGGAATTATTTTCAACATTTCCGCCTCGCCCTGGCATTTGGGGAAAAACAAAACGCGATTCGAAATGCTGCGCAGCATTGCGCATAAGACGCGACGCCCGCTGGTGTTTTGCAACCAGGTTGGCGGAAACGACGAACTGATTTTTGACGGCAGCAGCCTCGTGTTCAACGCCGATGGCGATTTGATCGCGCAGGGGAAATGGTTTGAAGAGGATTTTATCGTCGTCGATACCGACTCGAAGGCGGCCCTGCAACCCATTGAATTGTCCGCCGAGGAATCGATTTACAAGGCACTGGCGCTGGGCTTGCGGGATTATTTTTCCAAGTGCGGTTTCAAATCGGCGGTGCTGGGTTTGAGCGGTGGCATTGATTCGGCGGTCACCGCGTGCATCGCCGTCGCGGCACTCGGCAAAGAAAATGTTCGCGGAGTTTCGTTGCCCTCGCAATTTTCGTCGCAGCACAGCCTGGACGACGCGCGCGTACTGGCGGAGCGATTGGGCATTCAATACGACGTGGTGCCGATTCAAAGAGCGTTTGAAACCATGAAAGGCCAGCTTCAGCCCGTGTTCGCCGGGAAGCCCGAGGACACGACGGAGGAAAATTTGCAGGCACGATTGCGGGGAGTGATTTTGATGGCGCTCTCGAACAAATTCGGCTCGCTGCTGTTGACCACGGGAAACAAAAGTGAAATCGCGGTCGGCTATTGCACGCTGTACGGCGACATGGCCGGCGGGCTGGCCGTCATCAGCGACGTGCCGAAAACCATGATTTATCGCATTGCGAAATGGATTAATCGCGAGCGGGAAATCATTCCCGATTCTTCGATCACCAAGCCGCCGTCGGCCGAGTTGCGCCCGAACCAATGCGACCAGGATTCCCTGCCGCCGTATGAAATTCTGGATGCAATTTTGGATTTGTACGTGGTGCAAAGCAAATCCGCCTCGGACATCATCGCTGCTGGATTCGAGGAACCAATCGTGCGCAGAGTGGTTCGTTTAATCGATCTCAGCGAATACAAGAGGCGTCAAGCTGCGCCGGGATTGAAAGTGACCACCAAGGCTTTCGGAGTCGGGCGCCGCATGCCCATCGCGCAGCGGTATTGGGAGAAATAAATCGATGATACACGTCCAATCCGAAAAACTTTTCGCCGAGGCGCTGAACTACATTCCCGGCGGAGTGAATTCACCCGTGCGCGCTTTTCGTGCCGTGGGTGGTCAGCCGTTTTTCGTGAATCGCGCCAAAGGCGCGCGCGTGTGGGACGTGGATGGCAACGAATACATCGATTACGTCTGCACCTGGGGCCCGGCGATTCTTGGGCACGCGCATCCGAAAATTATTTCCGCGGTCAAGGCCGCCGCCGAGCACGGCACGAGCTTCGGGATCCCCAATCCGTCCGAGGTCACGATGGCGAAATTGATTTGTTCGCTCGTGCCCAGCGTGCAGAAGGTGCGCATGACCAATTCCGGCACCGAGGCCTGCATGTCTGCAATCCGCCTCGCGCGCGGATTCACGAAGCGCGACAAAATCATCAAGTTCGACGGCTGCTATCACGGCCACGCGGATTCGCTGTTGGTGAAGGCCGGCTCGGGCGCGCTCACGTTCGGGAACCCGGACAGCGCCGGTGTGCCCGCCGCGTTCACGCAGCACACGATTGTTTTGCCTTTCAACGACGTCGACGCCGTCAAGGCCGCGTTTACCGCAAATCCAAATCAAGTCGCTGGAATCATCGTCGAACCGGTGCCGGGCAATGCCGGTTTATATTTGCCGAAACCTGGCTACCTGGAATTCCTGCGCGAAATCACGAAGGCGAATGGCGCATTGCTCATTTTCGATGAAGTCATGACCGGCTTTCGCCTCGCCAAAGGCGGCGCGCAGGGGCGGTTTGGAATCACGCCAGACCTTTCATGCTTCGGGAAAGTGATTGGCGGCGGTCTGCCCGTGGGCGCTTTTGGTGGGCGCGCGGAGATAATGGATTTTCTCGCGCCGCTCGGTCCGGTCTATCAGGCGGGGACGCTCAGCGGAAACCCGATCGCCATGGCCGCCGGAATCGCCGCGTTGGAGGAATTGGAATCCGGTGGCGCTTATTGCCAACTGGAAGAACTGGGCGAGCAACTCGAGGCCGGCATGCGGGACGCCGCGAAATCCGCCGGCGTGCCGGTGCAATTTATTTCCTGCGGCTCGATGTTCTGCGCTTATTTCACGACCGAGCCGGTGCATAATCTCGCCGACGCGATGAAAAGCGATCGCGAGCGGTTCAAAAAATATTTTCACGGGATGCTGGAGGAGGGAATTTATTTCGCGCCCTCGCAATTCGAGGCGGGATTTATTTCCACGGCGCACACCACAGAGGACGTCGAGAAAACAGTGCGCGCGGCTGCCCGCGTGATGAAGACTCTATAAAGTTTTTTTCTCGTCCGAAGAAACCTCGCTGAAATATTCCTCTGCCAGCATCGCGAACCAAAGCGTGGTGCGCCATTCGCCATCCACGAAATGGTTTTTCACGAATTCGGCTTCCTGTCTCATGCCGGCTGCCTGGTAAATGCGGATGCTCTCGGAATCATCCTGTTCGCATTGCGCCTGGATGCGGTGCAGATGCAATTCCTGAAAGCAAAAATCGAAGGCCGCCGCGAAACTTTCCGATTCCCAATCCGGGAGCGAGTCGGTTTTGCCGCCCGTCAATGAAATTTCCATCTGGTTCAAGGCCGGATCCGTGAACATCAAGCTGAGCGAGCCGATGACCTTTCCGGCGTCTCGCGCTACCACGGCGAGAAAAAATGGCTGACGCACTTCCGTCAATCGCGCCTGGGAAATATCGTGCAGCCAGCCGGTGGCATCGTCTTCCTCCTCGAATTCAAATTCGAGCAGGTCTTGCCAATCGCTGGGTTCGAACCGGCGCAGGCGCAGTCGGGCCGACTCGGCGGGCAAAGGAAGCCGGCGCGCCGATTCCCCGTCTTTGGCCGGGACAATGAGTGTTTCCATGCAGTTCATGCATTCCCGCGCGAGGCTGGCGGCGGAAGTGGGAAAGGAATTCAAAGCGCCACAATACGGGCACTTGAAATCTAAAAAATCTTCGCCGACGGTTTCTGAATTCATGGCGATCGGTGGTTCAAGGATGCTCTGAACGGCTTGGATTCTCAAAGCGAATTTTCGTGCCGTGGGACGGCATCTCGTCCTGCCTCTGAAATTAAGTGCGGCGGTCACAGACCGCCGCTACAATAACGGCATGAGCTCGTTCCCCGTCAGCACTGAAAAGGAAAATCAACTGGCGCAGCGCATGGCATCGCTCGGCGTGCGGGAGGGCGATATTGAAGAGAGCTTCGTGCGCTCGGGCGGCCACGGCGGGCAGAACGTCAACAAAACTTCCACCTGCGTGATGCTGTTGCACCGGCCAAGCGGCATGCAGGTGAAATGTCAGGAAACGCGGCAGCAGGGCCTGAACCGCTTCATCGCCCGGCGATTGTTGCTGGACAAGATCGAGGAAAAACAAAAGGGCTTCGTGGCCGCAAAACGTTCGGAAATTGAAAAAATCCGGCGGCAAAAACGAAAACGTTCCCAGCGCGCCAGAAATAAAATGCTCGCCGGCAAAGCGCATCAAGCCGAGAAGAAGAAGTTCCGGCGAGGAGTAGGCACGGATTAGGGCCGGCAATCCGCGGTGAGTAAATGCCAGAATTTGATGTGGCGTCGTGGGGGGCGGGAGCGTATTTTTCTGCGACGGTCGTTGGGGACAAGTTTCATTGCTCGTGGTTTTCCTGACGGCTTTAACCTGAAATCGAAACTGAATTTATGGCACAAATTGCAAAACTGCTCGGCGACAAGGCCGACTATCTCCTGAACTTCAAGAAACCCAAAATCTCGAAGGATCGCCTCCACGTTCCGGGTCCGGATTTTGTGGACCGGATTTATTCCCTCTCCAACCGTAACAACCGCGTGCTGGTGAATCTGCAGCGAATGTTCGGCACCGGCCGGCTCGGCGGCACGGGATACCTTTCGATTCTGCCGGTCGACCAGGGCATCGAACATTCCGCCGGCGCGAGTTTCGCCAAGAACCCGGATTATTTTGACGCGGAAAACATTGTGAAGCTCGCCATCGAAGGCGGTTGCAACGCGGTCGCCTCCACGTTCGGCGTGCTCGGCGCGGTCTCGCGCAAGTACGCGCACAAAATTCCGTTTCTCGTCAAAATCAACCACAACGAACTGCTCACCTATCCGAACAAATTCGACCAGATCATGTTCGGCACGGTGAAGGAAGCCGCCGATATGGGCGCGGCCGCGGTGGGCGCCACGATTTATTTCGGCTCGGCGGAAAGCGGCCGGCAGATCGTGGAAGTGGCCCAAGCCTTTGCGCTGGCCCATGAACTCGGCATGGCCACCGTGTTGTGGTGTTATTTGCGCAACAATGCTTTCAAGGTCAAAGGCCCCGACGGCAAGTCAACAGATTACCACGTCTCCGCCGACCTGACCGGCCAGGCGAATCATTTGGGCGTGACCATCCAGGCGGACATCATCAAACAGAAGCTGCCGGAGAACAACGGCGGTTTCAAAGCGCTGAACACCGGCAGTTCGAGTTACGGAAAATTGGATGAGAGAATTTATACCGAGCTCACCAGCGATCATCCGATCGATTTGTGCCGTTACCAGGTGGCGAATTGTTACATGGGCCGTGCGGGGCTCATCAACAGCGGCGGCGAATCCAAGGGCAAGGGTGATTTGGAACAGGCGGTGGCGACCGCGGTCATCAACAAGCGCGCCGGCGGCACGGGATTGATTTCGGGACGCAAGGCGTTTCAGCGGCCGATGAAAGAGGGTATCGGTTTGCTCAACGCCATTCAGGACGTCTACCTGAGCAAGGAAGTGACCATCGCGTAAGGCGACATGGGGCTGGCCGCACGAGCGTCTCGCTCGTGCGATTGGGCAGCGCGCCACTATCGCTTAATCCTCCAGGCTGGAGAAATCCCCGACCGGCCGCGTGAACGTGGCCCGGGCGGGAACCGTCACCAGATTGTGCGCGGTTTTCTTCACGCTCCGGGACATGGCGGCGAACGGCAGGCAGACCACAAACAGCGCCGCGCCTCCCACTGTGGCCACAAAACAGCCGGGGCGTACCAGGGCAACATCGGCCAGTGCGTCTAGCGACTTGTCTTCGGCGGCGCCGGCGGGCGTGGCGGTGCTCAACAGGGTCAATGCACAAAGTGCGGTCAATAGTTTGGTTTTCATGGCGGTCCTTATGTTGCGCTAAAGTCCTCCATCCGTGGGATAATATCAAGCTTTGGTCGGTAGGTAGTTTCGACGGGGGCAATCAGCAATTATTCGTCACGATTACGGCAATTCGCTCAAGCTCATCCCTTCCCGTTTTTGCAATGTGGCTTCGACTTTCGGAACGAACATCTGCGTTTCCGCCGGCAAATGGCTGGCAATGGCGTCGTAGGTGGTTGCGTGGTGGCGTTTTAACAGGTTTTGCACGGTGCCTTCGCCGGCGTTGTAGGCCGCGAGCGCGAGACGCCAGTCTTTAAATTTTTCGTGAAGGACGCCGAGATAAGTGGCGGCGGCGCGGGCGCTGGGCTCGGGATCAAGACGCTGGTCCAGCGGCCAGGTGCGCAGGCCAAATCGGTTCGCCGTATCCGGCATGAGCTGAAACAAACCTGTGGCTCCGACCGGGCTGCGCGCGTCCGGATTAAACGAAGACTCCACTTCCGCGACCCACACGAGCTGGGTCGGGACTTTTTGCTGCGCGAAAATCGGTTTCAATGTGCTGACATACGGTTTTGCCTCGTTGGGAGGCGGGCGCGTGGAAATTTTCTTTATCCAGATTTCGCGCACGAGTTCTGGCGCGGGCTTGAATGGAGGCGCGGGTGGCAGACCGGGCGCAATTTTGGGCGGCGGAATGCGCAATCGGAGTTCTTCCGCGGTATCGAGGTAATCCATCCGTGTTTCCAACCAGGCGGCGTAAGGGGCGGTTTCTTCAGAGCTGTCCAGGAGCGGCAGAATGGTTTTGGCCGTGTCGCGCAGTTGCGCGAGATCAATCACATACTCGCCCTGGAAATTTTTTTGGAGCGAATCAAAAAATTGCCGGACTTTTTCCTGATCGGTATTTTGCAGCGCCTGAAGAACATTTTCATCCAGGTTATCGTTGGCCCATTGCTGCGCGGACTGCATGAGGTCATCGATCGTGACGGTATTGGTCTGGCCAAAGGCAGACAGTGCGCCGGTGAAAAGCATAAGTGCGCAAAGTATTTTCACGACGACAGAATAGCATGAGCAGGAAATGTGTCATGCGGGCAAGGTCAGTATTGTGATGTTTTGGCTGGAATGCTGAAAATTCTTAAGCGCAAACAAATATGACAATACCATTGACTCCCTTTTCAGTTGGATCTTCAAATTCCAACATCCAAGTTCCAGAGAAATTCCAAATTTCAATTTCCAAAAGTGCAGGTCTCGGAATAAGGCTTGGAGTTCTGTGAGCTTGGATGTCGGAATTCGGAATTTCATCCGTCGCTGACCAATTGACACCCATGCTACAAAAGACGCGAGAAAGGAGGCAGCGAACGGAAATGGCAACAAAGAAGCTTCGGGCGTGGTGTGCAGGCCGCCACTCCCATAGAATTCGGGATCCGAATCCGGCCAACGTAAAAGCCAGAATCTCATGGCTTTCCGGCCTATTCCAACCTATTCAAGGGGGTGGGGTCCCGCAAAAATCAAGGTTATCTGCGGTTACCAACATGGGATACGTCCCCCGGTCGGCATGGGTTCCTGCCGTTCTTGCAAAATGCGGGCAATTCGGTTCTCCTGTGTCTTAATACATGAAGCGATTGCTTTGTTGGGCTCTCATTGCGGCGTTGGGGCCGGTCGGCAGGCTCGCCGCTTACGAATATGCCGAAGTGACGCTGGATTACGTCGCCGCCAAGGCGCAGCAGCGCGCGCAAAAACCGTTTCATTCGCCCAAGGCGGATCTGCCGGATTTCCTGCGCCAGGACAAACTGGATTACGATAAGTACCGCGAAATCGAGTTCCGCCACGAGGACGCCCTCTGGGCGACGGAGCCTTTGCCGTTTCGGGTGGAGTTTTTTCATCCGGGCTATCTTTACCAGGAGCCAATTCACGTCAACGAGTTCACGCTGACGCATGTGCAACCCATCCGTTTTGTCCAGGATTGGTTCAATTACCGGTCGTTGAAGTTTCCCAGGCAAATCCCGGCCGACACCGGTTATGCCGGGTTCCGGATTCTTTATCCGCTGAACAAGGCGGACAAGTGGGATGAACTCGGGGCGTTCATCGGGGCGAGTTATTTCCGGCTGCTCGGCAAGGGCCAAAGCTACGGCCAATCGGCCCGCGGCCTGGCGCTGGATTGCGGCGAGACGGATCGCCCGGAGGAATTTCCGATTTTCACGGACTGGTGGCTGGGCAAACCGTCGCAGGGCGAGGATCGGTTGAAGATGTACGCCATCCTCGACAGTGTCAGTTGCGTGGGCGCGTATAAATTTGTGGTCATCCCCGGCGATACGACCGTCATGGAGGTGGAGGCCATCTTGTATTTCCGCGAGGGCGACAAGGTGCGCGCGGTGAATGCGGACCGCAAACCGATCAAGACCATCGGCATGGCTCCGCTGACGAGCATGTTCTGGTTCGGCAAGGCATCGGAGAAGCGGTTCGATGATTACCGGCCGGAGGTGCACGACACGGACGGTTTATTGATGCAACTGGACAAGGGCGAGGTGCTCTGGCGGCCCTTGGTCAACCCGAAGCAGATGAGCCACCAGGTTTTTGCCACGAAAAGCCCCGGCGGCTTCGGGCTGATTCAGCGCGAGCGGAACTTTTCGGCCTACCAGGATTTGTTTAATCTTTATTATCACACGCCGAGCGTCTGGGTGCGGCCCAACGGCGACTGGAAAGAGGGCGAGATTCATCTGGTGGAATTACCGACGACGTATGAGGGGTTGGACAACGTGGTCGCTTTTTGGAATCCGAAAGAGCAGCCGCCCCCGTTGCAGCCTTACAAGTTTTCCTACACGTTATTGTGGGGCTCGAATGAATCGGACATGAAACTGAATTTTGACAAAGACCGGGTGGTTTCGACGCGCATCGGCCTGGACCCGCGCGATTCCAAGGTGCGGGAGTTTGCGATTGATTTTGCCGGCCCGAAACTCAAGCCGTTCACCGAGGCGAACAAGCCGCAGGCCATCACGAGCTGCAGCCCGAACGCGGGCATTTCGTTCAGCGAAGTTTATTACAATCCGTTCGCGTCGAGTTGGCGCGTGGTGCTCAAGTTGGAGCCCAAGCCGGACAACAAGGATCCGGTCGATATCCGGTGCACATTGCAAAAAGGAGAGGAGGTTCTTACCGAGACATGGACTTATCACTGGAGTCCGCCTTAAATGCTCCCGGGACCGCCACGGAGCCTTCGGGGAACATTGCGGGCCGTCCGTTGGACGAGTGGAACGCCGCTTATGCGAAAGTGGAAAGCTACTTTCACGCGTTGCGCATCCAGAACAAGGTGCTGCTGGGGCGGTTGGTGATCCATGTGCTGAAGCGGGCCATGCGCCGCGCGCCGCAGGAGTCGCAGCTTTCCGCCACCGAACTGGCGGCCGAGGAAATGGACGCCGTGGTGACGGAGTGGTTCGGGCAGGTGCTGCAGGAAGCTCCGATGAGCGCGAACCACATGCTTTCCACCCGGGGACGCCTGGCCTTGCTGCTGGTGGACATGCCGGGCAAATGGCAGGAACAATTTTTGCATCCGCCGCCCTGGCCGGAGGAATTCATCAAGGCGATGCGCGAGGCGTACCTGCGCGCGGGACCGGATTTTCAACTGGTGAAAATGGCGCCGCGCCCGTTGGACCTGGGTCCCATCGCCACGCTGTCAAATCTCAGCACGCTGCCGTTTCGCAAGATGATTGTCGCCTGGTTCCTGCTCATGTTGCTGTTCGTGGCGTTGTTTGTGGTGACCCACAATTCCCAACAAAACCAGCATCTGCTGAATGAATTCCTGACGCGGATGCATAATCTGTTTCATTGATTATGCCGCCTGCCGACGCTGAATCCTCCCGTTCCGCTGGTCAAAAGCCCACTGTTTACGTCAATCGGCCCGTGCGGCGCTGGCTGCGGCTGTTCCTTTTTTTCTCGCTCGTAACCTTGTTGACCGGCGCGGTCTCGGTGCTTTTCGCGGATTTGCTCTGGCGCAGCGGTTGGACGGGTTCCAGCACGATTCTCCTGATTTTGTTCGTGATTCTTTTCGGGTTGATCTCGATCGGGTGCATGCACGGGATATTCGGTTTTTTCCTGCGAACTTTCGGCGATCCCGATCGCATCACTCGATTCGGCGATTACAAGGAACAAAGCGTCGAGGGCGTGAGTGTCGCCATCGTGTTCCCGACCTACAACGAAGGCGTGGCGCGCGTGATGGAGGGTTTGCGGACGACGTATGTTTCGCTCGAGCGCACAGGGCAGATTCAGCATTTCGATTTTTTTGTGTTGAGCGATTCGACGGATCCGGCGAAGTGGGTGGAGGAAGAACAGCGCTGGTGCGAAATCGTCCGCGAACTGGACGCGCTGGGGCGCATTTATTATCGCCGCCGCATTTCCAATGAGGGCAAGAAGAGCGGCAACGTGCGCGATTTTCTCAGCACCTGGGGGCGGCGCTACCGGTATTTCATTGTGTTCGACGCGGACAGCGTGATGCGCGGGGAAACGGTGGTGGACCTGGTGAAACTGATGGAGGCGCACCCGCAGGTGGGCCTCATTCAAAGCGTGCCCGCGTTGGTCAACGCGGAATCGCTGTTCGGGCGCATCCAGCAATTCGCCAATCGCCTCTATGCGCCGATATTCATCGCCGGGCTGAATTACTGGGCGCAGGACCTGGGGAATTATTGGGGGCACAACGCAATCATCCGCACTGAACCCTTCATGCAATACTGCGACCTGCCGCACTTGCCGGGGCGCAAGCCTTTTGGTGGCCAGATCCTGAGCCACGATTTCGTGGAGGCCGCGCTGTTGGTGAAGGAAAACTGGCAGGTGTGGTTTGCGTATGACCTGGAAGGCAGTTACGAGGAAATCCCGCAGGACATGATCAGTAACGCGCAACGCGACCGTCGCTGGTGTCAGGGCAATTTGCAGCACGGCCTGGTGCTTTTCGGTCGCGGCCTGCGGGGCATCAGCCGCATCCATTTTCTCATGGGAATTTTCGGTTACCTGGCCAGCCCGTTATGGCTGTTTTTTTTGGTCGCGTTCAATTGGGCCTTGTGGAATTTCAAAAGTAGCGAGTTATCCGTCATTGTGACGCGCGGCCTCACAACGCCGTTTCTAGAACTGAGCGGAAAGCAGCATGCGTTTTTGATTTTCGTGATTTGCATGTGCGTGCTGTTTGTGCCGAAAATTCTGGCCTTGATCGACCTGGCGTTTGACCGCGAGCGCCGGCGCGAATTTGGCGGCCTGGCCCGCGCCGCAGTGAGCGCGGTCCTGGAAACCATCTTTTCCTCGTTGCACGCACCGCTGCAAATGCTGTGGCACTCGAGTTTCGTGGCCACCATTTTGCTCGGCATCGGTGTGAATTGGGGACCGCAAAAGCGCACCGCCAACGGCATTGCGTGGGCGGAGGCGATTCGGCGGCATTGGGGGCAGACGGTGCTCGGCATTGTGTGGGGCGCGGCGGTGTGGAAGCTCGACCCGGCGACGTTCTGGTGGTTCCTGCCGGTGCTCGCGGGAATGTTGCTCGCCATTCCTTTGAGCGTGTTTACGAGCCGCATGAGCCTCGGTTCGCGCGCGCGGAGCCTGGGATTATTTCTGACGCCGGAGGAAATTCACCCGCCATCGGAGCTGGACACATTGCGCGTGCGCATGGCGTTGCTGGAAAAAACGCAGGCGCCGCAGCCGGCCGATGCGATCGTCGCCGAAGCGGTGTTGGATCCGTACGTCAACGCGATTCACGTTTCGTTGCTGCGCGAGAAACAATCGAATCCGGAATATCGCGAGGCGCTGGCGAAGCTGGGCGTGGGCCGCCCCGAAGTGCGCGAGCTCGCGGAAAAACTTTTGGGGCAGGGACCCGAAGCGCTGACCACAGCCGAAAAGATGCTGGTTCTGTCGGATGCGGAAGTCGTCCCGTGGCTGCATCGGCAGGCGTGGATACGGCCGTCGAAAGCGCTGGCGACCTGGTGGCAAACGGCGATCCGGAAATACGCGCGTTAGGCCGGGTTCATTTAGAAGAAAACCGGAGAGATAACAGAGAAATCCAGGCCATCCCCAGACGATCGATTTTTGCGGACAACCCGTCTACTTGCGGATGCCGTTCTCCGTTACCTCCGTTTCCTCCTGTTCCATCAGGTTGTTCCCCGCGAGCGAAAGCAGTTGCACCGGAGTTTTGGTTTTGTTACAGGTTTAGCAGCCGGAAGCGGGTGTGGTTCAATGGTAGAATATGGCCTTCCCAAGGCTGAGACGAGGGTTCGATTCCCTTCACCCGCTCCATTAACAAGGCGCTTCGATTCAAATAAGTTTTGAATGAAACCAAACCATGCCGGCAAACTTCTGTTTTTTTTGGCCGTTTGTATTCTGAGTTTTGCCGCCATGGCCATCGAGCCACCCGCGCCTTATGGGCCGGTGCCGACTGCCCGGCAACTGTTTCGGGAGACCAACGAGTTTTACGGCTTCTTGCACTTCGGCGTCAATACGTTCACCGATCGCGAATGGGGGAATGGGGACGAGGATACGGACGTTTTCCATCCGGCGAATTTCGATCCCGACCAGATCGCGCGCACGGCAAAGATGGCGGGAATGAAATGCCTGATTCTGACCTGCAAACATCACGATGGCTTCTGCCTCTGGCCTTCGGCCTACACAACCCACAGTGTCAAATACACAAAGTGGTATCGGGAGCGGGAGGCGAAAAAAACGGGCAGCGGCGACGTGGTGAAGGGCATTGCCGATGCCTGCCGGAAATACGGTTTGAAATTTGGCGTCTACCTTTCGCCCTGGGACCGCAATAATGCGAGTTACGGCCAGTCGGAATATCTCACCTATTATCGGAACGAATTGCGAGAGTTGCTGACGCATTATGGGCCCATTTATGAAGTGTGGTTTGACGGTGCGAATGGCGGCGGCGGCTTCTATGGCGGAGCAAATGAAACACGCCATATCGACAACCGCGTTTATTACGATTGGCCGGACACCTGGAAAATGGTCCGGGAACTCCAGCCGGACGCCGTGATGTTCAGTGACGGCGGTCCGGACCTCCGGTGGGTGGGCAATGAAAATGGGTTCGCCGGTGATCCATGTTGGGAAACTTTGAATGCGGGCGAGTTCGGTCCGGGCTATGGGCCGCAAAGCGGTGGCTACGCTGAAGTCTTGAATGCCGGCCAGCGTCGCGGCACGAATTGGGTGCCCGCTGAATGCGATGTTTCCATCCGACGGCCGGATTGGTTTTACCACTCCAGTGACGACGGAAAAGTGCTCACTCCGAATCAATTGGTGGATGTCTACTATAAATCGATCGGGCGCGGCGCGGCGCTGCTGCTGAATCTTCCGCCGGATCGGGAGGGCAAAATCCATTCGACGGATGTGGCCGCGCTGCGGGATTTTCGACAGATTTTGGACGAGACCTTCGCAGAGGATCTTGCCCGTGAAGCAAAAATCACCGCCTCAAATGTCCGTGGAAACGACAATCAATTCGCGGCGGAAAAAGTTCTGGATGGAAGCCCGGACACTTACTGGTCCACGGACGATGCCGTCACCAATGCGGATTTGATTTTGGATTTAGGGCGGCTGAAGACCTTCAATGTGGTGCGATTGCGTGAGTATCTGCCATTGGGGCAGCGTGTGGACAGTTGGGCTATCGACCAATGGCTGAACGATAAGTGGGTGGAGTTTGCAAAAGGTGAAGGCATCGGCAATTGCCGCCTGGTACGCGGAACTCCCATCGCCACCAGTAGAGTGCGGCTGCGTTTCAGCGGCCCGGTTTGCCCGGCGATATCTGAATGTGCGCTGTTTATAGAGCCGGCGGAATTCAAATCGTCTGTCGTTGGCGCGCCCTAGCGCGCCAACGCGAGTCCTGAAGCGGGGGCGGATTCTCTACGTCCAATCCGATAATCTTGAGGGCAATTAGTAGATTGTCGATGCGATTTCCAAACACCAATTCGCGCGAGATGGGGGCACCGTATAAACCTATGAGTATACATTTGGGAGGCTATTCGTGTAGAAAAGCATCGTTCCACAATTGAGCCAACTAAGCCACCAGGGTCCTTCTAAAGAAAGTGATTGAATGAAAACACAGATGAACGGGGTCGGTGCGGCAAATTCTTCATCCAGGCTAAAGTTATTCCAGCGAGCATCCATATCCAGCCACGGCCGCATTCTTGCGGCGATGTCTCTGGGCGTGGCGTTGATCGCGCAAACGGCAGAAGCCCGTCTATACGATCGGTTTGACAGCGGAGCCAATTGGACATTGACCCAGAACAGCGGCACAGCCGCCATTGGTTCAAGTGAGCTGACATTGACCGCGCCCTCAGGCGGCGATTCCACTCCCACCGCGACGTTGAACTCGGCGCAGGCGCTGACCGGCACGCGTCAATCCATTCTAGTCCGAAGCCATACGAGTTCGCTGAATCATTCGGTGTTTTTCCTGTATGCTGCTTCCGGCGCGAATAAGCTCGAACTGAAGATTGACGATTCAGTTTCCCCCGCCTATGTGGTGGCGGGTTATTGGATTGGCAGCACTTATCACTGGGTGGCAACCACCACCTATAGTCCCGGTAGTGACGGCCTTTATCTGGCATACTACGAGTCAGCGGGAACGACCTACTGGCAAACTTCCGTCGATGGGAATAATTGGACGACCGTGGGCAGCCTGGCGGATCCGGTTTCCACATCCAGCATGACCTTTAGCGTGCAGCACAAGGGTTATTCCACACCTCCGGTACAGACAGCGACCGTGGTAGATTGCTTCAACTACAAAGCCACCGGCGCTGGATACCTGAGCATTGAAGACAAAACAACCAGCGGATCTGGTGCGTGGTCGCTCTACCGCGAGGGCTTTTTAAATGGTAACTATGCGTGCCAAAGCCCGGGTAATGGTGTTCCCAGTTGTGACGGCCATATTACTGTCAACGATGTTGATAGCTCGCAACATTTTACCGACAGCACCATCCCGTTGCCGCGCGCGAATGATTCGGGATATACATTCGAAATCGTCAGTACGGACCAGCCTACAAGTAACTGGTATGACAATGCCTACCGTTATCAAGACCTGGCCTATGTGGATGCGGACAATTGGACTTATACGATCTACTTCAAGTATACCTACGCGCAATACATCACCCAGGGCCTGGAGTTCCCGATCAATAAGTACACCGGCAGCGATCGCGTTCAAGGGGCGGTGGCCTGGTATCCTTTGCGCGACGGCTCCAATAACGGCGTTTGGAAAGTCTGGGGTGGCGCAAGTAAGTGGGTGTCCACGGGCCAGAACCAGGCGTTCACACCGGGCCAATGGTATGAAGTCACTTATACTGTGGGGCTACATGACAATACTGTCTACTATACCAACTTCAAGGCTGGTCCGGCTGGCAGCATGACGACCTTTCCCTGGCCCCATAGCTACCCGGCCACCAGCAGCACGGCTGGGGCAAAAATCTCCCCGGCCATGCAGATGGATGATAACATCCAGGATACAACCGTGGCCGGGACGCAGAAACATCTCTACATGGCGGATTGGAACATTGGATGGCAGGACGAGAAGTTGCCCTGAGCCATTCCTGGAATCCTCTTCCAGAAAGCGGACCACTCCCGCTTAACCGCGCCAGAGAAAATGAGCATACCCTCACCTCGTAAGGAGGTGGGGGCATTTGCACCGGTGCGGGAATTAAAAATCAAAGTTTGGATTTGCCTATGAAACGCTCTTTGCTTGTTCCTGCGATCGCTCTGCTTGGCTGCGGCATCGTGACCGGCATGTTCCTGGAACATCGCCGGCTTCAATCTGAGATTTCCAGCGCTCGCCGCTTCGATGCCGAGAATTCCGCTCTAAGGGGCGCAGAAAATGTCCCGGCGCCATACCCCGATGCCGGTTCCATCGGTGTCGTCCACGCGCCGGTGGAGACTATTCACCTGAATCAATTGGAGGCACGCCTTCGCCAGGCGCTGGGCGCAAAAACTTTTGCTCAACGGGCGCAGGAGCTGGATAAAATTGCCCGCTCGATTGACGCGGCAGGCCTGCCGCAGGCGATTGCACGCGCGGACGAGTTGCCGCTCAATTTACGTTTGCCTTTCGTGCAGACATTGCTGGCGCGTTGGGCGCAGATGGATCCAGCCGGCGCGATGGCTGCGGCGCAAAATCTTTCCCGCTGCGAGGAGCGTACCGCGGCCAGCCTGACCGTGTTCAAGAGTTGGCTCGTAAGTAATCTGCAGGCGGCCGTCGCCTGGTTCGAAACCCAACCGAATGGCGGGTTGCGCGCCGAAGCCATGCCTTTGATGATTGCGGCGCTGGCAAAGAGCGACCCCGCCGGGGCGCTGGCCTGGCTTCAAGCGCACAGCAACGGACAGATGCGCCCCCAATTCCTCGCGGATATTTTCCAGCAGTGGGCTGCCGCCGATCCGGCTGCCGCCGCCAAAAAACTGCTTCAATTGCCTCCGAATCCGCAGCGCGATTCCGCGCTCAGCCAGGTGCTCATTCAATGGGCCGACCAGTCCGCCGATGACGCGCTGGCCTGTTGCGCCACATTGCCGGAGGGTTCGTTGAAACAAAATGTTTTGCGCTGCGTTATTTCCGAATTGGCGCAAAATGATCCTCAACGCGCGCTTCAAGCGGCCAATCAACTAGTACCCGGGCCGTTGCAATCTGAGTTGCTGGGAAACATCGCCGCCCAATGGGCGCAGGTGGATTTGAATGCCGCCATAAGTTGGGCGAAAAGTCTCCCGGAGGGGAAGGCGCGCGAGTTGGCGCTGGGCAATCTCAGTTCAGCGTGGGCGCAGCAAGATCCGCAGGCCGCGGCAGCCTTCGCCCAAACTCTCCCGGCGGGAATTCTTCAGGACAATTTTTTCAATCAGGTTGCCACGCATTGGGCGCAGAGCGATCCCGCCGCGGCGTTCGCATGGGCGGGGGAATTGCCGGATGGTCCGGGTGGTTCCGCCGCCATGCAGAGCGTGGTCAACTCATGGGCGCTGAATGATCCCAAAGCCGCGGCCACCGGCGTGCAAGCGCTCCCCATGGGTGCGGGGCGCGACAATTTAATAAGCTCACTTGTGGGGCAATGGTGCCAAAGCGACTCCGAAGCCGCCGCGCGTTGGGTAATGACCTTGCCTCCCAGCCCCGCTGAAAAGCAGGCGCTTCAGAGTGCCATCGGTCACCTGGCCATGTCCGATCCGCAATCCGCCGCCCAGCTTGCCCTTTCGATTACCGGCGAAGCAGGCGGCGAAATAGTTTCCAGTGTCGCGTCCCAGTGGGCGTCCAGTGATTTTGGCGGCGCGCTCGCCTGGATGAAGCAATTGCCCGATGGACCGCAAAAGAACGATTTTTTGAATAA
>DASZLX010000011.1:0-117560 GCA_035552155.1 Verrucomicrobiia bacterium | reverse complement strand
TTTAGAAACAGTTCGGAACCCGCCGGATTGCTTTCGACTTCCAGTAAAGGCCTGTCGGCCACAACCTCGGCTCTGATTCCTTGTTTATTCACTACGGTTCAAGGACATAGTTTCTTATCACGAGCGTAGGCAGGGTAAATTATATTCCGAAGTTCATTTCGAACTCGCGGACAAATTGTTTTACAAAGAACAATCGCAACCTTCGTGGGTTGCTCGCTTCCGTTTTATTATCGGCGTTACTTCTTTTTCC
Organism: Verrucomicrobiia bacterium; assembly: GCA_035552155.1. Taxonomy (GTDB): domain Bacteria; phylum Verrucomicrobiota; class Verrucomicrobiia; order Limisphaerales; family DASXHY01; genus DASXHY01. Next base: position 117,310 of record DASZLX010000011.1, on the reverse strand, counting down.
TCAAGGAAAAATTTCAACCCGCAAACGATATTATTGTTATAGGCGCGAACGCCTCTTGGAACCAGCGGGTCTTCACCCCAAATCTTTTCACTCACCGATTCCAACAGTGAGCAATTTTTTCGCCAAAGTGAACGGAATAAGCCAGAGCCACTTGCGGGAATTCGAGTGTCCCTTTTGTGGAACCTGTCTTTTTTTTCCGGTTGATTGCGCAATGGAAATTCCGGGCAGAAAAAAATCGGCGCTCTTTTTGTGAAAATCCCGCCACTTTTGCCGCCCACGAGCCGCGCTTTGTAAAATGCTGAAAATGTTTCATGCAAAAAGGCCCGGGCATTCTCACGGTTAGCATCGCGATTGCTTAAAGTGCGGTATGACAATTGACTGGCTCATTTGGATGACGGTTGCGGAAATTTACGCCAGATGGGCTTTCAATTGGATCGCGAAAATCGGCCGCTCGCCACTGTGGCGGCGGTTGAGTCCGCGAAAATAAATTTTTGCCGTGTTATGAAAAATAGCAGAATGGGTTTTCCGAATATTACGGAAAGGAGCGAGCCGTTGCAGATCGGGTTTATTCCCGACGGCGATTGCGCGCCCATCGCGGTGGCGCGCGAGTCGGGGTTGTTCGACAAATATGAGTTGGACGTTCAGTTGCGCCGCGAAACTCGGCTTTCAAATATTCGCGACCGTGTGGTGGAAGGTGATTTGGACGCCGTCCACGCGCCGGCGACGCTGCCGTTCATTATGAATCTCGGAATCGATTCCGACCCTTGCGCCTGCGTCACGGGCATGGTTTTGAGCTTGCAGGGCGACGCCATCACGATCTCGCGTCAACTCTGGGATGAAGGTGTGCGCGATGGCGGGACACTGCGCGATTTGATCTTTCGCAATTGGAAAAAACGGACGTTTACTTTTGGCGTGGTTTTCCCGCATTCACCGGCGTTCCTGTTGTTGCGGCGCTGGCTGGGGGAGGGTGGCGTGTCACCCAGTGAAGTGCGAATCGTGGTCGTGCATCCCGCGCAAATGTTTCCCACGCTCAAACTGGGTTATATCGATGGCTTCTGCGCCGGCGAACCATGGACTTCGCTGGCCGTGGCCGCGGAGGCGGGCGTGTGCGTGGCCACAAGCCGGGAACTGGCTCCGTTGCACCCGGAAAAAGTATTGATGGTGCGGAACGACTTTGCGGAAAAGCGCGCCGAAGAACACGAGCGGCTGATTGCCGCGCTGTTGGAAGCGTGTGCCTTTTGCGACCAGCCGGAAAATCGATCGCTGATTTCTGAAATGCTCGCCCGGCCGCAATACGTGAATGCGCCCGCCGATTGCCTGAAAAATATTTTGGGACTCGAAAACCTCGAGGACCAGCCTCCGGTTGAAGCAGCGCCGTTGAACATCTTTTACAAACATAACGCGAACGACCCGACCGATGAGAAGGCGACATGGCTGCTGGGCCACTTGTATGAAATGATTGAGCAACGCGCGTTACCGTTGCCGCCGAACGGGCGGACGCCGATGCTGAAAAACATTTTCCGGCGCGATATTTTCCAACGCGCCCGCGCAAAAGTCTTCGACCAAACCCAGGCGCTCATGGCGGAGGCGCGGAATTACGAGACCGTTCCCGCAAAATCCCGAACGCTTTGACAAAGGCGCGGTCAAAGCGATAGTGGGATGAAATTTAGGCCGGTGTTGATTGGTTGAGTGGTTGTTTCAGGGGTGTGCAACTTATTTGACCTTCAGCACCGGCCATTACGTTTTGGAAACGAGATTTTGGGGAAAAACTTCCGCTGGCAATTTCACCGGCAACCCGCCACATTTGCGCCAACCTGATACCAACAATCAAAAGTAGAGGAACGTTATGAGCATTCTGAAGGAATTCAAAGAGTTCGCGATGCGCGGCAACGTGGTGGATTTGGCGGTCGGCGTGGTCATCGGGGCCGCCTTCGGCAAAATCGTTACCTCGCTCGTGAATGACATCATCATGCCGCCCATCGGCAAATTGACTGGCGGCGTGGATTTCAATGACAAATTTTTCAACCTGGACCATGAGAAACTCGCTAAGTTTCTCAGTGCGCATCCGGAGATGGACCCGAGCCACGTCACGCTCGCGCAGGCCAAGGCCGCGGGCGCCACGGTCATTGCGTACGGCTCGTTTCTAAGCACCATTTTGGATTTCCTGATCGTGGCCTTTTGCATTTTCCTGGTCGTGAAATTAATGAACCGGCTTTGGAAAAAGCCGGAAGCCGCCGCCGAGCCTACCGCGCAGGAAAAACTGCTGACGGAAATCCGCGATCTGCTGAAAGCGAAAAGCTGATGTAGGACGGGCTTCCAGCCCGTCTCCCACAGCATAAAACTTCCACTGGCTTTGAGCCTCGCATTGAGGCTATCTTCTGCGCCTGATTTTTTGGCACGATTGCCGCCGCTGGCGTCAGTCTGCCGCTCGATGACATGATGACCAGTTCTCAAATCCGCCAGTCGTTTCTCGACTTCTTCAAGTCGAAGCAGCACACCATCGTGCCGTCTTCGAGCCTGATGCCCGATTCGCCGAACCTGCTGTTCACGAACGCCGGCATGAACCAGTTCGTCCCGATTTTTCTCGGCCAAAAAAAACCGGACGTCAGCAAATGGGCCGGAGCCGTGCCGGGCCTCGACACGCGCGCCACGGACACCCAGAAATGCATTCGCGCCGGCGGCAAGCACAACGACCTCGATGACGTCGGTCTCGATACCTATCACCACACGTTTTTCGAAATGCTGGGGAACTGGAGTTTCGGAGACTACTTCAAAAAGGAAGCCATCGAGTGGGCGTGGGAATTGGTCGTCGAGAAATGGAAATTCCCGCCGTCGCGGCTGTATGCCACGGTATACTCGCCGGACAAATCGAAAAACGACCCGAGCGAATTCGACCAGGAAGCCTGGAATTATTGGGCTGAAAAATTTCGCAACGCCGGGCTGGATCCCAAAATCCACATCGTCAACGGCAACAAGAAGGACAATTTCTGGATGATGGGTGAAACGGGGCCATGCGGGCCCTGCTCGGAATTGCACGTGGACCTGACCCCGATGGGCGACACGCACGGCTCGCTGGTCAACCAGGGCGACGCGCGCTGCATCGAAATTTGGAACCTCGTGTTTATCCAGTTCAACGCCAATCCGGACGGCACGTTCTCGCCGTTGCCGGCCAAACATGTGGATACCGGCATGGGTTTCGAGCGCGTCACGAGCATCATCCAGGGCACAAAAGGCCTGAAGGATTTTGCGAGCGCAAAAATTTCGAATTACGAGACGGATATTTTCCGCCCGATTTTCGACGCGCTGGAGAAGTTAAGCGGAAAAAAATACACGAGCACGCTCCCCGGGAGCGCTGCCGTCACGGCCGCCAGTGAACCGCTAAAAACCACCGGCGAATCGCCGAGCCCCATCATCGAAGTGGACCACGGGACCGACGTTTCACGTGCGGTAACTGAGACACTAGGGCCGAGTGCCGAACAAATCGCCAATGACATCGCCTTCCGCGTGATCGCCGACCACATCCGGACCTTGAGTTTTGCCATTGCGGATGGAATTCAGCCAGGCAACACCGACCGCAATTACGTCCTGCGGCGCATTCTCCGCCGCGCGGTTCGTTATGGTCGCACCCTCGGCTTCCGCGAACCATTTTTCTATAAGTTAGTGGACGTGCTCGCGGACACGATGGGCGACGTGTTTCCTGAAATTCGCGCGAAGAAAAAACAGGTGCAGGACGTCATTCGCGCGGAAGAAGAGGGGTTTAATAAGACGTTGGACAAGGGCATTGCCTTATTTGAGGAAGAAGCAGCGAAGCTGCTGAGCGCGCCCACCTCGGGCGCAGCCGACCGCGCCCCCCAGATCTCAGGTGCATTCGCGTTTAAGCTTTATGATGAGCAAGGGTTTCCTCTCGACCTCACCGAACTAATGGCGCGTGAACGCGGTTTGACCGTGGACAAGACCGGATTCGAGAAGCTCATGGAGGAGCAGAAAGCTCGTGCTCGCGCCGCGCAAAAAAAAGAAATCATTTCGCTTTCACAAATCGAAACGACCACCCCCACCAAATTTGTCGGCTACGAAAATTTCACAACTCCCGCGAAAGTTCTCGAAGTTGTTAGCGTCAAAGACAAAACCGCCGTCGTGCTGGACACTTCGTCGCTCTACGCCGAGATGGGCGGGCAGGTGGGCGATACCGGTGAAATAATTGGCGCGGACTCACATCCGCGGCTGCGGGTCGTCAACACCCAAAAGTCCGGCAATACCTGGCTGCATTTAGTTGAGGGTGACGAAATTCCCGCTGTGGGAACAACTGTGACGCTCACAGTCGAAAAACCGCGCCGCAACGCCATCCAGCGCCACCACACAGTCACGCACTTGTTGCACTGGGCACTGCACGAAGTCGTGAGCAAAGAGGCGTCGCAAAAAGGTTCCTTTGTCGGCCCGGACAAACTGACTTTCGATTTTAACAACGCGCCACTCACGCCGCAGCAGGTCGCGGACATCGAAAAACTCGTCAACGAGCGCATCCTCGAAAATGCCGGAGTTTCGTGGGCTGAGGTCCCGTATAACGAAATTAAAGGCCGCAAAGACGTGATGCAATTCTTCGGCGACAAATACGGCGATACCGTGCGCGTCGTGCAAATCGGCGGGCAATCACAAAAGCTGGACGGTTACTCGATGGAGCTTTGCGGCGGCACGCACACGCGCGCCACTGGCGAAATCGGTTTATTCCGCATCGTCGGCGAGAGTGCGATTGCTGCCGGCGTGCGGCGTATCGAAGCGGTGGCCGGATTGGAAGCCTATCGCAAAGCGACCGATGAGATCTCTCTCATCAAAACTCTGGCTGGCAAAGTGAATTCACCCGTCCACGAGCTGGATAAGAAAATCGATGCCTTGCTCGCGCATCAGAAGGAGCTGGAAAAGCAGGTCAAATCGGCGCAACAGCGCGAGGCTTCCAACGCCGCGAGCCGATTGCTGGAGCAAATCCAAACCGTGAACGGCGTGCCCGCGATCATTCATAATCTCGGCGCGGTGGATGGCGATTTCCTCCAGGCCGTGGCTGATTCGTTGAAAGGCCGATTCCAGGGCGTGATCGTGCTCGGCGGCGGCCCGCAAAAAGACAGCGTCGCGCTCATTGCCGCCGTGACGCCCGAACACACCGGCAAAATTCAGGCCGGGAAAATCATTCAGCAGATTGCTCCCATCGTCGGCGGCAAGGGTGGCGGCAAGCCGGACAATGCGCGTGGCGGCGGCAAGGATCCATCCAAGCTGGAGGACGCCTTAAATGAAGCGCGAAAATTGCTCAAATCATAATTCCACAGCGGGTCCATCTGGCCGAATCGCCCGATGGTGGTTTTGCGGAATCCTGGCCGGCGCGATGGTATTAATGGCGGGAGGGGCGGAGCCTCCGCGAGCCGCGCGTTCTGTGCATCTTAGGTTCGCGGCCCCGGATGGGAATTTGTTCTATAACGAGGTGACGGTGGAACAATCCACCGGGGGCAGTTATTTCATGGCGTGCGGGTGGAGCGCCGGTTATTTCGGAATGCAACAACTGGACGCATCGACGAATAAAGTGGTGATTTTTTCCGTATGGGATACCTCGCACGGCGATGACGCAAACCAGGTGCCGCTGGAACAACGTGTCCAGGTGTTATATCAGGACCCGGACGTCAAGGTGAGCCGTTTTGGCGGAGAAGGAACGGGCGGCAAATGTTTGTGGCCGTATTTATGGCGGACCAACGAGACGTGCCGATTCGCCGTGACGGCGGTGGATGAGCATTATCGGACCATTTACGCGGGCTGGTTTTTTGATGGACATGCCGGCAAATGGCGGCATTTGGTGTCCTTCGGCATTCACAAAGGCGAACTGCCCCTGCGCGGCCTTTACAGTTTTATCGAGGATTTCCGGCGCGACGGCCAGAGCGTAAATGAAACCCGCAAAGCGCGGTTTGGGAATGGTTGGTTGCGTGCGGTCGATGGCAAATGGGTTCCGCTCACTCAAGCCACCTTTACCGCCTCGAATGCCGAGTGGGAATCGAAAGAGAACATCGATGCCGGCAGTTCTGGAAATGCATTCTACCTGGCAACGGGCGGAAATCTCGTGCGTACGTGTGAATTAAACCATCGCATTGACCTTGGCAGCGCCTTAATCGTTAATCCTCCTGAGCTGCCAGACTTGTTGAGGCGCTGAACGACTCCTCAACGATGGCAGCGCCGCTGTTCACGGCCCCTTTGCAAACGCCCAACCGGCAGATTGTTTACTGATGCCCCGGGGGCATGCCTCCGCCGCCGCCCATGCGCTTCATCATTTCCTGTTGCATCAGGGACATCTGGTTGTCGTATTTTTTATAACTTTGCGGAGGTTCAAACAAAGCGGCGTCAGGCTTGGAGGTTTTTACGTTTTTGAAAAGCATCGTGGTGGCGTTCCCGTTTTCGTTCATTTCAATTTTAATCGGAAATTTCTTCAAATCGCTGGCGTTCCAAACCGTGGATTCGTGCGGCTTGCCCTCGTCGTCAGTGATGATCACCTTGTTTTTCACGCAAGCATGGCCGTCCAAAGTTTCCTTGCCCAACTCAGTCGTTTCCATTTTGAAAGCGGAATCGGGTTTTCCCGCATCAGAGTCCTGCAAAGGTGTTTCGGCATAGGCATTCAGGCCCGGATAAACGAGATAAGAGACTTTTGCGTCCGGACGCGAAATGACGACGGTTTGATCCATGCCCATGGCTTTCATGCGTTCGGCCACGTTGGGCGGCATGTGGCTGCCCTTGGCATCGCTCAGGTTCATCTCAAAACGGGATTTCCCGGAATCGAAGGCCATTTTGCCCGGCATGGTCACATCCTGCTCGCCGGCAACGTGAATCTCCAAATCCGCAGAAAAAGCGGTATTGTCTCCGAACAATTTGGCGATGGCCCCGTTGAACTTGGGTCCCGACATCCGCCCCGGTTGGGCCTGAACCGAACAGGCGAGGGCAATTGTGGCGATGAAAAGGACGAACGTTTGCTTTTTCATAGTTATTGTGGTTGGGCTACCCAATAACAGTCCGCCAAAAAAATGCCAGCGAAAAAGCGCTGGTTGCGCCCGCAGGGGCGTGGTTATAAGTGGGTGAGGAGCGCGGCTGTGTTCCGCGCAGCGGAATCAGCCGTAGCAACGTGAAACGCTCGAAGAATATTATAAACGACTGGAATCGCCGGGCTGCTGCGGCTGATGCTCCGCACTCAGTCGCGCTCCATCAAAGTCGAATTTCACCCGCTTATAATCACACCCGGCCAGCCGGGGCGCATCTCAATTTTTGGCCAATGGACGAACCAGCGCTTGGTTCCGAAGGAACCAATGGAAATAGCCCGGCAGTTTACTGCCGGGTCAAAGTGATGACGTACCAAGTCCCGGAGGGATGGCTGAAAAGGGATCCGATGATTGCGATTGACTAAGGCATTCAGCAAAAAGTTCGAAAACTTTGAGGCTGCTGTTGCGTTCAATTTCGCGTATTACAATTTTGTGAAATCGCACCGTGCTAATCGCATGACACCAGCAGCGCAAACGGCGGTTCAGGTTCAAATTGTAAAAAACGCCAGGAGGATGAAGTGAGCCACATTGTTGACCGGATATGCTCAATATTTTTTTATGTGTTCCTAATCCTTGCGTTTATGGAATTGCTCCACGTTAAGGATGACCATCACAAATTGTTTTACTTTTTCTGTGACCTGGCCGTGGCGGGCATGCTTCTCGCCGTAATATTGAAAAGAAAACGTAATTCAAATTAAGGCACTACCGGCGCGTCGGGTGCGACTGAAAGTGAGGATCAAATGAACGAACGCGCACTCTGATCTCCCTCTCGGCCATGAAATGGCGGAGAGGGTCGGGGTGAGGTGGTGCTCATGATTCTTGCTGCTCGCGGAAGGGTGAGGTCAGGCTTTTTCATAAAATAATTAGGATTATGCCGTTCACAAACAATTCCGATTTTTATCCGCAGGTTTCGCAGATGAGCGCAGATTGAATTCCTCTATCTGCGCAAATCTGCGAAATCTGCGGATCCTTTTGGTGGCTTGTTTGTCAGGTGCATATCCCACAAATAATTCCTGTCGCACCCCGGCGCGTCTCTGCATTTGACAGCCATGCTATAAAAGAGCGCGACAAAAGGAGGGAAGGAAGGACAAATGAAAAGGGCAGCCGAGCTTTTGGGAACTGAGCCTCAATGGGCAAATAGACGCCCCGCACGCGGATTTCGCCTACCACGCAAACCCTTGTCATTCAATGAGGGTCGAAAATTTATCCGGGTAAATCCAGCCAAATCCGGGGTAAAAAATTACCTGCCTATACCACTCGTTAACTCTCAACTCCTAAACTCTCAAACTTTCCACCGTTCCAGCCCATTCCAATCTATTCGGGGGATACTGGTTGCCATCACCGTCCATCCGCGCAACTGCACGACGGTTGAACAGTCGTGCCCGATCGTGCCCGGTGGTGCTACCCCCCACGTCCCTTTCCCCCGGCAGCGCCGCCAAATGAGAACACGGCTTAAATTGCAATTTGACCCCTTTGCGGCACATTGCTAGCTTTCCCGCCCCGTTTCAACGGGATTGATTATGCGACACACAATTTCAGTGCTGGTGGAAAATAAATTCGGCGTGCTCACGCGTGTGGCCGGCCTGTTCAGCGGGCGCGGCTATAATATCGACACGCTGAACGTCGCGCCCACGCACGACTCCACCGCCTCGCGCATGACCATCGTGACGCACGGCGATGAAGCCACGGTCGAGCAAATCATCAAGCAGCTCAAGAAATTGCCCGACGTGATCAACGTTCAGGATTTCCGCCGCGGCGAATACGTGGACCGCGAGCTGGTGCTCGTGAAAGTGGGCGTGGATTCCAAGACGCGCGCCGAAGTGATGCAAATCACGGATATTTTCCGGGCCAAGATTGTGGATGTGCAGCCCAAGAACCTCACCATTGAAATCACCGGCGATGACAGCAAGGTGGAAAAATTTCTCACGCTGATGAAGACGTTCGGCGTGGTCGATTTGACGCGCACCGGAAGCGTCGCGATGCCCAGGAAATAAAGCCGACGCCAGTCCTCACTCAATTCTCAACCAATAACTATTAACTAACTCAATGCCTGCTAAAGTTTATACGGACAAAGACGCTGATCTCAGCGTGTTGAAAAACAAAACCCTCGCTGTGCTCGGCTTCGGCTCGCAAGGCCACGCGCACGCGCTCAACCTCAAGGACAGCGGCCTGAATGTCATCATCGGCCTCTACGAAGGCAGCAAGTCCATTCCCGTCGCTGAAGAAAAAGGTTTCAAAGTGGTCAGCACGGCGGAAGCGGTGCGGCAGGCGGATGTCATTTTCGTCGCGTTGCCGGACACGAAACAAGCCAAGGTTTATGAGACGGATATTGAGCCGAACTTAAGCAAGGGCAAGGCGCTCCTGTTCTCGCACGGCTTCTCGATTCATTTCAAGACCATCGTGCCGCCCAAAAATGTGGACGTCATCCTCGTCGCCCCCAAAGGGCCGGGGCACATCGTCCGCCGGCAATATGTCGAGGGCAAAGGCGTCCCCGCTTTGATCGCCGTTTTTCAAAATGCGACCGGCAAAGCCAAGGCGACGGCACTGGCGTGGGCCAAGGGCATCGGCGGCACGCGCGCGGGTGTCATCCAGACCACGTTCAAGGAAGAGACGGAAACCGATTTGTTCGGCGAGCAGACCGTTTTGTGCGGCGGCGCCAGCGCGTTGATCCAGGCGGGTTATGAAACGCTGATCGAAGCCGGTTACCAGCCGGAGATGGCTTATTTCGAATGCCTGCACGAGCTGAAACTCATCGTGGACTTGATGAACGAAGCCGGCATCAGCGGGATGCGTTTTTCAATTTCCGAAACCGCCAAGTGGGGCGATGTAAGCGTGGGCCCAAAAATCGTCGATGCCAGCGTGAAGAAACGCATGAAGGCCGCGTTGAAAGACATCCAATCGGGCAAGTTTGCCAAAGGCTGGATCGCCGAATACAAAGGCGGCTACAAGAAATATAATGCGCTGCTCAAGAAGGGCGAAAATCATTCGATTGAAAAAGTCGGCTCGCGATTGCGCGGCCTGATGCCGTGGATGAAAAAGCGGTCAATCAAGGGCGCCCAGGCGTCATACTGATGCTGGATAAATAGATTGATGGATGATTGGATTGTGGGGCAATTCTATGAATTTGCCCCACATTTCCATCAATCCCGCGCTCCACAAATCCAATTATCTGGGATGGCGCAACTAAAACTTCCCTGTGGTGTTTATTCCTCCGGTTGCTATAATCGGATTATGAAACGCGGCGGAAAAGTCGAGATTTGCGTATTGATGGGTCTGTTATTGGTGACGGGCGCCAGTGCCATGTCGGAAGCCACCAGTCCTTATGACGGAATCGTGGAGCGCAATGTGTTCAATCTTCACGCGCCGCCGGCGAAGGTAGACCCCGAGAGTTTGATTCAGCATACGCCTCCGCCTAAAGTTACTTTCACCGGCATCACCACCATTTTGGGTAAAAAACTGGCATTTTTGACCATCCCGGGCGCGAAGCCGGGTGCGTTGCCCGAGTCGATGATGCTGGCGGAGGGCCAGGCGCAAAATGAGATCGAAGTGAAGCAGATTGATGAGAAGGCGGGCGTGGTGAAAATCACGAATCATGGAGAGTCTCAGACTTTGGATTTTGAGCACGACGGCGTGAAACCGTCCGGCCTGCCGGCTCCTACGATGATGCCGCCGCCCGCCCCGCCGCCGCCCAATGTAATCCGCCCGCTTCGCTCTTTGCCGCCCCGGAGCAGCCTGACTCCGGAAGAACAGGTTGCCTTGATTGAAGTTCAACGAATGAAATACCAGCAGGAAAATAACCCGATCAGCCAAATTCTTCCGCCGACCGAAATGACTCCCGAGGCCAACGGGGCCGCGCCGCAGTAAGTCTGGCCTTTTCATTTTTTTGGTTGGCGCTACATTGGCCGAAACCCTCGGCCAATCATGAAAAAAATTCTTCTGTCGTTTGCTGCAGTCTGCCTTGCGCTCACCGCGATGTCCCAGGATTGGGCGAAGTCGCGCCTCGAAAATTCCCCACGCCACCACGAATGGGTGAAAGTCAAACACGGCGAGCGGGAGGTGAATTGTTATATCACGTATCCCGAAGTTAAGGACAAGGCGCCGGTGGTCATCGTCATCCATGAAATTTTTGGGATGACGGATTGGGTGCGAGGCGTGACGGACCAACTGGCCGAGGCGGGGTACATTGCGATTGCCCCGGACCTGCTTTCCGGCATGGCGCCCGGCGGCGGCGGCTCCGCCGAGCTCGGCGGTCCGGACGGCGTCACCAAAGTCATTGGTTCTCTTCCGCCCGACCAAATTACCGCGGATTTAAATGCGGTGGCGGAATATTCGTCGCAACTTCCGTCCGCCAATGGAAAAATCATGGTGGCTGGATTTTGCTGGGGTGGGGGACAGTCGTTCCGATATGCGACCAATAACAAGGAGTTGAAGGCGGCGTTTGTTTTCTACGGCCCGCCGCCCAGCGCCGACGATATGGCGAAAATCAATTGTCCGGTTTACGGTTTTTATGCCGGCAACGATGCACGCGTCAGCGCCACCATTCCCAAAGCGGTAACGGCAATGGGCGAGGCGAAGAAGACTTACGCCCCGGTGGTTTATGACGGTGCAGGACACGGTTTCATGCGCGCCGGTGAAGCGCCGGATGCTAATGCAGCGAACAAAAAGGCCCGCGAAGAAGCGTGGGTACGTTTGAAGGATCTGCTGAAGAAACTTTAAGCCGCCCATCTTTTGCGGCACCCGAAGCGAGGCTCTATTTTGCCGCCAGACAGTCGATAAACATAAAAGCCTGGGAGCACCAGCGTCCCCTCGGCGGGTTTCGGAGTGGGTTGAAACACGTTTGGCCGGCGAGACGCCGGCGCCCAAAATTACTTCGTCTGCGCGAAAAGCATGAAGACGCGGGGACCCCGATCCGTTGCCAGGGTATAGCGCTCTTCATTTGCCCCATGCGGAGGGGCCAGCCCATCGCAGTTTTTGTCCTTGGCAGGTTTCCCATCCACCAGCAGCATATAATGATGGGTCTGGTGTGACGGGATATTATGGAGAGTGACGTGCCACGCATCCAGCGTGCTATCGCGCGTGAGCGAAACTCTTTCCCATTTGGTGAAGGAGCCGACAATCTCGACGGTTTGAGGTTCCTCGGTTTGCCCGTCCGGCAAGCGCCAGCGGAAAACCTTGGAAAAACTGGGAGCCTGCGATCTGCTGGATGAAAGGGGCGAACGGTGGGTGGGCGGTTCAAACGTTAATGGACCGCCTTTCTGCGGCGATTTCTTCCCGAATAAGCTGTTAAACATATGGTTACGGAAACTTCAAACTAGCTTAACACAATTTTCTGAAGCAAATAAAAAAGAATTTTTTTTGATTGTCTGTGCATCTGTTTAGACAGCACAACGCGTTGTTCGTGTCGTATTCCGTGGCGCGTTCGTAAATTTCAGCGGAGGCTTTTTGAACGAGGAGATTTATCGGCAGGGCGGTTATGCCACTATTATTGGACATTCGCCGCGACCGATGTATTTTCCTCGCGGCGAAAAGGCTCGCCACTCGGAAATTGAATAACAATGATGTGCGCGATGAAAGTTAAGACACACAGGGCCGCTGATCTGTTCCGCAGTTTACTGCCATTATGTGGGATGGTCGTTGGCCTGGCCCAGGCGCCGGTTTTTGCGCAGGCGAATTCCGCCGCCGTCAGCTCAAACAGCGTGCCGTCCTGGATCACGCGTCCGCTCTCGCTGATGGACGCGCTGAATCTGACACTGCAACAAAACAGCGTTTTGCAAAAGGCGCGCGCCGATTTGGAAGCTTCGCGCGGACTGGTGATTCAAACGCGGACGGTGGCGCTGCCGAATATCAGAGCGTCGGGAAATTACACCGACACGGCGAAACACGACATCAATACCTTTCCCTCCTTTAATAATGGCACTAACGGTCCCACTACGAATTCGTTCGTGCAGGCCCATCAGAATTGGGACACGCAGATTCGAATAACGCAAAATATTTACCAGGGCGGACGGACGCTTTCTGCATTTCGCGCCGCGCGACTTGAGAAGGAACAGGCGATGTTCCAGTATCAAACCGCCGTCGCCGATGAGTTGCTCGCCACGCGCGTGGCGTATTACGATGTGTTGGTCGCCGAACAGCAAATCACGGTGAACGAAGCATCGGTCGCTTTGCTCAACGAGGAACTTCAGGATCAGCAACGCCGCTACGACGCGGGCACCGTGCCGCGGTTTAATGTTTTACAGGCTCAGGTCGCCGTTGCGAATGCGCGTCCGCCACTGATCAACGCCCGGAACGCCTATCGTATCGCCAAAAATAACCTTTCCAATTTGCTCGGCTATAATTTGCCCAGGAATGTTTGGGAAGACATTCCGTTGGTGTTGACGGATAAGCTGGACGCCACCCCTTTCAGCATCGAATTGCCGGCGGCGATTTCGCAGGCGTTGGAACGCCGGACGGAACTGCAAGCGTTGCAACGCACGGAAGGTTTGCAGCGTGAGAATGTGATCAATGCCCGGTCCGGCTACAAGCCCACGATTGATGCGTTCGCCGCCTATGACTGGCACAACGACGAATTTAGCACGGACATTGGGAAGGAATTAAACGGCTGGCTGGTCGGCGGAGAACTGAGCTGGAACATCTTCGACGGCTTGCTTACCCACGGTAAGGTAATTCAAGCCAAAGCGCAGCTCGCACACGCGAAAGCGGATTTAGAGGACAATTCCCGTCAGATCGAATTGGAAGTGCGCACGGATTATTCGGGTCTTATTGAGGCGCGCGAAGTTTTGGAATCGCAACAAAAGGTGCAGGAGGAAGCGGACGAAGCATTGCGATTGGCGCGAGCGCGGGCGGACGCGGGCACTGGCACGCGATTGGATGTTTTAAATGCTGAAACGCAACTGACCCAGGCACGCACAACGCAAGTCCAGGCGCTTCATGATTATGACGTGGCCCGTGCACGGTTCGAGCGCGCCATCGGCCAGGACATGATTCCGCCGAAAGGCGAGTAGCCTTGGGAGCGCCAGCGCCCCGCTGGCAATTTTCCTGATTGATCGCGTTTGGCTCGTGAGGGGGACGTTGGCGCTGTCAAGATCACGCTCCGCCTCCTAAATCCCCCAAATAGAAGTTCCCGTCAGCAGTGCTTGTGGGGGGAAAACCCCATTTCCTTCAGGTGGGTGACGTATTCAAAATACTTCGCACAAAGCGTACGAACCCCGCTTTAACAAAAATAAACAGGCAGACATGAGCGCACATCAAAACCGCCCCGAAACCGTTAGTGACCGGCGATTGCTTCGCGTACTTTTCGTGGAAGACTCACTGGCAGACGCTTTTTTGCTGGAGCGTGCGCTGACACGGGGCGGCCTTCACGTTATTTGCGACCGGGTTGATTCGGCCGAGGAAATGAACCGGGCCCTCCAGGAAAAGGAATGGGACTTGATCCTTTGCGACCATTCCATGCCGGGATTCAGTGCCCCGCAAGCGCTGCAAATTCTGAAGCAAAAAAACCTCGACCTTCCTTTCATCATCGTCTCCGGCCACATAGAAGAGGAGACGGCAGTTTCCACGATGGATTCGGGCGCGCATGATTACATCATGAAAGACCGGCTGGCGCGGCTGGTACCGGCGGTGCAACGGGAATTGCGCGAGGCGGAAGTCCGGCGCGCCCGCGCGAAATCGGAGGAGGAATTGCGCCGGGCACATGAAGAGCTCGAGCAGCGGGTGGAGCAGCGTACCGCCGCCCTGAAAGAGGCGAACCAGAAATTGCGCGATGTGCTCGAGGAGCGACAGCGGCTGGAAACGGAATTGCTGGAAATTGCCGAGAACGAGCGCCGCCGCATTGGCTTTGATTTGCACGACGACCTCGGCCAGAAGTTGACGGGTATGTTGCTGCTCGCGCGCGCGCTGGAGCAGCGATTGACGCGCGAGGCCCACAAGGACGCGGAAGAGGTACGGAGAATTTGCGAATTGATCGAGCAATCCGTCAACCACACGCACAACCTGGCTCATCATTTCAGCTCTATTGATGCGACCGGCGGTGATTTGGCGGAAGTCATGAATGGCCTGGCTGCGACGGTCGAGAAGATGTTCGGGATCCCGTGCGAATGCACGGTCAAGGGCGAGATTCCCGACCTGCCGGAAAACGCCAGCGCGCAATTTTACAAAATCGCGCAGGAAGCCGTCAGCAACGCCATCAAACACGGCAAAGCCTCGTGCGTCTGGATTTCCATCGTGGGCAATTCCCAAAAGCTCGTGGTCACCATCAGGAATGACGGCATCCCATTTTCACCGCCGCGAAATCCCAAGGCGCGCATGGGGTTGCGTACCATGAATTACCGCGCCAACACCATCGGGGCTGAATTTGACATCAAACCGAACCAAAAAAACGGCACCATTGTGACCTGCGTCCTGCCGGTTCATAAAAATGGGTCCAAGGTTCATCGTAACGGTTCGAACGGCGCCCGATCGAACGGTTCTGAATCCGCCGCGGCAAGAAACGGCTCGAACGGATTTCATTCCGAGGCGGTGGTAGAAACTCCGGCCCGCTTCTAAAATTATTGTCCCCTGGATTTCACGGCGGCAACCGCGCCGTTTTTGCAATCGCATTTGACAGCGTTGCGGGAACAACTTCTCCGTCTCCCATCTTGTCGCGCCGTAGCATAGCGAAGGCGGACGGATAGGAGAGGGTAGCGGTGAGGGCTTTGAGATTTATTTGCGGCTGCGACTTTAATTGAAATGCTCCCGTTGCGCGAGCCGCCGCCATGGGTCATTCTTCCCCTTCCGAACCGCCGGATAAGAGGCCGGACGCCAGAAGGCCGACGACTACACCCACGCCAAAAACGATTCCAATTGTTTGGTAAGGGCTTTGGCGAATGGCCTGATCCGTCGTCCGCGCGCCGAGGAGCGCTTTCTCTTTCACGCCGCTCGCGCCTGCTTTCAACAACTGTTGCCCATCGCGCACCACTGTTTTGATATCCTCAAGAAAAGTCTCGAGGTCCGCACTATGACCATTGCCAGATTTTCGCATGAGAAATCTATGAACCGAAATCGCTGGAGAGCAAATGGGGTGTTTTCCTGTGGAAACGCCGGACAGGTTCGGCTTTTTCAGAGTTCGTAATAGGGTATTTGCCCCGCTAGGCAAAAACACAAAAACTTATTTACTACATTAACCGCCACGAAATCGTGAAAAATTTCACAAACTTTGCTTGCGGGGTCGGCGCGGGGACGTTTAAATTCCGGTCGTCGTCAAACCGGCGTTTCTGCTTCGGGTTCGTAAGAGTGTTTGATGAGTTCACCGTTTCTTGCAGTAAAGAAAACAATTGACGGTGGACAATTCTTGAAAAGAATTCGTGTTTCGCATTGGCGTGAGTTGTTCGTTTGTCGGCCTAATTCGACGGTTAACGAAAAATAGATGTCAGCGATTTTCCCAAAGTGGACCAACCGGCTGCCTCTGATGATGGTCATCGGAGGCCTGCTCGTCGGCGGCGCGGTGACGGCGGGCGTGTGGTATTATTTCACGCCCAAATACACCCGCGTGGGCTATCAACCGATCCAGCCGGTGCCATTCTCACACGCTGTCCACGCCGGCCAGCTCGGGATGGATTGTCGTTATTGCCATACGGGTGTCGAAAAATCCTGGTTCTCGAATATTCCCGCCGCTTCCACCTGCATGAACTGCCACAGCCAGGTGCTCAAGGATGACCCGCGGCTGGCGTTGGTGCGTGAAAGCGCCGCGACCGGCAAACCGATTCAATGGATTCAAATCCATAAGCTTCCTGACTTCGCTTATTTCAATCACTCCGTCCATGTCAACCGCGGCATCAGTTGCGTGGAATGCCATGGCCGCGTCGACCAGATGGATGAAGTCTATCATGCCAAACCGTTCAGCATGTCTTTCTGTCTTGAATGCCATCGCCATCCGGAACTGAAATTGCGTCCTGACAATAAAATCACTGATCTGGCCTGGCAGCCGAAGTCCGAAGCCGCGCAGCTTGAATTTGGCAACAAAGCCATGAAGGAGTGGAAGGTTGAATCGCTGCAAACCTGCTCCACGTGTCACCGCTGATGAATTTACGATTTACGATTTACGATTTACGGTTGAACCGCCCGTTGCGGGTTGGTGCGACCGTTCTTAATCGGCGTTCGGCAATCGCCAATGGGCAATGAGTAAAACCATTCCACCAACTTGTCCGGAACCGGAAACAGGCCGCCAATATTGGCGGAGTCTCGACCAATTGGCTGAAAAGCCGGAGTTCCGCCAGTGGTTGGAGCGTGAATTCCCCGCGGGCGCCAGCGAGTTTGACGACCCGGTGACTCGCCGGCATTTCGTGAAAATCATGTCCGCCTCCTTCATGCTGGCGGGCATTGGATTGGCGTCAACCGGCTGTCGGCGTCCGCTCGAGAAGCTGGAACCCTTCGGCCAACAGCCATCGGATTACGTCTATGGCGTGCCGCAATTCTTCGCGACGGCCATGCCGACGCGCTGCGGCGCCATTCCGCTGCTGGCCAAATCCTACGAAGGCCGGCCGATTAAGATCGAAGGCAACATCCTGCATCCGGACAGCAACGGCGGCACTGACCGCTGGGCGCAGGCTTCTATCCTGAATCTTTACGATCCGGACCGTGCCAAACGGTTTTCCAAAGGCGGTGTCGTGATGCGGTCGGACGATGCGATCGCATTCTTGAGCGAAATCTCGAAGAAATACGCTGCGAACCAGGGCCAGGGGCTGGCGTTTTTGATCGAGCGCAATTCATCGCCTTCGCGTTTGCGCTTGCAAAAGGTCATCAGCCAAAAGATGCCCAATGCGAAGTGGTTCAGCCACGAAGCCATTGACATGGACGTGCATCGCCGCGCGGCTTCGCAAGCTTTCGGCGCCTCCGTAAAGCCGTATTTCAAATACGACGCTGCCAAAGTCATTGTCTCGCTCGATTGCGATTTCATCGGCGCAGAGGAAGATGCGCATAGCAACATCCGCAAATTCGTCGATGGCCGCCGGATCAAGAATCCGGGCGATTCGATGAACCGATTGTATGTCGTCGAAGCGCTGATGACGCTGACCGGCATGAATGCCGATCATCGTTTGCGCAGTCCGGCGAATGCGGTAGCGCAAGTTGCCGAAGCTTTGGCGGCGGAAATCAACGGGCAGGGCGGTTCGGCCGTCCCCGCGGGCGTGGATCCAAAATGGGTTTCCGAATGCGCCCGGGATTTGCTGGCCAACAAAGGACAATCACTCGTGGTTGCCGGTTACGGCCAGCCCCTGGCGGTGCATGTGGTGGTTAATGCCATCAACAGCGCTTTGGGCAATATCGGCAAAACGGTGGTGTTGCACGAAACGAGCGACTTGCACGAAGGCGGCATCGCGGATTTTGCGAAGGCAGCCGCCAGTTTCGAGACCATTGTGGTTTTGGGCGCCAACCCGGCTTACAACGCGCCGGTGGATGTTGATATCACGAAGGCCTTGGAGTCGGCCAAAGGCAGGATTTTGCGGCTCGGTTATTTCGAAGACGAAATATTCCCGTATTGCGAATGGCATCTGCCGCTCGCGCATTATTTGGAATCCTGGGGCGACGCTTTCAGTGGTGACGGTACCCTCGTGCCGGTTCAACCCTTGATTCAACCGCTTTTCGGCGGCCTCACCGAAATCGAAGTGCTCGCGCGCATTGCCGGCGAGGAAAAGACTTCGCCCTACGACATCGTGCGCGAAACTTTCACCGGCATTTCCGGCAGCAACGAGGATGCGGTTTGGCGCAAATTCCTTTACAACGGTTTTCTGGAAAATTCCGCCGCGAAATCAGTCAGCGCGCGCTCGGCTGGAAGCGCGTCTTCGGCTGGCGCCAAGGCGGCGGCGTTGAGCAAAGACAATCTCGAGATTGTTTTTTATCGCGATTACAAAATCGACGATGGCCGCTATAGCAACAACGGCTGGCTGCAGGAATTGCCCGACCCGGTGACCAAGCTGGTGTGGGACAACACCGTGCTCATGAGCCGCAGAACTGCGCATGAGCTGGGTGTGAAAAATTCGGACGTGGTCGAAGTGAAAGTTGGCGGGCGTACCGTGAGCGGGCCGGTTTGGGTTCAACCTGGCATGGCGGATTACGTTCTGGGACTCGCGCTGGGTTACGGTCGCGAATGGAATGGCCGCATCGGCTATCAGGTTGGATTTGACGCTTACCAATTGCGCACGTCGGATACTCAAGGTTTTGCCACCGGCGCAACAATTTCAACGACCGGAAAAACCTATCCGATCTCGACCACGCAGAATCATTGGTCGATGGAGGGCCGCCCGATTATCCGCGAGGCGAATTTAAGCGATTACAAAGAGCATCCGGATTTTGTCGAGCACATGAACGGCGAGGCGCCTCCCGGCGGCTTCCGCCCGATGTATCCGAATCCGTTCGATACGAACGAAAAGACCGGCCGGCCGGCGGGACATCACCAGTGGGGCATGTCCATCGACCTGACGGCGTGTGTCGGTTGCTCGACCTGCATCCTGGCCTGCCAGAGCGAAAACAACGTTCCGATCGTGGGCAAGGACCTGGTGGCCCGCGGACGCGAGATGCATTGGTTGCGCCTCGACCGCTATTACACCGGCGACGTTCAGAAGCACAAATGGAACGGGCTCAGGACCGATAACGAAACTTTTCAGGACACCGACCGCCAGCAGTTTGAGGAATGGATTGATGACCCGCAGGTCGTCACCCAGCCGATGCTTTGCCAGCACTGCGAAGCCGCGCCGTGCGAAAACGTTTGCCCGGTCAATGCGACCGTGCACGACCAGGAAGGTTTGAACCTCATGGTTTACAACCGCTGCGTCGGCACCCGCTATTGCTCGAACAACTGCCCGTATAAGGTTCGCCGGTTCAACTTCCTCGATTTCAACAAACGCTCCATCAAGGAATTGAAGGGACCGTTTTACCCGCCGTTCTTTGCGAAAGGCGCCTTTGCCAAGTGGTTAAAGGACCCGCAGGATCCCAAGGCGGGAATGCGCCAGGACGACGAATGGGATTTGATCGAGATGATCAAGAATCCGGATGTCAGCGTGCGTATGCGCGGTGTGATGGAGAAGTGCACATTCTGCGTGCAGCGCATCCAGCAGGCGGAAATCGCGCAGAAGGTCAAGGCGCGCGACACCGGCAATATTCTGGTGCCCGACGGCGCCGAATCGAAGGACCCGACCGCCCTCAAGACCGCCTGCCAGCAGGCGTGCCCCGCCGGCGCGATTGTCTTCGGCAACATTGCCGATCCGGAGAGCAAAGTTTCGAAGTTGAAAGCGCAGCAGCGGAATTATTCGGTATTGGATTTCCTGCTGACCAAGCCGCGCACGACCTATCTCGCGAAATTGCGCAATCCCAATCCGCAGATGCCGGATTACCGCGAGCCCTACAGCCTGGGTGAATATGAGACCAAGGATCCCAACCCGTTTGAAGAGGAGCATCATGAGGAAGGCGCTGCTGCCGAGAAAGGAATGAAATAATGGCCTTCAAAGTGAGCAGCACAGCTTTGCCGGTTGTCCCCGCGGATTTGCAGCGGATCCCGCTCGTCCAAAACCAGCGCGGTCTCGGCTGGATTTCTGACCGCGTCACGGCTGTCACGGAAGGCACACCGCCGATGTGGTGGTGGGTTTGCTTTATTCCAAGTTTGTTGTGCCTCGGAATGCTGGGCTTCATGCTGGCTTATCAGATTACGACCGGTGTCGGCGTCTGGGGAAATATGAAGCCGGTCATGTGGGGCTGGGACATCATCAACTTCGTCTGGTGGATCGGTATCGGTCACGCGGGAACCTTGATTTCCGCCATTCTCTTCCTGCTCCGCCAGCGCTGGCGCACCGCCGTCAACCGCGCCGCGGAAGCCATGACCATTTTCGCCGTCATGTGCGCGGGCATTTATCCCGCCTTGCACGTCGGACGCGTGTGGTTCGACTGGTGGCTGTTCCCCATTCCGAACTCGAATGGCCCCATCTGGCCGCAGTTCCGTTCACCCCTGATGTGGGACGTGTTCGCCGTCTCGACCTATTTTACCGTGTCAGTGTTGTTCTGGTATATGGGATTGATTCCCGACCTCGCGGTGATGCGCGACCGCGCCAAGACCCGCATACGGCAATTTCTCTACGGATTGTTCTCGCTCGGCTGGACCGGCTCGAACCGCCATTGGAGCAATTATGAAAAAGCGTATTTGATTCTGGCCGGCCTGGCCACGCCGCTGGTGCTGTCGGTGCACTCGATCGTGTCATTGGACTTTTCCGTGTCGCAATTGCCGGGTTGGCACACCACCATCTTCCCACCTTACTTCGTTGCGGGCGCGATTTACTCCGGCTTCGGCATGGTGCTGACGCTGCTGATACCGTTGCGCAAACTGTGCCATCTCGAGGACATCATCACCATGCGGCACGTGGACATCATGTGCAAGGTGACGCTGGCCACTGGTTGTATCGTCAGCTACGCCTACGCCATGGAGTTCATCATCGCCTGGTATAGCGGCAGCCCGATGGAACAATTTCATTTCATGAACCGCGCCCTCGGCCCGTATCAATGGGCGTGGATACCGATGATGGGTTGTAATATGCTTTTGCCCCAGTTGTTCTGGTTCAAAAAGGTGCGGCAGAACGTGTTCATCATCTTCATCATGTCGATTTTCGTGAACATCGGCATGTGGTTCGAGCGGTTCGTCATTATCGTGGTTTCGTTGCACCGCGATTTCCTGCCGAGCAGTTGGGGTTATTTCAAGCCCACCTGGGTGGACGTTTGCACCTACATCGGCACCTTTGGATTATTTTTCACCTGCTTCCTGTTGTTCATGCGGTTCCTGCCGATGATTGCGATTTCGGAAGTGAAAGGCGTGACGCCGCAGGCCGACCCGCACCATCCGCTCGGCGGCGCGAAACACGAAGAAGCATTGCCTGACGACGAAGATTGATATGAACGGCGCTCCCAACAAACCATACGGGGTGATCGCGGAATTCACGACGCCGGCGGACCTTATGCACGCCGCCGAGAAAGTGCGCGATGCCGGCTTCACGCGCTGGGACGTGTTCACACCGTTCCCCGTCCATGGCATGGACCGCGCCATGGGGCTCAAAAATTCCAAGGTCGGCTGGTTCGCGTTCCTGGGCGGCGTGACCGGTTACACCTGCGGCATGTTGATGATCTGGTGGATGAATGGGGTGAATTATCCCATCGTCGTCGGCGGCAAGCCGATGTTCAGTCCGTTCGCGGCGTTTCCGCCGTCGTACGAATTGACCATTTTATTCGGCGCGTTCGGTTCACTCGGCGGCATGTTGTTCCTGAACCGTTTGCCGCACCTGTATCATCCGCTGCTCAAGAACCGCCGCTTCGCCCAGGTCACGCATGATAAATTTTTCCTGGTGATCGAGACCGCCGACCCGAAATACGCCGAACAGGCGACAATCAAGATGCTCGAAGAAGCCGGCAGCAATCATATCGAGGTGGTGGAGGAATAATGCGCTACTTCCTTTTAATTTTTGTGGTGTGCGTCGCGGCCGTGATCGGCATTGCCGGTCGTCGCGGCACGATGTCGCGCAAACCGCCGCTTTACATTTTCCCCGACATGAAGCGCCAGTTGAAATTGCGCCCGCAAACGCCGGACGACTTTTTTGAAAACGGCGTCAGTTCGCAATTGTTTCCCGCCGGCACGGTCCCGCGCAGCAAGGCCATTATGGTCGGTGACCACGCGGTTTATCCGTATGAGGATTCACCCGTATTCACGGGCTTCGTGAGCGGCACGACGAACTATGTTGAGACCAATCCGTTCCCCATCACGCCGAAGTTGCTCAGCCGGGGACAGGATCGCTTTAATATTTACTGCACCCCGTGCCACGGCCGCGAGGCGGATGGCAACGGCATCACCAAAAAACTGGGCGTCATACCGACTGTTGCGAATTTGCAGGATCCGCGGATTGTGAAATTTGCCGACGGCGAAATCTTTAATGTGATTACGCATGGCCGCAACACCATGGGCGCTTACGGACCGAACGTGCCGGTGGAAGACCGCTGGGCCATCATCGCGTATGTGCGCGCATTGCAACTGAGCCATCTAGGAACGATCGATGACGTTCCGCAGGATGAACGCGGGAATTTGAAAAAGTAATATGAGCTCCAAACCTGCCAAGCTGCCCCCGCTGGATTTGTCCAAGTGGCGCAAGGTTCCTGTTCTTCTGACAGGGGTGGGCCTTGTGATCGCGGTGATTGGCGCCGCCATCAACCTCAAACAGTTCGCGTTTTCCTATTTGATCGCGTTCATGTTTTGCCTGAGCATTTGTCTGGGCTCCCTGTTCCTCGTGCTGGCCCATCACCTTTTTGATGCCGGGTGGTCGGTGCCGATTCGCCGTTTTTGCGAGCACATCGCCAGTATGCTTTTTCCCGCGATGTTCATATTGTGGCTGCCCATTGCGCTGCTCTTCCGGAAAAGCCTTTACTCGTGGATGTCCGTGGTCGTGCCGGATAAAGCATTGCATGCCAAATATCCCTTGTTCACGCAAACCGGCTTTTGGGTGGTATCAATTATCATCTTTCTCATTTGGTGGATTTTGACGCGCGGTTTGCGTTCCTGGTCCATCCGGCAGGACACCACCGGCGGTTCGATCCCGACTTACAAAATGCGCTGGTATTCCTATTGGGGCATTTTCGCGTTCGCTGCCACGCTCACTGCGGGCTCATTCGCCTGGATGAAAGCCATGGAATACCATTGGTTTTCGACCATGTATGGCGTCTATTATTTTGCGGGCAGTGTGTGGATGGCGCTCGCGCTGGCGTATGTCATCACCATGATCCTGGACCGGCAGGGCATCCTGACGAACGTCCTCCACGAGCATCAATATTATTTCATCGGCTCGCTTCTGTTCGCCTTCACGGTGTTCTACGCCTACGTCCATTTCGCGCAATACTTCATCATCTGGAACGGCAACATCCCGGAGGAAACGTTCTGGTACATCCAGCGCGAGCAGGGGACTTGGTTCGGGATCGGGATGATTATCATCTTCGGCCATTTCTTCGCGCCGTTCCTGGGCTTGCTGCGAATCGATGTCAAAAGCTCGTTCCCCTACATGACTGCCATGGCGCTTTGGGTCTGGCTGATGCATTACTTCGACATCGCGTTTAACATTCACCCCGTGGACCATCCCAACGGTTTTCCGTGGCAATGGCTGGTGGTAGACCTAGGCTGCATTGCCTTCATGGTTGGCATTTTGGCAATGGTGTTTCTCAGGAAATTCGCCAGTGCCGCGCCGTTTCCGCTCAAGGATCCGCGCCTCGTTGAAGCCATGGGCCATTATCACCCGGTGCCGACTCAGCTTTCGGGCGGCGAACTCGATCAAACCGACGATATGCCCGGCGCTCCGGATCATGGAAACCCAAACTGAAGAGCCATGAATTCTGACACCAAAAATTGCTGCGGTTGCGGCGCGAAGGCGGCTTACGCCGTAGCGGTGATCGGCGCCATCCTGATCGTTGTCTTTATCAATCAGGAGCTGAAAAAATATTCCCAACCGCCGCCCATCGACGCCGGCCGCGCCGAAGAGCGATCCAAAGCGCTTGCGGAAATCCACAATGCCGAAGCCGACGCGTTGAACAATACCGGCTGGATTGATCCGACCAAGGGCATCGTGCGTTTGCGCATCGATGATGCGATGAATTTGATGGAGGCCACCTGGGGCACCAATTCCGCCGCCGGCCGTTCCAATCTCCTCAGTCGCGTGGAGAAAGCCAATCCTCCGCCGCCTCCGCCAGCGCCCGTCAAACCGAGTCTCTACGAATAAGCCGTGGCGCCCCGATGAACGCGACCCGCACAACGTCTTCCGCGAACGATGCCGTTTCGACTGCCGAAATCGACGCCTCGTGCCGCGTACCGTTGTTCACACTTTTCGTCAGCGCAGCCGTCTGGCTCGTCATCGCCTCCGTTTTTGGGCTGATTGCCTCGCTAAAATTTCACTCGCCGAATTTCCTTTCCGGATGCGCCTGGCTGACTTATGGCCGCGTGCATCCGGTCGCAACCAATGTGTTGCTGTACGGTTTCGCGGTTCAAGCCGGCTTGGGAGTGGCACTGTGGATCATTGCTCGAACTGGCCAGGCCAAAGTGGCGCAACCGTGGCTCATTGGCCTCGGGAGTAAGCTCTGGAATTTCGGCCTGACGATTGGCGTTCTTGGAATCCTCGCCGGGGACAGCACCGGTTACGAGAATCTCGAGATTCCGCGTTACGGCGTGGTGTTCTTGTTTTTAGGCTATCTCCTGGTTGCGTTCTTTAGCCTCATCACGCTGCACAATCGCCGCGAACGCGCCCTTGGGCCTTCGCAATGGTTTTTGCTCGCCGCGCTCTTTTGGTTCCCCTGGATTTATTTCACCGCCAATTATCTGCTGCTCTCGCACACGCCCATTCGCGGCGTGACGCAGGCGATTGTGGCCTGGTGGTACTCTGGCAACTTGAATTTCGTATGGTTCGGGCTTGTGGGCCTCGGAGTGCTTTTTCATTTCATCGAACAATTGATGGCACGCCCGCTTCACAGCCAGCCACTGGCCCTCTTGACCTTTTGGACCATCATTCTATTCGCCAGTTGGAGCGGAATTCCCCACAGCGCGCCGGTGCCCGCGTGGATACCCGCGATGAGCACGGTCGCCACGGTGCTGACGCTGGTTACGGCGCTATCGGTGATGATCAACATCCGCCGGACCTGCGGGCGCGGTTGCTCGCAAACGGAAAATCCGCCGCCTGGGAAATTCATTGCGTTTGGGACTATGGCTTTCGTCGTCGCTTGGCTGATGAACGCCCTCGCCGCCATTCCGGAAGTCAATTCAGTCACTAACTTGACCTGGTACACCGTCTCTCAATGGCAGTTAAATATCTTTGGTTTCTTTGCCATGACGATGTTCGGCGCGATTTATTACATCGTGCCGCGAGTCACCGGCCTCGAATGGCCGTGCGCAAAATCCCCGCGCCATCATTACTGGCTGGCGGCGATTGGAATTGTTTTGATCGTGTTGCCGCTGGCGATTGGCGGCGTGGTTGAGGGTTTCAATTGGCACAACTTGAAAATGACCAATGTAGACGTGGCGAAAAACGCCTTGAACTTTCTGCGCATCAGCACGGTCGGTGAAGTGCTGATTCTGCTGGGTAACTTGATGCTGCTTGGCAATCTCATCGGTCTTTCCGTGCGGTATTATCGGATTCACTTTGTGCCGGCCTATAGGCAGGCGACGGCGAAATTGAAACCCGTGGAGGCCAAACCATGAAATACGGCCCGCTCGTCTTTCTCGCCGCGTTCTTCGCGCTGTCGGCTTCCTGGTGCGGCTTGGTGCTCGCGCCGCAAGTTCAGCTTGGTCGCGCGATTCAGGAAACGAATTCGGTTATGAGAACCGACCTCTACCCCGCGGGTCGCCCCGGCGTGGCGCGCCAGGGATTGGATGTCTATCGCGCGGAGGGCTGTGTTTATTGCCACAGTCAGCAGGTGGAACAACAGGGTACGCTGGTAGATGTGGTCCTGACCGACGCTGGCAAGAATTCGAACGCCGTCGCAAAGGCCTTGGAGGACGAGCAGCTCGGGACGTTCACCGGTCCCGGTCTTGCCGCGGGATTGCCCAAGCCGGTCGAGCGCAACACCTCTCTGGAGAAGGCCAGCGCGCTGGTAAATCTTTTGAAAAAGGCCGGCGCGAATTCCGAAATGCACCTCGTGCCGATCGGAACGGACATTGAGCGCGGTTGGGGAGCGCGGCGCACGGTGGCGGATGATTTTCTCGCTGATTCGCCCGTCATGCCCGGCTCGCAACGAGTTGGTCCCGATCTCGCCAATGTGGGCGCGCGATTGCCGGACGTGAACTGGCAATTGATGCACCTCTACGCTCCGCGCGCGGTGACCAAGGATTCCCCCATGCCTTCCTATCGGTTTTTGTTTGAGCAAAAGAAAATCGGGAAGGAACCGTCGCCGGACGCGTTGCAACAGCTCCCCAAAGAATTTGCGCCGGGCGATGGATTTGAAATTGTGCCAAAGCCTGAAGCGAAGGCGCTCGCTGCTTATCTGGTGAGCTTGCGTGCGGACGTTCCGTTGTATGAAGCGCCGCTCACACCGCCGCCTCCCACCACGAACGCGCCGGCGGCCACCAACGCTCCCGCGAAATGAATCCCTCCGTGAACCAACCCATGACCAGCGCGTCTCCGAATGATTCCGGAGCGAAGGACACCACCGTCCCGATCTGGCTAATCGTTGTGTTGTTTCTGCTGGTGTACTGGGGTGCGGTCTATTTTGACGAACATGGCGGTTGGTTTGACTCGCAGGTTTACACGCCTTACGTGAGCGCTGAACAGGTGAAGAGCTTCCAGGTCAACGGGGGCCCGAATCCATTTGAGCGCGGCCGGCAAGTGTATGCCGTCACCTGTTATGTGTGTCACGGACCAAACGCGCAGGGCACGCCTGGAACGTTTCCGCCGCTCGCCGGTTCGGATTGGGTGAACGAGCCGCAACCGGGCCGCATGATACGCATCGTGTTGCAGGGCTTTTCCGGCCCGGGCCTCACAATCAACGGGCAGCCATTTAATACCGGGAGCGTGATGGTGCCGTGGAACAGCTTCAGCGACGACGATATTGCCGCAGTCATTACGTTCGTTCGCGGCAACAAGGATTGGGGTAACCATGCTCCGCCCGTGACGCCGGAGCAGGTCCACGCCATACGCGAGAAAGTGGCGAAGCATTCGGCGTCCTTCACTCCGACGGAAATTTTGCAGATCAATCCGGCCGAGTAGTCAGCTTTTTTTCCGGGCCTGAATTTGCTCGATGGCCCAACGGGCGTGCTCGGCAATCAACGGCTCGGAATCTTCCGCAGCTTTACTCAACGCTGGAAGCGCCGTCTCATCCCCGATGTTCCCCAGTGCGACGCAGACATTGCGCAATAATCCTCGGCGTTTTGTTCGGACAATGGGTGTGCCGGCAAAACGGGACTTGAACCCGGCGTCATCGAGCGCAAGCAGTTCGAGTAAGTTGGGCGCGTCGAGGTCCGCGCGCGCATGTTCCTGCATCAATTTTCCTTCGCGGGCGAATTTATTCCACGGACAAACCGCCAGGCAATCATCGCAGCCGTAAATTCGGTGGCCAATCGCTGGCCGCAGTTCCACGGGGATCGCGCCCTTGAGTTCAATCGTGAGATAGGAAATGCAGCGACGGGCGTCCAGTTGGAAAGGCGCCGTGATGGCCGCGGTGGGACACGCGGAAATACAGCGGGAACACGAACCGCAACGATTTTTCTCCGCCATGTCGGGTTCGAATTCAAGCGTGGTGATGATCTCCGCAATGAAAATCCAATTGCCGAGCTGTCGGCTAATAAGATTGGTGTGCTTGCCCACGAAGCCCAACCCGGCGCGCCGCGCCAGATCGCGTTCGAGCAGGGGGCCGGTGTCCACGTACCAGAGCGAGCGCGCTCCCTCGCCACCGAACGCGTTGAGAAATTCCGTCAATTGTTTCAGGCGCTCGCCAAGGATGTCGTGATAGTCCTTGAAGCGGGCGTAGCGGGCGATTTGTGGAACGACAAAGGACGAAGGACGGAGGGAATTGTTTCCGGCGCCCGGTTGATTCCGTTCGTCATTCGTCAGTTGACAATTATCCCGGTGGTAGCTGGCGGCGAGCGCAATGATGCTCTTGGCGTTTGCCAACACCTTCCGCGGTTCCACGCGCTTGTAGGCGTTGCGTTCGAGATAGCCCATTTCACCATGCTGTTTTTGGGCGAGCCAGTTCTGAAATTCCTGCGCGTGATCGGGCGCCTCCGCCGTGGTGAAACGGCAATCGTCAAATCCCAACTCCCGCGCCCGCTGACGAATGGCTTCCTTCATCTAGAATGGCTGTGCGCAAGGTGGAATTGGTGAATCACCTGTTGCGCCACGTCTTTGAGCGCGCGCATCTCGGTGTTCAAAAGGACGTCTGCCTGGCGGTAATACGGTTCACGATCCGCCAGCAATTGGCGAATTTTCACAAGTGGATCCGGTTCGTGGAGCAGGGGACGATGACTCTGGCTGCGCACGCGTTCCCATATCTTTTCCGGTGACGCCCACAAGCAGGCCACGAGGGAATGAGTTTTGAGGCTGGCGAGATTGTCGGTGTTTGCCGGCAGGCCGCCACCGGTGGAAATCACCGTTTTCTTTCGTGTGACCAGTTCGGCGACAATTTTCTTTTCCATCTCGCGAAACGCCGGCTCACCCTGCTCCGCAAAAATTTCGCTGATAGTTTTGCCGGCGCGCGCCTCGATGACATGATCGGTGTCGAGAAACGTGAAGTGCAATTGCGCGGCGACGAGCTGGCCGACTGACGACTTGCCCGTTCCCATAAAACCGATCAGCGCGATATTTTGGATCTGGCGCATTGCAAGTTTCGAGTTTCGGCTTTGGAGTTTCAGGTTTCAAGCGCCGAGTTGGATGGTGAAACGGGCGTCCCGTCCGTGAGTTTCAAAGGAATTCCTGAAACAGGATCGTGCGCGGGACGCGTGCCGCATTCCTCAAATCATGAAATCAAACGGATCGACCGGCTCGTGTTGCAGGCGGCGCCAGCGTTCGCATAGGTCGGCGACGGTGAGCCGTTCCACGATTTTCACCACGGCCTCGCGTACTTCCTTCATCACGCTGCGGATGGCGCAACGCGATTCATCCGGGCAGGAGCATTTCTCATAAAACCTCTCACTCACGCAACTCACCGGCGCGAGCGCGCCTTCGATGTGCCGAATCACCACCGCGAGAGGAATTTCTTCCGGCCGCCGCGCCAAGCGGTACCCGCCCGCGATGCCGCGCTTGCTTTGCACGACCCCGGCGGATTTCAAATCGTTCAGAATCTGCTCCAGAAAGCGTTTCGGGATATTCTGCTGTTCGGAAATCGTCTGGATGCGGACCACCGGTTGATCGAAATTCAAGCCTAACACCAACAGGGCGCGCAAAGCATATTCTCCTCGAACCGAAAGTCTCATGGACAGACTTTAGAATCTACAGTGAAAAACTCAAGAATTAGTTGAATATGATTCAAAATCAGCATTTTATGTAGCAATAAGATAATTATAATAATCTCTATTGACATAATGTAGATTAAAGGTAATCTCGTTTCAAATCCGAGATAACATTGGAATGAAAACAACAATGGAAGAAAACAGCGGGCCTGCTTCGGAGCACAGCGCGACTGAATCATGGCTCGAGGTTGTTCGCCGACAGGTCGGCTCTTTGAACTTTGGGGTGGTGCAAATCGTCGTGCATGGGGCTCGCGTCGTTCAGATCGAACGCACCGAAAAAGTGAGGTTGGATAAACCTATTGTTGTCGCCAATCTCGGAGACTAATTTCGCCCGCCAGACCTCTGGAGGCATACTTGAAAAATATCAGCTTAACGACCATACAAATCGGAGAGCGGCTGCGACCCTGAAAAATTGATGAAACAAAAACAACTCATTATCGCGGTGATGCTTGCTGGTGGTTTGGTGGCTGCGCCGCATTTGCGCGCGGATGAAACCGCGGACGCCATCGACGATCTGAAAAAGGAAATCCAGGCCCTTGACCAAAAGGTCCGGGTGCTGGAACGGCAGAAGGAGATCGACACCGAAGCCGCCGATACCAAGGCCAAGGAGACGCCGCGGATTGGGGTGGGAAACAATGGCCTTAGCGTCGCCTCGGCGGATTCTAATTTTGTCTTTCAACTGCACGGTCTCATTCAGACCGACAACCGCACGTTTTTTAACGACAAGGACAATCACGGCAAAAGCATTCAGGGTAACGACGGTTTCCTGTTGCGTCGCGCGCGGCCAATTTTTTCCGGCACGGTGTACAAAAACTTTGATTTTGTATTCATGCCGGATTTTGGCGGATCGTCGGTTCAAATCTTTGACGCTTACCTGAATTATCATTACGCGCCCTGGCTGCAGCTTCGCGCCGGCAAATTCAAAGTGCCGGTCGGGCTGGAACAATTGCAATCCGATCAATACACATTCTTCAACGAACGTGCGTTGCCTACGGCCCTGGTGCCAAACCGCGACATTGGCTTCCAACTCTGGGGCGACGTGGCGGCCGGCCGGTTGAGCTATGCCGTGGGCGTCTTCAATGGCGTCGGGGATGGACGCAACAGCGCCAACTCGGATTTCGAGGACCACCGCGAGTTCGCTGGCAGGTTGTTTTTGCAACCGTTCAAGGGCACGAGCATCACTCCGCTGCAAGGCCTGGGCTTTGGCGTAGCCGGGACCTGGGGAAATACGCTCTCGAACGCGACCGGTTTGCCCAGCGGGTTTCTAACCGATGGCCAGGAGCAGTTTTTTGCTTATACAAATACCAGCGTGGTGGCCAATGGCGACCATTGGCGGTTATCGCCGCAAGGCTATTATTATTACGGCCCGTTCGGCTTGCTGGGTGAGTATGTGATTTCAGATCAGAAAGTCACGAAAGGCGCGACCTCGGCGTGGCTTAAAAATACTGCCTGGCAAGTGGCGGGCGGTTGGGTGCTGACAGGTGAAGAAGCCTCTTTTACTGGCGTGACTCCGCGGCATCCGTTCGACCCGCGTGCGAATCAGTGGGGCGCGCTGCAATTGGTCGCCCGGTACGCCGACCTTGACGTGGACAACAAGACGTTTCCGGTTTTTGCCAATCCGGCGACATCCGCTTCCGAGGCCAAGGCCTGGGCCGTGGGCCTGAACTGGTATCTCAATCGAAATATTCGCGTCAACACCAGCTTCTCGCGCACCACCTTTGGCGGTAGGATCAATACCGCTCAGGCCACGGTGGCGCGACAACCCGAAGAGGTTGTTTTTACCCGGTTGCAACTGGCATTTTAACCGACCGATCACCAATCTTGATTCCAATAAAATGAAAACATTTTTGAAACTGTTTATTCTCCTGGTCGCGGCTTCGCTGACGAACGCCGTCCAGGCCAAAGAAATCAAATTGCTCAACGTCTCCTACGACCCCACGCGCGAGTTGTATGAGGACATCAACACCGCCTTCGCCAAACAGTGGAAGGAAAAAACCGGCGACACCATCATTATACAGCAATCACACGGCGGCTCGGGCAAACAGGCCCGCGCGGTGATTGACGGATTGGAGGCCGACGTGGTGACGCTCGCGCTCGCTTATGACATCGATGCCATTTCCGAGAAGGGCCATTTGATTGCGCCGGACTGGCAAAAGCGCCTGCCGAATAACAGCACCCCTTACACTTCGACAATCGTGTTCCTGGTGCGCAAGGGAAATCCCAAGGGCATCAAGGACTGGGATGACCTGGTGAAACCCGGCGTGGCCATCGTTACGCCCAATCCCAAAACCTCCGGAGGAGCGCGCTGGAATTATCTCGCAGCCTGGGGCTACGCGTTGAAGAAAAACAACAACGACCAGGCAAAGGCGAAGGACTTCGTCGCCAAGCTCTTCCGCAATGTTCCGATTCTGGATACCGGCGCGCGCGGCGCCACGACGACCTTCGTGCAGCGCGGCATTGGCGATGTGCTCATTGCCTGGGAAAACGAGGCGCTGCTTACCTTGAAGGATTCCGGGGATAAATTTGAAATTGTGGCGCCCTCGATCAGCATCCTGGCTGAACCGCCTGTTGCCGTGGTGGACCGTGTTGTAAAGAGACACGGCACGGCCGAAGCAGCCAAAGCTTATCTGGAATTCCTCTATTCTCCGGAAGGTCAGGAAATTGCGGCGCGGAATTTTTACCGTCCCCGTTCGCAGGCGGTGGCGCAGAAATACGCCGACAAATTTCCCAAACTGACCTTGTTTACCATCGATGAAGTCTTTGGCGGATGGCAGCAGGCGCAGAAAACGCATTTCGACAACGACGCCATCTTCGATCAAATCCAATCGGATAATCGCTAAGTTTATGGAGACTGTCATGAAATCCACGGGCATTATTTCAGGGCGCGCGCCTCGCGAGAGGCGCGCGGTGGAACGGCTCCTGGCCGCGCTGGAAAATGCGGCAGAAAGCTCGCCGCGTTTTCTCAGCAAATCCCTGGGCAATTTCGAGAACGGAGGCGGCGCTTACAGCCTGCCGCGCTTCGTTTATCTCGGCGCGAAGGGCGGCAGCGATGCCATTCGGGTCGGCATTTTTGCCACCATTCAAGGCGACGAGCCTGAAGGGGCACTGGCCTTGCTCCGGTTTGTCGAACTTCTGGAAAACAATCCGGAGATTTCCAGGGGATACGCGCTGTTCCTTTATCCGGTTTGCAATCCGACCGGTTTCGAGGACAACACGAGTCATACGCGCAATGGAAAAAATCTCGACGAGGAATTCTGGCAGGATTCCGCCGAGCCGGAAGTGCGCTACCTGCAATCGGAAATCTGGATGCACGCCTTCGACGGCATCATTACGCTGCGGAGCGACGACGTGAGCGAGGGCCTCTGTGGCCACGCCGAAGGCGCCATTTTGTCCGAGCATTTGCTCGAGCCGGCCTTGCGGGAAGCGGAACAATTCGTCCCGCGCGGTCACGGGCGGATTATCAGGGACAACAATTCAGGATTGATGAAGTCGCCTTCCGGCCTGCGTCGTCCTCCCTTCGAAATCATCCTGCAGACTCCACGGAGCGCTCCTCTGCACCGGCAGGTCGGGGCGCTCTCCGCGGCGCTGCAAACGATTCTTGTGGAATACCGGTATCTCATGGCCATTGCACAAAACATCTAGATTATAACTTAGTGAATTGATTCGCGCGGCGGCGTTGGTTACTTTCCGGCCTGCTGGAAAGAGAACAGCCGACGCGCCCGCTCTTATTTGATGTCCTCAAAAAAATTCAACGTAATGCCCGGTTTTGGCCTGACCATGGGCGTCACCGCCTTTTTTTTGACCGTAATGGTCCTGATTCCGTTTGCGGGACTGATTATTCGCGCCTGCGGACTTTCCTGGCATGACTTCTGGAAATTGGCAACGAACGCCCGCGCGCTGGCCGCCTACAAACTCACCTTTGGCGCGTCGTTCGTCGCGGCGATTGCCAATGTCGTGTTTGGCACACTGCTCGCGTGGGTACTGGTTCGCTACGAATTTCCGGGCCGCCGCCTCATCGATGCGATGGTTGATTTCCCGTTCGCGCTCCCCACGGCCGTGGCTGGCTTGACGCTGGCGAATCTGTTCGCGGCCAACGGCTGGCTGGGAAAATTTCTCGTGCCGCTGGGGATCAAAGGCGCCTTCACCCCGCTCGGCGTGGCCATCGCCCTCACTTTCGTCGGAATGCCTTTCGTCGTGCGGACGCTCCAACCCGTCCTCGAGCATCTCGAGCGCGAACTCGAGGAAGCCGCGGCTACTCTCGGCGCAGGGCGATTGCGCACATTCGTAAGCGTGATCGCGCCAACGCTGCTTCCTTCAATGTTGACCGGCTTCGCGCTCGCGTTCGCGCGGGCGATTGGCGAGTACGGCTCGGTGGTTTTTATTTCCAGCAACAAGCCCTTCGGCGGCGAAATTGCTCCGTTCCTCATCATGATGCGGCTGGAGCAATACGATTACACCGGCGCCATTGCGTTGGCGGTGGTGTTGTTGGTGATATCCTTCATCCTGCTCGCGATCATCAACCTTCTCGAACAGTGGGCCAGCCACTTCCAAAACTGATATGGCCCGCAACGTAAAGAAAAAGCCAAACGGCGACTCGCACCGGCAATCACGGCGCGGGACGGAGGAATCGCCGGTCGTGAAATGGGTGCTTATCGCCGTCGCGTTGACGTTTAGCCTGGTGTTTCTTTTGCTGCCGTTGGTCAATGTGTTTGCGCAGGCATTCAGCCAGGGATGGAAGGCGTATTTCAGCGCGCTGGCGGACCCGGATTCGTGGGCGGCCATTCGCCTCACGCTCATCGTTGCGGCCATTAGTGTGCCCCTGAACGTTATTTTTGGCGTCTGCGCGGCGTGGGCCATCGCAAAATTCAACTTCCGCGGCAAATCCCTCTTGATCACGCTCATTGATTTGCCGTTTTCGGTTTCGCCGGTGGTCGCTGGCCTCATGTTTGTGGTTCTGTTCGGCATGAACGGCTTTTTGGGCCCGTGGCTGCAGGACCATCCCTTGCACCTGTTCGGCAAGGAAATCGAAATCAAAATCATTTTCGCCGTGCCTGGGATTGTGCTCGCCACCATGTTCGTGACCTTTCCCTTCGTGGCGCGCGAATTGATCCCGGTCATGCAGGCCACGGGCACTGAGCAGGAGCAGGCCGCGCTGACGCTCGGCGCGAGCGGTTGGACCACTTTCTGGCACGTCACTCTGCCGTCGGTGAAATGGGGGTTGATCTACGGCATCATCCTTTGCAACGCGCGCGCCATGGGCGAGTTCGGTGCTGTCTCAGTCGTGTCCGGCCACATCATCGGCCGCACGGAAACCATGCCGTTACGGGTGCAATCGCTGTACGAGGGCGGCTCGTTATCTTCCGGCGCGGCGGCGTTTGCCGTGGCGAGCTTGCTCGCGCTCCTGGCCATGGTTACGCTCGGCCTTAAGACGTTTCTTGAATGGAGACAGGCGCGCGAGTTTGAGCGCGCCCAGCAGGCGCCCGAGCCCGCGCGGCACGGCGACACGGCATTTCTCAAGCGGGAAGATTTTAGATGAGCATCGAACTGAAAAATGTAACCAAGCAATTCGGCGGCGTGGCCGCCGTTAACAGCGTTTCGTTCTCCGTGAATGAAGGCGAGTTGATGGCGCTGCTTGGCCCCAGCGGCGGCGGCAAAACCACCGTGCTTCGCATGATTGCCGGCCTGGAAATGCCCACCAGCGGCGACGTCTTCATTCGCGGCCAGCGCGTCAATAATCTTTCCGTGCAGGAACGCAACATCGGTTTCGTGTTTCAGAATTATGCGCTGTTCAAGAACATGAACGTGTTCAAAAACATCGCCTTCGGCCTCAAAATCAAAAAATGGAAACGGGCCGACATCAAGGCGCGCGTGGCGGAATTGCTGGTGATTTTTGGACTGGCCGGCCTCGAAAAGCGTTATCCGCACCAACTTTCCGGCGGACAGCGCCAGCGGGTGGCAATCGCCCGGGCGCTGGCGCCCAAACCCAGCGTGTTGCTGCTCGATGAACCCTTCGGCGCGGTGGATGCCAAAATCCGCCAGGAGCTCCGCGAAGAGTTGGTCAAGTTGCATCACGATCTGAACGTGACCACGATTTTTGTGACGCACGACCAGGAGGAGGCGTTGGAAATTTCCAATCGCATCGTGATTTTTTCGCGGGGATGCCTGGAGCAGGTCGGCGCGCCTCGGGAAGTATATGAACAGCCCGCGAACGAGTTCGTTGCGCGCTTTATCGGCGTCATGAACGTGCTGGATACGGAGGTCAAGGATGGCGTCGCGCGCGTGGGCGAGTTGCAATTTTCCGCCCACGATCAGCCGAATGGCACGCGCCTGCGCATCGGCTTCCGCCCCTACGCCGTGCAGGCTTCCACGGACCTCACGCTGTTTCCGTATCGAGCCATCCTGCGGCACACGTTTTTTCTGGGCGTGATGCTGCGGTTGGAATTTGAATTATCCTCTGGCCTCACTCTGCGCAGCCGCATGACCAAGGAGGAGTATGCGCAACTAGGTTTGGAAGACGGCAAGGAAGTTTCACTGCAAATCCGCAACTACCGCGTTCTCGCCAAGGAAGACAGCACCCTGCCGCCGGAAAAGGAATTTAATTACCAGCCGCCGCCGACGATTGCGGAGCATATTTAACCTGATTTAATTCGGGCGCGGATTTCCTGTTCGAAGGCGGAGGCCGCGTTCCGGCTGGAAAAAAACCGTTTGGGAATAATTCGGGCAGTGGTCTCGTTCGTATAAATTATCAGCAGTTTTGAGGTGGACTGGATCTTGTGAATGCCGGCCCATCTGATTAACCCCTCTCCATTCGCGGAACTGCTGGCCAAACCCTCTTCTTTTATGACTGTGGTTTGCCGGGTAAGCACATTTTGAAATTTGCCCGTCCAAATAGTCATGGCTGCGAAAAGAAAACCGCCGATTGCCCCGACGATCACAACCGCTAGCCCGGCAATAATCCCGGCAGCGAACCGCACGGCGAAAGGAACCGGCGGATTGGGTGGGTGCGCGATCTCGCTGATCATCACGACGAGGAACCCAATTCCTGCAAAGCAAATGAGAAGACGATTTTGAATCAAAACTCGAAATTGGAATGCCAGCAAATCGGAGCGAGTGGGGGTGAAGCAAACAGCCTTTTCTTCGGGCAGCATGGCCGCATAGTGTCCACTGGTCCGCTTCAAGTAAAGAGTCCTGTTGTCACTGCGCTCACGCACTACATGGCGACCGCGATTTTATTTTCCCTCCAATCCCCTCAAATAGGAAAAAACAAGTTCCGGCAAGTCGCGGCTGTATCCGCCTTCCAGCACGCTGAAAGTCGGAAGGTTCAACGCGCGAATTTGTTCGCCGAGCCAGAAAAAATCCTCCGCTTCCAAAGTTTCCTGCGCCAGCGGATCGCGGGCGTAGGCATCGAAACCGGCGGAAACACCGACAAGGTCCGGCCTGAATTTTTTCAATTCTTCGAGCGCGCACGAGAAGACGTCGCGATATTGCGCGCGGGGCAGGGAAGGGGGCACCGGATAATTGAAACAATTGCCACCCACGTGGCTTTGTCCGCTGCCAGGATAAGCGGGAAACTGGTGAATGGAAAAAAAAGCCACGCCCTCGACATTCAGGAGAATGTCTTCAGTTCCGTTGCCATGGTGAACGTCGAAATCAAACACCGCCATGCGCTTGACCCCGCTGGCCAGCGCGTCGAGCGCGGCAATCGCAATATTATTGAGAAAACAAAAACCCATGATGCGATTGCGCGTGGCGTGGTGTCCGGGCGGGCGCATCAGGCTGAAAACGGTCTCGCCCTTGCGCGCGCTGCGCATCGCTTCGAGCGCCGCTCCGGCGGAGGCGCGCGCGTAATTGGCGATGCCCGGATAGGCCGGCGTGTCCGCATCAAAATCCTGCGTGCTATCCAGACTGGCGAGAAGTTCGGGCGTATGCGCGCGGAGAATGGCGGCATCGTCAGCCCTGCCGGGCTTGGCCCACGTGATGGCCAGTTCGGTTTGCGTCCGAAGTTTTTCCAGCGTGCGCACAACGCGCGCCGGTTTTTCCGGGTGTCCGGGATGCGAATATCCCGCGCAAGCGTCGTCAGTGATGATTTTCATTCATGACAAAGGGTAAGGGCGGCGCGCTGCGCCGACCGCGCCGTGTTCAGCGGCGCAATAGCTTAGCCACAATCATTTTGCCTTTTCTTCAATCCAAACTAAACTCGCGACGATTTAATGCCATGAAAAAATTATTGCTGCTCGTCGGATTATGCGCTCTTGCAGGACAAACTGTTTTCGCTTGGGACTACGAAGGTCACCGCTTGGTAAATCAACTGGCGCTGGCAGCGTTGCCGAAGGATTTTCCCGCGTTCGCCGTGACGACTGAAGCGCAGGACCGCATCGCATTTCTCGCTGGTGAACCCGATCGCTGGCGCAATACGCCGAACGTGGAATTAAAGCACGCCAACGCCCCGGACCATTACATCGATTTGGAGGAAATCTCACTTTACGACCTCACACCGTCGACGCTGCCGTCGTTGCGCTACGATTTCATGGCGCAAATCGCCCGCGCCCGCGCCGCGCATCCGGAGCGGTTTCCGCACATCGACCCTGCAAAGGACAGCGATCATACCCGCGAACTTTCCGGCTTTCTCCCTTGGACGATGACGGAATACTACGCCAAGCTAAAATCCGAATTTTCCTACCTGAAAGCGTTTGAAAGCGCGGGCGGCACTCCGGTGGAGATTGCCAACGCCCAAGACAACATCATTTATACCATGGGCGTGATGGGTCATTTTTACGGCGACGCTTCGCAACCGCTGCACACGACCACGCATTTCAACGGCTGGGTGGGCGACAACCCGCATCATTATACGACGAACCACTCGTTTCACGGGTGGATTGACGGCGGTTATATTTTGAAGACAGATATTGAAGGCGACCTGGGTGATATGAAAAAGAAATTGCGCCCGGCGCAAATCGTTTCATTCGGCGGCCACCCCGCGCAATCCGACCAGATTTTTCCCGCTGCTGTGCAATTCATTGTGGAACAGAACAAACTAGTTGAACCATTATATCAAATGGACCTTGATAAAAAACTGACCGGCGAAGGAGAAACCGGCTTGGCGGGCAAGCCCTTTATCGAAGGGCAATTGATTAAAGCCGGCCAATTTTTGGGCGACATTTGGTACTCCGCATGGCAGCAGGCGCCGGCGGACGAATACCTCGCGCGGCAGCTTCGCCGGAGAAGCGAGGCGCCCAAGGCCGTGAAATAAATTTGTCGCTTATGAATAATTCGCGCGCCATGCGAATCGCCGCGCTGATGGGCCTGCTGGCAGTGGTGCTCGGCGCCTTCGGCGCGCACGCGCTCAGAGAAACATTCGCCCACAACCCACTCTCAGCGGGTTGGTGGGAAAAGGCCGTTTTCTATCACTTCATTCATGCGGTCATGTTGTTTGTTCTCGCCGCGCGTGCTCCGCTTCCGCGCCTTCCATGGTTCAGTTTTCTCATCGGCATCATTCTCTTTTCCGGCTCGCTTTATCTCTACGCGGCCACCGGGGCGAAATGGCTCGTGGCAATTACTCCCTTCGGCGGCGCCAGCTTCATGGTGGGATGGATTTGCCTGCTGATTTGTCCGCGGATGATCGAAGTGAAATAAGTAGTGGGCTCAGTCGGATTCGAACGAGGCTTCATAAACGGGCTTTCAATTTGAGCACCACGATGCTGCTGGGCGGCATTTCATAAACAAATTCGGGCTTGATGCCGCGCACCGTTTTTGTGACCGGAACGATTATTTTCGATTGAGTTATCGAGTTCGAATCACCGGGCCTTCCCGACAACGTGATAGCGGTGCCTTTGGACGCTAGTGAGGCAACACCATTGATTTCAAGGTGGAGCGACACGGAATTTGTCGCCGGATTTACCAGCTTGATCATTATTTCACCAGTTGCACTGTCGCGCGTGGCGCAGCCTTGAACGGATGTTTCGGCGGATGCGGTGCGAAGGATTTCGTCACCAAGATTTCGGCTGAACATTCGAATGGCGTAATAACTCGGCGAGCCATAGACGGAGAGAGCATCATAACCAATTAAATTCGGCCGCCACTGTCGCGCGCCGGGATTCACGTTGACCAGGAGCGGAGCGTAACATTGCATCTTGATAATGTCGGAGTTCCGCTCCATCGCGGCCATGAAGACGCTGTCACCAATTGCCGCCTCCAAGTTCGGCGTGGGCGGCTGATTACTCGAGCGTTCGTCCCACGGTGGAAACGAAGTTTCATACGAAGCCCATTCGCCGACGAAAATCTCCGTGCCAGTCCGGTCATATTCCTGCGCATATTTCGGCGACATTTGCAAAAATGTGTCAACTGAACGGTAATAATGTTCGTCCGTCATGTCTGGCTTGAGGCTGTGGACCCGCGCATTCTCTGGCTAGTCGTTGCCGATGGTGGAAATCGTTTTGAACTGCGGATAGCGCGTTTTTATGGCGTCCCGGAATTGCGCGAACCGGCCGTCGTAACTCTTCGACTTATCGAACCAGTCCTCATTTCCTATTTCAACATAAGTCAGCTTGAAGGGCCTCGGGTGTCCATCCTTCGCGCGCTCCGCCCCCCAATGAGTTTTAGTATCGCCCGTGACGTATTCGATTTCGTCGAGGGCATCCTGCACGAATGGCTGGAGGTCCGGGCCAGGATTAACGTGACTGCCTCGAAGGGAATAGCCGGCGTAAACGGCCAGCGCCGGTTCGGCCTTCATATCCTCGCACCACTCAAGAAATTCCAAAAGGCCGAGCCCGTCGGTCGATCGATATCCCCACGGGCAAGGGTGGCCGTGGCGTTCCTCAATTGGACCGATCGTTTTCTTCCAATCGAACCGAGTCTCTACCGTATCTCCTTCAACGTAATTACCGCCCGGAAAGCGCAAAAATTTAGGATTCAAATCCACCAACATTTGCATCAGGTCCTTTCGAAAACCATTCGGTTGGTTTTTCCACGTTGGCGGGAACAGCGAGACCAGCGCGAACCAAATCGTTCCGGGTTGGTCCAGAGTTATTACAAAACGCGCGTTGGCTGTGGGAGCTACCCGGCCGGTCTTGAGGGTGATTCCGAATTTTTTCCACGTCGATGCAAGCCCGGAAAATTTCTCCGTTGCATAGACTTCGCGCCCGTCGGCGCTGACAATGGACACAGTGACCGGACCGGAAAAATTCGCATCCGCCCTTGCCACAATCGCCGCACGGTAGCTTGTCCTGGGCTGAACGGGAATGCCCCAATAACCTGTATTCGCCACGCCGGCGGGATGGTTCCTCTGCGCCTTCCTCACAATCAACCGTAAACTGGTGGTGAGCCTGTCGTTGAAAGCATTCCCGGAATCGAGGGCGATGGTGGCGGACGCGTCAGCGTCCTGCACGAGGGACCAATTCACCGGCGTCGTGGGGTCGTCCAAAAACGTCCGATTGCGAATCAACTCTGCATAAAGTCCTCCGTCGTAGGAATGATTGATTTCTTCCGTCATGAGCCCATAGAGAAGCGGGCTCACCTTTCCTGCGGGATGGCCTGCGTCCACCGTGAAAGTTGGAGCGGCCGTCACGCAGAAATTTGCCATCAACAAGCTCATCAACGCGGAGAGTTTTTTCATGGGAATGATTCTATTGCCTTCCACCCTTTTTGCGATGGTGGGCCCAACAGGATTTGAACCTGTGACCAAGCGATTATGAGTCGCCTGCTCTAACCGCTGAGCTATGGGCCCACACGAGCTTCGATCGTTTATTTTGCTCGGGTCTTTCAGCGCGGCAAGTTAATTCGTGGATTCTGTGGAGGAGAGGGGGCGTCCAATTCGCAGGTCGGAACCGTTCTCCTCGTGCTCGTTCGCCTGAACCTTTGATTTTCAGGAGGGGCTGCTTCCAAAAAGTGGACGCGGCTATAGGGAAAGCAGACAGGCACCCAATAAATTGCGTGGTGGAAAATCGGTCGTTGGGGCTCGGAAAGTCACGCCCGGCGCGTGCAGGGCGAAGATTTCCTGGCGGGTGTACCTGATTGCGTAGGGCAGAGACCCCGCGCTACGGCGTCGTCGTCCGCGTTTAGCGGACAGAATGAACCAGGCTTGCGGTATGAATAAACCTCCACATTGCACCGCTAAGTGGCACGGACAGAGCGCGCTATCCTTATCAGATCATCAGCATAGGCTCAGTTTTCCGGGTCCAGAATGTGAACGGGCAGCGGCAGGATGGCTTGATTCCAAAAATTCCGAATTTTGCCCTGCGCGTCCCGGAATGCCATGCACCGGAATCCAGCGCCGCTCACAATGATGGGACTGAGGTGAAATTTTCGTTTGGTTGTTTTGGTCGTATTGGTCTTCATAGATGCAACTTAAGGAGCAGTTTCACCGCCATGCGACCGGACATTTTTTGGCATTCGTTTAGCAGGAATTGCCAATCGCTGGTGGGAGCTTGCAAATCCCTCCGGGAATAGTAAAACCGTGCTCATGCGTCCGCGCCTGTTGGTGCTCGATGATGAGGAGACGATTCGCCAAATCCTTTCGGTTTTTTTCGAAGGGAAAGGCTATGATGTAACCGCTACGGGAGTCGCGGCGGAGGCGATGTCACTGGCCGAACTCGAAAATTTCGATCTCGGCATTTTCGACATCAATCTCGCCGGTGAAAGCGGACTGGACCTGTTGCTTTACTTCAAATCCAATTTTCCCGCCCTCCCTATTATCATCTACACGGGCATGGAAGATGAGGACTCTCTCGACCAGGCGACGTTTCGCGGAGCAAATGGGTTTCTACGGAAGACCGAACCGCTGGACAATCTTTTTGAGGCGGTAAAATCCTACGTCCGCAAATCCGAACAGGGAAGCGGGAGGCCGTAGGATAGAAGTCGTGCATCCGATTTTCTGACCCGCTGCGCCTACTTGTTTGCGGGCCGATTTAGATTGAGCCATAGTGGATACGACAAACCTCGGAGTAATTCGGACGGCT
This sequence comes from Verrucomicrobiia bacterium, assembly GCA_035552155.1. Classification (GTDB taxonomy): domain Bacteria; phylum Verrucomicrobiota; class Verrucomicrobiia; order Limisphaerales; family DASXHY01; genus DASXHY01. Next base: position 74,327 of record DASZLX010000011.1, on the reverse strand, counting down.
TAATGTTTTAAATTATAATATGGAAATCAAAAAAAATGGTTCACAGGCCTCAATGAAAGGGCCGTCCGACTGGTTTAGCGGCGTGGTGCGCATCGACCCGTTGTTTCAGGCGAATGCTTCGGCGCGCGTCGCTGGTGCGAGCGTGACATTTGAGCCGGGCGCGCGCACGGCGTGGCACACCCATCCACTCGGGCAAACTTTGATTGTGACGAGCGGTTGTGGTTGGGCGCAGCGGGAAGGCGGCGTGATTGAAGAAATCCGGCCGGGCGATATCGTGTGGTTTCCGCCCAATGAAAAGCACTGGCACGGCGCGACGGCGACGACCGCCATGACACACATCGCCATTCAGGAAGCGCTCGATGGAAAAGTCGTGGAGTGGATGGAAAAGGTAAGCGACGAACAATACAGTGGCCGGACGATAGTCCGCTGAAAGACGGGGACAAGGTCTCAACCATTTCGCCCGGGCGCGCCTGCCATTTTCAACCGCCGTTACTCGACCTCTTCAATTTCCAGGAAACCGTGCAACTGTCGGATGCGGGTGGGGTGCCGCATCTTGCGCAGCGCCTTGGCTTCAATCTGGCGGATGCGCTCGCGCGTGACTTTGAACTGCTTGCCCACTTCCTCCAGCGTTCGGGCATAGCCATCTACCAGCCCAAAGCGTTGTTCGAGGACTTTTCGCTCGCGCTCGTTTAAGCTGCTGAGCACGTCGCTCAATTTGTCTTTCAGCAGGCTAAAGCTGGTCATCTCGGAGGGATTCTCCGTGGATTTGTCTTCGATGAAATCCCCAAAATTTGTGTCCTCGCTGTCGCCCACCGGCGATTGCAGGGAAATCGGCTGTTGCGCCATCTTCACTACCGCACGCACGCGGTCCACGGGCAGTTGCATTTCATCGGCAATCTCCTCCGGCGTCGGCTCGCGGCCAAAATCCTGGAGCAAACGCTTCTGGGTCCGCATCAGTTTATTGATCGTTTCGATCATGTGCACCGGAATGCGAATCGTGCGCGCCTGGTCGGCGATGGACCGCGTAATCGCCTGGCGGATCCACCAGGTGGCATAGGTTGAGAATTTATACCCGCGCCGGTACTCGAATTTTTCCACGGCCTTCATCAAACCCATGTTGCCTTCCTGGATCAAATCCAGGAACGACAGCCCGCGGTTCGTGTATTTTTTTGCGATGGAAATGACGAGGCGCAGGTTGGCTTCCACCATTTCAGTTTTGGCCTGGAGCGCCTTGATGGAATAAACCGTCAACAGTTCGTAGGTCTTGAGATATTCCTGGCAGGGCATGCGCACGAATTCCTCCAGCGCGCGGATTTTGCGCTGTTCGGATTCAATGATGGCGATCGCCTGCGATGATTTGCGCTGGCTTTCCAGCTCCAGGATGGCTTTAAGGCTCAGATTGATTTTGTCGTGGATGTTTTCCGCGACGAGCGCCATTTCCTCGATGACTTTCTGTTTGTAAAAAAACTTGTCGTAGGTCTTCTGAAGTTTTTGATCCGCTTTTTGGAATGCGCTCTGAAGCCGGCCTTCCGCTCCCTTGCTCGCGCCGTTCTGCCAGTCGGCATATCTTTCATCCACCTCCTGGTCCAGTTGGCGGACGTGATTGATCAATCGGCGCAGTTCCTTCAAATGCGTGTCGCGGCCGTCGATTTTCTTGTCGAGAATGACACGGTCGAAGCGTTCCTTGGGTGGTTCGGAAACCAGCTTTTCCGCGAGCGCGATGTGTTCCTTGCCGGCGAAACCGAAGCTGTAAATAATCACCTTTACTTCGTTTTCCGCTTCCTCAATGCGCTTGGAAATTTCCACTTCCTGCTCGCGCGTCAACAACGGCACCTGGCCCATCTGCTTGAGATACATCCGCACCGGATCATCCAGAATATCCAGCCGTGATTTGTCCTCTTCCTCCTCGGGTTCCGGCTGCTTGACGCGGTCCACCTCGGCCTGGTCAACGATTTCCACCTCGAGGTTGCGCAGTTTGACGTATACCTCGTCCAGTTCTTCCCCGCTGATGACTGAATCAGGCAGGGCCTCGTTGACATCATTATAAGTGAGATAGCCCTGTTCTTGCGCGAGGCGAACCAGCTCCTTGACCTTTTCCGCAATTTCCGCCACGCGGTCGGGGGAATGAACTCCGTTGACTGGCGCCGAAAGGTGTCCATTGCCCGGCGTCGTTCCAGCATGGCCTGAGAGGGCGCTGCTTGGTGTGTCAGGGGAAGTTTTGGCGGTGTCTTTGTGTCTGGACGGGGCGGTTTTCAACGCGGGCGTTCGGGCCTTCGGCTTCGACATACAAATCTAAATTAAATTAAACTTCCAACCCACCATTTCCGGAATGGCAATATGGGAAGCGCTTCACACGCAGTCAAGAGGGGAAACGATAATTTTCTGTGTCGAAAAAACTTTCACCGGAGCATCGGCGAAAATCTTTCAGCATTTCGTGCAAGCCCGGCATAAAGTGAGAGCGTTTCGGCCGCCGTACGGTTCCAATCAAACTTTTTCGACTGCGCCAATCCCGCATCCCGTAAACGTTCGCGCACGCGGGGTTCGCCCGCAAGCGTTACGAGTTGTCGGGTGATGGAAGGGATTTCCTCCGGCTCAACGATCGCCGCCGCTTCGCCGACCACTTCGCCAAGCGAACCGCGCGTCGAACAAATCACGGGGCATCCGCAAGCCATCGCTTCAATCGGCGGCATCCCAAATCCTTCGTAGAGCGAGGGATAGACAAATGCGTCCGCGGCACGGTACAAGTCCGGCAACTCCTCATCTGCCACAAATCCCAGAAAACGAATGTCCGGGGCAAACGGCGACAGCCGCGCCGCCGCGTGAATGGCTTCAGCGCCGTGCCAATCGCTCCCGCCGAACACCAGTTGCCAATCGGACCGGGTCGCCGCCTTGAATTCGTTGAACGCGGAAATCAGGCGAACATGATTTTTGGCGGGATGTTCGAGCCGCGCGACATACAGGAAAAATGGCTTGCGCAATTGGTGCCGTCCCGCCATTTCCGCCTGTGCCTGTTCGCGTGAGCCGGGAAAAAAGCGATCGTGCTCGAGGCCGTTGTGAATCACGCGGACGCGCCCGGGACGCACGTCGAAAAATTCTCGGATGTCCTGCGCGGTGTTTTCGCTGATGGCGATGATGGCATCCTGCCGCCGCGCGAGCCGGCGCGCAATCACGCGGCCGTAAAACATCCGGGCCCAGCTGTATTTTTTCGGGATTCGGAAAGGCGCGAGATCGTGAATGGTGGCGACGAGCGGGCAGGGGCGGGGCCAGAGCATGCGCCGATAACTCGGAACGTGCAGCACATCGAGTTGCAGGCTGCGCGCAAGCCGCGGCAGGACGGTCTGGTGCCAGAGGATATTTTTTATTGGTGGACGGAACTGTTCAGACACGGGCACGACCTGCATGAAGCTTTTTGCGAAATCAAACAGCGGCAAGTCTTCCTCCAGCACGAAGAGGACGAAGCGGTTTTCGTTTGCGTACGGCAAAAACGCCCGGAGCAGCGCGAACAAATATTGCGCGATGCCCGTTTTTCCACGTTGGACGACCGAGGTGGAAATGCCGATTCGCATGGAGCCTAAAATGGCTTGCCGGTTGGCAGATTATTTGACGGCCAGTTCACGCGGGCTTTCGGCCAAAAGGAATTCTTCTAGCCGCGCCAGGTGAATCACATTCTGGACGGCGGGTTGCGGATAAGTGAATTCCAACTTAACGCCTTCGAGCTGGGCCCGTTTTTTGGCACGCACCATCACGCCGAGGCCGGTGCTGTCCATGAACCGCACGCCCGACATATCGATGATCAGTTCGCGCCGCTGTTTGGACGCCAGATGGGTCTCGGTCGTGGCCCACACTTCCGCCGCATTGGCGGCGGTGATTTCACCCTGCCAGAGGACGGGATTGATGGCCGCCGGGCTGCGCAAGCGCACCGCGCCGTTTTGTTCGCGCGTGCGCGTCACGATGAGTTGCTGAGCGGAGGCAAAATCCGGCGCGGTGGCGAAGAAATTTTGCAACTGCATCAACGCCAGCGCCCGTCGGACCATCGGGCTTGGCGCGAGCAAGATCAGTTGCCGCCCGTTCTCGCGGATTTTTTTCTGCAAGCGGATGAGCAGGCCAATGCCGGTGCTATCGATGAACTTCACATTGTCCATTTCCAGCAGGCAATGGCGATGGTCGGCAAGGATCTCGTCCAGGGGCAAAACTTCCTCGCGCACCGCGGCGAGGTCCAGGCGTTCGGGAACCTTCAGCCACTGCCAGTTTTCTCCCGACCGCATGGGTATCCGCGGCGCGGGCGTTTGCACTTGCGGGGACTCGGGTTGGCGGGAGCGGGGTTGCAATTGCCATAATTGCACCAACATCGCCCAGCCGAAAACCCAAAGGTCTTTGAAATAACGCTTGAACAGGCGGCGGGGCTCCTGCGCCAGGCGATAAATCCATTCTGTGCCGCTGCGTTGCATCCAGAGGGGCGCACGCTTGACGGAGCCGGCCAGAAAATCGATGGTCGCGCCCACGCCCGCGGACACCGGCACGCCCAACGAACGATAATGCATGGCAATCCATTTTTCCTGCTTGGGACAGCCGAGCGAGACGAACAGCAAATCCGGCTTGGCCGCGACAATGCGACGCTTGATCTCGTCGTGGTCCATCTCCAGCAATTTATTGAATGGCGGTGAGTAATGGTCAGCAATAATCAATTCGGGATGCAATTTTTTTAGATTTCTTACCGCGCGTTCGGAGGATTCGGGCGTGGCCCCGAGGAAAAAAACGCGATAACCCTTTTCCGCCGCCACGCGCAAGAGCAGCGGCACCAGGTCCGCGCCGGCCACGCGTTCGAGCAACGGATTCCCCAGCAGCCGTGACGCCCACACGAGCGGCGTGCCGTCGCAAAGAACGAGATGGGCGTCGAACAGGATGCGGCGCAATTCCACGTCTTCCTTGGCCTGCACCAGGAAATCCACGTTGGCAGTGACAAGATAATGCGGTTCGCCGGATTCCACCATGCGCTCGATGGCGGCGATGGTCTCCGCGGTGGTGACGTTATCGAACGGCACTCCGAGGATGGCGATGGGCGGGTTGGCGTAGCGCGCTCGTTCTGGCATCAGGTCAATCATCAGGGGACTATGAAGAACCGAAACGCGCTTTTGGGGTAGACGGGTATTATATCCGGGTAGGGCTGGTAAAAGACCTACCGGGGAAGGGGCGAGGCGCGAGTCTTCGGTGGCAGGCACCCCTGCACGATTTGGCACGATCGGGCACGACGGTCGCGGCGGCGGCCTTCTGTTGGCGCATTTTTTTATTTTTTTAACCGGGATTTGGCCGGATTTACCCGGATAAAGTCGGAGGCGGCCGGGCGGAAATGCTGAATCCCGGGCATCGTCGCGCCTTCGATCCGTAACGCTGGGACAGAATTCTGTCTTCATCAGATGGATACTGGCATAGCGCTGGGGCAACGAAAAACTTACGGTAAGGTTTTTTGAAGCAAGCGGGACAGGGAATTATTGATGAGGAAAGCAGGAAAACAGGAAGGAAACCGAGGGTTTTGAAATTGCGAAATGGTTTCGCTTTTCGGAAGTTATTGCCGGTGAAGAACTGACGGCTTGATAGAAATGGGCTGAGGTGTTTTGATGAGGCATGGCCCAGAGCGAGGAAAAGATTTCACCTTCCCAACATCCGCGAATTCGTTCGCGTATCAGGTTAGTGTTGGGGACGTTGATCGTTTTTTTGGGGTTTGGTTGGGATTATTACGATTCAGTACACAAGAATTGGAGTTGGCCTGTGGCGGTGTTGCTGGCAGGCATTTGGGGTGCAGTTTGCTTTTGGATTATGAGACGTCTGGAACGGGATAATGGAACGAAGCTGCCTGAAAAAGAGAGTGATGGGCGAGGGGAGTTCTGATTGGGGAATCAGCCGTCCCTGCGGGACTGGTCAAATCTGCTTCGGTCCCGGCAGTAAACTGCCGGGCTATTTTCGGAAGTCCCTTCAGGACAGCGGCGACGGTGCGGCGTGGGTAAATCCCACGCGCAATGTCAATGGGGCCTTCGGAACCAAGAACGGGCACCCGTAATGAAACCGCGGTTTAACAAGCATTTCACTAGTTTGATCTGGCTGGTCTCGATTGCCGTCACTTGCTGGCTTGGTTACTATTGCTTAGAGGGCAACGATTGGTATTCCAGACATGATCATTTGGGCAATCTCTTACGGGCGGGCATGACTACCAATGACGTGATGGCAGTTTTGGGTCCCCCAGAGATTCAAATGTCGGTAACGGGCGGAGATCGTTGGAGCTATTCTGATCAAGGCCCTACATCTGGCGCCGGTTGTGTTGTCGATTTCGCGCCGGAAGGGGGTGTGCTTCGTCTGCGTTATTTTTTGAATTATCAACACCTCCTGTTCCGCGACGGCTTACATCGCGAGTTCGGAAGTCCAGTGGATGGAGGCAGCTTTAAAGACGATCCATTTTTGAAACTGCGGTGGGATGAATGGCACGGGAAGAAGCTAGATCGATAACTGGCGGATGGTTCAGAGCTATTCGGCGGAGATTCACGTCTGCCGCTGCGATATTTTAAAATTCGTCGGGAGGCAAAGCCGCCGGGGCTTGGAAAGAGCGATTCGCTCCGGCAGCCTTGCCATCCCAAAAGTGTCCCTCTTTCGTCCGGCGCATTCGGCGGTCACAGACCGCCGCTACAAGGCCAAAATACGAGCCGCTGGGATTTACGACTGGGAAAGGGAACCGGATGCGAGTTGAGAACAATACTCGCAATCAGTCCATTTCACAGAGTCGCAAATCCCAACGGCCCGCATCCCCACTAATTGATTTCGCTGCGGTCGCTTCATACGACGAACACGAGTTCGGCGCTACGCTCGCGGACATCGTTTTGATGTTCCGCGTAGTGCAGGGCGGTTTCCACTTTCTCCTCGAACAATGCCGGGAACGTGAGCAGCGGGTAGGGCGTGACCCAGGCCAATGCGGCGGCTTCGTTCGCGGCCCGTCGCACGCCGGGGATATATTCCGGTTCGGCGAGTTCGTGGATGCTCCGGAGAAGCAACCGGTTTTTGAGCCGCTCGAGTTCGGTCTCTTGTGTGGCCCGGAAGAGCGCCGGGGGAACCGGCTCCACTTCGAAGCGTGTTTCAGGCCCGAATTTCGTCGGGACCCGTTTATAGTTTGTATTCATGTTTTCTTTCAGTTTTCCGGCGCGAGCCGGGGTTGTTATTTTCCAAACAAAAAACCCGCGATTGACTGGCAATCGCGGGTTTTTTGGAAATTTATGTTCGTTTAGAAAATTCCACCCACGATGCCAGCAGCCAGACGGGAGCAGTCATGCCAAATGGACATGTGTCCCTTGACTGGCTGCGTGCTTTGCTGCGTTGCAAACGTATTTGTCATTTTCTTACGGCCTCAGAAGACACTATTTTCGAGGGTTTGTCAAAGATAATTCGCTGCAAAAAAATGCCCGCGTTTTCGCGGTTTGCGTGAAAAAATGGGCAGCTAATGAGGGCGTCTTCCTCCGCATATCTACGGGTGACAGGTGTCGTCCGCGGTCCGTATTTTGTGATCCAAATTTCGGTTTCTTTTTTGTAACTGGCTGTGTATGTATGGCATTCGAAACACGCAAGCAGAAGCCTGAATCGCGAAGGGTTAAACCTGATTAAGACATGGAATCCACGTCATCGACTTCCGCGCCGGCCGCCACGGCAACAAACTTGTCGTCGAGCGGGGAATTATGCTACAGTAAGGCGGAAATGAGCGACAAAGCTCCATTGAAGATGGTGACCTGTCCTTATTGTGACACCAAGGTGTTCATCCCTGGAGATCTTCCCCCTCTCGCCACTGTCCCGTGCAGCAAATGCGCGAGTCCCATCATGATGCCGCTCATGCTGCGGCAATTCGAATTGCGCAGCGTGATTGCCTCGGGCGGCATGGGCACGGTTTACCGCTCGTACGACACTGTGCTGGATCGGTTGGTGGCGGTGAAACTGATGAAGAAGGAATTGCTCAACGATCCCGAAGCGCTGGAAAATTTTTATCGGGAAGCGCGCGCGTGCGCCTCGCTGAATCATACGAACATCATCCACATTTACACGTTCGACGAAGGGGAGGGGCAGCGTTACCTGGTGATGGAACTGGCCGACCGCGGCAGCCTGGACACGCGCATTGAAAAGCAGGGGCGCGTATCGGAACTCGACGTGCTCGACATCGGTTACAAGATGTGTTCCGCGCTGGACATGGCGCTGAAACATAATTTTCTGCATCGCGACATCAAGCCGGGAAATATTCTTTTCGACAAGGACCACGAACCGAAATTAATTGATTTCGGATTGGCGCGGGGCGTGGATTTCGAGCCGGAGTCGCTGACGGAAACACACGGTACGCCGTATTATGTGGCGCCCGAAAAAATTCAGCGGGAAAAGGAAACGTTCCTTTCGGACATGTACAGCCTGGGCTGTACCCTTTATCACGCCATTACCGGCCACGTGCCGTTTGACGCCCCGACGGTGGAGGCAGTGGTGGCGGCGCATGTGCACACTCCGCTGACGCCGCCCAACGAAGTGGTGCCGGAAATCACGCAGCCGACGAGCGATGCGCTGGCGAAGGTGCTGGCCAAGAAGCCGCAGGACCGGTTTTTGAGCTACGATGAATTCCGGATGGCGCTGGAAGCGGCGCGCAGCCAGCTACTGATTCAGATGTACCAGGGTGACCCGCCGAAGCAATCGCCGAAGAAAACGAGTTGGTGGCGGCGGTAAAAATTTTAAGTTTCAGAACGGATTCTTACAGCGCACTTGGAGCGCCTGACCTCAGCTAAAATAAAAAAAGGCAGACCGTGAGGGCCTGCCTTTTGTTCGTTTGGGTTAACCCTTCTTAAGGCGCGTTCGTTTTGGTGGTGGATCCGGCGGTGGGCATTTTCGGCCCGATGCGGAGGCTTACCACGTTCATTTTTCCATCTGGGTCTTTGTGATAAGAGCCGGCCACGTTGTCACCGGCGGCGGCGTCCTGAAGAGTCGCGGGCTTGCCGGTTTTGATAATTTTGGATTCGGAAGTGATTTGAAGCGTCAATGTGCCGACGGAAATGGTCTTGGCGGTGTTGTCCACGGCTTTGATGGTGCCGCGAAAGGGCAGGAGGCGGTGCAGGGGAGCTTTTTTCGGGACGGCGTTCGTGGTCTGCGCGCGGAGGGTCAACGGTGTTGCGGCCATGACGATGGCCAACAGACCCAGGAGACTGAACTTGAGTATGCGTTTATTCATCGAGTGTTTAATGGTTATGAATTCCGAGATGTTATGGAGCTATTTCCTAGCAAATTTGAGCCGAAAATCCAAGTTCTTTTTGGAGCCTTCCGGGGGGCATATTCAAAGGTAAATAGCGAATAGGGCCGTCGGTCGTGGGGGAGGGTTACCAACTGCCGTCCACCAGCGAATCGGTCACGCTTTTGGCCAGTTGATCGGCGAGATCCGGCATGGCCTGGCGCTCGGCGCTGGCCAGATCCGAGCCCACGCGGACCAGAGTGTAGGCGGTATTGGTCCAGTTGGTGGTGTGGCCGGTGGCGACGTCGCGCGCGGTGATTTCCGCGACCACATTCACCCGGAAATCCTTCACGGTGAGGACGTCGTGCGGTTCAAAATTCAGCTCGTGCCGGAGATACTTGGTCACGACTCCCGTCACCACAATGTCCGCATCCCCCTGGGTGCCGAGACGATAGGTGCCATCGCGCTGGATGCGTTCACGCAACGCTGTGGTCACGGCGTCGCCGAGCCGGGGCTCGAGGGTGTGGTTCAGGAAGGGAGTAATCTGGATTTTTTTGTCACCGGCGACGAGGCCGTTGGTGGGGCCCAGGTGGTAACCGGCGCAGCCGGCGGCGAACGCAATGGCCACGCAGCAAGCCAGGAAGCGGATGGGGAGGAGATTGGATTTTTGGATAAACGGATTACGGGATAATTGCCGGACGGTTATTCGCCGGTCGCGAAATCCAATCAAACAATCCAATAATCCACCGATCCATTTAGCCATTAATCTTTTCATTTGCTCCGGCGGCGGCGTGGCTTGGTTACTTCGTGTCCGGCTGAATGCGCTTGTTCAAAGCCTCAATGCGCACGCGCGCCTGGGTGGCGTAAAGGGAATTTGGCTCGCCGAGCAGCAGGTTTACCACCTCGTTGTAATAGATTTTTGCGGAGACCCATTTTCCGTGCTCCTCGTAATATTGTCCGATGGTGAAGTTACCCCGGGCCTGCTCTTCCTTGAGCGAGGTGATGATTTTTTGCGCTTCCGGCACGCGCGGGTCATCGGGATAGAGAGTCATGAAATCGGTGAAGGTGGCAATGGACTGGCCGGCGGTGCTTTGATCGTACTCGGCGGTCTGGGCCTGTTTCTGGTAGGCGAGTCCGGCGCGGAACATGGCGTCCGCCGCAATCTGGCCGCGATCATGATAGCGGTCGGCGGCGGTTTCGTAGGCTTTGGCGGCGTCGGGAAAGTTCTTCTGTTTCTCGCGCGCGGCGCCGATTTTCATCTGGGCCTGCGGAGCGATGTCGCTGAAGGGGCCGTCCTTCACGATTTTTCCATACATGTCCGCCGTGCGTTCCATCGACGGGAAAAACGGGATGTAGGTCCACAGCCGGAACCATTCACCGGCGAGGAAGCGGTTGGCAATTTCATATTGGCGCGTGAGGACTTTCTCGCAGTCGACGAAGCGGGGATATTTCTCGAGGAGGACCTGGTATTCCTTGAACGCGCGCTCGTCAAAGCCCCGGGCCTCGTAGCATTCGCCGACGACAAATTGAGCCTGCGGCGCGTAATCGGACAGCGGCCAGATGCGCACGGTGCGGCGAGCGGCTTTCAAGGCGGTGCTGTAATCCTTCTTGTCATACGCGTCCTGCGCGACGATCAACTGGTCCTTGGCGCGGGTGCGCTGCCAGTTGCCGACGCCGCCGACGGATTCATAAGTCCAGCCTTCGCCGGGAGTGTAAATGAGGGGAGCCGGCGAACGAAAAGGGATGAGCATCGCGGATGCGAAGGCGAGGAGCAAAAAAACGAGCCGGCGATTCATGAACGGCACGTTAGCGACGCGGTTTAATCAAGTCAAGGCGGGCGCAAGCATCGGGTGCGATTCAAACTCGTGGGCAAATATTGTCGCGGCCTGGGTAGGGATGGCGCGCTTGCGCTGTCCGCGACGCGTTCAGCGACGCAACATGGGGCGTGAATTGTGTCGTGGGCGTAATTTATTCCGCCCGCTACTCCGCGGGCGGGGACGGCGCAAGCGCGCCTTCTCTATCATCATTCCGGCCACAGGTCGGCGAGACAGTTGCCCACCAGTTTAAATCACACGACAACGTGCTGCCGGCGGGGCTGGTTTCGGCCTTCCGGCAGGATGCCGGAAGCACGTTGAAGAGAGGCGACGCTCACCCTTTATAGACAATCATCACCGCGTATTCCGTCATTATCTTTTGCGAACCAATATCGATATGCGTGTAGGTCATCGGGGTGATGCTGACGACATTGGTTTCTCCGACTTTTTGCAGGAAATTGGTGACGAATTCATCGAATTTGTCGTGGCCGACTTCGATGCAATCCGTGTGGCGGATGGTTTTCACCCGCATTTTTTTATCGGTGTTTTTCGCGGCGACTTCCAACGGCACGAGCGGCTTGGCGATCAGGCTTTCGGACGTTTTGCGAACGGGCACGCGGAGATGCAGTTCCACTTTCGCCGCGGCGGACGACGCGATGGGATTGGCTGGATTCAACGTTTCGGACGGGGCGCCGCCGAAGGTGGGCAGGCCATGCGGGCTGTCGTTTCCGCTGGTGCGGGTGCCTTTGGCGCCGGCCTGCGGGATGAGAATGGTTTCTTCGCAGGAGGGGCATTCGATTTCGGAGCCTGCACCTGCGGCATCGACCTCAAGCTCCTGTTCGCAATGTGGGCAGTTGAAGATGATGTCCATAAAACAGTGTGGTTTTCGACAGCGAACACAGGATAAAAGCTCCCCCGCGTTCTGGCGAGTAAAAAACGGCGTCCCGTGGGCCGGGAGTGGAAGATTTGCCACAGAGACACAGAGGCTCAGAGGGGCTGGGATTCCAGATGGTTTCCAGTTTGAAGGAGCGGGGATTTTTAAAGCCGGTAACAAATATCCGCACGGGCTGCGGTGGTAGGGCTTGTCACTCCGTGCGAGCCGACGGTTGGCAGGGAGAAAACGGGGGGAATTGGCGGGCGCGGTGCATCGGGAAATCGTCTTCGATGTTACGGGCGTCGCGCTGGGTGTTTGAGCGTCTCGCCGCGAGTGCTTGAACTCGCAGTCGGGACGGCTGAGCTACGAAATTTTCGGGCTGCCCTTGCAAGGGGGGCGAGTCGACTTTAACTTGCACGCGGAATGTCAAAATCGTCCGCGCGGTCCGCGATCCGTCTCCGGGGCGTCCGCCACAATAATCTAAAAAATTTCGACCTCGACCTGCCGCTCAATCGATTGATCGTCATCACCGGCCTGAGCGGTTCGGGAAAGAGTTCGCTTGCCTTTGACACGTTGTTTGCGGAGGGACAACGGCGTTATATCGAGACGTTTTCTCCTTACGCGCGGCAGTTTTTCGATCGCATGGACAAGCCGCAGGTGGACAGCATCGAGGGCATTCCGCCGGCGATTGCCATCGAGCAGCGCAATGCCGTCAAAACCACGCGCTCCACGGTCGGCACGATGACCGAGATCACCGATTACATGAAATTGGTGTGGCCGAATATCGCGCAACTGCACTGCCGCCAATGCGGCCGGCCCGTGCGCAAGGATTCGCCGCAGCAGGTGTGGCAGATCATAAATGCCGAATGCCGAATGACGAATGGCGATTCGGCGGCCGCAGAAATATTGATTACTTTTGATGTTCCACTGGCGGAAAAAATTTCGTTGGAGGAATCGCTGGCGTTGATTTCCAAGCAAGGCTATCAGCGGCTGTTATTAGGTGACGAAATTGTGAGATTGGAAGAGGTCGCGGCGCGCATTGGCCACTCGTCGGCCGTTCGCCATTTGACCGTGGTCCAGGATCGCGTGAAACTTGGCGCCGCCAATCGCGCGCGTTTCGTCGAAGCGTGCGAGCAGGCGTATCACTTCGGCAAAGGGAAATTGACGCTGCAGATCACCGGCGCGCAACAGGCATCCAGCACGCGGCACTTTTCCAATCGACTTCATTGCGCGGAGTGCGACCTTGAATACCGCGATCCTTCCCCCGCGTTGTTCAGCTTCAATCATCCAGTCGGCGCGTGCCCGGCCTGCAAGGGATTTGGGCGGATTATTTCAATTGATTACGATCTCGCCATTCCCGATCGCTCCAAAACGTTGGCCGAAGGCGTGGTGCGTCCCTGGCAGACAGGCCACGGCCTGGATTCACAAAATGATTTGATGCGGACGTGCCGGCATTTTGAAATCCCGACCGATGTGCCGTTCGAGAAGTTGTCGAAAAAATGGCAGGAGTTCGTCATCAACGGCGAGCCGAATTACGGAACCGACGAGGAACACGAATGGCCGCGCGCGTGGTACGGCGTGAAGGGCTATTTTCGCTGGCTGGAATCGAAGGCCTATAAAATGCACGTGCGGGTTTTGCTCTCGCGTTATCGGGCCTATACGACGTGCCCGGATTGCAATGGCGCGCGGTTTCAGCCGGAGACGTTGCTGTATCTTGTGAACGCAGGACAGGCGTCCCGCCTGTCTCCATCCCTGACCTCAACTGAAAATTTAGAGACGGGCAAGATGCCTGTCCTACTGACGCTCGCGGATTTTTATCAACTTCCGATTCGCGACGCGCTGGCATTCATCAACCATTTTGTGGAAGCGAAAAAGTTCAGGCCGAACGATCCGGTTGGGCTGGTTTTCGACGAAGTGCGCTCGCGGCTGGGTTTTCTGAACGATGTCGGCCTGAGCTATCTCACGCTCGACCGCGCCACCCGCTCGCTTTCCGGCGGCGAAACCGAGCGGGTGAGCCTCACGACCTGCCTCGGCACCCGGCTGGTGAATACTTTGTTCGTGCTCGACGAGCCGAGCGTTGGCTTGCATCCGCGCGACACCGAGCGATTGGTTCGCATCCTGGAGCAATTGCGAAATGCTGGAAATACGGTGGTGGTGGTGGAACACGAATCGAGTGTGATGCGCGCGGCGGATCAAATCATCGACCTCGGTCCGGGACACGGCGCCACGGGCGGCGAAATTGTTTATCAGGGAACGTATCAGGACATTTTGAAGGCAAAAGATTCGCTCACCGGCCAATATCTGAGCGGACGGAAGGAAATTGAAATTCCGGAGCGAAGGCCGGTAGGACCGGTGTCCCGACGGTCTTCTTATTCCAAAGAGAATGTGGAGAGTCACGGTTTTGCGCTAAACGAAAGATCTAAAGAGAATGGAGACAGGCGGGACGCCTGTCCTACGTTGAAGCTTGCGCATGCGACGCGTCACAATCTGAAGGATGTTTCCGTGGAAATCCCGCTGGGCCGATTTGTTTGCGTGACCGGCGTGAGTGGCTCCGGAAAAACCACGCTGATTCGTGAAGAGCTTTTGCCGGCGTTGGAAGCGAAGTTGCGGACGCAACTCGCGAACCTGAAATGCGCCGCCAAGGCCTCGGAACGAATCGAGGACGAGAAGGACAATGAGGACGAGGACGAGAAGTCCGAAGCTCAAAACGCAAAATTCGAAACTGAATTAACCGGCTTTGAAAATCTCAGCCGCGTTGTGCTCGTGGATCAATCGATTCTCGGCAAAACGCCGCGCTCGAATCCGGCGGTCTATATTGGAGCGTTCGACGATATTCGCGAGGTATTCGCGCAGTCGGAGGTTGCTAAACAGCGCGGCTTGAACGCCAGCGCCTTCAGTTTCAATTCCGCCCAGGGCCAGTGCGAGCGCTGCCGCGGCGCGGGTTTCGAGAAAATCGAAATGCAGTTTCTCAGCGATGTGTTCATTCGCTGTCCGGAGTGCGACGGCCGGCGATATCGGCCGCACATTTTGGAAGTGAAAATTCACGGGGCGGAAGCCGAGTGGAGCATCGGCGACATGCTGGAAGCCACGGTCGATGAAGCGGTCCAGTTTTTATGCGCTTTTCCCGACTCGCGCCCGGCGGTGCGTGCGGCCGAGAGTTTGAAATTGTTGCAGGAAGTGGGCCTGGGTTATCTGCGTCTCGGCCAGCCGATCAATACTTTATCCGGCGGTGAAAGCCAGCGGTTGAAGCTGGTGAAGCATTTGGCGGAAGCGACGCACGGCAGGGCAGGCATCCTGCCTGTCTCTAACTTCAGCCCTCATCTAAAACGGGAAGATGGAGACAGGCAGGATGCCTGTCCTACATTATTTTTGTTCGACGAACCCACCACCGGCCTGCACTTCGATGATGTGCGGGTGTTGCTCAAGGTGTTTCAACGAATTGTTGATGAGGGGCATTCTGTCATGGTCATTGAACATAATCTCGATGTCATCAAATCGGCCGATTGGGTCATCGATCTTGGCACCGGCGCGGGTGATGAAGGGGGGCAAATTGTCGCTGAAGGAACGCCGGAGGAAATCGCCGCGTGCGATGCCAGCCCGACCGGGAAATTCCTTCGCGTTTTGTTGAACCTGCCGTCCGCCGCGCGGTTTCCGGACAAGAATGGAAACAGCGCCCGTTACCCCAAATTGACTGGAGTTGCCCGTTAATATGCTGCGCACCACAGAAGAATTGAATTCCGCCGACGCGATCGTGATTCACGGCGCGCGTGAGCATAATTTGAAAAATCTTTCGCTCGTGATACCGCGCGACAAATTCGTGGTCATCACCGGCGTGAGCGGTTCGGGCAAGAGCACGCTGGCGTTCGATTTGATTTTTGCCGAGGGCCAGCGGCGTTTTCTGGATTCGATGAATGTTTACGCGCGGCAATTCGTCGAGCAAATGGCGCGGCCGGACGTGGACCTCATCACCGGCATCCCGCCCACCGTCAGCATCGAGCAGCGCAATTCGCGGGGCGGGGGAAAAAGCACGGTGGCGACCGTGACGGAGATGTATCATTTCGTCCGCCTGCTGTTCGCGCGGCTGGGAACACAATATTGCCCCGACTGCCAGTTGCCCGTCGAGGCGCAGACGCGCGATGAACTGGGCCGCCGCCTGCGAAACGAGTTGAAGGCGCGCGGCGATTTGCTGCTGCTCGCGCCGGTGGTGAAGAACCGCAAGGGCTTTCATTCGGATGTCGCCGATTGGGCGGCGAAACACGGCTACCCGGAAATCCGCGCGGATGGGAAAATCTTTTCCACGAGCGAACCGTTTCGGCTGGATCGTTTTCGCGAGCATGATGTTGAAATTGTGACGGGAGTTTTGGAACGAAAGAGCAAGCGCGTGGCTCCGTCGCCGCAGCAGCTTATCGACGAGACCCTGAAGCTTGGCCACGGCATGTTGCTGGCGCTGGACAATCACGGGAAGACGACGATCCATTCCACGGAGCGCTCGTGTCCGCATTGCGGGCGCTCGTTCGGGCCGCTCGATCCGAAAAATTTCAGCTACAATTCACCGCAGGGCTGGTGCCCGCGCTGCCGGGGTTTTGGCGAATTGTTTTATATGCCGGAAGACGTGGACCGCGGCGCGCGCGAGGATGCCATTGCGGAGTCGTGGTATGAGTGGCAGGAGGGCGAACGCGAAATTTGCCCGGAGTGCAATGGCTCGCGATTGAATCCATTGTCACGAGCGGTGCGCTTGCGCGCAGGACAGGCGTCCGGCCTGTCCTCATTTTCAAAAAAGAATAAGGCCAAAGACAGGCAAGATGCCTGTCCTACGATTGATTCATTTTCACAAATGTCAGTTGAGGAAGCGCAGCGCGCTTTTGCCAAAATGAAATTCAAAGGGCGCGAGGCGGAGATCGCGCGGGACATTTTGCCGGAAATTCGCGAACGGTTGAAATTTCTTTGCGAGGTCGGCCTGGGTTATTTGCAATTGGGCCGCGGCGTGCCCACGCTTTCCGGCGGCGAGGCGCAGCGCATTCGTCTCGCGGCCCAGCTCGGCTCGAATCTCAGCGGTGTGTTGTACGTTTTGGACGAGCCAACTATCGGCCTGCACGCGCGCGACAACGAGCAATTGCTCGCGACGCTGGAGAAATTGCGGTCGCGCGGAAACTCGGTGGTGGTGGTGGAGCACGACGAGGAGACGATGCGGCGCGCGGATTTCATCGTGGACCTTGGCCCCGGCGCGGGCGTCCACGGCGGCCAGGTGGTCGCGGCGGGGACGTTGCAGGAGCTCTTGCGCCATCCCGAATCTTTGACGGGAAAATGTTTGCGCGCTCGCAAAAAATATCCGACGCGCGGCGAGCGACGGGTGGTGGAAGCCGAAGCGGGTAAACGCGCTCCGAAGGGCAAAAGAAATCAGAGCCTCACGCCGGTTCCCGCGGGAAATCAATGGCTGACGCTTCACGACGTCTCGAAAAATAACCTGAAAAATTTGACCGTGAAATTTCCGCTCGGCCGGCTGGTGTGCGTGACCGGGGTGAGCGGCTCGGGAAAAAGCACGTTGATCCGCGAATGCCTGGTGCCCGCGCTGAGCCAGGCGCTCAAAACCCGAAACCCGAAATCCGAAAATCGAAACTCATCCCGCCTTTCCGGCCTGGAATCCATCAAGGCCGTTTACGAAGTGGACCAGTCGCCCATCGGGCGCACGCCGCGCTCGATCCCGGCGACTTACGTGGGATTTTTCGACGAGATTCGCAAGCTGTTCGCGCAGGTGCCGGAGGCGCGCTTGCGCGGGTATTCGCCGAGCCGTTTTTCGTTCAACAGCGCGCAAGGGCGTTGCCCCGAATGCGAGGGGGCGGGCCAGATCAAACTGGAAATGAATTTTTTGCCGCCGGCGTTCGTGCGCTGCGAAACCTGCGGCGGCTGCCGGTTCAACCGCGAGACGCTCGATATCGAATACAACGGCAAAAATATCGCGCAGGTGCTCGAGTTGTCGGTCGAGGAAGCGATGGGATTTTTTGGCAGCATCCAGAAAATCAAGCGCGCGCTGCAGGCGTTGTGCGATACGGGCCTCGGTTATTTGAAGCTTGGCCAGCAAAGTCCCACCTTGAGTGGCGGCGAGGCGCAGCGCGTGAAACTGGTGACGCATCTGTTGACCGGCTTGAAGGAGTCGCAGCAGCAACAACTTTTTGACGCCAACGAAAAAGGGCTGGGCGCGGGCGCGGCGACTCGCCCCGTGAAGCGAAACATTTTTATTTTGGAAGAACCGACCATCGGGCTGCACATGGCCGACGTGCAGCGGTTGGTGGACGTTTTGCAGCGGCTGGTGGACGCGGGCCATTCGGTGATCGTGATCGAGCACAATCTGGATCTGGTGGCGGAGGCGGACTGGCTGATTGATCTGGGGCCGGAGGGCGGCGAGGGCGGAGGGCGCATCGTGTCCGAGGGCACACCGGAGCAGGCGGCGAAAGGAAACTCGCATACGGGAAGATTTTTGCGTAGCGTCCTGCGCGGCGCATGAGTTCGCCTTACAAAGAAATTCTCGAAGGCCAGACCTTTGTGCGGGCCGCTCCCGGCCCGCGGCACGAATTGATTTGCGGCCGTCTTCATGCGGCGATTCACGCGAGCGTGGCCAATTTCGCTTCCACGCGATTACTCGCGCCGCGGTCCGAGGTAAAACTTTCCTCCGGCACGCTCGTATGCCCGGATTTGGCTCTGGTCGCGCAGGCGACGGGCAAGCTCTGGCTCGCCATCGAAATCGTCAATTCGGAGGATCATCGGCCGGACACGGTGATTAAAAAGCAGATTTACGAGGAGGTAAAATTGCCGCGCTTGTGGATGGTGGACCCGCGCTACGACAACGTGGAGACGTATCACGGCAATGAATACGGCTTGATTCTAAAGGGTATTTTGGCGGGGCGGGAGTCGCTCTCGGAGAAATTGATTCCGGAATTTTACATGGCGATTGCGGATTTATTCGCGGGGTGATTTCGTGGATTGCCGGTTCTTCTAGCTTGTTTTTTTCCGCCGGCCAATCAATCTTAGCACGACAACGGAGAGGTGGCCGAGTGGCTTAAGGCATACGCCTGGAAAGCGTAAGCACCTCAAAAGGGTGTCGAGGGTTCGAATCCCTCCCTCTCCGCCAGTCTTACTCTCCGCTGCGCTTCGAGCTGCGACCTGGCAGCCGAAACCATCCGCTGGACCGGACGTGACGATTTGAATAGATGCGCCGGCGTGTTTGTCCAATGAGAGAAAGATTGATTGAATGAAACTGCCACGCACACTGATCCTGGCAGGAGTCCTTTTGGCGGCGCCCAACCTGTTTGCGAAATTCGTTCCCGATCCGAACACGTCACCGCTTACCAACCGCGCGCCGCACGTTCACTGGCGGACCATTACCGTCAAACCCGGTCCCAACGCGCCGAAGATTCATTTCTACAATAAGCTCAATCCGGTCTGGTGGCTCAAAAACGCCGATGATCCCCAGCCGCCCGAATGGTATAAGCCGGACGACAGTCATCGCCGGTTGAAATGGAGTTTCCGCAACCCGCTGCACAATTTCGATTTTTACGTCATCGGTGTGGCGGACAAAAAATGCGAGCGCAGCGGACAGTTTCCGGAGCAGAATTCAGACCCGCGCGGGGGCTGGGATTTTGAGGCCACGCGCTACAAGTTCATCTGGCTGCCGTTCATCGCCTATCATCGGCCGAAGTTTGATTTTTATTTCGGCTGGCGCAATCGTGGGAATTTCGGGATCAAGATTAACTTCAATCCGAAGAAGGCGAAGCCGAAGAAATGAATTTGAGATTTCTGATGTGGATCTGGGCAAGAATCAAGATCGATTCGATGTCGTCCTGAATAGCACGCTCGACTAACGTAAAATGAGAGCGCAAACAACCGTAACTGCCTCCACCGGTTTGCCAGAACTTTGGAACTCCAACTTTGTCACCTTCAATCGCCCGAAAGATCTGTGGTTGTCGAAAAGGCCACCCAGCGTTTTTGATTGCTGTTCGAAACTGTGCGAGCCTATCGGGACGGCGTTCCAAATTAATTACCCATACTTGATCAAAGAATGCGGTCAAATCTTGCGATCACATCATACCCATACTATTCAGCAAATATATAAAGCGTTTTATTTTTCTCTATTGCTTGAACCAGCAATTCGTCTAATACGCGTGCATAGCCTACCAAGTCTTCGAATGTTTTAAGTCTAAATGGATCCGACAATTTACACTTTTGGTCAAAAAGCGGACGCAAGCATTCAAAATCGATTCGCTTGAAAAACGAGTGCCAGAGCTGGGCATTCTTTGCCCCGATTATAGCGCTACCAGTGAGATTATATTCGTTAAATGGATAATTTGCTCCAATTACATCAAAAACGGAAAAAAAGCGATACAAGGCATTGGCTGCAAACCGAGTATCAGTGTTCGTCTCTTGAGCTGATGTTAATAGACGGATGCGTATACAATTTGTGTCTATAGACCACCCATCACTTTCGTACTTATCAAAATCCCCGTGTTCATAAGGTCTTAAGTTGCTGTTCGGATCTAACTCAAGTTCATAATGAAACCTTGGCGCGGAAGATTCTCCATCAACTTCGCCATTTGAAAGCCTAAACCGAAAGATCGCGATTTGTTTTTCAAGCACTTCGTCGTCGAATAAAACTGCAGAATAGTTTACGCCCATAATTTGATACGTACGTTAAAATGGAATGCCGGGAAATGCAACCGGTCCATAGGCGGCGTGGGTGCAAAAGCCTGAGCTCACCGTTTCGTGAGCTATAAGGATTAGGAGCACCACCTCACCCCGGCCCTCTCCTCGATTTCACGGCGGAGAGGGCGTTCGGTCATTTGACCTTCACTTTCAGTCGCACCCCTGGCTGAAACTGTCAGAGCAAGGCGGGAGGCCTGTCCGACAAAAGCTTACTGATAGCTTTTTTCCAGATCGTGAATGCGCGGCCAGACGGGTGAGGACGGCGGGGTGCGGTCTTTGACGTCGGCGAAAACCCGCTTGGCTTCCTGCGGATCCTCGCGGGTGATCATCAACACGTAATCCAATTGAATCCACGCTTTGCGGGGGTCCTGGATGCCGGGGCCGTAGGTCTTCAGCCAGTTCCCGAGCGCCGGGCCGCCCTGTTGCTCGGCGGCCTTCAACGAGGCTTCCCACGGCGACGGCACTCCGGGCAAGGCATCCGGGTTCACGACGGAAGCGGCCGCTTGTTTTTGCGCATCCGCTTTTTCGTCCTGCACTTTTTCCCAGTATTCAAAAATCTGCCAGGCGCCGAGTCCGACAACGACAGCAACGGCAATGATGATGATTGTTTTTATCATGATTCTTCAATGCGCTCGACGCGCGCGCCAAGTTTGCGCAATTTCTGGTCCATGTTTTCGTAGCCGCGGTCAAGATGGTAGACGCGGTTGACCTGCGTGGAGCCTTTGGCCGCCAGGCCGGCAATGACCAGCGCGGCGCTGGCCCGCAAATCGCTCGCCATGACCGGCGCACCGCTCAAGGGCTTGCCGCCCTTCACGATCGCGCTCGGCCCTTCAATTTCGATGTCCGCGCCCAGCCGGGACAGCTCGCTGACGTGCATGAAGCGCGATTCAAAAATCCGTTCCGTGATGATGCCGATGCCGGGTGTGAGCGTCATCAAGGCCATCATTTGCGCCTGCACGTCGGTCGGAAAACCGGAATAGGGCAGGGTGGTGACATCGATGGGTTTCAATTTGCCGTTGCGTGAAACCGTGATGGCCGAGCCTTTGCGAACAATCTTCACGCCGGAATCGTGCAGCTTATCGAGCACGGCGTGCAGGTGGTCGGCGCGCGCGCCCAGCAGAGTGACTTCGCCATCCGTGGCGGCGGCGGCAATGGCGTAAGTGGCGGCTTCGATGCGGTCGGGAATCACTTCGTGCTCCGCGCCGTGAAGTTTTTTCACCCCGGTGATCGTGATGGTGGGGCTGCCGGCGCCGGAGATTTTTGCGCCCATCGCGTTCAGGAAATTGGCGAGATCCACCACCTCCGGTTCGCACGCGGCGCTTTCAATGATGGTGACGCCGTCCGCGAGGGTGGCGGCCATCATGACGTTGCCGGTGCCGAGAACGGTTGAGCCGGCGCGCCCGCCGAGAAAGGTCGCCGCGCCGAGCAATTTCTTCGCGCTGGCCTCGACGTAGCCGTTCTCGATGCGGATTTTTGCCCCCAGCGCTTCAAAGCCTTTCAAGTGCAGATTTATGGGCCGCGCGCCGATGACGCACCCGCCCGGCAGCGAGACGATGGCTTTTTTCAACCGGCCCAGCAACGGCCCCATGATGCAGATGGAACCGCGCATTTTGCGGACGAGTTCGTAATCGCCCGAGCCTTTGATTTTGTGGGCGTGAATGTGGACGGTGTCGCCCTTGACCTTCACGGTGGCGCCGAGCCATTCCAGGATTTGCGCCATGAACTTCACGTCGCTGAGGTTCGGCACGCGCCGGATGACGCAGGGCTCGTCGGTGAGCAACGCGGCTGCCATGATGGGCAGCACGGCGTTCTTGGCCCCGCTGATGGTGACTTCCCCGTGCAACGGCACGCCGCCTTTAATCAATAAGCTTTCCATTAAATTATTTTTCTAGCCACAGATTAACACAGATGAGCACAGATTAAGAAGTGAAGTCACCAATTCTTGGTTTCACATCTGTGTTGATCTGTGCGCATCTGTGGCTTGTTTAGCGATCAAAATTCTCTGGCGGCGAGTGTAGTCCTCGCGGATGGCTTCGACAATCCACTTTTGCGCTTCAAAAATTTGTCGAATGGCGTTGCCCTGGCCATCGCCGAATTCCAGCATGATTTTTCCGCCGGGTTTCAGGAAATCCGGCGCGTCGGCGGCAAGGCGGCGATAAAAATCCAAGCCGTCCGCTCCGCCGTCCAAAGCGCCGCGCGGGTCGTAATCGCGGACTTCGGGTTCCAGCGTCTCTATTTCGGCGGTGGCGATGTAAGGGGGATTGCTGACGATGAGGTCAAAGTTGGGCGCGTCGCTTCGTGCGGGCTGTTCGGTGAGGGCGGAGTCCGGCGCGCACGGAGTGGCGCGCCCTACCGGCCTTAGGCTGGCGAAGCTGTCGGCTTGGAGGAATTCGATTCGGTCGGCCACGTTATTTCCGGTGGCGTTTTGTCTGGCGACTTCCAACGCGTCGGGAGAAATGTCGAGAGCGACGACATGCGCTTTTGGGCATTTGACCGCGAGCGCGATGGCGATGCAGCCGCTGCCGGTGCCGAAGTCGAGGGCTGTTTTTTCAGCGCCCCGGCCGACCGGCAGGTCGGCCTTACCTTCATTCAAGAACTGCCATCCGAGTTCGGCGAGCAGTTCTGTTTCCGGACGCGGCACCAGCACATGGCGGTTCACCGCGATTTCGAGGCCGCAGAAGGAGGTTGAACCGATGATGTGCTGCAAAGGCTCGCGTTGAGAGCGGCGTTTGATGAGCTCACGATAAGTGTCCGTTTCCGCATCCGTCAGCGCGCGTTCGAAGTTCAGGTACAACTTCATGCGCGGCAGCTTCAGCACGTGGGCGAGCAGTAACTCGGCCTGCAGGCGCGGCGACTCGAGGTTCTTTTTGCCCAGGAATTCCGCGCTTTTTTGAATGCCCTCAAGGACGGTCATTGGGGCAGGTGATACCGGATTATCCGCGAGGGCCGCAAGCTTTACGTGGCTGGGGAGCGGAGTGTCGTCCTCACGGACTCAGATACCGCGGCGTTTGGAATGCGCTTTCCCAAATTTTTCGTGAGGCGTCGCGTGGGTCGGTCCCACCCAGTCCCGGAATACAAAGTTGGGTGACGTTCCTCTGGGGTTCCAAACGGGAGCCGTACCTTTGATCGACTTTGCTAACCTGTGTTCTGGGCGTGCCGGACCACGCGGCCAAATTCTGGTAGACTATGGTTTCGTGCAATATATTTACTTTATGTCCGGGATCGATTGCGAGGCATTGCTCAGCGGCCGAAAAGAGCGATATTCCTTTGGTTTTTGCGTAGCGTTTCAAAGCTTCAAACGGACTAAATCCCAACCACCAGGGGCTCGTAAAATAGAGATCCGGCCGTTTAGTACTGCCGAACCGATAAACACGCAGGCCAGGATATAAATTTGTTCTGACGATGTTCTGGAGGCCATCGTTGGCTTTCTTTTCTCCAGCCTGCATGAAACTTTCATTGAGCGCTGTTTTCATCGAGTGGGTGAGTGCGGAATGGAGTATATCGAACGGCTTTTCAGCGCAATCAAATTGTGCTTGAAAGGCCCGTTTTTGTTACAAATCCGCGTCGATTCCGTGACAGAAGTTAAGAGTCAGTGTCGGAACGGCTTTACTGTTGATAACTTGTGAATAGCCGGTGAATAGTTCGCCATGGTGGCGAATTTAAATAGCCGTCCGGCAGAAATCACGAGCTATCGCTCGCTGTGGATATCCGATGTTCATCTCGGCACCAAACACGCGCAGGTGGACAAGCTGCTCGCGTTCCTGCGCGACACCGAATGCGAGCATCTCTACATCGTCGGTGATTTCATCGACGGCTGGCAGTTGCGGCGGAAATGGTATTGGACCGAGGACTACAATCTGCTCATCCAAAAATTACTGCGCAAGCATCGCAAAAAGACCCGCGTCACTCTCATCTACGGCAATCACGACGAGTTCCTGGAAAAATTTGTGGGCATGAGTTTCGGCGCGGTGCGGTTGGTGGAGCGCGCGATCCACACCACGGCCGACGGCAAGCGTTACCTCGTCATTCACGGCCATCAATTCGACGGCTTGTCGCATTTCAACCGTTTGCTCGACCGTGTGGGTTCCACGCTTTACGACCGGATCCTGGATATGAACGTGTGGATCAATCGCGCGCGGCGCGCGCTGGGTTTTGGTTACTGGTCGTTCGCGAGCTACATCAAACTCAAGGCGAAGGCGGCGGTGAAATACGTGACGGATTACGAGGACGCCATGATTCAATTCGCGCGGAAGAGCGGAATGACCGGCGTGATTTGCGGGCACATTCACCGGCCGGAAATTCGCGACCTGGGCGATGTGTTTTACATGAACTGCGGCGACTGGGTCGAGAATTGCACGGCATTGGCGGAGGATTTCGAAGGCAAGTTCACCCTGATTAAATTCCATGAAAATAATGTTCACAGTGCAGGGGGAGGGACGCGGCCACATGACGCAGGCGATCGCGATGCGCGAGATGCTGGAGCGGCGTGGGCACCAGATCGTGGCGGTCGTGGCCGGCACGAACCAGACACGCAGCCTGCCGACGTTTTTTGAGCAAGCGTTTCCGGTTCCCGTGCGGCCCATCACCAGCCCGGGCTTCGCGCTGAAGGGCCATCGCGGCATTTCGCTCGCGGGCACGTTCGCCAGTCTCATCAAAAACCTGCCGGCTTATAAAAAGAGCCTCGCCACCATCCGCGGCGCGATTCGTGAAGCGCAGCCGGATTTGATCATCAATTTCCTGGAACCGCTCATGGGCGTTTACAATTTGCTGCACGCGCACAAAATTCCGGTTCTCGTCGTCGGTCACCAATACATGCTGGAGCATCCGGATTTCATCTCGGAAAAGAAATTCCGGATGCAGCAATGGGGCATGAAGTTTTACATCGGTGTGACTGGCGCGCGGTCATCACGGATGGCGCTGTCGTTTTATCAGGCAGCGGACCTGCCGGAGCGGAAGTTTTTCGTGTCACCGCCAATTTTACGCCGGCAATTATTCGAGTTGCACCCGGATTTTTCCGGCGGACATTTGCTGATTTATTTGCTCAACCACGGCTACGCGGAGGAGATTATCAAATGGCACAAGCAGAATCCCACCGTGCCGATCCATTGTTTCTACGACAAACCCGGTGCGCCGGAGGAAAATAAGTATGATGTGAACCTCACGTTTCACCGCATTCACGGCGAAAAGTTTTTGCAGATGATGGCGACCGCGCGGGGCGTGGCTTGCACGGCCGGGTTTGAATCGGTAAGCGAGGGCGCGTATCTCGGCAAGCCGCTGCTGTTGAATCCGGTTGAGAATCATCTCGAGCAATATCTGAATGCGTGCGACGCCGAACACACCGGCCTGGGGCTGCGCGACTCCGGTTTTCATCTTTCCCGCTTGCTCGAGAAACCGAAGGGCGAAACGACCGCGACCTTTCGTGCCTGGGTGAACCAGGCTGAAGCCATTGCCATGCGCGTGGTGGAATCGACCGCCGGAACGCAGGCCGTGCCGAGTCCGGCGGCAACGGCAGCGTTGCGTCCCGCACAGTAAAACATTTTAACAGGAGGAAACGGAGAGCACAGAGGTTTGCTCCGGATTTCCGGTTTACGTTTTCTCTGTTTCCTCCGGTTCAATTTTCCGCGGCTCATGCTAGGTATTGACCCGACTGGCCGGGCGGTAATTTCGACTTAACTTGCACGCGAGGTATTGCATGCAAAAAATAATTGTTCTCCTCGGCCTTCTCGGCTTCGTGGCGTTTACCGGCGGTTGCGCGAGCATGGCCATGCTGCCATCGACGTTTGGTTCCTTGAATCCCAGTTCGGCTTCGGTCGAAATTCACAATCAGACGGAAGTGAAGCTGACGGAAGGCAATTTTGTGGTGATGAAGACCAATGTGGTGGGGCAGGCGCGGGGATTCTCGCTGCTCGGGTTTATCACCTTAGTCCCAGCGCGGTTTCAAACGGCCATGGACCGGCTTTACGCGAAGGCCGAAATGCAGAACGGCAAACCGCAAACACTCGGTAATCTTATCATGGAAAAAACCAGCGCCTATTGGATTTTGTTTTCCATTCCGCGAATTTCGGTCCGCGCCGATGTGGTGGAATTTACTCCCAATGCCACGGCCATAATTTTGCCGCCGCGGCCATTGCCAGATTCCTCGCCGCCGGAAGGGGATAAATCCGGCGCGGCGAAAAGTCTTTAACTTCACCCAAACAATCCCGGCAAATGCCGGGCCTCGATGACCAGGCCGAGCCACCAGACGAGCAGCACTCCGCCGCGCAGATAAAACCACACGCCCAAAATGCCCTGCGCGAGGCGCATGGCGAACAGTTCGCAAAACAATGTCCCGGGAATCGTGTGCGGCGACGAATGGAATTTCAGCAGCCAGACGCCGACGCCGAAGGCGACGGTTAATCCGGCTGCAACCCGTTCGTTTCGAACGAGGCGCATCAGCCACGCGTAAGGCGCGAAAATCAGAAATAAATCCGCGAAGGCGAGCCCGAAAAGAGCCGCAGCGAGCCAGCCGGCAAAATCAGTGGGATATTCTCCGGGGTTGACGGACCGCATGGGGGCATCGAGAAAAAAGTGCAATATGAGCATGCAGGCGACCCCGGCGCACGTTGCCGCCGTAAAAATAGGCGATTTGATTTTCAAGGTGAACACCGGGCGATGCGTGTATTCCGTGTGCCACGCGAAGACAAACGCCCACAAGACGAAGCCGCCGAGGAAAAGGGTGGCTTCGAGATACCACAATGCAAACGGCCGTTTGCCCCACAGGATCATTCGGGGCAGGCAGAGCAGGGCACCGCTCGCGGCCGCGACGGCGGCGCGGGTCATGACTTTCGGTTGGGCGAGCCGGCGCATTTCGCGGTTAATTGTTCATCGAAGCCGCCAGCAAATACCACGCGGCGTGCGGCAGCCATTGTTCGCCCCAGCGCCAGTCCTCGTCCTTGCCGGTCTCGGAATATTGCAGGTCGAAATCGATGTCGCGCGGATCCCGGTAGCCGCTGGTGATGCCGTTCACGATGCCGCCGGGCGCGTTGTGGTATTCGTAGGAATCGAAGAACATATAAAACGGATTGTTGCGGCCCGTGCCTTGCAGCATGCAGCAGTCGTAGGGATTTTCCCCGAGAATCCAGTTCAACTGATCCCAGGCGTAGCTTTGCAATTGGCGGCAAAACGCCGGGTCGTCTTTGAAATAATTCGCGGCCATGCGCGCGGCGGCGGCGAGCGAACTCAGCCGCGCGTTCTCGCCCTGCCACCAGGGCGCGGTTTCCGTGTCGTGCGGGAAGAAAAATGCGGTGCGGCGAAAACCATTCGTGCTTTGGACCAGTTGCCGCGCGTAGCCGAAAGGATTGGCGACTTCGGTGGTCGTGCGCAATTCAAACTCAAGCGATTTGCGCACTGTCTCGAGAACGCGTTTGCGCGCCGGCGCATCCGCGATTTCGCAATACTCCAGCAGGCTCACCACGGGCAAGCCCGCGTCGGCGGCGTGGAAAAAAGGGCGGTCGCCGTCATCGGCGCGCCAATAATTGGTGTGGCCGCCGCTCGTGATGAGGCGGTCCATTAAATTCTGCGCGCGGCGGTCGGCGGCCTGTTGGTATTGACTGGATTTCGTAGCCTTGAAAAGCTCCGTCGCGGCGAGCAGCGCGCAATAATCATCCACGATATTTTCCTTGCCGTCGTTGAGCAGGGATTGGTTGTTGGCTTCCAAAAACGCAAAGGCATCCTCCGCGGTCTTGAGATATTGGGCGTTGGAAAAATCGCCGGAAACCGGATATGTGCTGGCCACGGCGAGAGCGGCAATCGCAATGCCGCCACCCGAGCGGTAAGCCACTTCGTATTCAGCTTTTTCGCCGGCAGTATGAGTCTCGCCCATGTAGGTCGCGTTTTTGTTCGTCTTGATGGCGAAGCCGGAGCCTTCTTTGGCAATGCGGCGATCGGCGGCGGCTTTCTCCGGGCCGGGCGCGCTGATGGAACGGTAGAACGAGCCGTTTGGGCTTTTCACGCGTACGAGATAATCCGCGCCGAACATCGCTTCATCGAGCAGGCGGCGTTTATACTGACGGAAATTGGAATCACCGCGGCGATTCAATTCCTCATAACTCTTGAACAGGCTCCAATCGGACATGGGGATTTGTTGGGGATTGAAATACGTGGAGAAGGAGAGGTGCGAAAGATGCTTGCCGTAATCGCCGGTGGCGTCGAACCAACCGCCGTGGACGTCGGCGGTATTCGTTGAGCCGTCGAATTGCAAATTGTGGTCGGCCTTGTCCAGGAGGCCGGAACTGCGCTGGCCTTTGAACCAGGAAATGACATCGGGCAATGTGTATTTCTCCAGCAGATTGCGCTCGAGGTGAAACGGAAATGAGCGGACGGCGCTTTTGCCGGCGGTGCATTCGATGAGGTAAGTTCCCCCGGTATTCACCGCGCTGAAATCGGCGGTCCAGAAAATCCAGTCCTTCCATTTGTCCACTGGCCCGACCTTGACGGTGGGCGCGGAAAGAATCTCTTTGCCATTGCGGGCGTCGATGATTTTGAACGCGTCCACCTCATCGCCGGCGTGGCCGAGGATCACGGCGTGTTTGGGAGCGTCTGTTTCGTAGCCGAGATGATTGACGAGGATTTTAATTTCCTGGGCGGCGGCGACATGGCTGAGGATGAGATAAATGAGGAAGGCGGGAAGGCAGGAACAGGTGTTCATGCGGGCAGATTGTTGCCGGGGTTTTTTGATTGGCAAGAAAGAGTTTTCACGCATACGACGAAATAAATTTTTTTGACCGGGATTTACCAGGATTCACTCGGATTAAAAATGTAAGCGGTTGATGTTATTTGATTATGAGTTGCCGGGTCGTGGTGGGAATCGCGCTCCGGGTTGCGCCGCTGAACGCGGCGCGGACAGCGCGGCGCGCTGTCCCTACCACTTTGCCATCAGACTGTTGGTCATTCCGGCAAAACCGTGATAACGTGAGGCCGGGCGATTTATGGCTACGACACAACATGGCGATGATTTGATTCCGACGAGGGCCACCCTCATCGGGCGGCTGAAAGATCCAAAAGATCAATCGAGCTGGCAGGAGTTCTTCGACACTTATTCCAAATTGATTTACGGCGTGGCGCGCAAAGCCGGATTGACGGAATCCGGCGCCCAAAATGTTTTGCAGGCGACCATGGAGGCTGTTGCCGAGAACATGCCGAGCTTCAAATACGACCCGGAGATGGGTTCGTTCAAAGCTTGGCTGCTGAACCTGACGCGGTTGCAGATTATCACGCAGGTGTGCAAGCCGCGGTCGGCATCTCGAGAGGTCACTACGGCCGCAGACCCTTCCGGTCGGGCTGTGGAGCACCTGTGGGAAAAGGAGTGGGATATCAATTTGCTGGAATCAGCAACGACCAACGTGAAACGCCGTTTGGAACCCCGGAAATATCAGGTCTACGATCTCCAGGTGAACAAGCAGTGGGCGGCGGAAAAAGTCGCGGCCTTGATGGGGAAACCGGTGGACGAAGTTTTGGAGGCGAAACGGAGCGTTGCGGAGATGATCCAGGCGGAAGCGCGGCGGCTGGAGCAGGAGATGTTGTGAGTATTTTTTAATATTATCATGACTGGAATTTGCTGCGCAGACGCCGAATAATATCTTGGTCCGCAGCTATAAGAGTCCTGGATTCGATGCAACGGGTGGGGGAATTAGTAAAGTGAAGGAGGGGATCAGATGGAGTGAGTCTTTCTATTAAGGAGGCAGTTTGCGGCTTTCAGCAGGATTGAAAGTCCAGGCAGGTGGTGAAAGATGCTTCTATTGATGGTTGTAAGAAAAGCTTCCAGGGGGCTTCATCAATTAAATTCCTGTTGATAATCAACGGCTTAAACGATTGAGGCGGGCTTATGAAGCAACTTCTAGTCTAATTGAAATATTTTTTCTAAAAAAGTATTGCCAATTCTTGCCTGAGGAGTAGAACCATGCGTGACAGAGGTGATCTCCCTCTCAGTGCCGTGGTGGGTTAGTGGGTGGAACTGTGAGAAAATTTCTAACTGAATATTCCAGATAAAACCGCTTAATTTTTGGCGAGTCGGGAATTGTTTATTATCCCCGAAATTTTGGGTTTTCTGGTGTCTGGGTGAATAGAGAAGGAAAGATCATTTATTGTCTATGGCGGACAAAAAAGGGAAGGCTTTTTTGAGGATGCGGAGAACAATTAAAGGCTTCATCTGTTCTCACGCCTTCACCCTGATTGAGCTAATGGTGGTTGTGGCTGTAATTAGCATATTGGCGGGGTTGTTACTTCCAGTGCTTTCCAAAGCCAAGATTCAAGGCTTCGGCGTCGTGTGCCTAAATAATCAAAAGCAGCTATCGCTTGCATGGCATATGTACGCAGACGATAACAGCGATAGATTCGTAAACTTCAGCACATTTCTGCCAGATGCTCCACCGTTGAATGGAACCAACACGCCGTGGCGGACCGGAGTTTTCAGTCGTCAGCTTAAAACCACCATTCCAGCTGGCTATTCTCCCGAAGAGGCGTGGACATATAACATTGAAATGGGATACCAGCAGCCGACTCCGGACGTGGAGGGCCCTCTGTTTAAATATGCACCTAATCCCCATGTGATCCATTGCCCAGGGGACAAACGATTTCATCTCCCATTAGGACAAGGGTTTTCGTGGGATGCTTATTCCGGAGTTTCGCTTTTAAACGGCGAGGGCGGGGGTTTTAAGAAGCAAAGCGAGCTTCTTCATCCCAGCGAACGTTTCCTGTGGGCGGAAGGGGCTGACATGCGCGGGGAAAACGTCGGGTCATGGGTAATGGAGGAGTACGGTACGATTGAGTCGGGTTTTTCCGATGCTAAATTTGGCGATTCGCCAGCTGCATTTCATATCAATGCAAGCACGTTCAGTTTTGGAGACGGACATGCAGAGATGCATAGATGGTTGGACGCCACCACGATAATTTATGCCAATAGCCTTACTATCGATAAGGATACGGGCGGCGACAACACCAAGGCCGACGCTCAAATTGGCAGCATGCATGATCTCGTGTGGATAGGCAGCCATTATCCCGGGCCACAAAATCCTTGAGCTCTATGTTTAAACGGAGGCAAGATTTTCGAAGTTGGATAAAGTCTCTGCACTCCGGAATGGTCATTTTCATAGCGGCTGTTGCGCTGGTCTTCGGTCGATTTTTATGGATATACTGCAATCGTCCCCCGCACAGACAAGAGATTGCTGACGCCTATTCCGTACGCCTATTCTATGGGGTTCCACGAGTGGACAGCAGAGGCGGCAATGCCACATTTGTGGCGACTAGTGACACGGGCTTCGCGGTTTTTTTGGTAAATACTGCGACGGGTAAGATGACAGCCGTTAAAAGGGAAGACGCCATGGGGGAGTGGGGCCACTTTTTCGATCTCAAGGTTTGGCCTTGGGCTCCTGATGACAGCGCTTTCATTTATACGGTCGGGAATGAGTTGGATCTTTGCAGGCCTGAAACTGGGGAAACGGTGGCAAGCCTGGATTTGCCAACGGAGGTGACTTCATTAGCCTGGCTGACACCCAATAAATTCTTGTTTATTGGCAAAAATGAGGCCTTGTATCGAATCGAAAGACAAGCGGATGGACAGTGGGATATTATTTCAACTTTGCATGCCGATAGGGCGCTTGCCAGCACAGAGAATTATCCCAAAGAAGCCGCGGCCAAGGCTTTTGACGGCAGAGTTAATACTAAATGGTATAACAATAGCCGGCCGCAACCATGGTGGCTGGAATATGAGTTTGGTGACGGAAAATGGAGAGCGGTGAATCAATACAATCTGACCAGCGGAAATGATTTTCCACAGCGTGACCCTACGGATTGGCAGTTTCAAGGCTCGAATGACGGAAGCAACTGGGTCACATTAGACGCCCACACGGGAGAAACGTTCTCGAGTCGACTACAGACCAAGTCATATTTATTTTCAAATAAAACGGCTTATGGCTGGTATCGGCTCTATGTCACCAGGAACGCGGGAGGAGAAGAATTTGGGCTTCAACTATCTGAGTTCGCCCTAAACTCAGCCGATGCTCAGGGTAAGTTAAATGATCTTAGCCTGCGGCGTAATCCATTTGTGGACGCCGGTTCACTGGTGGCTTTATCGGCAGATAGCGTTGCATGGACTCAGGACAACAAAATTTGGACCCTGGACAATGCGTCAATGACGCCTGACTTGCTGTTGGATTTTGAAGCTCCAGGAATGCCTGGTGGCTTGTTGCGGGGATTTAGTTATTCCAGGGATTCCGGACGATTCCTTCTGAGCTGCACCAATAGCCAAAAGAACCTGATTTATCGCTTTAGCCGGAACAATCCGAATGCCGGGTCGCCGCCAATGGAATTGCTGGGGAACATTCAGGATGCAGTTTGGCTTGGTGGTCGTGCTGACGACCGATGGGTGGGCAGTCAAGGGGGATCGTTCGTCTTTGGGTTCGGCTCTCACAAAGAGTCGGGCAATACTCTATCCCGGGTCAAAGCGAATACTTTTACCACGACGTCTGATGACAAGCGGATATTTTTTCTCGGGACGATTAGCAACGAGCCGTCGGCGGGCATATGGCAATATGACGTTGCCGAGAAAGAACTGCATTGCGTTGTGTCTTATGCAGACTACCCGTCAGCCTTTGCCAGGAAAATTGAGCCGGTGAACGATTTTATCCTTTCGGATTCCGGAAAATACACTGTTTATCTTCCAGCTGATTTTTATAAAAATCGCCATCGCAAGTATCCGTTGGTGATAGGTGATACGGACTTTGGTTTTGCGATGCGGGGGGAGTACGGCCGAATGTGGGCACCTGCTGTCGCGGCCTGCAATGCTTTTGTAATAATTGTTAATCGGCCGGATTGGTTTAACGGCATCGACAAATGGGGGGAGAACGTAACAGCTGCCTTAGAGAGGTTTTCATCGCGTCTACCGATCGATACACACCGGATCTATCTTTTCGGGGTGAGTGCTGAAACCACGTATATCAGCGAATTTTTGAAACATTCCCCGGAGCGTTGGCGAGGTGTGATGCTGTTGAACCCTACCGGTTTGCCTGACCTATTGAGAATGTCATCATTTCGGTCCATGCCTAAGATTCTCATCAGTGCAGGGGGCCTTGAGGACATGGAGAAACCTCTCAAAAAGTATCAGGAGACCGCTCTCAAAGAGGGCATGGTTGTGGATCTCGTAATCGCGCCTGGCGAAAAACATCATTTGATCGGAAATGCTGCGCAGCGTCAGAGAACCAGGGCAATGTTGGAATTTATTTTCAGTGAATAATACTCACGAACCCAAGTGGATCGAATATAGCGTCCTATCAGCGGGTGGGCTCTTGGTGGCATCGGCGCTCACGCGTTTTGTCATCGCGGCAGGGCGCAGCCAGGCATTGGCTTTGCCCGACCCTATTTTGGATTTGCCGCTGCGAACCGATGTCCTGCTGGCGGGAATGCTGGAAATGGCGGTAGCCTTGATTTGTTTGTTCGGGAAACAAACCTCGATCAAGATCGCGAGCCTTGTCTGGTTGGCCGCGACTTTTAGCGGTTACCGGGCGGGATTGTTTTGGATGGGGGTCCACCCGCAAGGCACCGCGATCGGCAGCTGGACCGATCCGTTGCATTTGGCAGGCACCTTTATTGGTTATGTTACCGCATTGCTTCCTTTCTGTTTTATGGCAGGAAGTTGCTTTGTGGCTGTGGGAGTCTTGGTGCACAAATGGCATCACCATTACCAGAGAATGTTTTGTCCGGACTGCGGTGGGCACATAAGGTTTTTCGAGGGAGACGGCGGAAAATCGAATTCATGCCCTCATTGCAAAAGTGCCATAATACTTCGCCGGGCCGAGGAAGACCTGCGGATGTTATGTTTCTTTTGTCAGAGGCATATTCAATTTCCATCCCATGCGCTGGGCCGGAAAACAAAATGTCCGCACTGTGATCGGGAGATAACACTTCGTGCATTCTGGAAAGTCAAAACGGGGAAATCCGAAAACTTCGCGCATACACCAGTCATCAATCTCTCCAATAACGAAAACAGATGAAGATCTTTCCTCTCACGGGCTGGAACGACACGTCTCCTAAAAATCATTCCCCAAAAAATACCCGGCAAAATTCCCAATGAATTCCTACGAACATGCACAAGTGTTCTTGCCTAGAAATCAATCTCCGATAGCCGAGATTCATCCCTGCCCGAAACAACAGCCTTGTCACTTTGATTTGGCCGACCTGCAATTAGAGGCTTTCTTTAGTGCAATCCAATCTAGAAATTTACTTTGAATACAAGATTGAAATACATGAGTGACCAAGACTGGCTCGATCTGGCGAGGCTGGTGAATTGGTCTGGAACGGCTATGGCGAAGCATTGTGGAGTGTCGGTTCGCACATTGCACCGACATTTCTTCAAGCGGATTGGCAAAAATCCCAAGTCATGGCTGGCGGAACAGCGTCTATCTCATGCGGTCGGCCTATTGAATGATGGCTGTTCCATTAAGGAAACCGCCGCCGGCGTGGCATACAAACAGCAGAGTAGCCTTACGCGTAAGTATAAAAGCCATTTCGGAGTACCTCCCACTTTACAACGATCTGTGGATAATACCGCGCAAGCCAAAACTGTCCGCAAATGACGCTAACTGTCTGCTAATGCCAAATCTTTCAGCTTTTCGTTGATCGTTGGCGGTGGTGATATATGAGTCATTCATCTTTGAGGCGCGTTTAAACCATGCCGAATGTGGATTCTAGTATTCACAGCGACACGTTTTAAACTCAATAAAATGGGCAAAAATACTGAACAAACAGAGGGCTTTGGGACGGATTCCGCGCCTCGTGCCGATAAGTATTTTAAGTGGTTTATTCTCTCAGCCGGGGTGATTTTGCTGGTCGCGGCGATTGCAAAAATTGTGAGCGCCGTGGGAAAAGCGAAGATTCTGGAAACTCCCGATCCTGTTTTGACCATAAGTCGTCGGAACTTAATGTTTGCAGCGGGAATCGTAGAAATACTCTTGTGTTGGGGGCTGGTTGTTTTACAAAGGAAAGACACGAAAATCGCCATCTTGACGCTATTTGCGAGTGCCTGCTTAGGTTACAAAATCGCGCTGTTGTGGATTGCCCCAGGCGCCCTTTGCCCGTGCTTGGGAAATGTCACCGATGCTCTACCGATTTCGCCCCACGTACTTGCTACAGCAGAAAATGTGATCTTGGGTTATTTGCTTCTTGGCGCCTACGGGCTCGCGGCGTTTCATTACTGGTTGAACTTTACGGGCCGCAACAGTTGGCGATGATTCCAAAAAATGAACCCGAATTAAAATGTGTCGTCACGGCATTAAGATATTCTGGCTGCTAATATTGATGTTAGGCGTCGCGGCCGATGTCACATTCGGCATTGACTACAAAGTCGAAGGCGCATTTACCATTGAGGAAAGTCATGATCTTTATAACTCCGGATACGATCCAAAAACTATAACGGGCAACTTTTCCATCGTGGTAAAGGGAGGATTGTGGAAGCTGCGATGGTCTCAAAGCAATGAAGAGATCGATTATCAAGAAGTAGGAACGGATGGAGCCAATCTCTATACGGTTCGTTCGGTCGCTGGCTTTGTCCATCATCAAGAACAAGTTAGCGGCAAACATTCAGCAAACGAGTTAACCGGGAGAGTAGACGAAGGTTATCTTCCAAACCCGGGCACATCGCCGGTTGCGCCAGTGCTGTGGTGGACATTTGCCTCCGCATCCTATTTGGACACAAATTCCGGCCCGCGATTTGCGCCGATATGGTACCCGGAGATTCTATATTCCGCCGCTCTGCACACGATGGGTATAGAGCTGCCCGCACAAGTCGTTCGTGCCTCTTCCCCTCCCGGTTTGCCGCATACGGTCGTATTTTCGGACGACGGGATAAAACGAGAATGGCGGAATCCGAACTCCGCTCTGTGGCTGCTTCCCATGGAGCAAAGTAACCGCCCAAAGCCATTCGACAAAGGCTTTACGAATTGCATTCTCCAAGTTTTAAGTTCAACAAATTGGGGTGGATACGAGATACCAATTCAATCAGAGGTGCGAACATTTTCGCCCAAACCGAAAGCTAAAGTTGCGACCGATCTGGAATGCCGATGCCATTACTCCGTTTTTGTCACCAACATCGTCAAAGCAGCGGATGAGATCTCGACGGTGCCGCAAGTGGATTCTGCTATCTACACTGCCGATTGGCGCTTTGCGAACCTCCAACCGCAAGTGATTGGCGTCGGGTATCTCGCAAAAAAGTGGCTCAGCGATGACGAAGTGCGGCGCCTGCCCTTATATACCAATGCTTTGGGCCATATGTCTGACATGAGAAAGCAGGCGATTTCGCGGGAAGCGACAATGGCAGCCCCAAGGCGTGGTGGTAAATGGATACTTTTTATATTTGTCGCACTACCTGCTCTTTGGTGGGGACTTTACATGAGGAGCACGTCCCGAAACCAAATGGAAACATAAAAAAACAAACAAAAGGAAAAGCATGAAAATAACAAAACGCATGTTGGCAAGTATTATTCTACTTGCCTTGATGCTGGTCTCGACGATTGCCTATGCTTGCTCAGCGGCTTCGTCGATGGTGTGGAACACAGACTGCCCAAGTTGCTACGCTTGGTGGGTGGATGATCCATCGGTAACGCCATGGTGTATCAACTCGTCAGGGAGTTCGCATTGCGGAACGACCACTGTAAACCCTCCGGTGACAGTGGGCGAGCATATCTATCAGGGGACTTGCAGCGACCAGGGTTGCTCTTTCACCTCCCTTCAAGACACGTCTTTAACTGTTGTTGCGGAGTATACAACCGTCTCTGGTTGCGAGTGAAAAACGATGACGCACCGCTTGGCCGCAGTCCTTTGAATTGCGGCCAGGCGGCCTCGCGTATTTGTCATGTTGACTGGCACCGCTGACCCGGTGGATGCAGGCGAGCCGCTCACAAAGCGTAAAAATATAGCTTTGTATGTGCTCATGGTATTGCCGTCACTTGTTCTGTACGGTCGGTCAATTCGCTTCCCGCTGATTAATTACGACGATTTCATATATTTAAATCCCGACGTTACATCGGGATCATTTTTCCATAGCCTGGGGTTTGCTTTAACCTCCCGAGTCAACTACTATTCCCCGGTTACATGGATTTCCTACATATTGGATTCCTTTCTCTATTCAACTTCCTCACCGGGAACTTTCCGAGTAACCAACATCTGTCTTCACATTGCGAACACGGTGCTCGCATTTAACCTCGTAACAAGGGTGTTTCCCAATAGTAAGCTGCTGCGATGGGTGCCCGTTGTATTTGCAATCCACCCGGTACAGGTGGAAAGCGTCGTTTGGGTTTCTGAGCGCAAGGGGCTGCTAGCTGCTTTTTTTGTGCTGTTGTTTTTCAACGAATATTTATCATGGCTTAAGACAGGAAAGACGGCAGGCGCGGTCCGCATGGCATTGTTTTTTCTGTTATCCGCTCTGTCCAAACCCGCTCTTTTGCTGGCTCCATTTTTGCTGCCGGTGCTAAGAGCAGAAGTGGAATCGATACCGTCTCAGCGCTCCAAATCAGTGCGTACTTACCGGACTGAGGCGTTACTGATGGCGAGCGCAATACTGCTCGTAGTTGCGCATGTAATTTTACAGGAAGGCACGTTAGCAACAAAGGGTTCTTTAAATCCCCGCATCGCCACGAGCGCTTGTTCATACCTCATTTATCTTGCAAAGGTTTGTTTTCCGGCCGACTTGATTATTCCGTACCAGCGATATCAATGGAGCTTTGCCCCAGGCGTATTCGCTTCGGGCATCATTGTCGTAATCACTTTCAGCTGTTTCGCCCTGCGTAAAAAACATCGTGGTGTTTTATTCGGATGGTTGTGGTATTTGGTTTTATTATTTCCTGCCAGTGGAATTACGCCGCTGGGAGAAACGGGATTGGCAAATAGGTACCTCTATCTCCCGATATTGGGCGTGTTGCTGGTCATTGGCATACTGCTGGAAAGTTGGAGTCGGGAAACACCGTCGCTCTGGAATTATATTCTGGCGGGAGCTCTCGGGCTTTGCATTTGCGCTACAACGTGGAGAGATGTTTCAGTCTGGCATGACACGGCTAGCCTATTCGGTCGCACTGTGCGTTTGGACTCGAGCAATGCGCTCGCAAAAGATATTCTTTATAGAGAGGCGCTGCGGGTGGGAGAGCCGGCAAAGGCTGAAATGTACTTTAACGTCGCCCAAACTAATGTTTACCGCAGCGTTTTCGGGGCGTATTTCATAAAAATACGGTAAGGCGTATCCTGTGGGCGTAACAGAAACATTCAATGAAGGTTCGGGTTCGACCCTTGTGATCGGTGGCGGCCCTGCAGGATTGGCGGCCGCATGGGAGCTATCGAAACGTGGGGTCAAGGTGACTGTCCTGGAGAAAGAGCCAAAGGACGTGGGAGGGCTCTCCCGCACTTTAACCTATAAGGGTTTTCGTTTTGACATAGGAGGCCATAGATTTTTCAGCAAGAACCAGGAGATGAGCCAATGGTGGCGGGCGCGACTACCCAACGACTTTATTCGAGTCAAGCGCTTATCGCGTATTTATTATCGGGGCCGGTTTTTCCATTACCCTTTACGTGCGGGTGATGCCTTAATTGGGCTGGGATTGGGGACAAGCATGGCATGTGTCGCAAGTTATCTGTGGAGACGGTTACTGCCAATTGCGCCCGAACGCTCTTTCGAGGACTGGGTGATCAACCGTTTTGGAGACAGGCTTTATCAAATGTTTTTCAAAACGTACACCGAAAAGGTTTGGGGAATGCCCTGCTCACAGATAAGTGCGGATTGGGCCAGTCAGCGCATCAAAGGGCTATCACTTTGGGCGGCCGCCAGGAATGCTTTCAGCGGGAGGCGAGACTCTAAAGAGACCGCCAAAACTCTAATTGATGAATTTGACTATCCTCGTCTGGGGCCCGGCATGCTTTGGGAGAAAGTGCGTGATGACATTGTGCGGCAGGGGGGGCGGGTTTACATGGGCCGGTCCGTTTTACGATTCGAACGAAGTGAGAACCGCATTGTTTCTGTCATCACAAAAGGGCTGTCGGGAGAGCTCGAACAATGGAGCGGAGAGTCCTTCATTGTTTCAATGCCGCTGCAGCATTGCGCTTTGGCAATGAATCCGTGCCTAACCGCCAAGGCTCAAGCCGCAGCGAAGCAGTTGTCATATCGGGACTTTTTGCTTGTCATATTGATCGTAAATCGCAGGGATCTTTTTGCAGATAATTGGATATACATTCACGCCCCCGAGGTTAAAGTTGGGCGGATTCAGAATTTTAATAACTGGGGTGAAGACATGGTGCCGGACCGGAACGTAACTTCGTTGGAATTTGAATATTTTTGTTCCAGGGGCGATCCGTTTTGGAGCCTAAGTGATGCGGAAATCGCGGAGGTGGCAAAGCGAGAATTGGAAACTCTGGGTCTGGCGAAGGCCTCCGATGTTTTGGACACTTGCGTTGTCCGCGTAGAAAAAGCTTATCCGGTGTATGACGCGAATTACCAAAAAAACGTCGAGGTGATTCGTCAAGCTCTGGAACCAATAACGAATCTTCAGATTGTGGGACGAAACGGGATGCACAAGTACAACAATCAGGACCACTCGATGCTCACAGGAATATTGGCTTCAAGAAACCTAACCGGTGAAAGCTACGATGTCTGGCGCGTCAATACAGATGCGGAATATTTGGAAGAGGGGCAAGCCACCGACAGCGCCGGGCGATCCGTGCCGCGATCGATCGAGCAAGTCGATGTCACTTCGTCATAATCCGCTGCCCAAGGGGCGGGAAGCTATCGGGTTGCTTCTCTTCTTCATTATATTGAGCGCGTGCCTGTTTGGCAATAGCTCCGCGTGGCCCTCCAATGGTATGGCCACTTCTTTTCTGAACGGGACAGAAGCGGCGTTTCGCGATTCAGGAACCGAGTGGATGATCTTTGCGTGTTTGGAAGCCTACTTCCTGATATTTCTTCTGGTTCGGTCTCGCTCAAACCCGGGTTTTTGGATGGCGACAAACCCCAATTTATGGATCGCTGGAACACAGATAATCGGGGCCATTGTTTATGCGATCGACTATTCACCGTCTTTCAAAGCCCTAATTTTTCTTGGCGGTGCCGTGCTGGGACAAGGAGCGGCTTTTTTGAAGGGTAGAAGGTGGAATTCGCTTCCGAATAATCTTGGAGAGGTAACGAATGTAGAAACAAGAAGTCGGTTCGTTGTGGCGATCGTCACGTTCTTTGTGGTTTTGCTGACGTTGGCCTCGATCTGGAATGCGCGAGGGGGAAACTTTGAGTATCACAAGCACCTGCGTTGGAACGGTCCATGGGATAATCCGAATATTTATGGCGGCCTCATGGGAGTTGGGGCAGTTTTGAGTCTTGGATTCGTCTGGAAAACATGGAACAAAACCGCCAATGCCCCGTGGAGAAGACACCTGGTAACATCGATCTGGCTCGCCGGGGCAATCGTCTGCGGGGTCGGTTTAATCAAGAGCTACAGCCGGGGTGCCTGGCTTGCAACACTGGCAGGACTATGTTATCTCGCTTATGAGAAAAAAAAGTTCTCGCAGTTTTCTGCTGTCTTTTTGCCAGGGCCAGCCAATGCGGATTCTTCTTCCGTTCCGAAACGTTCCTGCATCCGATATAATGATTGGCGCACGTTGGCGGTGATTTTGGCCTCGTTGCTTGTCTTCAGTTTCTGGCAATTTCGTTTTACGGAGTGGCTCCCGGTGCGCCGGTTATTTTCGGTAGCCAATATCAATGATTTCTCCTGGCGCAATCGGGTAGTAGCGTGGAGAGGCGCAATTCACATGATGACGGAGAGGCCGTGGCTCGGTTTCGGATGGGAACAAGCGGAGACAATTTACAAAAAAAAATATTCGCCCCCCCAATTGGACGACGGATTAGCCATTCGGACGAATGATTACTTCATGCTCGGAATTGCGACCGGCATCCCGGCATTCATTTGTTTTGTCGTTTATGCCGGCTTATCACTAAAGAAGCGATTGCCCATTCTGGAGGCCGAGAGGTTGGGAGTTGATTTGGATAATGGGTTCTCAACGCGGCTTCAGAATCTGTTGAAATTGGAGTGGGCGGAGGCTGTATGTCGGACAGCTGCTCTGGTTTTACTCGTTAGTTTTTGGTTTGATGGTGGACTATTTAAACTCGGCACGGGTTCTGTGTTCTGGATTCTTCTTGAATTAGGCAGCGCCGATACTGGCCGGATATCCTATCCGCACAAGACGCTGGCAATCATCGAAGAACAAAAACTCCGGGCTAAGAGGATCAGCGAATCCTGTCGGGGCAGTCGTCTAGAGACCTTGTCAAGACGCACAGCGTGGATTTTGGCGACACTGGCTTTTCTGCAAACAATCACCTTGATCGGAACATTGTCTCTCGGAGTGAACAATGCAACTCTCGCCATTGCCCGTAGATGGCTGATTCCTCGGGAGGCAATTGGTGATTTGGATTTTCTCGCGATCGATCCGGTATTGCGAGGTCGGAAAGTGAGGATTCTCCTGGAGCACGTTAGTTTGGCGAACTATAATCGCCAGCTGCTGAGTTGGAAGTTGGATGATGGGGTTTATCGTGAATATGTTTTGGAGCCAACGATTGATCCAAAGCGGGATGGCGAA
Source organism: Verrucomicrobiia bacterium (assembly GCA_035552155.1). Taxonomy (GTDB): domain Bacteria; phylum Verrucomicrobiota; class Verrucomicrobiia; order Limisphaerales; family DASXHY01; genus DASXHY01. The sequence continues at coordinate 32,083 of DASZLX010000011.1, read as the reverse complement.
ATTGATTGGAGAAGAGGATGCTGGGAATATTTTTATCCACTAATACGAAGAGAAACCGATCCCGGAGAGGCCGCTAAAATCGTCGAGAAATATTTGCGTGATTGTGTCACGATCGTTCCCACTGGACCATTGACGATTGAGGAGATGTGGAAGGAGCGCAAGGCAGACGCGAATGGCTTTGAGGCGCTGAAGGTAGCAGCATTCCGTGCGGTCGGTGTTCCAGCGCGATTGACTGATGAGAGTCATGCTGAATTATTTGCGGATGGAAAATGGCGAGAAATCTGAAATGCGGATTTCCAAAGCGATGGAATGAGTAGGCAGATTGACGCGAAGGAGGATGTGGCCGAACCTGCCTCAATCCGCTCGATAGTGTTCTTGCCCGTGTAGAACTCAGGATGGTGACGGCTTCAGTTTTTCTTACGGCGATACCACCTGGTAAAATCGTGCTTTGGAATTGGTGGCGGTCGAATCGGTGAATTGAAAGATGCCGGGCGGATTTTGGGTTGCGGGGCCGAGGACATCCCATTGGTTGCGAGGCAATGCGACGTTCGTGGAAGCCAGGACGGTGAAGTCGGCGGTGGGAAGGTTGGTGAAGGTAATCTGCCAGGCGCCGCCGGAGGGCACACGGCCCAGTCGCACGACCGGGCGATCGTTTGCGGGAGCCCATTGCGCTTCGACGGCGCCAATGTCCACGTGTGCGCCGGACTGACGCGGGTAGCCGCGTTGGTCAATGATGAGTGAGGGCGCGGCGGTATCGAGCCCGGCGTCAATCGCGGCTGAACCGGCCAGCGGAAGCATGGTCTGCGTGGGGCCGCCGTAATTACCGAGCGGCGCGAGAAGCGGATTGCCGTTGGTCAGATTATTTGAGCCCGTAAACGGGCCGGCGATGTCCGCGGCGCTGGGGGCTGTGTTCCCGGCCACGATGGTATTGTCCAGCACGGAAACGCTGTCGGGGTCCTGGAAGACTCCGCCACCGTTGCCTGCGGAATTGCCGCTGACAGTGCAGTTGTTGAGTGTGTTGGTGACACCGGCGGGAACGGCGATGCCGCCGCCGCTTTGGATGGCCGTGTTGTACGCCACGGTTGAATTGTTAAGGGTCAGCGTGCTGGTGGTGTCGCTGTCGATCGCCCCGCCGTTGGTGGCGGAATTGCCGTTGAAGGTGGAGTTGTTGATGGCGACGGTGCTGTTGGAAAAAATGAAGATGCCGCCGCCATCTCCGGCGGAATTGCCGGCCACGGTGCAATTGGTGATGGTCAAATTGACACCGTCGTCCACGAGGATGCCGCCGCCGGTGTCGGAGACATTCCCGTTGGTGATGACCAATGAGTCGAGCGTGACGATAGTGTTGGAGGAGATTTCCAGCACGCGGGATGCGCCGCCGGGGTCGATGAGAATGCCGCCGGCGAGGTGGGAGGCGTCGATGCCGACGCTGTTGGAAAGCGTGAGCGGGCCGCTGGTCAGGCGGATGGTCTGGCCGGAAAGAGCATTGGCAAAGGCGATAAGTTCGGGCGCAAGGGAGGCAATAGCGCGGAGTGATCCCGGTCCGTCATCGTTGGTGTTCATTACGATAGCCGGCTGGATTTCGACGGCGCCAATATCCACGTGGGAGCCGGCCAGGCGCGGGACGCCGCGTTGATCGGTCGTCAAAAGATTGGTGACTGAATCAACACCGGCGTTGATGCAACGAGAACCGCCCAGCGGTGGCATCGTTTGGGTCGGACCGCCATAATTGCCTAGTGGAGCGAGCAGCGGATCGACATCGACGAGATTATTCACTCCCGAAAATGTGCCGCTGAAGTTGGGATAGGTGGTGGCGGAGGTGTTACCGGCAATGATGGTATTGGTCAGGAATGAGAGGGTGCTGTTCTCGTAGAGGCCGCCCGCGCGGCGCAGGGCCGAGTTGCCGCTGATGGTGCAATTATTCAGTATGTTGCTGCCGGCGGAAGCGTAGTAGCCGCCGCCATCGAAAATCGCGACATTGCCGGAAAAGGTGGAATTGTTGCACACGGCGGCGCCCCCGGTATTGACGAAGCCGCCGCCCGAGGGGCTCCCGGAAATGGTGCAATTGTTGAGCGTGATCGTGCTCCAATTATCGATGCCACCGCCGTTGTCGGCGGGGCAGGCATTGCTGGAAAAGGTGGAGTTGTTGATCGTCACGGTGCCGCCGTTGGTATTGATGAGGCCGCCACCGAAGTTGGTGGCCAAATTTCCGGCGAAGATGGAATCGTTGAGCGTGAGGATGCTATTGTTGTTCGCGTTAAAAATTCCGCCCCCGGCGCGAGCGGAATTGTTGGAAACGCTTAACCTGGTGGCGATGAGGACGGAGCCGATGTTTGCGATGGCGCCGCCGTCTTCGGCCGAGTTGGCGGAGAAGATGCAGTTATTGAGGGCGACGCTGCTGTTGGAGGAAACGTAAATGCCGCCGCCCCCTCCCGCAAAATTACCAGTCACGATGCAGTTGGTCAGCGTCAGAGTCCCGCCGTCATTCACCAGGATGCCTCCGCCGCTGTCAGGCACATTTCCATTGGTGATGATCAATGAATCGAGAATGACGCTGTTGCTGGAACCAATTTCCAGCACGCGCGAATTGCCGCCGGCGTCAATGGCAATCGTGGCATTGGAGGAAACAATGGTCAGGTCGTTGGTGATGAGCAGTTCTCCGCTGGTGAGTGCGATGGTGTCGTCGGCGTTTAGGGCGATCGCGATGGTGTCGTCGGCAACGGAATCGGCGATGGCCTGGCGCAGCGTGCCCGGGCCGGCGTCGTCGGCATTGGTGACGGTAATGAGTCCGTCAGCGAAGGCGAATTGAACGAGCAGGCAACCGGCCAATACGAATGCGAGGGTCGCACGCTCCAAGAGCCGGCGCCCTCTGGAGATTCCTTTTTTGATTTGAATGGTATCGCTCACGGGCCTTCGAACCATCAGAATCATACGCGTACAATCCTACGCCGAAGACGGACATGGGCAACTTTTAAAGCGAGGTTGAGAAGGGAGTTCTCAATCCTCCACCGGCACGACCAGATTTTCCATGATGTAATCTTTGCGTTCGGGCGTGTTCTTGCCCATGTAAAACGTGAGGATGCCGCTGACTTCGGTTTTTTGCGCGTATTCCACCTTGCTCACGCGCATTTCCTTGCCGATGAATTGCTTGAATTCCGCGGGTGAAATTTCACCAAGACCTTTGAAGCGCGTTATCTCCGGCTTGCCGCCCAATTCCGTCACGGCCTTGTCGCGCTCGGCTTCGCTGTAGCAATAAATCGTTTTCTCCTTGTTGCGCACGCGGAAGAGCGGCGTCTCCAGCACATACAAATGTCCGTCGTGCACGAGCTGATCGAAGAAGCGGAAAAAATACGTGATCATCAGGTTGCGGATGTGCAGCCCGTCCACGTCCGCGTCGGTGGCGAGGATGACTTTGTCGTAGCGCAGTCCCTCGAGGTTGTCCTCGATGTTCAGCGCCTGCATGAGATTGTACATTTCGTCGTTCTTGTAAACGACGTCGCGCTTGAGGTCCCAGACATTGAGCGGCTTGCCTTTGAGCACGAATACGGCCTGGTTGTTCACGTCGCGGCAGCTCGTGATGGAGCCGGCGGCGGATTGGCCTTCGCAAATGAAAACCTGCGTGCCCTGGCCTTTGTCGCGTTTTTTATCGAGATGATTTTTGCAATCCTTAAGCTGCGGGATGCGAATGGTGATGGCCTTGGCACGTTCGCGCGCGAGTTTTTTGACTTCCTGCAATTCCTTGCGCAACTGCCGCGTGTCCTCGGCCTTGGACATGATTTTCTCGGCGATTTCCTTGTTGCGATTGAAGAAGTGCAACAGTTCTTCGCGTACGCTGTTGACCAGTTCGCCGCGGATTTCGGTGTTGCCGAGCTTGTTCTTCGTCTGCGATTCGAACACCGGGTCTTTCAGGCGAATCGCCACGGCGCCGACCATCGCTTCGCGGACGTCGTCGCCTTCGTATTTGGCGTTGCCGTATTCGTTGACGGCCTTGAGCAGGCCTTCGCGGAAGGCGCTCAAGTGCGTGCCGCCGTCGCTGGTGTATTGGCCGTTGACGAAGGAATAAAACGTCTCGCCATAGCGGCTGTTGCTGTGCGTGAAACAAAATTCCAGCGTCTTGCTCGTGTAATGAAGCGGCGGATAAAGCGGCTCCGCGCCATCCGCTTCGAGGTCTTCCATCACGAGGTCCATGAGGCCGAGGCGCGATTGAAAAATTTTCGGCTCGGGTTGCCCGGCGATATTCAAAATCAGTTTCAAGCCGCTGTTGAGATAACTATAGTGCCGCAGCCGGCGCTCGATGTGTTCGAGGCGATATTCGCTGTCCTTGAAAATCTCCGGATCCTGCTCGAACTCGATGAAGGTTCCATTTGGCTCCTTCGTCTTGCCTTTGTCTTCCTTCTTGAGCTTGCCTTGCTTGAACGAAGCCTCGGCGAATTCACCGTCGCGATGGCTGCGAACGAGGAAAAATTTCGAGAGTGCGTTGACGGCCTTGGTGCCGACGCCGTTCAGGCCGACGCTGAATTGAAACACCTCGTCGTTGTATTTCGCGCCGGTGTTGATCTTGGACACGCAATCCACGATTTTGCCAAGAGGGATTCCGCGGCCGAAATCGCGCACGGCGACGCGGTTGCCTTCGAGGTGAATCTGCACTTCCTTGCCGTGGCCCATGATGAATTCGTCCACGGTGTTATCGAGGACTTCCTTCATCAGGATGTAGCAGCCGTCGTCGGGATTGGAGCCGTTGCCGATGCGCCCGATATACATGCCGGTGCGCAGGCGGATGTGCTCGAGCGAGGACAGGGTCTTGATCTTGCTCTCGTCGTAATTGTGCTTTGCGTTTTCAGCCATAGTTCAACGAGTCTCAGCTTTGGACAAAATGCAATGGGATGCAAACAGGAAATGAGAGGAGTGGAAATTTTACAGGAGGAAACGGAGGAAACGGAGAAGACCCAGAGAGAACTGGCGGGATCAATTCGCGCATTGAAGCTCCTAGGGAATTCGGTGATGGAAAGTGGGAGGGCTTTCGCGCAATCTGGATGCAATGAGCGGAACTGCAAAAAAAGCCCAATTCGCCAGCGATAACACGGTCGGCATGTGCCCGGAAGTGATGGAGGCTTATCTGAAAGCCAATCGCGGGGATGTGCCGTCGTACGGAAACGATTCGTGGACGGAGCGGGCGGCGAATTTATTGCGCGAACTGTTCGAGACGGATTGCGAGGTGTTTTTTGTGTTCAACGGCACGGCGGCGAATTCGCTCGCGCTGGCGTCCTGTTGCCAATCGTATCACAGTGTCGTTTGCTTCGAGCACGCTCACATTTGCGAGGATGAATGCGGCGCGCCGGAATTTTTCTCCAACGGCGCCAAGCTGATGGGCGTGGAGGGAAAGCACGGCAAAATTTCTCCGGCAGCCGTGGAAGCGTTCGCGCTCAAGCGCTCGGATTTGCATTTTCAGAAACCGCGGGCGGTGAGCCTGACGCAATCCACGGAATTCGGCACGGTCTATCAAACGGACGAACTGGCCGCGCTCCGCGAGGTGACGAAAAAATTCAAACTGGCGGCGCACATGGACGGGGCGCGATTTGCGTACGCCGTGGCGTCGCTGGGTGTCGCGCCGAAACGGGTGAGTTGGGAAGCGGGCATCGACCTGCTTTGTTTCGGTGGCACGAAGCTGGGCATGGCCGGCAGTGAGGCGGTGATTTTCTTCGATCGCGCGCTGGCCGCCGATTTTGAATACCGATGCAAACAGGCGGCGCAGTTGGCCTCAAAGATGCGCTTTCTCGCCGCGGGGTGGGTGGGGATGCTGGAAAACGGCGCATGGTTGAAACACGCGCAGCACGCCAATCGCTGCGCGCGGTTGCTCGAAAAAAGATTGATAACCGAGGCGTCTCTTTCGCCGGCGCATCCGGTGGAGGCGAATGCGGTGTTCGTGCCGTTGCCGGAAAATTTGGCGAAAGGCCTGCGCGAGCGCGGATGGGAGTTTCACGATTTTGCCGGCGGCGGCTCGCGATTGATGTGTTCGTGGCAGACGAGTGAAGCGGACATCGATGCGTTGATGGCGGATGTGAGGGTGATTCAAAAAGCTTAACAGGAAAAGTTTTTAACAGGAAGAAACGGAGAGGGGAGCCTCAAAATCCGGGTCTTCTCTGTTTCCTCTGTTATCTCCTGTAAAATTTCAGTTCGGCACGATGCGATAAAAGCGCGTGGGTACGGCGGAGGGCGGCAGGCGACCGTTCTGGCCGGTGTCCACTACGGAAAGCGGGCCGCCGGAAGTATTCGTCACCACTTCCACAAGTTCCCACGGGCCGGACAATGAGTCGGCGGATTCGACGCGCCAGACGGTGTTCGGCGGGACGGAAACGGTCAGGCTCACTTGCGGCGTCAGGGAGGGGCCGTCACCGTTCGCGCCTCCTCCGGCCTGACCCTGTTGCATCGAAATATCCAAACCAGGATCGGCGACGGCAGTGCCCACGACAGCTTTCAAGTCCAGGTCGAAGGCGATGTCATCCCAATCGATCGCCCACACGTTGTGCAGCGCGACGGCGATGGTGTTCGTGCCGGTGTGCAGCAGGTCGGTGAAGGGTGTGAGGTCGAAATAACGAACTTCATTGCCCGGGTTGCTGCAAACGTCGATGCCGGACGTGACGAGTTTCGTGCCGTTCAGATAGATGTCCGGAGGATTTCCCGCGTCGGTGCAGGTGGCGGACAACAGCAATTCTTCGCACGGCGTCGACGGCAGGACGAATTCGCGGCGGAAATAATAGAGCGGCAGGCGTTGCGGCAGGAGCGTGGTGATGTTTGCCGGGCCGCCGCCCGCGCCGAATTTAGCCTTGCCGATGAGCCAGAGGGCGTCGTCGAAATCCGGCGCGAACCAGTTGGGCGGCGGCGTTAAAAATGCATAGCGCCACGCGGAGCCGAAGGGAATCAGCTCCGTCCAATTCGTTGCCGCGGGAGCGGGAAGCGCGCGGAAGAAAAGATTGTCGAGATAAAGGGAGCCGCTGGCGGGTGCGCCGACGGAATACCAATGCGAAAGTTCCACGTTCGGAAATCCGGCGGGCATCACGAAGGTGCGATTGGCGTAGGTCCAATCCGTTTCCGCTGTGTCGATATTGAAATAGGGCGTGAAATAGTTGGGATAGGGCAGGGTGGGGCGGTCGTTGGTGTTGGCGGCGGTCTTGGTGGAAGTCCATTGCAGCCATTGTTGCGACGGCTGCGAGATGCCGCCGCTTTTGAAAAATCCGCCGAAGCTGTAAAGCGTCCCGGGCGCGACCGGCAGTGTGGAGTAAGGCGTGCCGTATTGGTTGTATTGGGAAATGGAAGCGCCGCTGTTTTGATTGAGCAACGTGATCTGCATCGATTTTTTGCCCTGATAAACAACGTTGGTCGAGGCGGTCATGTTGGTCCAATTGATGTCGCCCCACCATTTGTCCCAATGGCTGTTGTCGTCTTCCTCGAAACCGGAGTTCGCGACAAGGTTGCTGTTGAAGCCGGAAAGAACCGGGAATGGCGCGGACAAAACCGTGTTCGTGGGATACACCGCTGCGACCTCATATATATACTGGCAACCGGGCTTGAGCGAGGTGTCGGTATAGGCCGATGTGTTCGCGGTCAAGGTCACGATGTGCGTGAAGGGACCTGCGGGTTGTTCGGCGCGATAAATCCGCCACGCCTGGGGTGCGTTCGAAACACTCCAGGAAAAACTCGCGCGGCGATTGCCGGAAACTTTGCTGGTGATCATCGGTGTGCCGGGCGGGAATAGCGACACGCCGAGATTGCCGTCGCGATGTTTGTTGCCGCGATGCGTGGACCAGGAAACCGGCCCATCACTGGTCGAGCCGAAGTTCTGAATGTAAATGCGGCCGGCAAGCGAACGATAAGCAACATCGAGGCCGTTGCCGTAAATATTGGCGATTGAGGGAATGTGTTTTAGCCCACCGGGCACGGGCACGGAGAATTTCAGCGTGCCGTCGAGCGCGAAGACGTAAAGATTTCCGTCCGAGGGATTCGCCGCCGGGTTGTAAGTGCCGATGATGATTTCTTCCTGGCCGTCGCCATCGACGTCGCCGACCACCGGTGGCGTGGGCAGGTAGGGATAAAAACTTTTCGGCCAGCCCGGATGATCCACGAGTTCGACGCCGTCCCAGTAACGGAAATTAATTTCGTAGGAATGCGTGAAGCTGAGGACATCGATGTGGTTGTCGTGATCGGGATTGACGGGGATCATGCAGGCGTTGTTCTGCCATTGATCGAGCGGGAAATTGACCTGCTGCTTCCATTGCCGCCAAAGGACTGCGCCGTCATGATCCAAAACTGTTTCATTCGGCTGCCAGGGAGAAGTGTATTGCGTGGTCGGCACGAGCACTTCGCTGAGGCCGTCGCCATTGAGGTCGGCCGTGAAAACGTCGACGCCAATTTCGTAAGAGCCGCTGATGACCTGGGAATTTTTTCCGAATTGGCCGATCAGGTTCCCGCTGCCGAAGAAGCCATTCGGTTTGGTTTTGTCGAACGCCACCACGCTGCCGCTGTCGTTGAGCACATAAGTGTCGAGCGGGCGATTCGTGTCCGCGTGGCCGAGCGCAAGGCCGGATTCGACGAGTTGAGGAATGTGATAGATGTATTGCTTCGCCCCGGTGGCGGCGTCGAAAAAAACCACGCCGCCGGACCAGGTCTCGCCGACGGTGCCCCATTCGCCGCCCCCCCAGATCGGGCTGATGAACGGATTGAAATCCTGGTCATCACTGGTGCTGTCCGGATCGATTTTCCAGGCGGTGACGACTTCCTTTTTCCCGTCGCCATTCACATCCGCGATCATGGGGCTGGAAACTTCCGAGGAAAAAACGGCGTTGGCCGGCAGGTGCGAAATGAACCCGCCGCCGTTGGACCAATAGAATCCGTTTGTCACGACCATGTAACCGCTGTCGGGCACGTAATTCAACCGGTTCACCTGGTTGGACCAAACGAGCGAGCCATCTCCGCGCAACGCCATGACGCTCGTGCCGCAGGTGAAGATGATTTCGTCGCGGCCGTCACCGTCGAGATCGTAGAGCGTGGGTGAAACATTGATTTCGTTGCTGCCGCCGTTATATGGAAAACCGGGCAGGCGCGTGCCATCGGGTTTGAAGGCGTCGAGCAGCCATTGCCCGGACGAGTTGCGGTAGGGCACGACGATGTCGAGCTGCCCCGAATTATCGAGGTGGCCGACCGCAAGCGTGCCGAGTTGCCAGCCGCCATCGCCTGCCTGAAAAGACGAGAGGACGCCGGCGTGACCGGCGCTCAACCCGAGCCAGGACAGGGCCGCGGCAAGGTGAGCCGCGCGTGTAAGCCTTCTGTGCATTCGCCCATAATGTCGCCCTTAAGTGAACAGGAGTAAAATCGGGTAGAGTCCGACTTCTTTGTCGGTGGTGGGACTACAAGAAATTTAACGTTAAGGCGCAAAGGAGCCAAGGCACCACCTGCGCGCGCTGGCGTTCTCGCACGACGAGCCCAAGGGCGGGAGCGTTGCGCCGCTGAACGCGGCGCGGACAGCGCAGCGCGCCGTTCCCACCCGGTCGAACGTTCTGCATTTTTCGATGAGTCATCTGGTTGGTTGATAGGGAGCGCAGAGCGGGTCGCCGATTATGATGTCTTCCCAGCCGACAAATTTGGAAGCGGCGTAAAAACTTTCGGCCATGGTATAGCCGGAGGTGTAGCGGTCCAAAACGATGGTGGGAGATGCGTTGGCCTGCAGGAGCGGCTCGTCCACGTAGCCTTTCCCGCAATCAAGGCCGTGGGCGATTAAATCAACCAGCAGGGATTGTCCTCCGTGGGTTGGCAAAAATGTCCGGCCGCTGGTGGAGACCGCGGTATCGCCGAGCGAGCCGGGAGCAAAAAAAAGCGTTTGATACGCGGCGCTGGAATATTTTGCGTCATTGCTTCCCCAGGAAAAATAGCCGAGCAAATTGGTGCGTTGGCCAACGAATATTTCGCTCAGGTCCAATTCGTCGGCAATGCCTCGCTGAGCCAGCAGGTCGTGGGCGTGGCGCATGTCCGCATTGTATTCGTGCCACGGTGATTCTGTTAAAATGGTGGTTCCCGCCAGCGGGGCCGGCTGGGTTGCTTTGTCGCCCAAGCCAAAGATGGGTTGGACATCAAATAATATTGTCCCATTGGTGAGGCCTTTTTCCGATTGCAAAGCGCGGGTGGTCAGATTTTTTGCGTCCGTTTCTGTGTAGCCGTCGAGTCGGGTGACCAGGTAGCCGCCATATTTTGAATGAGAAAAAGGTTCGGTGGCGTTCCAGTATCGATTGGAGAAGGCGCGGCCAATCGCGCCCGAACCCGTGATATCGATTTTCATTACACCGGGCAAATTAGTGTAGTCGAGCGCGGCCAGCGTGCTGTCCACGGAGGGATGTCCGCGGATGTTTTCCGGTTCGTGGCTGTGTTCGTCGCAACTGCCCATCGGGGAGCCGGTGATGCGAATGGGGATGCCCTTGGTTAATACGATAAAATTGATTTTTTTATGAGCCGCCAGGTATTTGCGAATGGGATTTTCAATGGATTGCGCGTAATCGCTCGCGGTCACGGTTTCATTTTTTGTGCTTAATGCGGAGTCCTGGCATTGGATGGATAAAATATTTTTTACATGCCGTTTGGCGGCGTAGTCGCGCGCGATGGCCTGGGAAACCGGGCTTTTGGCGTTGAGGACAACCAATACTTCATCGGGGCTGCGCTTTTTCGGATGTTCAGCGCGCGCCCAGGGCAGAAGGGTTGACGACGCCAAAATCAGCAGAACTTTGCATTTTAAAGGCAACACAAACGGACTTCGCAGTTTTTTTCGCATAATACAGTTCGAGTCAACGGCGAGGGGTGGCGAAATGACACGCGACTGAGGCGGTTTGGTCAAATCAAATTCCCAGGGGGGTGACATTTCTGATAGCGCGAAGGTGAATTCTCCGCGATATTGTCCCAGCGACCATCAACGAAAGGAAACATCATGGCCCAGGCAATCATGGATCCTGAGAAAGTCCGGCGCTTCGCGGACGAACTGCAGCGATTCAATACCGATCTCGAAAACCGCCTCACCCTCCTGCACGCCCGCTTCTCCGCACTGGGGGACACCTGGCAGGACCAGGAGCACGCGAAATTCTCGGACGAATTCAAGACGGCGATGAAGGCGATCAAGAAATTCGTCGAGATTTCCAAGGAGCACACGCCGTATTTGTTGCGCAAGGCGCAGCGGATTGAGGAGTATTTGAACCAAAAGTGAACCCACCGTGATTTCGTGCTCGTTCTGGAATCGAGGGACGAGAACGAAGGACGATTTGAACCATGGCCGATCGCGCGCAAGTTACATCCATCGAAGCCATCGAGGCGTTTCGCTCGGCGTTGATTGTTTATTTGAGCAAGGCGCGGCCGGCGTTGGAGGAAATTTCCGGCGAGGTCCAGCGCGCGAAACAATGGTTGCAGAACGACCAGCGGCGATTGTGGGAGGGCGAGATGAAGGCGCGCACGAAAAAACTCGAGCGCGCGCGGGCGGAGTTATTCAGCGTCTCGATGTCCCGGTTCCAGGAAGTCTCGGCGGCGCAGCAACTGCTGGTGCATCGCGCGGAGGAAGCTTATGACGAGGCGCAAAAAAAAATTGCGGTATTGAAAAAATGGGACCGCGAACTGGACAATCGCTCCGAGCCGCTGGTCAAGCTGGCGGACCAGTTCCAAAGTTTTATTGCGAGCGAAATGCCGCGCGCGATTGCTTATCTTTCCCAGGTCATCCAGGCGTTGGAAGCCTACGCGGAGGTCAGGATGAGCGGCGGGGCCTCCGGCGCGCCGGTGAAAATTGAGGAACCGCTAGCAGAGGGCGCCGCGCCACCTGACACGGAGGGAAATAATTCATGAGCCTGGGAGGCAGCAAAGCGCGGTTGGTGGGGCTGACGAAGGAGCTTTCGTTGAAATGGGATGAAACGAAAAACTATTGGCGCGACGCCAAGGCCCAGGAATTCGAGCGCAAATACCTGCAGGAGCTTTTTATCGGCGTGGACAAGACGGTGAGCGTCGTGGAAAAATTGGATGAACTTTTGAAAAAGGTACAAAAAGATTGTGAGTAACAATTTTGGCGCCAAAGAAATGCTCGCGTTGCTCGAAACGCTGAAAAACGCGATGCGTGATTTCGCGGCGCGCGAGGAAAAATTGAACGCCGATTTCCGGACACGGTCCGGCGTGGAAACCAGGGCGTTTGATCTCGCGAGGGAAAAGCAAACAACCGATGCTGCGGAGACCGCCGCCAAAGCGGAGGCGGATTTCCAGACGGCGAAGGAAAACGCGCAAAAACGGTTCGAGCAGCGGAAAGCCAAATTAAACCAGGTCCACATCCGTTTGCGTAAATTTGTGCTGGATGCAATCGGCCAGCAGGAAGCCGACATTAAATATAATGTCCAAACCGGTTCGCTGGAGGCCGAGCGCGTGCGGGATGAAAAGCTGGCGGCGGCAATGGCGGCGCTGGAGGATTTCAATCGCCGCGTAGCCGAGGCATCCGAACGGATTGCGCACCTGGGGGCGTCCGCGCAAAAGGCGTTTGGCGGCTACGGCAATTTTCGAAAATTACTCGCCCCGGAACGCGAATGGCCGCAGCCGGATTTGTCGGGGGATGAAAACGAATTGCTGGACGAGCTTCTACGGCTGGAGAAAAAAATTGGCGGGGACATCGGCCGTTTTCGCGGACTTTTTCCGGCGGCGATTTTCCGGTATATGCCGATCTGGCTTTGGGGCGTGTTGTTGCTGGGCTTTGCGGCAGCCGTGCCGGCGCTTCCCCAAATGGGAATCAAAAATGTGCCGATGCTTTACGCGGGAATTTCCGCCGGAGCCTTCGTGCTCGTGTTGATCGCTTATATTTTCAGCCGGCAACAGGGCGGGGCGCTCGCCAGGGAAATTGCGGGGAACCTCGCCAAAGCGCGCTGGCTGCTCGGTGCGTGTTCGGAAAAGGCGAAGGCGCGGAACCTGCAGGACCAGCAGCGGCTTCGAAACGAAACCGCCGATGCCATCCAGGCCATGAACCAGCGATGGAAACAGTCGGTGAAGGACGCGATTGAACAGCGCGGCCTGCGACCGGCGAAGGTGGACACCAAAGCCCAGCGGGCTTCCCAGAAAAGCGAGCAGCTTTACGAAGCGAGAGCGCGGCAAATCAATCGCGACCATGCGCAGACACTGGCGCGGCTGCGCTCGGAAGCCGAGGCGCAGGCCGGCGAGCTTTCCGAAACGCATCGCGGCAAGATCGGCAGATTGGAAGCCGAGTTCCAGGGATTGTGGAGCGCGCTGGAGAGGGAGTGGAAGGCGATCGTCGAACCGATTTACAAAGCGATTGGCGAAGCAAACGAATTCGCGGCGAAACTTTTTCCGCCGTGGGAAATTCCGCGGTGGAAGGATTGGGAGCCGCCGCTCGAATTCAAAAATGCCGCGAAATTCGGCACGCTCAACGTCGATATGATCAAAGCAGCGGAAGCTGCGCCGAAGGATTCGCGCCTGGCGCTGCCGGGACCGGCGGTTTTTCCGGTGCCGTTGTTGCTGACGTATCCGCTGCAAGGCTCGATTCTTTTTGAAACGAAAAACACCGGCCACGACGAGGCCGTGGCGGCGATCAACAACATCATCTTCCGTCTGCTTTCCACGAACCCGGCGGGCAAGTTGAGCTTTACGATTTTTGATCCGGTTGGTTTGGGGCAGAATTTCGCCGGGTTGATGCACCTCGCGGATTTCGAGGAGAGCCACATCAACAGCCGCATCTGGACGCAATCGGCGCAGTTCGAGGAGAAGCTCGCGGAGTTGAACGAGCACATGGAAAAAGTCATCCAGATGTATTTGCGCAACGAGTATGAAACCATCGCGGAATACAACGCGCAGGCGGGCACCATCGCGGAGAAATATCACATTCTCGTCATCGCGTCGTTCCCGGTGAATTTCTCCGACACGGCCGGAAAGCGGCTGCGGAACATCGCCACGAGCGGGGCGCGTTGCGGCGTCTACACGCTCATCGATTGGGACCAGCGCAATGCCTTGCCGCAGGATTTCGTGCCTGATGAGCTGCGCAAAAACAGCGTGACGCTGGTGCGGCGCGAAAATGATTTCGCACTGGCGAATTGGCGCGTTGTCGGTTCGCAGGTGCAATTGGACCCGCCGCCATCAGCGGAATTTGCCACGCATTTCCTGCGCGAAGTCGGCAAGAAGGGCAAGGACTCGAACCGGGTGGAGGTGCCCTTTTCCCAAATCGCGCCGAAGAACGGCGAAATCTGGAGTGAGGAGACGAGCGAGGAATTGCGCGTGCCGATTGGACGCTCGGGCGCGACGAAATTGCAGTATCTGGAAATCGGAAAAGCCACGCGGCAGCATGCGCTCATCGCTGGCAAAACCGGTTCCGGCAAGTCCACGCTTTTCCACGTGATGATCACCAACCTGGCGCTCTGGTGCAGCCCTGAGCAGGTGGAATTTTACCTGGTGGACTTCAAAAAGGGCGTCGAGTTCAAGTGTTACGCCAGCCGGCATCTGCCGCACGCGAAAGTGGTGGCCATCGAGAGTGATCGCCAATTCGGCCTGAGCGTGCTGGAGCGCATCGATGCCGAATTGCGGCGGCGCGGCGATTTGTTCCGGCAAATGGGTGTGCAGGACGTGGCCGGCTATAAACGCGCGGGCGGCACGGAAGCAATGCCGCGTTCGCTGTTGATGATTGACGAGTTTCAGGAATTTTTCGTGGAGGAAGATCACGTGTCGCAACAGGCGGCGGTCTTGCTCGACCGCATCGTGCGGCAGGGCCGCGCCTTCGGCATTCATGTGCTGCTCGGTTCGCAGACGCTGGGCGGCGCTTATACGCTCGCGCGCGCCACGCTCGGCCAGATGGTCATTCGCATCGCGCTCCAGACGAACGAGGCGGACGCGTATTTAATCATGGACCAGGATAATCCCGCGCCGCGCCTGCTCTCGCGGCCCGGCGAAGGCATCTACAATGATTCGGCGGGCGCGATCGAGGGAAACAGCCCCTTCCAGGCCGTGTGGCTATCGGAAGATGTGCGCGATAAATATCTCGCCGAAGTTCGCGAACTCGCCGATCGCAGCGGCAAAAATTTTCCGGGGCCGTTCGTGTTCGAAGGCAACGCGCCGGCGAACGTAAATGAAAATACCACGTTGCGAAGCCTGCTCGAAACGCCGCCGGCGAAACCGCCCGCGCAGGCGCGCGTGTGGCTGGGCGCGCCGAATTCCATCAAGGGGCCGACCGAGGCGGTTTTCCAGCGGCAAAGCGGCAACAATCTACTGGTGGTGGGTCAGAACGCGGAGTCAGCGTTGTCGATCCTGGGGGTCGCGCTGGTTTCGCTGGGCGCGCAATACCCGCGCGGGACAGTGCGATTCGTGCTGCTCGACAGCACGGCGCCGGAATCGCCGGAGCGGGAATTTCTCGATCGCATTGTTCAGGTTGTGCCGCACGAAATCGTCCGCGTCAAAGGCGGCGACGTGGCCGATGCGATGAACAATCTCGGCGGGGAATTGAAGCGCCGCAACGAAGATGAAGCGGCGGCCGGACCGGAAACCTTTGTGCTGATTCAGGATTTGCAAAATTGGAAGAAGTTGCGGCAGGAGGATGAGTTTAGTTTCTCCACCACCGACGCGGCTTCGCCTGCTTCAGTGTTGCTCAGTTTGATCAGTGATGGTCCCGCGCACGGGATTCACGTCATCGCCACGTGCGACAGTTTCAACAACGTGAATCGTTTCCTGGGCCGGAAGAATTTGAGCGAGTTTGAAATGCGCGTGTTGTTCCAGATGAGCGCCAGCGATTCGGCGAGCCTGATCGATTCGCCGGACGCCTCGACGCTCGGGATGCACCGCGCGCTCTACTACAATGACCGCGAGGGTTACACGGAAATGTTCCGTCCCTACGCGCGTCCGGGGAATGAGTGGATTGACGGGGTGGCGAATCAATTGAGGCCGTTATTGTCGTGAAAAGAAGTGTGGCAGGCCTGCCCTTTAAATGATAGTCTTTGGAAGATGAAAACCGGGAGCGAAACGACGGCTCTGGAGAAATTGCTTCGGCCATTGCCGAGTCATTTTACCGCTGATCTGGCCCGCGCTTTGGTTAATCTTCGCGCCGATGCGGAAGTACAGTCGCGCTACGACCAACTTTCCGAGAAACGTACCGAAGGAACTTTGTCCCCTTCGGAAAGCGAGGAATTGGAAGGCATGGTGCGCGCCAACACCTTGTTGGGATTACTTCAAGCGGAAGCGCAGTTAGTGTTGAGCCATAACAAAGCGAACTGATGGACGCGGCTACAAGCCAGTTCGTCCGCGACCGGGCAGGGAATCGTTGCGAGTATTGCCGCCTTTCGCAAAATTTTTCAGCACTGCGTTTTCATCTCGAGCACATTACTGCCCGACAACATGGCGGAGCGGATTCCCCGGACAATCTTGCTTTAGCCTGTCCGGAATGCAATTTCCGCAAAGGTACAAACCTAAGCGGCATCGATCCGGATACCGGACAAATTTTTCCGCTTTTTGACCCTCGCAAACAACTTTGGGAAGAACATTTTGTTCGTGATGGCGCAAACATTTTGGGAAAAAGCGCCGTGGGTCGAACCACGGCGTGGCTGCTCGAAATGAATTCACCAGACCGATTGCGATTGAGGCGAACGCTACATCGACTGGGCTTGTTATCATAGCAGAAGGAAATTCCCCATCGCTCGGTAGCAACTCACCTAATTGGCCAATAGGGACTAGGGAGTAAGTTAGAGGTATGAAAACGCCTATTAAATTATACCTCGTAACGCTAATGGCCGCCGCAGGATTGGTGGCGGGTTGTAATCAGAGTGTTGAAACTGCCTCCCAGGACTTCAACTCCCTCCCGCCCACAGTTCAGAAAGCGGTCCGTTCGGAATCGCCCAATGGTGAAATTACCAGTGTCTCCAAAACCTCGGAGAACGGCATGGACGCCTACAAAGTCCAGATCCGCAACACTGACAATAACAACAACAATACCATGGTGGTGGCCTCAGACGGCCGCGTCCTGAGCAGTGACCTCCCGTCTACGCAGAATGGCATCGTTAGTGATGTGAAAAAAGCCCTGACGCCCACGGGCGCGGTGGGCACACAATTCAGCGCGTTGCCGGAGAAGGTGCAAAAGACCATCCAGGCCAGCGCTCCTGAAAGTGAGATTGCGAATATCTCGCGCGAGACCGACAACGGCCGCACCATCTATGAAGTTTCGTTCAAGGATACCGGCAAGAACCCGAGCATCAAGGTGGCCGATGACGGCACGCTGGTGCAGACTCTTCAGAAGTAACCAATAACCGGGAGGGACGCCGCTTCGGCGTCTCATTCTTCTCCCTAACCGGGGCGCATTTTAATGCGCCCCATTTTTTTGTACATACGCACTTTCCCGTCTACGCGGTCGGTGTCAAAAAGCGGTGGCTGGCGCTTTTCCGTGCAAGCTTTATCATCCCGCTGCATGACAACAATACTCCCCTTTGCCGGCCTGCTGGTTGCAATATTGGCAGCCGACATCGTGTCAGGAGCTCCCGCGCCAAACCAGGGGCTCGAAGTCATTCGGAAGAAACACGATTTGCCCGCATTGGCGGTGGTGGTGGCGAAAGACGGTAAAATTTGCGATCGGGCGGCGGTGGGCGTTCGCAAGCTGGGCGATGCGACGCTGGTGACGACGAATGATGAGTTTCACATCGGTTCCTGCACCAAGTCCATGACGGCCACGCTCGCGGCCATGCTCATCGAGCAAGGTAAATTGCGCTGGGACACCACGATCGCCGAGGTTTTTCCTGGCTTGAAAGGCAAGATGAACAAGCAATATGAGGGCGTGACGGTGGAGCAATTGCTGCATCATCGCGGCGGCGTTCCGCACGAGCAGCCGCCCGCTGCGCGGAAACGGGCCTGGGAGGAACACGGAACGCCCACGGAACAGCGCCGGGAATTTATTGAAGCGGTTCTGGCTGAGCCGCCCGCGGCACCGCCGGGAACAAAGATGATTTATTCGAACCAGGGCTATGCCATCGTCGGCGCGATGCTGGAGAAAATCACGGGCCGCGATTACGAGTCGTTGATGACCGAAAAACTATTCAAGCCGCTGCACATGGAGAGCGCGGGATTTGGCCCACCGGGCCGGCGAGACGCCGGCGCTCCTGACCAGCCGTGGGGACACACGCACGGGCCGCTCGGCACAGTGCCGGTGCAATCGGATAATCCGCCAGCCATCGCGCCCGCCGGGCGGGTGCATTGTTCGCTGGATGATTTGGCGCGCTTCGCGATGCTGCATTTGGGTCATGAGACCAATGGGTTGTTGAAACCGGAAACGCTGGCGCGGCTGCATGCTTTGCCGGAAGGGGGGAGTGCGGCGGATGGCGGGGATAATTACGCGTGCGGATGGGTGGTGCTGGATCGCGGCTGGGCGGGCGGAACGGTGTTGACGCACAATGGTTCGAACACGATGTGGTATGTGGTGATGTGGCTCGCACCGGAAAAGAATTTTGTGGTCATCGCGGCGACGAATATTGCCGGTGACGACGCGGTGGAGGGATGCGATGCGGCGTGTGCGCTGATGATTCACAAGTGGCTTCCGAAATAGAAAATCCGCGCGGCAAAATTTTTGAAAATCAGGGACTCGCGGAGCTCGTCCGTCCGGGATACCATTGAAGTCATGGCGAAACGGCTATTTCTTTTGGACGGCATGGCGCTGGTTTATCGCGCGCATTTTGCGCTGATCGCGCGGCCGATTTTTACGTCCAAGGGCGTGAATACTTCGGCTCTCTATGGCTTTACGCAAACGCTGCTGGAAATTTTAAGCAAGCAGCAGCCGACTCATATTGCGGTGGCGTTGGATACCGATGCGCCCACGCCGCGTCACACGATTTTTCCCGAATACAAGGCCACGCGGCAGGCGATGCCGGAGGATTTGTCCGCCGCGCTGCCGCACGTGCGCCGGATGCTGGAGGCGTTTCGCGTGCCGCTTCTCGAGTGCGACGGCTATGAGGCGGATGATATCATCGGCACGCTGGCGCGGCGCGCGGAGAAGGAAGGGTTTCAGACTTACATGGTGACGCCGGACAAGGATTTCGGGCAACTTGTGGACGAAAACACGTTTCTTTACCGGCCCTCGCGCCAGGGTGACGGCGTCGAAATCATGGGCGTGCCGGAAATTCAAAAACGCTGGGGCATCCAGCGCACCGAACAGGTCATCGATGTGCTGGCGCTCATGGGCGATGCGGTGGACAACGTGCCAGGCGTGCCGGGCATCGGCGAAAAGACGGCGACGAAACTGGTGGCGGAGTTCGGCACCGTGGAAAACCTGCTTGCGCGCACCGGGGAATTGAAGGGGAAATTGAAGGAGAATCTGGAGAAGAACCGCGACGCGGCGCTGCTTTCCAAAAAACTGGTGACGTTGATGTGCGACGCGCCGTGCGAGTACGAACCGGAATCGTTGAAGCTGCGTCCGCCGGATGAGGAAAAGGTGAAGGAGTTGCTGATTGAATTTGAATTTAATTCGATTGGCCGGCGGTTGTTTGGCGAGGATTTCAAAGCGGGCAGGGGATTTCAGCCGTCCGAAGCCGCGACACCCCTCTCCCCGGGGAGAGGGGGAACGGGTTTGGCATCCTCCGAAAAGTCCGAACGCACTGAACAAAATCCAGCGCGGGAACAACTTCCTCCTCTCCCCGAGGGCGAGGGAGAAGCGCGCAAACAACCCGCCGCGAATCTCAAATCGCTCGCGGACATTCCGCACGAGTATCAAATTGTCTCCTCCCCGGCGCAACGGGGAAAGCTCATCAAGAGCTTAAGCGGATTGCGGTCGTTCTGCTTCAAGGCGGAAACGAGCGGCGCGGAGGCCAAAGACGCGCGGCTGGCCGGCCTCGCATTTTCATTCAAGCCGCACGCGGGATTTTATGTGCCGCTGCCGGAGGACGCGAAAGCGGCGGCGCAAATGCTCGAGGAATTTCGCGCGCTGTTCGAGTCCGAATCCATCGAGAAGGTGGGCCACAATTTGAAGTTCGATGCCAGCGTGCTGAAATGGCACGGTTTCACGCTGCGCGGAAAACTTTTCGACACGATGGTGGCGCACAGTCTCATCGAGCCGGACATGCGGCACTCGCTGGATTTTTTGTCCGAGGCCGGCCTGGGATACAGCCTGAGCGCGGCGGCGGGCGAAAAGAAAGAGGAGCAACTCAGCCTCGGCGACGTGGCGTCGGAAAAAATGGCGGAGCGCGCGATGGAAGCCGCGGATGTGGCGCTGCAATTGCGCGGCGTGCTGGAGCCGTTGCTGAAGGAAAAAGGCCAGGAACGGGTGTTTTACGAAATCGAGTCGCCGTTGATTCCGGTGCTGGTGGACATGGAATTTGAGGGCATCAAAGTGGATTCCGCCGCGCTCTCGGAATTTGCCGCGCAACTTTCGCGCGAGATGGAGCAACTGCAAAAATCCATCTGCGGGGCGGCCGGCCGCGAGTTCAATCTCAATTCACCGCGCCAGCTGGGCGAGATTCTTTTTGAGGCGATGAAAATTTGCGAGGCGCCAAAAAAAACCAAGACCGGCCAATACTCGACCGACGAGCAAACGCTGCTGACGCTCGCGCCGGACCATGAAATCGTGCGGCAACTGCTGGATTTTCGGGCGGCGTCGAAATTAAAATCCACTTACGCGGACGCCTTGCCGACGGCCATCTGGCCGAAGACCAACCGCGTGCACACCACTTACAACCAGGTGGCGACGGCGACCGGCCGCTTGAACTCGCAGAACCCCAACCTGCAAAACATTCCGATTCGCAGCGAGCGCGGGCAGGAAATTCGCAAGGCGTTCGTGCCGCGCGATGCGAAGCATTGCCTGCTCTCAGCGGATTATTCGCAGATCGAGCTGCGCATCATCGCGGGGCTGAGCCGCGAGGCCGGGTTGCTGGAGGCATTTCGGACGGGCGTGGATGTTCACACCGCGACGGCGGCGAAAGTGTACGGCGTCGCGCTTGACGCGGTGACGCCGGAAATGCGGAGCAAGGCGAAGATGGTGAATTACGGCATCGCCTACGGCATTTCCGCGTTCGGCCTCGCCCAGCGGCTCCGTATCCCGCGGCGCGAAGCCGCGGAAATCATCGACCAGTATTTCAAGCAGTTTGCCGGCATTCGCCAATACATGGATGACACGATGGAGTTCGCGCGCAGGAACGGTTACGTGGAGACGGTGACCGGACGGCGGCGTTACATCCGGGACATTCGTTCCTCAAACGCCACCGTTCGCGGCAGCGCCGAACGCAATGCCATCAACGCGCCGATCCAGGGCACGGCGGCGGACATGATTAAGATCGCGATGATCCAAATCCACTCGGAACTCGGCAAACAGGGTTTCAAAACCAAAATGCTGTTGCAGGTGCACGACGAACTGGTCTTCGACCTGGTGAAGAGCGAAGAAAAGGAAGTGCTGCCGCTGGTGGAGGAAAAGATGAAAACGGCGATCTCGCTCGATGTGCCGATCGAGGTGGAAATGGGCGTGGGGAAGACGTGGCTGGAGGCGCATTGAGGCGCGTCTTCGCTACCGCACCAACTCAACCAGATCGGGTTCGTTGGCAAAACTTTTCACGAGCGCGTTGACATCGAGGAGACGAGTCACGGCGCAAGGCCTTCGATGTCGCGAATCAGTCGTGAGGTGATTGTCCCACCGTTGGCGTGGATGACCGGCAATCCGTCTATTTCGGTGGAAATCGAAAAGCTGCGGTGAGCAGTGGAATTCTCCATAACGAACCGGGCTACCTGCGCGCGTTGGTCGGGTGGCAATTCCTTGATTTGTTCAATGACCTCTGCTGCGCTCATGGGTTAAGTATTCGATAATCGTTCATTTTTGGCAAGCGGGGTTGTGCTAAAATGAAGATGGTAATTGGCCGGATGTGTCTTTGTTCCCTTCGGTTGAGATTAATTAAATGGAGACAGGCAGGATGCCTGTCCTACGGTGCATATTCGCTTGGCGAATTGGCTGCGCGGGAATAAGTTTGCCTCGTGCGCCGCAGTCCACCCTGCGGGACAAACCTGAGGATTTTTCGCTATGAAAGAATATCAGCCGGCTGACATCCGCAACTTCGCCATCGTCGGGCACGCCTCCTCCGGAAAAACCATGCTCAGCGAAGCCATGCTCGCGTGCGCGGGTGTCATCAATCGCATGGGAAACATTGCCGCGGGGACCACGGTTTCCGATTATCACGAGAGCGAAAAGCAGCGGCAGATTTCCGTCTCGGCGACGCTCATGCATTTGGAATGGCTGGGGAAGAAATTCAATATTCTCGATTGCCCCGGCTACGCGGATTTCATCAGTGAGGGCCTGGGCGCACTGCGCGTCGGTGATTTCGCGCTGATCACAGTTCACGCAAGCCACGGCGTGAGCATCGGCACGGATGCTGCCTGGAAATATGCGACCGAGGATGACATTCCAAAAATGATCGTCATCAATGCGTTCGACAAGGATGACACGGATTTTGAAAACATCCTGGCGCAGTTGCGGGAGCATTTTGGGGCGCGCGTGTTTCCCATCAACTTACCGATCAATCCCGGTTCCGGCTTCAATCAGTTGCTGGACACGATCCGCAGCGAAGTCATCACTTACGCAGGCGATCGGTCTGGCAAATACACCGAGGCGCCGACCACGGGTGAACTCGCTGAGCGCGTGACGGCGCTGCACAAAGAATTGATCGAGTATATCGCCGAGGCGGACGATTCGCTGATGGAAAAATGGATGGATAAGGGGACCTTGAGCGAAGAGGAATTGCGCGCGGGGCTGCACGCCGCGGTGCAGAAACAATCTTTCGTGCCGGTGTTTTGCGTTTCGGCGGAGCACAACATCGGCGTGGCGCGCATGATGGATTTCATCGCCAAGTACGGTTCCTCGCCAGTGGATCGCCACAAAGTCACCGCGCACGACGCGAACGGCGGGGAAGTGGACGTGGCGCTCAACGATGCCGAGCCCGTCTGTTATGTTTTCAAAACCATGAGCGAAGCGCAGTTTGGCGAGCTCTCGTTTTTTCGCGTTTATTCCGGGCACGTGAAGTTCGGTTCCGAGTTGCGCAACACGGACCGGCGCACGGCGGAAAAAATCGGGCAGATTTATATTCTCAACGGGAAAAACCGCGAGAGCGTGCCGGCGCTGGGACCGGGAGATATTGGCGCGGTGGTAAAATTGAAGGACACGCACACCGGCAACACGCTTTGCGGCGCGAAGAGGCTGGTGTCGCTGCCCAAAGTGATTTATCCCAAACCGAACATTCACGCTGCCCTGAAGAGCACAAGCAAGGGCGAGGAGGATAAAATCGCCTCCGGTCTCGCGGCGTTGCATCACGAAGACCCGACTTTTTTGCATCACGTGGACGGGGAATTGCACCAGACCGTTTTGTCCGCGCAAGGCGAGTTGCATTTGGAGGTGATCGCGGAGCGGCTGCGGCGGCGTTACGGCGTGCACGTGGAATTACACGAGCCGCGCGTGCGTTATCGCGAGACCATCAAGGCGCGCGGAGAATCGAAGTACCGCCACAAAAAACAGACCGGCGGCGCGGGGCAATTTGCCGAGGTGTGGATGCGCCTCGAGCCGAAGCCGCGCGACACGGGGGTAGAGTTTACTCAATCGCTCGTGGGGCAGAACGTGGATCGCGTTTTTGTGCCGTCCGTGGAAAAGGGCGTTCACAAAGCGTGCGAGGAAGGCATTATTTCCGGTTACCGCGTGGTGGATGTGAAAGTCGATTTTTACGACGGCAAAATGCATCCGGTGGATTCGAAGGACATTGCGTTTCAGATCGCCGGATATTTCGCGTTTAAGGAAGCCTTCGCGGCGGCGCGACCGTGCATGTTGGAACCGATTTACACCGTGGAAATCCGGGTGCCCGAGGATTTCATGGGCAAAGTCATGGGCGACCTTTCCAGCCGGCGCGGCAGAATTCAGGGCATGGATGCGGAGGGCGCGTTTCAGGTCATCAAAGCGCACGTGCCGGCCAAGGAACTTTATCGATACTCGAGCACGCTGCGGTCATTGACGGGCGGGCGCGGGGTGCATACCGAGGAGTTCAGTCATTACGAAGAAATGCCGCGCGAAGCGGAGCAACGGGTGGTGGAGGAGGGTAGGAAGTTGAGACAGAATCATGAGGGGTAAATCCCGGCGATTTCGAGGGGGGACGAGGGGCGATTGTGCTCTTGAAAACCCTGGGTTCCGGCGTATTGTACTTTATTGACAAAGGTCCCGAATACGAAACCCATTTGGGACGTCAAATAGCATATGAAAAGTCGCATTCTTTCCTTTTTGACCGTCGGCGTTTTGGCCGGCTCGGGGCTGATGGCCCAGGCCGTCGATACGGCGCCCGTTCAGGCGAGCGCCACGGTAACCGTTCCCAGCCCCTCCGCCCCGGAATTTTCGGGCCGGATTAATGACATTGTTGCCCTTTCCCGTTCCGGCGTGGACCAATCAGTCGTCCTTTCCTACATCAAAACTTCGCCCGGGCCGTTTCAGCCCAGCGCGGATGAAATTATAAGGCTGCGCGATGCGGGGCTGACGACCGACGAGTTGACCACGATGCTGCAACGCGGCGCGGAATTGCGCGAGCAGGCGCAGGTTGCATCGGCCCAAGCGTATGCGGCCTCGACACAATACGCTCAATCTTCGCCTGCGTATGCGCAACAGGCGCCGGCCACAGTGGTGACTCCGCCGGCAACTTACGTGGATCCAACCTACAACCCTTATTATACTCAACCGGCCTCGTCGGTGGTTTATATTGGGGGCAGCTACGGTTACCCATACCTGAATTCCGGCTATTGCTACCCGTATTATTATTCCTCCTATCCCTATTATTATTCGAGAGGATATTATCCGAGGGTGGGTTTTGGTTTCGGGTTCAATAACTTCGGACATTTTGGCGGAGGGTTTCATGCCGTGGGTGGGTTTCACGGAGGCTTCAGCGGCGGATTCCACAGCGGTGGTGGATTCCATGGTGGCGGCGGATTTCACGCGAGCGGCGGCGGATTCCACGGCGGTGGCCACCGGTAATCGGTTTTAGAAATTTTTAAAATTTCTTTTGGGAAAAAAGCAGGCGGAAATGCGAAATGCATTTCCGCCTGTTTGTATATTAGCTTATCCGTTCGTCCGTTCGTGATCTATTCTGCCTGCGCTCGTTCGTTGGCGATGTTTTCCGCCACTTCGGTCAGCTTTTCGTCGGCGGCGGATTCCTCCTCCTCGGTTTGACGGAGGAGTTTTACGGCTTCGTCATGGCCCATTTGTTCGGCCCAGGAGATGAGCGTTCCGTAGGTTGCGATTTCGTAGTGCTCCACCTTCTGGCAGGCGGCGATGATCCCGGCATCCAGGGCGCTGGAATCTTTTTGCTCCTTGACGATTTCATCGCCCTCGGCGACGAGGCCTTGCATGGCCTTGCAGGTTTTGCGTTTGAGGGTTTCGTCGAGCGATTCGGCGACTTGTTCGAGGCGGGAAATGTGTTCCTCGGTTTCCTCGAGGTGCTCTTCCAGGGCTTCGCGCAGCTCATCGGATTCGGCGGCCTTGGCCAGCTTGGGCAGGGCCTTGGTGAGCTGATGTTCGGCGTTGTAAATATCCGCCAGTTCGTCGAGGAAAAGTTCGTGCAAATCGTTGTCCATTCCCTGGGATTCCGATTCGGATTGCATGTTTCCGCGTGGTGTACGGCCGGATTGTTTGTTGTCTTTTGGCATAATGTTTTTTTGGTTAAGGATTGTTTGTGTGTTGGTATTCGATAACAACTTTTCGAAAAGAACTTCGATGAATCCACCATCGTCGCAACTGGGGTGAAGGCCGCAGAAATTTTTCTTTCAGAACAATTTCTCAGTGCCGGGTTCCGATTTTCGAGTTCGAAATCCGGAGCTGAAGGGTGCAGCGGGGACAATTGCCGCGAGATAAAGGTTGAAACTTCTGGAGAGCGGGCGTAGTCCAATGAATAGGGTTGACCCCGTGGTTGTGGCCGATTTCGTTTCCGGATGAACTGGCCGAAAGGATGGATTGAAATATGGATGCGACGATTACTTTTACGGTGAACGGAAAGTCGCGGACCGTGACGACGGATCCGCAGCGGCCGTTGCTGGATGTTTTGCGCGAGGATTTGCACCTGACCGGCACGAAGTATGGCTGCGGCGAAGGGCAGTGCCGCGCCTGCACGGTATTGATGAACGGCGAGAGCATCGCGTCGTGCATAACGACGATCGGCGACGTGGACAAGCAGGCCATCCTGACGATTGAAGGGCTGGCGAAAGGCGACACGTTGCACCCGGTGCAGCGGGCGTTCATGGAGGAGGGCGCGTTCCAGTGCGGTTATTGCACGGCGGGGATGATTATGGGCACAGTGGCGTTGCTGAAGGAAACCCCCAACCCCACGGACGCGGATATCGTCGCACGCATGAACCGGCACATCTGCCGTTGTTGCAGTTATCCGAAATACCGGGCGGCGATTCATCGGGCGGCGGAGCAGACCCGAAAGGAGGCCGCGTGAAAATTCAATCGATTGAGGATGGCGGCCGCAGACCGCCGCTACCTGAGAAGAACAACGAGATTGATTACAATGAGTTGCTGGAGCCGGCGCACTTTGATTTTGGGTTGAACCGGCGGTCGTTTGCGAAAATTCTCGGCACGGGATTGTTGTTGGTGATTTCAGCGCCGGCCTTGGCGCAACAGCGGCATGGTGGCGGCGGTTTCCTGGGCCGGGGGGCACGGAATATTGCCGCGCGATTGCACATTGGGACGGACGGCGTGATTACGTTGATGGTGGGCAAGGTGGAGGCCGGGCAGGGATCGCGGGCGGAGTTTACGCAGGCGGCAGCGGAGGAATTGCGCGTGCCGGCGAGCCAGGTGGTTCTCGCGGCGGTTGATACAAGTCTCGTGCCGGATGACGGCATGACGGCCGGAAGCGGAAGCACGCCGAGGACGGTGCCGCCGATTCGCCAGGCAGCGGCGGCAGTGCGGGAATTGTTGGTTAATTTCGCGGCGAAGCAGTGGGGCGTGGGGCGCGATGGCATCACGGTGAAGGAGGGCAGGGCGATCGAAGTGGCGGGCAAACGTTCCCTGAGTTATGCGGAGTTCGCGAAGAGCGAGGAGGCAGATTTTGCGCAGGCGATTCCCGGCGATGTGACCCTCACGGCGGTGAAGGAATGGAAGGTGATGGGCACATCTTTGATTCGGCCGAACGCTCGGCGCGTTGTCACGGGCGAGCACCAGTATCCATCGGATATTTCGCGACCGGGAATGGTGTATGGCAAGGTGCTGCGGTCGCCGTCGTACGGAGCGAAGCTGACAGCGGTGAATGTGGCGGCGGCGAAGGCGATGAAAGGCGTGACGGTGGCGCAGAGTGAAGGATTTGTGGGGGTGACGGCGCCGACGAGTTTTGCGGCGGAGAGCGCTTTGGAGGCGATTGCGAAAACGGCGAAATGGGAAACGGCGCCGCAGACATCGAGCAAGGAGCTGTTCGATTATTTGAAAAGGCACGCCGAGGGTGGGGTGCCGCTGAATCCGTTCGCGGATGAATTGGCGAAGGCGGCGAAGGTGGTGCGGGCGAGTTACGAGGTGGCGTATGCGCAACATTCGCCGCTGGAACCGCGCGCAGCAGTGGCGGAATGGACTGGCAACGACGCGCTGACGGTCTGGACGGGGACGCAGAATCCGTTCGGGGTGCGGACGGAACTGGCGCGGGCGTTTCATTTGGCGGAAGAGCAGGTGCGCGTGGTGGTGCCGGATTTCGGAGCGGCTTTCGGCGGCAAGCACACGGGCGAAGTGGCGGTGGAGGCGGCACGGCTGGCGCAGGCCGCGGGCAAGCCGGTCTCGCTGCGCTGGACGCGGGAAGAGGAATTTACCTGGGCATATTTCCGGCCGGCCGCGGCGATTGAAATTGAGGCGACCCTCGACGCAAAGGGAAATGTGACCTCATGGCATTTCGTGAATATCAATTCCGGCAATTCCGCGTTGGAGACGCCATATGAAATAGCGAAGCATCGGAGCCAGTATGTGCCTTCCCAACCGCCGCTGCGGCATGGGTCGTATCGCGGGCTGGCGGCAACGGCGAATAATTTTGCGCGCGAATGTTTCATGGATGAATTGGCTGCGGCTGCGGGAGCGGATCCCCTGGAATTCCGGCTGGCGCATTTGGAAAATTCGCGGTTGCGCGCGGTGTTGGAAACGGCGGCGGAAAAATTTAAGTGGAAGGAACGCATCAAATTGGCAGGCCCGGCGATCGGGTTATCGTGCGGAGTGGAAAAAGGCGGGTATGTGGCGGCTTGCGTGGAAATAGAGTTGGATTCGAAAAACCGAATTCGCGTGAAGCACGTGTGCCAGGCGTTCGAGTGCGGCGCAATTGTGAACCCGGACAATTTGATGAAACAAGTGCAGGGCGCGATCATCATGGGGCTCGGGCCGGCGTTGCGCGAGGAGGTGCGGTTTGAGAATGGCGAGAATCAGACGGTGTCGTTCCGGAGTTACCCGGTGCCGCGTTATGAGGACGTGCCGGAACTGGATGTGCACTTGATCAATCGGACGGATTTGCCTTCGGCGGGTGCGGGTGAGACGCCGATTATATGCATTGCGCCAGCGATCGCGAACGCCGTTTTTCGCGCGACGGGGAAAAGGGTGAGGACGATGCCGGTGAGGGTGGCTTGAGAAGTGAGTGATGAGTGATGAGTGAATTTAACGGCAGATCCGCTCTTGCGTGCTACGGCGCGCCACGTTCCAAGTATCACAATCAGATCAGCGGGGAGCGGTTTGGTGAAACAGATGAGTCAGTTTTTCATTTCAAAAATATTACAATACCATTGACTGACCCCTTTATAAGTTGAGCCTATGCTTTTTCCAACTGGATCAGCACGATCTCTGATTTGGTGCCGAGGCGCAGGGGCGGGCCCCAAGTGCCGGCGCCGCTGCTGGTGTAGACCCACATGGTTTTAAGCCGATGCAGTCCGTACGCAAATGGTCCGTAGATGCGGCGCACTAATAAATTCCAGGGCCACATTTGTCCGTGATGCGTGTGGCCGGACAGTTGCAGCGAGATGCCGGCTTCTTCCGCCACGGCGAGGTTGACGGGTCGATGCGCTAGCAGAATGCTCGGCTGTTCGGTGTCCAATCGGGCGCGCTGCAAAACTTCCCGCAATGTCTTCGGGTCTTCCGCTTCCGAGTCGTGGACGCCGACGATTTGCAGGCCGTCGACGAGGCGCTTTTCATTGTTCAGGACTCGCACGCCAGTGCGGCTGACGGCTTCAAGAAAAATTCTGCGATCGACAAATTCATCGTGATTGCCGGCAATGTAATAAATTCCGCGCGCGGGCGAATATCCTTGCCAGCCCGCGACCAGTTCGTTCACGCGAACGGGGTTGCCATCGAACATATCGCCGCTTACGAAAACTGCGTCCGGCTGCGCGGAGCGAAGTCGCGCGATGATGCGGCGGAGAAATCGCGGCTGCGAAATGTGGCCGAGATGAATATCGGTTACGAGCGCCACGGTGCGTCCGCGCCAGGCTTCCGGTAGATTCGGCAAGGCGACGGTGACACGTGTGATGCTGAGCCAGGCGGCGTTGATGAGTCCTACCGCGGTCGCCAGAAACGCGGCCCCGAATAATACCGCTGCAATATAAAAGGGTGGCAGCGGTTTGCCGATCACCCACGCGGCGGTATCCACCACCCAGCAGCCCACGGCGGCGAAGAAGGTGAAGTTCAATAGGCCGAGCCACGAAGCGGACACCGTGTAAACAATGGGAATGAACGGATTGGCGGAACGAAATCCCGCGATGGTACTCACAATGAAAACGATTGCGAGCGAGCCAGGAATGAATTGCCACCAGAGCCATCCGGGCATTGCGAAGAAGTGACTCCACGTAGCGCAGACGAAGGCGTTTGCGCTCAACAGTATCGTCAATACGATGGTCACGAAAATGCCCATGCGTCGGGATTCCAAACGCGGGGTGGCCGGAGTGGACTCGGCCGATTCGGCAGAAAATTCCGATTTCGTTGGATCCATGGCGCCAATCTACATCAAATCTGGTCGGCAACAGGAAAATGTGGAGGCATTTGGTTTTTTCCTCATTCGCCTTTCACGGGGGCGAATGAGGAAAAAATGGATTTATTTGGCATTACCCGGAGTAGCCCTCGCGGACTCGGGCAACCCCGGGCTGAGTGCTGCAACGCCTTTGGCGTTGTCGGTGTGCCGCGCTGCGCGCGGAGAAATTGGATTTCAAAAGAAGCGGGAAAATGAGTCAGGGCACAATCGGAGGAGGTGTTGTCGTTTGAAGGAGCGCGGACTTTCAGTCCGCTTCAGCGTGGAGTTCCGAACGCGCCGAAAAAACCCTTGTTGTTTGAGATTAGTACGTTGATGCGACCTGAAAGTCGCGCTCCAAAGCCTGTGCGGATTTGAGATTTAGATTTCAAAGGCGAATTGATGAACTGCGAGGGCGCGAAAGTTCCCAATTCCAGGGAAACTACCAACTTCGAACTCCAATTCAATCGGGGTTCGCCGGTTGTGGAGCTTGGAGGTTGAAAATTCTTTGGAGCCTGGACGCTTGGGATTTGGAATTTTTATATGGAAACAATCAAAACCGCTTAAAATAAAGGAATTAAGGGATAATTGACGATTTCCAGCGCACGGTGAAAATTTCTGAAAAAACCTATTGCGCAGTATTCACGGTTTGCCTATATTCCGGCTCCCGTTTCCCAAAAGGAAGCAGGCAGCATAACTTGCGGGACCGATAACTGACCACCCATCCGGGGGCAGGATTGATGGCTCCGCTCTCCAAGCTGATGGAAGTGTTTGATGGTTGTAGCGTCGGCTGATTCGCCGAACGGCGCCGAGGTTTTCGCGCTCTACAGCAATTTTACGCAACTGACTTGGTTGTTGTTAGGTAACTGATTTGATTTATGCCAGTTAAGACATTTAGACCGCTGACGCCATCGACGCGCTATGTAACGTTCGCCGATTACAGCGATATCACGAAGACCAAGCCGGAGAAGAGCCTGGTCGAAATCCGCAAGAAGACCGGCGGGCGCAATCATTATGGGCGCGCCACGGCTCGCGGCATTGGCGGCGGCCACAAGCAGAAAATCCGCCTCGTGGATTTCAAACGGCAGAAGCATGGCGTGGAAGCCACGGTTTCGGCCATTGAATATGATCCCATCCGGACGGCCCGCCTCGCGCTGCTCCAATATAAGGATGGCGAGAAGGCTTACATCATCGCTCCGGCCGGCCTGCAGGTGGGCGCGAAGTTGATGAGCGGCCCGACGGCTCCCCCTAACATTGGCAACTGTCTTCCGCTCCGGGCGATTCCGCTGGCGAGCAGCATTCATAATATTGAGATTGAACCGGGTCGTGGCGGCCAGATGGTGCGCACCGCCGGTGGCGCGGCGAGCCTGATGTCGCGCGACGAAGGTTATGCGCAGGTTCGTTTGCCTTCCGGTGAAATCCGCAAGATCAATGAGAATTGTTATGCGACGGTCGGCCAGGTGGGCAATGCGGAGCACGAAAATGTGATTCTCGGCAAAGCGGGCCGCTCGCGGCATCGGGGCATTCGCCCGATTAGCCGCGGTGTTGCGCGCAACCCGGTGGACCATCCGAACGGTGGTGGCGCCGGCAAGTCCAAGTCTGGCGGTGGCTGGCAGCAGTTGACTTCGCCGTGGGGTTTGATTGCCAAGGGTTATCGCACGCGCGACAAGAAGAAATTTTCCAACCGGTTTATTTTGGTCCGCCGCGATGGCCGGCCAATGAAGCACAAGTAATTTATGGGACGCTCGATTAAAAAAGGTCCGTTTGTCGATTTCCACCTTCAGGAGAAAATCCAGAAGGCCAAGAGCTCGAACCAGAAGACGCCGATCAAGACCTGGTCGCGCCGTTCGATGATCACGCCGGAATTTGTCGGCCTGACGTTCAATGTCCACAACGGGAAGGTTTTCAACCCGGTGTTTGTGACGGAAAACATGGTGGGCCATCGGCTCGGGGAATTTTCCCTGACGCGCACATTCAAGAAACACGGCGCGCACACGGCGAAAGCGGAGGCGAAATAGTAATATGCAAGTTCACGCGATTACCAAAAACATCCGCATGTCCGCGCAGAAGATGCGCGAGGTGGTGCGCCAGATCCAGGGATT
>DASZLX010000010.1:0-115593 GCA_035552155.1 Verrucomicrobiia bacterium | reverse complement strand
ACCAGTATTGTTAATAACTTGACCTTCTTTGGCAAAGGCTCTTAATCTCTCGCTCGTTAGGCAACATTTCATGTTTGCACAAGTTAAAAGCCTGTTTTCCAATGACATTGGGATAGACCTTGGGACAGCCAATTCCCTCGTTTACGTACGAGATCGTGGAATTGTGCTCCGCGAACCCTCCGTGGTCGCGATTCAGGCGGGCACCACAAACGTCCTGGCCGTTGGCGATGAAGCCAAACGGATGCTCGGACGCACGCCGGGAAATATCGTGGCCATTCGGCCGATGAAAGATGGCGTGATCGCGGACTTCGAAATCACCGAAGCCATGCTCCGCCATTTCATACAAAAGGTCCATCACCGCAAGCTCATTGCCCCGCGCGTCGTCGTCGCGGTGCCTTCGGGAATTACCGAAGTGGAAAAAAGGGCGGTCAAAGATTCCGCCACTCATGCCGGCGCCCGGGAAGTATATCTAATCGAGCAGCCCATGGCCTCGGCCATCGGCGTCGGTCTGCCGGTGCATGAACCAGCGGGCAACATGATCGTGGACATCGGCGGCGGGACTTGCGAAATCGCAATTATCTCCCTCGCCGGCATCGTCTTCAGCCGCAGCCTTCGGGTCGGCGGGGACGAATTTGACGAGACGATCGTCGCGCACATGAAACGGGCCTATAACCTGATGATAGGTGAACGCACAGCGGAAGAAATTAAAATACGAATTGGCTCAGCCTTTCCGCTGGAGCAGGAATTAACCATGGAAGTGAAGGGCCGCGATTTGAGCGCAGGATTACCAAAAACCCTGAACATTCGCTCCGAAGAAATACGCGAAGCCCTGCAAGAGCCGCTCTCTCAGATATTGGAGTCCATCCGCATAACCCTGGAACGCTGTCCCCCTGAATTGTCCGCCGATCTGGTGGACCGAGGCATTGTGATGGCCGGAGGTGGCGCGCTATTGCGCGGCATCGACCGGCTTGTCGCCGAGGAAACCGGCTTGCCGGTGCACATCGCCGACGATCCCTTGAGCGCCGTGGCCGAAGGCACGGGCAGAGTCCTGCAGGAACTTCAATTTCTCAAGCGCGTCTCTTCCAATTCCAAATAATTCCCGTTCCCCATTATCAGACAAGCGCGGCTTGCCGTGCCGGGTCTGATGACAAGTAAAATCCGAAATCCGAAATCCGAAATCCGAAGCAAGGCCGAAAGCCGAAGCCGGACTTTCCAGGCGCATTCGTCGCCCTTTGTCGCTCGCCTGCCGTCACTTTTTTACGCCTTCGGATTCCAGATTCCGGATTTCGGGTTTCCGCCGCCTGCCACCCCATGTTAAAGCGGTCCCATTACATTGCCCTCGGCGCTGTCGCCTTGTTGACGCTGATTCTTTTGAATCTGCCCAGCCACACGACCGCCCGGCTGAAGCTGGCCATCGGTAGCTTGTTTCTTCCCCTGTTCGGCCTGGCCAATTCCTCGGATCAACTGGCCAACAAGGCCGGCGACGCCATCACCACCCGGAGCGAGTTGCTTAAGGAAAATGACGCGCTGCGCCGCCAGAACCAGGAACTCCAGCTTCAGGGCATGCAGGCCCAGGAAACCGCCCGCGAGAACGCCCGACTCCGCCAGCTTCTCGGCTGGCAGCAGACCAGGCCGTGGAAGTTGAAGCTCGGCAAAATCGTGCTGCGCGACCCGGCCAATTGGTGGCGCACGGTGCAGCTCGACCTTGGCAGCCGCGACGGCCTCCGCGAAAATCTTCCTGTGCTTACCATGGACGGACTGGTCGGCCGCGTGTCCGCCGTCGGGTTGACGCGCTCGACAGTGGTGTTGATCGGCGACCGTGATTGCAAAGTGGCCGCGCAAGTGGTCGAGACTCACGATACCGGTGTGATTGGCGCGACGGATCCGCTGGACAATTCCCTGGTGGCGCTCGGATTTTTGTCCAAGAACGCCAAGCTGGTTCCCGGTCAAACGGTCATGACCAGCGGCCTAGGCGGTATTTTTCCGTCCGGAATTCCGATTGGCAAAATCGCCGATTCGCGCCAGGTAGAATACGGCCTTTACACCGAGGCGCGAGTCAAACTTTCGGCCGATTTGAGCGCGCTGGATGAAGTGTGGGTGCTGTTTCCATGAACATAGATAAGTCCAAAGTCCAAAGTCCGAAGTCCAAAGTCCGGAATAGCCGGCGTGCGTCATTCACTTTGGACTTTAGACTTTGGACATTGGACTGGGGGCAGGGGAAATGAGTACCCTCAACTCCATCCTAATCCTGCTCGTCGCGTTCCTCGCTGTGTTTTGCGAAGCGGCGTTCAGCGGCCTTCGCAACCTGCTCGGGGCGCAGATTGATTTGCTGCCGGCGCTGATGGTTTACGCGGGGCTAAGCGCGGGCCTGCCGGCCATCACTCTAGTCGCGGTGTCGGGCGGACTGTTCTTCGATTCGCTTTCAGCAAATCCGCTTGGCATCACCATCATCCCGTTGTTCCTGGTGGGATTTTTCATTTACACGCAACGCGACCTGATCCTGCGCGATCAATTATTCGCGCAAACGGTCCTGGGTCTGAGCGCGAGTGCGTTTGTGCCGGCGGTCACGCTGTTGCTGCTGTTGACCGGGGGCCACGCGCCGGCTTTGAGCTGGGTGTCGCTCTGGCAATGGATTGTCATGAGCGTGGGAGGAATGGCGGCCACCCCTGTGCTATTTTTACTGTTCGATTGGTTCGACCGTACATTCAGCTATCGGAATGCGACCGAAACCAGCTTTCGCCCGGATCGTGAAATTCGCCGAAGCAGACGATGAATATTCCAAAGCCTAAAATCCAAAGTTCAAAGTCGCGGCTCAATGAAGCCGTCGGCTGGTTTGGAACCTTGGACTTTGGACTTTGGACCTTGGACTCACTGGACTAATGCTCGTTTTCGACCAACTGAAAAAGAACGACCCGCAACTGCGCTTGCTGACCGCTGGCGTGTTGGTCGGTCTTTTCGTGTTGCTCGCCGGGTTGTGGTGGGTGCAAATCGTTTCAGCGCAAGATTATCAGCAACACCTCGAAACTCAGGCCTTTCGCACGGTGCGCATTCCGGCGGTGCGCGGAAAAATCCTGGACCGCAATGGTGCCGCCCTCGCGGAGAATGCCCCGAATTACAGCGTGAGTCTGTATCTCGACGACTTGCGCGGTGATTTTCAAAAGGAGTACACCCGTCTGCGCCCGGCAAAATTGGTGACTAATTCGCCGCCGTTTTGGAAATTCTGGAACCGCAAGCGTTCGGTGCAGTCTGTCCGGGTCCGGCTCACGAAAGACCAGATCAACGCCCTGACCTGGCAGGCCCGTTATGACGTGGCCAGCAATGTCGTGGCCGAGGTCGGCCAGCGCCTGCGGCGGCCGGTCTCGCTGGACTTTCGGGATTTCGCACAGCATTACCGCGAGAAACTCGCGTTGCCATATCCGGTGGTTGCGAATATCGATCCCAACCTCGTCGCGCGTTTCGAGGAACAGGCCATTGCGCCCGACGGCGTGGATTTGGACGTTCAATCGATGCGTTACTACCCGTTGCACAATACGGCGGTGCACCTCTTGGGGCATTTGCAGTTTGACGACAGCTCGGCCGAGGGCGAGGAAAGTTATTTTACTTACCGGCTGCCGGACTATCGCGGCGCAGTCGGCATCGAATATGCATTTGATCCTTATCTCCGTGGACACGCCGGCGGCAAATCCGTTCTCGTCAACAACCAGGGCTATCGCCAGAGCGAAAGCGTTTGGGAACCGGCCGAGCCGGGCAGCAATGTCGTGCTGACCCTTGATTTGCAAATCCAGCATGCAGCGGAGCGCGCGCTGCAACATGGGCCGCAGGGCGAGAAAACGGAAGGCGCAGTCGTGGTCATGGACGTCAATACCGGGGACGTGCTGGCCATGGCGTCGTCGCCGTCCTTTGACCCGAATTATTACATCGACCGGCAAAGTTTCCCGCCCGATTATTACGCTAACGTGGTGCAGACCGACGGCGCGGAAAAAAATCGCGCCACGCAGGAAAATTATCGGCCCGGTTCGATTTTTAAGCCCATCGTCGCCCTGGCCTGCCTGGAAAACGGCATGAACCCGGACGCCATTTACGATCTGCAGCCGAATCCAAGGGATTCGGCCCATGGCTATATCCAAATCGCCCGCAACCTGAGCAAGCGGGATACCGCGCCCCCAGGGAAGTATAATTTCAAACGCGCGCTGATTCATTCGAGCAACGGCTATTTCATTTATCACGGGCTGATGGCGGGCAATTTGCAGAAAATCGTCGAACTGGGTCATGAGTTTCACCTGGGGGAACGAATGGGTCTGGGCACCCGCCAGGAAACGCCGGGGTTGTTCCCCGATCAAAAACGCATTCATTCCGGCTGGACCATCAATGACACGGCGGATTTGTGTATCGGGCAGGGCTACATTGACGTCACACCGCTGCAAATGTGTGTCGTGGCCTCCGCGCTCGCCAACGGCGGGAAGGTGCTCTGGCCGCGCCTCGTGGATTCCATCGTGCCGCAGGACCCGCTCTCGGACGGGCAGGCAATTCATTTTCCCAAAGCGCAGGTGCGCGATACCGTGAATGTGCGGCCGAACACGTTCCGGATTTTGCGGGAGGCGATGCTGGACGACACGGAAAGTTCGGAGGGCACCGCGTACGCGGCCTTCCGCGGTTCGCCCGTGAATACCGAATTACGCGTTTGCGGCAAGACCGGCACGGCCCAAAACGAACACGATGGAGGCATTACTTACACCACTTGGTTTCTGTCCTTCGCACCCTATGAACATCCCCATTATGCGGTGGTAGTGATGGTGGAGAACGGATCCTCCGGTGGGGGGACCTGCGCGCCGATCGCGCGGGAAGTTTACGAGGCCATTTTGAAAAAAGGACAAAGCAATCCAGCCGCGCGAAATCTGGCGGGAAATTGAGACAAATGTTTGACGTCATCAACAACGCACAACAGTCGCGAGTGGATAAACTCCAGCTCGCGGCGCTCGCTGGCCTGATGTTTGTGGGCGTGGCGTTTGTGTACAGCGCGACGATGATTGGCGAAACCGCGAGCTCGCTCCCGATCTACGACCAGCTTTGGTTTCGGCAGATTATTTGGTACGGGCTCGGCGCGGTCGGGGCCGTCGTGTTATGCCTGATGGATTACCGTTCGCTCGCCCGTTGGTCGTTCGTCGTTTACTGGTTGACCATAGTCTTGTTGATGGCTGTGTTGATCCCGGGCATCGGCTCGGTGCGCTTTGGGGCGCGGCGCTGGTTTGACTTGCA
Source organism: Verrucomicrobiia bacterium (assembly GCA_035552155.1). Classification (GTDB taxonomy): domain Bacteria; phylum Verrucomicrobiota; class Verrucomicrobiia; order Limisphaerales; family DASXHY01; genus DASXHY01. The sequence goes on along the minus strand of DASZLX010000010.1, from coordinate 110,337 downwards.
TGTTTTTCAACTCCAGCCCAGCGAATTTGCCAAACTGGCCTTGATTCTCGCCCTGGCGCATTTCCTCAGCCGGCCGCCGGATGAATTGCGCCTGCCGGGCAATTTCTGGAAATCCATCGGTCTGATGGTGCTGCCATTCGTGTTGATTTTGAAGGAGCCGGACCTGGGCTCCGCGCTGGTGCTGATACCGACGGGGCTGGCAATGATGTTTGTGGCCGGCACGCCGCGCCGGTATTTGCTGCGGCTAATCGGCGGTGTGGGATTGATCGGCCTGCTGCTGCTGGGGGACGTGTTGTTTGCCCCGCCTCATTTGCGCATACCGATCCAGGAATACCAGCGCCAGCGATTGCTGGTTTATTTTGGCACGAGCTTCGCCAACGCAAACGCGTCGACGGAAGAAAAAGCCAAAGCCCGGCTGACCGAAATGGAAAAATCCTACCAGGTGCGCCAGGCGTTGATTGCGGTGGGCGACGGCGGGTTTTGGGGCCGCGGCTGGCGGCAGGGGAAACAGACGGCTCTTCAGTTTTTGCCGCCCGGTGCGGCGCATAATGATTTCATTTTCTCCGTGATTGCCGAGGAGAAAGGATTCGTCGGCTCCGTAGTGGTGCTGATGTTGTACGCGGTGGTCCTGTTCACAGGAATCAGGATCGCCGGCCAGGCGCGCGACCGCCTGGGCAAGATGATCGCTGTGGGCGTTGTGACGCTAATCTTCAGCCACGTGTTCATCAATATCGGCATGAATATTCGCATAGTCCCTGTGACGGGCATACCACTGCCGCTGTTGTCTTACGGCGGGTCTTCGGTGCTCGGCTCGTTGATCGCCTTGGGCATGCTGCAAAACGTATACATGTATCGAAAGGTTTATTAATATGAGCGAAAGAAACTTTTCCAGACGCCGGCGCGGCGGAATGAGATTCCGGCCCAGCGGCGGACTGGGACATACTTCGCAAAAACCCGACCGCGAAGCGACCGAGGCGCGCGCCGAAGTTGTCGGCGGCACTGCCGTTCCGGAAAAGGTCTACGACCGCCGCCACGCGCAGGAAATTGAGCGCGCCGAAAACATCGCCGCCGGCCTCCCGCCCGAAGGCGCTCCCCACGAAGCGCCTCCGGCGCCGGAGGAAAAAATGGAATCACCCGAGCACGGCGCGCCCACGCCCATGCCCGTCGAGAAGGAAAAACCGTACGAACCGGTCCCCCTCAACACGAAACCCAAGGGCCTCGTGGATTCCATCCGCAATGCCGCGACCAACCTCGTCAAAAAAGTTCAACGGCTCATCAAGCCGGAAAAGAAGCTCCACAAGGAAGTCATCATCAACGCCGAGACGCTCGAAACACGCGTCGCGGTTTCGGAGGATGGGAAGCTCGAGGAATTCAACATCGAGCGCACGACTGAAGAACGCCTCGTCGGAAGCATCTTCAAAGGCAAGGTCCGCAATCTCCAGGACGACCTGAAAGCGGCCTTCGTGGACATCGGTTTTGAGAAGAACGCGTTCCTGCATTATTGGGACATCGTGCCGAGTAACTTCGACAGCGGCGTGGAAATCGTCGAGCGCGAAGGCCGCCGGCGCGATAAGCCGAAAATCACGCAAAAGGACATCCCGCGCGTTTATCCGCCCGGCAGCGAAATCATTGTGCAGGTCACCAAGGGTCCTATCGGCACCAAAGGCCCGCGCGTCACCACCAATCTGGTATTGCCCGGGCGTTATCTCGTGCTGCTGCCGAACTCCGACCAGAGCGGCATCTCGCGCAAGATTGAGAACCAGCAGGAACGCCAGCGGTTGAAAAAAATCCTCCGCGAACTTCCCATCCCGGACGGCATGGGCGTCATCATGCGCACGGTGGGCGAAGGCCAGCAAAAGCGCTACTTCATTCGCGACTTGTTCCTGTTGCTCGAGGAGTGGACCCAGATTCAAAGCCGCATCAAGAGCCAGCCGCCCGCGACCTGCGTCTTCCAGGAGCCGGATTTGATCGAGCGCACCGTGCGCGATTTCCTTACCGAGGACGTCGAACGAATCGTGGTGGACAACCAAAAGGCCCACGACCGCATGCGCGAGATGATTTCAAAAATCTCGAAGCGCTCCGCGAACAAGATAAAGCTCTATCTGGAGCCGCAGCCGGTCTTCGACCGGTTCAACATCAGCAAGCAATTGGAGAACGCGTTCTCCCGCCAGGTGCATTTGAAGAGCGGCGGTTACATCGTCATCGATGAAACCGAGGCGCTGGTGGCGATTGACGTGAACACCGGCCGCCATAAAGGCGGGCGCGACCAGGAATCCACCATTCTCAAAGTGAACATCGAGGCGGCGGATGAAATCTGCCGGCAGTTGCGCTTGCGCAACATGGGCGGCTTGATTGTGCTGGATTTCATCGACATGAAACACCCGCGCGACCGGCAGAACGTTTACAACCGCATGAAGGAGGGCCTGCGCCGCGACAAGGCCAAAACGCACATCCTGCCCATCTCACAATTGGGCCTGATGGAAATGACCCGCCAGCGCCACAGCGAAAGCGTGCGGGCGGCGGTTTACGACGATTGCCCGTATTGCAAAGGCCGCGGCAAGGTGAAGAGCGCGCTGACGATGAGCGTGGAAATCCAGCGCAAACTCAGCGAAATCCTGAAAAAACGTTCGCGCGACGAATCGGACTTCCAATTGCGCATCGTGGTGAACCCGACCGTGCTCGAACGCCTCCGCACGGAAGATGAGAAGCATTTGATCGAAATGGAAAAGCGCTATTTCGGAAAACTCTCCTTCCGCGCCGAACCCAGCATGCACGCCGAGCAATTCAAAATTGTGAACGTGGCGAACAATGAGGAAATGGCCAGCGTGGGAAGTTGATTTTACTATTTAAAAACGCAACGCCCCGCATCCAATGCGGGGCGTTTTTTTTGCCCGGGCCTCTCCCCGTGCGCTTCGCTTCATCATACCCGCAGCCACTCCTCTTTATCACTCGCGATGATTGCCGTGCTCTGCTAGACCTTTGACGCATGCAAATTCTCCACTCACCCGCACGATGGAAATTAAAAATAGCGCTCTTTGGTTTCGCCACGGCTATCGGGTTCAACGCACCTGCCATTCATGCCGCCGTTGAAGTCAAAATTCAAATCGAACCGCAAACTGCGACGAGCCGGATTTCCCCTGACTTCATCGGCTTCGGTTATGAAACATCCGCCGCCGCCCAGTCGAATTATTTCAGCGCCGATAATACGACGCTGGTGCAACTTTATCGCAATCTCAGTCCTCACGGATTGATCCGGATCGGCGGCAATATTTCCGATCACACGCGCTATGAGCCGAATGGCGTCGCTTCCGTGCAGACGGAGACGAATGTGACCGTCATCAACCGCCGGAATCTCGAGGACCTGGCGGGCTTCGCGCGCGCGACGGGATGGCGCGTGATGTGGGGCTTGAATCTGGGCACCGGTTCCCGCGAAGCAGCGGTGCGCGAAGCGCAGGATGTCGCCGCGATTTTGGGCGACCGTCTGCAATCGTTTGAAATTGGCAACGAAGTGGACATCCACGGCCGTTACACTCTCAAATATCGCGACTTCAATTCCTACTACTCCAACTATCTCGCTTACAAGGCGAGTATCCGCGCGGCGCTGCCTTCGGCAAAATTTTCTGGACCCGATGTCGCCGGCAACCTCAATTGGCTGCTGACTTTTGCCACGAATGAAGGCCGGAACATCAGCCTTCTCACACATCATTATTATCGCACGGGCGCCAAAACTTCCGGCGCCACCATCGAAAATCTTTTGCGGCTCGATGAAGGCTGGCAGGGCAAACTCCGAGAGTTGCAGGGCGTCAGTCAGAGCAGCGGTGTTCCCTTTCGCATCAATGAAATCAATTCATTTTATGGCGGCGGCAAGGCCGGCGTCAGCGACACGTTCGCCTCGGCGCTCTGGGTAATCGACTACATGTTTCAGATCGCCACATTTGGCGGTGACGGCGTCAACATGGAGACGGACATCAACCAACTCGGTTGGATCAGTCATTATTCTCCCATCGTCCATGAAGCGGATGGCAAGTGCCATGTCCGCCCGGAATATTACGGGATGCTGGCGTTCTCTTTGGCCGGGCAGGGGGATTTGCTGAAACTCACTTTGAATACGAAAGCGGAGATCAATTTATCCGCCTACGCCACCCGGGATGATCAGGGACGGCTCTGGATTACGATGGTGAACAAGGACCTTTCGCGTGATGCCGTGGTTGCTATTGCGTTGCCTGCCAATAATGCCATGCCGGAAGTTTTTCGGCTCGAAGCCCCAGCCATCACCAGCACGAACCGCGTGAGTCTGGCAGGCGCGGAAGTTTCCTTGCAGGGCGAATGGAGTCCGGGGCCGCCGCAGAAAATCACCCCTCAGGCTGGGATAGCGGAAGTTTCCGTTCCGCACGCAAGTGCTGTTTTGTTGCGGTTGGGACGCTGAATGCGTCTCCTCTGAAATCGAGACCAGCAGGACGCCGTTCCTGCGATTGACTACTCCACTCGCCGCAACACCACGAACCACGCGGTCGAATTCTCTGCGTCGCCGCCGGTGATGAGCACTTGCCCCCTGGGCAGGGCCTGGGTCACGGTATTCGCGAGCGTGCCTTTGCCGAACAACTGAAATTTGATCTGATCATCCTTGAGGTTCGTGACTGAGATGACGCAGTTGCGGCTCATTTTGACGGTCTGTTCCTCGTTCAATTTCAGCTTCACGTTTTCACGGTGCATTTCAAAATAACGGTCCCATTTGAAGGGCGTTTTTTTGAGTTTCTCCGCAAGTTTCGGGTCCGCTGGCTTGAGTTTGGAGTCCGTCTTGGTGTCGTTGGTGCCCCAGATCAGCAGCGCTTCAAATGTCGCGCTATCCGATTGGGCGCGCGCCGAAGCGGTGGGAAGCATGAGCGCTGCCACGAAAAACAAGCAAACGCAGATCAGTCCGGGTCTCATTTCGCTGGGAGCGTAGCGCGCGACGGGCTGTCCGCCAACTTTTTTTCCGCCGGATAAGAAAGCCACACCACGGTTACGCCCTGAGCTTCATCCCGATACGTAAACGCGCCGGCATCCGCGAGGATGGCGTTGACCTGCACCGGATGCACGACGCTGCCACCGAATTGATGAAGGGTGACAATTCCCGCCAGCGTCAGCACAGCGACTGCGCCCAGCGGCAGGAGGAACCGGCGCAGCGAGGTGAACAGGGAAACACGCTCCGGAACCGGGGCGGGCGTGGAGCGTTCAATTTCTCTCTTAATTTTCGACCAATAGAACTCACGCGACTCCGGCACTTTCAGTTGCGGCTCGAACCCTTTCAGCGCCTGGCGCGTGTTCCGCAGTTCCGCGTGCAACTGGGTGGCATCGGAGTCGCGCGCCAGCCACGACGCGACTTCGCGCGCGTCCTTCTCGGGCAATTCCCCATCGAGGAAGGCCTGCAATTTCAGTTGTTGCTCTTCGTTCATGGTCGGCTGGTTAAATGGGTTAAATCCCTTAAATCGTTGAATGGGCCGCCGCTATCGCACCGCGAAACTCATTCAACCCATTTAACTTATTTAACGACTTAACTGTTTTCATTTTTCAAATCCGCCAGCAGCGACGCCAGTTTGCGCCGCGCGTAAAACAGGCGCGACATCACCGTCCCGATCGAACACTCCATCGCTTTGGCGATTTCTTTATATTCCATTTCTTCAAATTCATGCAGCACCAGCACCGTCCGGTGCTCATGGGACAACTGGCTCAGCGCCCGTTCGATGCGCTGGCGCAATTCGCCGCGCTCCAATCGCTCGGTTGGGTTGGTCATGACCACCGGCATCTGCCGCTCGACGCCTCCGGATTCCTCGTCCATTCCCTCGATGGACTCTGTGCGACGCCGCTTTTGCTTTCGCAATTCGTCGAGGCAGAGGTTGATCACGATGCGTGTGATCCAGGTGGCGAAACTCGAATCGCCCTGGAACTGCGCCAGCCGTTGCCAGCCTTTCACCCACGCTTCCTGAGAAAGATCAATAGCTTCCTCTTCATTCCGCATCATGCTGAAGGCGCGCGCATAGATTTTGTCCCGGTGCCGCGCGACCAATTCCTCAAAGGCATCCGTATCGCCCTTTTGCGCGGCCCGGACCAGCGCTGCATCTTCAGCCGAGGAATATGCTAATTCAGCCATTGGTTTGACGAAGGGCTAGGCGGCATTATTCGACCGATTTACAATTTTCCCTTCGTGCTCGGCAATTGGCCGGCAATGCGCGGGTCGTGCTGGCAGGCGAGGTCGGCGGCCTTCGCAAACGCCTTGAATAGAGCCTCTACGATGTGGTGCGGCTCGTCTCCGTAAAGCAGCTCCAGGTGCAGATTACAACGGGCTTCGTTGGCAAAACCCTGAAAAAACTCCCGTGCCAGCCCGAAGCGGAACTGGCTGGAGGTATCCTGACTTTTGGCGGCGCGCCCGAGCTTTTGATAGGCAAAATCGTTCAATCCACGCCAAACCAGGTAGGGACGGCCGCTGAAATCCACCACGCAGCGCGCCAGGCATTCATCCATGGGCACATAAGCCTCTCCGGTGAAGGGATTTTTGGGATGAAAACCGTTGCCGTAGCGGCGAATTCCCTTTTTATCGCCCAATGCCTGCAAAAACGCTTGCCCAAGGGCGATGCCGCAATCTTCCACGGTGTGATGCGCGTCCACTTCCAGGTCGCCATCGCAGCGGAGCGTCAAATCCATCACCGCATGTTTGGCAAAAAGCGTTAACATGTGGTCGAAAAAGGGGATACCCGTCTTGATGGAAGACTTCCCGCGCCCGTCGAGGTTCAGCTTGAGGCTGATGCGGGTTTCTTTGGTGACGCGCCGGATGGCGGCCTGCCGTGGTTTCATGGGCTGAATTAAGCAGAAGCCGCGCGCAAAACAAAGCGGAAATGAAAGAATGAAGCCGTATCCATGCATTGGATTTAAACGCCAGGATCTGAAACGAAGACACCCAGATGACTGTCCGCCACGGAGCGCCGATTTTTAATCGGCTTTTTAGATCAGTCCCGTGAGAGATTTCTGCAAAGATATTTTTTGGCGGAATTCTTGCGAAAGAGCTGACGGATTTCTTCGGTAGGGATGAGTACGAACGGGTGCCATGGCTGCGGAGCCGGTAGGAGCGCGGCATTTATGCCGCTTCAATGCGGAAGGTTTTGAATCTCTCGAAGTTCAGGCTTGTTCGAACGGGATGACGAAGGGTTAGAAATTCCGTGCGGGGGATATGCGGGAGATGAAGCGGCATAAATGCCGCGCTCCTTGCGTGACCGTACGCGACTGCGCGAAAATACCCGCAGGCGAATAAATGGATGCAGCCTTTTCAGGTCCCTGCAAAAGAGGTTTTTGGGGAATTCTTGCGAAAGAGCTCACAGATCCCTTCGAAAAATATGTGCATTCGCGCCGAACGATGCTCGGCGCTCGGGGCTTTTGCAGAGGTCTCCACAAACCTGGCCGCGCCCAAAGCCGATTAAAAATCGGCGCTCCGGCCCAGATTTAAACCTTTGCGCCCTTGCCTCTTCGTGCCTTTGCGTTAAAAGCCTTCTTACCGGGAAAGGCCATCACGGCCCGGCGCCCAACACGCGGAAGAAACGATTGTTCGTTGTGATCGGCACGCTCGCGCTGGTCTGGCTGGTGGTGATGACACCGTCCCAGGACCCGGCCGGCAATGACCCCGATTGCTGAACCACATAAGGCGGCGAACCGCCTATCCAGCTTAAATTCGCATTGGTTCCGCTAAATCCAATGCTCATCGCGATGCCGTTCGCCACGGTGATGACCGTTGCGTCATAGGCCACCGCGTGCACGCCATCGTCCGCGCTTAACATCAGGGTGTAAACCCCGGGCGCGCTGAAGCTGGCGGTGGTATTCGCCTGCGAGGCATTGCCAAACGTTACCGTACCGGGGCCCGAATAGAGCTTCCACAAGATTACCGGCGGATTCCCGGTGAAATTTACTACCCCCTGCAACTGCGCGCCAGTCGCCAGTGAAACCGACTGGTCGGGACCCGCGCTGGCTGTGGGTACGCCCGGCGAACGTGGACCCTCGTTCGGGCCGGTGCTTTGGATCACTTCAAAGTTCGTGATGGCAATCTGCGCGTTGGCAATATGCGAAAAAGCATTTCCCCAGCGGTCGTCCGGCGTGATGGAAATGGAAAAAAACGAGCTGCTGTTGTCCGAAACCATCGCGCCGTATTTTTTCAGACCAAGCACCAGGGCCTTTTCTTCCTTCGTGAAATTTGCCGGGATGACGTAGCTGGCCTTGAGCCGCAGCCGCTGGCCCATGGCGGGATAATTCGTCTGCGTGGCCGCCACCGAGCCGGCGTCGTGCGTCGCCGGATAGATATGTTGGGAGCGCGATTTGACGACCACCAGCCGGCAGGCGTGTTCCACCATGCCGCGCTCGCATTCGTCGTAACGCACCAGCGCGGGAAACATGGGGAAACCCGCGGCGTCGCCGGAGGTTTCGCCGTCCGGGCGCAGGCGATTGGTGTTCAGATTGAAAATCGCGCCATTGGCGGCCTGCCAGTTCGTGCCTTGGCGGAGCGCCATCCAGGTCTCGTAAATGTACCCAGCGCCGGGTTGCACGATGATAGAATGCCGGTCGTCGCCATTGTTGTTGGTCTGCCATTGGAAAATGGTTTGAGAACCGGTGCCGGTCGGCCATTCCTCGATGGGCAGGTTGGTAGGCGTGGGATATAAACCGTAAGGGTAAACACCGCCGTTCAGGTCCGAATCGTCCGGATACGTGACGAATTTATTCGAAACCAGCGGCTGAACATCAGGCACGAGCGCAAAGTTCATTTCCTGGAACAATTCCAGCCCGCGATGCGACGCGCCAACGTTGGAATTGATTTGCGAAATCATGGCGTCGGAATTCGCCAACAGCGGGCGGCGCGATATGTCCTCATTCCACGGGTTGGTTACCGGAAAGATTTGCATGGCGGAGACCACGGCATCGGCGGCGTTGGTATTAAAGAGAATGACGTTGGTTACGACCGGCATTGGGCCAAGGATGCGGCCTTCCTGATTGATACGCTCAGCGAGAGAAGCGCAAGTGGACAACAGAACCATCAATACCGCGGAATGGAAGAAACGTCTCACAACTCGACCTTGGTTTTTTTCGTTATCGGAAACGGTAGCAGAAACGGAGCCATTAAAATCTTTAGTGATTGAGGTAAACGGGCGCTTTTATTCGTTCCCGAATGAGACAATCGTGACTCGGTCCGGTGGCAAGGTTTACACTTTAACGTCGCAGAATTTTTGCGACCGGCAATGGGCTTCTTGTTCTTGCTGAATTTCAGCGCACGAGGCAGTTTCGGAGCATGCGCAAGGTCAATACGAATAGGATGGAGGAAGTTTCGTGGTTATCGCCCAAAAGAAAATTTGGCGGGGCGGGCAAGGAGATTTCGGAAGAATTGGGCCGCGACCCGAAATCGACGGACTTCATGCAACGGCATCCGTTTGATGTCGAAATCATGCGCATTCCTCCGGGCAAAGCGCCGTGCCCGTATCATTCACACAGCTCGCAGTGGGAATTCTATCACGTGATTTCAGGGCGCGGCCTTGTGCGCCATCAGGATGGGCAGACGCCAATCGAGCCCGATGACGCTTTTATTTTCAAACCGGGCGAACCGCACCAATTATTGAACAACGGCTCGGAGGATTTAATTGTTTACCTGGTGGCGGATAATCCCATTGGCGAGTCATGCCATTACCCCGACAGCAATAAATGGATTGTGTATTCGCCGGAGCGGCGGCTGATTCGGTCCGACCCGCTGGATTATTTTGACGGAGAAGAATAGGCTGAGGCCTCGGGGCGAAAACGCAGGACAGATTTAATCCAATCCCAATACCTTCCGGCCTTGCTCCGAAATCATGGAGTGATGCCACGGCGGGTCCCAGACGATTTCGACGAGTGCTTCCTCCACACCGGGCAACGCGAGTATTTTTTGCTGCGCGTCGCTGGCGATGACGCCGCCCATGCCACAGCCGGGCGCGGTCAAAGTCATCTTTACCGAAATGGTATTGCGTCCGTTCGGCAATCGGCCCACGGTCATGTCGTAAACCAAGCCGAGGTCCACGATGTTGACCGGGATTTCCGGATCGAAACACGTGCGCAACGCGGACCAAATCAATTCCTCATTGAGCTCGCCGGCGACTACGGCGCTTTCGGGCGAGGGATCGGACGCGGGTTGAAGGCCGAGCGCGTCGGCATCCTTGGCGGCGATGCGAAACAGTCCGCCCTGCGCGTGGACGGTATAGGTGCCCCCCAGACTCTGGGTAATATCCACGGGCGTGCCCGCCGGCAGGATGACGGCATCTCCCGCCGGGATCCGCACGGCGTCGCAATCGCGGGTCAGTTCCACTGTCGTGACGTTTTGCATAATCAAAACGTGCCACGATTTTTAGCGATTTGCACGGGGGAAATGGGAAAGACTCCGCAGACCCCGCAGGCTCCGCGAAGGAACGCAGGTTTTGAGCAATTCCAACGAATGAGAATTTCGCCGGGCCTTTTCCCTTTATCTGCGTAAATCTGCGAGATCTGCGGATAGTTTTCGACTTGGAACCCAAAACGCGCCCGCTTAAACTGCTTACATGGCGAATGAGTGTCCATTGGTAAGTGTCATTATCCCGGTGCATCCGGCTAAAACGGAAGCGCGCTCGGCCGCCGCCAGCCGGCAACTGGATTATCCGCGCGAAAAGCTGGAAATCATCGTCGTCCGTAGCACGGATTTGGCCACCTACCCCTCGATGAAACGCAACGCCGCCATTCGGGCCGCCAAAGGTGAGCTGATTTATTTTCTCGACGATGATTCGGTGCCGTTACCGGGAAATTTGCGCCGCGCCGTCGCTCATTTTTCCGACCCGAAAGTCCAGATGGTGGGCGGACCGAATGTCTGCCCCCCGGACGCGCCGACAATTGAACTGACTTTTGCCAATGTAATGGGCAGCTGGCTGGCATTCGGGCCGAGTTGCGCGCGCTATCGCCCGGTGGGCAAATTGCGCGATTCCAGCGAGAAGGAATTGATTTCGTGCAACCTCGTTTCGCGCCGCGACGTGCTGCTGGAAGCCGGCGGCTTCGATGAGTCGCTGTATCCCAACGAGGAAAATGCCTTGATGGACGCGGTGCTGAAACGAGGCCGGCTCCTCTACGATCCGAAAATGATTGTGCATCGGCGGCCGCGCTCGAACTTCAAGTCGTTCGCGAAGATGTTGTTTTCCTACGGTGGCGGACGCGCTCAGCAATTTCGGCTGCATCCCACCGCTGGCTCGTTCATCAATTTCGTGCCGCCGGCGTTTTGTGTGTACCTGCTGGCGGTTTTGATTTTTGTGCCGATGCGAATCCTCCCCACCATGTGGTCGCTTTTGGCATTGGCGCCGCTGGCGCTCTATCTCGCTGCTGTGCTGGTTCAAAGCGTGGCAGTCATGGCGCGAACGAGTTTCATGAGCGGTCTGCGCGCCATGCCGCTCTTGGCATTGACGAATATTATTTACGGCGCGGGCGTGCTGCGCGGATTTTTCAGCAAGATCGCGCATGTTAAACCCGGTGGCGCGACGGATATCCGGCTGGAGACGGTTCCAATTTAGTAGTCGTATTTGTCCCATCGGTCACATTCGCTTCGCACGACTTCAAGCTTGACCCTTCCATGCTGAATCAATAACAAGCAGCATTCAGATTCACCGTCACATACGATGAAAGTTGCAATTTTATGCGGAGGCCGTGGCACTCGCTTCCGCGAAGTCAGTGATGTCATTCCCAAACCGATGGCCCCGATTGGCAATCGCCCCATCCTCTGGCACATCATGAAGATTTACAGCTCGTATGGCTTCAATGACTTCGTGCTGCTGCTGGGTTACAAGGGCGATTATATCCGCAATTTTTTCCTGAATTTCGCCGCGTTGACGAATGATATCACGATCGACATGGGCAAGTACGGGGCCGACCGGGTCACGTTTCACAGCCAATCCGGCGAACCCTGGCGCGTCACCTGCGTGGACACGGGCGAAGACGCCATGACCGGCGCCCGAATCTGGCGCGCGCGCAAATATCTCGAAACGGAAGACACCTTCATGGCCACCTACGGCGACGGTGTGGCGAACATCGATATCCCGGCGCTGGTCAAATTCCACAAAGCTCATGGCAAAGTAGCCACGCTGACGGGCGCTCATCCTCCGGGCCGATTTGGGGAGGTGGCGCTCAAGGGCGACAACGTGGTTAAATTTAACGAGAAACCCGAATTTAGTTTTGGCGGATATTTGAACGGGGGATTCTTCGTATTCAACAGCAGCGTCTTCGATCGTTACCTCAATGATCAGGAAAGTCTGATCCTCGAGCGCGAGCCCATGCAGCGCATGGCCGTCGAGGATGAATTGATGATTTATCGCCATGACGGTTATTGGCATCACATGGACACGTCCTACGAATTTGATGTGCTCAACACCGCCTGGAAAACAGGCAAGGCACCCTGGAAAATCTGGAAATGAAATCGAATAATTTTTGGAACGATCGCCGGGTCTTTGTGACCGGCGCAACCGGCATGGTCGGCTTTTGGCTGGTGAAGGATCTGCTCGCCGCCGGCGCGCGGGTGATTGCGCTCGTGCGCGATCCGGACCCGCAGGCGGGGTTTTTCCGCTCGGGGGATTACCGGCAGGTGTCGCTCGTGCAGGGGAACATCGAGGACTATTCGAGCCTCGAGCGCGCGCTGAACGATCACGAGGTGGACACGGTGTTTCATCTGGCCGCGCAGCCGATTGTGAGCGTGGCGCATCGCAATCCCTTGCCAACGTTCGAGGCGAACATTCGCGGCACTTACAATTTGCTCGAAGCCTGCCGCATCCATTCCAACCTGGTGAAACGCGTGGTGATCGCGTCGAGCGACAAGGCCTACGGCCCGCATGTGCAATTGCCTTATACCGAGGACATGGCCTTGCAGGGCAAGCATCCTTACGAGGTTTCCAAGAGTTGCGCCGACCTTATCGCGCAGGCCTATCATCACACCTACGGCCTGCCGGTCGCGATTTTGCGCTGCGGAAATATTTACGGCGGCGGCGATTTGAACTGGAGCCGCATTGTGCCCTACGCCATCCGTTGTTTTCTGGAAAATAAACGGCCGGTCATCCGCAGCGATGGAAAGTTCGTGCGCGATTACATTTACGTGAAAGACGTGAGCCGCTCCTACATGACGACGGCGGAACATTTGTCCGACAAAAATGTGCCCGGGCAGGCGTTTAATTTCAGCCTCGAACGGCCTGTGACCGTGCTGGAACTCGTGGGTGTCATCCAGGATTTAATGAAGGCGCGGCACCTCGAGCCGGACGTGCAGAACAACGCCTCGGGGGAAATTCGGGAGCAATATTTGGACGCGAAGAAAGCGCATAGTGTCCTGAATTGGCAGCCGCAGTTCACGCTGGAGCAGGGCCTGACTGAAACGATTGGGTGGTATAAGGATTATCTCGCGGCGAACAAGGTGTAGAAGCCGGGAGCGCCGGCGTCCCGCCGGCACATGACGCCGGGAGTTCTCCTTGCACACGCAACTCGCCGGCGAGACGCCGGCGCTCCCAAGCATGCGATGAAAAACCCCGCCATTGCCAAAGCCATCCGTTCCGCCGTCGATCCGGAGCGCGCCAGACACTTCTTTGATTTGCTTTCCGAAACGGACGCGGGCGCAGCGCTCGAAAAAATTTCACCGGAGCAGGCAAATCTTCTCGCGGCATTGTTCAGCGGCTCGCAGGCGCTGGGCAATTCGCTGGCCGCGCACCCCGCTTGGTTGAGTCATCTCGAAGTCGAGCATCTGCGCTTTCCGCGGCGCGGGCAGGGGCTGCGTCAGGAAGTCCACGGCTGGCTGGCGGCGTTGCTGAAAAACAAGGACTACGGGACAGCTTTGGGCCATGTGCGCGAGTTTAAACAGCGCGAAATGCTCCGTATCGCCGCGCGCGACCTCGCGCACCCGGGCCATGTGCCCGAAATCACCCGCGAAATCTCGGACGTGGCCGATGTGTGCCTCGAGGCGGTGTGGCAAATTTGCCGCCGGCAACTGGCGGAGCGTTTTGGCGAGCCCTGGCATCAGGATGCTCAGGGCGGCTGGCAGCGCACGGAGTTTTGTATTCTGGGCATGGGCAAATTGGGCGGACAGGAGCTTAATTACAGCTCCGACGTGGATGTATTGTTCGTTTACAGCGAGGAAGGGCAGGTGTTTAAGTGCGGGAGCGCCGGCGTCTCGCCGGCAAGTGCACGATCCCAAAGCCGGCAAGACGCCGCCGCTCCCAGGTCGGTGATGTCCAATCACCAATTCTTTACGCGGCTCGCGGAAGCTTTCATCGCCGAAGTCTCGCGGCCGGCGCCGGAGGGAATGTTGTATCGCATTGATTTGCGGCTGCGGCCGGAAGGCGATTCCGGTCCGCTGTGCCGCTCGCTGGGCAGCTACGAAAATTATTACGCGCAATGGGGCCAGACTTGGGAGCGCATGATGCTCATCAAGGCGCGTCTCGTGGCGGGGAACAGAAATCTGGCGGGAGAATTTTTCGAAACAATCCAGTCCTTCCGCTATCCGCGCTCGATTCAGGAAACTGTGCTGCACGAAATCGGCGCGATGAAGGACCGCATCGAGAATGAGGTGGTGCGCGCGGAGGAATTGGAGCGCAACGTGAAGCTTGGGCGCGGCGGAATTCGCGAAGTCGAGTTCATTGCACAATCGCAGCAATTATTGCAAGCGGGCAGGTTGCCTTTCCTACAGGGCGCCCAGACGCTGCCCGCGCTGGAGAAACTCGCGCAATACGATTTATTCCCGGACGCGGAAGCCCGCGCGTTACGCGACGCGTATTGCTTTTTGCGCGACGTGGAGCATCGCCTGCAGATGGAGGAAAATCTGCAAACGCACACCATTCCCACGGATCGCGCGGCGCGCGAACGGCTCGCGAAGCTGATGCAATTCAAAACGGTTGCCGCATTTGAAACGGAGCGCCGCAAGCATACCGATTGTGTGCGCGCAATTTTCAACCGCCTTTTTAAAACAGAAAAACCCGCCGCGCCGGAGGACAGGCTTCCGCGTGAATTCAGCGGCGCGGAGGCCGAATGGGAAAAACTGCTGGCGGAACATTCGTTTCGCGAGCCGGAAAAAATGGTGCCATTGCTGCGCGAGTTTGCCGAGGGGCCGGGATACGTGCACGTGTCTTCGCGGACGGTTGAACTCGCGCGTCGGCTGCTGCCGAGGTTGCTGGCGATGTGCCCTCGTAATCGTAGGACAGGCATCCTGCCTGTCTCTAAATCCAATCAAAAAAAGAACAATGGAGACCGGCCGAATGCCGTTCTTACGTTGTCGGATCCGGACCGCGTGGTGACACGGCTCGACAGTTTTATTGCGGCTTACGGGGCGCGCTCCACGCTCTTTGAATTGTGGAACAGCAACCCGGCGATTTTCGATTTGGTGGCGCTGCTGTTTGATCGCTCGGAATTCCTGGCCGAACTCGCCATTCGCACGCCGGATATGGTGGACGTGCTGGTGACGAGCGGGCGATTGCGCCGGCGCAAAACTTCCGAGGAGGCTTTGCGCGATCTGCGGCACGGCCTGGCGGATGCGGACCAAAAGCTGTGGCTGCGCCGTTATCACCAGGCGGAGTTGATGCGCATCGGCTTGCGGGACATCCTTGGCCTCGCGGATCCAGAGCAATATCTCACGGAACTTTCGGCGCTGGCGGATGCCTGCCTGCAATACGCCGTGGAATCGGTGATGCGGCGGCACAAATTGAAGGCGCCACCGTTTGTGATTGTGGGCCTGGGCAAATTGGGCGGTGCGGAAATCGATTACGGCTCGGACCTCGACATCATTTTTGTGGCGGACGCGCCCGCCAAAAACCTGCCGAAGCTGGGCCGGTTGGCGCTGGAGGTGATGGATTTGATTTCCACGCGCACGGAGCTGGGGTTGGTGTTTCATATGGACGCGCGGCTTCGTCCGGATGGAGAAAAAGGTTTGCTGGTGAATACCCTGGGGGCAAATGAGGAATATTATCGCGAGCGGGCGCAACTTTGGGAAATTCAAACGTTGACCCGCGCGCGGGCGGTGGCGGGAAATTTCAAGCTGGGAGCGCGATTTCAAAAAATGGCTGCGTGTCTAGCCGATTTTTCAAAACGAAGAGGCTTCTCCACGCGGTTTGGCGCGGATTGGAAAAACAAAATCCATGAGATGCGAATGCGCATCGAGAAGGAACGCACGCCGGCGGGCAAGGACGATCTCGCCATCAAGACCGGCAGGGGCGGGTTGGTGGATGCCGAATTTATCGCGCAGGCGTTGTGCCTGGAAAACGGCTGGCACGAGGCCAATACGCTGCGTGCGTTGGAGCGCGGACGCGAAGCCGGGGTCTTGCCCGGCGCGGAGAAGCTCATCGAGAATTACCGGCAATTGCGGCGCGTCGAGGGCATTTTGCGGCGGTGGAGTTACGAGGGCGAAACGGTTTTGCCGGACGATCCCGAGCCGTATCACCGCGTGTCGGTGCGCTGTGGCTTCGCGACGCCGGAGGAATTCCGCGAGGCTTTGGCGGTGTGGCGGAGGGTGGTAAGGGAGGTTTATGCCGCTTTCTTCGGGACCGGGAGGAAGAAGGGTTAATTAGTCCACTCAGAGAAAAAATAAATCGAGAGCACCCTTGAACCGCGACCTCTGGCGTTTTGGCAGCAACCGAGCCAGCGATTCGGATTTCGGCCTTCGGATTTCTTTCAGCCTTCGGATTTCTGATTTCGGATTTTTAAACCAGCATCCGTTGTCGGCTCACTTCATAAAGAAAGACCGCAGCCGCCGCGCCCACATTCAGGGAATCGACCGATGGCGGCATGGGAATCGCCACGGCTTCGTCGCAAGCGGCCAGTATGGCGGGGGAAATGCCGTCGCCTTCACTGCCAAACACAAGGCAGCAATCTCCGCGGAAATCGGCTTGCGACAAAATCCTTTTGTCGGTGTGCGGATGCGCGGCAATGGAGCGGATGCCGCGCGCGCGAAAATGTTGCAAGCATTCGATCAGCGTCAGGTCGCTCGTGTGGGAGACGACGTCGGGCTTGCGCCACTGACCGAGGCGGGCGAGTTCAACGACCGGCAATTGCAGAATTGTTCCCATGGAATTGCGAACCGAACGACGCAGGAACGGGCTGCTGGAGGTTTCGCCGGCGATCAGCGCATGGACACCAAAAGCGACGCAATTGCGGACGAGCGCGCCCAGATTTTCCGCGTTGGTCAGGGCATCGACCGCGACAAACAGTTGCGGATGCGGGCTGGCCGCGAGAATTTTTTCGAATGAAACCGGCGCGGGAATTTTGCCGACCGCCAGCACGCCCTGAAACATCGAGAAGCCGATGAGCGATTCGAGCAATTTCTTTTCCGCGACAAACACCGTCACGTCCTCCGGTCTTTTTTCGAGCAGCGACTGAAATTCCGGCAGCCAGCTTTCCGGCAGCACGAGGGACTCCACGGTGAAATCGCTTTCGAGAAGCCTGCGCACAACCTTGGTGCCTTCGGCGACAAAGATGCCCTGCGATTCATGGTCGCGGGAGCGCCGCAGGGTGGCGTAGGGGCGGAGCTCAGGGGAATCGAACGATTCGATTTTTCTGACGTGGAACATTCGGGAAAAGGCAAAAACCTTGAAGACTACAAGCTCAAGGTAGGGCAGGGCACATCCTGCGAGGCCAACGCCAGCGCCACGTGGCTTGCCCCGATTTTTTGCAACCGCTCATTTACCACGCGATGCGCGAGTTCAGGACGGTTGCATTCGCGGCTGAGATGGCCCAGATACAGGTTGCGCAGCTCCGCGGACATGATTTCTGCCACGCAATCGGCGGCGGCTTCATTTGAGAGATGGCCGTGGCGGCCGAGGATTCGCTGTTTGAGACTCCAAGGGCGGCGGGGGCATTCCTGGAGCAACTTCACATCGTGATTCGCTTCAAGGACGAGCACATTGGCGGCGCGGATGCGGTCGATGACCAATTTCGTCACGTGGCCGAGGTCGGTGGCGAAGCCGATTTTGGCTCCGTTGGCGCGCAACAAAAAGCCGACCGGATCCTGCGCATCGTGTGGAATGGAAAATGTCTCCACGACCACGTCATTTAACTCGAAACTATCGCCAGTGTGAAACAGCCGCCAATCCAGGCGTCCTTTCACATCGCTGCCATCAAGGCCGTTCAGCGCCGGAGATTTTTTGCTGTCCCATTTGGTTTTGAAAGTCCACAGGGTGGCTTCCTGTGTGGCGCGATTGCAGTAGATGGGCAGCCTCAATTTTTCCGCCAGCGCGAGCAAGCCGCAGATGTGGTCGCTGTGCTCGTGAGTGATAAGGATGCCAGTGAGATTTTCTGGCGCGCGGCCAATGGTGGCGAGGCGCTGGCGGATTTGACGGGCGCTGAATCCCGCGTCCACGAGGATGCGAGCTTCGTCGGTTTCCACGTAAGCGCAGTTGCCGGAAGAACCGCTGCCGAGAATGGTGAGGCGAACAGCCACGGCTGAGATTAGTCACGTCTGCGGAAAGCGGCAACGGTTTTTCCAGAAAATTGTCCGCGATTTTCGTCGCGGGAGACCGAAACACGGGAATGCACCGTGCGCTCAGGCGGCCGTCCGTTAATCCATTTTGCGAAATTTGTAACGGACTGCCCCAATTTATCGTCAATGATTGTTGTCAGTCGTTATTCTGGGTATCATTGACCAAATCATGGCAGCCGATTCGGAACTAAATCGGATTAAGAAGCAATTGCAGGAGAATGAACGTCTCATGCAGGAAGCCGCCGTAAAGTATGAGGATTTGGTCGCCGCCAAAGAATCGTTACGGGCCGATTTGGAAGCCCACAAGCTCGCCCGGAAAAAAGCGCAGGAAACTTCCGGTAAATCCACTAAGCCCCGTTCAACGTTACAGCGGCCTTAGATCGTCTTCTACTCCTTCACAACGCCGCCATATGGGAGGCTAAAACACCTAAACTCGTGGGTGAACACCCTATTTTACATCGGTTTCCGCTTGGTATTCTAGGGAAAACTAAACCCATGAATAAAACTTCAGTACTGTTGGTTGACGACCACACTGTGGTGCGTCAAGGCTTGCGCGCATTACTCAAATCAGAAGAAGACATCGAAGTGATCGGCGAAGCCGAAAACGGCCGGTTGGCTGTGCAAATGGCCCGCAAAACCCCGCCGGACGTCGTGGTTATGGACGTGGCGATGCCGCTTATGAACGGCCTTGAAGCTACGCGACAGATTTTGAAGACATTGCCCTCCACGCGCGTGCTGGTGCTGACTTCCTACAGCGACGATGATTGCGTCCAACAACTGACCGAGGCGGGTGTTTCGGGCTATTTAATCAAGCAAACCGCTTCGAACGACCTGGTAAAGGCCATCCGTGAAGTCAAAAAAGGCAACGCCTTTTTCAGCCCCACCATCGCCAAGCGGTTGCGCGATCAATGCCGGGAAGCCTTCGCCAACGGCCAGCCGGTGAAAAAGAGTGTCGAACTCACCTCCCGCGAAGCGGAAGTGCTGCAACTGATTGCCGAAGGGTTCTCCAACAAACAAATCGCCGCCGAACTGTGCATCAGCATCAAAACAGTGGAAAAACATCGCCAGCAGGTGATGAACAAGCTGAACATCCATGACGTCGCCGGCCTGACTCGGTATGCGATCTCCAAAGGGCTGATTGACCGGGGTATTCCGGCCGGAGTGGTAAATTAACCACCCGGGTCGCCTCGTTCCAAATACTTGATTCTCGGGGTCTTGCGCGGCGCAAGCCTAAGCCGTGCCAAGTTTTGCTTGTGCTTCGGGTGGTGGAAGTTATGATGTTGAGAACGAATGGCACCCGGCTTACAACTTTCGCAACGGTTGACGCAATCGCTGGTGTTGGCTCCCCAACTCCAGCAATCGCTCGCCTTGCTTCAGGCGCCTACGTTGGAATTGAAGGCGCTCGTTGAGCAGGAACTCCAGCAAAATCCCGTCCTCGAAGAAGCCGCCGTCACGGAAACCGACCTGCAAGAGCGTTTGACCAGCGACGGCGAAGCTCCGGCTGAAGTCGCCGATCCCGCCGAGCCGCCCGCCGATCTGAATTTCGATCCCGCGACGGAGAAACCCGAGGTCAATGAGGCCCCGGCGGATGAATTCCAGGCGGAATTCGAAAAACTGGTCCAGCTCGACCAGGAATGGCGCGATCATTTTTCCCAGACCAACGCCCCCATCCGCGCCTCCGCCGAAGACGAGGAGCGCCGGCAGTTCATGTTCGATTCCATTGTGGCGCCGACCTCGCTGCAGGAAATGATGCTGGAACAGGTGCGCGAGTCGAACCTGAGCGAAGAGCAATGGCCCATAGCGGAGCTGCTCATCGGTAACATCGATGATTACGGTTATCTCAAGGCGACTCTGGAGGAATTGTCCGCGACTTCGACCCTGCCGATCGAAAAAATTTCCACGGTGTTGAGCGTGATCCAGACTTTTGATCCGCCCGGCGTGGGCGCGCGCGACCTGCGCGAGTGCCTGATGCTCCAATTGGAGCGCAGCAAGCAGGAAAATACCCTCGAATACCGCATCGTGCGCGATTACATGGAAGCGCTAGGCAAACGGCGCATCCCGGAAATTTCCCGCGGCACGGCGTGCGAACTGGACGAAGTCCAGGAAGCGCTGGAGCGCATTGCGCGTCTCGAGCCGCGCCCCGGCCGTGCATTCCTGCCGGATAACGATCAATACGTGCTGCCGGAAGTATTCGTGCAGAGAGTCGGTGATGATTTTCTCGTCACGAACAACAACGAACACATCCCGCACTTGCGCATCAGCAATACCTACAAGGATCTGATGGCGCAGGGAGAAAACTCGGCCGAGGTGCGAAACTACATTCGCGAAAAAATTCGCGCGGGAAAATTTTTGATCAAAAGTCTCCACCAGCGGCAGGCCACGATTCTCAACATCGCGAAAGAGATCGTCAAACGCCAGCATGACTTCATGGACAAGGGCGTGGCGTTTTTGAAACCGCTCACGATGGTCCAGGTGGCGGAAGTCGTCGGTGTGCATGAAACCACGGTCAGCCGGGCGGTCTCCGGCAAATACATGCAGACGCCGCAGGGGATTTTTGAGATGAAGTATTTCTTCACCGCCGGCATCCAGACCGCGACCGGCGACGGTGTCTCGAACACCAGCGTGAAGGACATGATTGCGGAGATTTTCAAAGGCGAAGACACGACCAAACCGCTATCCGACCAGGAAGTGGTGAAGATGCTGAAGGAGAAGGGGATTGTCATTGCCCGCCGCACGGTGGCGAAATACCGCACTGAGTTGAATATCCTGCCTTCGAATCTTCGGAAGGTTTACTAAGCAGAATTTCCCGTAGGACAGGCATCTGCCTGTTTTCATTTCCACGTTGAATCACAGACAGGCAGAATGCCTGTTCCACCATATTGCGCGTGAGCAAACGGGCTCTGGCTTGTCCATTTCCTATGCGAACCAGTGTCCCGACCGGCGATAAAAGGCTTACCGAAGAATCAGCACCACAAATTCTGGAAAAATTAATTCACCGAGCCGAACGCGCGGGCGCGAGCGATATTCATTTGCAGATGCGCGGGAAAATAGCCGAGGTGGCTTTTCGTTTGGATGGCGTGATTTCGCCGGTCTGCGAGCTTGCGGAAACAATCGCCGAGCGCGTTCTGGGCCGAATCAAATTTCTCGCGCGTCTTAAGACTTATCAGGAATCGTTGCCGCAGGACGGCAGGATTGATCATGCGGACATCGGCGGCGCGAATGACATTCGCGTGGCCACGTATCCGACGGTGACGGGCGAAAAAATCGTGCTGCGGCTGTTCGACCCTGCAACCGCAAAAAAATTGAACGAGCTTGATTTCCCGGAACATGCGCACGCGGAACTCGAGCATTTTCTCCGGCAAACGGCGGGCCTGCTATTGCTCACCGGACCGGCCGGAAGCGGCAAGACCACCACCATTTACGCCTGCCTCCGATTTCTCAGCGAACTCGGCGGGCGGCACATCATCACCGTGGAAGATCCAGCGGAACAAATCGTCCCGGGCGTCATGCAGACCGAAGTGAACGAAGCGCGCGGGCTGGATTTCGCGAAGGCGACGAGGCATCTGCTGCGGCAGGATCCGCAGGTGCTGGTGATCGGTGAGATTCGCGATGAAGAAACCGCGAACATTGCCGTGCGCGCGGCGTTGACCGGCCATCTGGTGATTTCGACGCTGCACGCCGGGTCGTGCCGCGGCGTTTTCGAGCGGTTGCTGGTAATGTGCGCGGACCATTCGGCGGTGGCTTCGTCCATTGCGCTGGTCGTCAACCAGCGTCTCGTGCGGCGAATTTGCAAAAATTGTTCCGGCAAGGGCTGCGAAGAGTGCGTGCAAACCGGCTATCGAGGGCGCTGGCCGGCCGTGGAATGTTTGCGGGTGACCGATGAAATCCGCAGGCACATCGCGGCCCATACCTTTGAAGCGCTCACGGCCAAACCGTCGCTGGCCGATAACGCACGCATGTTGATGGAGAACAAAACAACCAACGAGGCGGAATTGCAGCGGGTGTTTGGAGCAGCTTAATGACCGGTATTCCGCCCGTGCCGCTAAGGGCACCGCGTGATTAAAGCCGAGTTGCTCTGTCGAATCTTTTAGCGGCGCCTTTTACAATGATATGAATTACGACGAATTCGCCTTCTTCAACCAGCAGCTTGCGGCGATGCTGCGGGACGGGATACCGCTGGAAGGCGCGTTGAGCCGGTTGTCCGGGGACATGCGGCGTGGCGAACTGCGCGGGGAATTGGAAGCGCTCGGAACCGATTTGGCCAAGGGCAGGCCGCTGGCCGAAGCCTTGCGCGAACGGCATCTGCCGGACCTTTACCTCCGCCTCGTGCTCGCGGGCGCGAAAGGCAACGACCTGCCGGGCGCGCTCACGCTGCTCGCCGATTATTACCAAAACCAGCACAATCTCTGGACGCGGTTGAAGGGATTGATGGTTTACCCCTGCATCGTGGTGGTGGCGGCTTTCGTGGTTTCCGTGCTTTTTTTCTTCGTTTGGAGTCGATTTTTGCTGCCGGCATGGAATGCATTTTTATCCGGCATCATGGAGGGCGCGCAACTTCCCGGCGCGACGCGGATGGCCCTGCCGCTGATGCATAATCTTTGGATATTTCCGGCCTTCTTCGGGAGTTTGTGCGCGGTGTTGCTGGCGGTGCTCTTCGTGCCCCGTCTGCGGCAGGCAGTTGGCTGGCGGTTGCCGGCATTTCGTGAGGCGCGGTTGGCGCAGACGGCTTCAACCATCGGACTTTTGCTCAAGGGCGGCCTGCCTTTGCCGGACACGTTTGGCCTGGTGGGGGAATTGGAGACAAATTCCAAAACGCGGGAGGAAATCAGCCAATGGTCGAAAAATCTTTCCTCGGGCATGACTAGATTTTCGCAAATTGCCGGGGGCGGCAGGGTATTTCCTCCCTTGTTCGTGTGGCTGGTATCCAGCTCCGGCGAGGACCTGGCGGAGGGCTTTCGGCAGGCCGCGGAGATTTATCGGAACCGGGCGACGCATCGGAGCGAAATATTATTGTTTGCCGCATTGCCCCTGTCAGTGCTGGTTCTGGGAATCATCATTCTGACCCAGGGTTGGTTGATCGTCAGCGGCTTTTTGGTTTTTGTGCAATTGCTCGACGGACTCGGTGGCTAAGAGCGCGGCGCGATCGTTCGTGAAATTTTTTGACCAAACATGTTTGTGAGCCTCTCCATTCTATTCGCCAACGATCTTCCCGAGGCTCTTGTGGGAGTTTTGGTATATTTTGTTTTCGCAGTAACACCGATCGCGCTGCTGGCGTGGCTGATTTATTATTTGCTTTCCCTGCCAATGCGGCGGCAGGAACGCGCGCGATTCTTTTTGGATTTGCTGTCGGCAAATTTACGCCTGGGTAAACCGTTGGAACAATCCCTGATTGAAATCGCGAACAGCCGGGACCGCTCGCCCGGAGTGCGCTTTCACCTGGTGGCGGCATATTTGGAAAGAGGTTTGCGCCTGGGAGAGGCATTGAAAAAAGTGCCGCGCTTTTTGCCGCCGCAGGTGGCGGCCATGCTGCGCGCGGGCGAGGAGATGGGTGACATCCGAAAAGTGCTGCCGGTCTGCGATTATCTGGCGAAGGACGCGCAGTCGAACGTGCGGGGCGCCGTCAGTTATCTCGTGGTCATCGCGTTCGCGCTCTCGCCATTTTCACTGTTCGTGCTCAACACACTGGCGGTGATGATTTTTCCGAAGTTCAAGGAAATCATTGCAGCAATGCCTCCGCCGGAGGGAGCCTCCGGTCCGATATTCTTCAATTTTCTCGAAGCATCTATTCATTGGCTGATGTTGGCGCAGGCGATTCTTTTTGGCGGACTAATGTTCGCGGCGATCATTTATATCGGAGGCCCGCGGCTCGTGCGGTTAATTCAACCTCGCTCCGTTCCGTTTGTCGATTGGCTCGCCTGCCGCATTCTCTGGAAACGCCAGCGAGTGCAGCGCAATTTCTCAATGATGCTGGCGATCCTGCTCGACAGCGGAGTGGCGGAAGCAACGGCTTTGCGCCTGGCGGGCGAATCCACTGCGAATGAATATTTCAAACGCCGCGTTGCGCGGGCGCAGGCGGCGCTGGCCGGCGGCACGAAATTGACCGAAGCCATCGCCGGGCTGGACGATTCGGGCGAATTTCGCTGGCGGCTCGCCAACGCGTTGCGCGCGCACGGAGGCTTTTTGCGCGCGTTGAAAGGCTGGCATGAGGCGCTGGATGCAAAAGCATTCCAGGAGGAACAGGCCGTTGCGCACACCGTCACCAGCGCGCTGGTGATTGCGAACGGATTGATTGTGGCCCTGGTCGCGATTGGCGTCTTCAGCGCGCTCATCTCGATCATCAACGCGGGAGTGTTATGGTGATGACGAAAACAACGCGCCGCTCGCGCCGAAAACCTTGCCGCGGGATGTTGACGATCGAGTTGATTGTCGCGATGGCGATTTTGGTCATCGCCATCCTGCCGATGGGCTATTCGCTGATCGAGGAGGCGCGGTTTCTCCATGCGAACTATCAGCGAGCGGTGGCGATTGAGATTGTGGATGGCGAGATGGAAATTCTCGCGGCGGGAGAATGGCGTTCGTTCCCGGAAGGCACGCATGCTTATCCGATTCACGTGGCGGCGGCGACCAATCTGCCCCCCGGCCAGTTTCAATTGACGCGCACCGGCAACTATCTGCGGTTGGAATGGACGCCGAACCAGCGGATAAGGCGGGGGACGGTGGTAAGGGAGGTAACGGTCAGATGAAAACACGACGCTCAAAGCAAACGAAGCGCGGATTCACAATTATCGAATGCCTCGTATATATCAGCGTGCTAGGGGTCATCCTCGCGATTAGTTCGGCCGCGTTTTACCGGTGTTGGGACGACAACAAGGCCGTTTCCCGGGATGGAGACGATATTGTGCGCACTCTAAAGGCCGGCGAAAACTGGCGCGCCGACCTGCGCTCGGCGACCGGGCCGATTCAAATCGCCATGGCGGGTTCGGAGCAAACGATGCGTATTCCGTGCGGCAACCGGGAATTGATTTATTCCTTCGCCGATGGCGAAGTGCGCAAGCGTCCCGGAAAAGACCGTCCTTGGAACGTTGTTTTACCCAGGGTGAAATCCTCGCAAATGCAAAGCGAGAAGCGCGACCAGGTGACCGCTTGGCGATGGGAGGTGGAATTGGCGTCCGCGCGCAAACACGCAAAGGTGCATCCGTTGTTCCTATTCGAGGCCGTGCCCGGAAATTCCATTGTCCAATGAAAAATTCCCTTTTGTATTTGAGTCGCGCGCGCCGTTCGCAAAACGGTTCGGCCGTGCTGGTGATGCTGGCCCTGCTGGTCCTGATACTGATGCTGTGCACGGCGACGACCCGCACGGTGCTTTCCTCGCGACAGGAGATGTTGTTGATTGAGCAACGGCAGGTGGCACGGCTGGCCGTTGCTGCCACCAACGCGCCGTCGGCGCTAGCCAAACCCATCAGCACCCAATGAGCTCCGGCGCGCCGCTTGATAAGATCGACGTGATTCGGCGCTCCTTGCGCTGTTTTTTCTGCGGTCTGATTGGTCTCCTGCCGGTGATCGGCCTGCCGTTCGCGGTCGTTGCGATTGGAGATTTTCTGCGGGTGAATTGGGACAAAGGCGCGACCTGGAACCCCGCGCAACGCTATCTCCGGACGGGGCTGGTGTGCGCCGTCGCAGGTTTGCTGCTGGCGACGCTGCTGGGCGCGGTGATTTTCATCGAGGTTTCGTGAAGGAACCTTTTAACCGGAGGAAACGGAAGAAAAGGGGAGGAGTTCAAAACCCCGGGGCATGATTATTGTATGGAGAAATTTTCTTTTTGATTTGGGTTCGCTTGCTTACTCTGCGCGGCGCAGATGGCTCTAAAACTTTTCAACACACTGTCGCGTTCGATTCAGGAATTCACGCCGCTGGATCCGGCGGGAAAACGCGTGGGCATGTATTGCTGCGGGCCCACGGTTTACGATTTCGCCCATATCGGCAACTGGCGCACGTTCGTTTTTGGCGATTTGGCGCGGCGCTACCTTGAGTTCAAGGGCTACGCCGTCACGCACGTGATGAACATCACGGACGTCGAGGACAAAATCATCAAGCGCGTCCGCGAAACGAAAACGTCGCTGAAGGAATTCACCGGCAAATACGAGGCGGAATTTGTCGCGGACCTCAAGACTCTCAATTGCCGGATGCCGCATCAGACGCCGCGCGCCACGGAATTCATGGGCGATATCATCGCGCTCATTGAAAAACTCATCCAGCGCGGGATTGCTTACAAAGCAGCCGACGGCTCGGTTTATTTTTCCATCGAAAAATATCGCGGCTGCGGCTGCACTTACGGCCAATTGGTGAAGTTGAATTTTGATGAAATGCGCGTAGGCGAGCGCGTCAAAAGCGACGATTACGCCAAGGAATCGGTGGCCGATTTCGCACTCTGGAAGGCGCGCGTGCCGGACGACGGCGAAGTCTTCTGGCCCAGCCCATGGGGCGAGGGCCGGCCCGGCTGGCATATCGAGTGCAGCGCGATGAGCATGAAGATCCTCGGGCCAAGCTTCGATCTGCATCTCGGCGGCGAGGATTTGGTTTTTCCGCATCACGAGGATGAAATTGCCCAGAGCGAGGGCGCGGGCGTGCAACCGCCGGGGCAGCGCTTCGTGAAACATTGGCTGCACGGGGCGCACCTTTTGGTGGAGGGCAAGAAAATGAGCAAGTCGCTCGGGAATTTTTTCACGTTACGTGATTTGTTGGGCAAAGGTTTTACCGGGCGCGAAATCCGGTATTTGCTGCTCACGGCGCATTATCGCGAGACTTTTAATTTCACATTGGACGGCTTGCAGGGAGTGCGGACGGCGCTGGCGCGAATTGATGAGTGTCTGGGCAAACTGCGGGAAATTGCGGGGCCGCAAACCGCCGGAGAAGCAGCGGGCGCGCCGCTGGTGCAGGCATTCACCGAGGCACTGGATGATGATCTGAATATTTCCGGCGCGTGGGGAGTGGTATTCGAGTGGGTGCGCGATATGAACCGGCGCATCGCTGAAAATTCCTTGAAACCCGCCGAGGCGGCGGTGGCGCTGGCGGCGTGGGAAAAAATTGATTCGGTGCTGGGCGTCGGCGCGAAAGTGGAAACCGAAGCGCCGGCCGAAATTCTTGCGCTGGCCGAGGCGCGTACGGCGGCGAAGAAAGCGAAGGATTTCAAACGCGCGGATGCCATTCGCGAGGAATTGAAGGCGAAAGGCTGGGTCATCGAAGACACGCCCAAAGGCCCGAAGTTGAAGAAGTCATGAAGGGACTTTTTATCACCTTCGAAGGCACGGAAGGCAGCGGGAAATCCACCCAGATTCCGTTGCTGGCGGATCGATTGCGGTCGCTGGGGCGGCACGTGCGCGCGTTGCGCGAGCCGGGCGGCACGCCCATCGGCGAGGAAATCCGCCACACGCTCAAGCACAGCAAGGACAACCATGCCATGACGCCCGAGGCGGAATTGCTGCTGATGAATGCCAGCCGCGCGCAACTCGTGCGCGAGATCATTCGTCCCGCCTTGGCCGCCGGCGAAGTGGTTCTGTCCGACCGATTTTACGATTCCACCACCGCTTACCAGGGCTACGGACGGCAATTGGATTTAAGGATGGTGCAGACAATCATTGATGCGGCGGTTGGCGACACGCGACCAGATTTGACGCTTCTGTTTCTGCTTCCTTATGAAGTTGCCGAGGAGCGGCGTCTGGTTCGGCAACCTTCGCTGCCGCTGGCGATTCAACGCGACCGGATCGAGGAAGCCGGGCGAAGTTTTTTTGAGCGCGCAGCGAAGGGTTATCAGGCGATTGCGGCGGCGGAACCGGAACGGGTGCGGATTGTCGATGGGAGTGGAACGGTGCCGGAAGTCGGCGCGCGCATTTGGAGACTGGTCGAGCCGCTGGCGAGGAAATAAAAGGCATTCCGAAATTCGTGCCATTTGAAAAATTCCGAATGTCCGTCCGCCCCCTCCCGTCCTCCGGCGCTTGCGATTTTTCCCACCCTCAGCTAACCATTGCCTGTGCCTCGCGACAATTTTTCAGACGCCACGCTCATCGTGCTCGGCCACGGCTCGACGAAAAACGACCAATCGTCGGCGCCGGTTTACCAGCATGCCGCGGAATTGCGCCGGCGCGGGATTTTTGCCGCCGTGCGCGAAGCGTTTTGGAAACAGGAGCCGCAAATCAAAACCGTGCTCGCGGAACTTTCCGCGCCGCGCATTTTCATCGCTCCCTTATTCATCAGCGAAGGCCATTTCAGCAGCGATATCATCCCGCGCGCGCTCGGCTTTCCCGGCGGAAACTCCAAGCTCGAAACTCCAAGCTCGAAACTTTTTTTCTGCCAACCGATAGGCACGCACAAAGCCATGACGGAAATCATCCTGGCCCGCGCTCGTGAAGTCGCCAGTCGATTTCCTTTCCCGCGCGCTCCGAAACCGGCCGAGACAACCCTCTTTATTGCCGGCCACGGCACTGAACAAAACGAAAACTCCCGCCAGGCCATCGAGCGCCAGGCCGAATGGATTCGCGGAATGAAAGAATACGCCGATGCCCATGCCGTTTTCCTCGAAGAACAGCCGCGCATTGAAAAATGTTACGAACTCGCCGGCACCCGCAACATCATCGTCGTGCCCTTTTTCATCAGTGACGGCATGCACACGCAGGAGGACATTCCAGTGCTGCTGGGTGAGCCGAAACGCATCGTCCAGGAACGTCTTGCCAATCGCCAGCCGACGTGGCGAAATCCCACCGAGCGCCACGAAAAACTGGTGTGGTACGCCGCCGCGGTCGGAACGGAGCCTCGTATCGCCGATGTCATTTTGGAACGAGTGCGCGAGATTTGTTAAATAAGTTAACTAAGTTAAATAAGTTAAAACTTGTGCCATCCCACGCTTCACCGATTAACCATTTAGCCATTTAACTAATTTAACCGATTTAACTCCTTAACCAACACATGACCACTCTCCGTTGGGGAATTCTGGGTACCGCGGCCATCGCGCGCAAGAATTGGCGCGCGGTCTGGCATTCCGGCAACTCCATCATTAGCGCCGTCGCGAGCCGCAACTTGGAGCGCAGCCGGCAGTTCGTCGCCGAATGCCAGCGCGAACATTCGTTTGAGACTGCGCCCGCCGCACTCGGCAGTTACGAGGAATTGCTCGCGTCGCCGGACGTGGACGCCATCTATATCCCCATTCCCACCGGCGTGCGCACGGAATGGGTCGTGCGCGCCGCGGATGCGGGCAAACATATTTTGTGCGAAAAACCCTGCGCCGCCACCGTCGCGGACGTTCGCACGATGATCGAAGCCGCCCGGCGCAACCGCGTGCAGTTCATGGACGGTGTCATGTTCATGCACAATCCGCGCCTGGCCCGTGTGCGCCGCGCGCTCGATGATGAAGCTGCTTTTGGCAAAATCCGCCGCATCACTTCGCACTTCAGCTTTTGCTCCTCCGAAGACTTTCGCCAGGCAAACATCCGCAGTCAGGCCGCGCTCGAACCGCTCGGCTGCCTCGGCGACCTCGGCTGGTATTGCATTCGCATCGCGCTGTGGGCGATGAACTGGCAACTGCCATGTGAGGTCAGCGGACGAATTCTTTCAGAGACTTGCAGCGACCGCAGCCAGGGCGCGGTGCCGTTCGATTTCTCCGCCGAATTGCTTTTCGACGACGACGTTTCCTCCGGTTTTTATTGCTCGTTCCTCACCGCCTACAGCAACTGGGTCGCAGCGACGGGCACCAAAGGACATTTGCGCGTGCCGGATTTTGTCCTGCCGAAAAACAGCAGCCAGGGCGCATTGGAAATCAACGGAGTTTTGACCGACGATTTGATAATGGATCCCGCCGCCGCGCAAGATACCAACATGATCCGCGCATTCGCCGCCCAGGTTCTCTCCGGAAAACTGAACGACGCGTGGCCCGATTGGGCGTTGAAAACGCAAATTGTCACTAACGCCTGTCTGGACGCGGCGCGTTCGGGAAAGCCGGTTGCCGTCGCGACCTCGTAGCGCGCAATCGCGCATTTCTATCTTCCATCATCCATCTTCCATCTTCTATCCTCAGGGCGTGCATTTTCGGAAAATAACAATTGTCGGTGTCGGTCTGCTCGGTGGCTCGCTCGGGCTGGCGATCAAAAAGCGCCGACTCGCTGGCGAAGTCACCGGCTTCGTCCGCCGCACGTCCAGTGTTGCCGAATGCAAAAAAGCGAAGGCAGTGGATTCCTGCACTCGCGACCTGCGTGAAGCCGTAGCGGACGCCGATTTGATTGTGCTTTGCACTCCCCTCGCGCAAATGCTGCCGTTGATCCGGGAAATGATTCCGTCCCTCCAACGCGGCGCCATCGTCACCGACGTGGGTAGCGTGAAAGCGAGCGTTGTGAAAGAGCTTGAATCGCTGGTTGCAAAGGCGGGCGCGCATTTCATCGGCAGCCATCCCATGGCCGGTGCGGAAAAAACCGGCGTGGCCGCCGCGCGCGTGGATTTGTTTAACCATGCCGTCTGCATCGTTACCCCCACCAAACGGTCCCACCCAGCCGCATTGCGGACGGTCGAAGAGTTCTGGAAAGCCGTGGGCACGCGCGTGATGCGCCTCACTCCCGAACTGCACGATGAACTCGTCAGCCGCTCCAGCCATCTGCCGCACATCGCCGCCGCCACGCTGGCCAACCTGGTCTTGAATCCCGCGCTGCCAAAATCGCAACCGTTGCTGTGCGCCAACGGATTTCGCGATACCACCCGCATCGCCTCCGGTTCGCCGGAAATGTGGCGGGACATCGCCATTTCCAATCGAAAAAATCTGGGGAAATCGTTGCAGACGTTTATTCGTGACCTGAAAAAAATCCAGACCCTTTTGGAAAAGGGCGATGCGAAAGCCGTCGAGCGACATTTCCAACAAGGCAAGCAGCGTCGCGACGCCTGGTGCGCCAAATGCGCGTCGCCTTCGCCGGAATAATTCGCAGATTACGCCGATGAACGCAGATTTTTCGACCAGCTTCACATTTGCAATTTCCCATCGACGTTCATCGGCGTAATCTGCGGACGAGAAAATGTCTTTACCCGACCTCATCGAAATTGTGCCGCTCGATAAACCGGTGCGCGCGGAAATCACCGTGCCCGGTTCGAAGAGCATCACGAATCGCGCGCTGATTCTGGCGGCGCTCGCGGAAGGCGAAGTCATGCTCGAAGGCGCGCTCTGGAGCGAGGACACGCAAATCATGGTCGAATGCCTCCAGGAACTCGGTTTCATGGTGGATGTGCGGCCCGATCCGAACGAATTTTCCAATCGCACGATCACCGTCTACGGCAAAGGCGGTGTGGTCCCTCCCGGCGGCACGGAAGAACAGCCGTTGGAATTATTCGTTGGCAACGCCGGAACCGCCGCGCGATTCCTGGCCGCTTTCGTTTGCCTCGGCAAAGGCGTTTACAAACTGCACGGTGTGCCACGAATGAACGAGCGGCCAAAAAAGGCGTTGTTCCAGGCGCTGAGAGAACTCGGCTATCGTGTTGACTCTCTAACTGAAAAATTACCCGCCATCATTCACGGCAGCGGCCCCAAACCCGGCGCGAAGTGCACGGTTGATATCGAAGAAAGCTCGCAATTTGCTTCGGCGCTGCTGCTCTGCGCGAAGATTGGCGGATGGAGCGTCAATGTCGTTGGTGAAAACGCCGAGGAATCGCCTTATGTGGCGATGACTTCGAAACTGATCGAGGCGTTTCCAAACCGGGGCGGAAAATTTCAGATTGAGCCGGATGCGAGTAGTGGGAGTTATTTTTGGGGGGCAGCTTGGTTGACTGCCAAGTGTGAATTTTCCCAGTTTGCCACATCTGCTCAGAGAATAAAAATCCAAGAAAAGCCAGAGACATTTCAATTAGTAGGCAAGCCGCAATTAAGTGAGGTATCGGTTAAGGAATGGCCAAAAAGTGGCTGGCAGATTGATGCGGATTTTACAATATTCATTCATCCTCAGACCGCGTCGCATCCATCCGAAATTTCGCGGGCTTACGATCTCGGAGATAGCATTATGACAGCAATCGCCTTGGCCCCTTTTGCCAACCAAATCGTACGATTTGTCGATCTCGGTCGCCTTCGCCTCCAGGAAACCGAGCGCGTCGTCGCTTTGCGAACCGAATTAACCAAATGCGGCGCCAAGGTCGTCGAGGAAGCCGATACCTTGACCGTTTATCCCTCAAAATTACACGGCGCGGAAATCGAAACCTACAACGACCATCGCATGGCCATGTGTTTTGCAATTCTGGGATTGAAAGTTCCCGGCATAAAACTTAAAAACCCCGCGTGCGTGAAGAAGACATTCCCCAATTTCTTCCAGAAACTCGCCGATGCGCCGCCGCATGGGCTTGGCGCGACGATTCTGGATGCGGCGGGGCGCAAGTTGACCCATGATGAATTGTTTGCTGAGTGAGTTAAATTGTTAAATGAATCAAATAGGTCGAATAAGGCTCTGAAACTTGGCCACTCATTTAACGATTTAACTGATTTAACGAGTCACTAATCTTGAACCACCCGATTGTCATAGCCATTGACGGCACGAGCGCGAGCGGCAAAAGCACGAACGCTAAGCTCGTCGCCAGGGCTCTCGGTTTTGTTTACGTGGACACCGGCGCAATGTATCGCACGCTCGCGTGGCATTGCCTCCAGAACAAAATCGATGTCCACGACGCCAAAGCCGTCGCCGCCGCCTGTCGCAAATGGAAAACCTCGCTTGAATGCAAGGACGGCCGCGTGCATCTGCTCGTGGGTGGATATTATCCCGACAAGGAAATTCGCACCGCGGAAACCAGCGCTGCGGTGTCGCATGTGGCGGCGGTGCCCAAGGTCCGCGAGTGGATGAAGAAAAAGCAGCGCGAGTGCATTCAGTTTGGCAACCTGGTCATGGAAGGCCGCGACATCGGCACGAATGTGTTTCCCGAAACGGATTACAAATTTTATCTCGACGCGCACCTCGACGAACGTACCAAGCGCCGCCATGCCGAGGGCGTGAATGAAAATCTCGCCGCGCGCGACCAACGGGACAGCCAGCGTGCCGCCGCGCCGCTGATGATCGCGCTCGGCGCGAAGGTCATCAATAACTCCGAGATGACCTCGGAGCAGACCAGCGGGATGATTATTGCCGATATAAAGCAGCGGTTGGGAATGAAATGAGCGCCATCGTTTTCGACGCACTTCACCCGGGAGCGCCGGCGTCCCGCCGGCAAGTTTATCAACTGGCGACAACGCAACTTACCGACGGGACGCCGGCGCTCCGAGAGCATTCATGAACTTCATCTACTTTCTCGGCTGGAGTTTTTTTCGCGCGATTTACGCCACTTACTTTCACTGGCGCGTTTTTAATCCCGAGCGCGTGCCGCTCTCCGGACCGGTCATTCTCGCCTCGAACCACGCCAGTTATTTGGACCCCCCGCTGGTCGGCTCCGGCGTGCACCGGGCCATTAATTATCTGGCGCGCGATACATTGTTTCGCTACCCCGGCATGGGCTGGCTGTTGCGGCATTGGAATTCCGTTCCCGTGGACCGCGACGGCGGCGGCGCGGCGGGCCTCAAGGCCATCCTTGATCGTCTCCTTGCCGGCGGTGCGATTATTCTCTTCCCTGAAGGCACGCGCACGCGCGACGGCAAATTGCAACCGGCGCGCTCCGGCATTGGTTTAACCGTCATCAAATCCACCGCCGCGGTCGTGCCCGTGCGGGTGTTTGGGACCTATGAAGCTTATGGCCGACACTTAAAAATTCCGCGCCCGCATCAAATTGCCGTGAAATATGGCCGCCCGATGCATTTTGAAAAATTGCGCGCCGAAGCCAAAAACTGTTCCAAGCCGCGCCTTAAACAAATCTACCAGGAAGTGGCGGATGAAATTATGCAAGCCATCGGCAAGCTGGAACCGTTTGAGGATGTCGAGACGTTTGGGTAGAAGACATGGGGCGTGTGACGTGATTTCGAGACGAAATTCACGAACAATGTAACACGCTTCAAATCCCCAAATTCGAAAGCATGGTGCTGATGGTATTGACGAGTTGCACCAGTTTCGGATGCGATTTCTCGAAGCCATCAACTGACGACGAAAGCCCCTTTAGCGAAAGTTGCAATAATTCCGGATTTTGTTTCGCGCGCGTGGCTTCGTGAGTGGACAATTGCGTGAAACCGGCGATGCTTTGCGCCTGCTCGTTGTGAGTCCGGGATAACGTCGCGATCTCGGATTGCAATTTGCCCACCAATTCCAGCAACTCCCGTTTGCGTTCATCCTTGATGGAATCAGAGGCGCGAATCTTTTCTTCGATATGGCTGAGAGTATCCTCGATCATGATTGCCTTTCGCTACAAGATAACGGAGTGCGAAGCTTCATCAAGCCCGCCGCCCGATAATTATTTTTTTTTCTTCGCCAATTCAGCCTTCGTCTCGGCCTGCAGCGCCTCAAGGTCGGGCTTCAACTCTTCCTTGGTCTTCTTATTCATGCGATCGATGAACAAAATGCCCTGCAGATGATCCCACTCGTGCTGAATGGCCCGCCCGAGCAATCCACCGGCGCGAAATTCAATCGGCTTGCCCTTTTCGTTCAGCGCCTTGACGTCTACAAATTGCGGGCGCGTGATTTCAGCAAAAACTTCAGGAAAACTCAGGCACCCTTCCGGCCCCGCCACCGGTTCCCCGACCAGCATCAACTCAGCATTGACCAGCACCAACGGCATATGATCTGCCACCTCCACCGACTCGCCCTTTAGCTCAAGCGACGACGGCCGGTCGGTCACACCGCGCACGTCGATCACCGTGAGTTGCAACGCCTGGCCAATTTGTTGCGCCGCCAAACCAACTCCCTTGTGCGCATACATGGTTTCAAACATGTCCGCTATGAGTTTTTTGATCTCCGGCGTAATGCTTTCAATCAGCGCGCCTTTCTTGCGCAAGACCGGACTGCCGTATTTGACTACTTTTAAAATCATAGAATGCGAGACGTTTCTCCCTTACTCCACGCTGATTCCAAGAATTTGCAAAATGCGCTCCAGCTCAGCATCGTTGAAAAAGGAAATATCCAGGTTGCCTTTTCCCTGTGAGTAGCGCAAATGCACCTTGGTGCCGAGCCGTTCGCGGATGCGATTTTCCAGATTCGCCACGTGCGCATCCTGAGTCAGCGGTGTCATCGCGGGTTTCGTAGGATCGGCGCTGGGAGCCTGCAATTTCGCTACCAAGCCCTCCGTCTGCCGAACATTTAATCCCTCTTTGATGACGCGCTCGGCGGCCTGTTGCTGCTGTTTTTCAGTCGCGAGACCGAGCACCACTTTGGCGTGCCCAACCGAAAGCCGCCCCTCGCGAATGTAACTTTGCAGTGCCGGGGGAAGTTTTAGCAGACGCAATGCATTCGCCACGACTGCCCGGCTCTTGCCCACCTTGGTCGCAACATCTTCCTGCGTCAGTTGAAACTGGCTGATGAGTTGCGAGTAACCCTGTGCCTCTTCAATCGGGTTCAGGTTTTCGCGCTGCAAATTCTCAATGAGCGCGAGTTCCAGTACCGCCCGGTCGTCCGCCTCGCGCAAAATGATCGGCACCTCCGGAAGATTCAGAAGCTGCGCCGCGCGCCAGCGGCGTTCGCCGGCAATCAATTCGAAATGATCACCGCGGTCGCGAACAATCAACGGTTGAACAATTCCCTGCTCGCGAATCGAGTCCGCCAGTTCACGCAGGGCATCGGGCGTAAAATCCTTTCGCGGTTGGAACGGGCAGGGCCGCACGCGGTTGAGCGCCACTCGTTGCACACGATCGTGCGGCTCTATCGTTGGCACGTGAGTGGCCACAGGTACGCTGGGCGGAGGCCCTGGTAGGGCTGGTTTTGCCGCGGCCGGAGCGCCGCCGAGAAGCGCGCCCAAACCACGGCCTAAAGCTGGTTTTGCCATGCAGCCAGAGTGTCGCAGGCGGAAAGAGTTGTCAATTCGGGGCATGTAGGAGAGGGCCTCTTGCCTGCTCCATTCGACGCGGCAATCCCCACAAGGAGACAGGCGAGATGCCTGTCCTGCTCACTTCTTAATCAGCGGCACATCCGCCGGGTCCGCAATCCACAATAGCGGCTGCGTCACGGCGATATTACGGCGAATTTCCAAATCGGACGGATCGGCGTCCAATGTCTTCCACAGGTCAAAATATTTTTCGTCACCCGTCTCCGCGTAGGCAAACAGCAGGCACGGCTCGCGCGCGGGCCAGTTCTCCCAATGCATGATGTCCTTCCCCCGGCCATCCGCCAGCCACTTCGATTTGTCTGCGAGGTAGGGATAAATAAATTGCATGGATTTCAGCGGCGTGCTGCCATCCGGCAGTTGGAATTTCCAGAGATCATTCCCGGGCGTGGACAACAGCACGCAGAGAATGGCTACATTGTCCGCCTGGAAAATGGAGTACCCGTAAGGCTTCGTGCGTTTCAATTCCAGCGGGAAACTGCCGTCCGCGGCCATCTGTTTGGGCAGCAAGACCTGCTTGAACCGCTCGCGGCAAAGCTCCAGGGTTTTTTGATCGTCCGCAAAAAGTGCGAAGCTCGCCAACTGCACGAAATACGCGATGCTGTGATTGTTCGCCGCATTCATTTCCTTCACCCCGTTTTCCGCCGTTGTCATCCAATGGATATAATCCGCGAACCACTTTTTCAATCCGGCGTCCACCGCCGGATCAAACGCCGGGGATTTTTCCAGGAACCGGACCGCCACCGGCAATTCGGCCAGGTGCAAGGTGTCAATGATGCCATAAGACCGGCCCGTCGCCACGCCCAGCACCGCCTGCGCGTAATCCAGGTTCGGATTCATTTTCGTTTTTTCATCCAGAAAGAAAACGCGTAGAAATTCGGCGGCTTTAGTGACGTATTTTTCGTCGCCGGTGCACGCATGCGCGGCGGCCAGCGCCGCCACGGCATCTTTCATATTGCGCATGGCCATCCGGTGATGCTCGAAATTCTGTGGATTGGTTTTGCCGTCGCGGGTGATGTAAGGCAGACCGCTTTTGTTGGTGGGATTCGGCCAGGTATAATCCGCCTGCGAAAAGAAATCGTGCGGGCCGCCCGTGCTATTGGTGGCGATATAGTCCGTGATGGCCGGCGGCTTTAGCGCGAGCGCTTCGTTGGCGAGTTTCAGGATTCTGGCACGATCAATTTTCGCCACCGTCCTCCCGAGTTCGTCGGTGGAAGCGCCGAAACTGGTCCCCGCAAACAACAACATCCCCACCAGAACCACGATTGGCATCGCGTATTTTTTCCAGTGAAAATTTACGGTCGCATTCATCGTTCGAGTTTTCGTTAAACGAACTATCGCTGAATCCGCGCCGAACCGCCTTTTGCCAGCGATTTGACCTGCTCCAGCGTGGACATGGTTGTGTCACCGGGGAACGTCGTCAGCAACGCGCCATGGGCCCACCCCAGATTGACCGCTTCCTGCGGCGATTCACCATTCAGCAAGCCGTAGAAAAACCCCGCCGCGTAACCATCCCCGCCGCCCACGCGATCCAGCACATCCAATTCGCACGTTGGCGCGGTGTAAGTATTTCCTTCGACCCACGCCACGGCGCCCCAACTGTGCCGGTTCGTGGAATGCACTTCGCGCAAAGTGGTGGCGACGATCTTGATCTGCGGAAGTTTTTTGGTGACGTTGCCCATCATGCTGAAGAACGCGCTCGGATCGAGCTTCGATTTCGCGGCCACTTCCGGGCCGGGAATGCCGAGACCAAGTTGCAGGTCCTCCTCGTTGCCGACCAGCACATCCACGTTTTTCACAATTTTCGCCAGCACTTCCACCGCGCGCTGATGGCCGCCGGAAATATTCCAAAGCTTCGCGCGATAATTCAGATCGAAGGACGTGACCGCCCCCGCCGCCTTGGCCGCCTTCATCGCATCGATGATCACTTCCGCCGTCGATTCCGAAAGCGCCGCAAAAATACCGCCGCTATGGAACCACCGCACGCCGCTTTTGAAAATTTCCTTCCAGTTGAAATCGCCCGGCTTCAATTGCGCCGCCGCCTCGTTGCAACGATTGTAAAATACTACCGGCGCGCGCACGCCCTGGCCGCGGTCGCTGTAAACCGTCGCCATGTTCGGGCCGTGAACCCCGTCATGCTTGAAATGCTTGTAGAACGGTTTCACCCCCATGGCGCGCACGCGTTCGGCAATCAAATCACCAATGGGATAATCCACCATCGCGCTGGCAATGCCGGTTTTCAGCCGGAAACAATCCGAGAGATTGGCCGCCACGTTGAATTCGCCGCCGCTCACGTGGATGTCGCAATGCGTCGCTTTACGAAACGGGATCACGCCCGGGTCCAGCCGATGCACCATGGCGCCGAGCGATAAAAAATCCAGCGCTCCGCTTTTGGGGATGTTCAAACCTTTGCTCATTTCAATTTTTATTTTGATGATTCGTTGTCGCTTAAAATTCCGATTGGCAGCAGCACCGCCAATAGCAGGCCCTATGATTTGCAAAAGTGCTGGCGATTGTCGCTAAAAAAGAACCCTCAAGTTCGGTAACAGATCCTACATTTCCTGCACCACCTGGGAGCGCCGGCGTCCCGCCGGGCAGGTAGAGCACGTCACTCCGTACGCTTTGTTTAAACGTTTCGACGATCAGTAACTCACGGGCTTTGGCCGCAAGCTCTTCAGCGGGATTATGTCGTGCCGGGATAAAAAGCCTCAGCCAAAAGCATGTTTAAATCATGAAACGCCAGTGTGAGTTCACCAAATTTTTCCGCCGCCTCGCTGTCCAGCGGACCATTTTCCAGCCGCCGTTTGGTGCGCCGAAAGCGTTTGCTCAATGCGACCGAATCGTCCGCATCCCCGAGCTCCTGGAGCAAACGTTTTACTTTTTTGACACGCCGGAGGGCGATGCGAATCGTGCGCGAGGCTGCTGCAATTTCCACGCGGCCCGCTTTCACGCTCTTTAACAGCCGGCACTCGAAGGCGCGGCAATATTGTGGGCGGTCGGAATAGATGGTGCAGCGGCAGCCGGCGAACGCGGCGCAGGACTGCTTGAATTTTTGAACGCCGGCGTTTGATTTTGGATTGGAAACAAATGCCAGCCCGAGCGCATGCAATTTGGCTGCGTCATCGCCGGGCTGCAGTTGCACATCGGCGAAAATCACGCCGTTGCAGCATAGGCCGCATTCGAGGCAGATCGCGTTGGAATCACCGTCACACATTTTGACAAACGCCAAACAACAGGCATCATTGTTTCAAGTATCGCAGCATTTTCGCAAGTTGCGATTCCAGGTATGGCTGTTCAATACAAAGATTATTACGAAAGCCTCGGTGTGCCGCGGACGGCCAGCGAGGCGGAAATCAAGAAGGCTTTTCGCAAGCTTGCCCGGGAATATCATCCCGACGTGGCCAAGGACAAAAAAAAGGCGGAGGAAAAGTTCAAGGAAATCAATGAGGCCTACGAAGTCCTCAGCGATCCTTCGAAACGAAAAAAATACGACGAGCTGGGCGCGAATTGGAAACAGGGCGCGGATTTCCGCCCGCCACCGGGCTGGGAGCAATTCGCTGGAGGCGGGGGACGCGGTTTTCGTGGCGGCCGGCCGGGTGCGGAGGATTTTGAATTTCAATTTGGCGGAACCGGATTCAGCGATTTTTTTGAACAACTGTTCGGGGCGCGGGGAAGGGGAGCGGGATTTCGCGGACAGCCGGGATTTGGAGCGGAGGAAATGGCCGAGCGCGGGCGCGACATCGAGGGCGACATCATGGTCACGCTCGAAGAAGTCAAAAGCGGTTCCGTGCGTTCGGTTTCGATTCGGCACAATTCCCGCGCGCAGACTTATCAGGTGAAAATTCCCGCCGGCGTGACCGAGGGCCAGCGCTTGCGCGTGGCCGGGCGCGGCGAAGCCGGCGCTGGCGGCGGCGAGGCGGGCGATCTTTATTTGCGGGTGCGGCTCGCGAAACACCCCGATTTTGAAGTCCAGGACCACAATTTAATTTACGAAGCGGAACTTGCGCCCTGGGAAGCCGTTTTGGGCGCGAATATTTCCGTCCCGACGCTGGAGGGGCGGGTAAACATCAAAATCCCGCCGGGCACGCAGAACGGGCAGAAACTGCGCGTGCGAGGACGTGGCCTGCCGCTGCGCGGCGGAGACAATGGGGATTTGATCGTGGTGGCACGCATCGAGGTGCCGCAAAAAATTTCCGATGCGGAGCGCCAACTGTGGGAGCAATTGGCGAAGGAATCGAAGTTTAATCCGCGCGATTGATCCGGGAGTGTCTGTGTTTCGCCAGTGAGAACGTGGCGCAGCGGGAAAATGATTGAAACTTCTCGGGATTGGACCACATTACCCCATGCCCAGCGGAAAAACCATCGTCGTCACCGGCGTCACGCACGGGCTCGGGCGCGCGATGGTGGAGGAGTTTGCCCGGAGCGGCCATACGGTGCTCGGTTGCGGGCGTTCGCAAAAGGGGATCGATGCGCTCAAGGAAAAGCTCGGCGCGCCGCATGATTTTTATTCAGTGGATGTTTCGCAGGATGAAGCCGTGAAATCGTGGGCGAGCATTTGCCTCACTACACACGCCCCACCGGATTTGCTCATCAACAACGCCGGCATCATCAATAAAAATGCGCGCTTGTGGGAAATAAGCGCTCGGGAATTTTCCGAAGTCATCGACGTGAATGTGAAGGGCACCGCCAACGTCATCCGGCATTTCGCGCCCGCGATGGTCAAGCGAAAGATCGGTGTGATCGTGAACCTGAGTTCCGGTTGGGGGCGTTCCGCTGATGCGGAGGTGGCGCCCTATTGCGCCAGCAAATGGGCGATTGAAGGGCTGACGGCGTCGCTCGCGCAGGAATTGCCATCGGGCATGGCGGCAGTGCCCCTCAATCCCGGCATCATCAACACCGAAATGTTGCAGAGCGCGTTTGGAGGTTCGGCGAACAATTATCCAACAGCGGAAGAATGGGCGAAAATTGCGGTGCCCTTTCTGCTCGGTCTCGGACCCCAGGACAACGGCAAACAATTGACGGTGCCAACGCGTGGCGCGAACGATTGATCAGGTTTGCGAGAAACAGGGTGCTATTTTTCCTGCGTCGCTGTC
This sequence comes from Verrucomicrobiia bacterium, assembly GCA_035552155.1. Taxonomy (GTDB): domain Bacteria; phylum Verrucomicrobiota; class Verrucomicrobiia; order Limisphaerales; family DASXHY01; genus DASXHY01. The sequence goes on along the minus strand of DASZLX010000010.1, from coordinate 68,796 downwards.
TTCCTTATTAATTCCCCCCGCACAATTTTTCCACACTCCATGATCAGCGCTTCCTCGCACAACGCCTCCGCTTCGCCCCAATCGTGCGTCACGTAGAGCATCGGCACATGAAATTCATCCCGGACGCGCGCGAGATACGGAATAATTTTCGATTTCAAGACGGTATCGAGGCTGGCGAGCGGCTCATCGAGCAGGAGGATTCGCGGCGAGGCCAGCAACGCGCGCGCCAGGGCGACCCGCTGTTTTTCTCCGCCGGAAAGATTTGTCACTGCACGTTCGATGAGGGGAGCGATTTCCAAAACCGTGGTCACATGTTCGTAACTGAACAGCGAGTTTGAATCGTGGTTGTCTTTACAGCCGTATAACAGATTGTGGCGAACCGAAAGGTGCGGAAACAGCGCAAGGTCCTGCGGCACGTAGCCGATTTGGCGAAGGCGCGTGGGCACAGTAATTCGCGCAGAGGTATCGGTGAGGACGCGGCCGTCCAGTCGGACAACGGCCGATGCTGGGCGGCGCAGCCCGGCAATCAGGTCGAGCAGGGAAGTTTTTCCGGCGCCGGAGGGTCCGAAAATTGCCGTGGCCTGTCCCTCAATTTCCAAATCGATCTGCAGTGGAAAATCCGCCAGTGGCAGAAAAATATTTTTAAGCTGCAAATTCATTGGGCGGTTTTCCTTCGCCGCATGAACAATTCGCTGCTCCACACGGCGAGAAACGCCAGCGCGACGGACATCCCCAGCAACCGGTAGGCGTGTGAATCTTCACCATTGTTGAAAGAGTGATAAATTTCGGTCGAAAGCGTGGCCGTGCGACCGGAAATATACCCCGCCACCATGATGGTTGCGCCGAATTCGCCGAGCGCCCGCGCAAACGCCAGCAACAGCCCGCCGATGACGCCGTGCGAGGCCAGCGGGAGCGTGATAGTGGTGAATACGCGCGCATTGCTAGCGCCCAGTGTGCGGGCGATTTGTTCCAGGCGCGGATTCACCTGTTCGAAGGCAACGCGAGTGGAACGCACCAGCAGCGGAAACGACATCACCGCGAGCGCGATTAAAACGCCCCGCCAGGTGAACGCAATGTCGACGTCGAAATGCCGGTAGAAAAAACCTCCGACCGCGCCTTTCTCACCGAGTATCTTAAGCAGGATCAAGCCCGTCGCGACGGGCGGCATCACGAGCGGTAATGAGACCAGCGTTTCGACGATTGATTTGCCCGGCCACTCATGCCGCGCGAGCAGCCAGGCGGTGGCGAGGCCGAAGGGGAGGATCAGGATCGTGCTAAGCGCCGACACCCAGGCGGTGAACCAGAGAAGTTGCCATTCATCCGCAGTCATTGGATCATACGGTTCGTTTTTATTTTTCCGGGGAGCATAGCGATTGCCCGCGCTCAATACCACACAAACACCATTACAAAGCCCGGAGGAATTTTTGCATTCAGCGTTGACGACAGTCCCGCTACCGACCCGGTCATTCAATTGCAGGAATTTCGCCCATACTTTTGCCACGGGACCAACGTTACGGTGTTTGACCGGTTGGACCCCATCGGCGGGCCCAACGTATTTTTGCGGCTGCGCCAGCAACAGGATTGAATTTTTATTCGTTCTATTTCAGGACCACAAAACCATAATGTTCGAAAATCTGCGCCGCCGTCGGGGTATTGAGGAACTCCACAAACTGTTTTGCGAATTCAACCTGCTTCGAATTTTTTAACACCGCCATTGGATAGGAAATTTTCGGGCCGCTGACGGCGGGGATTTCATAAGCAATTTTGACTTTCTTCGATATGGCGGCATCGGTCTTGAAGACCATTCCCACTTCGATATTCCCGGATTCGACCGCGGCCAGGGCGGCTCGCACATTGTCCACCGGAATCACTTTTGGCTCGACGACGGGCCAAAGTTTTTCCTTTTCGAGAAACGCTTTCGAGTAAACGCCCGCAGGCACGGCCTTCGGATCGGCGAGGGCGATGCGCCTGACATTCGGTCCGGCAAGATCGGCGGGTGAGATGATTTTAATGTCGCTGTCAGCGGACGTCACGATGACCAGCGAATTGGACAGGCGACTTTTGCGCGTTTCCTTGTAGATCAATCCTTTGGCCGCGAGGCCGTCCATCTTGGCTTCGTCGGCGGAGAAAAAAACGTCAGCGGGCGCGCCCTCCTCGATTTGCCGCTCCAGCAGGCTCGAAGCGCCGAAATTGAAAGCGACCTGGTCGTGACCCTGTTTTTGATAAGCGGCGCCAATTTCTTTCAACGCATCGGTCAAGCTCGCCGCTGCGAAAACGGTGATTTCCGCCGCGCGCAGGCCGGTGTTCAGCAGTACGCTGAACGCGAGCGCCCAAACCACGACCACGCCTTTCGGTATTTGAACTTTCATAATTCGCTTATTGGGCCTGCAATAGGAAAAACTGTTGAGCTGAGGGGTTGCTCAATGCGTTGGTGGCTCTGATGGTGAAAGCGCCTCCAGTTTCGAGCGCGTTCGTGGCAATCGGCGTCCATTGATTCAACGGCGATAAAAGATTCGTGGTCGATAGCACGACATACGTTCCGCCGGCAACTCCGTTTGTTCCCGCAATCACCGCGTCATTTCCCGATAACACAATACCCGTTGTGCCTGGAACCGGAGCCGCTGAAACGATCACGACTGGCCGCTGATTTGCAGTCGTGAAATTCTGCGAATTGAAAGTGAAGCCAATTTCCGGATCCAAAGCGGTGAGATAAAGCCCCACCTCGCCGCCCGCGCTGATATCGGAAGTAAGAGCGGAAGACAGGGCGAGCGAAAAGGATTCGGTGCTGTTGATTCCGGCATTGGTGAACGTGCCGAGGCTCACGGTATTGGTGAGCAAAGGCGGTTCGTCGTTGTAAGTGATGCCGTCGTCGGTCGGTGCCATGGGCATGCCCGTGCCTTCGATCCACGAATCATTGGATGTCCAACGGATCTCAAACGTGCCTTTTCCGCGGGTGAAAATAGTGTTCATCGGCGCGCCCACTTCCACCACGCGCAACGTCACGCCGCTGATGGCCCAGTTGTTCGGCCCGAAAAGGGAATTTAAATTCGCGACCAGCGCGCTGGTGTTGAAACGAATGAACGAGTCGGCGACGCCGTTAGCCGTGCCCGCTGCGTTTGTGGCAGTTGAACCGGATACGGTCAACGAACCGGCCGCGCCGTAATTCGCCGCCGGAGCGTTGCCGCGAACAAAGGCGTCCACGGAAATGCTGTTGGTGAAAAGCGCCGCCTGCGAAAAATTCGCGCCGGCGATCAGGATCGCGGTGGCCAGGAAAAATTTCATGGTTGGTTTTTGTCGGATGAAGGTTGTGGGTCGGTCGCCACTGGAAAAAAGAGCGGCCCGGGGCCGTTGGTTTGCGTGCCGAATTCGAGCAGAAAATTTTGGGTCCGGGCGGAAAGAAGAAAATCAGCCAGAGCTCGGGCGCCCGCGGAGTTCACCTCCGGAAATTTTTTCGGATTCGTTTCCATGACGATGAATGGGCGGCGCATGATGGGATCCTCCTTGACGAAAATCTCCATTCCGGCGGCATTCATTTTTTGCCGCCGCGCCGGGATGTAACCGACTACGACATACGCATCATTCGTGCGCGCGAATTGCAGGATGTCCCACTTCGAAACGGTGTCATCGCGCAGCACCCATTCGCCTTTGGGCTCCAGACCGGCGAGCCGCCAAAGCGTGTGGGTGAGTTCGCGGCTGCCGATGCCCTGGAAATCGACAAAACGGGATTTGGTCGCCGCGATTTTCTTCAGAGCGGCAGCGCCGTTGGTCATGCCGCGAATGTGGGCCGGATCATCTGGCGGTCCCACAATGCACAATTCATTGCGCGTCCAGGGACGCATGTTCATGCCGTAGCCATCGGCGACGAGATCGGTGGTAATGTCGCCCGAGTGCATGGTGAGCAAATCGACTTTTCCGGCCCGCATGGCTGCGTCGAGAATGGGTCGCGGGCCGGTCGCCACGACTTCGATTTTATAACCACTCTCAGCTTCGAACATTTTTGCGATCTGCTGCCACAAACCAGTCATCGTCATGCCGCCAATAACCGCGCAGCGAACCACGCGCGAATCGGGGGGCACTTTGGTCTGGCGCCCGCACGAGGCAGCCGCGACGAGCAGAACCAGGATGGCGCAAATCGTTGATTTATTTCTCCAGGTCATTTGTTGTCTCAATAATTGCTCGAGCTGGAATCGCTCGCCGTTCCCGTGACCCACCGAACGTCCGGCCGCTTCGGATCTCCCGTGCCACAACCAACGTATGAACCGGCAAACGACTGCGCTTGTCCGGCGAGAAACAACACGTTGACCTTCGCAGCGTGCCGCGCGATGGGACTGTAAGGCTGAGCCGAGGGATAAGTTGAAGCATACGGACCGGGAGCATCAGCCATGGCCACGACACAATCGGGCTGCGTCACCTCTGCGAATTTGGTCGCGACCGCGAGATTCCACGGACAGAGATTCATGTTCATTCCATAGGGCAGAAAAAAGGCCGCTCCGGGATCTTCGGCAGTCGGGCAAATGAAGACGGATTTTGAATGCGCGGACGGTCGGACGTTGTTCGAAATCATCGTTTGGTAGGAGGGCGATCCGAAATAAAAGGGCAGGGAATTGAACCAATCTTCGTGGCGGACGATGTTGGCGAGGACCTGCACCCCCTGGCCCCGGCGCGGGAGAGAATCATTGTTGTCATCGGCGTACATGCGAAAAGCCAGGCCCCACTGGCGGAGATTGCCGGTGCATTCGGTCTGTCGGGCCTTGGTTTTCCCCTGGGAAACTGCCGGAAGCAGCAGGGCGGCCAGGATCGCGATGATCGCAATGACCACGAGCAATTCAACGAGCGTGAAAGCGCAGGCGGGCGGGGAGGATGTTGAGGTTGCCGGGCTTTTCACAAACTGTGATTGCAGCAAAACCGTTATATTCTGTCAAATATAACGAGAGTGGGGTTTTAGACAGTTTTGGCCTGCGGCCATCCGTCACTGGTGGTTCTCAGTTCTTAAGATAGGAAAATAAGCGCTTAAGTGGGTGGCGGGTGGCGGATTTTACTTTGGCATCCAATTGTTGATAGAGCGCCAGCACTTGCTGGCCGGTTTTGGTGAGTTCAGCGCCACCGCGAGCGTCGCCGCCCCGTGAGGCGAGGACCAGAGGTTCTTTGAAACAGCGGTTCATCGTTCGCACCAGCAGCCACGCGCGGTTGTAGGACATATCCATGCGACGGGCGGCCTCCGAAATTGAACCGGTCTCGGAAATGTGGCGCAACAAATCCGATTTTCCCGGGCCGAGCGCGATTTCCTCTTCGAAATAAATTCGGAACTGGGATTTGAACCGCTTCCGGCTTTTGCGTTCGGATTTGGCCGCCATGGAAATAACTTCTCAAAATGCCGCGCGGCATGCCAGCCGGAATCGTGTTTGGCAACCTGTCTTGACCCGCCTTCTCACTGACCGTACCCTGTGAACATGGCCAATGAAAAAAAGAAATCGCGGACCAAGGCGCTCCTGCTCGGGGTCGGTTTGGATTCCGATGGTCACAAACGCGTGACGACTGGCCCTAATTTCGCCTTGGTCGGCGGCTCCCAGGAAACACACGAAGTCATGACCGAGAAGGTCATCAAAATTAACGAAAAACTCGCGGCCAAAGGCAAGCAACTCGAAGAGGTCACTCGCGAGGAATTCGACGACATTGCGGACTCGGTGGGATTGAATCGGCCAAAGTAATTTTGCGGGAGACTTTTTCTCTCATCGTTCGCACAAAGTGTGCGGTAAATTTTGCGGTGGCACCCTGATCAAAATTCAAGGCCTGGAAGCAGGCACAAATCACGCATTGATCCAGGATCGATACACCAACCTTATTCCGATCAGGCCTGGTAACACCGAGGAAAATATGACCTTCAAATACCCTTAGATACAGCGAGAGCCGCGACTTGCCACTTGAAGGCGTTCTTAATCTTTATCGTGCTAACGAGTGGTCGTCCGCAGACAAGCCCGATTTATTACACAAGGCATTACTGGCTTCTCATTCGCTCGTCACGGCCTGGGATGGCGCAAAGCTGGTCGGGTTGGGCAATGCCATTTCGGACGGTTATCTTGTTGTTTATTATCCTCACTTGCTCGTATTGCCGGATTATCAGGGGCAAGGCATCGGAACACATCTGATGCAAATGCTAATGGCCCATTATGCGGGTTTTCATCAGCACATGCTCACCGCTGACGGACGGGCTTTGGACTTTTATCGCAACTGTGGATTTGAGCGCGCTGGTAAGACCGAACCGATGTGGATTTATGCAGGCCATGACCACTAACGAAGCAAATGGGAACAACACAAATTTTGCCCACTCCTTGACTCGCAGTTTTCCCCTTGGTACGGTTCACGGGTCACGTCGATTTTTATGTCTGCTGACCATGGCTCTTATTTGCCGGTCGTCATCCTGCTGCTCGCAGCGGTCGGATTCGCGCTAATGCCGCTGGCGCTGGCCTGGCTCTGGGCAAAAAAGTTCTCACCTCCCAAACCCGGCAAGGATAAAAACGCCACCTACGAATGCGGTTTGGAATCCAAGGGCGACGCATGGATCCAGTTTCGCTCCGAATATTACCTCTACGGGATTATTTTTCTGATCTTCGACGTGGAAACAATTTTTCTGCTCCCGTTCGCGGTGGCGTTTACCGGATTGGGCGCGATGGCCTTCATTGAAATGATGATTTTTATTTTCATGCTCGTCGCCGGACTCGTTTGGGCGTGGCAGAAAGGCGTGCTGACCTGGAAATGAATATTGCAAGACGGGCATCCTGCCTGTCTCCATCGCCTGAACGCCAAAATAATGAAACGACAAATTGGAATAGGAATGAAAACAGACAGGATGCCTGTCCTACGCTGAAATGGACGAAGGACTGAGAAGCGAATTGCAGAAGCAGGGCGTTTTTACGACCACGCTGGAAGACCTGTATAATTGGGGCCGGAAAAATTCGGTCTGGCCGCTGGGCTTCGGACTGGCGTGCTGCGCCATTGAAATGATCGCGGCCTCGATGTCGCGCTGGGACTTGGCACGGTTCGGCGCGGAAGTATTTCGGCCGTCGCCGCGGCAGGCTGATTTGATGATCGTGGCTGGCACGGTAACCAAAAAAATGGCGCCGCAGGTGGTGCGGCTTTACAACCAGATGCCCGAGCCGAAATACGTGATTGCGATGGGCGCGTGCGCGATTTCAGGCGGTCCATTCAAGCAGGGTTACAACGTGCTCAAGGGCATTGACCGGTATATTCCCGTGGACGTGCATATTCCCGGCTGCCCGCCGCGGCCCGAAGCGTTGCTGCACGCATTCATGACCTTGCAGGAAAAAATCGATCAGCAACAACTCACTGGCCCGAATCGCGCGCGCCATTTGAATGCGGACAAACCCAGCGAATTTCCGGTGCCGCAATTTGGCGAACACGACCTGCAGCCGCCGAACAATCCCGCGGTTTGGAAGGCGCCGAAATTGGTGAGATCATGAAGTCACCAAATCAGAAATCCGATAAGAAATATGAGAGCTATGTCGAGCATCCTCGATATGGTCGAGGCCCGCGTCAGACAAGTTTGAATCCAAATCCAAATGACAGAAATGTGCGGCTGCATCCAAACGCCGTAACTATCCGGGAAATTCAGGCACGGGCTGAACTAGCAGGTGTAAAGCTTCCATTTTTTGACCAGTTGGCACGAATAAGTCCGAAAGATTCGGCAAGAATTCCGTGGACAGCGATCACGGCAAATCCCGAAAAGCAGAATCATCCGACAGTGCCTGTCTCTCATTACTACGACATCGAGAAAATATGCCGTAAGTGCAAACGCCACTTTATCTTTTTTGCCGAGGAACAAAAGTATTGGTATGAGACGTTACAATTCCCTTTAGATTCCGACTGTGTGCTGTGTTCAAGTTGCAGGAAAAAGGAACAATCCTTATCGAGAAACCGATCTACCTACGAACGGCTTGTGAGTGCGAAAACTCGAGACTGGAAAGATAATTTGAAAATGGCGAAAAGTGCTTTGACCCTTGTTGAGAATGGAGTTTTCGGAACCAAGATTGTACAAAAAATTCGCAGACTGCTTAAAACGGTACCCGATTCGGAAAAACCTAATATCGGGTACGAATTTCTTTTACACCGACTAAATTCGGTGGAAGGAAGGATTTAATTCGCTTGGAAACGCTGGAACAAATTAAATCAAGAATCGAAGCTGTAGTTCCCGCCGCCAAACTGGAAATCGTGAAGAACGATTCGCCGTCCGCGCAGCATTCGATACTGGTGGACAACGCAAGCGCGCTGGCGGTCGCAAAATTTCTCCGCGACGACCCGGCGCTTCGTTTTGATTACGCCTCGAACGTCACCGGCGTCGATTGGCCGGAGATGGAATTGAGCGAGAAAATTAAAGTCAAGAAAGTGGTCGACGGCGTCGAAAAAGAAGTGGAGGAAGTGAAGAAAACACTGCGGCCCGGTTATCTCGAAACCGTCTATCATCTTTACTCGATGGAACTGAAGCACGGGCCGGTCATTCTGCGCTTGCGCACGGAGAACCGGTCTGACCCGGTACATTTGCCATCGCTCACGCCGGTATGGCGCGGCGCGGAATTCCAGGAGCGCGAGATTTTTGATCTTTACGGGATCGTGTTCGACGGCCATCCCGATTTGCGCCGCATCCTGATGTGGGAAGGGTTTAAGGATTTTCCGATGCGCAAGGATTACGTCGAGCCGGACGATTACGAATACGAGCCGACGCCGCACGATGAAGTATTGGACCGGGCGAAGCAGCATTATCCGGCGGAGGCGAAGAAATGAGCGCATCGACTGTTGAACACGGTTTGGGTGCTTCCATCCCTGCTCCGGAAGGCGCGGGCGCGCCCAACTACACGATTCGCCCAAAGCTCAGCGATAGCGGCTCGGCCGAAGGTGAATTGCTTGAAGTCTCCATGGGCCCGCAGCATCCGTCCACGCACGGCGTGTTCCGGATGGATATCGTCCTCGATGGCGAGCAGGTCGTGAAGCTCAAGCCCGTTTTTGGCTATCTGCATCGCAACCACGAAAAAATCGGCGAGGGCACCACTTATCTCGGCTCCATGCCCTACACGGACCGGCTCGATTATTTTTGTTCGATGACCAATAATTGGGCCTACGCGCTCGCGGTCGAAAAACTCGCGGGCCTGCAAGTGCCCGAGCGCGCGGAGTATTTGCGCCTGATCCTCGCCGAGTTGACGCGTCTGCAAAATCACGCCTCGCTCTGCGGTTTTCTGCTCCAGGACATGGGCGCGATGGGCACGCCGCTCATGTATGCCTTTCGCGAGCGCGAACGCATCCTTGATTTATTCGAGGCCATCAGCGGCGCGCGAATGATGTGCAATTTCATGCGCTTCGGCGGTTGCCGCTGCGACGCCCCGGCCGGCTGGCTGGAGCAAGTGCAAAAAGTCGTGGATGAATTTCCCGCGTTCCTCGACGAGTTCGAAATGCTCCTGAACGAAAATGAAATCCTGATGGCGCGCACGCAGGGCATCGGCATTCTTTCGCGCGAACTGGTCGTGAACGCCAGCATTACCGGCCCTTTGTTGCGTGCGGTGGGGGTCAATTATGACCTTCGCAAGGTGGACAAATACGGGATTTACGATCGCTTCCAATTTCGCGTGCCGCTCGGCGCGCGGGGCGATGTTTATGATCGTTACATGATGCGCGTATTGGAAATGCGCGAGTCAGTCGGCATTTTGCAGCAAGCGCTCAAGTCCGTTCCCAGCGGCCCAATCATCGACCCGAAAACAAAGCTGCGCGGCTTTCGTCCCAAAGCGGGCGAAGCCTACGGCCGCATCGAAGCGCCCAAGGGCGAGCTCGGATTTTATCTCATCAGCGACGGCTCACCGAATCCGTATCGCTACCGCGTGCGCCCGCCGAGTTTCATCAACCTCACCGTGCTCGAGGACATGTGCCTGGGCCACAACGTGGCCGACGTGGTCATCATTCTCGGCAGCGTGGATATCGTGTTGGGAGAGGTGGATCGGTGAAAGTCCAAGGTCCAAAGTCCAAAGCCCAAGGTCAGGCGTGGATTGCTCCAAACGTGGAACGGACTTTTGACCTTCGGCTTTGGACCTTGGACTTTAGACTTTGGGCTTTGGACTCACTGTTATGTTAGGCGAAGGCATCATCAAAGGCATGGCGGTCACCGCCCGAAATTTCCTCGGCAGTTACGTGTCCGAGGAGCGGTTGACGACCATTCAGTATCCGGAAGAACGCCAACCCCTGGCGGAGGCAGTGCGGCAATTTCCCTTTTTGGTGTTCGACGGCAACGACCCCATGGCTGGTTTGCGTTGCGTGGCCTGCCAGATTTGCGAAAAGGAGTGCCCGCCCAAGTGCATTTACATCGAGAAAAGCAAGGACAAGAAACCGGATTACATCGGCAAACCACAGCTTTATCCGGCGACGTTCGATATCGACCTGTCCGTCTGCATGAGCTGCCAGATTTGCGTGGAGGTTTGCCCGTTCGACGCCATCAAGATGGACACGGATTTCGAGTTGAGCACGAGCGACCGTTTCGGCGCATTACTGGTGGACAAACACCAGTTGGCGAAATCAAACAGCCATTATCACAAGATTCATCCGACGGAAGCGGATGAAGTGGACGGCCGCCTCGCGGCGGAAAAAGCGAAAGCCGAGGCCAAGGCGAAAGCGGACGCCGAAGCGAAAGCCAGGGCAGCCGCCGAAGCCAAAGCGAAAGCTGCAACCCCGCCTGTCGCCCCATCCGCTCCGGCCAAATGATTTCAAAAACGAATTGCATTCTCAGAATCAGGCTGGAAGCCTGACGAACTTTAAATGGCCGACTCACTCGACCAGATTTTTGTAACGCTGAATCACCTGCTCGCCGGGTTGGCGCCCGCCGCCTGGCAGCCGGCAGTTTCGGCGGTGATCTCCATCGCCGGGATCATTGGCGTCTTCGCGTCTCTGTTTGCGATCACGACTGTCCTGGAACGCAAAGGGCTGGGGCGCATTCAAAATCGTTACGGCCCCAATCGCGTCGGGCCGTTTGGTTTTTTGCAACCGGCCGCGGACGGAATAAAAGCCCTGATCAAGGAAGACGTGGTTCCGCGCGCGGCGGACAAAATCGTTCACTTTTTCGCGCCACTGATGACAGTGGTCCCGGCATTCCTCCTGTTTGCAGTCCTCCCGATAGGGAGAAACATGGTGCTGGTGGATTACGATGCGGGCCTGCTCTTTTTCTTTGCCGTCGGCGCCGCCACGGAGCTTTCGGTCTTCATGGCGGGATGGTCGAGCCGCAATAAATATTCGCTGCTCGGCGCAATGCGCGCGATTGCGCAAATGGTTTCCTACGAAATCCCGCTCATTCTCTCGGCAGTGACAGTGGTCATGATTGTCGGTTCGCTCTCCTTGCCGAAAATCGTGGACGCTCAGGCGGGCTTCCATTCGTGCGGCCTGGCGAACTGGTTCGTGTTCACGCCCTGGGGCCTGGCCGGATTCGTTTTGTTCATGGTTGCCGCAACGGCGGAAACCAACCGTTCTCCATTTGATTTGCCCGAAGGCGAATCGGAAATCATCGCCGGCTACTACATCGAATATTCAGGCTTCAAGTTCGCGCTGTTTTTCCTCGGCGAATACATGGGCCTGTTCGCCATCAGCGGCCTGGGCATCACGCTATTCCTGGGCGGCTGGCACGCGCCATTCGAATTTTTGGAAGCGTTCCCGTCATGGTTCTGGTTTTTTGCCAAGCTGCTCACGTTGATTGCGGGATTCATCTGGATTCGCGGCACGCTGCCGCGCCTGCGAATGGACCAGCTCATGAACTTCGCCTGGAAATTCATGTTGCCGATGGCGCTCATCAACATCGTTTCCGCCGGTGTCTGGCATTTTATGCCGCACGGATATGAACGCTGGCTCGTCGGCGCGGCGCTGGTCCTCGGGCCCTACGTCCTGCTTGGCCGGGGTTTGATGGAACATCGAAAGCTGGAAAAGCGCACCTATCGCTTCGCCGAATAATGAACATTATTTTCGCCATCATTGCGATTGTGACCATTGCCGCCGGCGTGGCGGCGATGAGCCTGCGCAACCTGGTCCACTGCGCGCTGGCGCTGACGATCGCATTTGCGGGGCTCGCGGCGGCGTATCTGCAACTGGGCGCGCAATTCGTCGGCTTTACTCAAGTGCTGGTGTATGTCGGTGCCGTCGCGATTTTGATCGTATTCGCAATCCTGCTGACCCGCGGCAGCGAACCGCCGCAGCAACCCGCGGTCTCTTCTGGCTGGCTGGCGGGCATCGTCGTGACCGTCGCAGTGCTCGGCGTTTTAGTATACGCGATTGCCAAAAGTTCGGTCATCCGCCGCGAAATACCGTCGCCGCCGACTGTCACCGTTCAACAAATCGGCGACGCATTGATGAACAAATTTGTATTGCCGCTGGAAGTCGTCGGTTTGCTGCTCACCGCCGCGCTGATCGGCGCCGTAATCATCGCCATGAAAGAGGAGAAAAAATGAAGCGCCAAGATCCAACCTCCAACATCCAGAGAAGTTCCAAACTTCAAATTCCAAGGGGACTGTCGTGCGGGAGCCTTGGTCTTGGCGTTTGGAATTTGGATTTTCTCTGGAGCTTGGAGCTTGAAATTTGGAGGTTTCACCGATGACTCCTCTCGCAGCCTATCTCATCCTCAGCGCATTTCTCTTCGCCATCGGCCTCGCCGGCGCGTTGACGCGGCGCAATGCCATCATCGTGCTCATCGGCATCGAATTGATGCTGAACGCGGCGAACCTGAATTTCATCGCCTTCTGGCGATTCAGCGAACACCCGGAGGCTTTGACGGGAATCATGTTCGTCATTTTCTCAATAGTCGTAGCCGCCGCCGAAGCCGCCGTGGGCCTGGCGCTCATCATCGCGATTTACCGCCATTACAAAACCACAAACGTGGACGAAATGAATTCGTTAAAGGGATAAAATGCCCTGGATCATCAAATATCTCTGGCTGATTCCCGCGCTGCCCATGTTGGCGGCGGGGTTGAGCGCGCTTATGCCCCGCCGATGCCGGGTGCCGTCGGCGTCGCTGGCCATTGGGTCGATGGTCATTTCGTTTTTGCTTTCACTCTGCGCGTTTAGCCAGACGCTGGGTCATCACGGCGAGGAAGCGCGACAGGTTTTCAACTTCAACTGGTTTCAATTTGGCGACCAGTGGGTCCAACTCGGCTGGGTGCTCGATCCGCTCACGGCGGTGATGCTCGTGATGGTCACCTTCGTCGGAACGCTCATCTTCATCTACAGCACCGGCTACATGTCGCATGACGAAAACTTCATGCGATTTTTCACGTTCCTCTCGCTCTTCGCCGGCGCGATGCTCGGCGTAGTCATTGCAAATAGCCTGTTGCTCCTGTTCATCTGCTGGGAATTGGTCGGACTCACCTCTTATTTGCTCATTGGTTTTTGGTATCACAAACCAGCGGCGGCAGCGGCGGCGAAAAAAGCGTTCATCACCACGCGCATAGGCGATGTGGCGCTGCTGCTCGGAATGGTGTGGCTTTATTCTCAGAGCGGCACGCTGCTCTTCTACAACAACGGCGGCGGCTGCCTGGAACAATCTTCACTGAGCGCATTGGTCGCGCACACCACGAGCATCGGCATGGCAGTTTCAACTGGCATCGGCCTGCTGATTTTTGCGGGCGCAGTCGGCAAATCCGGCCAGGTGCCGTTGCATGTGTGGCTGCCGGACGCTATGGAAGGTCCCACGCCAGTCAGTGCGCTGATTCACGCAGCCACGATGGTCGCGGCAGGTGTGTTCCTCGTGGCGCGCGTTTATCCGCTGATGAGCGCGGGAGACGGGCATTCCCTGCAGGTCGTCACGTGGATTGGTGCGATCACCGCGATTTTTGCGGCGAGCATTGCCGTGGCGCAGGATGATATCAAACGCATCCTCGCTTACTCCACGGTTTCGCAACTCGGTTACATGATGATGGGCCTTGGCGTCGGGGGCGTGGCAGTCGGAATGTTCCACCTTATCACGCACGCCTTTTTCAAAGCGCTGTTGTTCATGGGCGCGGGCTCGGTGATTCACGGCTGCCACGAAGAACAGGACATTTGCCGGATGGGCGGGCTGCGCAAATTCATGCCGATCACTTTCCTCACGTATGCCGTCGGCATGCTGGCACTGTGCGGTTTTCCGTTGTTGTTCTCCGGATTTTGGAGCAAGGACGAAATTCTTCACGCGGCACACGGCTGGCCGGTTTCGCACATTCCATTTTATTTGGGAGCCGCCGGCGCGCTGTTGACGGCTTTTTACATGACGCGGCAGGTGTTTTACGTGTTCTTCGGAGACTGCCGCTTGCACCTCGGGAGAACGACTGCTTCGGAGCGGCGCACGGTGGAACACGCGGGCGTTTCGGTGAAGGAACATCCGCACGCGGAATTGTCCGGCGACCCGCACGAAAGCCCGTCGAGCATGACCATTCCGCTGGTTATTCTCGCCGCGTGTTCGATTTTGCTGGGCTTCCTCGGCACGCCGGCCTGGCCGTGGTTTCAAAAATTTCTGGGCGCCGAAGTGGAAGGTTTCAATCCCGCCGTCATTTCGCTCATGGTCGCTTCCAGCCTGATCGTCTTTCTCGGCATGGGCCTGGGCTGGTGGTTTTACGGCCGGAAACCATTGCAGCAATCCGAGCAGCCCGACCCGCTCCAGGAACTGCGCCCGGACATCTTCGCGCTGCTGCGGCATAAATATTACGTCGATGAAATTTACGGGCACACGGTGATTGCCTTCAACGCCTGGTTCGCGCGCGCGTGCGATTGGCTGGATTTCTGGATTTGGAACGGCGCAGTGCAATTGGTGTCGTATGTCGTCATCGGCCTTTCGTGGGTGAACCGCTGCTGCGACGACTTCGTCGTGAATCTCGGTTTCGATGAAGGCTGCAAGGGCGTGGCGTCCGGGGGTAAAATTCTGTCGCGCCTGCAAAACGGGCGCGTGCAAAATTATTTGCGCGTAATCGGAATTGCCTTGGCCGCGCTGGCATTGCTCTTGATCTGGGGGTGTCGCCCGTCATGAGCCATTTTCCACTCATCACCGTCCTGACCTTCGTTCCCCTCATCGGCGCAATCATTCTCGCCGGCAGCGACAATAAGGCGGTCGCGCGCTGGCTGGCCATGGGCATGAGCCTCCTCTCGCTCGCCTTGGCGTTGGGGATGTGGAAATGTTTCGATGCTTCCGCCGGCGGCTTTCAATTTGAAGAGCGCCACGCCTGGATTCCGGCGCTCGGCGCGGAGTATCGCGTGGCGGTGGATGGCTTGGGGCTGCTGATGGTCCTGCTGACCGCTGTGATTACGCCAATGGCCATCCTGGCATCCTGGCGCAATGAAGACCGCCCGCACCTTTATTTCTCGCTGGTGCTGTTCCTGCAATCCGGACTGTTCGGCACGTTCACCGCGTTGAATTTCCTGCATTGGTTTCTGTTCTGGGAACTGAGCCTTGTGCCGGCCTTTTTTCTCGTGCGGCTTTGGGGCGGCCCGCAACGCGCGGCGGCAGCGACGCAATTTTTCGTTTATACCATGGTCGGAAGCATCGCGCTGCTGCTGGCGTTCCTGGGGGTTTTCCTGGCGACAAAAGATGGCGCAAATCCCGGCATTTTTGATTTTACCGCGCTGGCCGATCTGGGTCGGGTCGATGGAATCCGGGCCGGAGTGGCGATGAATCTCGGTTTTCATCTTTTTGGCCACGCGTTCACCGCTTCGGCGATGACGGAGCTTATTTTCCTGGGCGCGCTGCTCGGGTTCGCGGTCAAGGTGCCGTTGATGCCGTTCCACACCTGGCTGCCATCCACTTACACAGAAGCGCCCAGCGGCACGACGATGCTGCTCACCGGCGTGATGTCGAAAATGGGCGTTTACGGTTTTTTGCGCATCCTGCTGCCGATTTTTCCATATCAGATGCAGGCCCTGCGCACGCCGCTGCTTGTGCTGGCGGTCGTCACGATTATTTTTTCAGCGAGCGCCGCTTTCGCGCAAAGGGATTTGAAACGCATCTTCGCCTACTCGTCCATCAACCACCTCGGTTACTGCCTCCTCGCCATTTTTGCGGTGGCGACCTCCGGCTCGGGACTGGCGGCTCCCGCAACGGAGAAAGCTGCGGCGATGAGCGGCATTCTGCTCCAGATGTTCAATCACGGTTTGACCGCGGCGACACTATTCTGGTTCGTGGCTTTGCTTGAGCAACGCAGCGGGGGCTTGCGCGGGCTCCACGACTTCGGCGGGCTCCGGAAAGTTGCGCCTGTGTTTTGCGGAATGATGGGCATTGCGTTGTTCTCGTCGCTCGGATTGCCGGGATTAAATGGTTTCGTCGGCGAATTCCTGATTTTCAAGGGCGTGTTTCCGCTGGCGACGTGGCCGGCGTCGCTATCGGTCATCGGCCTGCTGGTCACGGCGATTTTCATTCTTACGATTTTGCAACGCGTCTTTAACGGTCCACTGAACTCCAAGTGGGCGGCCTTTCCCGACCTGACCCTGGGCGAGCGCGCGATGTTGGCTGTGCCCATCGCGTTGATGTTCGTGTTGGGCATCTATCCGCAACTCGTGCTGGGAGGCATCAACCACACCATTACCGAAATGGTGAAACAATTGCCGTTCTGACCATGCTCGCCTGGACCATTTACATTTCATTCCTGGGCGTGCTGGTGCTGATGCTCCTGCCGAAGGGCAACGCCGCGGCGGCGCGCGCGATCGCGTTGCTGACGGCGCTCGCGGGACTGGTCATCGGCATCGCGGGCGTGGTCCAATATAAATCTGCCATCGCTGTTCCCGGCGCGGGAAAAATTGTCACCATCGCCGACGCCTCCTGGATTCCCTCACTGGGCATTCAATATCACCTCGCGGCAGACGGCGTCAGTCTTACGCTGGTATTGCTGACCGGGCTGGCAGGCGTGGCGGGGATTCTTTTCTCGTGGAACATCGAGCATCGCACTAAAGAATTTTTCGCGTTCTACCTGGCTCTCATCGGCGGGGTTTACGGCGTGTTCCTCAGCTTCGATTTGTTCCTGCTGTTCGTTTTTTACGAAATCGCCATCGTGCCAAAATATTTCATCATCGCGATCTGGGGTTCGACGCGGCGTGACTACGGCGCGATGAAACTGGCGCTCTATTCCTTCATCGGCAGCGCCATGGTGCTGGTCGGTTTGATCGCGGCTTACGTCATCTCCGGCGCGCATTCATTCAGCGTGTTTGAGTTGGCGAAGTATCCATTCCCGCACAGTTTCCAACTGTGGGCCTTCCCGCTGGTGTTCATCGGTTTCGCGATCCTGGCCGGCCTGTGGCCGTTTCACACCTGGGCGCCGACCGGCCACGTGGCCGCGCCCACCGCGGCTTCGATGCTGCTCGCGGGGGTGGTGATGAAACTCGGCGCCTACGGCTGCCTGCGTGTGGCAATGACATTATTTCCGGACGGCCTGGCGGCCTGGCAAAACTTCTTCGCCATCCTGGCGGTGATTGGAATCATTTATGGCGCCACCGTCGCGCTGGTGCAAAAGGATTTCAAATTCGTCATCGGCTATTCCAGCGTCAGCCACATGGGATTCGTGCTGCTGGGCTTGATGACTTTGAACGCCATCGGCCTGAGCGGCGCCGTCCTGCAAATGTTCTCGCACGGAATCATCGCCGGCCTGCTGTTTGCAGTCGTGGGGCGAATGGTTTACGACCGGACACACACGCGGGACCTGGACATTCTGCAATCGCTGGGCCTGAGCCAGGCAATCCCCTTTGCGGCCGTAACATTCGTCATCGCGAGCATCGCTTCCATGGGGTTGCCCGGCTTCAGCGGATTTGCCGCCGAGTTCCAGGTGATTATCGGCGCGTGGCAGGCGTTTCCGACGTTCGCGATTTTGACTGGGATTGGCATCCTGATTGGCGTCGCTTACACGCTGCGGGTTTTGCAAAAAGCATTCTTTGGCGAGGCCGAAACGGAGGCGGAGCATTCGCACGAGCCGCTTCCGCCGATTTCGATCCCGGAAAGATTGGGCGCGGTGCTGCTGATCGCTGTATCGCTGCTGATTGGTTTGTGGCCGCGTCTTTTGCTCGACGTGATCATCCCGAGCTTTGATTCGCCGTTGTTCGACTGGCTGAGGAGGGCGTCATGAATTATCTCGAACTCCTCAATCTCGCCCTGCCGGAAACCATCATTGCATTGACCGCCTTGATTGTGCTCGCGGTGGACGTGGTCACCTTGTGTGAATTGGAGTTGCGCTTCCGGTTCCTCATTTGCGGGATGATCGCCTGCGTCGGCTGTTTGGGCGCGATTGCCTGGATGCTGATTTCGCACGCGCACGCGAATGCCTTCGACGGAATGCTGGTCATCGATCCCGTGACGCAGTTCGTCAAAATCGCCCTGCTGGCGCTCACGATTTTCACGATTCTCCTCTCGATGGATGCCGATTTCACGGATCATGTCGGCGAATATCTCTCGCTTATTTTACTGGCTGCGGTGGGGATGATGTTCCTCGTGAGCGCGGAAGACATCCTGATGATTTTTATCGCGCTGGAACTGACCAGCCTCTCGCTTTACATCCTGACCGCGTTCAATAAACGCGACCTCAAATCCGCCGAAGCCTCGCTGAAATATTTTCTGTTCGGCGGCCTGTCGGCGGCGTTCACGCTGTTCGGTTTGAGCCTTGTCTATGGCTTGTCTGGCACGACGAATTTGCCGGAGATTGCGGCCGCCTTCGCGGGGAAGGGCCTCGACCCGCTGCTCGTCGTGGCGATCGTGATGGTCGTTATCGGTTTCGGTTTCAAAGTGGCGGCGGTGCCGTTCCACCTGTGGGCGCCGGACGCGTATCAGGGCGCGCCGACGCCAAGTGCGGCGTTCATCGCTTCGGGTTCAAAAGTCGCAAGCTTCTTTATTTTCGCAAAAGTGATGGCAATTGGTTTTGCGGGTAAAGAAATCGAAGGCAGCGGGGCTTGGCACGGTTACCTGCCGGGCTGGGTGCCGGTGGTTGCGGTCGTCGCGGCGCTCTCGATGATCCTGGGAAACCTGGTCGCGATTGTCCAAACCAGTGTGCGCCGGTTGATCGCTTATTCGGCCATCGCGCATGCGGGGTATATGTTGCTGGCAGTTATGTCGCATAATGAGCAGGGGCTGAAGGCGCTGATTTATTACGCGGTTACCTATGGCCTCACGACAATTGGCGCGTTTGGAGTCGTGGCCGTGGTGGAGCAGGGGACGGGTGGCGAAAAACTTTCTGATTTTGCCGGCTTGAGCCGTCGCGCGCCGTTGGTTTCGTTTTGCATGTTGATTTTTATGCTGTCGCTCGCCGGAATTCCGCCGCTGGCCGGATTTTTTGGAAAATTTTACGTGTTCGCCGCGGCGGTGAATTCAGACCCGCAAAATCTCGGCCTGCTTTGGCTCGTAATCCTCGCGGTGGCCATGAGCGCGGT
The DNA here is from genome assembly GCA_035552155.1 of Verrucomicrobiia bacterium. Lineage (GTDB taxonomy): Bacteria > Verrucomicrobiota > Verrucomicrobiia > Limisphaerales > DASXHY01 > DASXHY01. Next base: position 49,401 of record DASZLX010000010.1, on the reverse strand, counting down.
ATCGCTTTACTACTATCTGCAAGTGCTGAAACAGGTTTACGTCGTGGAACCGGCCGCTCCCGGCACTTCGATGAAAATTTCGATTTTGACGCAAGTTGTCCTGTTCGTTCTGGCGATTTTGGTGATTTTGTTTGGCTGCTTCCCGGATGGCTTGCTCCGCTGGATTTGACCCCGTTTCCCCTTCTTATTTTATCTTTTGGCCTCTGACCTGCTTGATTTTCTTCGTGAGATGGTGATATAGTAGCAAATTGTCGTCAGGGAGAGTTCAATTCCGAGACGTAAACATTTAAGCTATAACAGTTTACAATTATATTCGTGTGTCTTCGCCGTATTTACCCAGAAAATCGAACAAGCTAGTGGAAATTTGCCTTGGGACCGTCCTTTTTTTGGCCGCATTGCCTCTTTCTGTGTCAGCTCAAAACGCACCCGTGCAGAGGCTGCACGGCCACATTCCGGCGGCAATTTCGCGATTAACCCCGTTGGGAAGGGAGAATGGTTCTGAGCATTTGAGATTGGCTATTGGGTTGCCCTTGCGAAATGAGGACGAGCTGACCAATTTGCTCCAACAGATCTACGATCCATCCAGTCCTAATTTTCATCATTACCTGACGCCCGAGGAATTCACCGCGCGGTTTGGCCCGACGGAAGCGGATTACCAGGCAGTGATCCGTTACGCGAACCAAAACGGGTTTACCGTGACGGCGACTCATCCGAATCGCGTCGTCGTGGACGTGGAAGCGTCGGTGGCGGACGTCGAGCGATCGTTCCATCTCACCATGCGCACTTTTCAGCATCCCCGGGAAGCGCGCACCTTCCATGCGCCGGACACGGAGCCGACACTGGACTTGGCCGTGCCCATTTTGCACATCAGCGGCCTGGATAATTATTCGCTGCCGCATCCCAAACTCAGACCCCGGCCGTCGGAACTCACAACCAAGGCTACGCCGCGATGGGGTTCCGCTCCGGGCGGCTCTTACCAGGGAAATGATTTTCGCGCTGCATATTCGGTCGGCTCGCTGACCGGCGCCGGGCAAAGCGTGGGACTTTTGCAGTTTGACGGATATTACCCGGCGGACATCGCGAGTTACGAGAGCCAGGCTGGCTTGCCGAATGTGCCGCTGACCAATGTGGCTGTGGACGGCGGCGTCAGTACGCCCGGCAGCGGCGTCAGTGAAGTTTCATTAGACATTGAAATGGTCATGTCCATGGCTCCGGGCGTTTCAAAAATCATTGTTTACGAAGCGCCGAACCCGAGCCCGTGGGTGGATCTGTTAAGCCGCATGGCCAACGACAACCAGGCCAAACAATTGAGCTGCTCGTGGGGCGGCGGTTCTCCCGATCCCACCTCGGAGCAGGTGTTTAAGCAAATGGCACTGCAAGGCCAGACGTTCTTCAACGCCAGCGGCGATTCCGATGCCTTCACCGGCGCGATTGATTTTCCCTCCGAAAGCACGAACGTCACCCAGGTCGGCGGCACCACCCTGGTGACCTCCGGGCCGGGCGGCTCCTATGTCTCGGAATCGGTTTGGAATTGGGGAAATGATCAAGGCAGCAGCGGCGGCGTGAGCACGACCTACGCGATTCCTCCCTACCAGCAGGGTATCAACATGACGGCCAACCTCGGCTCGGCCACGATGCGGAATATTCCCGATGTCGCGTTCACGGGTGACAACGTCTATGTGATTTACGGCAACGGCACCACCGCCGTATTTGGCGGCACCAGTTGCGCCGCGCCGTTGTGGGCGGGGTTCATGGCCCTGGTCAATCAACAGTCGGCGATGGGCGGCCATCCACCCCTGGGATTTCTTAATCCCGCTATTTACGCCATCGGGGAAACCAATGCGAACTACTCCACTATTTTCCACGACATCACCATCGGCAACAATTTCAATTCCACCAGCCCGAGCCAATTCCCGGCGGTCGCCGGCTACGATCTTTGCACGGGCTGGGGCACGCCCAACGGCACCAACCTGATCAATGCCCTCGCCCCGCTGGTCATGGCTCCCCTGATTACCTCCGCAGGCTCGACACTCGTGGCTGAGAGTTGTTTCCCCACCAACGGGGCGATCGATCCCGGCGAAACCGTAACAGTGAATTTCGCGCTGCAAAACATCGGCCTGGTGAACGACACAAATCTGGTGGCGACGCTGCTGGCAACCAACGGCGTGGGATTGCCCAGTGGCCCGCAGAGTTACGGCGCGCTCGCCTCGGGCGGATCGGCGCTGAGCCGGACCTTCAGCTTCACCGCGCTGGGTTCGTGCGGCGGGACTATCAATCCGACCTTTCAATTGCAGGATGGCGCCACGGACCTCGGCACAGTGACCTTCAGTCTCCCGCTGGGCAGCCTGGCGGCCACTTATTCGGAAAATTTTGACGGTGTTGCCGTTCCGTCGCTTCCCACGGGTTGGACTTCCCTGCAGGGCGGCGGGCAATCCACCTGGGTTACCACTGGTTCCACGCCGGACAGCGCGCCAAATTCTGCCTTTACGGCCGGCGCCGCCACGGCGGGCTCGAACATGCTGGTCAGCGCTGGCGTTGCAGTTCCAGCGGGTCCGGCTGGCCAGCTTAGTTTCCGAAACAATTACAACCTGGATGCGAGCACTATAAATAATGCCTCGGCTCATGACGGTGGCGTTTTGGAAATAAAAATCGGCTCCGGCGCGTTTACCGATATTCTTGCGGCGGGCGGAACTTTCGTCAGCGGCGGTTACAATCGGACTGTGAGTTCAACCCGCGGCAATCCGCTCGCCGGACGGCAGGCGTGGAGCGGAAATTCCGGCGGTTTTATCACCACCCTCGTCAATCTTCCCGCGGCGGCTTCCGGTCAAACAGTTCAATTCCGCTGGGTTTGCGGCACCGATACGAGTGTGGGCAGTTCCGGGTGGTATATCGATTCCATCGTCATGAGCAATGCCACCTGCTGCTCGGGCAGTGTGGCGGATATCGCTGCGGGAGAATTGGTTTCTCCAGCGACAGTGGGTGTCTCCAGCAATGTGACCTTCACAGTGAACGTAACGAATCTGGGACCGAATGCCGCCAGTTCCGTGGCGCTCGCGGATGCGTTGCCGGCGGGCCTGACGTTCACGACCGCATCGGTGAGCCAGGGTGGATGGAGCAATAACGGGAATTCTTTCACCGCCTCGCTCGGAACTATCGCCAGCGGTGCCACAGCGATCGTGACTATTCAAGCCGTGGCTGCCAGCTCGGGCCATTGGACCAACAGCGCCGCGATTTCTTCGGGCGCAACGGATACGAACGTCGCGAACAACATTGCCGCCGCATTTGTTACCGTTGCCCCGGCGAATCCTTCATTGGTACTCGCCTCCATCCCGGATTTCACGATCCTCGAAAAAAACAACCTCACGTTTACAAACAACGCTTCTGAAACTGGCCTGTCAGGCCCGGTGCTGAACTACAGTTTAAGCAATGCGCCTGCCGGTGCGGCCATTGGTGCAGGCACTGGAATATTTACCTGGACGCCGGCTGAAGCGCAGGGGCCGAGCACAAACCAGATCATGCTCATCGTGACGGATAACAGCCTTCCGCCAATAAGCACGGCGCAAAGTTTCAACGTGATCGTGCTCGAAAGCAACGAACCGCCGGTGCTCGCGCCGGTGGCAAATCGCGCGCTTCACGCCGGAATGGCACTCACCGTGACCAATCCGGCCACCGATCCCGATATTCCCGTCAACTCTCTGACGTTCACCCTCGATTCCGCTCCCGCGGGCGCGGTGATAAATCCGACCAACGGTGTATTTTCATGGACGCCGGACAGTTCCTTCGTCAATACCACCAACCCGGTCACGGTGGTAGTAACCGATTACAATCCGTCGGCCGTTAACGAACAGCACCTGAGCGCATCCAATTCATTCACGATATTCGTCGCTCCGCCGCCGGCTTTCTCGGCTGGCATCTTGTCGAACGGTGTATTCACGCTGACGTGGAGCTCGATTTCTGGCGAGGTCTATCGCGTGCAATACAACACCAACCTCGTTGGCACGAACTGGACGGATTTGCCGCCCGACGTCATGGCGACTGACGTGACAGCGAGCAAAACGGATTCGACCGCCTCCGACGCGCAGAGATTTTATCGAATTATGGTGTTGCCGTAAGGCAGGGCACGAGTGTTTTACCCGTCCCACAGTTTCCTGATTGGTGGCGGACGGTGCGCTTGCGCCGTCCGCGCCGCGTTCAGCGGCGCAACCTGAAGCGTCATTTGCCTCCCCGCCACTCATTTGACTTTTCCTGCTCGTCCGGCACAATGGTCTGGCATGAGTCCAGTTTTACTGGAAATCGCCGACGAGTGGCACTTCAATTTCAATTTGTACTCTCTTGAAAAAAATCATTTGCATTCTGGTTTCGGTCGCGGTTCTCACATTTTGCCATACCAGCCTGGCAGCTCCGCACAAGCTGCGCCTTGAAGATGCGTCGCTCGCAAGAAATCTGGCGGCGCAGGGCGCCAAAGTGATTGGCGATTATGGAGCCTTTACTGTGTTGGAAGCGGATGACGCATTGCTGACCGGCAGCGCAACCAATCACGCGGAGATCGTGGACGATTGGAATTTAATTCGCCTCAACTCCCGGTTGCTGGATACGCGCGCGCCGGAAACAAAAGCCCTGCGTAAATCGCGTGGTGCCTTTGCCGGCCGGCGGCTGCACCTCGTGCAGTTCGCCGGACCCGTCAAGCCTGAGTGGCTGGCGGCGCTCCAGCGAACCGGCGTGAAGATCGTCAGCTATATTCCCGAAAACGCTTATCTCATTTACGGAGATTCCGCGGCGCTCGCTCGGATGCAAACCTGGGCCGCGGCTTCGCAATTCACGCAATGGGAGGGCGAATACACCGGAGACCTGAAAATCCATTCGCAGGCGCGCACGCCGGCTTTGACGGGAACCGGCAGCCCAGCCGAAGTTCGCCTGTTCGCCATCCAGTTGCTCGTGGACACCAATTCAAACCCCGCCACACTCGCGTTGATTGACGGTTTGAAAAACGCTCCTGCACGCATGGATTTTACGCGGGGACTGTACCGCAATCTCGTGGTCGCATTGCCCGCGAACCAATTGGACGCCATCGCCGCACAACCCGATGTGGTTTCGATTCAACCCTATGTCGCGCCGAAGAAACGCGATGAGCGTCAGGACCAGATCATCGCCGGCAATATTGCGAATCACGTGCCGACCGGCCCCGGTTATCTGGCGTGGCTGGCGAGCAAAGGTTTCACCCAGGCACAATTTGATGCGTCCGGTTTCGTAGTGGACGTCGCCGACAGCGGCGTTGATAACGGCACGGCGACGCCGGGCCATTTTGGTCTTTATTCGCTCGGCAATCCGGCGCTGGCCAGCCGGCTCGCTTACGAGGGCATTGAAGGAACCGCGAATCCCGGCGGCACCGCAACGGGTTGCGACGGCCACGGAGCGCTTAACAGCCATATCATTGCCGATTACGATGTTTTCACCGGCTTTCAACATCAGGACTCCGCCGGCTTCAGTTATGGCGTCGGCGTTTGCCCATTCGTCAAAATCGGGTCGTCCGTGATTTTTGACAACAGCGTTCCCAACGACGACTTCACCAATCCGGATTACAACGCTCTCGCCTCCCACGCCTATGCTCGCGGTGCGCGCATCAGCAACAATAGTTGGGGCTCCGACGTCGCCGGCGAATATACTTTCGAGGCGCAAACCTACGACGCGCTGGTGCGGGACGCGCAAGCCGATGTTCCCGGCAACCAGGAAATGACCTTCGCTTTTGCCGCTGGTAATGTCGGTCCCTGCATGCAAGGGCCGGGCGTCACTCTCGGGATTGATTCACCTGGCTCGGCGAAAAATGTCATCGCAGTGGGTGCGTCGGAAAATGTGCGCTCGCTCTCGATTGCGAACGGTGGCAACGATCGCGCCGGTAATGACGCCTGCAGCGAAAGCGACGCAAACGCGAACAGCGCGGATGATGTTGATTGCGGTTCCAGCCGCGGACCCTGTGCGGATGGGCGCATGAAACCAGACCTGGTTGCCCCCGGCATCCACATCACCGGCGGCGTGCCGCAAGTCACTCCTCCGCCGTCTCCAGCGGGTTTGGGCGAGGCGATTTCCTGTTTTGATGCGGAGGGCGTCTGCGCCTTGCCCCAAAGCGGCACGCTGGGAAACACAAACAATTTTTTTCCGCTCGGCCAGCAATTTTACACCGAATCCTCCGGCACGAGCCACTCCACTCCCGTGGTGGCCGGGGCCTGCGCGCTCATCCGGCAATTTTTTATTAATGGCAATCTAAATGCCCCCAGCCCCGCGATGACTAAGGCCTTTTTGATCAACTCGGCGCGCTACATGACCGGGCTCGGCGCCCGAGACAGCTTGTGGTCGCCGAGCCAGGGAATGGGTGAGGTCAATCTCGGAACTGCGTTTGACGGCGCCGCGCGCTTTCTCCGCGACCAGGTGGCCGACGATAAATTTACCGGCACGGGGCAGCGGCGCGTGTTTGCCGGCCAGGTGGTGGATTCGAGCAAGCCGTTCCGCGTCACGGTGGCGTGGACCGATGCCCCTGGCAGCACTTCGGGCGCGGCTTACAACAACGATCTCGATCTCACGGTCGTCATCGGCGGAAAAACCTACCTTGGAAATGTTTTCAAAGGGCAATACTCGGCCACCGGCGGAAACGCCGACCGGCGGAACAATGTCGAAAATGTATTCCTGCCCGCCGGCGTGAGCGGAAATTTCTCCGTCACCATCACGGCGGCAAATATTAATTCCGACGGCGTCCCCAATGAAGAACCGGCGCTCGACCAGGATTTTGCGCTGGTCATTTACAATGGCACGGCTGCCAGTGTGGCGGCGGCTTACACACCAATCGCCGCGTCTTACAACGGCCTCTTTAGCGAATCCGGCGGCGCGGAATTAGGCCGTTCGGGCGCTATTTCGGTGACTACAACCCTATCCGGCGCTTACACCGGCAAATTACAGCTGGGCGCGAAAAGCTATTCCTTCAGCGGGATGTTGGATGCTTCCGGCACGGCCACCAATGTCATCGTTCGCAAAGATTTGTCCTCCCTCGGCCTGAGCTTGAACGCGAGTCCGATCGATAACAATTTGCTCACCGGCGTGGTGACTGATCCGGGAAATTGGACGGCCGATCTGCGCGCCGAGCGCGCTTTTCCGAATTCGAAGACCAGCTCAACGATGTTCGCCGGTCGCTATACTGTAATTTTCCCGGGCACAAACAGCGGCGCGCAATTTCCCACAGGTGACGGCTACGGCACCGTGACCGTCAGCACTTCCGGCAAAATCAAATTGGCCGGTTCGTTGGCCGATGGAACAAAACTTTCACAAAGCTCCACCCTATCGGTGAATGGCCAGTGGCCTCTGTACGCCTCGCTTTACGCAGGGCAGGGCCAGCTTCTGGGCTGGCTCACCTTCACGAATTCGGGGTCGGAAAATCCGGGCGGCGATATCGATTGGATCAAGAACGCAATTCCCGGAGCCAAATTTTATCCAAACGGTTTTAATTTTGACTTCCACGCCCTCGGCTCGATTTACAATCCCGGCGCGGCGCCGTTGATTGGCTTTGAAAATGGCGTCGTCATTCTGACGGGCGGAAATCTCCCGAATGCGATTACGAACAACGTGACGGTGGCAGGAACCAGCGCAACAGGCGCGAATGGTTTGACCCTCAAATTAAGTTCCGCCACCGGCACGTTCAAGGGCAGCTTCGCCAATCCGCCTGGCAAACCGATTTCGTTCAGTGGCGCGTTCCTCCAAAATCAAAATTTTGGTTCCGGATATTTTCTGGGGACGGATCAAAGTGGGAAAGTTTTCTTCGGCCCCGCGAATTAAGACGTAGGACAGGCGGGATGCAGACTCTCCGTCTGTTCCTTATTCGCGCACTTTCGAATCAATGATAATCGTCACCGGACCGTTATTGACCAGGCTTACCTGCATGTCCGCCCCGAACTCGCCAGTCTGGATTGGTTTTCCAAATTCCTGCGACAGTCGCGCAATAAACTTTTCGTAAAGGGGTACCGCGATTTCCGGCCTCGCCGAGCGGATGTAAGACGGCCTATTTCCCTTTTTCGTGCGGGCGAACAATGTGAATTGGCTCACCAGCAGAATCCCGCCGTTCGTTTCCTGCACCGAACGGTTCATGACTCCATTCTCATCATCGAAAATGCGCAACCGCACAATCTTCCCGCTCAACCACTCGATGTCTTCCGCGGTATCGGCTTCTTCAATCGCCAAAAGAACGAGCAATCCGGCTTCGATTGCTCCTTTGAGCGATCCTTCGATGGTTACTTTCGCTTCAGAAACTCGCTGGAGCAGTGCACGCATGATGGCAGAATTTTGAGTTCATTTTGGGGTAGCTGCCCCACTTCGCAAACTCTTTCCAACGGTTATGTTGGCCGATATGAAAACTAATGAGTTAACTGAGAGGCTTCAGGATTTTCAACAACGCGCCGCGGATACAGCGCGCAACGTTCGCGATGTGACCGATGAATACGTTCATGAGAACGCGTGGACGAGCGTCGCCATCGCGGCCCTGGCCGGATGCGTGATTGGATTCTTCCTTGGCCGCGGCCGGGATTAAGCCAGCGCTCTGAATCGCCCGGGGGGACGAGTTCCACGAGTCCCCAACCGAGTCCTCATCGGCTCTCGCCGGAGCCCAATCAGGTTCAATGTGATTTGCTGGACGGCAGGCAGCCGATTTTTGCAAAGGCCACCACATAGACAATGACGGCCACTGCGAGAACCCAGAGATGGCCCTCCACAGCCTCATAAATTCCGGCGCCCAAAACCACGCCAATTAGCAAATACGCAACGATCGCGGCAAAAAATTTCATGCCGTCATAGTACCGATTCGCGGCGGAACTTCAAGTAATTCCCCAGCAGCTTTCGGAGATTGACCGGGTTGGTTGGGTTCCGCTAGGGTCTTTTTATGAGGTATAAAGGCCTGGCGATAAACGGCTGGCTTGCGCTGCTCACGGCACTTCCACTATTGATTCTCCTGGCGGCGTGCAACAAGGGCGGTCCCGTGAATTCCGAAAAAGCGAAGCGCCAACGGCTGGCTTGGGACCTCAAGACTACTGTCGATGCCTACAACCACGCCGGCTTCTCCAACAAAGCATGGGATTACCCGGCCCGCCAGTGTCTGACGGACTTTGCCCGTTCGCTCTCGGGCGAAGTCGGCTCAAATGAGCCGTGGGCTGAAAACATCGCCATGAATGCGACGGCGGCCGTGAACGCCGGCTGCAATGATCCGCTGATCAATTATGTTTACATTAAATTTTCCATGTCCCAGACCAACAGCCGGGAGGCGTTCGAGGCCGCGTTTTGCAAAACTGTGCGCGACATGGATAACAGCACGTATCCGCCGATACGAAGATTTTACGCCGCCGCGCGCGCCTTGGACCAGATTTACTTCACGTACGGCACCAACTCATTCCGGCATCCCGAGCATTTCGAAATGTTGGAGGACATGGTCGGGCAGATGGAGGCGTCGCTAAGGGATAAAACCATGCCGGCAAGCGAGGCATACGAGGTTGCCCAACTGGCTTTGCATTTAACGAGCGGCAACGCGAACAATCATCAAACGGCGTATCGGGTCATCGAAACGCAATCATCTAAAAATTGGCCGGATGCGTATTCGACATGGCTTTTGAAGGGACGTCATTACATCGATGAGGCGTGGAAAGCGCGCGGCAGCGGCTATGCGGACAGCGTAACCGCGGAAGGTTTGATTGGCTTTTCCAACAACCTTGCCATCGCTCAGGAGTCGTTGGAACACGCCTGGAAATTGGATCCGCATCAGTCGGATATCGCTGATGAAATGATTACGGTAATGCTCGGCCAGGGCGGCGGACGAGATCGAATGGAGTTGTGGTTCAATCGCGCAATGGAGGCGAATACCAACGACTACGTTGCCTGCAATAGAAAATTATATTATTTGGAACCGAAATGGTATGGCTCGGATGAAGATGAGCTCGCTTTCGGGAGGGAATGCGTTCAGTCCACAAATTGGGGAGGGGATGTGCCATTGACTTTGGTGGACGCTCATTCCGATATCAATTCGAGGAAAACCGGCGCTGCAAAAACTAATTATTGGAAACAGCCGGAGGTTTGGGCCGACATTCAGGCTGCCTACGAGCGCTTCTTCGAACTGAATCCCAATAGATTGGGCACCTATTATAACTATGCCTGGTACGCCTATCACGCCGAGCAATGGAACAAATTGAACGAGTTGATTCCCAAACTTGGCGTGGTGAATTACGATTTTTTTGGCGGCCGGGAGGCATTCGACAAAATGGTCGAGGCCGCGAGCGCTCACAAATGATCAAACCAAATGCCGCGCCTGGCGCTTCGGCAGGGTGACACCGCTTTTCCGGGCCGGCTGTGACGTTTCGGTGGGAAGGAAATCTTTCAAAAAGGCAGGCTTGTCGTGCCGGCCTCCGCGCCGATAATCGCTCCACATTTTTTCAGCCGCTTCGCGCGCGTCGTGTTTTGCTCCCGTCGTCAGAAACTCAAACAATAATTCCATCAGACGCACCAGGGCGATGCTGTCCGTGCGTCCAGTTTTTGCGTGCATCCATTCACTCCAGCGCATGAAATTATGGAACGGTGAACCCTGTTTCCAAATCAGTGGCGCGCTCTCGATGAAATTGCCGCTGTTGCCGATCATGTCCCAATAACGCGCGAAACGGCGCAGCTTTTGCATGGTCGCGAAATCAATCAGCTTATTCTGCAAAATCTCGTAAGGCGGATGCGGATTGTAAATCATCTGCCACTCCGCGTCATGCCGGACAATTGACGTGCCGCGCAGTCGCTTGAGAATGCCCACCTGGATTTCCTGTGGTCCGAGCGCAATGAGCCGGTCAAAACCGGCGCCGAAGCTTTCCACGCTCTCGCCCGGCAGACCGACAATCAAGTCCGCGTGAATATGCACGCCCGTCTCGGTCCGAAGAAATCGGAAATTGTCCTCAAGCCGCTCGTAATTCTGCCGCCGCTTGATGAGCGCGCCAACTTCTTCATTGAAAGTCTGGACGCCCACTTCAAACTGCAGTGCGCCGGCGGGAAAAGTGGCGATGACCTCGCGCAAAGCCTCCGGCAGCCGGTCGGGTACCATTTCGAAATGAAAAAAATGTCCCGGCTGCCAGCGCTCGCGGAAAAATTCCAGGATCGCCTTGCTCACGTTCACGTTCAGATTGAAGGTCCGATCGACGAATTTGAATTGCTTCACGCCGCGCTCGATCAGCTGTTGCAATCGGCCGAGCAAAACGGGCAGGGGAACCTGCCGCACCGGTATGTCGAGCGACGAAAGGCAGAACTCGCATGTGAACGGGCATCCGCGAGAAGCCTCCACATAAATGATGCGATGCGCGATGTCGTCTTCGGTATAAAAATCGTACGGCAATGCCAGCCGCGAGAACTCCGGGAGGCCGGCGGGGATGATTTTGGGAAGGGCAATCGGCGGCTCCGCGAGCAATTCTCCGCACACCTCGGCGAATTTCAAGTCACCCTCGCCGGTGATGACGTGATCGGCCAGTTCAACAATTTTTTGGCCTTCGGTTTCGTAACTCACTTCCGGCCCGCCCAGCACGATGACAATGTCAGGCCGGACCCGCTTGATGGCGGCGATGACTTCCGTCGACGGCGCCACGTTCCAAATATAGATTCCGAACCCGATGATGCGCGGATTGCGGGCCAGCAATTGTTCGGCGATATCAATGGGCCGTTGATTGATGTCATACTCCGCGATGCACGCGCGCGATTGCAGCGCGCCCAGGTTCGCCATCAGATAGCGCAGTCCAAACGCGGCGTGAATATATTTCGCGTTGAGCGTGGTGAGCACGATGTCCGGCATCGCCGCCACGATACCATGCCGGCTCCCGGGGATGCAATGCGGACCGCCGCGTTTAAAGCTCCAAATCCCAAATTCCAAGCTCCAAAGAAGCTCCAAATCTCAAGCCTCAATTCCGGCTCAGATTTGCAGCGCTGTTGAAGCTTGGAATTTGAAATTTCTCTGGATTTTGGAACTTGGAATTTGGAACTTCTTGGTCCCTGTGCGACGGTGAATTAGAACGAGGTGTTTTATGAATGAACGAGAAAATGTTGCCGGCACGAGCACTATGGAGACGCAGGACATCGGCATTGCGGGAATGACCTGCGACAATTGCGTGCGCCGCGTGGAGAAGGCACTACGCGGGGTGAAGGGCGTGACGGAAGTCCGGGTGGATCGGCCGGGAGCAATGGCCACAGTCACGTTTGATACAACAAAAACGCACATTCCCGAATTGCACGACGCCTTGCTGAAGAGCGGCTATCGTCCTTCGCCTATCCCCGCGGCATGATCGCTTTCGATTGGAATTATCAGGGAGCCCCTTCGATGCCCTTGCTCGCGATACATTCCAGATGCCGTCCCGTCCATAAAGGAGATTGGCATACGTGCGACGCTACTTGAAAAGTGGAGAACTTTGTTTTCCGCATCACGTCTTCCAGTTGCCCGCGATTCATTGAGAACCAGGGTTGCCGGGATTCGCGCTCATCCAGCACATTCTGCCAGCGGCGCGTCAGCATCGGATACACAAAATCCCGGGCCTGGCGGCGCGCGCGGTACCAAAAGGGCAATCCGGCAAAATCCACGGTGTTGAAATAAAGCTTTCCGCCCGGCGCAAGCCAATCGTAGAAGTGATTGCAAATTTCAACTGTCACCGGGCATCCGTTTCCGAACATGCCGAGCGAATAAATAAAATGAAACGATTCCGGCGGAAACGAACTCAGGTAGGCGTTGCCGCGCATCACCTGGATTTTCCTCACCGAGATCATTTCCTGCCGCACCGGATGCGACTCCGCGGCTTGCAACATTTCCTCGGAGATGTCCATACCCGTCAATTCTTCGACGTTCGTCAGACAATGAAAATACCGCCCCGTGCCGCAGCCCACGTCGAGCACGTGGATGGGATGCGGAAATGAAACGCAAATCCGCTGCAACGTCGCACAAATCCGGTGGTGATTAGGAGTCGTGACTTCGATTTCATCATCATTCCGGTATTGCGATGAAACCTCGCGGTAACCCGCCTTTATCGTCTCTTCCACAGCCTCGTAATTCATGGTGCTCCCAATTATCTATCGGTTTTTAGGAAATACCATAATGGGGACTCAGCCCCATTTGGGGGCGGGGGAACGTGAAGGGCGCGTGAAATGGGAATACGTGCTCCGCAACTCAGGCTGCGTTTCACGCTCTTCCGCTTGCGCCGCGGGAGGCTTTTAAACGGTATAAGTCCCGGATGCCGTCGTGCCGCCGCGCCCGGTCCAGTTCGTATGGAAAAACTGCCCGCGCGGCTTGTCGATGCGTTCGTAGGTATGCGCGCCGAAGTAATCCCGCTGCGCCTGCAACAGGTTCGCCGGCAACTGCGCGCTCCGGTAACTGTCGTAAAAGGACAGCGCGGTACTGAAGGCCGGAACGGGGATGCCGCGTTTGAAGGCCGCTGAAACCACGTTGCGCCAGCCCTTCTGGCAGCGCTTGATTTCACCGCGGAAATAATCGTCCAGCAGCAGGTTCGTCAATTTCCCGTTCTTATCGTAGGCCTCTTTGATTTTGCCGAGGAACCGCGAGCGGATGATGCAGCCGCCGCGCCACATGAGCGCGATGCCGCCGTAATTGAGGTTCCACTTGTTCTCGTTCGCCGCCGCGCGCATCAGCATGTAACCCTGCGCGTAGCTGATAATTTTCGAGGAATAAAGCGCGTCGCGGACATTGTCGATGAATTCCTTTTTCGCCTCGGGCTTTTTTGATTGCGGCAAAAGGGGTTTCGGCCCTTTCAATTTCCTGGCCGCCTTCACCCGTTCGTCTTTGAGCGCGGAAACGCACCGCGCATAAACGGCTTCGGCGATCAGGGTGATTGGTATCCCCAAATCCGCGCTGTTCTGCACCGTCCATTTGCCCGTGCCTTTTTGTCCGGCGGTGTCGAGGATATGCTCGACTAGCGGCTGGCCGTCGGTGTCCTTGAACGCGAGGATGTCGCGCGTGATTTCAATTAGGTAACTTTCCAATTCGCCGCCATTCCATTCCTTGAAGACTCCGTGCATTTCGTCGGCGGACATGCCCAGGCCATTCTTCAAAATATTGTAAGCCTCGCAAATCAACTGCATGTCGCCGTACTCGATGCCATTGTGAACCATCTTCACGTAATGGCCGGCCCCACCTTCGCCGACCCAATCGCAGCAGGGCACGCCGTTGTCCACCTTCGCGGCGATGCCCTGGAAAATATCCTTCACGTGCGCCCACGCCGCCGGCGAACCGCCGGGCATGATGCTGGGGCCATGGCGCGCGCCTTCCTCGCCGCCGCTGACACCGGTGCCGATGTAAAGCAAACCCTTGCTCTCGACATATTTCACGCGCCGCGCCGTGTCTTCAAATAATGAATTGCCGCCGTCGATGATAATATCGCCCGGCTCAAGATGCGGCAGCAAATGCTCGATGAATTCATCCACCGGCTTGCCGGCTTTGACCATCAGCATCACGCGGCGCGGGCGTTTGAGCTGCGCGACCATTTCCTCGATGGAATGCGCGCCGATGACCTTGGTGCCTTTGGCTTCGTTGGCGAGAAACTGGTCCACCTTCTCGACCGTGCGATTGAAAGCAACGACCGTGAAGCCGTGGTCGTTCATGTTCAAAATCAAATTCTGGCCCATCACAGCCAGACCAATCAGTGCAATATCAGCTTTGGGTTCCATTTTCGTTGTCTTTCCGGGAATTGAGCCGTCATCCGAGTGAACTTACGATACAAAAGCCGCGGGGCCGCGCGAGAAGTATTTTGCCGGCCCTGGAGCGCCGGCGTCTCGCCGGCAGGTCTCAAAGTGTTACGCACGCAGGCTGTTTCAGCTTACGCGTGCGAGCCCAATTGCAGGCGCGGGTCATTCTCAAGGAGCGACTTCAAATTGGCCCAATTGGCCTCGTTCATGTCATTGAAGGCGTTCAAATAAACCGCCACGGCTTCCGGTGGATATTTTCCCAGGAGAATTTCCACGGCGCCTTTAAGCTTCGCATCATCCATCGATTCGGGCAGGTTTTCCACCACGCCGTCTTCGTTTTTGATTTCCAGCGCATTCAAAAAATCCGCCAGCATCCCCTTGTATTTCTTGAGCAGCCAGATGCGAATCAGGTTGCCGGCGGCCATCTCGAGATTGGGCTTCGCCAGCGAGGCCGTCATGGTCGCATGACGCTGGGCCTTGGGCTGGCGTTCGAGAAATACGCCCCGCACGTGGCGCGATTCGGCGACTGCATTCAGCGTGGCGCGATAAGTGGGTTTTTCGTTTTCGAAAGTGAAGGTAATGATGTCGTTGGCCAGGGCCGGCGACATGAAACCGAAGAGTTCGTGTGACGTAAGCATAAATTTTAACTAAGGGTGAATACTGATCCGTACCTGTTAGGGCTGAAAGCCCGAAAGATGATAGCCCAGGGCAAAGCGAGTCCGCGAGCGACGCCCTGGGGCAATCCGTCCAACCAGACCCCAGCCCTGTAAGGGCGAGACAGAAGCCATCCACATGCTATTCATCCGTGTTTATCCGTGGTTTACTAACCAATCGTTGTGACCGAAATTTTGCTTTTAGCCGCGACCTTTTCGCAGGCATCGCGCTCCAGCAATAAAGTCTTTCCCGCTTCCAACGCAAGAACGGAAATGCCCGAGGCGGCGCAGGTTTCCAGCGTTTGCGCGCCGATGCACGGAATGTCAAAGCGCATGTCGTGGTTGAGTTTCGCCACTTTGACCGCCACCGCGCCGCCATTTTTGCCGGCCAATTCACCCCCGCGCGCCAGGCATTTGTCGGTGCCCTCGAATCCTTCCACCGCCAGCACCGTGCCGTGCTTCACCACCACGGTCTGGCCGATTTCCAGGCGCGAGACTTCCTTGGCTGTCTTGAATCCAAAATCGACATCGGCTTTTTGCTCGTCGCTGAGTTTCGGTCCCAGTTGAAATCCGTTCGCCGGCATCAATGGTTTCAGCCACGGTGTCGCGTCCACCAGGTCCACGCCGTCTTTTTTTAATTCATCCGCAATGGCGCCGAAAATGGTGTGGGCGTTTTTTTCCTTCAACCGGAACAGCACGCCCATCGCGCGAAGGTCCGGGCGCAGATCGTAAAGATTTTTCGGCGCAATCTGGCCCGTCATCACGCATTGCCGGATGCCGCGGTCCGTGAATACGGCAATCAATTTGGAAAGCTGCCCCACCTTGAGCCAGACGATCTCATCCACCAGCGATGCCAGCGCCGGGTCCGTCTCGCCCTCGAACGCCGCCGCCACGAGTCGCTTGACGCCCGTAGCGCGCGCCTGTTGCGCGAACAAAAGCGGCAGCGAGCGGTTTCCCGCGATCATTCCCAGCGACTCGATTGAATCCGTCATTCGAAATCAAATTACCGAGAACAAACCTTTTCGCCAACTAGATTGAATTGGAAAGGGCAGGGCAATGTTCAGCGGGTAATGCGTTTTTTGCTTTCATTCAGCCCAATTTGAGATTGCCATTTTGACCCGTGGGTGCATTCTCGACGTGAAGGGGCCTTATGAAAAACATCATTCTTTGCACCTTGATCGTCGTCTGCGCCGCGTCGGGTATTTTGGGTGTGACACAGGGAAATAAAATACGGCAACAAAGACTTCAAATTACGAAAGGCCTGCGACAGATCGTCGCTCTCCAGGAGGAATTAGAGCAACAGTCCGAAGCCATCGAAAACGCCAAAAAGTCCGAGACCAAAGCAAAGATTCTCCAACAGACCCTCACGGAAAGCACTTCCGTCGTCGTTGAACAGTCCAAAAAAGCCGAGCAGTTGCAGCAATCACTCGCCGAAGCCAAAACCAACAACCCCTTGCACGGCATGGCGGCGATGTTCAAAGACCCCAAGATGCGTGAAATGATCAAGTCGCAACAGAAGGCGGCGCTCGGCCCGATGATCGACAAGCAATACAGCGGCCTGTTCAAACAGCTCAATTTGACTCCCGACCAGGCGGCCGCTTTCAAGGATTTGATTGAAAAGAAAATGCTCGCCGGCGCGGATGAGGGTTTTTCGATGATGGACAACAGCCTCGACGCCTCGCAGCGCGCCGACATCGCGAAACAGGTCAAAAGCCAGACCGACGACGTGGACAACCAAATCAAACAATATCTGGGTGACGACAATTACCAGGCTTTTCAGTCCTATGAAAAGAGCGTTCCCGACCGGGTAAGCGTGGGGCAATTTAACGACCAGTTCGCCGGGACGGCCAACGCGCTTACCGCGTCGCAGCAGGACCAATTGACCCAGGCGATGAGCGACGCGCGCAACAATTTCACCTGGACATCCGGCTTGAATCAGAAAGACGCGGGCATGGGTGGCGATATGTCCACTCTGCTCACCGAAGACAACATCAATAAGTTCGTCCAGGAACGGGAGCAGTTCGACCAGCAGTTTCTGACGCGCGCGCAACAAATTCTTTCGCCGGAACAACTCACCGCCTTTCAGGATTTTCAAAAAACCCAGCGTGATTTGCAGTTGGCCGGTTTGAAAATGATGGCGCAGATGTTCAACTCATCAGGCAAATAAAAACCTCATTTGATTAAAATGGACGCCGCAGGATTCCTGCCCTACAAAGCCACTTGCCCGGCCAATTCCTCCGCTGGATAGGTCCAGATTTCCGCCAGGGTCGGATGATAATGCGGCATGGCAGCCAGTTCGCGCACGGTCATTCGCTTGTGCATGGCGGCGATGATTTCATGAATCAATTCCCCGCCCGCCGGCCCAACGCAGGTTCCGCCAATAATCTCGCCGCTTTGCGGTTCGGCCAGCAGTTTCACAAATCCATCCTTCGCCTCCATGATGAGCGATTTGCCGTGGTCGTTGAACGGATATTTTGCCGTGAGATAAGGAACATTGCGCACGTGCGCGCGCTTTTCCGTGAGGCCGACCGAGGCGATCTGCGGATCGGTGAAAACGACTTCCGTGAGCAGTCGATAATCCATTGATTTCGGGCATTCCGGATGCGTGATATTGTGCCCCGCGATTTCGCCCTGTTGGACGGCGATGTGGACGATTTCGTGCAGCCCGGTGCAATCGCCCGCTGCGTAGATGTGCGGCGCGCTCGTTTGCATTTGGTGGTTCGTGATAATCCGGCCGTACTCGAGTTCCACGCCTGCCTGGTCCAACCCCAACGACGCCACGTTCGGCCCGCGCCCCAGCGCAAAAAAAATCTCCTCGGCCAGCGCGCGTTTGGCTTCGCCTTCGTGCTCGAAAAAAAGCTCCTTCTGGCCTCCGAGATGCCGGGCGTCCTTCAATTTCGTGCCCGTGTAAACCGTGATGCCCTCACGCCGGAAGACGTTTTCAATCACCGCTCCGGCATCGGAATCCATTTCGTGCAAAACATGCGGACTCCGTTGAATCAACGTAACCTTGACGCCGAAGCGCGCAAAAAATTGCGCGAATTCCAGCGCCACGGCGCCGCCGCCCAACACGATGATGGAACGCGGAAGCCTGGTGAGTTCCAGGGCGGTGTCGCTGGTGAGAAAACCGACATCGTTTAACGAGGGCAGGGGAGCCGGCGCCACGCGCGAGCCCGTGGCAATGACAAAATTTTGAGCGGTCAATTTTCGGCCGGTACTGAGTTCCAAATGGTGCGGGCCGATAAATCGCGCCATCGCGCGAATCAATTCGAACTTGCCGGCGGTGAGTTGCTGCGCCCGATAGTCGGCGAATTCCTTGACCATGGCGTTCTTGCGCGCCATCACTTTCGCGAAATCGAACGTCACCTCGCTGCGGATGCCCCACGGTTCCGAATGGCTCGCCAGATGCATCACATGCGCCGCATACAGCAGCGCCTTGGTAGGCATGCAACCGCGCAGGATACACAGCCCGCCGAGTTCCTCGGCTCCTTCGATGACGGCAGTCTTCAGCCCGGCGTCGGTGGCCGTTCGTGCCGCCGCGTAACCTCCGCTTCCACCTCCGATAATGGCCAGATCAAAATCGTAGTTCTCTTTTGACTTCACGCCCGCACGATAGACCAGCGCTGCACGTCTTACAACGACATCATAAAAAAGGACGCGCTGTTCGCGCGTCCTTCTCGATGGATGTTCGAAATCTTACTGTTGGTTCCGATTGCCGTCCTTTCCGTCCCTGCCGTCCTGCCCGTGACCATCAGCGGGAGCGTGAGGCGCAGGTGCCTGGCGCACTTCCGGCGCACGTTGCACAGGCGCGGCCTCACGAGGTGCAGTCTCACGGGGCGCCGGTGTGGCTTCGCGTCCTGTCGGCGGCAAGGGCCTTTCGGACGGTGTCGGCCGCTGGCTTGGCGTAGGAACCTCTTTGGGCTGTTGGCGAGGCGGCGTAACTTCGCGAGGTTGCGCAGGAACAGGAGCCTCATGAGTTGCCGGTGGGCGCTGTTGCGGCGTCTCCGGAGCACGTTGCGCCGGAGTCGGCTGCTGATAATTGCGCTGTAATTCCCGCCCGGTCGGCGAGGGTGTTTGCTCGCGCTGTTGCTGTTGCCGGTTTTGTTGCTCTTGCTGTTGCTTCAGTTGTTGCTCTTGTTGCTGCTGATGTTGGACATCAGGCGTCTTCTGGGACGGTTGTTGATAGTTCCGTTGCTGTTCTCTGCCGGTCGGGGCGGGAGTCTGTTCCCGCTGGGGCTGTTGCTGATAATTGCGCTGTTGGTCACGGCCAGTCGGCGCCGGCCGCTGATCCGCGGCGGGCCGTTGCTCCGGACGTGTCCCCTCATCACGGCGCATATTTTCCGGACGATGCTCCTGTTGGATTACATCACGCACCGGGCGCGCCGTGAATTTCTGGCCGGTGGCACGCTGAATCGGATCCACGCCGGGCCCGCGATTTGCAAAAATCGTACGTTGACGGCCGTTGAAATCAACGGATTGACGTTGAAAGTTTTTAATCACACGAGTGCGATTGATAATCGTGGTGTTGTTGACCACAAAATCCCGCCGGCTGCCGAAATGATCGTGAAAGTGATGGATGTCGCAAAATACGAAAAACGAGGGCGCCAGCACTGAAAGGCCCGGCCCGCACGGAGCCCAGCCCACGTAGTCATCGCTGTCCCGCCAGGTCACCCAGGCTGGCGCCCAATCGGTACCCGGAATCCAGACCCAGCCCACACTGGGCTCGTTGTACCATGAGCCGTAATGATAACAGGCCCACGCCCACGGTTCGTCGCTTTGCCAATACCACCCCGCATCGGTCCATTCCCAGGACCCGACCGTGTAAGGCTCCCAATCCGCGGCCACATGCGCCGGATGCCAGCAGCGGCCATAGGAACTGACATCCACCCACGCGCCGTAAGGCTGGAGCGGACTATAAAAATCCGAATCGGCATTGATTTGTATGCTGGCGGAAAGATCGACCGCTGCGCGGGCCGAGCGCGGACCGGCGGCCACCAAAGCGGCGCAGGCCATAAGAACGAATGCCATGCGTTGTTTCATAATTAAACCTTTCGTTGTTGAGTTGGAGTTACGGTGGAACCCGACGATGGAGTACACGGCATCATGTCCTGCCAACAGTTCGCCAAGCCACTTCTTACCTTCATGAAGTCATATTGACTGGTTGCTTTCATGGGCGGAGGAAATATCGGGTGGTTCCGCGGAACGCGCATGGTAGCAAACATCCCCAGCGAACCCGTGGCAAAGCTACCCGGCCAGAGGGTAGCAACAATACCCATCAAGGCGGTTTCGATTTGCGCCGTTTTCTA
The DNA here is from genome assembly GCA_035552155.1 of Verrucomicrobiia bacterium. Taxonomy (GTDB): domain Bacteria; phylum Verrucomicrobiota; class Verrucomicrobiia; order Limisphaerales; family DASXHY01; genus DASXHY01. Next base: position 28,715 of record DASZLX010000010.1, on the reverse strand, counting down.
AATTGAATTTTTTGCCGGTGCCGCCTGCCTAATTAACAGTTGAGGAATCCCCGGCTTGGGGCAATTTATGTTTATGAGAACGAAATGGACTCTCGCTGCGAGCTTCACAGCAGCGCTTATTTTGGTGGGTTGCGAATCTATTCCGCCCGGCGCGGAACGCGGCCCCCATAATACTATGGCTTATCAGGTGCCGATTGACGCTTCGGCTCCCGGCGCTCGCATTGAAGTGAATGGCCAGGATGTGGGCCAAACTCCGGTGCAGATCAAAATTTTCGGCGACCCGGACGGGACGTTCCATGACTTCGGCTCTTATTTCTACGTCGTCAAGGCGTTCCCGCTCACGACCAATCAATACCCGCAGGTGAAGATATTCCGAACGGGCCATTTGCTGACGCCCGAGGACCATATACCCTCACGGATTTATTTCGACATGAACCAGCCGCAACCGCAGCCGCCGTCCTATTACCCCGGTTACGGTCCGTCGCCTTACTATTATCCGCCGCCGTACTACTATGGTCCGGGCTATTACGGGCCGGGCTTCAATTTTTATATCGGCCCGGGATATTATCACCATCGCCATTGGTAAGCCCAACTTCGGCTGGATTCATCGGCAGGAAGACCGCGCAAACGGGCGACGGAACATGGGTTAATTCACCCATCGGTTTCAGCCGTCCATTTCCCGGTTCAATACGGCACATTTGGACCGTGTCCGAATCCTGGTTGCATACCGCGAGATACTTTCCGGATGGTTCGATGCCGAAATGACGCGGCGTTTTGCCGCCGGAATCGAGTTCCGCTATCCAATCGAGCGTTCCGTTTTTTGGGTCAACCGCAAATTGCGACAGAGTGTTGTGGCCTCGATTGGACGCAAAAAGAAATCTGCCGGAAGGCTCGATCGCAATTTCCGCACCCGTGCTCGGCTCGCCATAATGTTCAGGAAGGGTCGAGCGCGTTTGCAATTCCTTCAATGCCCCGGCTCGGGCATCGTAGGCGAACACTGTGACACTCGAGCCCATTTCGTTGATGACGTGAGCGAATTTTCCGTTCGGATGAAACACGATATGCCGCGCACCCGCGCCCGGCGGCACGGACGCGAAAGGAGGATCGTTCGGAGTCAATTTGCCGTGCCGGGCGTCGAACTGGAAAATCATCACCTTGTCCGTGCCGAGGTCGCACACAAACGCGAATCGATTGTCCGGGCTCAGCGCCACGCAATGCGCGTGCGGCCCTTGCTGGCGCCCGGGATTCGGGCCTTTGCCCGTATCCTGCACGACACACGTCGCTTCACCGAGCCGGCCATCCGCGGCCACCGGCAGGACGGCGACGTTTCCGCTGCCATAATTCGCTACGAGCAGGTTCCTCCCCGTTTTGTCCAAAACCAAATGGCACGGCCCCGCGCCCATGGAGGATTGCTGGTCGATGAGCTTTAATTGCCCCGTCGCCGGATCAATGGAAAAAGCGCTTACCCCACCGCCGGGTTTGCCCTCGAACGAATTCATTTCATTGGCGCAAAACAGCAGCCGCCGTTGGGAATCGAGCGCCAGGAATGAGGGACTTGGCGTTTCTGCCGCCAGTCCGAGCGGTGTCAGGCCGATGTTTTGCGAAACCGGATCGCGGTCGGCGCGGAAATAATAAATGCCTTTGCTCTTTGCCGCTGTCCCCGTGAACGTGCCCACATAGACAAGCATGGCGTTTTTTGCCACCGCGCCGTTTGTGTCCGCGGCTGCAGTGGCTCTGACGTATATTGAGAGAGCAAAAGTAAATCCAAGGACGGTTTTTAATGTCTTGAGCATCATTGATGGGTGTTTTGAATTCGGCGGGATTATTTTGCGGATGCGATAAGTTGTCGAGAGTGGATTCAACTCGAGTTGTGATTCAAATAGGTGGACAACCCTCTCGCCCACTGTGGGCGGAACGACGGTAGGGACGGCGCGCTTGCGCCGTTCCCAGCCCGCGTAGTAGCGGGCGGAATAAATCACTCCCACGACACAATGGATGCTTTACGTCGCGCCGCAGCCGCATGATAAATTCAGTCATTTCAAATATTCACTGAACCTTCGCGTTGCTGCAGCTGATTCTGCTGCGCGGAACACAGCTGTGCTTCGGGGTGTGAAGATGCATCCTACCAACAACAGAGCGGACGAATCTTAATTTTTTAGCAAGATGTTTCATTGGAGATTTGGTTTGACATTAGAATCATCAAAAATAAAATGGCCCTAGCCATTTACCGCGCTATAAATGGCTAGGGCCTATTTTTTTGAGCCCCGGCGTCTTGAATACCTGAGCGGGGTTTTCGCACATGCGATTTCGGGGCTTCGGCAGATTGATCCTCGGCTCAATTCCTAATTTCTCGTTGGAATCTTTGGAAACTAGATGCGTTAGCCCTGCTACCGACAATCTTTCGCATTTTCACACTACGCGAATCATGATAATTTACCGGCATGGCCAATCGCCTGTTTCCACCCGTCCTTACGCGACGCCGAATCTGGCTGGCGTGGTGCGTGGCGCTGGCGGCCGATGGTCTTCAGCTTCTCCTCAGCCCTTTCGGCTGGGTATTCATCGACAGCGCCATCGATGTTGTCGCAATGATCCTTTTGACCGTCACGCTGGGTTTCCATCCTTTGTTCCTTCCCACGTTCGTCATTGAATTGGTTCCGCTGATCGATGAATTCCCGACCTGGACCGCCTGCACTTTCCTGGTCGTCGGCCTGCGCCGAAAACAATCCGTGCCGCCGACACCCCCGCCGGGACCGGGCAAGATCATCGATATTTGATGCGCGAAATTGCGCCGAGTTCAGACCTTCAAAATTTCGCGCGCCGCTCTCTGCCCACTTTCCAACGCCCCAAACACGGTGCCCATTTGCGCGTCCGTCACTGTGGCTTCGCCCGCGAAAAAAAGTGTGCCCTTGACGGGCGCACCCAGCAATTTTGGCAGCGCCAGCCCGTTGACCGGAATGTAACTGTAAGCGCCGCGGGTATGCGGGTCATTCGCCCAGTTGTAGAAATGACTGGAGACGAGTTGCCTGCGGAGCGAGACCGTGCCGAAAATTTTTCGGAGTATATCCAGCGCGAGCGTCTCGAGTTGAGCCGGGGAGTGCGCCTGGAGCCTATCCGTCTGCGGACCGCCGGCCCAGCCCGTCAAAATTGGCCCGCGCGGATCGCTCCACCAGACCGGAATGCGTTCTTTCGGCGCCTGGATGAAACCGAAGTCCCCCTCCGGCCACCATTGCTTGCGGAAGACGAGCGTGATTTTCAGCACGTTGCCGAACTGGAGTGCATCGGCGGCCGCCTGCTTTTTCGGCAGCGCCGGCTCGAACAACACTTCTCTCGCTTTCCAAACTCCGAGCGGCAGCGTGACCAGGGCCGCTTCGGCGGGAAACATTTCCTCGCTGCCCGCGCGATGGACGATGATCTCGACCGCACCGCTTTTCCAACGAACCCTTCGCACCAGCGCGTTGGGCACCAACGCCCCGCCGCGCGAGCGGATTTCCTTTTCGAAAAATCGCACCAGGGCTGAATAACCCTCGTGGACTCGGGCCTGCGCCTCGCCCTCCATTTTTTCCGCCGAACGTTCCGCCTTGAGCAGGCCATGGGCGCTGATGCGTTCCGGGTGTGCGGCGTCAAACCCTTGCACAAAGGCGAGCATCAATCGCCGCGTGCGGGCGTCCAGTTTCTGTCGGCCGAGAAATTCCTCGAATGAACAATCCGGCGTGCGCGGATTGATGCGATTCATGACCTCGCCCACCTTGTCCCAAATCCGGATGGAACGCATTTTTCCGTTTTCGTAAAGCCGGTTCCTCGCCGGCACTTCGTCCAGGGAAAGCCCCGCGGCGCGAATGGCTTTCAACAGCGGCTTGCTTTTCCCGTGCACGAACTCCGCCCCCAGTTCGATCGGCAGCGAGCCATCGCGAATGGTGTGAACACGTCCGCCGAACCGCTCTTTCGCCTCCAGCAGGGTCACGGTGTAATCATGGCGCAACAATTCAGTTGCCGCGCTCAAACCCGCGATGCCGCCCCCAATGATGATGACACTTTTTCTCACGGAGCAATCTAGCACGGAGTTGCGTAGCGCGGAATTCAGGTTAAGTAGGAGATGAAGAAACGAGGAGCGGGTTTTTGATTTCCCATCTTCCGGCTGTCCTTTCGGCTCCTTCCCGCAAGTTGACAGCGCCGCTCTTAAACCCAATGATTCGCGCATGAGCGAAACAATTTACCCGCGTAGTTCGCGCGAAGTCATGGATGGCTGGATGCATCTGCCGCGTTACGTGGACAAGATTCGATTGCATTTGGCCGGCAGGTTGCATCCAGATTATGACGCAAATCTTGGCAGGGGCTTCGACGCCATGTGGCTTAAAGCCGCCGGCCTCAGGCACGAGCAGATGATTGAAGCAGTGAAGAATTCATTCATCGACGGTCAGGTGTGCGATTGGGTGCGGATGCACGTTAAAAAATCAGCGGCCGAAAAACGCGCCCACACCGAAATGGTGCTCAATCGTCCCGCGCCCGACGATGCCGCGGCGCAGGAACGTTTCCAGGTGCGCAAACAGGAATTCGGCTTGGGACACCGCGAGGATGTCAAAACCTTCGTGGATTTGAACGACGCGGATGAGAAGCGGATTTGAAACACTCCGGCGCGGACGGCGCGCTTGCGCCGTCCGCGGCGCAACGGGGCACGTGATCCCCGCGTTGGTCACCGTGAGCCGCGTCAACTTTGATTGACACGCTTGCGCTCACCGCCAATTCTTTTGGCATGAGCGATATTATTTATCCTCGCAGCCCTCGCGAGACCATGTGCGGTTGGATGCATCTACCGCGTTACATCGACAAAATTCGGCTTCATCTGGCCGGGAAATTGCACCCGGATTATCAGCCTAATTTTGGCAAAGGTTTCGACGGCCTCTGGCTGGAACTGGCGGGCGTGGATGAAAAAAAATTCATCGAGACCGTGCGCGAGAGCCTGACCGACGGCCAGGTATGCGATTGGGTTTTGAAGAATGTAAAAAAGCCCGAATCCGTCAAGACGCAGCACAGAGAGCGAATGCTCAATTACCCGCGCCAGGATGACGCCGCCACCCAGGAGCGCCTCAAAATGCGCAAGGAGCAATCCGGCCTTTCACATCGCGACGATATCCAGTGTTTCGTGGATTTCATCGACGCCGATGAGAAAAGAATTTAACCGAATACCATCGGTTATTTCCCGCGCAATAAAGTTGGATACCGCCAAACGAGGCACGAGTTCCCGGCCGCTCTTCGCGCGCAAGTGTTTTTAGGTAGGTACCTTTTTGCGAGGGAGAGTCCGCTTTACTACCAATTAAAATTCTGTTACTGAGCTGGCCCGATAAGGGAAAAGACCGAACTCACGTGAAAAAATCCATAATTTTTGCAATGGCCGTAATGCCGGCTCTCCTGCGGCGAATACCCCCGGAATCCCTCCGTGGTCAAACCGGTCCAAATCAATTGGCAGTTTCAGAGCACCAACAATACAATGAGTTATACCTTTGCTCCGAATTCAGTCACCACGATCGTTTTTTTCCGGAACGTAAAACTTCTATCTTCACTGGGAGGTAACCCTGGACGTCCTTGCTCTAGCCAGCGGATAGGACTTTGCCAATCGCCGTTCTTAATTCCCCCACTGACCACGGTTTTCCAATAACCAAATCCACCTGCGGCGTAGGTTCCATATGCAGCGCCAAGTCGGCATAGGCGGTTACCAGGATGATCGGTTGGCGCGGGTCGCGGCCTTTGATCACGGCCGCCAGTTCGTTTCCCTTCATGCCCGGCATTTCAAAATCCATGAAAATCAAATCGAATTTCCCCGGCTCATAGAGCGCCAGCGCTTCCGCTCCGTTCCTCGCGATATGAACTTCATAGCCGTCGATTTTTAGGATTAGTTTCAAGGAGTCGGCGACCATTGGTTGGTCGTCGACGATTAAGATGTTCTTTTTAACCCTGATATCAGCCGTCATGAGCCCTCGTTAATATGTCGACGTTTTCCTTCTAAGGTGTCTTTTAAACATAGGAAAAGTCCCTTTCTGGCGCAACAAATTGTTACTTATCCGTGACTTATTTCGCCGTTTCGTCTTGACCTCAATCGCGCGTCAGTGGGAGCAACGTACCTTGGATTTGTTCCAAAAAATTGAAGTTCAGTCATTCAGCGTTCGCACGAAAGCAATGAGCGCCTTTATGTCGGAATCCGTTAACTTTGAACCGAATTTTGGCATCTCGTCTTTGATGCCGTTTTTGACCATCGAGCTAATGCGTGCATCCGACTTGGTAATGCCGTGCAAATCCGGACCTTCATCACCGCGCGCGTCGTTTCCGTGGCAATGGGCGCAATTCATCATGAACAACGTATAGCCCTCGCGTGCTGCCGTGCCTTCGGGCGGAATCATGAGCGCTTCACTCGCTCCGGGAGATGCCGCGCGTGGCGGTGACTGGAATGCTGGGGCGGCAGCGAAAGCGATGCCGATGGCTGCCAACGCCGAAACGGTTCCGAGAACCGCGCCTTTAATATCTGGTGAAAGTTTCATATCGAGTCTCAGTTGCCGATGACCCCGCGCGCTTCATTGCGGCACAGGAATCCCGCACTGTCGAAAACCACCGAAACCAGGATCAAGGCAATGGGAAAGTGTGTCGCCCCGCCATGTATTCGCGCCCAAAAAATCGGGTTCATAATCAACCGAGCCGGTCGTCGACAATCGCCAGGCGATGGTTGCTTTCGACATAGTTCACTTCAGTGATGCCGAGCACCGTCGGGAGAATTTCCGGCGCCACTTTCATCGGCCCAGGCTTGGGCGCGGTTCCCGGCTGGGGCTGCGGAAATGCCGTCGACACAGCGGTATGGAACGTCACGTTGCCCTCCACCTTTTTGAACACCTGGTGAATATGCCCGTTCAGTACCGTCACCGAGCCGAAGCGTTTCAAATAACCCAACGCCTGCTCGGCATCCCGCGTGCCCCAGCCCCATTGCGGGTAAATGGTCCACAAAGGCATGTGCGCGAACACCACGATCGGCGTGCTGGTAGAAAGGCCGCTCACATCGTTCTTCAGCCACGCGAGCTGGTCGGCGCCCAGCACCCCCAGCGCTCCTTCGGCAATGTTCATCACATTCACCAGGCCGATGAAATGCACCCCGTGTTGGTCGAAGCTGAACCAGCCATCGCCCTTCGTGTCTTTGCCGTAACGATTGCGATATTCCTTGCCGCCGTCGCTGATGACATCGTGCTCGCCGGGCACGTAAAAAACTTTTCCCGTCTTCGTGGTTTTGAGCAGCTGATCGAGCGTGTCGAATTCCTCCGGCTCGGAAAGATGCGAAAGGTCGCCGGTATGCAAAATAAAATCCGGCGCCTGGGGTAACGCATTGATCTTGGCGATCGCCCGCTTGAGCGTGCCGGATACGTCGGGATTGGCCGGCTTGTTGAAACCAATATGGGTGTCGCTGATCTGGACGAAGCTGAAATCGCTCGTCATGGGAATCTCTGCGCCGCCCGCGAGGGTGGGGCTGAGAATTTTTGAACCCAGCACTCCGCCGGTGACTGTCCACAACATTCCGGTGCCGGCCCAGGCCATGCACTTTAAAAAGCCGCGCCGGTCAATGCCGTCATGCTCCTGTTCGTCATTGTGCTCGATGTGTTCAGCCTCGGCTTCCAAACGGCGAATTTCCCTGATTTTATTTGGTCTGTTTTTCATGGTTGTTGAATGTGTCTTTCGATTTGTGTCACTGCTTGTTTCCAGTTCAGACCGTGAGGGGTGAGGTTTTATTCCCGGTGATGAAATGATTTCGGGAAAAAATTCTTCCGATATCCAGAGTGCGCAGCGGACTGTCTTCATGCGTTACCCTTCCAACCGAACTTCCCGGATATTTATTCCCGGCGGTAAAAAGAAGTGCGGCATAATTCCCAGGTGCTTCCGGCGCAGGCGTTAAAGATTCAGGGAATAAAATCGGCGGAAAATTGGTCTTGCATATTAACAGGACGAAATACAAATAGTCCCCCGAGTGGACGAGCGCGAACGAGCGAAATTATTCGAGCAGATGGTTATGCCGCATTTGGACGCGGCATATAACCTCGCACGCTGGCTCGCCGGGAACGACCACGACGCGCAGGACGTTGCCCAGGAAGCGACGTTGCGCGCGTTCAAGTTCTTCGGCAGCTTTCGCGGCGGCAATGCCCGCGCGTGGCTGCTCTCAATTGTGCGCAATACCTTTTACACTTGGCTGCGCAAAAATCGGCCGGCGGAAAAAATAGTCAGTATCGATGATGAGATGTTGGAAATCGAAGACAGTTCCGCGAATGCGCAGCCAGTCCATCCGTCATTTGCCGATGCTGGCGCGGTCCGCCGCGCAATTGCCGAATTACCGGTGGAATTTCGCGAAATTGTGATTTTGCGCGAAATGGAAGGATTCAGTTACAAGGAAATCGCCGAACTCGCCGGCGTGCCCATTGGCACCGTGATGTCGCGCCTGGCGCGCGCGCGCAAGCTTTTGCAAAAACGCCTCGCCGCTGAATTTACACCGGAGGCACAAAAATGAACTGCCAGCAAGCCAAACCCCTCATTGATGCCTATGCCGACGGCGAATTGGAAGCGTCGGCAATTCTGGAATTGGAACAGCATCTTCACGGTTGCCCCGCGTGTGCGGCCGCCTTGCGCAATGTGCAGAATCTGAAACAGGCTTTGAAGCAGGACGCGTTTTACTTCACGGCTCCCGCTGAATTGGAGCGGCGCATCCGGGCTCAATTACCCGCCTCCGTGAACGCCGTGCCGCAGCGGTCTGGCTGGATTTCGAATTGGAATTGGCTGACCACCGCGATGTCCGGGGCGTTCGCGGTTTGCCTCGCCCTGCTGGTGGGCGTGACCCTGTCGCGCTCCTCGCCGGAGCAGGCCCTCACGCGTGAAGTGGTTTCCAGCCATATCCGTTCGCTGATTCCCGGCCACACGCTCGACGTCGTTTCGACCGATCAACACACCGTCAAACCGTGGTTCAACGGCAAAGTGGACTTCTCGCCCCCCGTCAAAAACTTGGCCGCGCAGGAATTTCCACTGGTAGGTGGCCGGCTGGATTACCTCAACGGACGCAATGTGGCCGCCTTGGTTTTTCAACGCCATAAACACGTCATCAACCTTTTTGTCTGGCCGGCTTCAGTGAAAGCCTTCGGGCCGTCCGCGTCCGCACCCCTCCGGGGCTTCAATGTGATTCATTGGTCGGACGGCCAAATGAATTTTTGGGCGGTATCGGATTTGAATCAAAGCGAGTTGATGGAATTCGTCCGGGATTTTGCTGCCGGAAAAACGGTTGGCCCCTGAGAGCGGACAACACATCCCTTGAGAATTTGATGGTGTCCTGAATCATGAAAAATTCAGGACACGTTATGGTTATCGAGTGACAACACGCGGAATAAATTCCGGCCTCAGCATTCTTCGAGCTAATTAAAGTCTCAGTAAAGTTGTTGTCACTTGACAGCTGTGGGTGACGCGTAGGAGGATGGACCGTCAGCAAAAAGCCGCTCCGCATGAATCCAGGACGTATGTCTTCACCTTCCCAATGCGCGAATCCCACAATGACCTTTTCCACCGCCTAAAGACTTTAATTCCTCTCGTTCTCTTGCTTGCCGGCGTAAGTCCCGCCGGGGCGAGCATCGACTCGAATACCAACGGTATGAGCGATGTGTGGGAGGAAATGTATGGCGCGGTCGGCGTCGATCCCAACGCCGATTCCGACGGCGACGGCTTCCCGAATATCCTGGAAAGCATCGCCGGCACCGATCCTTTTGACTCCACTTCCTATCCGCACATTGTGGGAGTAGCGCTTTCCGGCACGAACCTGGTGATGAATGTGCCGGCGGCGCCGGGGAAAAAGTATCAATTGCAGAGCTCCACTTCGTTGGTGGGAAATCCGGTGGTCTGGACCACTGAAACCAACGCGCTCGCGCAGCCGGGAGTCTCCACCGTGAGTTTTCCCGCGCCCGCCAATCTCGTCGGGAAATTTTTCCGTGTAGTTATTTCCGATGTGAACAGCCAGGGTGATGGCCTGACGGATTGGGAGGCGTATACGCTTGGCCTGGACCCGTTGAATCTGAACAGCAACGGCCACCTGGACAACAACGGCCAGCCGATCTCCGATTATCAATACGCGATAAGCATGATGGCCACGCAAAATGTGGTGAGCATCGTGGCCAACGATCCAATCACGGTGCAGCCCGATGCGGGGCAGTCGCCAACCGACCTCGGCCAATTCACGGTTTCGCGCAGCGGCTTTGGCCTGGACCCAATTGTGGTGAATGTGGGAATCGGCGGTCCAGGCGCGGGCTTCGCGGTTCCGGCCGTGGATTATTCCAATAATCTGCCCATTTCAGTCACGCTGTCGCCCGGCACGCTTTCCAAAACCATTTCGGTGACGCCCCTGGCAAACACCAACCTACAGGTGCCGGTGATCGCGCAATTGAATTTACTCCCGGGCAGTGGCTATTCCGTCGGCGCTCCGAACACCGCGAACGTGGTGATTTATCCCTCCCCGACGGCGACCGGGCTTGGGCTGACCGGAAATTATTACACCAACGCCAACCTCAATTACGCAAGCGCGACCAATTTCAATTCCACGAATTGGTTCCTGACACGCATCGATCCCGCCATTGATTTCACCTGGACTAACGGCACTTCACCCAGTCTGAGCAACGGCGTTTATTGCGTGCGTTGGACGGGACAAATCGAACCGCAATATTCCGAGACCTATGTGTTCGACACGGTTTCCGACGACGGCGTCAAGCTCTGGGTGAACGACCAGTTGCTGATCGACAAATGGCAAAATCAAAGCGGCTCGGAATGGACCAACGCCATCGCGCTCCAGGCCAACACTCGTTACGACATCAAACTGGAATATCTGCAAACCGGCGGCAAGGCGCAGGCGCACCTATCCTGGTACAGCCCTAGCCAGTCGAAACAAATCATCCCGTCCAATCGGCTCTATCCCACCAACGGCGTGAACAACAGCAGCTCGAATGCGCCCTCCGTGGTGACCAGCCCGTTGACCGCGATCGGTTTTGTCGGGCAACCGTTCAGCTTCAGCGTCACCGGCGCGAATACGCCGCTCGGTTTCACGGCTACGAACCTGCCGCCGGGCCTGAGCTTCAATCGGACGAACGGCCTCCTCTCGGGCATTCCCCTGCTGGCGGGCAATTATTCCGTGCCGTTGACCGCAAGCAATTCGGTCGGCGTGGGTGCTTCCGCGCTCGACGTTCTGATTTTCGATACCGGCAGTTCAGTGGTGCGGGAAGTGTGGACGAATGTAAACGGCGTGAATATTTCGGATATTCCGGTGAACTCTCCCGCCAATTCCATCGCACCGCTCGGTGGATTGGAAGGCCTTACGGATTTTGGCGACAATTATGGCGAGCGCATCCGCGGCTATTTCACCGCGCCCGCCACCGGCCATTATTATTTCTGGCTGGCGGGCAGCGATTCAGCCCAGCTTTGGATCTCTGACGACAGTAAACCGGTCAACAAAGTCTTGCGCGCGTGGGTGACGCCGACGAACAACCCCGTCGCGCCCGGCCACAATGGAACCTCGTCGCGCCAATGGTATCTTCAGGCGTCGCAAAAATCCGGATGGCTCTCACTCGTCGCGGGGCAGAAATATTATCTCGAAATTCTGCACAAGGCCGGGACCGGCACGGGTGATAATTGGTCCGTTGGCTGGCTGCAGGACCCAATGGGCACGAACACAGTCGCTGCGGGTGTCACGCCGGCCTATTTGGTTTCGCGTTATTATCCGCCGTTGCCGATCAATATTCCCGGCACACTGTATTCGGCGAACATGCTCGCGCTGCCGGGCATCAACAGCGACGCTGTCGGCTCGGCTTCGCTGCGGCTGAGCGCGGACGGCACCAAGGCGATTTTGAATTACTCGGTCAATAATCTCGCCGGTACGCACGTGGACCATATCTATTCGGACCCCTACCTGAATTTTCCCACGACGCTTCTGTTCGACATCGCCGCCGCGCATCCCCAGCCGGATGGCAGCTATGTCTGGTCGATTAAACCCACCGGCGCGCTTGGCACCAAGGACATTCTCGAAATCATCAACGAGAACAAATGCTTCATCGAGATTCAAACTGCCGCGAATCCGAACGGTGAAATCGCCGGGCACTTCACGCTGGCCGCCGGTTCCCAGACCTTCACCGCGCCGCCGCCCCTGCCGCCGTGGACGGACGATTCCGCGGACCCGAATGCCGCCGCGCGTTTTCTCACGCAAGCGACCTTTGGGCCGAGCCAGGAGGACATCGCGACCGTGCAAGCACTGGGCTACTCCAATTGGATCAACAACCAGTTTTCGCTGCCGGCCACGCATCATTTGCCGGTGGTGTTTGCCAACAAGAGCCCGGACCCGAGCAATCCGTGGCCCAGTGCCGATTGGTTCAACGCCTGGTGGCAGAATTCCGTGACGGCCCCGGACCAATTGCGGCAGCGGGTGGCCTTTGCCTTGAGCGAAATCATGGTGGCTTCGGAAACCGGCACGTTGGAGAACCACGCGGACGCGCTCGGGTATTATTACGATACGCTGCTGGACAATTCGTTTGGCAATTTCCGGTCGTTGCTCAAGGCGGTCACGCTCACCCCGGCGATGGGCGTCTATCTCAACATGCAGGGCAACGACAAGGGCAGCATCATTACCGGCACGCACGCGAACGAAAACTATGCACGCGAGGTCAACCAGCTTTTCTCCATCGGCCTGAACCGGCTGTGGCCGGACGGAACGTTAATCCTGGATTCGCAGGGAAACCTGGTGCCGACGTACAACCAGGACGTGGTGAACGGGTTCGCCCAAACTTTTACCGGTTGGAATTATTACCAGACCAACCAGGCCAACGGACGGCTGCCCACCACGTTCAGCCCGGCGGTCAACTATACCAATGTGATGGTGCTGGTCCCGCTGCACCACGATTTGAACGCGAAATTGCTGCTGGATAATGTGACGCTGCCGCCCGCCTTGGGCAGTGCGTCCAATACGGCGCTCACGAACTTCGATTTTTATTGCTCTCAAGACCTCGAGCAGGGGTTGGATTCCATTTTCAACAATCAAAACGTCGGGCCGTTTATCGGACGGCAGCTCATTCAGCGGCTCGTGACGAGCAATCCCAGCCGCGGTTATATCTATCGCGTCGCGCAAACCTTCAATGACAACGGCAACGGCGTGCGCGGCGACCTGCAGGCGGTCATCAAGGCCATCCTGCTGGATCCCGAGGCGCGCGGCACCACTTCGCTCTCAGACCCGGCCTTCGGCAAACAACGCGAACCGCTGCTGCGCGTCACGGCCATGGCGCGCGCATTTCCCGCGCCCCCCTCCATGACCGGAGCCTACGTGGAAAACGGCACGCAAACCGCCATCATCACCACTGCCGCGCCGCACCGCATGAATAATAGCGACGTGGTTGCGCTTGCCTTCACTGACACGTCCGGGAATCCCGCGCTGCCGGATCAGGCTTATTCGGTGTCCGTGACCGGTTCCAACACTTTCACCATCACCGCGCCAAATCTCAATTCGGGAACCTACACGCAGAACACAAACCTGATTACCTTGAACATTTCCGGGCACGGGTTGGCCGTGGGAAATGCGGTTTATCTTTCCTTCACGACTGGCGGCGCGGTCAGCGGATTGTATCAAGTCGTCACGGTCGTTTCGTCGTCTTCATTCACGGTCGCCACGCCGGACAATGCGGTGCGTTCCGGAAATTGTTTGCTGCCGAAGATTTCCATCAGCGGTTTTTCGCAAAGCAAAACGAATGTCACGATCAGTTGCGCCGGGCCGCACGGGCTCTCGTCGAATGAAACGGTGTATGTCGTGTTCAATTCCACCACTCCCGCCGATGGCCAATACCAGGTGCAGACCATACCCGACCCGTCGCATTTCACGATTGTAGTGACCAACTCTGCGACCCAGACGCAGAGTGGCGGAAGCGTTTATCCGCTCGGCCCGCCGCCGCTGTATCGATCCGGCAACGTCACCGTGCAGTGGAACACCTGGAATCTTGGCGCCACGGACAACGGCACCACCGCTAATCTTTCCCAGTCGCCGCTCAGTCCGGCCACCGTGTTCAATTTCTTCTTCCCGAATTACGAATTTCCCGGCGCGCTCGCCTCCGCCGGATTGACGACGCCGGAGTTTCAACTGACTTCGGACACCAGCGTGGCGTTGCAGATGAACTTCCTGGAAGGCGGTATCCTGGCGAATAATAATAATACCAATGGCCTGAGCAGCTTTAGTAACCACAGCGGCGCCATCGTCTTGGACCTCGGCCCGTGGATGTCAACGAACTACACCGCGGGTGCGCAGGTTCCCTCGCTCGTGGATTCCCTCAATTCCCTGCTGGTCGCCGGCCAGTTGTCGGTTGCGGCCCGGAGCAACATCGTGAACTACGTTACCAACACCGTGAATTTCCCGTTCAGCACGCCGCCCACGCAATCCCAGATGCGCGACCGCGTGCGGGCCGTGGTCCATTTGATCACCGCCTCGCCGGACTTCACGATCCAGAAATAATTTATGAACGATAAGAACGTTTCGGTCATCACACGGCGCGATTTTCTTCGCCGCGCCGCCTGCGCCGCGGTCGGCACGGCCGCGATGACTTCCGCCATCCGGGATTTGCGTTTCATGAACGCCGCCGTGGCGCAATCGAACATTACCAATTACAAGGCGCTGGTGTGCATTTTTATGGCCGGTGGCAACGATTCGAATAATCTGATCATGCCCACCATCTCCACCGAGTATGGTAATTATTCGGCGATCCGCACGCCCGTGCTGGCCATCCCGCAAAGCGCGTTGCTCCGGCTGAAAAAGAGCGATGGCACGACCGATTACACGGATCCCGATGGCCATACGTTTGGATTTCATCCGGGTTGCCCGGAATTGCAGGGACTCTTCCAGGAGGGAAAGCTGGCGGTTCTCATGAACGCCGGCACGCTGGTGATGCCCATCACGCGCGCGCAATATCAAAGCGGCGGACAGAGGCCGCCGCAGCTTTTTTCCCACGCCGACCAGGTGACCCAATGGCAGACGTCGGTTCCCGACCAGCCCGCGCTCACGGGTTGGGGCGGTCGCTGCGCGGACCTGCTCAATTCGGTCAATCCCGCCGCGCAAATTTCCCTGTCGGTTTCGCTGGCGGGCGCCAATACGTTCGAGGTCGGCAATATTGTGTCGCAGTATGCGGTTTCGACGAGCGGCGCGATTTCACTCAGCGGCGTCACCGGCGCGCGGCTGGCGGCCCTCACGAATATTCTGGGACTCCCCTACCCGAACATGCAGGCGCAGGCCTACGCGGGCGTCACCGAGCATAGCATTAATACCGGCGCGCTGTTGAACAACGCGATCACGAACAGCGCCGCCGCGAATTTCTGGACCAACGGCTTTCCGACCTCCATCGTCAATCCCAGCGGCGCCACCGTCACCTCCAGCCTCAGCCAGCAATTGAAAATGGTGGCGCGCCTGATTGATGCTGGCAACCGCACGCAGGGCGCTCCGCCTACCGGCCAGAACGGCTTCGGCATGAAACGGCAGATTTTCTTTTGCCAGGTGGGCGGCTACGATTTGCACAGCGGCCAGACGAATTTTACCAGCGCCAACCCGGACAACGTGATTTTCGGCGCCCACGCGAATCTGCTGTCCGAGCTAAGCCAGTCGTTAAGGACGTTTCAAGGCGCCATGGAGCAGCTGGGTCTTCAGGATCAAGTGACGGTTTTTACCTCCAGCGATTTCGGACGCACGTTCCCGAGCAACGGGCAGGGGAGCGATCATGGCTGGGGCAGTCATCATCTGATCATGGGCGGTTCGGGAGCGGGCAACAACGGCTCGGTGCTCGGCGGGAAAACTTATGGCAAATTTCCCACCCTCACCGTCAACGGTCCCGACGATACCAGCACCGGCCGCTGGATTCCCACCACCGCCATCGACCAGTATTTTGCCACCATCGCGACTTGGTTCGGCGTGGACAGCAGCAACCTCGCGACCGTTTTTCCGAACATCGGCCGGTTTACCGCGCCGAATCTCGGGTTTATGAACGCCTCGTGAAAATAATCACCACGGTCTGTGATGTCCTTCAATAAAACCGACACGAGATGAAAAAGCTCTGGCCCCTCATCGTCTTTCTTCTCGTCCTCGTTATTTTCGTTCTCTTCCGTTCAAAAAACGATCAAATCGGCAATTCACTCCAGCAGCACGCAAATTCCGAGGCTCCTTCCAATGCTCCGCCTCAAAATGGTTCCGCCATCTCATCCGGCGCTGTCCCTGCCACGGCAATCACCTCGAACGCTTTCTCCTCCCGCGCCGCGTCGCCGAATCCGTCTCCAAACTCAGCCGCTGAAACAAACGAAACGCCAACCCTGCCGCCGTCGACCGTTCTGGACAAGGCCCGTGTCGTGATTCACAACTACCGCGCTGCCTTCGGTGAAAATCCGGTCGGTACAAATCCCGAAATCACCGCCGCGCTCATGGGGAAAAATCCCCGGCAGATTAATTTCGTTGCCGACTCCGGCTTGCGCGTGAATGAAAAAGGCGAAATGGTGGACGCCTACGGTACGCCGTTTTTCTTTCACCAAATTTCCGGTCAGGAGATGGAAATTCGCTCCGCCGGCGAAGACAAAATCATGTGGACGTTTGATGACTTGGTCACCAACTGAGAAGAGGGGATGAGAGCGGTTCAACTATAGCCGCAGTAAGCCCTTCGGCCGGGCTGAAATCCAGGGACATGACAGCGCCGGCAAGCGAACCGCCGCCCTTAATCGTCCTTGCCGGTTGTATGCACCCGCGTTTGCGTTTCGCGGAAGGTCTGGAGGAAAACCTCGTTGTCAGCAATCGTCTTTTCGATTAATTGCTTGAGCAGGAACAGCTCGGAACTATTGATGACCGCGTGGACACTTTGTTGGAATGCCTGCATCGGCGTGAAGGTCTGGAACGAATCACCCAGTAAAATCACCGTGGCGTTGCGCCGCTGGTTCGTCGGCATGCGTTGCATCGCTCCGAGCGTCATGTTCTCGGTGATGTCGTTGGCGGCAAACCGTTCCTCGATGATGACCACCTGATAGCGAATCTGGCTGAAGCGAATCAGAAAATCGCCGTGCGTGGCCGCGGTATGGACTTTGTAGCCCAATTCGCTCAGGGCGGAACGGGCCGCTTCGAGCCATTCAGGAGTGGAGAATGCGAGCAGCGCCGGCTTGTCGGTTGTGCTGACAAAATCAAATTGGGCGGACATAGATTATTTCAATTTGAGTTTCAGTCCGGACGGCGGTGCTTCCGCGCCCTTGGCCGCGGCCGCCTCTTTTTCCTTCATGCGCAACGATGCAATGTCCGTGGTGGATTCGCCGCGGGACTTTTTGAGATTATCCATGCCGCGCGTCACCGGGCCGCGCTTGGTGCAGTAGAGCAGGGCGGTCTCCTCGCTGATCGTGCCGTTCTCGAACGCTTCCAGCGCCGAGAAATCGAACGTCCGCCAGCCGAACGGCTGGCTGGCCTCGATGATTTCGTAAAAGCTTTTACCCTCGGTTTCGCCGAGACGAATGGTTTCCTGGGTGCGCAAATTCGAGCCCATGATTTCCAGCATCGCGTAGCGGCCACCGCTTTCGCGCGGCACCAATCGCTGGCTGACGACCCACCGCAACGTCTCCGCCAAACGTCCGCGAATCTGCTCCTGCTCCTCGGTTTCGAACATACCCAGGATACGGTTGATGGTCTGCCCGGCGTCGATCGTGTGCAGCGTGCTCAACACCAAATGGCCGGTTTCAGCCGCGCTCAAGGCAATCTTCACCGTTTCGCGGTCGCGCATTTCGCCGACGAGAATGACCTTGGGCGCCTGGCGTAACGCCGCGCGCAGGCCGTTGGAATAATTGTCAAAATCCGTCCCCAGTTCGCGCTGGTTGAAGGTCGCCGCGTGATGCGGATGCACAAATTCAACCGGGTCTTCCAGCGTGATGATGTGGACCGCTTTGTTGAGATTGATTTCGTTGAGAATGGCCGCCAGCGTTGTGGATTTGCCGGAGCCCGTCGCGCCGGTCACGAGCACCAGGCCCGTTTTTTCGCGCGGCACCAGCCGGATGATTTCCGGCAGCCCCAGCTTGTCGAGCGTCGGGATTTCCGTGTTCAGCTTGCGGCAGACGATGGAATAATTTCCGCGCTGCGAAAAAATGTTGATACGAAAACGGGCCTTGTCGGCCAGCGTGTAGGCGGCGTCGCACGAGCCGCGCCGCAACAAATCCTCCGCGTGCCAGTTGTTTTCTCCGATCAGATTGAGCGCAATCATCTCGGTCTGGAACGGCGTAAGGGCCTGGATCGGCGGATCGATCGCGACGGGTTTCAACTCGCCGAAGGATTCCACCTGCAGCGGCTTGTCGACCGTGAACAAAAGGTCGGAGACTTCCGGCTGGGATTCCAGCATCGTGTTCAGGATAAGATCCAACTCGGGACGGCGCATAATTTAATCAGTTCTCGTCTTCCTCCGGCGGATTCGGCAGGAACGACCGGAATTTCTTTTTATCCAGCGCCTTGTCGTAGGCTTCCTCCGGGGAAATTCGTTTCATCCGCAGATGCTCCATGATGGCGTCGTCCAGCGGCTGGTTGCCCTGCCGTTTGCCCACCTGGATCATGCCCGGAATTTGATGCGTCTTGCCCTCGCGCACGAGATTGGCGATGGCCGTCGTGAAAACGAGAATTTCCAGCGCCGCCACGCGGCCTTTTTTGTCCACGCGCTTGAACAGGTTTTGCGCAACAATTCCCTTCAACGCTTCGGAAAGCGTCGCGCGGATCTTGTTCTGCTGCTCGGCCGGAAAAACGTCGATGATACGGTCCACGGTCTTGGCCGCGCTGGGCGTGTGCAGGGTGCCGAGGACCAAATGCCCGGTGCTCGCCGCCACCAGCGCGAGTTCGATGGTTTCCAGGTCGCGCAATTCGCCCACCAGAACAACGTCCGGATCTTCACGCAGCGCGCCGCGCAACGCCGACGCAAAACTCTTCGTGTGCACGCCTACTTCGCGGTGGTTGACCAGGCAATTTTTGCTCTCGTGCACGAATTCAATCGGGTCCTCCACCGTAATGATATGATCGCGGCGATTTTTATTCGCGTAATCCACCATCGCCGCGAGGGTTGTCGATTTGCCCGAGCCGGTGGGGCCGGTCACGACCACCAAACCGCGATGCAGCATGGCAAATTTTTTCAGCACCGGCGGCAGTGGCGCATCGAACTTTTCAAAATCCTCGAATGAAAGCACCTTGCTCGGGATCTGGCGGAAGACCGCCGCAACGCCGTTTTTCTGGTTGAAGAAATTCGCGCGGAAGCGGGAAATATTGGGAATCTCGTAGCCGAAATCGACGTCGCCGGTTTCTTCGAAGGTCTTGATCTTGTACTCCGGCGCGATTTCGTAGAGCATCGTCTTGAGGCTGTCATTCTCGAGCGGCGGAAAATCCACGCGCTGGAGTTCGCCGTTGATGCGGAGCATCGGCGCATTGCCCGAAGCCAGGTGCAGGTCCGAAGCCTTTTGCTCGAACATCAAATTGAAGAAAGCGTCGATTTTTGCCATAATCTTTCTATATTCCTGCGTCGGTAATAGCTAAATCCGCACCACACTTAATCCCGTGAGCGAAATCGTCGAAAAAATTGCCGCTGAAATAAGATGCGAGGGAACCATCTCATTTGCCCGGTTCATGGAGATGGCGTTGTACTGTCCCGATTATGGATTTTACGAAAAAGAAAAGGACAAAATCGGGCAATCGGGCGACTTCTTCACCAGTGTGAGCGTGGGCGGCTTGTTCGGTGAATTGCTGGCCTTTCAATTCGCCGAATGGCTGGAAACGGGGCAGGGCGCGGACATTCGGATTGTTGAAGCCGGCGCGCATGATGGCCAATTGGCGGCCGACATTTTGGCCTGGCTGCACGCGCGCGGGGAACAGCTTTTCAGCCGCCTGAAATACTGCATCGTCGAGCCGTCAGCACGGCGCCGGCAATGGCAGCAGGCGAAGCTGGCCGGGTTTCCCGAAACCGTGGTCTGGATTCCGGAACTGTCCGCGCTCAACGAAACTTCCGCGTCATCGGAAACAATCATTTTTTCCAACGAGCTTCTGGACGCGCTGCCGGTGCATCGCCTGGCCTGGGATGCGCAGGCCAAAAAGTGGTTCGAGTGGGGAGTAACCTGGGAGGGTGGACGGTTCGCCTGGTCCCGAATGAATGACGCAAATAATCACGTTTCACGTTTCACGTTTCACATGCCGGAATTGGAAAAATTGCTCGGCGTTCTACCCGACGGTTTTACCACCGAAGTCTGTCCCGCGGCCGAAACCTGGTGGCGCGAGGCCGCGGCGGTTTTGAAACGCGGCCGGCTAATGGCCATCGATTACGGCCTGAGCGCGGAGGAATTTTTCGCGCCGCAACGCCGCGAGGGAACCTTGCGCGCGTATCATCGGCATCAAGTGAGCCGCGATCTTCTCGCGAATCCCGGCGGGCAGGACCTTACGGCCCACGTGAATTTTACCGCGCTTCAAAGCGTGGGCGAAGCCGCGGGGTTGGTCACCCGGGCGATGATCAGCCAGGCAAAATTCCTGACGCAGATTACCGAACAGGCCTGGAAGCGAGCGGATGTTTTCGGCGAATGGAATTCAAACCGCACCCGGCAATTTCAAACGCTCACGCATCCCGAGCATCTGGGCCGCCCCTTTCGCGTCCTCGTCCAGGCGCGTCAGGCCGGCGCTTGAATTTCGTAATTCAGAATGGAAAGGCAATACGTTGCGGCGGTTTCCACCCGCAATACCAGCCGTCCCAGCGTGATCGGCAGCGCTCCGGCTGAGACAATGGCTGAGACTTCCCCCGGAGTGAAATCGCCTTCCGGCCCAATCCAAATGCAGGCGGATCGCGGTTTGCGTCCGTGTTGCAGTTCGAATTTCTGAAAATAATTTCGCGGATGTTCCGCGCCGGCGTGCAAGGAGGCGATCAGCGGCAATTCGAAACTTTCCTTCCGCGCGAGAAATGCCTCCGGCCTCACCGGCAGCTCCACTTGCGGCAGCCAGGCCGCGCCGCATTGCTTGATCGCTTCCATGGCGATCTGCTGCCATTTCTCGGCTTTTTTCCGCGCGTCCTTTTCGTCTAGTTCCATCACCGTCCGCTCCGTCAGCAGTGGTACGATGCGCGCCACGCCCAGCTCAGTTGCTTTCTGAATGATGGACTCAATGATTTTCCCCTTAGGCACCGCCTGCAGCAATGTGATCTGACACGGCGGAGCGGGAATGGATTTTTTTTCCAAAACGGCAAGATGAACTTTATCGCGGTCGAAATTTTCCACGCGGCAAAGAAATTCCTGCCCCGCGCCGTCAAGGATGGTGACTTCCTCACCGGTGCGCACCCGCAACACGTGCAGCGCGTGATGCGCCTCGCGCCCGGCCAGCGTAAGCGGGTCGGCTTGGCATTCAGCCGGTGGCAAATGGAAACGATGCATGGTCGTGAGAACGGTTAAATAGTTAAATGGTTAAATAAGTTAAACGGGTGGCTGCTCTCGGCACTGATTTAACTCATTTAACTTATTTAACCACCTGACCGACCTAACCCTCACTTAAACAACTTCTTCGCCTTCTCAAAAAATCCCTGGCTCAACGGGCTTTCCTTGCCGTTGCACAATTCCGCGAATTCCTGGAGCTTCGCCTTTTGCGCGGAAGTCAGGTGCGTGGGCACCTCCACCATCACGCGCACGTGCAAATCGCCGTGGCCATAGCCCTGCACATTTTTGACGCCTTTGCCCTTCAGGCGGAACATCGTGCCGGGTTGCGTGCCGGCGGGAACTTTTATTTCCGCCTGGCCGTCCAAAGTTGGCACTTCAATATCCGCGCCCAACGCCGCCTGCACAAAACCAACCGGCACTTCGCACAGAAGATCGTCGCCGTCGCGCTGGAAAATCTCGTGCGGCTTCACGTGCAGCACCACGTACAAATCGCCGGACGGTCCGCCGCGCAGGCCGGCCTGGCCGTTGCCCACCGAACGCAGGCGCGAACCCGTGTCCACGCCGCCGGGAATTCGCAACTTGATTTTCGAGGGCCGATCGCGCCGTCCGCTGCCGTGGCAGGCCTTGCACGGCTTTTCAATCACCCGGCCCGCGCCCTGGCAGGCCGGGCAGGTTTGCGCAATGCTGAAAATCCCGCGCGAGCTGATGACCTGCCCGCGCCCGCCGCACGTGGGGCAGGTCTTAACACGTGAACCGGTTTCCGCGCCCGACCCGTCGCACACATCGCACCGCTCGGGTTTGGTGACGGAAATTTCTTTTTCCGTGCCGTGCGCAGCTTCCTCGAAGGTGATCTCCATGTCGTAGCGCAGGTCTTCGCCGCGCTGCGGTTGGGTGGGATCGGCGCGCCCACCGCCAAACAGATCATCGAAAATGCTTCCCCCTCCGCCTCCGCCTCCGCCAAAAACTTCCCGAAAAATATCGAAGGGATCGTGGAACCCGCCGCCGCCCCCGCGCGCGAATCCGCCCGCGCGCCGGTCAAATGCCGCGTGGCCGTGCTGATCGTATAACGCCCGCTTTTGCGGATCGCTGAGAATTTCGTAAGCCTCTCCCAGCTCCTTGAATTGCTCCTCCGCCGTTTTATCTCCCGGATTTTTGTCCGGATGAAATTTCACCGCCAGCTTGCGGTAGGACTTTTTGATTTCCTCGACGGATGCGGTCCGCTCGACAGTGAGAATTTCGTAGTAATCGCGTTTGGGCACGGTAGTGGGTGGAATCGGTTAAACGGGTTAAATAGTTAAATGAGTGGACGAGTGTTTTTCAGCCGCCGGAGGTTACAAACACTTGGCCTCGTTTTTCATGCGGGCTTTTTGGCGACGACCACCGTGGCGGGGCGCAGGAGACGCTCGCGCAATTTGTAGCCTTTGCGCAACTGCTGCAGGACCTGGCCTTCCGGAACTTCCGCCGATTCCTGCTGCGAAACCGCTTCGTGCATATTAGGGTCAAACTTCTGCCCGGCGGCGTCCACTTCTTCCAGGCCCGACTCGGTCAGGACCCTTTTCAACTGCTGGAAAATCATCGACACACCTGTTTGCAGTGACTGCGCGGCGTTACCGGAACTGGCCTGCGCGGCGGAAAGTGCGGCGTCGAAATTATCCAGCACCGGCACGAGCTTTTCGAGCAGCCCTTCGTTGGCGTAGCGGATGGCCTCCTGTTTTTCACGCGCGGCTCGTTTTTTGAAATTATCAAAATCCGCCGTGGTGCGCAGAAGCCGCTCCCAGCTTTCATCGCCTTTTTCGGCGCGCGCCTTTAATTCCTCAAGTTGTTCGGGCGTGACGGTTCCGGGCTCGATGGGAACCAACGGTTCCGCCGCCGCCCCGCCATCCGCCTCGGGCTTCGTATTTTCAGTCGCTATATGAGTCTTCTTCATGGAAAAACTAAATTCCTCAATTTCCTAGAGTTCCAAAGAAGGGAAGTTAATCGATTGTGGACGGTCGGGCAACCCCTTCAATTACGGATTGAGGCCGCAATATTACCGGAAGCGAGATAGGCGATCGAACGGGTATTAATAGTGCGATCAAACGGAATTGATGAGGAAAGCAGGAACTTGGGAAAGATTCCGGTTTCTGTGTCTTGCTTTCCGTATTTTAAAAGATTTTTTCCTAACGCCTCAGCAGCGCTTTGAATTCCGGCGTATTCTTCAGGGCATTAAACCGCGCGTCCCCCGCCAGGCTGGTGCGGATGTCGTTCGTCTTGGGATTTTGGACCAGCCGTTTCGAATTCAATTCCATCGTCTGCTTGAGCGTTTGAATTGCCTGCGAATTCTGGCCGAGCATGGCCTGGGATGCGGCCAGGTCGTACCATGCCTCCGGTGATTGGGGATCCAACTGGGTCAATCGCTCCAGGGCTGCCTGCAGTCTCACGGGCTGGCCGAGCTTGTTGTAGGCGTCCGCCACGGACATCACCATCGGGACCGTCGCGGCCGGATTGCTGACCACGCCGTCAAGCACCTGGAAGGCGCGATCGTTCTGGCCGAGCTGGATGAGCTTTTGCGCCAGCTGGAATTGCAGCATGATATCCTTCGGGTTGGTTTTGACCTGGCCCTCCAACTGCGGAACTTCGGTTTCCAATTGCGTCACCGACTGGGCCATGGCCACGGTCTGCGACTTGATGGCATTCAGGTTGTTGATGAGATAAATAAACTGGCCGTTGTAAGGATCGAGCTTCTGGGCCGTCTCGGCGACCAGCAGGGCATCATCCACCCGATGCATATTCACCAGCAGTTGGACATAGCGATAAACCGCTTCGGGACTATAGGGGCAAAAGGCAAAAGCCTGTTTGAAGGCGAAATCCGCTTCGCGTTCGATCTGCTCGCGGTTGTTGCCCGTCGCCACGTATTGCGGCGGCATCACCCCGCCGCTGGGCGGTTGCCCCACGCGCCAGCTATAAACTCCGGCAATGGAACTGCGCAATTTCGAAAACGACTTTTGCGCGTCGTCGTCGCGGATGAATCTCAGGTCGCCTTTGAAACCGGTGTAATCGTGCCGAATGTAAACGCGCTCCGCAAAATCGGTGATTTCCTTCACCGGCGTATCGTAAGTGATCCAATTGCCAATCAGACGCTCCGAATATTTGGCCCAGAATTCGTGATCGCGCTTGAGCACGTCTTCCGTCAGGACGGGCAGGGGATTGCGATTGATTTTCATGATGACGCCGAACGGCGTCAAATGCGGATACATCCAGTCGAGCGGAAAACTTTCCTCGACAAAGAATTCATTGGTCGGATTCCGGTCGAAAATGACCTTCGTGAGCAGGCCGTTGATGGCCATCACGGCCACTTGCCCGCTGACCTGGACATGCCCCGAACCATCCACATGCACGTCCTCGCCGGGCTTGATCTGGTGCGGCTCATTGGGATGAGTCTGGTCGTGGTACATGCGTTGTTGCGCATCTTCCATGTAGTCGGAAAAAGCCTGCTGAGAATCAGCCTGGTTGGGCGTGTAGATTTCCTTGGGGGGATAAACGCCCTCGGCGCGCCAGCGTTTTTCGACCCGCGCGCCCATTTCGGTGACCGGTTTATCGAACAGCTCGTAGCCGATTCGCGCCAGGATGTTGGTGCCGTAATAAGGCGAATACTTGTCATGCTCCGCGGGGCCGCGCAGCACTTCCTGGAGGAACGGAGTGTCATACTGATACTCGTCGCTGCGGAAATATTGCGAACGGATGTATTGGAGATAGGTCGGATCCGCCAGTGCGTTTTGCGTAATGATGTAAACATCGCGACGGTCGAAATTCTGGTCGAAGATCGGCTGGTGCTTGTGCTTGATGAAGCTGTCGCAGAAAATCATGTACGTCGGCGCGAAACGGCCCGGGTCGGTGCCGCCGAACAAAATCGCATCGCGGGTCATTTCCGGATAAACCAGGTTGCCATTGGGCCCCTTCGCCATTTCCGCGCGCACTTTCGGATCGTAGGTCATTTTCCCGTCGGGTCCCGTCACCGGCGGCGTGAACATATCGTGGCCGAACCAATAACCGAACCAATGGTCACGCTGTTCGTTGTCGAACCAATGCGTGAAAATGGAATAGCTCGGCATGATCGCAAATACCGCCAGCACGATGATCAGTGGTGCGCGGTTGCGATATACGCCGAGAGCCACGAGAAAAACGATGCCGAGGCCCAGGAGCAGCAGCGCCGCCAGCACGGGCAAGCCGTAATGCATCGGTTTGAATGCGTCGGCGATTCCATGCAGGGCGTCCGGCAGGCCGCTGAAATTAAACGGTTTGCCCAGGCTCGTGAGCGCCAGAATCGTCGGCACCAACGACAATGCCGCGAAGAAACCGGGCACGCCGTAGGCCAGCATCTTGTCTTCCTTGAAGCCCTCGCGCCAGAAAATGATGGCCGTCGTCGCTGCCAGCATCCAGCAGAGGACTTTGGCATAACCCAGCGCCGAAGCCCAATCGGCCATCCCGAGATCGAACCGGTCCTGGCTTTGGACCACCAGCATGAACACCGCCATGTCCACAATGCACAGTCCCACCACCATGAAAATCCGCCGCGCCGTTTGGTAATGCGTCGCCAAATACGTCGCCAGCAAAGTGAGGGCGAAACCGATGAACATGGAAATGATGACGTGTGACGACGTCAGGAACACCCGGTTTAATTCCAGCGATTGGCGATCGGACGGGAAATTCAGCAGCAGCACCAGGAAGGGTCCCAGGCAGATGAAGATGCCGATCATGCCGATAATCCAGGTGCGTTCGCGTTTCTTCATCTTGCGGTAGAAGAGAAACACCACCAGCGCCAGCAGCAGATAGAGCATGTTGAACTCGTTGTCCAAACCTTCGAGGTAACGCCAGATTTGCGTGCCGTAGGTGCTGAAGAAACTGCCGATCATGTGCAGGCCCGAGCCTTCGCCGGAAGTGGGATGGATTTTTTCATATTGCCCGCGCGTGAGGGCGTGGATGAATCCTTCGAGCGTGCGCGGATAACCCCATTCCATCGGCGGCACCGTGGCGCCGGCAATCGGCATATAAAGATAAAACGCCGCGCCCACCAACCATGCGCCGCCACAGCCGAGCGTCACCAGCCACTCGTTGCCGAGCGATTTCGTTCGCCGAATGTAATAAACGAACGCGACGCATGCGGCGATGCTTGCCAGCGCTAAAAGTATCAGGGAGCCCGGCTTGCTGAGCGGAATTTTGAAAATGTGGAGATCAAGTTCCGTTTTCCAGTGAGTGAATCCCGCCAGGAAAAGCACGATGCAGAGGAGCGTGGCCAGCATCGTCCCGTCGCGGGCGAAGTCCACCGCTGTCTTTTTCGTCACGAGCACGAGCCAGACCCAAAGGATCGCCGACACGATTCCGACGGTGTTGAAAATAACGAATACCGGCGTATTGCCGGCCAGGATGTCCGGGTGAATGAACAGACCGCCGATATACAAAAGCACGTTCCAGAAGAGTATTTCCCGGCCCAGCCTGCGCTCTGCGCAAATGATCA
Organism: Verrucomicrobiia bacterium; assembly: GCA_035552155.1. Classification (GTDB taxonomy): domain Bacteria; phylum Verrucomicrobiota; class Verrucomicrobiia; order Limisphaerales; family DASXHY01; genus DASXHY01. Next base: position 1,762 of record DASZLX010000010.1, on the reverse strand, counting down.
GCGTTTCCACGCCCATCGCAATGACCAGCAGCGATTGATGGTTATTGACGCAAATGCCGTAGAGGAAAAATGCCGCGTAAAGATAACGGTGCTGGTGCGGCGCATACACCCAGCGCAGCAGGCACAGCAACACTCCCATCAATGACACCACGCTTAGCGGATACACTTCCACGATCACCGCCTGGCTCCACATGTAACCGTTGAAACCGATCAGGATGCCGGATACGAAGCCGGCGACGAGGCAGACGGCGTTTTCCCAGCGGCGATCGAAATTTTTCAAATCATCGATGCTTTCGATGATCATGCTGCTGCCGCGCGAGACGATGAACGCGAGCAGGCCGGACGCCAGCGCGCCCGCGAACGCCCCCGCCAGCCCCACCCGCCACGCGACGTTGTTATGCGGAATCAACGTCCAGAAATAAGTGAAGATGGTCCACACCGGGTATCCCGGCGGATGCGGAATGCCGGCGTAATACGAGCCCGTCGCCAGTTCGCCCGAATCCTCCAGCGTCATTTCCGGCGCGAGCGTCAGGTAATACGCAACGAAGACGAAGACGAACGTCACGATCAGCGCCACCCAGTCAATCCGCCGGAACAACGGCGGCGGGGCCGTGCGTTGCGGCGGCGGCTCGGGTTTGGCCGGCGCCGTGGCGGTTTTTGTGGTTATTGCAGGCGCGGTCTTGGCGGACGCCGCGGCTGGAGACGATGATTTCTTATCGGTCGGCACGTTCGATTTGTCCATTCTGGATTTTGGTCAAACTGACTAATTCATTCTACCCGGCGAAAAAGGGCTTATACTAGAAGTGAAACCACTGCGGTTTGTCCACTCAAAACTGGCGGGGGAAACCCGGTTGCGCCCGGCTGGGTGGTTTTCGGGAAGAATGTTGGTGCAGCTCAAATTGCTCGAAACCAATCCCATCAAAGGTTCGTGGCGCGAGGAACTGGCGGAAAGGCCGGGCTCCTGGTTGACGATGGTCAGTGCCAGAAACAGGCACGCCGCCGCCGGCGCCAGCCAGCGCAAGGACAGCCCGGACTCGCCCGGACTGGTAGCGCCGAAAAGTTTTCGTCTAAGTCTCGGGGACGGCCGGCGCGGCTGCCAGGAACGCAATTGATTTTCGAGCAGATGCATCTCTTTCTCGTTCATACTCTTCTCCTTCCAGACCGCATTTGATTTTTTGCAAACCGTAACGGTACCGTCCGGCGGCCGTATTCGGCGAAATCTGCAACAACTCGCCGATTTCCTCGAAGGTGCGGCGCTGCCAGATTTTCAATACGATGACTTCCCGTTGTTCCACGGGCAACTCCGCCAGGCGCAGCATCGCTTCGCGTTCCGCCGGGCTCTCCTCGGCAGTGCGTTCGAACCAGCGCCACGATTCCAGCTCGCGCGTGAGCCGCCGCCACAGCGAACGGCGGTAATTGATCGCCCGATTGCGAAAGCTGCGCATGCAATAATGCTCTGGCTTCGCCGGGGGCGGCTCCTGTTGCATCAGGACCACGAAAGTCTCGTGCAGCACATCTTCCGCTTCGGCATGACTCAAGCCCAGCGCCCGGCCATAAAGGACCAGTTCCGCCGCCTTCGCTTCATAGAGCTTTTGGCTCCAATGTGGTGAATTCCCGTTCACGATTTCATTCCATAGACACCTGGGACGGGGAATTTGTATAAAGAATGTTGAATAAGTTAAATGGGTTAAATCGTTAAATGGTTAAATCAGTTAAATTGTTAAATCAGTTAAATTGTTAAATCAGTTAAATTGTTAAATCA
>DASZLX010000009.1:0-75379 GCA_035552155.1 Verrucomicrobiia bacterium | reverse complement strand
TAACTGAGCCGAAACGACGCCAAAAACCAAAAAGACCGCTCTCTCCGTACTGTCTGCCGAATGGCTACAGTATTTTTTTAACCGCTCTAAGAACCAAATCGCGGACGCTATTCACTGCGTTGGGATTTGCCCCGTTCATCGCGGCTTTGGCCATCACCTTTGCCGGGTGTTCCGGAAAACCAGATGCCGACACCGAATCATCGCCCACCAACGCGACCAACGTCACGTTGACCGCCGAACAGCAAAAGCACATTCACGTTTACCGCGTCGAGCCCTCGGAGTTTCACAAAACTGTGGAGGTCACCGGCACGGTTGACTTTGACCAGGACCAGGCCACGACGGTGCTGGCGCCGTTCTCGGGGCCGGTTTCGCAATTGCTGGTGTCTCCCGGCCAGCAGGTCAGTGCTGCCGAACCGCTGGCGAAAGTTGAGTCTCCTGATTTTGCCACCGCCATTGGCACCTACCGGAAAACGCTCGCCGCCGCCAAAGCCGCCCGACAACTTGCCGATTTGGATCAAAAACTCCTGCAGCACCACAGCGTTCCGCAAAAGGAAGCGGACCAGGCGGAAAGCGACGCCATCGGCGCCGAATCCGATCGCGACGCGGCGCGTCAACAACTCGTCGCACTTCAAGTTGCTCCCGAGACCATCAAAGCGATTGAGGAAGGCAAACCGGCCGGGCCGGCCGAAGGAATTATTCGCGCGCCCATCGCCGGCACCGTGGTGGAAAAGCTCATTACTCCCGGACAATTATTGCAGTCGGGCAGCACCCCGTGTTTTACAGTGGCAGATATTTCACGCGTCTGGGTAATGGCCCACCTGTTCGCGCCGGATCTCGCCGATATCCACACGGGCGATCCCGCCGAAATAAACACCGGTTTATCCACTAATGACCTTGCCGGAACAGTGGACAACATCTCCGCCCTCGTGGATCCGGACACGCGCTCAGTCGTTGTGCGCGTGGTCGCGGATAATCCTGAAAATCTTCTGAAGAAGAACATGTACGCCCGCGTGAAAATCCAGGCCCGGCAGCCAAGCAAAGGGATGCTCGTTCCGGTCTCGGCGATTTTGCGCGACAGCGAAAATTTGCCGTTTGTTTACGTCGCCCAGGCAGACAACAGCTTCGCCCGGCAACTGGTGGGATTGGGTTCGCGGGTGGAGGACCAATACGAAATTATTTCCGGCCTGAAACCGGAGGATCAGGTCGTCATTGAAGGCGGTCTGTTTGTGCAATTTCAGCAAAACCAATGAGCGATTCGACACCACCACCGCCCACGCACACGCCCCGGACGGCTTCCGTCATCAATCGCGTTGTAGCTTCGTCGTTGCACCAGAGATTTCTGGTGATTCTCATGACGCTGCTGCTGACAGGCGCGGGAATCCACTCGCTGAACCGCCTGCCGGTGGACGCCTATCCCGATCTTTCTCCGCCCATGGTCGAGATCGTCACGCAATGGCCGGGCCACGCCGCCGAGGAAGTGGAGCGCCTTATTACCGTGCCCGTTGAAGTGGAGATGAATGGCATCGCCAAAATGACCGCGCTTCGTTCCATTTCGCTTTACGGACTTTCGGACGTCATCCTCACGTTCCAAAATGGAACGGACAATTACTTTGCTCGCGAGCGTGTATTCAACCGAATCCCGGACCTGAGTTTGCCGGATGGTGTGGCGCCCTCGGTCTCGCCGCTGTTTTCGCCCTCCGGTCTGATTTACCGCTACGTTCTGCAAAGTCCTGACCGCAGTCCGATGGAGCTGAAGACAATCGAGGACTGGCTCGTTGAGCGGCAATACAAATCCGTTTCAGGAGTCGCGGATGATTCAGGGCTGGGCGGCGAAACAATGCAATACCAGGTCTTGCTCGATCCAATAAAAATCGCCGGGGTCGGTCTCTCGGTCCCTCAAGTGGTCGCTGCGCTCGCGGCAAACAACGGTAATGCCGGCGGCGGCTTCTATTCGCAGGGCGGGCAATTTTATTATGTGCGCGGCCTCGGCCGGATCCAAACTCTCGAGGACATTGGCAATGTCGTGCTCGCCGTGCATGACGGAACTCCGGTTTTAGTGAAGGACGTTGGAAATGTTGTCATCGGGCACGCGCCGCGCCTGGGCCAATTCGGCTATCAGGACCAGGATGACGCCGTCGAAGGAGTCATCCTGATGCGCACCGGCGAGAAAACCCAGGATGTCCTCAAGCGCGTGGAACAAAAAACGCGGGAGCTGAATTCGAGCCTTTTGCCGGGAGACGTCAAAGTGCATCCGTTCTACGACCGCAATGATTTAGTCGCGGTGACCACGAAGACCGTTGAAAGCAATCTGGTCCGCGGAATGGTTCTCGTTTTGATCGTGCTCATCTTCTTTCTCTACGACCTCCGCGCCGGGCTCATTGTCGCGGCGGCGATCCCGCTGGCGCTCCTTTTTGCCTTCATCTGTCTTGATCTGAGGGATGTGTCCGCCAACTTGCTTTCCATCGGCGCCGTTGATTTCGGGATTCTGGTGGATGGCGCGGTGGTCATGGTGGAAAACATTTTTCGCCAGATTGGCGCGCGAGAAGGAAAGCCGTTCCGAATCCATGAAGTCATCCTCACCGCCGCCTCGGAAGTGGACCGGCCTATCTTCTATGCCGTGGCGGTGATCGTCGCGGGCTTTTTGCCTATCTACGTTTTGTCCGGCCCGTCCGGGAAGCTGTTCACGCCAATGGCGGACACGATGATTTACGCACTGGTCGGTTCGCTCGTGGTCACGCTCACGCTGCTGCCCGTGCTTTGCACGTGGGCTTTTCGGAAAGGCGTTCGGGAACGCCGCAATCCAGCTTTCGAAGCCGTCAAAAACCTTTACGTCACCGGACTCGACGCCTGTCTCGCGCATCCGTGGCTGACGACTCTCGGCTCGGCCATTTTGCTGGGGCTGTCGCTCCTCTTGATTCCGCGTGTGGGGGCTGAATTCATGCCTAAGCTCGACGAGGGGGCGCTCTGGGTTCGAGCCACAATGCCCTACACCATTTCCTTCGATGAATCCAAAAAAATCTCGCCGCAGGTCCGGCAGATTCTTCGCTCCTTTCCCGAAGTCACCGTCGTCGCGTCCGAACACGGGCGCCCGGACGACGGCACCGACCCAACCGGTTTTTTCAACGACGAGTTTTACGTGGGCCTCAAGCCGTATTCGGAATGGAAAGGCCCAAGGCACACGAAAAGCCAATTGATCGCCGCCATTGACCAGAAGCTCAAAGCTTTCCCCGGGATCATTTTCAATTACACACAGCCCGCCGAGGATGCCGTTGACGAAGCCGAAACGGGATTGAAAAGCGCCCTCGCGGTCAAGGTGTTTGGGACGAGTCTCGATGTCCTGGAAACGAAAGGCAAAGCCATCAAGCACGTGCTCGAACAGGTGCGCGGAATCAAGGACGTGACTCTGGTGCAGGAGCTCGGACAGCCGAGCCTGACCGTGAACGTTGACCGCGCGAAAATCGCGCGATACGGCTTGAACGTGGCGGACATTAATGGGCTCATCGAGGCCGCCGTAGGAGGCGCCGCGGCCACGCAGGTTGTGCAGGGGGAGAAGCAGTTCGACCTCGTCGTGCGCTTGGCTCAGCAATATCGGGACAACCCGGAGGAAATCGGCAACATTCTCGTTTCGACACCCGGCGGACAGGAAATCCCACTCAAGGAATTCGCCGACCTAAAAGTCGCGAACGGCGCTTCCTTCATTTACCGCGAAGACAATTCCCGCTACATCGGCGTGCAATTCTCGGTCGAGGGACGCGACCTCGCCGGCGCGGTGGAGGATGCCATGCGACAGGTCAAAGCCGCCGTGCCGCTGCCTGAAGGATACCGACTCGATTGGGGCGGCGAATATAAGGAATACACCGCTTCGCGACGGCAGCTCGGCATCGTGCTTCCGCTGACGCTCTTCGTGATTTTCCTTTTGTTGTTCGCGCTGTATAGCAACTTAAAATTCCCGCTAATCACGGTGCTCGGTGTGCTGCTCTCGGCCCCGGTAGGAGGTATCGTGGCATTATGGATAACCAGCACCCCGTTTTCCGTCTCGTCCGGAATCGGATTCCTGGCGTTGTTCGGCGTGTCCGTGCAGACCGCGCTTGTATATATCTCTTACGTCAACGAACTGCGCCGAGGCGGAACGAACATTACCCAGGCAATTCGCGACGGCGCGATTCTGCGGTTGCGGCCCATCATGATGACAGCGCTCGTCGCAGCGCTGGGGCTGTTGCCGGCAGCGCTGGCGACCGGGGTGGGCACCGATTCGCAGCGGCCCTTCGCGCTGGTGGTAGTCAGCGGTTTGTTCACACGGCTACTGATCAGCATCTTCCTGATGCCAGTGCTTTACGCGATTGTGGCGCGGCCCGGCGACCGGCTGGAAGTTTGAATTGCGAGACGGTGAAATCGACATCCACTCAGATTCAACGAAGCCTTTGATTGAGAGGTTCGTAACCGATGCAGGTTTGCTCTCAGGGTAACAAAAAAAGATGGCGGAAGGGGTCGCTTCTGGACCCTTTTGCTATCTAACGATCAAGGTCATAAGGTGGGATTCACTCTCCTGCAATTCCAACGGTAAAACCCTGCAAAACCTATAGAATACACGTTTCCGCTTCGATTTGACGCGTGATAAACTAGCGTCCAAATTGCGGATTATGGAATTCAATCCAAATAACCCTGTTGTAAAACTCTGCCTTCGAGGCATGGGCTTGGAAGAGAACGGCCATCCGGAGGAGGCAGAAAAAATGTTTCTTCAAGCCTGGAATGAAGCCGCCTATGACTTTGAAAAATTTATCTCAGCCCACTATTTGGTTCGCTGTCAAAAGAACCCGACTGACAAATTAATCTGGCTCGAAACGGCTTTGCGGTTTGCGCTCACCATAAATGATGACTCGGTCAGGAGTGCTTTCCCTTCTCTATATTCGAACATTGGCAAGTGCCACGAGGCCTTGGGCAACCCTGACAAGGCGAAGAGGAATTATGAATTATCAGCGTCGTTTCAGAATACACCTTCTGACAAAGGTCCATTCTATCATGGGACGAAAGCAAATTTGCCGGTGGGCGATTTACTGACGGCGGGAGGAAGTTCCAACTACAAGGCTGAACTCAAAATGAATCACATTTATTTCACCGCCTCGGCAAATGGGGCGGGACTGGCTGCTGCGTTGGCCAAAGGTGATAACCGCGAACGTGTTTACATCGTTGAGCCGACGGGGCGGTTTGAAAATGACCCGAATGTTACCGACAAAAAATTTCCCGGCAATCCCACGCGCTCCTATCGCTCCCAAGCACCATTAAAAATAGTTGGTGAAGTCACGGATTGGGGAAGGCTGAAACCTGAGGAGCTTCAAAAATGGCGCGAAAAGCTGGCCCGTAACCAAGGAGAAATTATTAATTAGAACGATTCTTGAAACAAATTTCCGGATGAAAACCGGAAGCAATCGCCCATCAAACCCGTGCAGAAAAGCCTTTTTAAACAATGGCGGAAGGGGTCGCTTCTGAACCCTTTTTGCCATCTTGTGATCAAGGCCATAAGGATGGATTCGCCACCTTTCAATGCAGATAGCAAAACACTTCAGAAGACCTTGTTGGAGGCTCGTTTACGCCTTGACCTCAACCGTGAACAGATGGCTGCCAGACTGCAAGTCAGCTGCGGCACCCTCAAAAATTGGGAACATGGTCGAACCTCTCCGGTGAAGCGATTCTGGCCCGCCATTTACGTATTGTCCAAGGTTCGTAAGGGGTGATCCGCACCCCGCTTCCTGACCGTGTCCGATATTTGGGTGGCGTCATGCCTTTCTATTCACCCGTCGCGGTCAAGATCGACTGCCCTTGCACACAATTGGCTTGCACGAGATTTATAGACCTGCAATAAGTTTTGTTAGTTCAATGAAAGTGTGGAAAAAGCGTCTCGCACTAGGCGACACAAGAATACGCCGATTCATTGCAAGTTAAAATACGACCTGCCGACGCGGTTTTTTGCTGGGTGCATCGGGACACCCTGCCTAAATAAATTATTGGAGGTAGCGAGACTGAAACTTCGGAAAAAATAGAGGCATTATTATGCAAGCTATTCTCAAAATGTGGAGCCAGGCCAAAAACCAAATCCCCCCTGTTTGGGAAATACGGAACCCCCTCGCTCTTCTTGGCATCCTTGTCAGTATTGGTTTTCTGGATCCCCTCTCCTCAGGCGCGCAAAGCCTCACCTTTATGGCTAATACGTATGCGGGGCCAAATTTGGCTCCGACGTGCGTTTTGGCGCTGGATATATATGGTCGGGGCAAGCCGGATTTGATCGGCGTGGATAGTGGCGGAACCCTTTTTGAAGTATTGACGAATAATGGCTATGGCACTTTTGGTTCCAATTCACTGATTAGCTTCAGCAGTTCTCAGGTTTCAGCCGTTGCGGCGGATGTGAACGGCGATGGCAAACCGGATTTGATCTTCGCCAATGGCGGATTTACAGGCCTGCTCACCGTGCTGACAAATAATGGCAGCGGGGGCTTCGGCTCCAATACCACATTGTCGGTGGGCGCAGGCCCAATGTCTGTCACAGCAGCGGATATCAATGGTGATCACAAAGTCGATCTGATCAGTGCAGATCTTTATGGCGGCACCCTGACGGTTTACACGAACAACGGCACCGGTATCTTTGCGCTCAGTGGCACCTACAACGTCGGCAGTGATCCAATTTCCGTCATTGCAGCGGACCTTAATGGCAATGGCAAAATGGATTTAATCTGCGGCCACGAGTTTGGCACTACGGTCACGGTGCTGACGAACAATGGCGCCGGAATTTTCGGCTCCAACGGCACTTATACGGTGGGATATAATCCATCGTCCTTGACGGCCTTGGATTTGAATGGCAATGGCAAATTAGCTTTGGTCACCGTGAGTGACGGCGGTTCGCCCGGCAACACCCTGACAGTGCTGACGAATAGCGGCAGCGGTGTCTATGGCTCCAATACCACGTTGGTGGTCGGCAACTATCCGGCAAGCGTGATTGCGGCGGACATCAACGGTGATGGCAAGCCGGATTTAATCTGTGCCAACAGCCAGGACAACACGTTGACGGTGTTGACCAACAACGGCGCCGGCGGTTTCGGCACGAATACGCTGCTCTTTGAAGGAGAAAACCCGAAAAGTGTCGTGGCAGCGGATGTCAACGGCGATGGTAAATTGGATTTGATCAGCGGTGACCAATACACGGGCGTGACTGTGCAGACGCAGGTTGGGTTCACGGCCTTCAGATATATCCCGGGCGGAGGGCCAAACACCGTCGTAGCGACCAATATCACCAGCGGCGGCCCGTTGGCCATCATCAGCGCGAACGGGGGCAACAACACGCTGACGGTGCTCACCAACAATGGCAGCGGTATTTTTGGATCGAATGCGACCCTGCATGTGCTCAACGGGGCGGGTTTCACTGCGGCGGGCGACTTTAATGGGGATGGTCGGCCGGATCTCGCATGCATCAACTCAGCCGGCGCCGGCACCCTGACCATTCTGACCAACAACGGGATTGGGGGATTCGGTTCCAATACCACGCTGACGGTGGCCGCCAGTCCGAGCAGTGTCGCGCCGGTGGATATTAACGGCAACGGCAAATTGTCGTTAGCCGTTACCGCGAACGGGGAACTGTTGTTGTTCACGAATAAAGGCGGCGGTGTCTTCGGCACGAGCCCCACGATTGAAGCGACTGGGGTTTCGGGCCTCGTGGTGGCGGAGGATGTCAACGGCGATCACCTGCCGGATTTACTCGTTGCCAGTAGCGTCAACAATACCATAGTCGAGCTGCTGAACAATGGCAGCGGCGGTTTTGTCTCCAACGCCACCCCTAATATCGGCGCGGCTGCCACTGCTTTTGCGCTGGCGGATGTGAACGGTGACGGCAAACCGGATTTGATCACCGTGAACAGGAACCTGAGCACGTTGACGTTGCTCACCAACGCGGGCGGAGGCATCTTTGTTTCCAATGCCACTTACACGGTAGGCACCGGCCCGATTTCCATAGTGGCCGCGGATATCAACGGAGATGGCTGGCCGGATTTGATCACCGTGAACCCCGGGGTGGGCGGGAATACGAGTTCAGTTACGGTTTTGACCAACAATGGCAGCGGCATTTTTGGCTCCTATGCCACTTTCACCACGGACACCCAGCCGTCCGTCGACAGTTTGCCGAATTACATTGCGACCGCAGACGTCAATGGTGACGGCAAGCTGGACTTGATGGTGGCGGAATTGAGCGGCACCGTGACGGTGCTGATTAACACGATCTCTTCTCCCGTGACTCCTGCGCCCCTGGTTCTAGGCACGGCGCTGAGCGGCGCCAATGGCCTGGTTCTTTCCTGGTCCTCGGCCAACACCAATATCGTCATCCAGACCAATGGTAGTTTGGCCGGCGGGAACTGGGGGAATGCTAATTACACCATTTTCACCAGCAACGGGACAAATCAGAGCGTCACCATCACGCCGTCCGCAGCCCAGTTGTTTTTCAGGTTGAAACAATAGTGTTTCCATCGCCGCGCCTCCGGCACTGCCAACCAAGACTGCCGGGGTTGGTTGTGCGGCGTGCGGTGGCATCGTTTAGGCAACAGCGTTGCGATTGCCAGAAAACATTATGTCCGTGAGGTCACAAAGGAATGGATGGAAAAGTTTTGATCATTGAAGCCAACGCCATGAAGAATTGCCCAAAGCAATCCAATTCAAGAAAGCCCCAAATGGGGCTTTTTTATACCCAAATTCGATTTGTCAGAATCTTCAGAAGAATACCGAGTTTTTTGAGTTTTTCTATTTTGTGAGAATTCATAAAACCCTTGTGGCAATGGCGGAAGGGGTCGCACCTACGCAAGACTTTGTTGGAATGCCAAACCGCGCCCCGTTTCGGGACGAAGCTGGATATTACACCACTCTTTTCCATGAGCTTGTTCACTCAACGGGTAATGAAAAACGCCTTAATCGTTCCACACTCTCAGAAAGTAACGGATTTGGTTCTGCCCCCCTATTGCAGGGAGGAATTAATCGCTGAAATGGGCGCGGCTTTTTTGTGCCGCCACGCTGGAATTGCGGGTGTGACTCTCAATAATTCTGCTTCATATCTTGAACACTGGCTGAAACATTTGAAGGAAGATAAAACTTTGATTGTCAAAGCCGCAGCGCAGTCCCAGCGAGCGGTGGATTTTATTTTGGGGACCAAATTTGAGAACAATTTAATTATTTGTGAAAATCAGCCATAGCCACGGTGATCGGTCGAAGGCGACCCACATCATTGATGAAATCGATTGCGTGCACGATAACGCGAATTGAGCGCATGAGGAAGGCCAGCTCAAAATCCCAATCCCGTCAGCAAAATCTCTACCTGACGTTCTATTTTGCGGCGGTCGTAGTTGATGATAACTCCGCGGAGCAACCCTTGCATGAATGTTGCTACAATTGCGGCCACGGACACGGAGTCAAAATCCTTTGGCAATTCCCCTGACTGGACAGCCTTTTGCAATCGGGCCACGAATCGGCTCTGAAAATCAGACATCGCGGCCTCTAAAAATTGGCGCAATTCGCTTTCCTTGACCACGTCGCAAGAAACACTATTTGCCATAAAGCACATTCGAGGATTAGCGGGATTGTCCAAATCATCCAAGACCGTATTAAACAAGGCACGGATTCCCTTTTTCACGCTTGGTTGCGAGAACAATGCTGCTGCTCTTTTGCTTCCGACTGTTTCGCCGTAGTGCTTTAGGCATTCCAAGAAGAGGGCTTTCTTACTTTTGACCGTGTTGTAAAAGGAACCTTCCCCTATGTGCATCGCCTTGAGGAGATCACGCAAAGACGTATTGGTATAACCCTGCCTCCAGAACAGCAAAGTTGCTCTGTGGATAGCTTTGTCATAATCGAATGCAATATTGCGGCCCACGGCGAAACCTTACCACTGTCTGGCTTATTTTCAATAAGCTTGTAGCGGGCGTTACAAAACTGTTGACCGCACAAAAACCGTGCGGTAGCTTTTTGTAGTGCTCGATACAAATAGGGTTGTGAACAAAATAAATGTCCGAAAATTGAAAGAAAAAGAACGAAACAATATGAACATCCTCAAAAACAAAATCGCATTGATTACCGGTGGAACCAGCGGCATGGGAGCGGCCACCGCGAAACGCTTTCTCGCTGAGGGGGCGACCGTTGTGGTGACTGGTTCCAGCACCGCTTCGGCTGAGGCGGCTCGCAAAGAAATGCCCGGAGTGGAGGTGTTGGTCTCTGATGCTGGCGATCCTCATGCCGCCAAGCTGTTGGTTGACCATGTGCGTGAAAAGCACGGGCGCATCGACATTCTCTTCGTCAACGCAGGCATCGCCAGGATCGCTCCGATTGGAGCGGTTGACGAAGTGCTTTTTGACAAGATATTCAATGTCAACCTTCGCGGGCCCTATTTCCTGCTCAAACACGCCGTCTCAGTTTTGTCGGATGGCGGATCAATCATTTTGACTTCGTCCGTCGGAGCCTTAAGGGGACTGCCAGGATTGAGTGTTTACAGTGCGACTAAAGCGGCACTTCGATCGCTGGGACTAACGCTTGCGGCAGAACTCGCGCCGCGCGCCATCCGGGTGAATACCATCACTCCCGGAGGGATCAACACTCCGATACATGGGAAAATGGAGTTAACCGAGGAACAGATGGCGGGCATGGCGCGGATGAGCGAAAAGGTCCTGCTTCGCCGTAAGGGTCAGCCCGAAGAGATTGCATCCGCAGCGCTCTATTTCGCCTCGGATGAATCAAGATTTACGACCGGGACGGAATTGCTCATCGATGGCGGTATGACCCTCTAATTGATTCATAATTTTAGGAGAATTCAAATGAACTTAACGACAACACGGAATGGAAAAAGAGCTCTGATCACGGGCGCTAATGCAGGTATCGGGAAGGAAATTGCGAGGCAGTTTGCCGCGGCAGGAGAATTCAGCAAAGTCTATTTAGCTTGTAGAAATAAAGATAAGGCTTTGGCCGCAAAAAAGGATTTAGAGCAAGTCACTGGGAAGAGGATTTTCGAAATCATCATCATGGACGTATCTAAGCCAGCTTCTGTGCGCGCTGCCGTCTCTTCCCTGGATCAAGCGATTGACGTTTTGATCATGAATGCTGGAATAGTTGGTAACAAAACAAACAAGTTAACTCCAGAAGGTGTTACAGAAGTGTTTGCTACTAATTTACTTGGGCATGTTGTTTTACTCGATGAACTTTTAGAGGCGAAAAAAATGACCTCGGCGGCAGTTTATCTTGGGAGTGAAGCCGCTCGGGGGGTCAAGCAAATAGGTATAAAGAGCCCAGTCTTTAAAAGCTATTCGGTTGAAGAGTTTGCCTCAGTCTGTGATGGGAAAATCTTTGCAGGCAAAAAAGTTGATCCGATGTTGGCATTTGGTCAGGTGAAATATCTGGGGGCAATGTGGATGTCTTCCGTCGCTCGGAAAAATCCTGAACTTAAGCTCATTACTGTAAGCCCGGGAAACACGAAGGGAACCGATGCCTCGAATCATGTTCCTTTGCCGTTGAGGCTTTTACTCCGATACGTTCTGTTTCCGGTAGTAATGCCGTTATTTGGAATCGTTCATAACTTAGAAACCGGTGCTGGTCGAATTGTGCACTCGATCGATGATCCGTCAATCAAGAGTGGGAGATTTTATGCGAGTCCGGCGGGGAAGATCACTGGGCCGATGGTGGATCAAAGTACGATTAGGCCCGAAATGAATAATGAAACGTATCAAGAAAATGCAAATCGAGCTCTCCATCAATTCATCTCTTGAAAAGTCGAATGGCTCCCTTGGATCATTGTTGATGGCTAGCCTAGGCCGAGCCTGAGACACGATAGAAAGCACTTCCGAAAACAGTAAGAATGGGGACAATACCGTGGGTCCAATCGCCCGAGCCCGCGGTGCCAACGCCGCGGGCGGGCGGCGGCTCGCGATGGTCACGCCGATGTTTTTACGGTCTCGCGACTAAAGTTCGAGAAGCAACGGCACCGGGGTCAGACCTGCGCCATACCCCCATCAACCGCGAGATCCACGCCGGTAATGTAAGAACTTTCATCGGAAGCGAGGAACACGACGGCAGCAGCGATTTCCTCGGCTTCACCTCTACGACCGAGCGGAATTTGCGAGACCAACTCAGCCACTGCTTCATCGAGCTTTTCAGGGGGGATGCCAGCCTTGTTCAAAGCAGGAGTGTCGACTGACCCAGGACTAACGCAATTAACACGAATCTTGCGATCCTTCAACTCGGCCGTCCAGCCACGCGCGAAGTTGCGCACGGCCGCCTTACTCCCGGTAAAGGCGGTCAAGCCTGGTTGTCCCGATACGTTTGCCGCTGCCGAAGTGAGGATAACCGAGCTACCATCTTTCAAGAGGGGAAGTGCTTTTTGCACGGTGAAGAATATTCCTTTCACATTGATATCGAATGTTGTGTCGAATTGTGCTTCGGTCGACGTCTCAAGCGGCGCGACGATCGCAACGCCGGCGTTCGCAAAGAGAATGTCGATGTGACCATGTTTCTCCTTCACGACGGCATATAGCTGGTCGAGATCTTCCAAGTTCGTGATTTCGCAGACGACCGTCGTGACGTTTCCCTCGATGTGAGCTGCGGCCTCCTTTAGCTCTTTCTCTTCTCGGCCAGTGATCACGACCTGTGCGCCTTCTTCCACGAAGCGCTTGGCCGACGCCAGGCCAATCCCGCTGCTTCCGCCGGTGATGATCGCAACTTTTCCCGCCATTTTTTGTTTATTATTACTCATATATTCTCTTTCTTTGGATTTGTCCTTCGAGACTGCGAAAGTGTGGACCTACGCACGTCTGCAAAGCCGACAAAATCGTCTAGTTCGCCGAAATGAGTAGTGATCTCTTGCGAGTCCAATTAGCTGTCGGCCAGGCCGAGTTGTTGCTGCATAACGGAAGGCAAATTGTAGCAGCTAAAGGCGACAATCTTTCCATTCTTGAGGCGGAAAATATCGGCACAGGGAACATCGATGGCTTTGCCCGTGGGAGGCACCGTCTTGGAACCGAGGGCCAGCTCACCGTCGTGCGTTCCCCGAATGCGATGCTCGACGACCACCGCGTCGCCGGCGGCATAGATGTCCTGTATTTCACGGCGGACATCTGGAAAGGCTTTTGCGAGGGCGGTAATAGACTTCCCAATGTCCTTTCCGCGAAACTTCGTGCCCGAAGCCATATCCCACATGTATCCCTCCTCCGAGAAAAAGGAGACAAACTTATCGGGATCTAACCCCGGCTGCTCTCCGGCAACATAGAGTTGTCTAATGATTTCTTCATTATCACAACCGACATCGGAGGCCTGCGCCACAGCTTGCGTGTCGACATACTCCCGGATGCTCTTCAGCTTGCCGTCCTGAACGGTAATGGCGAAGACCCAGTCATCTTCGAACGACTTACCTGTAGCCAGCATTTTCCCCGTCGCAAAGCCGATGACCAAAACCCGGTTCCCCTGCGCGATGAATTCGTGGGGCTCTGTGGAAGTGTCCACCGTTTCGGAAGCCTTCTGGAGCAGATCGGTCAATCCTGCGTGCCCCCGGTGCGTGCCGGCCAGCGGCCAGCCTTCACCCGGAATGATCCACTCGATATCCTCGGCCGACAACGCCAGCAAACCTTGCTTATCGCCGCTGCTCAATGCTGCGAAGAATTTCTTTACCGTCTCGATATTTTCTTGTGCGCTCATATGTGTTTTAATTTCGTTGTTAGGTTAGTTGAGTTTTTGCTCTTCCTTCGAATCTGACCCCGCGGCCGATCATTGTTCCTTCCTGAACAAATCCTCGAAGATGAGCGGGCCCCAAACGTCGCCGCGTGCGTGCACCAGCGCGCCACCCTCGCTGAGCTTTCCGAGGTCGACGGGTGCGAATCCGAGTTGCTTAGCCAGATCCGCGACGGGAGCGATCGCGTCCTCGTCGTCGCTCGACAGGAAGACGACCCGATGACCGCCCTCGACGACCGGATCGGTTGCCAGGGTGGCCGCACCAAGGTGATTGAAACCTTTCACTAACTTGGCGCCGGTGAACGCCTTTGCGACGAAGGCGGAAGACAGGAGGCCGTCAAGTTCCTCCAGCGGAGCTTGCGAATTCATCGCATCGATGACCGTTTTGCCTTTCCAACTCGGCAGAGCCTTCGCAACGTTGGAATGCTCTTCGAACCGGACCGCTAAGAGGATGATGTCGGCCTTGAGGGCATCCCGCAACGACTTGGCGACTACCGTGGGTCCAATCGCCCGAGCCTGCGGTGCTAACGCTGCGGGCGGCCGACGGCTCGCGACGGCCACTTCGATGTTTTTACGGGCAAAGGCGTGGGCGAGAGCCTGGCCGATCTTACCGAATCCTACAATTGCATAGCTCATAATGTTTCTCCGATCTCGTGTTAGAAACTAAAGTTTGAGAAGCGTGGTCCCGCGACTGGCAAAGGCCAAGAACGGGACCGCCCCCGGCCATCAGACCTGTGCCATGCCTCCATCGACGGCGAGATCCACACCGGTGATGTAAGAACTTTCATCAGAGGCGAGGAACAGGACGGCAGCAGCGACTTCCTCAGGCTTGCCTCTGCGACCGAGCGGAACTTCCGAGGCGAACCCTTCTGCCGCCTGTTTTACCTGTTCAGCGGTGAGGCCCGCGTTCTCCAGAGCCGGAGTTTCGATTGGGCCAGGGCTCATCGAATTCACACGAATCTTGCGATCCTTCAGTTCCACCGTCCAACCGCGGACAAAACAGCGCACAGCCGCCTTGCTCCCAGCGTAGGCGGTGAACGCGGCATCTCCCCTCACATTCGCGACTGAAGAGGTCAGGACGATCGAGCCGCCATCTTTGAAAAGAGGAAGGGCCTTTTGCACGGTGAAGAACGTTCCCTTCGCGTTCAGGTCGAAGGTTTTGTCAAAATGAGCCTCGGTCGCCGTTGTGAGTGGCGCGACTTCGCCCCAGCCAGCATTTGCGAAGAGGACGTCGATATGACCGTGCTTCTCTTTCACGACGGCGTAGAGGCGGTCCAGATCTTCCAGGCGCGATATATCGCCCGCGACCGTAGTGACGTTTCTCCCGATCAAGGCTGCGGCCTCTTTCAACTCTTTCTCTCGTCGGCCAGTGATCACGACTTGCGCGCCTTCTTCCACGAAGCGCATGGCTGTGGCCAAGCCAATCCCGCTGTTTCCACCTGTGATGACCGCAATTTTTCCCGCTAATCTTTGTCTGTTATTATTACTCATATATTTTCTTCTTTGTTTTGTTCTTCGTTATTTTGAAAATGTGGATTTACGCTTTTCCTCCAAAGCTGACGTAGTCATCGAGTTCGCCGAATTCGAAAAAGGTTTTGACATCTCCCCGGGTTTTGGAAAGCCGGCCCAAGTGTTCGGCAAAGAACGCAAGCGTTTCGGCGTCGGTGTCCGGCGCGCGTTTGTCCATAAAAGCAGACCAGGCCTCGATTTCCCATGAAGAGCGCGGGGCCTTGGAATGAGCCTGAACCCATTCAAGCATTTCCCCGTCACCTTTGCCGGATGCCAATTCTTTTAACAAGGCATCAGGATCGAAGCCAAGAAATTGCACGAGGTGCTGGTCGGTTGGGGAATTGTATATATATTCACCATTCTTCCCGGCGAGGGTCGCCCGGCCCTTGTCGAGCATGCGGGCCAAGATCACGTAGTTGCCCAAACGAACACGAAAGCTCCGCGGCGGACGCTGAATGAGACCAATAAAGTAAGTTTGAGTTCTCACTGTCATCACCATGCACCCTCCAATTGCTTGCGGCTAATGCCGATTAGTGATTGCAGTGATGCAATATTTGCATCACTATTTCAAGCATGCTAGAAAAGCTTCGCTTGTTCCTGGTGGTCCTTGAGGAAGGCAGCCTCCGGCGTGCGGCTGACCGGCTGCGGATTTCTCAGTCAACCATCACGCGACAGATGCAATCACTCGAACTCGATCTCGGTGTGCGCGTTTTGGAACGAACCTCTGCCGGGGTGCGCCCCACGAACGGAGGACAAGTCCTCGCCGAAAGGGCAAAAACGCTTTTGGCAGATTTTGATTCCACCATGGCTGAAGTCCGCCGGCTGAATCTCGAAGGGAGTGAACGGTTGCGGATTGGCTATATTGCTTCTGTCGTCCCGGAGAATCTTGGGTCGGCTCTGGCCGCGCTGCGGCGCGCTTATCCGAGCCTGAACGTCAAAATGCTCGATCAAACGCCCGGCGAGATGATTATCGCCTTACGGCAAGATAAAATTGATTTAGCATTCACCTTGCTCGGTATCGACGTGCTCTCGCGCGATTTCTATACTCGTAAATTGGAGACGGTTGGGAGCGTGGTCGCGCTTCCCGTCAGCCACCGGTTCGCAACCGAAAGGCGGGTGTCTCTTTCACAATTAAAGGCCGAAACGTTTGTGCGTGGATCGGATGATGACGTCCCTGGATACACCCAGAGGATCATTAGGTTCTGCCGCAAGTATGGCGACTTCCGTCCCCGCCTGACCAGCATTGACAACGCAACTAGTCATGTAGAATCTCTCCCGGAGGCTCTCGCCTTGGCGGCGAATGAAGAAGCGATTTCGATTCAACCGGCCTTCATTTCTCACCTGAACGTTCCGAACGTCGTCATGATTCCGATCGCTGACGCCGGTGCAACCTGGGACTTGTTCGTTGTCTGGCAGCGGGGCAAAGCTGGCAGCCCATTGCGGACACTGCTAAGTGCACTTAACATCAATGCTCAGTAAATGGTGCCTTTCATTTACCACATCGTTGAATCACTGGTTGATCAGCGAGACTTCGGCCGCCGCAAACATTGTTCGGTTATACTGGTGTAATATTAGAGGAAGTCGATATCAGGTTCACGAGCCAGCTTTTCTAAGTGACATGTTCCTTTCCCATTCTGATGTGCTGAGCGAATTGTTTGGTATCACCGCAGCGCAGTTCATCGAGGCTATTCTTAAGATTTGGCACAACCTGTCATTTGGGCTCAAGGAAGTGGTGGAGTCATTGAAGCAACTCCAATCGGATATGATGATCACCTTTTTATTGTTGAGTGCAGAGGCGGGGCTTTCACCTACAAGTCTCCCGCAAATGATTTTCCAGCGTATGTGGAGTCTCTCAGAAACCTCGTTCTGAAACCGGCGACACAAGGTAAGCGGTTCCTCGACTATCTTTGCAGCGCAAATTCCGTTCCAATCTTCGATAATCATCATCAGCAAATCGGAGAGCTACATCGCGGCGCATTTCGGCACATGACGATTTGTCCCGTTACTCTCGATCCGTTCACGGAACTGGCGGCGCAAGTCCAGCACCTGCGCAAGATCGGTATGGACGTCGGCGCACATCCAGTTTGGGCCATCTCACTCGATGACCTTCGAGTTTGCGCGGATAGGTGGCGGAAGGGGTGGGATTCGAACCCACGTTAGGATTGCTCCTAAGCCTGATTTCGAGTCAGGTGCCTTCAACCACTCAGCCACCCTTCCTATCGCGGTAAAATTTACGCACGGTTTCGGGTTCGGGGCAAGCTCATTCAAAAATCGCTAAAGATCGATCGCGTCACGGTGACTCAAATCGTGGGCTGCATTAAACGATTACGGATACACGAGCCTGAAGTATCCCTGTCGGTCGCGTGGCGACAGGGTCGCTTTAACAGTGGAATCATTGGTTTGAAGCGTCACGGCGACGTTGGTCCATTTGACTGGCGGCGTGAGACTGCCGGCAGACTGCAGGATGCAGTTACCCGCCGAAACCGGCCAGGTCAGCACCGATGAGCCGGCGGCTAACGAGAGGTTCATCACCGGTCGAAAGGCGATGCTCGAATTCGGCGCCATCGTCGTGGAACATTTGCCGGCGCTGCCGGCATTGAAAATTGCGGAGATTTCGCTCTGGCTTAATGCCCGGTTGTAAAGACTGAACTCATCCAATAACCCGCCTAGGGTCGCTCCATACGTCGACTCACCGGGAAAATTGTTAGGCCGATGGCCGAAATACAAATCCGAACTCGTCAGCGGCACAATGCTTCCGATGGTGGCCTGGCCAACGACGGCTCCATTGAGATAGAGCATTGCCACTCCCGAAGCCTTGTCGTACGTCAGTGCCACGTGTTGAAACACGTTCGCCTGCACAATGCCCTCGGCCGATACCAGGTTGTGGCCATTATGATTGTTGTCCACAACCGAAGCGAACAAAGACCCGCTCTCCGTTGAATTTGAATTCAGCCACAATTGAACTCCCACCTGCCGGCGCTGATCATCCCACTCCGCAATTGGATGAAGGCCAGCCACTGATGCAACGTTGATCCAGCCTTCCATGGTCAGCCCAGCTCCGGTGCCGGCATCGAGACTGGGTGAAGCCGGCACGTGTGCGTAACCGTTGGTGTAATTCAGCAATTGGAAGGCCTTGCCGACTTCGCCGGGGGCGAACGTCACGCCGGCTTCCAGAATGGCATTGTTGCTATTGATAATATCCTCTCCATTGCCCTCACCCGGCCACCATCCCACGATGCCGGAGGGTGGCGGAGTGCAGGAATTGGTGGTGCCACCGGTAACCGTCAACAGGGCATTGGAGCTTTGGACAGAGCCGACGGAGTTGGTGATCACCACAAAATAAGAACCTTCATCGGCTGGTTGGACATTCGAGAGCGTCAAGCTGGAAGTATTCGCTCCCGAAATCGCGGTGCTGTTGGGTCCATACCATTGATAATACAACGTGGATGAACCATTGGCGGTCACGGAGAAATCGGCCGTCCCACCTGCAGCGACGGTTTGATTGGTCGGTTGAAGCTGGATGACCGGCGCGATGGCTATTGGGCATTTGCCGGCGCTGCCGGCGTTGTAAATTGCGGCAATTTCGCTCTGGCTCAGCGCTCGGTTATAAAGGCTGAACTCATCCAATAACCCGCCCAGGATCGCTCCGTATGTCCAATCGCCAGGAATATCGTTAGGCCGATGGCCGAAATACAAATCCGAACTCGTCAACGGCTCAATGCTTCCGATGGTCGCATGGCCAACCACCGTTCCATTGAGATACAACCTCGCCACCCCCGAGGCCTTGTCGTAGGTCAAGGCGACGTGCTGGAATACGTTCGGCTGCACAATGCCATCGGCTGATATGAGGTTGTGCGTGTTGTGATCGGTATCGACCACCGATGCGAATAACGCCCCTCTCTCCGATGGATATGAATTCAGCCACAATTGAACACCCACCTGCCGGCTCTGATCGTCCCATTCTGCAATGGGATGAAATCCGTTCACCGATCCAACTTTGATCCAGCCTTCCATAGTCAGGCCCTCACCGGTGCCGACGTCGAGACTGGGCGAAGCCGGCACGTGTGCGTAACCGTTAGTGTAATTCAGCATTTGGAAGGCCTGGCCGACTTCACCGTGAGCGAACGTCACGCCGGCTTCCAGAATGGCATTGTTGCTATTAATAATATCCTGACCATTGCCCTCACCCGGCCACCAACCCACGATGCCTGAAGGCGCCGGAGTGCAGGAATTGGTGCTGCTGATAACCGTCAACATGGCATTGGAGCTTTGTGCGGAACCGATAGAATTAGTGATCAGCACAAAATAAGTGCCTGCGTCGGCCGGTTGAACATCCGATAGCATCAGGGTGGAAGTATTCGCTCCTGAAATCGCGGTGCCATTGGGCCCATACCATTGATAATACAACGGGGACAAACCACTGGCGGCCACGGAGAAATCAGCCGTTCCACCTGCAGCGACCGTTTGATTGGTCGGTTGAAGCCGGATGACTGGAGCAGTATAGGAATTCGTGAAGTCACATTTGCCCGCGCTGCCAGCGTTGTAAATCGCGGCAATTTCGCTCGGACTCAATGCCCGGTTGTAAAGACTGAACTCATCCAATAATCCGCCCAGGGTCGCTCCATACGTCCAATCGCCGGGAACATCGTTAGGCCGATGGCCGAAATACAAATCCGAACTCGTCAGCGGCACAATGCTTCCGATGGTGGTCTGGCCGACCATGGCTCCGTTAAGATAGAGCGTCGCCACTCCTGAGGCCTTGTCGTAAGCCAATGCGACGTGCTGGAACACATTCGGCTGCACAATGCCATCAGCTGAGATGAGGTTGTGGTTGTTATGACCGGTATCCACAACGGAAGCGAATAAAGCCCCATTCTCCCACGGATTTGAATTCAGCCACAATTGAACTCCCACCTGCCGGCGCTGATCATCCCATTCCGCAATCGGATGAAGGCCGTTCACCGACCCAACTTTGATCCAGCCTTCCATGGTCAGACCGCCACTGGTACCGACATCGAGACTGGGCGAAGCCGGCACGCGCGCGTAACCGTTGTTGGAGTTCAGCATTTGGAAGGCCTGGCCGACTTCGCCGGGAGTGAACGTCACGCCGGCTTCCAGAATGGCATTGTTGCTACTGACAATGTCCTGGCCATTGCCTTCACCCGGCCACCATCCCACAATGCCGGAGGGCGCGGGCGTACAGGAATTGGTGGTGCCCCCGGTAACCGTCAACAGGGCATTGGAGCTTTGTCCGGAACCGAAAGAATTGGTGACCAACACAAAATAGGAGCCGGCATCGGCTGGTTGGACATTCGAGAGCGTCAGGCTGGAAGTATTCGCTCCTGAAATCGGGAGGCTATTGGGGCCATACCATTGAAAATACAATGTGGACGAACCACTGGCGGACACGGAGAAATCAGCCGTCCCACCGGCAGCGACCGTTTGATTGGTCGGCTGAAGCGTGATGACCGGCGCGCTGCTGGAATTTGTGAGGCTACATTTGCCGGCGCTGCCGGCGTTGAAAATCGCGGCAATTTCGCTCTGGCTCAGCGCCCGGTTGTAAAGGCTGAACTCGTCCAATAATCCGCCCAAAGTCGTTCCATACGTCCAATCGCCGGGAACATCGTTAGGCCGATGGCCGAAATACAAATCCGAACTCGTCAGCGGCACAATGGTCCCGATGGTGGTCTGGCCAACCACAGCCCCGTTAAGATAGAGCATCGCCACTCCCGAGGCCTTGTCGTAAGTCAAGGCCACGTGTTGGAACACGTTCGGCTGCACAATGCCCTGGGCCGATAGAACGTTGTGCGTGTTGTGATTGGTATCCACCACCGAGGCAAATAATGCGCCGCTCTCCGATGGATAAGAATTCAGCCACAATTGAACACCCACCTGCCGGCTCCCATCGTCCCATTCCGCAATCGGATGAAATCCGTCCACGGATCCCACTTTGATCCAGCCTTCCATGGTCAGGCCGCCTCCGGTGCCGACATTGAGACTGGGCGAAGCCGGCACCAACAGGTACGCGTTGGTATTGTCGAGTTGGAAAGCCTGGCCAACCATGCCAGGAGCGAAGGTGGCTCCGCCGGGGAGAAGTGCGGCGTAGGCTGTATTACCGTTGATGCTGTCCCGGCCATTCCCCTCGGCCTTCCACCACCCAACCAATCCGTTGGGTAAAGGTTGGGCGTTTGATAAACCGGTGGCGACGCACGCCGCAAATAAGAACAGAGCCAGCCGTTTGCAGAAATTCGCAGACGTTTTCATGCTTTCTTTCGTTTGACCGGGACGGAATTCTTCAAACCTCGCCCGAGAGGTTACTAAAACGTGTCGAAAAGTCAACAAAACGTTCGGACACAAAGCCTTCGGAATAAACACACGGGGGTTGAATCGCAGGTTCCCCGAAGAAAAATCCCTTCAACGAAAATAAAAAGCGGGCCGGCGCAAACCCGGCCCGCTCCAACCTATCCACCAATCAACCTAACCACCAATCAACCTAACCAGACCTAACCCCAAATTACTCCGCCGTCTTCAAACTGAGAAATTCCGTATCGATCCTCATTTTCCGCCATGCTGACCGTCATTTGCCAGCCGTTCTTCGCAATTCGCCATCTTCAAACTAATAAATTCCGTCCCGGATTCGCGATTCGCGAGAGCCGAGGTAATTGAACCCAGCAACAGGGCGTTATCGATCGGCTTGGCCATGAAAGCGTCGGCGCCCACGGCGGCCGCTTTTTGCTTGTACTCCGGCTTGTCCGCTCCGCTGATGATGATCGTGGGAATCTTTCCCGTGCTCATGCGTTGGAGCCATTGAGTCACTTGAAATCCATTCCACGGCACCACGCCGCCACTGGCGCAATCCGCAGGCAGGCTGACATCGACCAACAGCATATCCGGTTTCGCATCGCGCATCTTGCCGATGGCGTCGGCGGCGTCCATGGCGGACAGCACGTCGTAGCCCCGGGCATTCAGCGTGAGAGTGAGAGTTTTGACGATGACGGGATCATCATCCACAACGAGAATCTTTTTGCGCGGCTCGCCGGCTTCCTGCGCCCCTGTTAGGGTGCTCGGCACTTCCACCGCAACCGGAGCAACCTCGGCGACCTTTTTTCTTCGGAATAACATGCTGACATCATCTCTCATTTTTTAAAATAGGAAAGTCAGGGTCCGGCTGAAAATCGCCCCGGGGGGGACACGGGGCAATGCAAAAAAACAGTGGGGATAAACGATTATCAGGAGTCTTCACTGACCTCGATTTCTCTCCGTAAACGACTTCCAAATAAACACTACCAAGTTTTTCCACCTCAATGAAATGTGCTAAAACCGCGTAATGAAATGCAAAAGGGCGTCCCTCTGCGCAATCTGCGGACAAGCCCCCTTCTCCGCTTAAATCCGAGGATTAAAAATTTGTCAGACAAAATCCGAATCAAAATTGGCCTTTTCACCGATTTGCACCAACTCAATTTCAGCGGAATCTTATGGCACGATCATGAAGTTTCGTTTATCAGCGGTTGGCGGTGTTCTCGCAATGTGGTTTGCCCTTGCGGCGCAAACGTCTTTGCGCGCCGGCACGGCCTTGACCGCCAATGACGTCATCCAGAACGCCGTCGCGCGCGGCCAGCAGGACCAGCAGGGCGCGGTGCCTGATTTCATTTACCGCAAACTGACCATGACCGAAGAACTCGACGGCGCCGGCAAGGTCAAGGAACGGCGCGAAAAGGTTTACGAAATTTCTTATCGCGATGGCCTTTCGCACGCGACCCTGCTCCAGGTAAACGGCCACCTGCCCTCGGAAGCCGATCTCAAGAAGCAATCGGACAATGAAATGAACATCCGCCAGATCACCGGCGAGGCCAAGTCCGTCAAAGGCGATAATCGCGAGAATTTTTTGACGCCGGAACTGGCCGCCCGTTTTGATTTCCGGCTGCTGGGCGAAACCAATCTGAATGGTCGCGCAACCTACCTGGTTTCTTTCCAGCCGAAAACCCCGCTGCCGCCGGCGCGCCGCGTGGTGGATCGCCTGCTCAACCAGATTTCAGGGAAATTATGGATTGACGCGGAGGAATTCGAAGTGGCGCGCGCGGAAGTGGCGCTTCGCTCAGAGGTCAACCTGCTGGGCGGCATCATCGGCTCCCTCAAGAAACTTTCCTTCACGCTGGAGCGCACGCGCGTGGCTGACGGCGTGTGGTTCAGTACGTTGTCGAGCGGGGATTTTCAGGGGCGCAAATTGCTCGATCCGACCCACATCAAAACCAAGTCACAATCTCTGCATTTCCGGCGGCTTTCGCTCAACAGCACGGGCAAATTGACGGAAGGTTGAAGCGGCTGTACGGCGGTCCGCCTGCCCTACGTCCTCCACTTCAACTCCTTCACTTCGCCCTGCGCCTTGTGGGATTTATCGAGGCAACTCAATTCCAGTTTCATCCCGTCGCGAGCCAGTGTTGCGCGCACCCACCCGCTCGGGTTCCCTTCTTTAAAGATATAGGAAATCGGCGGCAGATTCACCAGATAAAGTCCGCTGTCATCCTGCATCACGTTCCAGACATGGGTGTGGCCAAAGAGGTAGGCTTTGACCTGCTTTCGCGGGCGGAGAATTTCTAAAAACGCAAATGTATCCTTCAATCCCGGCACACTCTCGCTGAAACCCGGGTTGTGATGCACCATGACCAGCGCGGGTTTATCGGGATTGGCATCCAGCGTTTTGGCGAGCCAATCCAGTTGCTCTTTTCCGAGGAGGCCCGGGGTGGACAGCGTTTGTTCGAGCGAATCGAGCACAAACCAATTCACCTGCGGCGTCGGCAACATCAGCGTTTGCCGGTCCGCCAGCGGACGTTTGGCCGCTTTTTCGGTTTTCAAGGCCTCCCAAAAACGTTCACGGTTATCATGGTTTCCCAGCGTCAGGTGAACGGGCATTTTCGCTGCGCGCAAGGGCTTCAACATTCCGGCCAACGTGGCGTAATCGTCTTTTTCCCCGCTGTTATAGGCGCAATCGCCATTCACGAAAACGCCGGCCGGGCGCGCCGGCAAAGCCATCACCTCGCTTACGACACTTTCAAGGTGCGCGGCCATGTTCACATTCAGGTGCGCCAACGAGCGGTCGGCCGCGATATGCGGGTCGGAAAACAACGCCCAAAAATTTTCATCCGCCGGCTTCTCCGCGGCCCACAAGTGCGGTCCCAGCGCGAGACCGGTCGCGGCGGCGAGGGTTCGGCGCAAAAAGCTCCGCCGTGAAATCGGAGGCAGATAAATCGGCATAAGGTTCTCTACCCATGAATTTTCCGGGAAACAAGGCGAAATACCGGCATGGGGACAACTCTTTGCTTGATGAATTCCAAAGTAGAGAGAAACTTATCGGGACTTGCGGCTTTGAATGAATAACATGGAAACCGGAGCCACCGTAGCCCGATTCCCGGGCTGGTTGCGCATAGCGTTAATTGGGCGGAACCCGAAACGCACGCTTATCCGCGCGACTGCTTTGGCGGTTTTTTGCTTCCTTTTTTTCAAATTCTTCTTTTTCAAAGTCATCGTGCTCCCAGTGCGGATTGAAGGAAACAGCATGTTTCCCACCTATCACGATCGCGGAATCAACTTCGTCAACCGCCTCGCCTACCGCCACTCCCAACCGCAGCGGGGCGATGTCGTGGGGATCCGCATGGCCGGTCCCAGCGTGATGCTGATGAAACGCATTGTGGGAATGCCCGGCGAAACCATTGCGTTTGAACATGGCCGGTTATTCGTCAACGGAGAGGCCATCCCGGAGCCGTATCTGAAAACTCGCTCCCCGGCGCCCTTCCTCGAGCCGGTAAAACTCGACACCAACGAATATTATGTCATCGGCGATAACCGGATGAATTCCGATCGCGGCCGGATCGACCGCGATCGCATCATGGGCAAAATTGTGTTATGAAGCGGGCCATTCCCATCATCCTCGCGGCAGCAGTCATCGGCGCGGCGTTCTGGCTCTGGACTGTTTTATTTCCCAGCCCGGAAAAAGTCATTCAGTCCCGCCTGAATGCGCTCGCGAAGGACATTTCATTCAGTTCCAGCGGCGGAGCGTTGGGCCGGGCTTACGACGCCCAAAGAGCCGCAAATTTTTTCACCACGAATGTGGATGTGGAACTGAATGTGTCCGGCTATGATTCGATTTCATTGCACGGGCGGGACGAAGTGCTCCAGGTCGCCCTCGCCGCGCGCTCGCGGTTGACTTCATTAAAGGTCGAGTTTCCCGACATGAACATCACCATCGATCCCGGTGGCGAAACGGCCAAGGTAAATCTCACCGCCAAGGCAGTCGTGCCCGGCGAACGCGATATTTCCGCGCAGGAATTTGATTTCATGCTCAAAAAAGTGGACGGCAAATGGCTGATTTACAAAGTGGAAACGGTGAAAACCCTGTCCGATGCCGGCGTCACACCGCTGAAAACGGAAAGCGCGCCCGTGCCACCAGGTTTGGGGAAGGCAAACGATGAGTCCCGAAGCTGTTGAACATCTTTGCCGCGCGGATAAAGAGCTCGCGCGCCTGATAAAAAAAGTCGGCCCCTGCACGATGAAACCGCATCGCCGGCGGACTCCGTTCGTTGCGTTGGTCACTGCCGTCACCCATCAACAGCTCAATGGAACGGCGGCCAAAACCATTTTGAAACGGGTGCTGGCACTCTATCCCGGCAAACGTTTTCCCACGCCCGCGGATATTCTGGCCACGCCGGAAGACCGGCTGCGCGCCGCCGGACTTTCGCGGGCAAAAGTCGCCGCCATCAAAGACATCGCGGCTAAAACCGTGGCCGGCATCGTGCCCGGCTCACGCACCGCGATCGCAAAATTGAGCAACGAGGAAATTCTCGAACGTCTGACCAGTGTCCGCGGAGTCGGACCGTGGACCGTCGAGATGCTGTTGATGTTTACGCTTGGCCGGCTGGACATCCTGCCGGCCACGGATTACGGCGTGCGTAAAGGCTTCGCTCTCACGTTCGGCTGGAAGGACCTGCCCACGCCCATGGAGTTGCTGGAATACGGCAAGCGCTGGCAACCGCACCGAACCACGGCGGCGTGGTATTTATGGCGCGCGCTGGAACTGCCGGTGCCGTGATTTTCAGCGGGCCAACCGGCGCGTCGCTTACTTCAGCTTTACGTCCAGCGTCAGCGATTCCAAGCCTGGCTTGAGCAACACCGAAATCGGGCATTGCTCTTTGGCCTGCGCCGCGACGCCATTCAACGTTCCGGCATCGAGACCCTCGCCGCTGACTTCGGTCACCAGGTGAATTTTTGAAATTTTCCAGCCGCCGCTGGCATTGCTCAAGGTCAACGTCGCCTGCGTCCGGATGTCGCGCGGAGTTTTTTTCGCGTCGCCCAGCAGTTTTGCCAGCATCATGCTGAAGCACGAGGCGTGCGCGGCCGCGATGAGTTCCTCGGGATTCGTGCCTTTGCCATTTTCAAAACGCGAGGGCACGGAATACGGCACATCACTCAACACGCCGCTGCCGGTGGAAGTTTTGCCGGAGCCACGCAACAAATCGCCGCTCCAATGCGCCGTCGCCTGTCGTTGAATATCCGCCATAATTTTCCTTTCGTTGGTTTAGAACACGAAACTAGCCGCTGGAGACAGAATGTCAAATGGCGGTGAGGTTAAACATAATGACGAATAACGTCAGCGCGGCTCCGCACTCATCACTCATCACTCATCACTTTCGCCGGCCGCGAAACAAATTCGCTTCCCTTTAAATAAAACCGCAATGGCAGCTCCGCCGCTTTCGTGATCCCGACGCGCGTGGTCGTGATCATCGGCCCCTTTTCCTTTCGAAATTTTTTCAAATCGGGATTCTCCGCAATGAACAGCGCCGAACGCGCGTCGCACAAATCAACGCCATCCAGGCTGCGGGTGATGTCCATGGCCTGGCACAATTTTCCGGGACCGTTGCTCAACTCCCGCGGCTTGCCCGCCGGACGATTCGCGGACATCCACTGTTCACCGAAGTTCGCTTCCACCGCCCGAATCAACACTGCCTCCGCGATGCCTGCAGGGCGGCAAACGGCATTTACGCAAAAGTGAAAACCGTAAATCAGATAGACATAACAGTGTCCCGGATGGCCAAACATCACACGGTTGCGCTTGGTGGGCCCCGGCGCCGCGTGGCAGGCGGCGTCGCCCACGAGATAAGCCTCCGTTTCCACGATGGCGCCACCGCAGGGGCCATCGGGTGTGTTACGAATCAGAAAATGACCCAGCAACTCCCGGGCAACAACCTTGGCCGAAGGTTCGTAAAACGCGCGCGGCAATGGCGAAAAGGACTTCATTTTGTTCGCAGCGAGTCTAGCTGCTCTTGTCTCGAAGTCGAATTTCCAATGAATTCGTGCTCGTATTACGTGAATCCAAAATCGAGATCACGTCACACGCACGGCATCCCACCCTAATTGCACAACCCGCCCATCCACCCCATATTCCTCCATGAGCGCATTGACGCTTTGGACCGTCGGCCACTCCAACCGTACGCTGGAGCAATTCATCGAATTGCTGCAGTCGCAACGCATTCAATTGCTCGCGGATGTGCGGCGCTTCCCCGGCTCGCGCCGCCTGCCGCATTTCAACCAGGAGAATCTTTCCCAATCCCTCGCTGATGCCGATATCGAATACGTTCACTTCCCCGAACTGGGCGGACGCCGCAAAGCGCTGGCCAATTCACCGAACACCGCGTGGCGCAACGAGGCATTTCGGGCCTATGCGGATTTCATGATGACGGAGGAATTTCGCGCCGGTATCGAACGATTGCTGGATCACGCCCGGCAAAAACGAACCGCCATCATGTGCGCTGAGGCTTTGTGGTGGCAATGCCATCGCTCGCTTATTTCCGATTATTTAAAGGCCGCCGGGCACGACATCATCCACATCATGAGCGGAAAGAAAACGGACGCGCACCCGTTTACTTCCGCCGCGCGGATCGTGGATGGGAAATTGTCGTATGGCGTTGAGAGCGAGCCGCAGTTTCTTTTTTAAGCGCGCGGGCCAGCTTTTCTTCCAGCGTCAGCCGTTGCTGCAATAATCCCAGGACGGCCGCCTCCTCGGCGGGCAACCCGCGCAGCGAACGAGAAATCGCTTTTTCTGCGCGCTGTTTGAGGGTCTCAATCAGGGTCCCGTCGAGATAGGAATCGAGCACGTGCGGATGGATGTAGCATTTTTTGCAGACCGCGGGCGTATTGCCAAGCTTCTGCGCCACCGATTCAATGGCCGCGACAACATTTTTCTTCGCTTGCGCCTTGGTGTCGAATTTTTCGAACTCGCGCAGCGCAATGGCCGCCAGCACGGTCCCGGCCCAGGTGCGAAAATCCTTGGCCGTGAAATCCTGGCCGCTCGTTTCGCGCAAGTACTCATTCACATCCTCAGACCGCACATCGTGCCGCTGGTCCTCGTCATCCACGAACTGAAATAATTCCTGCCCCGGCAAATCCTGGCAGCGCTCGACAATTTTCGCGATGTTCCGGTCGCGAATGTCCACGTTGTGCCATTTGCCGGCCTTGCCGCGAAAATGAAAGCGCAGCTCCGAGCCGTTCACATCCACGTGACGGTTGCGCATGGTGGTGAGACCGAACGATTCGTTTTCGCGCGCGTATTCCTCGTTGCCAACGCGGATCAAACTGACCTCCAGCAATCGCGCGACGGTGGCCAGAACTTTATTGCGCGGCAAGCCTCGCAGCGACATGTCTTTCCGGATGCGCCGGCGGATTTTTGGCAGCGTTCGCGCGAACAGGATCATGCGCGCGTACTTGGTCTCATCACGAATCTCGCGCCAGCGCGGGTGATAACGGAATTGTTTGCGGCCGCGGTCATCGCGACCGGTGGCCTGCAAATGACCGTTGGCCTGCGGGCAGATCCACACCCGGGTCCAGGCGGGAGGAATGACCAGCGATTTAATGCGCCCCAGCGTTTCACGGTCGTGCACAATTTTTCCCGCGGCATCGCGATAGCGAAAATTCTTTCCGTTGCCCTCGCGTTGGATGCCAGGTTTTTCGTCACTCACGTGGCGCAGGCCCATCACGCGGGCGGAAACCACAGGATCCGTCAACATCGCGATAGTTTCGGGCGCCGGTGACATCACGAACTAAAAGCGGTCTGTTTCTGGACGGGCACGGAAGCTAAGGCTTGGATTTTTTTGATCGCGTCGCCGACGGTAGTCGCGATTTCGTCCGCCTCAGCGGACAATTCCCGCGAGCGGGCGGACTGCGCGTTGCTGGCGGCCAGCATGGCGGCGACGATTTTCGTAGCCGGAAATTGCTCGCGAAATCGCTTGCACAAATAACGCGTGTGCAGGCCGCCGTTCGGACTGACAGTGGATATGCATACGATATTGATCTTATCGTCATTGGCCGCCTCCAACCGCTCCGAGGCGAGCGCCCCGGCGGACGAGTGCTTCGCAGCGATGCCCCGCGCGCTCAAAAGCTGCGCGAGCATGAGCGCGACGATTTCATCCGCCGCTCCGTGTGCGGGCAGCAATAGCACCCGCGGCTCGGAAGCCGAGACGTTTTCCGGCGCGGGATTCTTTCCATTCAGGCGGTGTTTGGAGCCGTTTTCGCCCGAGACAATTTCCTGCGCGCGTGGGGCGATGTCTTCCACGAGCAAACGCGCGTTGTGAAAAACCGATTCCTCCTGGCCGTCATCCAACCGGCCCGCCAGGCAGTCCTCCTCGGCCAGAGCGAGCGCCGGGACAATGACCGCACCGTAAAGTTCCTCCAATGATTTGCCTTTCAAAAATTCCTCGGCGATATCCGCCGCTTCCTCCACATCATCAGCCAGCAAACGCTGATAAAAACGTTTTTCCGGCGTGAGCACCTCGTCATCGCTCAACAGCACGCCCAGGAACCGCAGCGACGGAACATAACGTCCCAGGACAGCCACGCACACCGTCAACGGCGTCGCCAGCAACAACCCCACTGGTCCCCACAGCCACGCCCAAAAAATCGCGGCGACCAGGATGGCCAGCGGTGTGAGCCCCGTGCTGTTTCCATAAACCCACGGTTCGACGAGGTTGTACATCAGCAAATCAATGCCCCCGTAAATTCCAAACACCCCCAGGGGCTTCATCCAACTCGGGCTGATGGCAAACAGAACCGCAGCCGGCATAATGGCCGCAATCCAAATGCCGAGATAGGGAATGTAACGAAACAGCGCGGCCATGAGCCCCCACAAAATCGGATTGGGCACGCCGAGAAAATACAGCGCAATACCGGCGGGCACTCCAAAGGCGGCGTTCACAATCAGTTGAGCAATTAAATAGCGGCTGACCCGCTGCCCCGCTTCATCAAGCGCCTTCGTCGTCACATTCAACTGGCGCCACCCGGCCAGGCGGATCACGCGGTCACGCAAATCCTCCTGTTGCAGCAGCATGAAGATGACAAACACCACCACGATGACAGCGGTCAGCAATAGGCCGAGCACGGAGCCGAGGATTTTCGGCACCAGTTGCAACGGCGAAAAATCGCCCTGACGAATTTCCACGGGAACCGGTTTTTGGTCATCGGAAGCAGGTTGTGTTGCCGAATTCGCTGGTTTCAACTCCTGGCTGAAATCATGCATGAGGCGGGAAAAATGCCCCGTGAAGCCTTTGCTGGATTCGCGAATGGACTCCAGCTTCTGATGAATGTTGTGCTGATATTCCGGCAATTGGTGACTGAGTTCGGACAATTGGACGGTCATCAAAAAACCAATCACCGCCATCACGACGAATCCAAATATCACCACCATGATGACCGACGGCACCCGCCACCATCCCCACCGCCGCAGCCTCGTGACCAGCGGTGCCAGGAGAAAGGCAAACAAAACCGCCAGGGCAATCGGAATGAATATGTCCCGCGCGAAATACAGCACCGCCACCACCAGCACGACATTCAGGAGGGTCGTGGTGCGGGAGCTTGAGTTCGAACGATTCGTAGCCACGGGTTCTAAGAAAATCTACGGCAACGCCACGGCGATTTCACGTAGTCGAATACCCCACGGGCGGGAAGGTATGTTCTCGCCGGGAGATCTTGTATTAAGCGAAAAAAAAGGCCCCGCTTGCGGCGTGCGGCGCGGCGACAGCACGCGGAACCTGCGCTTCCTTTTCTTTTTGCGCAAAAAGTTCGATTGATTGCCTCCAATGATTCCAGCATGTACCTTGCGGACGCATGGATTCATTGCCCGACATCGCCGCCTCGCTCGGATTGGGGAAATACCGCCGCCATATTTTCCTGTGCGCCGACCCGACGGAACCCAAGTGCGCGCCGAAACAACAGAGCCTTGAATCGTGGGAATTCCTCAAGCGCCGTCTCAAGGAATTAAAACTCGTCGGCCCGGAACCGCTGGTTTATCGCACCAAAGCGAACTGCCTGCGCGTGTGTGCCCAAGGGCCGATTGCCGTGGTCTATCCCGAAGGCGCCTGGTATCACTCCTGTACGCCAGAAGTGCTGGAAATCATTATCCAGGAGCATCTTATCGGCGGAAAAATTGTCGAGAAATACGCCTTCGCCAGCAATCCCCTCGCATAATCCCCATCGTTCCGAGGGCCAGAAAAGGCTCGACATCTGGCTTAGATTCAGTTATTTATGCTGGCATTGTCGGCGAGTAGGTGCTCAAGGAGCAGTGCGGCTCGTTTATTGTATGGCGCGATTATTGGTTAAATCTGAAGGGCTGAATGTCAGGTTAATTGACCTGAAACTCGGCGCCAATCGTGTCGGCAGGCATCCCGATAACGACTTCTCCATCGATCACGCCACCATTTCAAGCGTTCACTGTGAGATTGTGCTCCGGGATGACGGCGTCATTCTCCGCGACCTCGAATCAACCAACGGGACCTTCGTCAACGACCAACCCGTCCGCGAAATCCAGTTGTTCCCGGGCCAGATCGTGCGCCTCGGAGACGTGGAGTTACTCGTGGAAACCACGGACGCAAAGATTGAGATCCCCAAATTCTACAATCCGGAAATCCCCGCGCCGCCGGTCGTGAGAAAAGACGGCGCCTGGGCTTGCTCGCGGCACAGCCACGCGCCCGGCACTCATCAGTGCACGGTCTGCAAGGAAATCATGTGCGAGGCCTGCGTGCATCGCTTGCGGCGCAAAGGCGGCAAGAAAATGCTCTCGCTCTGTCCTATCTGCAGTGGCGCCGTCGAACTCATCGGCGGACCCGCCAAGGCCAAGAAAAAATCCCTTTTCGAACGCATCGTCGGCGAGACCGTAAAGATGAAATTGTCCGGAATTATCCGCCGCTGATTTTTTCGTATTTTTTCGGGTTTCAACCCATCGTATTTTTCCCGTTCGCGAACTAGGTTAATTGCACGGGAGTTCAGGTCTTGGAGCCTGCGTTCCCGCCCAAAAAAATGAAAACGTTCCTATCCTTACTCAGCCTGGCCGGTTTGTTAGCAGGTATGATGGCTACAACCGGGTGTGAAGTTCGAGAACGCGGCGGATATTATGGGCCGCACGAATATGGCTACGGCCACGAATGGCATCACGATGGTTATTGGGACCGGGGCCATTATCGTAACTATTAACCTATTGTAGACCGAAACCCTCGGTTTAAAACGGGCCTTCGGCGCTCTCATCAGCCGGTATCAACCGGTTGTTGAAACGCCGGAGGCCCGTGGTTTTGTGATTTGCCAGCGGGGCTTCTTTCGCTTAAATATTTGTTTCCGCGCGTGCGGAAACAATGAAACCCGAAGTCGAAATTTACGATACGACCCTGCGCGATGGCAGCCAGGGTGAAGGAATCAATTTCTCGGCGACCGACAAACTGCGCATCGCCGAAAAGCTCGATACTTTTGGGGTCCAATATATTGAAGGCGGCTGGCCGGGATCCAATCCCAAGGACATGGAATTCTTCCAGCAAGTCCGGCGGCGTAAATTCAAAAATGCCAAAGTCGCCGCGTTCAGCATGACCCGCCGCAAGGGTATCGCCGTCGAAAAAGACGAATTAATGCGGCAATTGCTGGAAGCCGAAACTCCCGTCGTGACCATCGTGGGCAAGACCTGGCTGCTGCACGTGACCGAAGTCCTCCGCGCCACGCCAGCCGAAAACCTGGCGATGATTTCCGACACCATCAGGTTTTTCAAAGACCACGGGAAGATCGTTTTTTACGACGCCGAACATTCCTTCGACGGTTACAAAAATGAGCCCGATTACGCGCTGGCGACCTGGCAGGCCGCGGAAAAGGCCGGGGCCGATTGCGTTGTACTTTGTGATACGAACGGCGGCTGCCTCCCGGACGAAATTGCCCGCGTCACAACATTGGCAAAAGGCAAAATCTCCGCACGCATCGGCATTCATACACACAATGACTGCGGTTTCGGCGTGGCCAATGCCATTGCGTCCGTCGAAGCGGGCGCCACGCAGGTGCAGGGAACCATTAATGGCTACGGCGAGCGCACCGGCAATTGCAATTTAACCAGCGTGATTCCCACGCTCGCGCTCAAGATGAATAAATCGTGCGTGCCCAGGGCGTCGCTGCCCAAGTTGCAGGAGCTTTCCCATTTCGTGGATGAAATCGCCAACTTCAAGCCCGACCCGCGCCAGCCGTGGGTGGGTGTCACGGCCTTTGCCCACAAAGGCGGCATGCACGCGCACGCCGTGGAGCGTCTCGCGCACAGCTATGAGCATATCAACCCGGAATCCATCGGCAATTCTCGCCGCGTGCTCGTCAGCGATATGTCCGGGCGCAGCAACGTGCTGGCCAAGGCAAAGGAATTGGGCTTCAAATTGACTGCCGACACGCCGGAATTGAAGCCGATCCTCATCCGCATCAAGGAACTGGAAAACCAGGGCTTCGAATTCGAAGCGGCGGAAGCCTCGCTCGCCTTGCTCATCCAAAAGCATCTCGAACATCGCGAACTGCCCTTCACCGTGGAGGGCTATCACGTTTCCATGCGCGGCAACGGCATGACTTCCGTTTGCGAAGCGACGGTGAAAGTGAGCGTCAAAAACGAATTCTCCCACACCGTGGCCGAAGGCGACGGTCCGGTGAACGCATTGGATGGGGCGTTGCGTCAGGCGTTGTCAGAATTTTTCCCGCAGTTGAGAAAACTGAAACTGACGGATTACAAAGTCCGCATCATCGACGGCGCGACCGGCACGGCCGCCAAAACGCGCGTCCTGATCACCACGAGCGACGGCAAACGCGAATGGGGCACCGTCGGCGTCAGCGAAAACATCATCACCGCCTCGCTCCAGGCGCTGGCCGACAGCATGGAGTATGCGTTGATGAAAAAGTGATCTTAACCACGGATAAATACGGATGAACACGGATGCTACTCCGGATTTAAATCGTGGCGCCGATTCCAAGCTCATTTTGAAAGATGAGACTCAACGAATTATCGGTCATGCTTTCGTTGTACTCAATGAACTCGGTCACGGATTGAACGAGAAAGTTTATGAAAACTCGTTAACCATACTTTTCAAAAGGGATGCGATCGGCTTCGATCAGCAAAGAAACTTTTCGGTTTTGTTCCGAGGCGAGCAAGTGGGGTTGTTTATTCCAGACCTTATTGTTTTCGGCTCGGTGATTGTGGATACCAAGGTGATCGACAGAATCACCGACCATGAGCGCGGGCAGATGTTAAATTACCTTCGAATTACGAAGCTGCGCGTCGGTTTGATCTTAAATTTCAAACACGCTCGCTTGGGATGGGATCGGATTGTTCTTTAATTTTTTTATCCGTGTTAATTTGTGTTCATCCGTGGTTAAAAATTTATGTCCGAAATTCCCAAAGCATACGAGCCGCAGGCAGTCGAAGAAAAATGGTATCAGTTTTGGCAGGAGAATTCGTGCTTCACCGCGAACGCGAAATCCCTCAAACCCGCCTACTCCATTGTCATCCCGCCGCCCAACGTCACCGGCATGCTGCACATGGGCCATGTGCTCAACAACACCATCCAGGACATTCTCAGCCGCAAGGCGCGCATGGACGGCAAGGAAGTGCTTTGGCTGCCCGGCACCGATCACGCCGGCATCGCCACCCAGGTGCAGGTGGAGCGCGCCCTCAAAAAAGAGGAGCGCAAAACCAAATACGATCTCGGCCGCGAGGAATTTTTGAAACGCGTCTGGGCCTGGAAGGAAAAGCACGGCGGCATCATCATCA
This sequence comes from Verrucomicrobiia bacterium, assembly GCA_035552155.1. Classification (GTDB taxonomy): domain Bacteria; phylum Verrucomicrobiota; class Verrucomicrobiia; order Limisphaerales; family DASXHY01; genus DASXHY01. The sequence continues at coordinate 40,053 of DASZLX010000009.1, read as the reverse complement.
ACCAGCTCAAGAAACTCGGCTGCTCATGCGATTGGACCCGCGAACGGTTCACCATGGACCCCGAATACTCGCGCTGCGTGCAAAAGGTGTTCGTGGAGCTTTACAAGAAGGGCCTCATCTACCGCGGCAAACGCATGGTGAACTGGTGCCCCGTTTCGCAAACCGCCCTGTCCGACGAAGAAGTGGAAATGAAACCGCAAAAAGGTTTCATGTATTACTTCAAGGTGCAGGTTTCGGAAGAGTCGAACACCTGGCTTACCATCGCCACCACCCGTCCCGAAACCATTCCCGGCGATACCGCCGTGGCCGTGAACCCGAAAGACCCGCGCTACGCGCATCTCATCGGCAAGCACGTCATTCGTCCCCTCCCCGTCCATATGCCGGCGGAAAAGAAGCTCATCCCGATCATCGGCGATGAACACGTGGATTTTGAATTCGGCACCGGCGTTCTCAAAGTCACGCCCGCGCACGACAAGGCCGACTTCGAAATCGGCCAGCGCCACAAATTGCCCATCGTGGACATCATGAATCCGGACGGCACCATGAACGATCTCGCCGGCGAAAGCCTTGCCGGCTTGGATCGTTTCGAAGCGCGTGATGTCGCCGTGGAGCGCCTGAAAGAGTTGGGCGTGCTCGTGGAAGAAAAACCCTACGAGCACAACGTCGGTTTCAGCCAGCGCGCCGACGTTCCCATCGAACCGCGCCTGAGTGAGCAATGGTTTTTGAAATATCCGGCGGTGAAGGAATCGCAGTCGTGCGTTGCGGAAAGCCGCATGAAATTTCACCCCGATCGCTGGGCCAAGGTTTACGACCATTGGCTGACGAACATCCAGGACTGGTGCATCAGCCGCCAGCTTTGGTGGGGGCATCGGATTCCGGTCTGGTACCGAAAAAATGACGAAGCACGATCGACGAATGGCGGAAAACCGCCCTCGCAGTCCGTTCGTCCTCCCTCATCCGTCGTTCCGGAAATATGGTGCGACGTGCAACCGCCGCCAGATGCGGAGAATTGGGACCAGGACTCCGACGTCCTCGACACCTGGTTCAGCTCCTGGCTCTGGCCCTTCGCCACGATGGGCTGGCCGGAACAAACCGACACGTTGAAGAAATTTTATCCCACCACCGATCTCGTGACCGGCCCGGACATCATTTTCTTCTGGGTCGCACGCATGATCATGGCCGGCTACGAGTTCATGGGAGACCTGCCGTTCCGCAATGTCTATTTCACCGGCATCATTCGCGACAAGCAAGGTCGCAAGATGTCCAAGACTCTCGGTAACTCGCCCGACCCGCTCGACCTCATCGCTCGTTACGGCGCAGACGCCCTCCGCTTCGGCACCATGCGCAGCGCGCCGCTCGGCCAGGACGTGTTGTTCGATGAAAAAGACGTCGAATTGGGCCGCAACTTCTGCAACAAGCTTTGGAATGCCTGCCGTTTCCGCCAGATGCAGGGCGGCCAGGTGCAGGAGGAAATCAACCCGCAATTGCTCTCCAGCGATGACAAATGGATTTTGTTGAAGCTCGACGCCGCGATTTTGGAAATCACCGAGGCGTTGAACAGTTACAATTTCAGCACGGCGGTGCAGGGATTGTATCGCTTTTTCTGGAACGAGTATTGCGATTGGTACGTGGAGGCGAGCAAGGCTGTGCTGCATGGCGATGACGCCGCACGCAAAGCGAATACACTGGCCGTGATTGATTTCATCCTGTCCCACACGCTGCGTCTCTTTCATCCCTTCCTGCCGTTCATCACCGAGGAATTGTGGCACGGCATGGGTTACGCGGAAGACATGCCGGACGACCAGGGCGGCAGGACCATTATGTATGCGCGCTGGCCCAAACCGCTCGATGAAGATTTCAAGGGCCATTACGGCCTCGACGATTGTTACCTCGATATGGTCAACGCGAAATATGACCTCGTGACGCAGGGCCGCAATCTGCGCCGCGCCGGAAATATTTCCGCGGGCAAAAAAGTGAAATACATTTTCAAACCGGTGAATTTCACGCCGCCCAACGATCTCGAAGTCATCAAGCTCCTGCTCAATGCGGAAGCATTGGAAGTGAACGAAAATTACCAGGCTCCGAAAGGTACGCCGGCGGCGCGCACGCAATTGGGCGAGATTTTTCTGCCCTTGGAAGGCTACGTTGATGTGGCGGCGGAAAAAGTGCGTCTGAAAAAAGAGGAGGAAAAACTCCAGGGCGACATCGAGAAAACCGAGCAAAAGCTCGGGAATCCCAATTTCGTTCAGAAAGTCCCGCCGCAGGTTTTGGCCGAGCACCAACAGCGCGCCATCGATTTGAAAGCCAAGCTGGAGCATGTGCTGGAAGCGCTGAAAGCTCTGGAAGGTTGAGCGAAAGTTTTATGAACGACGTCTCACCTGAAAAAGCGCTGGCCTCGGCCGTTGATGCCGCAAAAGCCGCCGGCGCCATCATGCGCAAAAATCTTACAGCGAAGAAAAAGGCGAACGAAATCACCTCGCACGACATCAAACTCGAACTCGACGTGCGTTGCCAAAAGCTGATCGAAAGAAAACTGCACACTGCTTTTCCACAAATTTCGTTGCTCGGAGAAGAAGGCGAAGCGGGCGAACCAAACGCGGAATATCGTTGGGTGGTGGATCCGATCGACGGCACGGTTAATTTCGCGCACGGCATTCCGCACGCGAGCGTATCGATTGCGCTGCAGCAAAGGGTCGAAGGCCGGCACGAGGGCGGAGCGCGTCGGAAACTCATCACTCATCACTCATCACACGTCACTCTTCTGGGCGTGGTTTACGACCCGTTCCAGGACGAACTGTGGACGGCCATTCGCGGGCAGGCGGCGCGAATGAATGGCCGGGTGATTCGCGTGAGCAACCACCGGAAGCTCAAGCAGTGCATTGTATCCATTGGGTTTGCCAAAAACCGTTCGAACCTCGAACGCGCCCTGCCCTATTTCACCTGGATCGCGCGCCGCGTCCAAAAAATCCGCATGTTGGGTTCGGCGGCGCTGGCATTGACCTACGTTGCCAACGGCCGGTTGGATGCCTATATCGAACGCGGCATCAGTCTCTGGGACATCGCGGCGGGCGGCCTGATTCTGGAATGCGCCGGGGGAAAATTCTGGCATGAAGCCACGCACGGCCCTCACAAGTTCCGCATGATCGCCAGCAACGGATGGGTGCACAAAAAACTGCCGTTGCCGAAGTAAACTTCCGGAACCTGGAGTTTCTACAGTTTCGCCAACCGCTCCTTCAATTTCGCCAAAGCTTTCGAGCGATGGCTTAGTTTGTTTTTGATGTCTTCGCCTAATTCGGCAAAGGATTTTTCGAAGCCACTCGGAATAAATAACGGATCGTAGCCGAAGCCGCCTTTTCCGCGCGGATCCAAATCGATTCGGCCTTCGCAAGCGCCGTCGAAAATTTCAGTTTGCAGTTCGAGTTCGTCTGCATAACACACCGGCGAAGCGGAAGTTTCGTGTTCCCGCTTTGGGATTTCGAGTTCGACGGGCGTCAGCGCCAGCAGGCAGCGGAAGCGCGCGGTCCGTTTTTCCGCCGGGACATCCTTCAAAAGGCGCAGCAGCTTGGCGTTGTTCTCCGCATCCGGCGAATTGTCCGGTTCGCCTGAATCCAGCGCGGCGAAGCGGGCGGAGTAAACGCCGGGCGCGCCTTTCAACACATCCACTTCCAGGCCCGAGTCGTCCGCCAGGACAAAAAAATTTCCGGTTTCGGCTTTTGAGTTTCGAGTTGCCGCAAGCCATTTGGCAAGTTCCACGGCTTTTTTGGAGGCGTTGCCGGCGAAGGTGTCGGCGTCTTCAACCACTTTGGGCGCGCCCGGAAAATCATTGAGCGTAAGATACCGATATTTTTCGCCGAGAATGGCGCGGATTTCGCCTACCTTGTGCGCGTTGCGAGTGGCAATCAGAAATGTGATCGACGCCGATGCATTCATTGAATGAGGAATGCTACCGCGAGCGCGAAGTGATTGTCACGCTCCGGAAAAAGCGGTGTCTTAACCCGGACGCAGCCATGCTTGCTGGCAGGAACCTTGGCGCATCCAAATGTAATTAAGACACCGCCAAAAAAACACCCGGAGCCGAATCCCACTCCACGCTCCGGGTGTCGCTTGCCTACAATGTTCGCTTCTTGGGTGAACTGTGCGGCAAACGAAATCAACCAATCATCGCTGCCGCCGAATCCAGCGACGGACCGATTGCAAAAGCAAAAACATGATTAGGGCCGCCGCGCAAAGCAGCACACTACCCGGCTCCGGCACCGCGGTCGCTTCCACGACTATGGTAGGCTGCGCTGCCGGAGCTCCGCCGCTGCGCGAGCTGAAGAGATAACTCACAGTGCTGTCCGCGGCGAACAACCTCAGGCTGGCATCGTCTCCCGACATGACGTCCGAAACCAATCCCGACGACAACGCGAGCGTGTAGGCGTTCTGCCCGCTGCTGCCGCCGGGAAAGCTGAAGGTTCCGAGCCCTTGATCGGCGGCGTTGTTGATGTAGACGCCGAGCAAGCTGTCAAAGGAAATCCCGTCCGAAGTCGGCGTGCCGCCGGTGCCGGTGCCTTCCACCCATGAATTGTTTTGCATCAGCGAGACATTGAACCGGCCCGCGGCGATGTTATTGAAAATCGAATTGCCGTGCGGTGAAGACGTCAATTCCAACGTGACGGATTGAACCGTCCATTGGCCGACGCCGAATTGCGCGTTGAACGAATTCTCCGCCCCCGCCAAACTGAATTTCAACACGCTCTGAAATTCGCCCTGCGGCAATCCGCTGGCGGAAAGTGACAGAGCGCCGGCGCCGCCGAAATTACTCGAACTCAAACTGCCGCCCGACGTCACGAACGCGTCGGCAACGGATTGCGAACTAAAAGAAGCCTGTCCCAGGCAAATGCCCGCGCCAAAAAGAGCCACCGCGAGCGCGCTCCAGAATTTAGCCTGCATTTTCATAGCGGGTATTTCTGCATCTTCCGTTAAGGATTCGGCAATCGCCCCACGCGATAGAAAGCGTCGGCGGGCAGAATATTCGTTGTGAATGACACCGAACTACCATCGGCGGTATTGGTGAATAACGGTGTCCAATTGAGCAGGTTTGAGGAACTCTCCAACACGTAACGAAGCCCCGAGTTCGCGCTGTAACTGAAAGAGAATTGATTGTTCGCCGCAGTCGGAGCGGAAAGAGAGGTTGTCACCGGCGCAACGACGCTCACGTTCACAGCTGTAGAGGTGGCCGAAATGCCGGCGGCGGTGGCGACCGCGGTCAATGAATACGACCCGGCACCGAGTGCGCCACTCGTGAAATTAAACGGAGGCGTTTGGCTGGAACCCAAAGACGTGCTGCCATTAAAAAACGAGACATTGGTAACAGAACCGCCGCTCACGCTGGCGTTCACGGTGAATTTAACATTGGCCGGCGCGGCGAAGACCGCTCCGTTGGCCGGGCTGGTGATGGAAATTGTCGGAGTCGGGGGTGTGACCGCAGAGGGAGTGGAACGCGAATAAGAAAAGCCTCCGACAAAGTGCTGTCCCCAGTCGCTGAATGTCAGCGTCAGATAAATGTCTTCGCTGACCAGGTGGACGACGAAAGTAATCGGGCCGCCACTCGCGTCCCCGGTAAGGATGTAAGGATTTACCGAAAACCACGGCGCGCCCTGAGCGGTCGTGCGCACCGAAGGCGTAGCGCCGCCGAAAGGGACGAAAGTCAGCCCGGCGACATTGGCGGCGCTCAAATGGCCGATCAAATCTGACGTTCCCACCGCCCACATTGTATCCGCGGGCGAGCCAATGCCGGGCCCACCCTCGGAGATGGAGTTATAAATATACAAATTGATGCCCCGGTTAATGGCCACCGCGCCGGGCACTATTACATCCGCAGGTCCATCCTGGCCCTGGGTGAAACTGATATTGTCTCCGTTCCAAAAAGTGCTGCCATACGTTGCCCCCGCGACAGATATAATCGCGCCCCAGGTGAAAATTCGCCGCAAGAAATGACACGTGTTATTCGAGGAGTAGGCTTTCATCGACGTTAAGAGGATTAATCAGCTGGTTTGTTCCCGAAACTTTAGCCACTGCCATATCAGACACTTTTTTTGGGAACAAACTGACAATCCCGTCAGTCTTAGGTCGAAATGAATGGTCTCATCCCACACACTTCATGCGCCATTCCAAGTTGAGTCGCGTTAAAATTTTCGGTGCCCTGACGCTCGCGGCCTGTACGGGAACGTTGCTCTTATTGTTCAATTCCTGCTCCACGGATCGGGCCGTCGTGGCGCCCCTGGAAATTGAGGGCGCAACTTTCGTCGGTGACAAGTCCTGCCGGGATTGTCATCCGAACATTTCCCGCGTATTCCCCTCCAGCCCGCACGCGCGGCTGTCTTCGGGGAACTCCCAAATGGCCGGCCAATCCGGTTGCGAATCCTGCCACGGACCGGGCAGCAAGCACATCGCCATGGCGGGACGCGGCGGATTGGAAAAATTCATCATCAATCCCGGCAAAGACCCCGAGGCCTGCTTCCGTTGCCATCAGGAAACGCGCGCTGAATTCCATTTGCCGCAACATCACCCGGTGATCGAAGGCAAGATGAGTTGCGTCCAGTGCCACGACCCACACGGCATGGACATCATGAAACCGGCGGGGGGCCTAGCCATGGCGCGCCAGAACGAAACCTGCGCCCAATGTCATCGGGAACAGACCCGGCCGTTTATTTTCGAGCACGCCGCAATGCGCGAAGGTTGCACGGTGTGCCACAGCCCGCATGGTTCCATCAACGCAAAGATGCTCGTGCAGCGGGACATGAACCTCTGCCTGAAATGTCACGCCCAGATGCAGGGGCCGTCCGTCGGCCCGGGTTTCTACATCGGCAATGTCGACCATTCCGGCTTTTTGCGCTTCGGCACTTGCTGGACGGCGGGCTGCCACACGGCCATCCACAGCTCAAACACGCAACCGTTTTACTTCTATTGAAACACCCTCACGCCACTGCCAGGGGATTTCGGATGCGCCATGGGCCGAATGGTTCCCACCTCGCGAGCCGGGTTGCGCGCGTTGCCGGAGTTCTGTTGCTTTCATGCGGCACACTTCTCGCCGAACCCAAGACTGCCGAATCAAAAATCGACGAATCCCAGCTTCCGCCTGCCTCCACGAACCGGATCGATTTCGCCAGGGATATCCAACCCATTTTCGACACCTCCTGCCTGCGCTGTCACGGCCCCGCCAAACCCAAGAGCGGCTTCCGCCTCGACAGTCGCGCGACGGCGCTTAAAGGTGGCGATGACGGAGTCGATATTGTGCCGGGCAACAGCGCGAAGAGTCCCCTGATTCATTTCACTGCCGGATTGGTCGAGGACATGCAAATGCCGCCCGAAGGAAAAGGCGAACCGTTGACCGCGGCACAAATTGGCTTGTTGCGGGCTTGGATTGACCAGGGCGCGCCCTGGAACAGTGCTCCACCCACGAATTTGTATTCGGTTTCTTTCTCGCCCGTCGTCGGCGGAACAACTGTCAGCGGAGACGCAAAAAAATTCCGCGAATTGAACTGGCGGCCGGAGGGAGTGAACGGTGGGCTTGGAGAATTCCAACTGTTCCAACAAACCGGACCGGACACGGCAGTTTTGCTTTCGGGCCATGCTTTGAGAGACGACCACAAAATTGATCTTTCGATCGAGCAGACCGACCTCGGCTTCATTCACTCCGGCTGGGAGGAATATCGGAAGTACTATGACAATCTCGGCGGCTTTCGTCACGCGGCTTCCACGCCCGAAGCGTTGAGCCTGGATCAGGATCTGCACCTGACGCTCGGCAAAGCGTGGGTTGACTTCGGCGTCAGCCTGCCTCATTGGCCGCGCCTGGTATTTGGTTATGAATACGACTACAAACGAGGTGATGAAGCCAGCACCGCCTGGGGCGTGGCCGGCACGGCCGCCGACGCGCGGAATATCGGGCCCGCCAGTCGGGGTCTGCGAGAGGGCACGCACGTTCTAAAGTTTGATCTCGATGCCGAGGTCAAGGGCGTCACCATAGAAGACCGGTTTCGCGGGGAATTTTACAGCCTCAACACGCATTATACCAATTCAGGGGCCCGCGGCCCATTGTCCCAGAATGTGGATGAAACCGACCACTATTTCCAGGGAGCCAACACCATCCGCCTGGAGAAACAGTTCAAGAATTGGATGTTTGCCTCGGCCGGCTATCTCTACAGTCATTTGGATGCCGACTCGAGCTTCACGAACGTGACCAGGTTTTTCAATACGTCGTTTGCCGGTTCCGCGCCAAGCATCACACTGGAAAGGGAATCGCACGTCGCCAATGTGAACCTGCTGCTCGGGCCCTTTGACGGGTTGACGCTTTCGGGCGGCGCCCAAACCGAGTGGACGCGGCAACAGGGTTTCGGATCGGGAAACCTGAATGAAATTCCTTTCAGCCGCACTCCGCCCCTCACGCTGGCAATTGTCTCCACCACCTTGAACGCCGACTACGATGAACGGTCCGCCATGGAAACCGCCGCCCTGCGCTACACGAAAATTCCCTTCACGGTGCTCTTTGCCGAAGTGCGCCTCGAACAGGACAGCATCGGACAAACTGACAGCGATCTCCAATCGACGGGAAATTTTGCGGAGAATACCGATTTCTCCAGCCAGCTAACCGATTTTCGCGTCGGCTTCAGCACTTCGCCCTGGCGATGGATGACCTTCAGCGCGCATTATCGCCGCTACGAAAACGACAGCCATTATCCGCGCACGGGGCCGCCGCAGCCCGATGCCGGCGGTTATCCGGATTTTTTCCGCTCGCGGGAACTACTCACGGATGAAACCGAAACCAAACTGGTCGTGCGCCCGTGCAACTGGTTGAAAACAACCTTGTCCTGCCAGTTTCTCACCACCGATTTTCGCGATGACGCCAATGCCGCCTCTAACGTCACTTCGCACGTAGTGTTTTCCCCGGCCGGAAATACGTTGACCGGGCGTTTCGAGTCGGAAATTTATTCGATCGCCACCGTCCTCACGCCTCATCCCCGCGTCTATTTCACCGGCTCGTTTTCCTACGAGCCGTCCCAGACCCGCGATTTAAACAGCCATTCGCCAACCATCGGACCTTATCACGGTGATACCTACAGCGCCGATGCAAGCAGCACTTATGTGTTAAGCCAGAACGCGGATTTCTCCCTCGGCTGGAATTTTTCCGAAGCCAGCTACGCTCAAAAAAATGGCCCCACGGTCGTGCCGGTGGACATTCGTTATCAGGAGCACGGCGTGGAGGCGGCGCTGGCACGCCGGTTTGGAAAAAATGTCACCGCGCGGTTGCAATATAACTTCGATTATTACCACGAGCCCAGCAGCGGCGGCGCGGCTGATTTTCGCGCCCACACAGTTTTCGCCACGTTAAACCTTCGCCTGCCGTAGTCGGGCAACGCCGATCTCCGAATCGGGCATTTGAGCTCGAAGAGTTGATGCACCTCACTGTTCAACGGCGGATTTTTTGGGCGGCCGCGTTTTCCATTCTGCCATTACTCCTTTGCGCCCAACTCCGGCAGCGTGGATTCGGTTAGGAATTGGCCGGCGGGACGCCGGCGCTGCCCGGGCGCGCGGCACGAATGCGAACGTGAGAGCGAGCCGCGTAGCGCACCGGTTGAATCCAGAAAGCAATGGGCGCGAACACAATGTGCAACCGCCGCCGGCGCAAGAGGAAACGCGACCACGTTGTGCGGCGGGCGCCGCCGCAATGCACGAAGCGAAGCCATTGTTGACCATTGGTGGTGCGGCCCATGCTAATAAGAGCATTGCCGGCACGCTTTTGTTCCGGTGGAATTTTCGGCTCGAAACACAGAAATGCCTGATGCACACTGGAGAAACCACGGAACCGGAGGAACCTTTTGCCTATTGGTTGCTCCTAATAATGATGCTCTTAACGTATGGCCTCAGTTGTTGATTTTGAAAGCGTAGTGGCGAGCTTTTACCAGCCGCTCTATCAATTCGCTTTCAGCCTTACCCACTCCGAGGCCGACGCCTGCGACCTGACGCAGCAGACTTTTTATGTGTGGGCGACCAAAGGCCATCAGTTGCGGGATCAGACGAAAGTGAAGACCTGGCTGTTCACCACCTTGCACCGCGCGTTTTTGGAAAGTCGGCGGCGCCAGACACGCTTTCCGCATTATGAATTGGAGGAAGTTCCGATGGATTTACCCACGCTCTCGCCCGCGACCGTGAACCAACTGGACTCCGGCCAGGTGCTCCACGCCTTGAAGCAGGTGGATGAAATCTACCAGGCGCCCGTCGCGCTCTTTTACCTGGAAGATTGCTCCTACAAGGAAATCGCGGGCATTCTCGACATTCCCATTGGCACCGTAAAATCACGCATGGCCCGGGGCATCGGCCAATTGCAATCGATTCTGACCCGCGGCGAACGAGCCGACCATCCCGAAAGAAAAAATGAATAACGACCAGGCAAAAGAAATTCTAAAGCTCTACCGGCCCGGCACCGCGGATGCCGCCGATCCTGCTTTCATCGAAGCCCTGGAACTGTGCGAACGGGATGAGGACTTGAAAACCTGGTTTGCGAACCATTGCGCGCTTTATTCGGCGTTGCGCTCCAAGTTCCGGCAGATTTCAGTCCCGGAAGGTTTGAAGGAACAAATCATCGCCGAGCGTCCCATTCATCGCACCCCGGTTTGGCAGCGAGCGGTTCTGGCCGCCGGCGCCTTCGCCATCGTGGCCCTCGTGGCTTTTAACATTCAACAACACTGGCGCCCGCGCGAACCGCACGATTTTGCCGCCTACCGCAGTTACATGGACAGCCAGGCTGTGCGCGGCTATTACATGGATCTGACCACCAATAACCTGGACCAAATCCGGATGTTCCTCGGTCAAAAGAGCGCCATTGCGGATTACGTGCTGCCGGTGGACCTGGAAAAGAACGCTCGGGCGGCGGGTTGCGTAGCCACCACCTGGCAGGGCAAGCCGGTTTCCATGATTTGTTTCCAAAGCGGTCGGCCGCTGGCCCCCAACCGGCAATCCGATTTGTGGTTATTTATTACGGACCGATCCGCCGCTTCGGATACCCCTGCGACAAGCACTCCCACTCTCGCAAAGGCGGATGGTCTTATAACCGCAAGCTGGACCGCCGGCGGCAGGACCTACGTGCTGGCTGCGGAAGGCGACGCACAATTCCTCAGCAAATTCCTTCCGGCGAGCGCCGTGCTTTAGTGGCTCGTGCATCCCCCATGCGTTTCGATTCTCAGGGGCGAGACGCCGCTAATTCGAGGTGTCCGAGGACTTGGGATAATCCCGTTCAATGCTCATCCTTGAAAGGACCCACGAGAAATCCTGCACTCCGTCAGTGATGGGCATCGGAAGTTTCGGGTTGATGCCGTAAGCCAGCGCCGGCTGTTTCGTGCTGGCGTTGCGCCAGTGATGATACTCGGAATGGCCGTCGGCAAATGAAAAATTCGCCCCGCCATCGTGAAATGAAGCCGGCAAGTCAGTCCATTTGGGCGCCCAATCATCGTCAACGTTCAAAAAATAACCGTCATCGATGCTGTCCGGATGCTCATCCAGGAAAACAAAGATGTCCGCCGGTTGCGGGATGTTGAACGTCTTGAAAAATTGCACGTAATTCGTGTTGTTCACATTGACGCCGGTCCTGGAAAAATTTCCCGCGTCGCCGATCATGGCATTCATGGAATAACTGCGCACGCGCGCCGCCCAGCCGGCATTGCGCTGGAGGTCACTGAGGACATTATCGGACGGGCAATGATACAAAGCAGCGGAGTTGCCGGTGTAAGGACCGAGGCCCGTCCCAATCACCGCGGCGGTGTTCGTGTCGTCGGGATTCGTTTCCCAATCGAGAATATTATTCACCCAATTGTCCGACATCTGCGGGCCGGCAATGGCTGGCAACGGGGTCGAAATCCGAGAGCTTCGGCCCAGATTATAAGCCAGCACCCCGTTATGTTCATCCGCATAAATCGTCCAGGCAAAGGTGAGCTGCCGCGTGTTATTCAGGCATAAAGCGCTGTGCGCCCGCTCCTTTGCCCGCGCCAATGCCGGAAGAATCAGGCTGGCAATGATGGCAATAATGGCAACGACCACCAGCAATTCAGTCAAAGTGAATGCGTTCCCGCGTCTCGGGTTGGAAGTTTTACATGCTGGCGGAACGCTCATGAAAATGAGTGCGCCTTAATGGGACGCTTGAGCACCATAGCACATTCTTAATGGCTGAAAAGTATTTTTGAGGCCTGCCGGGGGACGTCGACGAACGCCGAAGGTTATCCTAAGAAGTGCGCGCCGGGACAGCGGGAAAAGCTCCAAATCCCAAATTCCAAGCACCAGAGAAGCTTCAAGCCCCAATTCCGGCGCTCGCTTCCACCAGCGTTTTTGGAACTTGGAATTTGGAATTTCTCTGGAACTTGGAATTTGGGATTTGGAACTTACCACGTCACTCGACATCCGTCCTGCATGGATCCGCCTTGGGCCTCACGCCTTTCTTGCTATCTGCGAACCCGATTGTTTATGTTCACTCGGACTTATGTCAGGACGCCGGCAATATCCGTTTCATTTGATCGAACCCAAATGGCAGCAGCATTGGGACGAGCAGCAGACTTTTCGCGCCTGGAACCCGGGCGAAGTGGTTCCTGAAAATCATCCCTTCGCGCAACGCCACGGCGGTGACGCCATGGCCGCTGGTCATCAGCCCCCGCCGAAATATTACATCCTCGACATGTTCCCCTACCCCTCCGGCGCCGGCCTCCACGTCGGTCACCCGGAAGGCTACACCGCCACGGATATTCTCGCGCGCTATCAACGCGCCCGCGGCCGCCATGTGCTGCACCCGATGGGCTGGGACGCCTTCGGCTTGCCCGCAGAACAATACGCCATCAAGACCGGCCAGCATCCGCGCAAAACCACCGAGACCAACATCGCCACGTTCAAACGCCAGATAAAATCGCTCGGTTTCAGCTACGATTGGACGCGCGAAGTGGACACCACCGATCCGGAATATTTCAAATGGTCGCAATGGATTTTTCTGAAGCTGTATAACAGCTATTTCGATCCCGAATTAAATAAAGCCCAGCCTATCGAATTGCTCGAGGATGCCCTTTCGGAGAATCCAACCCGCAAAAACGAATGGAAAAATAATGCGTTCCTCGTGGGAACGCATGAGGGCTGGTTAAGTTTAAAAGAAACTGCCAGATCACAAGCGCGCAATTTGTTCCTCGCGGGAAAACGCCTCGCTTTCGTGACCGAAGCTCCCGTCTGGTGGTGCGAACAACTCGGCACCGTGCTCGCCAATGAAGAAGTCGTGGACGGTAAAAGCGAAGTCGGCGGCTTTCCCGTCGTACGCAAGCCCATGCGCCAATGGATGCTCCGCATCACCGCCTTCGCCGAGCGCCTCTTGTCCGATCTCGACACCATCGACTGGCCCGAGTCGCTCAAGGAAATGCAGCGGAACTGGATTGGCAGGAGCGAAGGCGCGGAAGTCCATTTTCAAATTTCCAATTCCGAATCGCAAATCACCGTTTTCACCACGCGCCCGGATACGCTCTTTGGCGCGACCTACATGGTGCTCGCCCCCGAGCATAAACTCGTTGATCAGATAACCACTCCCGAACAACGGGATGCAGTCGCCAAATATAAAGCGGACGTTACGAAAAAATCCGACCTCGAACGCACCGAATTGGCGAAGGACAAGACCGGCGTCTTCACCGGCGCGTACGCGATAAATCCCGTCACCAAACAACAAGTTCCCATTTGGATCGCCGATTACGTGCTCGCCAGTTATGGCACCGGTGCAATCATGGCGGTTCCCGGCCACGACACACGCGACTTCGAATTTGCGGAGAAATTCAATCTCCCGATTGTACAGGTTGTTCAACCGCCCGATTCCAAAACGGATTGGCACGGTTTCACGGACGACGGAACCGTGGTCAATTCCACCAATGCCGAAATCTCGCTCGACGGCCTCACCACCGCCGAAGCCAAAACGAAAATCACCGCCTGGCTCGAATCCAGGGGCTTCGGAAAAAAGACCATCAATTACAAACTCCGCGATTGGCTCTTCAGCCGCCAGCGTTATTGGGGCGAGCCGTTCCCAATAGTTTGGAAACGCGACGCGAGCGGAAATCTTTACCACGAAGCCCTGCCGGAAAGCGCCTTGCCCGTCCTTCCGCCGAAGCTCGACGATTACAAGCCCACGCCCGATGGCCAGCCGCCGCTCGCCCGCGCGCAGGATTGGGTCAATTTGCCGGACGGTTCGACGCGCGAGACGAACACCATGCCCCAATGGGCCGGCTCGTGCTGGTATTATTTGCGTTATCTCGATGCGAAAAATCCAAACGCCTTCGTCAGCAAAGACGCGGAAAATTATTGGATGGGTAGCCGCCGAGGTAACGAGGCGGATAAATCGACCAATCCGCCGCCTCACGTCGGCGGCTACGAGACGCCCGGCGTCGACCTCTACGTCGGCGGCACCGAACACGCCGTGTTGCACCTCCTCTACGCCCGCTTCTGGCACAAAGTCTTGTTTGACCTTGGCTACGTCTCCACGCGCGAACCGTTTTTCAAATTGGTCAATCAAGGCCTGATTCTCGGCGAAGACGGTCAGAAGATGTCCAAATCGCGCGGCAACGTGGTGAATCCAGACGACATCCTCGTGGAGTACGGCGCCGATGCCTTTCGCCTTTACGAAATGTTCATGGGTCCGTTGGAAATGTCCAAACCGTGGAACACGAAAGGCGTGGAAGGCGTGTATCGCTTTCTCGGCCGCGTCTGGCGCCTGTTTGTGGATGAACAAAGCGAGACCGAATTCGAGCAGGCGGAAACCACCGCAGAGACGCAGAGATGTAGAGAATTGTTGGACATTCTAAAACTGAATCTGACGATCAAAGACGTTCCCGCCACGCCAGCGCAATTGAAGACACTTCATGCCACCATCAAAAAAGTCACGGAAGACCTCGATGGCATGCGCTTCAACACCGCCATTTCCGCCATGATGGTTTTCGTCAACGAAGCCATGACGTGGGAAACGAAACCGATTTCCGTGCTCCGCGACTTCTTGATTTTGCTCGCCCCCTTCGCCCCGCACGTTGCGGAAGAGCTTTGGGCTAAACTCCACTCATCACTCATCACTCATCACTCATCACTCTCCTCCGCATCACTCTCCTCCGCATCACTCTCCTACGCCGAGTGGCCGAAGTTCGATTCCGCATTGCTGGTGGAAGACACGCTCGAAATTCCCGTGCAGGTCAACGGCAAGTTGCGCGATGTGATTAAAGCCGCCATCGATGCCGACAATGCCACGCTCGAAGCCGCCGCGAAAGCGTCCGAGAAAGCGAAGCCCTTTATCGACGGCAAGACGATTAAGAAAATCATCATCGTGCCGAAGAAGCTGATTAATATCGTCGTTGGATAAGTAGCAGCCGACGTCAAGGCTCCAATCCAAAAAGCCTTGAGCCCCGTCGCCTCGGCTGCGACGAACATTACATCGCGCTTTCGCCCTGCTCCTCCGTGCGAATCCGAATCGCGGTCTCAACCGGCATCACGAAGATTTTTCCGTCGCCGATCTTTCCCGTGCGCGCGGTTTTCGTGATCACATCGATGGCCGGCTTGAGCTGCGCATCGGCGATGACGATTTCGATCTTAACCTTCGGCAGGAAATCCACGGTATATTCGCTCCCGCGATAAATCTCCGTGTGTCCCTTCTGCCGGCCAAATCCCTTCACCTCGGTGACAGTCATGCCCTGGATGCCGATTTCCTGCAGCGCTTCCTTCACGTCGTTCAGCTTGAAAGGCTTGATGATTGCTTCAATTTTTTTCATAGACTTGTTTTTTTAATCATTATACGCGCTTTCGCCATGTTGGGTTAAATCCAATCCCGAATCCTCCTCTTCAATCGTGACGCGCAGTCCCACCACCGCGTCGACCAACTTCAGGATGACAAACGTCGCCACTCCCGCCAGGGCCGCGGTGAACAGCACGCCTCGAAGTTGGTTCACGAATTGAGCCGCGCTGCCCGCGAGCGAAATAATTTTTCCACCCGAATGGAAGGTGTCGCCAATCGAGGCATTCACGGTTGCATTCGCGAACAGGCCGAGCATCAGCAGGCCAATCATGCTGCCCACACCATGCACTCCGAAGACGTCCAGCGAATCATCATAACCGAAGCGGTGTTTCAGTTTCGTAACCGCCAAATAACAAACCACTCCCCCGCTCAGGCCGATGAGAAACGCGACCGGTATGGTGACAAAACCCGAAGCCGGGGTAATCGTGGCGAGCCCAGCGACCATGCCCGAAGCGACACCCAGCACGCTGGGTTTGCCTTTCCAAAACCATTCCATGCCCGCCCAACCGAGCGCTCCCGCCGCAGCCGAAAAATGCGTGGCGGCGAACGCGCTCGTGGCCAGCGCACCGGCGCTCACCGCGCTGCCGGCGTTAAATCCAAACCACCCGACCCATAGCAATCCAGTGCCGATGAGACTCAGCACGACATTGTGCGGGAGCATGGGCTCGCGCGGAAATCCCACCCGTTTGCCAAGCATGAGCGCGCAGACCAGCGCCGACACACCCGAACTCACATGGACTACCGTCCCGCCCGCGAAATCCAGCACCGGATATTTCCCGCCGAGCGCCCAATTAAAAAGACCGCCCGTGCCCCACACCATGTGGCACAGGGGAAAGTAAACAATCGTCACCCACAGCACCGTGAACATCAGGTAGGCGCTGAATTTGATCCGCTCCGCCACCGCACCGCTGATGAGCGCCGGCGTGATAATGGCGAACATCATTTGAAACAGCATGAAACTTTGCTGCGGCACGGTCCCGGCGTATTCCGGATTGGGCGCGCCGCCGACCCCGTTGAGCAGAAAGTATTGCAATGGATTTCCGAAAAAGGCATTTCCCTTGCCGAACGCCATGCTGTAGCCATAAACCATCCAGAGCGCCGAAATGACTGCCATCAGTATGAGGCTGTGCGCGATGGTCGAGAGGACGTTTTTGCTGCGCACCAATCCGCCATAAAACAAAATCAATCCCGGCGCGGTCATCATCAGCACCAGGGCGGAACTGATCAGCAGCCAGGCGTTGTCTCCCGAATTAATGGCCGGCGCCGCCGTTTGACTCGTGGCTTCCAACCGGGTCACTCGCTCCTCCAGCGTGGATGCGCCCGGAGCGGCGCCAGCGGCAAAAGGCAGGCAGCACACCCAAAATAGTAAAACCATCGAGACGGAGCGGGTCGCATTGATGAATTTCATTCATCGAAATCATGAACGGAACAAAAACAAGTTCCAACCTATTTTTGAACAACTCTTTGTAGATGGGCGAGCGAACGCATTCGCCCCTAAAAACCACTCCCTTATCGACAATAATCCGCGTTCTTCACATTCAAGAACTGCTCCATTCTCCGGAAAACCCTTGTTGCCTGAGCGCCTCAAACAAAACCAACGCGACACAATTCGACAGGTTCAGCGAACGAGCATTGGGATTGAACATGGGTATGCGCAGCCAATGATCGCTATTTTCTTCGAGCAACTTTTTCGGCAACCCGGCCGTCTCGCGGCCGAACACGACGTAATCATCCCGTCCGAATTGGGCGTCCGAGTAAAGCTTCGGCCCATTGGATTCCACAAACCACAGCCGCGCGGATGCGGGCACGCCGTGCGCGAACGTGCTCCAGTCTTTCCAGCGATGCCACTCGACGTGCTGCCAGTAATCCATTCCGGCGCGTTTGAGCTGCGTGTCGTCGAGCTTGAAACCGAATGGTTCGATGAGATGCAACGTCGTCCGCGTGGCCGCGCACAATCGGGCAACATTTCCGGTGTTCGGCGGAATCTCGGGTTCGACCAGGACGATGTGCATATCTTATATGTAGGAGCCGAGGTGACGAGGCTCTAACTTTTCTTGATTAGAGCCTCCTCACGTCGGCTCCTACGAGTTTTCGAATAAAAAACTTTCCACAACACCAACCCCTGCGCCGGCGCCGTCATGCCGGCCACGCGACGGTCTTTTTGCGCCAGCATTGGTTTGATTTCTGAAGCCGGAAATTTTCCCAGGCCAGCCTGGACAATCGTGCCCACAATTCCCCGGCAC
This sequence comes from Verrucomicrobiia bacterium, assembly GCA_035552155.1. Lineage (GTDB taxonomy): Bacteria > Verrucomicrobiota > Verrucomicrobiia > Limisphaerales > DASXHY01 > DASXHY01. The sequence continues at coordinate 21,990 of DASZLX010000009.1, read as the reverse complement.
ATCTTGTAGAGAAAACCGTCGCCTTCGATGACGAACGTGAGCAACGGTCCGCTCTTCTTGAAATCACAGCGCATCAGCGTGCGCACGGTGGATTCCATTTCATAATTCCGGTTGGCCGCAAACGATTTGAAGTCATGTTTGCCCACAAACAGCGCAGCGGCGGCGCGCATCGCTTTCAAATCCAGCTCTCGCGGCACATGCCAGGCCGTGCCGCGAATCAGCGGGTTCATTCCGGTGTGGTTCCAGACAAAGTAACGATACTGTTTGCCTTTGGCATCGAAGCGCGCGTGGAATTTTTCCGGAGCGCGGGCCGCCGAAAATACGCGGATGTCCTCCGGCAGCCAGGCATTGAGGGCCAGCGCCAGTTTGCGCGGCGTCATTTTCCATTCCTCCCCCGGCGCTTCAAAGTGCGCCACCATGCCCAGCGCATGCACCCCCGTATCCGTGCGGCTCGAACTGTGCAATCTCGGTTTGCTGGGAAACAATTTCGCCAGCGCCGTTTCAACTATTTCCTGCACGCCCGTGCCGGTCTTCTGCACCTGCCAGCCTTCGTAGCCGGCGCCGTCATAGGCGATGGTTAGTTTGAATTTCACAAGATTTTAACCACGGATGGACACGGATAAACACGGATGAAACAGCGCTGTGAAGCGTGGGCATTTTCACACTTTATAAAATTCGCGCTCATTCGCGCAAAACTTTTTTCCCTATCCGTGTTTATCCGTGTTTATCCGCGTCCATCCGTGGTTAAACTATTGGGTCAAACTATCCAAATAACTCTGCAACAAAATTGCCGCGGCCATTTTGTCCACCTTCTCCTTCCGGTCCTGGCGTCGCACGCCGCCCTGGATGAGAAAACGCTGCGCCTGCGCCGAAGTCAATCGCTCGTCCCACATCTGGATCGGTATGGCCACCTTTTCCTTCAGCACCGCGACAAATTCCTGCACCTTCAGCGCCGCCGGACCGTAACTGCCATCCATATTTCGCGGCATGCCCACGAGAATCAATTCCACTTCCTTCTCGCGAATGATTTCCTTCACCCGCGTGAGAAATCCCAGGAACGGCTCCGCCAGCACGAACTCCATCGGCTGCGCGATCATTTTCAATTCGTCGCTGAGCGCGATGCCGATGCGTTTGGTTCCGTGATCGAGGGCGAGGATGCGCATGTTGGTTGAATTCGTTAGATCAATGACGTGTTAAATAAGTTAAATGGGTAAGAACGCAAAGGATTTGATGAGCGCCGTCGCAAGAAGTCACTTGTTTGACTCATTTAACTGGTTCAACTCCTTTAACAAACCCTCCGGCACGCGCTTTGGCTTTTCATTTAATCCGGTGCAAACGTGAAACGTTTCGCCTTCAAGAACAAGAGTCGCCTCGTCCTTCAAAATGCGGAAACCAAAATTCAATCGCGCGCCCTGCGCCAGCGTTGTCCACAATTCAATCGTCAGCACCTCATCATAACGAGCCGGGCATTTATAGCGAAGATGACATTCAACCACCGGGAAAATGATGTCCTGCTCCTGCAATTGGAGTAGCGGGACGCCGAGCTGCCGAAAAAACTCGCCCCGCGCCGCCTCCAGGATATCCAAATAACGCGAGTAATAAATATGATTGCCGACCGAGCAATCGGCATAAACCACGCGGTACTGATGGCGAAAAATCGATGCAGACACGAGCGTCACTGTAACGGCGGTCTGCGACCGCCGCCATTTTAAAAACAAAGGCATCGGAACGCAGGAGCGCGGGAGCACAAATCCGAAACCCGAATCCGCCCCCGGCAGCACCCCCATCTCCGCCCCTCACCTAAAATCATTAGTTGCACGAAGGACATTTGAGATTATCTTGCCAGCATGGATTGGCAGCAGTTGGTGTCTTTATTGATTGTCGGAGCCGCAGCGGCCTTATTATTGAGGGCTCGTTTTCGCCCTCGTAAATTCAGTTTTCAGCGCGATACGCATTGCGGTTGTTCGGCCGCGGGCAGCGCCGCACCCCAGCAATCCGTCATCTTTCGCGCCCGCAAAGGCGAGCGTCCCCAAGTTTTGATCAAACCCAAATGAGCGTGCTTGCTTATCCAAATCGTCTAGGATAATTTTCCGCAGGAATGGCCATGTGCAAAGTCAGTTCGACCGTGCATTTTGTGACCCGCTCTGCCGGTGGCCGTGAAGGTTCGGCGAGAGCGCACTGGGTCCCGAACACGGACGTTTATGCCACCGACAATGGATTGGTCATCAAAGTCGAGCTGGCCGGTATGCGCAGCGACAACCTCGAAATAACCATCGAGGGCAATCGCCTGCGCATCAGTGGGAACCGGCCGGACGGCTGCCGCGCGCCTAAATGCAGTTTTCTCGTGATGGAAATTAATTACGGCCCGTTTGAGAGCATGCTGGAGCTGCCGCCAGGTTACGATTTGGGGCAGGCCAAGGCGGCTTATTTAAACGGGTTTTTACGTATTGATGTTCCCGTGGCCCAGGCGCAACTTAAGAGCACCAAGGTGCCCATCGCCGAAGGGAATTAATTTTCTTCCGAACTTTTAGCGGGCGGCGGCATCTAACCTTGTAAAAGTACGCGATGACGTCGCCAGATACCGAATTTATCAGCATCCTGGGCGCCGCCGGAAACCCTGAGGCTCCGGCGCGCGTGTCCGCCCATTCACTGCCGCAAACCCTTCCGATTCTCGGCCTTTCCGACATCGTGATTTTTCCCGGCATGGTCGCTCCCCTGCTCGTGGAGACACCTCAAAGCATCAAGCTCATTGATGACGTCGTCGCCGGCGATCGCTTGCTTGGCGTGGCCTTGCAACGCAAGCCCGAAGCCGAAAATCCCACGCCCGAGGAAATGCACGAAGTGGGTTGCGCGGCGCGGCTGTTGAAAATGTTGAAGTTCCCGGACAACACTGTCCGCGTCCTGGTCGAAGGTCTCTGGCGCGTTCGCATCAAGGATTACATCAGCCACGATCCTTATCTCAATGCGAAATTCGAGCTGATGAAGGATGTGACCGAGGACACGGTCGAAGTGACCGCCATGATGCGCAACGCGCAGGGCCAGTTCCAGGAAATCATCAAGCTCTCGCCGGCCTTGTCCGAGCAGGTCAAGATCGCCGCGCTGAACACGGAAGATCCCGGCCACTTCACCGATTTGGTCGCGGTCAATTTGAATTTAAATCTCGACGAGCGCCAGAAATTGCTCGAAACGACCTCAGTCAAGGAACGCCTGACTTTCCTGCTGCCGATGCTCAATCGCGAGCACGAAGTCCTGACGCTCAGTTCGAAAATTCAGACCGAAGTCGCTACGTCGATTTCCAAAACGCAGCGGGATTTCTTCCTGCGCGAGCAAATGCGCGCCATCCAGCGCGAATTGGGCGAGACGGAATCCAACGCCGGCGAAATCAAGGCCATTCGCGATAAGATCGATGCCACGCCGATGCCGGTCGAGGCCAAGAAAGTCGCCACCCAGGAACTCGAGCGTCTTCAACAGATGCCGCCCGCAGCAGCCGAATACGGCGTTACCCGGCATTATCTCGACTGGATCGTGGCGATGCCGTGGGAGAAAGAAACCGAAGACAAGATTGATCTCAAAGAGGCCGAGAAAATCCTGAACGAACAGCATTTCGGTCTGGATAAGGTCAAAGATCGGTTGCTCGAATTTCTCGCGGTCATCAAACGCCGCAAGCAGATCAAAGGCCCCATCCTTTGCCTCGTCGGCCCGCCCGGCGTCGGCAAAACGTCGCTCGGAAAAAGCGTGGCGGACGCCCTCGGGCGCAAATTCGCGCGCATCGCCCTCGGCGGCATGCGGGATGAGGCGGAAATTCGCGGCCACCGCCGCACCTACGTCGGCGCATTGCCCGGGCGAATCATCCAGACTTTGAAACGGGTCGAGAGTCGGAATCCGGTCATCCTCCTGGACGAACTGGATAAAGTCGGCGCGGATTTTCGCGGCGACCCGGCTGCGGCGCTGCTCGAAGTGCTGGACCCGGCGCAGAACAGCACCTTCACGGATTATTACCTGGATTTGCCCTTCGATTTATCGCGCGTGCTGTTCATCACCACCGCGAACTGGCTGGACCCGATCCATCCCGCGCTGCGCGACCGCCTGGAAGTGATTGAATTGCCGAGTTACACCGAATCCGAAAAGCTTCAAATCGCCAAACGCTACCTCGTCCCGCGCCAGTTGCAGGAGCATGGGTTGGACAAGGACGAAGTAAAAATTCCCGACCCGACCATCCGCCAGGTCATTCATGATTACACGCGCGAGGCGGGTGTGCGGCAGTTGGAACGCGAAATTGCCGCGCTCACACGCAAAGCCACGCGGAAAATTGTCAGCAGCAACGGCCACACCAACAAGCCGCTGGTGCTTAAACCCGAAGCGTTGAAGGATTATCTCGGCAGTGCGCGGTTCGTGTCGGAAACGGCGGAAAACATCAAAGAAGTTGGGATCGCCACGGGCATGGCCTGGACGCCGGTCGGCGGTGAAGTGATGTTCATTGAAGCGACACGCATGCCCGGCAAAGGCGGTTTGATTCTCACCGGCTCGCTGGGCGATGTGATGAAGGAAAGCGCCCAGACCGCGCTCAGTTATTTGCGCAGCCAATCAAAGGCCCTCGGCGTCGACATGACGGATTACAACAAATTTGACATCCACATCCACGTGCCCGCCGGCGCGACGCCGAAAGACGGCCCCAGCGCGGGCGTAACCTTGCTCGTGGCCTTGGCTTCGCTGCTGACCAAACGGCGCGTGCGCTCGGAGTTTTCCATGACCGGCGAAATCAGCCTGCGCGGGCGCGTAATGCGCGTGGGCGGCATCAAGGAAAAAGTGCTCGCCGCGGCGCGGTTCGGCATCAAGCACGTTATTCTGCCGGAACAAAATAAAACCGACTGGCAGGAAGTGCCTGAGGAAGTCCGCAAAAGGCTCAATGTGCATTTCGTGCGGCACATCTCGGAACTTTTGCCTCTGGCATTGCGTGCAAAATAAACGTCCAGTGGCACGGGTGTCCCGCCCGTGCCAATATTCGATCATTTTTGCGCTGTCATTCTGCCTGTTTGCGTTGGCTGCCTTCGCACAGAAGCAGACTGAAACATCGCAACCCACTATTTTGCCGCCCGAACAAGCCGCCCGAGAAGGCAAAGCGCTCGCGGACGAAATCCTTTCGCAAAGACCCGCACAGAACACCACCAATACCGGCGTGATGACGGTCCGCGCTCACGACACGAGCAAAAAAATTCCGGTTCGCTTTGAAGTATTCAATACAGCAACCAACTGGTGCAGTCGTTATGTCGCCGACGCTATGGACGTGCGGGTTCTCCATGACGCCAGTGGCAATCAATACCGCGTGACAGCGCCGGAAGGCAAAGTAAGGGAATTGTCCGGAAACCAGGCGACGAAGACTCCCTTCGCCGGTTCCGATTTCTCCCTCGCCGACCTCGGCCTCGAATTCTTCCACTGGCCGGAACAGCACTTGACCAAAAAAGAAATGAAGCGCAGCCGCTCGTGCAAAGTTCTGGAAAGCATCAACCCCGCGCCGACCGCCGGCTCTTATTCCCGTGTGGTCTCGTGGATTGATAACGAGAGCGACGGCATCGTCATGGCGCAGGCGTACGATGCCCGGGGCAAATTGCTCAAGGATTTCATTCCGAAAAAAATCAAAAAAGTCGAAGGCCAGTGGCAGCTCGAGGAAATGGAGATCGACAACGACCAAACCGACTCCAGCACCCGCGTGGATTTCGATTTGAACGCAAAATAGGACCGCAGAGCGCCAATTCGGCGCGTTTCGACAGATTGGAGCTGGTAAGTTCGAGTTCAAGCTTCAGCTTGTAGTTCCGCCTTCAGGCGGTTGAGGCGCATTTCCCATAGGCGACCGCACATAAGCGGAATTTCAAACGATGGAAGGCCAAATCATCGCCGAAAAAAAATCTGTGCTAATCTGTGCCATCTGTGGCTTCGCTCGGAAATCCTTCCGTATTTTGCCAGCGTGACATTCTCGCGGAACTGTTGTCTAATCCCTAGTGAAACCGCTCATGAACGAGCCGCTGGCAGATCGGGAATGTCCGGACCAACCGCAAGCGGATTGGACGCCGTCCGAATTCGCCGACCTGTACGCCGAGCACAGCCGCGCGATTTTTTACCTCGCACTGCGTTTTCTCAGCGACCCCCAAAAGGCCGAGGACGCCACCCACGATGTTTTTCTCAAGGCTTTCCGCAAGATGGACCAGTTCCGCGGTGAAGCATCCTGGCGCACCTGGCTTTATCGCATCGCAATCAACCATTGCCGCAATCTCCAGCAATCGTGGAACGAGCGGCACATGTTTTCCAACGCCGACGAAGCCATCTGGGAAAATGCCGTGGCGCAAAGCGACTCGCCCTTTCGCGTGCTTGAAACCAAGGAACTGGGCGAACGCATCCAGAAAGCGCTCGACGCCCTGCCGGACGAATACCGGCTGCTCCTCCTGCTCATCGCGGACGAACATTTGAGCTACGAGGAAGTGGGCACGCTGACCGAGCAATCCGCCGACGCCGTCCGCGGGAAATTGCATCGCGCCCGCAAAGCTTTCGCGGCCCTTTTTAAAAAAACGGAGTAAGATGAACTATGAAGCAGCAGAAAAAATTTGAATCCGAAGAGCAATCCAGTTTGAGCGGAGCGGAAGAGCACACGATGCAAAATGCCGCGCAGGAATTTTCCACGGTCGAGGAATTGTTGCGCTTTGATGCCGCGCAAACGCCGGTGCCGTCGGGCATTGTCGAGCGGCTCCAAAAATCCAGCGCCGATTTACCAAAGCCAAACCGGCCGTGGTGGCAGAAACTGTTCCAACGATGAAAAGACCGAACCATGGCCTTCCTGCTCAACCTGTTCCGAAGGAACAAATGAAAATAGCCTCGCCAACCTCCTCGCGCCCGCTATTACCGCCAGCAAGCGCACCGCCCGTTTCATCATGAATTTCCAAACCGAACTCGAGACGCTCATCCGCGCGCGGTATCCGATTCTTTACATCGTTTCCAGCGAAGAACTGCGCGTGCAGAGCGCCATCATCGAGATTGCGAAGAAGCGGCAGAAAAAAGTTTTCGAATGGAGCTGCAGCACCGGCATCGTCCCCGCCGGGACGTCCATCCAATCGCAAAAGAACCGCAACACCGCCACCAAGGAACCGCTGGCGGCGCTCGACCAGGTGATCGAGCAGGTCGAACCGGCGGTGTTCGTCTTCAAGGATCTGCATCCGTTTCTCACGAAAAATAATTTCACCATCATCCGCAAGCTCAAGGAAATCGCGCTGCATTTGAAGAATAGTTACAAAACGATTTTGCTTATTTCGCCGGTGCTTGAAATCCCGACCGAACTCGAAAAAGAAATCACCGTGCTCAACCATCCGCTGCCGGCGCGCGACGATTTGAACGCGTTGCTGGATAAAATCGCGGCGGAGGTGAATCAACTGAAAGTCAAAATCGACCTGGACGACGAAGGCCGCGAACGCTTGTTGCAGGCGGCGCTCGGTTTGACGTTGGGCGAGGCCGAAAACGTTTTTGCCAAAATCATCGTCAAAAGCGGGCGGCTCAGCGGAGACGATATCAGCGAAGTGTTCGCGGAAAAACAGCAGATCGTCCGCAAGAGTGGGCTGCTGGAGTATTACGCGGCCAACGAGGATTTCAGCAGCGTGGGCGGCCTCGCGGTGCTGAAGGAATGGCTGGGCAAACGGGCGGCCGCGTTCACCGCGGAGGCCCGCGCGTTCGGTTTGCCCGCGCCCAAGGGAATTTTAATGCTGGGCGTGCAGGGTTGCGGCAAAAGCCTTTGCGCGAAGGCCGTTTCAACCCAGTGGCAATTGCCTTTACTGCGATTCGACATGGGCCGGATGTTCGGCAGCCTCGTGGGTTCTTCGGAGGAAAATGTCCGGCGCGCCATCGCGGTGGCCGATTCGGTGGCGCCCGCGATCTTGTGGGTGGACGAAATCGACAAGGCGTTCGCCGGTTCGCAGGGCTCCGGGTCGGTCGATGGCGGCACCGCGGCGCGCGTATTCGGAACTTTCCTGACCTGGCTTTCGGAAAAAACCGCGCCGGTGTTCGTCGTGGCGACGGCCAATGACATTTCACAACTGCCGCCGGAGCTTTTGCGCAAGGGCCGTCTGGACGAAATTTTCTTTGTGGACTTGCCGGACAAAGAGGAGCGGGCGGAAATTTTCGAAATCCACCTGGCCAAACGCGGGCGTGACGCCGCGGCATTCGACCTCGAAGCGCTGGCCGAGGCCAGCCGCGATTTTAGCGGAGCCGAAATCGAAGAGGCCATCAACAGCGCGCTCTACGATGCGTTTTACGACAAACAGGACATCCGAACGGAGCACGTCCTGAACGCGCTGGCGCAAACGGTGCCGCTCGCCCGGACGATGGATGAACAAATCGCCCGCCTGCGCCATTGGGCCGAAGGCCGCGCCCGCCACGCGAGCGTGCCCAACATCGAAAACGCCAATAACGGATGACGCAATTCGCGCGTGAGGATATGAGCGCACAGGTGTCCAATCAATGAACACCACAGGATCTTAAAAAATTATGCCTCATAACAAAATCTATTCCACCGCACTTGGCAGCCTCGGAGCAATGACGGCGTTGAGCGCGGGACTCCTCCTGTTTCTGGCAGGCGCATCTATGGCCGGCCCGGTCCATGCCCACATTCCCGATGCGTCGTTGCCGTGGTTTGCGGCGGTGAACGGCGCCTACGCGCTGGCGATCATCATTGTACTTTGCGCCCGGCGATTCAAACCGGAATCCGGACGGCGACTGAGCCGTGTTTTGAACTGGGCGCTCCTGCCGGCATTGCCGGGCGGCACGGTGGTGGGAATTTATGGTTTGTGGAAAGCCGATAAGGCACCTTTCCGCGCGCCTAACAATTGAATGAGTCGTTTTGAAAATCTCGAGCTGAGCGGTGAATCCGAAGAGCGGTCAAGCCGTCAAAAGGGGCTGGTCAAGGACGAGGCCTATTACGCGAGTGAAGCGCAAACCGCGTTCGAGAACGGTGACTTTGAAGCGGCGCTGCGTAGCTACGGGAAGGTCATCGAATTCAATCTCCAAAACGCCACCGCCTGGACCGGGCAGGTGCGCATGCTGATCGAGTTGGGCCAGTACAAGGAGGCCAAGCTCTGGGCCGACAAAGCCTTGGAACGTTTTCCGAACGAACCGGAACTGCTCGCGGCCAAAGCCGTCGCGCTCGCCCGCACTGGAGATTTGCAGGGCGCGCTGATTTTTTCGGACACCTCCATTGAAGAGCGCGGCAACACGCCTTACGTCTGGCTCGCGCGCGGCGACGTGCTGCTCGCCCGCGAGGAAACACGCGCGGATTATTGCTTCGAGAAAGCGCAGATGCTCGCTCCCCGCGACTGGTTCATCGCGTGGCTGGCCGCGCGCGTCCGTTATTTTTACAAGCAACTTGCGCTCGCCATGAAACAGTTGCAACAAGCCGTCGAGTGGAACGCCGGACATTTTATTTTGTGGCTCGACCTCGGCCGTTGCCAGGATGCGCTCGGGCTCGAAGGGCCGGCGCGGCTGTCATTCACCCAGGCCCGGCAGCTCAATCCCGCCTGCCGCGAGGCCACTCTCGGGCTCGTGAAACTGTCCCAAACAAACCTGCTGCCCGCGTGGCTGCGGCGGTTATTCAAAAAATCATGAGCACGGAAAATCTCGACCGCCTTTTGTCCGCCGCCAAGGAATTCGACGGCTCGGACCTCCACCTCGTCACCGGCGTCCCGCCGGCATTCCGCGTCAACGGCGAAATCATCATCGCCGATGAAGACGCGCTGACGGAGCAGGAAATTACCAGCATTGCCGAAAGCCTGTTGAACGAGCAGCAGAAGAAAAAATTCGAGCAGGAATGGGAGCTGTGCATTTCGCTGCTCCACAAAATCGCCGGGCGCGTGCGCGCCACCTTTTACAAGCGCAACGGCCACCCGGAAATGAGCTTCCGGTTTTGCGGCGAAAAAATCGCGTCGCGGACCGAATTGGGCCTGCCGGAAAAAATCGACGACCTCGCCCGCAAGCCGAACGGCCTCTTTCTGATCACCGGAGCCACCGGTGCGGGCAAGACGACCACGCTCAATTATCTCGTCGACGTCATCAACAACGAGCGCCGCTGCAAGATTGTCACCATCGAGGACCCGATCGAGTTCGTGCATGAAAACAAGCGCGCGATTGTCGTTCAGCAGGAGGTGCTGACCGACGTGCGCTCCTTCAACCGCGCGCTCATCCATGTGTTGCGTCAGGATCCGGACGTGATTGTGGTGGGCGAAATGCGCGACCCGGAAGCCATCGCCACCGCGCTGACGGCCGCGGAAACCGGCCATCTCGTGCTGGCCACCATGCACTCACCGAGCGTCTCGCAGGCCATCGAGCGCATCGTCGGCGTGTTTGACGGCAATTCCCAGCGGCAAATCGTCATGCAACTTTCCAATTCGCTCCAGGGAATCATCGCGCAGGAATTGCTGCCCGCCGCCGACCGCACGCGCCGCGTGCTCGCGTACGAACTGCTCATCGCCAACGGCGCGGTGCGCAACCTCATCCGCGAAAATCAACTGCACCAGATGGAGAACACCATCCAGATGAGCCGGAAAGAAGGCATGGTGCTCATGGACAATTGCCTGCACGACCTCTATTGCAAATGTCTGGTCACCTATGACACCGCCGTCAGCCGCGCGCGCCAGCCCGACCGCATTATCCGGCAGAAATGACCGTTCATGACCGCGCAGCCCGCCAGCGGAAGCCATCTTTGGAGATACCTTTCCGACGGCCTCGCACTGATCGTCTTCCTCGGCCTGGTCGGCTGGGCGCTTTTTCGAATCCTGAAAAAAAGCGATGACCCGGCGCGTCTGCTTTTCAAATGGGTCCTCACGGTCGTCAACGTTTCCGGAATGTTCGTGCTAATCGGGCCGATGATGAAAGAGGGCGGCTACGGCGCGGCCTTTGGCGGCATTCCCGCGGCGGCGGTCGGAGGGGTGTTTCTCGCGATGATCTGGCGCCGCGACATTGCGGACATGGTGGCGAATCCCATTGGCGATCTTTACGACGGCGGCACCACGCCGATGGAAGCGAAGCCGTTTTATTCCCAGGCCATTGCCCACCGCAAGCGCGGCCATTACCAGGAGGCGCTGGCCAGCATCCGCAAAGAATTGGATAAATTCCCCGCCGATCTCGAAGGACAACTGCTGCTGGCCGACCTCCAGGCGGAAAACCTGAACGACCTTCCCGGCGCGGCCATCACCATCGAGCGCATCTGCAATCAGTCCGAACACCCGCCGGGCAATATCGCGCTCGCGTTAAACACATTGGCGGATTGGTATCTGAAACTGAACCAGGACCGCGACACCGCGCGCGAAACACTGCAACGAATCATCGACCGTTTTCCCGACTCCGAACTGTCCGCGCGGGCCGCCCAACGCATCGCCAGCCTGGCGAGCACCGAACATTTGCTGGCGGCGCACGACCGAAAAAAATTCATCGTGACGGAGGGCGTGCAAAATCTCGGGTTGCTCGATCCGAAATTCCATCCCGCGCCGGCGGACCCTGACGCTGCCAAACAAGCCGTGGAACTGGTGGAACATCTCCAGGCGCACCCGCTCGACGCCGAAGCGCGCGAGCAACTGGCCCTGATTTACGCGAATCACTACCACCGCATGGATTTGGCCATGGACCAGTTGGAACAGCTCATCACCTTTCCGAACCAACCACCGAAGCGCGTCGCGCATTGGCTGAACCTGCTGGCGGATTTGCAGATCCGCAATGGCGGGAATTACGACACCATCCGCGCGACGCTGCAGCGAATAATCGATCTTTTTCCCGGTGCCGCCGCCGCGCAGGTCGCTGCCAGCCGCATCACGCATTTGAAACTGGAATTAAAGGGCAAAGAAAAGATCGCCGCCGTCAAGCTCGGCACTTACGAGCAGGACATTGGATTGAAGATGGGAAAGGAAAAAAGTTAAATCAGTTAAACGGCGATTCGTTAAATAAGCAGCCCCCTGCCCGCAGGAACCCACTTATTTAACCCATTTAACGATTTAACTCCCTTAACCATTCAACCGCCCTACCTCACCAGCTTCAGCGCAATCTGCTTGTCTATCTGCGCCGCGAGATCGATATCCGAAACGCCGCCCGCCGTTCTCGTTTGCACCGTGACATCGGTGATCTTCGGGTCCAACTGCTCGACGCGCACCCAAACGGTGCGTTGATCCACCTTGCCCTTGACGGTTCTCACCGAGTTACCCAAAGCGTTGGTCTGGCCGTAAAGAGTGCCTTCAGTGAGCAATTCGCCGTTTTCGCGAATGACCTGTTTGGCGGCTTCAAAAATCGGCTCGGGCGGCCGCTCATAACGCGACTCGATTTTATCTTTGATGAACGGAACACCAGCCGTTCTTCCACCAGTAACCGTGTTCACACAACCGACTGCCAGCACCGCCGCGCCGATGACGGCTGCAAAAAATTTAAATTTCATGCTAGCCATGCAATCACATTCAAAAAATGCGTCAAGCACGGATTGGGAAACGGCGGCCTTATGCGACGGCAAAATCCGCGGGCCACTATTTTTCCGCGCCCACAATCTGATAAATTTTTCCGTCAAACGAGATCACGTACAGCTCGCCCTCACCGTCCTCGGCAAAGCTCGGAATATTCCTTGATTGATTTCCCTTCACGAGCTCGCCGTTGGCGGTCAGCTTGCCATTTTCGTAACGCAATCCCCAAATCGTGCCCATCTGGAAATCGGCATACAGATACATGCCGCGCAGGGCCGGGATTTTTTTACCCCGATAAACATAACCGCCCGTAATGGAAATGCCGGTGCTGTGATCCGGGAACTTGGACCTCTGCGCCAGTTCAGCGTTATGCCCATACTCAATAATGGGATCGATGGGTTCCGAGCCCCGCACTGTGTGTTCCGCGACCAGCGGATGAAATCCCTCCCGCGCGCTCCAGCCGTAATTTCCGCCCTTCTTGATCACATCCACTTCCTCAAATCTATCCTGGCCGACGTCGCCCAGCCACAGCTCGCCCGTCTCACGGTCAAAGCTCATGCGCCACGGATTCCGGACGCCGTAAGCCCAAATTTCCTGCCGGGTGACGTGGGCGTCCTTGTCGAGCGGATCAGCCTTGAGTTCGGCTTGTTTGCTGACATCCACGAAAGGATTGTCCTTCGGGATTCCATACTCCAACCCGGCCGTTTTGGAATTCACATCGATGCGGATGATTTTGGCGTACAGCACTTCGAGATTCTGGCCGGCGTCCCGCGGATCGTAGCCCGAACCGCCGTCGCCAATGCCAAGATAGAGATACCCGTCGGGGCCGAAAAGCAGAGTGCCACCGTTATGATTCCAATTCTCCTTGCGCACGTTCAAAAGCACTCGCTCCGTGGCGGGATCCGCTTTGTCCGGATCATTTTTGGAAACCTGCATTTCTGCCAGGATCGTGTGTTTCGGCGAACTCGGATGCGAGTAAAAGATGTAGAATTTCCCGTTCGTTTTGTATTGCGGATGAAAAGCCAGCGCCAGCAAGCCCTCTTCATTGTCCCGGAATGGATGCCGGTCCGAAATATCCAGGAACAATTTCGGCTCCGCGCTATTGCGGTCCGCCGGCAAAATCCAGACTCTTCCGGCCTGTTCCACCACAAATTGCCGATGCGTTCCATCCGGCGCTTCGCACATCCAGAGCGGGCGGTCGAATTTTAAATTCGGCCAGGCGGGCTTCAGGGCGATGGATGGCAAACCGGTTTGCGCCATCGCGGCCGAAAACGAAAATACGCCGAAGACAGACAAACAAAATATCCGTGTAAAAACGCGAAAAGATTTCATCAGGCAAGATTACATCCTGAAATCGCGTCCTTCGGCAATGTTTTCCTGCGAAATCTCGCCCAAACTTTTATGACCAGGCAACGAGGCCAGGTTGAGCCTCGTTACCTGTGATCTGTTTTTATCTGCGTCCGCTCTGATCGGAATTTTCAGTGGCGTTGGTTCCGCCCGCTTCGCGGTTACGGCCATTGAGAGTTCGGGCGTTTTTCGTCGCCGGCTGATTTTGTTGTTTGGGCGATTTCACCACACGCTCCTTTTCCGGCTTCGGCGCGGTCGGCACGGCCGGTTGCGGTCTCGCTTGCGGTAGATTTCTGTTCCTCGCATCAGGCTGGTTTTGCTCCACCGGCTTTTCCGCCGGGCGCATCTCGCGCGGCGCGGGAGCCGGCTTCACCGGCGCTGGTTTCGGTTCGACGGCCCTGACCGGCTGGGGCTTCTGCGTGGTCTCAGGGCGCGTCGGCTGCGGGCGCACGGGCTTTTCTTTTTCCGTTTCGCGCAGAGGCGTTTGCGCCACTGGAGCAGGATGCGGGTCCTGGTTTCGCGCCTGCGTCGGACGATTTGCCGGCTGAGGTTGCGGCTGCTGCCCGCGATTCTCGACTGCGCGTAAGTTCCGATTTTTCCCCGCCACCGGCTGCTCCTCGTTATGGCGCAATTCAGCGGCCGAGACCGCCTGCAACTTCCGCCCCGTGACACGTTCAACTTCATCCGAGCGCGGGCCTTCGTTGATGACCACTTTATTCACGACCTTGGTCTTCGTGATATTGACCGTTTTGTTAATGATGGTCGTGTTGTTGACGATCACTGTCGTCGGTCGCACCGGATCATGCATCCGCCGCTCGTCCACGAAGCAAAATGCCGCCGGCGCAATGCTCACGTTCACACTCACGCCACCGCGCCGCTCGGGTGGCAACGGCGCCCAGCCGACGTATCCACCGCCCTCGCGCCAACTGACCCACGCCGGCGCCCATTCAGTTTGCGGCGCCCATACCCAGCCGTAGTTTCCGGTCATTTCCCAGCGGCCGTAGTGATATGTCGCCCAGGCCCAGGGCTCGTCACTCTCCCAATACCAGCCCGCATCGGTCAATTCCCAATGCCCGTTCGCGTAAGGCCGCCAATTCGCTTCCACCTGCGCGGGCCGCCAGCAGCGACCGTATCCGTCCACCACGACCCATTGCCCATACGGACTGAGCGGTTGATCGAAATCGTCATCACTTTGAATCACCACCACTGCAGGCGACGCAGGCGGGGCCGGCTGCACCACCACCGGATCGGGCGGCGGCGGTGGCGTGTACGCGCGAGGCTCCGGTTGTTGCACGACATAAGTGGTGCAACCCGTCAACGCGATCAGGAGCAAAGTCACCGTTCCGATTTTGCCTGCTGAATAAATTGTTTTCATTGATGTTGAGACGTTGTTCAGAAGATTTAATTCATCCTATGGTTTTAACCCTCTTCATCTCAACAAAATATGATTCTCAGCACCTTTTTGAAATACTCTGCAAATATTGCAAATTACTAACCCTCAATGACATATGCTGCCACCAAGTGATACGGCTGTAAAAATAAATACGAAAATCTGTTGCATTTCCCCCGAAAAAGGCGATGCTCGGGGCACTGTTAGCTAGTACTTGTCATTCAAGCATGGGCAATCTTCAAGTGAACCTCGTTCAGTGATGATTTTAGACCCGATTGTCGGGAACCGTCTGAAAGCAAGAGACAGTCAGAAAAGAAAGCATCACAATGAGTAGTAAATTGTTCGTAGGAAATCTTTCCTTCAACACCACTGAAAATGACCTGCAGGACGCGTTCGCCGCTCACGGCACCGTTCTCGAAACCAATCTGATGATGGATCGCGCCACGGGCCGTCCTCGCGGTTTTGGTTTCGTCACGATGGGCTCGCCCGACGAGGCGCAGAAAGCCATCGACGCGCTGAACGGCAAAGACCTCGGTGGTCGCGCGCTCACGGTCAACATTGCCAAGCCCCGCGAAGAACGCCCCGGCGGCGGCGGTGGCGGCGGCGGTCGTCGTGAATACGGCGGCGGCGGCGGTGGTGGTGGCCGGAATCGCTATTAATTAGCTCCGGCGGTTTAATTTTCGGTCGAGGCCCGGAGCTTCTTCCGGGCCTCGATTTTTTCTTTGGTTGCGCCCCGTCAACCGGCCAGTGGGGTGTCGCTTCGTCTCTGGCCGGTTTACGAATGGAATTCATGAAAGAAGAACACATTGAAGTGGAAGGGCGCATCGATACCGTGCTGCCGGGAACCATGTTCCGCGTGGAACTGGATAACAAGCACATGGTGCTGGCGACCATCTGCGGGAAAATGCGCAAGCGCTGGGTCCGCCTCACCGCGGGCGACCGCGTGAAAATGGAAATGTCCCCCTACGATTTGAACAAAGCCCGAATCACCTGGCGATTGAAGTAATCGCCGCACGGAGCGCCGGATTACATTCGGTTGGCCTGGAAATTCCCGTACGGTGAAATTTTTTGTCCGGCAAGCCGATTAAAAATCGGCGCTCCTAACATGCGGCGCGCGCCGCATTCTCCCACGCCACCAGCGCGCGCTTTCGGATCCCGCCCCATCGATATTCCCCAATCACCCCCGTCTCGCGAATCACGCGATGACATGGGATGATGTAAGCGAGTGAATTTGCGCCCACTGCCGAACCCACCGCCCTCGCTGCGGTCGGTTGCCCCAGCTTCTCTGCTAGGCGCCCATAAGTGCTGAGCCGGCCCGCGGGAATTTGCATGAGCGCCCGCCACACGCGCAACTGAAACGGCGTCCCTTGCACGAATGCCCGCAACGCGGGACCGGACCGGCGCGGTGCGCGGCTGAAAATCTGCGCGGCAATTTTTGCGGAGGCGGAATCGTTGCGACGCAAACGCGCATTTGGCCAGTTCTCGTGAAGCTCGTTCCACGCCGCCTCTTTATCTTCGGGTTCGATGAAGGCCAGGTGACAAATGCCGCGCGGACTCTCAGCGAGAAGACACGTCCCAAAAGGCGTTTCGGCGAAGCCCGCGATGATCGTCCACCCTGCCCCGCCGGATTTCATTTCGCCCGGTGACGCCGCTTCGAGAGTCACGCACAAATCGTGCGCGCGGCCCGGGCCGGACAAACCGGCATCGAGCGCCGAAGCCAAAATGCTTTTACCGGCCCGCAGCGATTCCTTCACGTGCGCAAGCGTGAGGCACTGTAGAAAATCTTTCGGCGTCACGCCCGCCCACGCGGAAAAAAGGCGATGAAAATGAAACGGGCTGAGTCCCGCGCTTTCGGCCAGCGCGGCCAGATCCGGCTGCTCGGCATGGTGCTCATCGAGATAGCGAATCACGCGGGCAATGCGTTCGTAATCGTTCATGAATTCAGTTTGCCACGTTCAGCCGGACGCTCCACCCGATTCTTGCGGGAACTTGGGAGCACCGCCGTCCCGGCGGCGAGACGCCGAGCGCTCTTAGGGGCGATTCCACCTGCGACGCGGCGGCGCTTGTTCACCACCGGCCTGGTGAACGAACCCGAATCGTGCGTAATTCGTGCGGCCGATTGATAGCTGCGAGCCCGGGAATTGAGCGGTTTAAGCGCTGAGTCGTCTCCTTGCGCATAGGGCCGCCTCCGGCTACAATGGAAACGATGTTAAAGAGACAACCATTCGCGACCCACTGCATGAGACGCCGTTCATGCACATCGTTTCATTGAATGATGTCCGTTCAAAAAAGCGAAATGGAAAACACTAAATTCGTCAAATTTCCAAAATGACACTCACCGAAAAAATCCTCGCCCGCGCCGCGGCAAAACCAAAAGTCGAAGCCGGCGATAATATCTGGGTCAATGCCGACGTCCTCATGACGCACGACGTTTGCGGCCCGGGGACCATCGGCGTCTTCAAGCGCGAGTTCGGCAAGGACGCCAAAGTCTGGGACAAAAACAAGGTCGTCATCATTCCGGACCATTACATTTTCACCGCCGATTCCAAGTCGAACCGCAACGTGGATATTCTCCGCGATTTCGTGAAGGAACAGGGCATCCCATATTTTTACGACGTCATCGACGACCCGAACGGCCATTGGGCTTTTGATTCCAGCAAGGGGATGTTGAAAAAACAATACGGCTCGCACTATGCCGGCGTTTGCCACACGGCGCTGCCGCAAAAAGGGCACACGCGCCCGGGCGAAATTTTATTCGGCACCGATTCGCACACCTGCATGGCCGGCGCATTCAATCAATTCGCCACCGGCATCGGCAACACGGACGCCGGCTTCGTAATGGGCACCGGCAAGCTGCTCATCAAAGTCCCGGAGACCATGCATTTCCGGCTCGAAGGCAAATTGCAGCCGGGCGTGATGGCGAAAGACATCATTCTTCATTGCATCGGCGAAATCGGCTTTGACGGCGCCACCTATCGCGCGATGCAATTCGACGGCCCCGGCGTGGCCAGCCTTTCGATGGACGACCGCATGACAGTCGCCAATATGGCCATCGAGGCCGGCGGCAAGAACGGCATTTTCGAGTTCGACGCGCGCACGCAGGAGTACGTGGATGCGCGGGTGAAATTGAACGGCACCAAATCCACCTACGAACCCGTGTCCGCGGACAGAGACCAGAAATTTGTTTATGAGCTGGTCGTAAACCTCGACAAACTCGAACCCACAGTCGCCTGCCATCCCGACCCGGGCCAGCGCAAGAAAGCCAAAGAGTTGGGCCACATCAAACTCGACCGCGCCTACGTCGGCTCCTGCACGGGCGGCAAGACCAGCGACTTTGTTGAATTCGCCCGCGTGCTCAACGGCAAGCGCGTGGTGATCGATACCTTCGGCGTGCCGGCCACCCCGGAAATCGTCCGCGATTTGCAGACGACCTATTGGGGCAAGCAAACCATTTGGGACGTGCTCGTCAACGCCGGCGTGCAGATGACCGAAAACGCCGGTTGCGCCGCCTGCCTGGGCGGTCCGGTGGACACCTTCGGCCGCATCAACAAAGCCGGCCTCAAATGCATCAGCGCCACCAACCGCAATTTTCCCGGACGCATGGGCGATAAGGAATCGCAAGTCTTTCTCGCCTCGCCCGCGACCGTCGCCGCGAGCGCTCTGGCCGGAAAAATTGTCGATCCGCGCGAGTATTTGAGCTAATCCAAACAACCTTTCCAACCAAGCCGCGTGACTTCACTCGCGCGGCTTGCTTTTTTTATTTTCTGCCGCAGAATCAGACATCCCAAAACTGCGGCGGATATGAAGGCCAAACCCATCGTCCAACTTGCTTTCGGGCTGCTCCTGATAGCCCTCGCAAACGGTTGCGTCACCAAGGCGCTTTGGACCAACAATAATCTCGAAGCCTGGAACGAGCCCGCCTCCAATCCGAACCTCCGGATATTTGCCTCCCCGACTCGCGGCGATATGCTCGTGGTTTACGACGAATACGCCGAGCGCAATGACGCCACCCGCACTCGCGCCTATTGGCTCAACGAAAACGAAAAACGCCTTCAGCAATGCAGCAGCCCGCATTTCATCATCCCCAATTCACTCAATTCCCTGACTCCCATTCCCGTCATTCTCCCCGGGACCAGCCGTATCGATTTTCCGCCCCCGCCATACGCGCAAATCGAATTCAATCAACGTGCTTTCACGCTGTTCCTGGAAGATCACCGGCAAGCCGGCCCCTACAATTTGCCCGACTATAACGATGGCAAAGGAAAAGTTGAAAAGTTTGTTTTGACTCCCATGGCCGCCACTGCGGATGCCACCATTGTCGGCGGCTTCCTGGGTTATCTGTATATCGCTGCCAGATGCGGCGCCACTGGCCCCCTATATTAAACGGTTTCACGTGACGTTTCACAACGGGTTCCCTAAAATCATAGTTCGTTGATGAATCGTGAATCGCTGGATCAGTTTTGTGAGCGGGGCATTTTAGCATTGGTGCTCGCCATTCTTGTTTTTACCCCGCTGGCATTTGGCGGCTGTCCCCAAATCCCCATCGGCTCCTCGCTGGATTTCCTTCTAGTAAATCCCTTTGACGTGACGCTGTGGATGACCGTGGCCGTAACGACGCTTTGGGCCGTGCGCCTTTGGGCAACTCCGCGCCCGAAATTGTTGTGGCCGCCGATTTGTTGGGCGGTCCTGGCCTTTGCGGTATACGGCGTGATTCGTTATCTCACGGCGGACATCGAATATGTCGCCCGCGCTGAAATGATCCAGGTGTTGGCATACGCCTTCATGTTCCTCGCGATCGTGAACAACTTGCACCGCCAGGAATCCGCGCAAATCATCACCCTCACGCTCGTATTCCTGGCCATGGCGATTTCATTCGTCGCCATCTACCAGTTTGTGACCGGATCAAACAAAGTCTGGGGCCTGGTCAAACCCTACACAAAGCGCGGGTCCGGCACCTTCATTTCGCCGAATGACCTCGCCGGCTTCTTGGAAATGATTCTGCCCCTCGGCCTCGCCTATACCCTCACCAGCCGCATGAAGGCATTGACGAAGATTTTCACCGGATACGCTTCGCTCGCGATTCTCACCGGCATCGTCGTGAGTGTTTCGCGCGGAAGCTGGGGCGCCACCGCGGTGGCGCTGCTCATCTTCTTCATGATCTTGATGTTTCATCACGCCCATCGCGTACCCGCGCTGATCTTGCTGGCGGCAATTGTTTTTGGCGGCGCGTATTTCGGGACGCACGATGTCTTCCTCAAAACCCGGCTCATGCAATTGAAGGCTTCCGGGGACGGCGTCACCGGCGATGGCCGATTCGGAATCTGGAAGGCCGCCGTTCAATTGTGGCATGAAAATCCCTGGTGGGGCATCGGCCCGGCACATTTCGATTATCGCTTCGGCAAGTATCGCCCGGAAATCATCCAGGTCAGCCCCGACCGCGTTCACAATGACTATCTCAACACCCTCACGGATTGGGGAGTGGTGGGAACGGCGCTGGTGGCGGCGGCGTTTGTGCTGCTGTACGCGGGCGCATTTCGCACCTGGCGATTTGTGCGCGGCTCAGCCAACACCCTGGGCGACCACCGCAGCAACAAACTAACGCTCGTTCTCGGGGCTTCAGTCGGCTTAATTGCAATTCTTGTTCACTCGTTCGTGGATTTCAACATGCACATTCCCGCGAACGCAATCCTGGCAGTCACCTTGATGGCGTTGTTGACTGCCTACGTTCGTTTTGCCACCGACGGGTATTGGTTCACCGCGCGGATGCCTGCCAAAACGTTGCTCACCATCGCACTCCTGGCGGGCCTGACTTACCTTGGCTGGCAGGCAGCCCGGTCGGCGCGCGAATCCCTCTGGCTCATGCGCGCGCAAAAAGCCGCGCCGGCCTCTCCCGAAAAAATCGCCGCGCTCGAAAAAGCATTCTCCATCGAACCGCGCAACGGCATTACCGCTCGCGCCATTGGAGAAGCCTACCGCTTGCAAAGCTGGCAGAATACCGGCGATTACGCCGCACAGGCGCTCGAAGCCATGAAATGGTTCAAGCGCGCCATCGAACTCAATCGTTACGACGACTCGAGCGTCCTGCGCTACGGCATGTGCCTCGACCAAATCGGAAAGCACGACGAAGCCCTGAAATATTTCGACCAGGCCAACCGCATGGATCCGAACAGCTACTTTAACAATGCCTACATGGGCTGGCACTACGTGCAAGTCGGAGACGACGCGGCCGCGGTGGTGTGGTTGCAACGCTCGCAGCAACTGGAATGGACGGGCAATCCGGTGGCGGACTCATACCTGAAAATTGCCCGCGCGCAAATGATGGCCGCCGCCACGAACTCCGGCCCCGAGTTGCGCCCCACGAAAGCCACCAAGCCGCTGGACCTGCCGCCCTGGAACGGAAACTAATCGGATGTAGGACAGGCATCTTGCCTGTGTCTAATATCCCAATCCGCTATCGAACAAACGTCTCACGGAGATATCGGTCGGTAGGGACGCCGCGCTGCGGCGTCCCCGTCCGCGTTCAGCGGACGGAATCATGCGGCCACACGTGCCATCTAAGCTTGCGCCGCTAGACGCAGCCTGCTGTCCCTTGCTAGCGAAAATCCGTCATTCACCACTTTTATGCAAAGCCCATCCGACCCCTAAGTACAAAAAAAGAGAGGCCGGACACTACTCCGGCCTCTTATGAGAACAACTTCAAATCCATAGTCACTTTTGATGCGGCGCCGCAGTTTTACGCCTTACGTCACACACGGTAACCTGCATTTCTGCATCGCAATGACGAGA
>DASZLX010000008.1:0-98624 GCA_035552155.1 Verrucomicrobiia bacterium | reverse complement strand
CAGAACGGCAACTACGCGATGGTGCTGCGGAAATTGCAAACCCAAATCCCCTCCATCGAAAAACTCAAGCTCGCGCCAGTGTTCATGGAAGTCATCAAGGAAAAAACGGGAATCATTTTCATCACCGGCGGCACCGGCAGCGGCAAAACCACCACGCTCGCGGCCCTGTTGAACGAGGTTAATTTAACCAACGAGGTCCACATCGTAACGCTCGAGGATCCAATTGAATTTTTGCATCCCCAGATCAAAGCCACCTTCAGCCAGCGCGAAATGGGCCGTGACTTTTTTGCGTTTCCCGACGGCTTGCGCGCGGCGCTGCGGCAGGCGCCGAAAATCATTTTGGTCGGTGAAATTCGCGATCGCGAAACCATGGAAATCGCGCTCACCGCGGCCGAGACCGGCCACGTCGTTTACAGCACCCTGCACACCATCAGCGCGGCCCAAACCATCAACCGTATTCTCGGCATGTTCAACACCGACGAGGAAAAGCAGGTGCGCGAACGCCTCGCCGAAACGGTGCGTTACATCGTCAGCCAGCGATTGGTTCCCAAACAATCGGGCGGCCGTCTCCTCGTCACGGAATTGATGGGCAGTAATCTGCGCAGCCGCGAAGCCATCGCGCTCGGCGAGACCGAGACCCGCCGGCTTTCGGACATCATCGAATCCGGCGGCACCTCGGGCTGGCATACGTTCGAGCAGTCTTTAATCAAGGCCTTCGAAGAGGATCTGATCAGCGAAGAATCCGCCTTGCTCTATTGTGTGAACCGGACGCAAATGCGCCAGCGGCTGGACGTCGTTCAGAAGCGCCGCGCGACCGCGCCCGCCGCCAGCACCTTGAAAATGAAAATCACGGAAGAGCCAGTCGCGCTCAAGCCGCGTCCTCCGTTGCCTCCACTCCCGCCTTCATCTGGGGCGGCTCTGCCAAAGCCGCCATTACCGGGCGCAGCCACTCCGCCCAGGCCTCCCATGCCGGAAGCAAAACCAGCCGAGCCTCAAGTCGGGCGCGCGATGCCGATGCCCAAATCCTGAAGCGCATTCAGCATGAATTGAATCGCCACCGCCGCGAGCAGCAATCCCATGATGCGGGTGGTGATTCTCAATGCAATCGGGCTTAACCAGCGTGCGCCGCGGGCGGCCACGTGGAACGTAAAATAACTCGCCAGCGAAACTGCCAGGATGCAGCCGAAGAGTGCTCCGCGCTGCCAAATATCCGTCGCCTTCGCCTGCAGCAGAATCACCGTCGAAATCGCCCCCGGCCCCGCCAGCATCGGAATGGCGAGCGGCGTCACGGCGATGTCCGTTTTGCGCGTGCCGGCGGCGGTTTCCTCGCTGGTTTCCTGCACGCGCGAACGTTGCGCGCGCAGCATGTCCAGCGCAACCAGCAGCAACACGATGCTCGCCGCGATTTGAAACGCAGGCATCGTGATGCCGAGAAGTTTAAAAATCACCTTGCCCGCCACTGCGAAAATTATCAGCACTCCCGCCATCACCGCGCACGCCAGCGCCGCCATGTGCTGCCGCTCTTTGGGCGTATCATCCGGCGTCATGGAAATGAAAGCCGGAATCGCCGCCAGGGGATCGACGATGATAAAGAGCGAGCTGAATGCCAGGAAAATGTATCCGGTCAGGTTCATGCCGCGCACGGCGCGAAGATCGCGTCCGTCATTCCGTGGATGATTTTTTTATCCGCCGGGCAAATCGTGGCGAGCACACCTCCGAGTTGCGCCCGGGCGGCGTCGCCCTCGCCGGCGACAAAATAATACGGGCACAGGCGCGCCCGGCCTTTCATCGGCACAACTTCGTTGCGCTCGAAATCAAACCATTGCGTTTCGACGAGCTTGGAATGGTGATAACGCTGCAGCACGTAAGGCGATTGTGGGAATTCCGCGATGGCTTTGTCCACCGCTGCCGACCAATCGGCGTGGGACAAATCGCTGCCGAGATAAACCCCGCGCGCGCCCCACGCGTGGGCCGAAAAACCGGAGACTTTCAAAATCAAATCGCGCTCCTTTTGCGAAAGCGATTTGAGTTGCTGCCAGTCCGTCAGGCCCAGTTCGGGAATGGCCGCATGCGGCGGCAGCGGCGAAGGATCCACAATCCACGTGTAGGGCGCGAGCCGAAGCATCCGCTGGAAAAAACCGTCGCCCAATTCCTGCCGCCAGAAACCCTGCAAGTGCCGGTTCCAAAGCAGCGCAAACAACATTTTTTCCTCGAAGATGGGTTTGGGCGGCGGCGTCAGGCGAATGCGTTTTTCAGCGGCCAGTTCAAAAATCTTTTTCGAATTGAGCACATTGGCCGTGTCGAACAATTCAAAAAAGCGATACACCGCGTCGCCATCGGCGAAGTCCATGAACCGCGAATCACGAACCGCAAAGCGTGGCCCGAGTTGTTTCGCCAGCCACTCCATTTCCGGCCGATAGGTCGCGGCCTCTTCCGAAACAATAATATGCACTCGCGGCGCATCGCCGAAAATGCTCGCGAAGCCTTCCAACATCCCCTTCGCGCCGCCCAGGACTGTGGGCTGCGCACTGTGGACCGTGGGCTGGGAATAGGTTTGGTTCAACCAGGCCGTGACTCCAATGCCGCCCGGAACCGAATCCAGTTCCGTCACGCGGAAACCTTGGTCGGTCAGCAGCAGGTCGGGGCGAATCACCCGCGGCGTCTCATTTTTCAGGTTGGTGGTGCGCTGGAGATCAATCAATTCCGGCGGTTTCCCGAGTTCGAGCCAGCGCGCGACCCACTCGGGTTGTTTGCCTTCGACGCTTTTGCGATAGAGCAGGTTGACCGCGCGATAAAATTGCAACAGCACGCGGCCCAACGAATCCAACTCTTTAGCCAGCTTGTCGTCGAGCTTGAACGGAGCAGGGGAGACGCGCCATTCCTGTCCCGCAAACAAACCTTCGGCCGGCATTTGTTTGCGAACAAACTGCGCGGCTTCGGCCGCGGCCGCTGAATCGGGCGATGCTGAAACGGATTCCACGCCCGCACAGTAAACGTGGATTTCGCCAGCGTCAAAAACGAAAGAACCCGTGGCAGTCGCGTGAACGGCCGGCGCTCCGATTCAACACCTACGTCCGCACCTGCCCATTCCCAATCCCCACCCATTTGTAAGTGGTCAACTCCTCCAGCCCCATCGGCCCGCGCGCGCCTATTTTGTCCGTGCTGATGCCAATCTCCGCGCCCATGCCGAACTCGCCCCCGTCGGTGAACCGCGTTGAGGCATTCCAATAAACCGTCGCGGAATCCACCTCGTTTAGAAACCGCTTCGCGCGCGCCTCGTCTTTCGTGACGATACTGTCTGAGTGCGCGGAGCCGTAATGATTGATATGATCAATCGCCTGCTTCACGCCATCGACCACACGGATGTTCAGGATGTAATCGTTATATTCAGTAAACCAATCCTGCTCGGTGGCCGCTTTAAGTTGCGTGTTCGGGATTTGAGAGTTGAGGAGCTGGCGGGCGTTTTCGTCCGCGCGCAATTCGACTTTCTTTTCCGCGAGCTTGGATGCGATGCGCGGAAGAAATACGGGCGCAACGGCTCTATCCACCAGCAACGTTTCCATCGCGTTGCAAACCGCGGGACGCTGCACCTTGGCGTTCATTGCAATCTCCTCCGCCATGTTCAAATCGGCATCGGCATCCACGAACACATGGCACACGCCCTTGTAATGTTTAATCACCGGCACCTTCGAGGACTCCGCGACCGCGCGAATCAATCCCTCGCCGCCGCGAGGCATGCACACATCCACGTATTGCGTGAGCGAAAGCAGGGCAGGGATGGCCTCGCGATCGGTCGTGGGCACGACCTGAATCGCATGCTCCGGAAAATGCGCGAGCACGCGCTTGCCGGCTTCAATCATTGTCCTAGCGATAAGTTGATTTGAATTCAACGCTTCCTTGCCGCCGCGCAGAATCGTCGCATTGCCGGATTTAAAGCACAGGCTCGCGGCATCGGCAGTGACGTTGGGCCGCGATTCGTAAATGATCACCACGACGCCGATGGGAGTCGTGATTTTTTGTAACTTGAGTCCATTGGGCCGGAGACGTTCATCAAGAATTTTTCTCACGGGATCCGGCAGTGCCGCGACTTCGCGCAATCCCTTTGCCATGCCGGCGATGCGCTTGTCATCCAGGTTGAGCCGATCGAGCATGGCGGACGAGAGGCCCATTTTGGCGCCGGCTTCCATATCGAGCACATTGGCTTGCTTGAGGGCGTCGGCGTTTTGCTCGAGCGCTTCGGCCATGGCCAGCAGGCAGGAGTTTTTCTCCGCCGTGGTCAATTTGGCCAGCTCGCGCGAGGCCGCCTTGGCTTGTTTCGCCAACGCCGTCATTTGCTCCGTTAAAGTCATGCCGGGGAAAGGTAAGCCAAAACGCCAAAGTGAAAAGAGCGAAATTCCCAGCAAACAACCGGTTCGCCCGCTTTAAAACTGGCGTGTGATTTGCTTGTTTTTACTGGATGAAATGGATCGAAACCGGGTTATGCGCGGGAATTCTCTTATCCGTGTGGGCGGCGAACGCGGATGAAAAACTGCCCGTGTTGAAATCGGGCGACAATGTTTACTCAAATGTGACCGTCACTACCGTGACCGCCACGGACATTTATTTCACGTATTCCGGCGGCCTCGGCAACGCCAAGTTGAAGAACCTGGACCCGGAGTTGCAAAAGCATTTTCACTTCGATTCAGCCAAAGCAGCCGAGTCGGAAAAAAGCCAGGCCGAAGCCAACGCGCAATTCAAGCAAAACATCCTGACGGAAAAATCACCCGGCCGGAGACTCCCGGCCGCCACCTACGACAATGGCGACCTGGTGGTGCCGGAAATCTTCGCGCATTCATTTCGCGGCCAGCGCGCGCCGCCGGTCTACATAGACGAATGGGTCACGGCGCCGCCGCAGAATCCGCAGGGAAAATTTGTCCTCGTTCTTTTTTTTAACACTGCCACTGAGCAATGCCGGAACGCCATCCCGCACGTCGACGAACTCGCCGGGCGATTTCGGGACCGGCTTACCGTCATCGGCTTGAGCAACGAGCCCAAGGAGGAAATCCTGAAAATGAAATCGCCGCAGGTGAATTTTTTTGTGGGCACGGACACGCAATCGCGTTCGCTCCAGGCTTTTGAGGTGGCGATGATTCCCCATGCAATCCTGCTCGACCCCGCAGGCATAGTCCGGTTCGAAGGACCGCCCGTTTACTTGCAAGAGAAGGATGTGCAGCACTTGATCGACACCTACGCCCAATAACCGTAGCAGGCGACAGGACACTTAATTCCGGAGCGCCGACTCGCAGTCGGCTTGCCGCGGTCTTTTATCTCAACAACGCCGTCGCGCACCACAGCACCGGCGCCTGTCCGTGCATGTCGCCGGTGATTCGTCGGCGCGCGAGATAATAAGCGCGTCCATTCGCTCCGTCGGTTTTGGAATTGTATTTGCCCGTGCCCTCGCAAACATCCCGCAGGTCGTAATTTTTATCGAGATAAGATGTGAGACCGAGCCACGCCTTGCGCGCCGCCGGACCGTAGCTGTGGCCATCCAGCCAGCCTTCCTTGACGCCCGTGATGAAGGCGAAAGCGAACATGCCCGTGGAAGACGTTTCCGGCCACGCGTCCGGATCGTCAATTAATTCATGCCACATGCCGTTGGCGTCCTGATATTTTAAAAGCGCCGCCATCATTTTCCGATAGCCGTCGAGAATGCGCGGGCGGTCGGGATTGTCCTGCGGCAGGGACCGCAGCAACTCGCTCATGCCCGCCGCCATCCAACCGTCGCCACGGCCCCAGTAATAAGGCACATCGGGCGCGTGAAAAAAAAGCCCATTGGGCTGCTGCAACGCATCAAGGTAAGCGACCATCTCTTTCGCCGCGCGGTTGATGTATTCATGATTGCCGGTCGCGCGATAAGCCTGCGCCTGCACCATGGTAATCATGAACATGTCATCGATCCACATGCGAGTCTGCCAGCTCAATCCGCGCAGGCGATTGGCCTGGGCGTCCCGCGGGGCGCTCTTGCCGAAAGGTTCGCCCCATTGCGCGTCAGCAAATTGCTTTCCTAACGCGAGGCAGCGCGGGTCGGCGTTCAATATGTAAATCTCCAGCGGCACGGCGGCGAATACGGTGTGGTCCACGTGGTCGGGCCGGGGAACCAGATTTGTTTCGGTGTTGAACAACGGCTCGAACCGGCGGATGAGTTGTCCCTTCATGTGGGGAACGCCGGAAGCTTCCGCAAAGGTCAACGCGCCATACCAGGCGCAAACTTCGGGATACGTGATGTTGGGCGGCGGAGTCGGCCGGCCAAAATTTGAATGCGGACTGTCGATGAAATGCTGCGCGACGCGCTGGCCGATTTCGAGCGGCGATTTTCCCGCGGGCCAGGCTTTAAAGTAAGCATCCGGGCCTTCGGGCGCTTGAACGCTGGAGCAGCTGGTCAACGCCAGCAGGCAAACGCAGGCTCCCGCAGTGACAACGGTGGCGGTCATTTTCATAAATCGTTGGTCGATCACGTATTTGCTTAACCACTGCGCATGATAGTGTCCAGACGAAGTTTCGGGCTGGAATATTCACGGCAAGTCTCAATTCGCGGAGTGGCGCGTCCCGCCACCCTTTTTCGGCGTCGCCGAAAAACATTCGTTCAGCCACCCTTAATTTGTTCTCCCCGCCGTCGGGAGTTTAATTTCGAAGTTCGCTTTTTCCGGCTCGAAATATTCCGCCGGCGAGATCGTATCCAGATGCACACCCAGCGACTTGATGGCCGGGCAGCCGCGCGCTTTCAAAATCGTCAGCCGCACTTTGGACGATGTTATTTTTGGAAAACGATCCAGCTTGCGGTAGCCGATCGTGAATCCGTGATTCAATTCCCGCCAATCCTTAGCCGCGTCATCCCAGGCCTCGATTTTATATTCCGCGACCCGCTGGCCCAATGTGATCATTTCTTCCAGGCGAACGACATTAAACTCCCGCTCGCCGCCGAGGTCTACTTCCAGCGTCGCATTGGTCACATCATCGTCCGTGGTCCAATAGGTATTGTTATCCCCATCCAGCGCTTTCCCGCCGGCGAAAGCGTCGTCACCCTCGCGCACGTTGCTCGCGACGGCGGTTTTTCCGGCGGCGAAATCTGTGCCAAAGATTTTCTGGATCGCGTCATGAAATTCCTGCAGCCGCTTCACGGAGTCATCGGAGAAAAGCCCCCGTTTGTCCGGCGCCACATTGAGCATCAGGAGCGAATTACGTCCCACCGAAGTATAATAATCATTAAGCAACGTCGCCAAATCCCTCGGCTGCGTGCCGTCCCAAAACCAGTGCCCCACCATCATCGTGTTGCACTCCACCGGAAACCACTTCGCGGTTTCAGAATTGTCAGTGCGACTCGGCGCGGGATAAACGCTCCAGTTCGCCAGCGGTGAGCAGGCTTGTTCGTTGCCCACCCAGCGCACGTCTTCCCGGATGGTTTCAAGGCGCGGGCCCTGTTTGATCACGGCGTCCGGCTGGAGTTTTCGCACCAGGCCGATCACCCCCGGCCAATCCGTCACGTTCGCGTGGTTGCCATCGAACCATACCTCATAGACGGGGCCGTAGTTGCCGAGCAACTCGGCCAATTGCTGGCGGTAAAATTTAGAATAAGCGTCGCGGTCGGAATCGTAGTTGGTCACGTTGCGGTCCCAAGGCGAACAATAGATGCCGAATTTAATTCCACCGGCTTTGCAGGCATCCGCAAGTTCGCGCACCACGTCGCCTTTGCCGTCCCTCCAGGTGCTGTGCTTCACACTGTGCGCCGTCGTCGCGGTCGGCCAGAGACAAAATCCGTCGAAATGTTTGGCCGTGAGAATAATTCCCTTGAAGCCGCACTCCTTCGCCACCCGCACCCATTGGCCGCAATCGAGCGCGGTCGGATTGAACAATTTCGGATCCTCATTTCCCAGGCCGGTGCTGCGTCCGGTAAAGGTGTTGATGCCGAAATGGACGAACAACGTCAGTTCGTCCTCCTGCCATGCGAGCAGAGTGGGCGAGGGCAGTGGTCCGATGGGTTTCGGCGGCTCAACACCGGCCAGCCTTCCGGCCATCGCCACGCCCGCGCAGGCTACCAGGGAAAAAGCCAGGATACGGAGGGTGTTTATTCTCTGCATAAATGCTTTGGCATACAGTCGTGACGAAATCGGGCCAGTGCGGGTTAGCCCCCGGCCGGCCTGAGTATGCCCGCTCTCAAATACGGGGTAAATCCCGTTATTGAGCCGTCCGGGCGGAAGGTTAGGTTTTTCGGTGAAAGGAACATTATGAGAAAAATAATCTATGGTTTATTCGTCGCCACCGTCTCGCTCGGTTTAACTGCCGGCCTGGCCCGTGGCCAAACTGCCAAGGACGCGCTCGAGACCCGCGCGCATAACGTGAATTCCCTTGCCGACAAGGGAGGCGGCATGAAGGAAGCGATGCACGATGTGTCCGTTGAAACTGGCGTGCCCCAGGATCAGCTTGAACGGATGCGCAGCCAGCACCCGGATGCCGGCCCGGCCGGGATATTGATCGCGTCGGTCATTGCGGACAACGCCAAAGGCTCGCCGGAAAAATATCTGAGCCGGCACGTCAACGGCAAGGGCTGGGCCGCCATTGCGCGCGAAAACAACGTTCCGCTCGATAAAATTGACACCAAGCTCGCCAACGTGGAGCGCGAATTGGGATCTCTCCCCGAAACGGGACGAGATCGCAGCTCTCAATATCACAATCAGAATCGGCGCTAAACGCCAGCAATGTCCCTGCACGCGGCTGCGTTCGAAAGAACCAGCCGCGATTTGATTTTGGTTGCGGAGCGGCTACAGAATCTCACGGTCTCCTCGCCGACCTCCCAGCTCGGGCGAGCTTCAATACGAGTCACTCGTAGCACAACATTCATTGAGTTTTGGTTTGACATTAGAATGAACAAAAATAAAATTCGCCTACCCATTTGCCCCAGAATCAAATGGGTAGGCGGCCTATTTTTAAGCTAGAGCACCTTGAATACTCGAGCCAATCTTCGCGCTTGCGATTTCAGAGCTTCGGCAGGTTGCCCCTCGGATCAATAAATTCTCGTAAGAATCCTTGGAAGTCAGAAGCGCTACAGCTTTGATGGAAATCCTCTCGTCCGGAAAAATTGAATTGCCTCTATGGAAAACAGGCGCATATTAGCCCCATGAACCCTGTTCATCAGATGCGCTATGCTCTCTGAATGACTTTTCCTCGAAAGGATGCCCATGAAACGTAACCAACTCACTCGCCGCCAGTTCATCCAAAGATCCGCTGTCGCCGTCGCGGGAACCGCGTTGCTTTCACCGTGGGGCGCTCTCAATTCATCAGCCGCCGTCGTCAAGCGCACCGCCACCGATCAGGTCACTCTGGGCCAGACCGGCATCAAATTGAGCCGGCTCGGCATCGGCACCGGCGTCAATTCCGGCCACGACCAGGTGGGCGCGGGCAAAGACGCCTTCATCACCATGGTTCGCCATGCCTACGATTCCGGCATCACTTATATCGACACCGCGGAACGCTACGAGACCTTCGGCTGGATCGGCGATGCCATCAAAGGCTTGCCGCGCGAGAAGCTCTTCATCCAATCAAAAGTTCCCAACCAACCCGAGGACGTTTTGGCCGCCATCGATCGCCATCGCAAAACACTCAACACAGATTACATCGACAGCCTGTTGATTCATTGCATGACCAAGGACGGCTGGACCGATGAATGGAAACGCGTGATGGACGGTTTCAACGAAGCGAAGGAGAGAAAATGGATTCGCGCCAAAGGTGTGTCCTGCCACACGCTCGCCGCGTTGCGGAACGCCGTGGATTCAAATTGGACCGAGGTCCATCTCGTCCGGATCAATCCGCAAGGTCGTTATATGGACGGCGTCAAATCCGCCTGGGGCCCTGACTCCAGCGTGGATGTAAATCCTGTGGTCGAACAAATCAAAACCATGCACGCCAAAGGCCACGGTGTCATTGGAATGAAAATTTTCGGCAACGGCGATTTTAAAAATCCGGGTGATCGCGAGAAATCCATCCGCTTCGCCATGTCAAAGCCGGAAATCAACGCCGTCGTCATCGGATTCACTGCTCCCCCGCAAATCGATGAAACCATCCAACGGATGAACCGCATCCTCGCCGAATCCTGATTTTTTAATAGCCGGCCTCGGGAAACTCAAATTTAGTTCCGGGAGACGTCAACTATTTTGATTCTTTTTCCGCCAGCGGCGCCGCGCCGCCTTTTCCAAAAACATCATCCAATCCGGCTGCAATTTGCGAATTGCGATTCATCAACTTCCAAATTGCTCCGCTGCGAAAATTGTCGATTGCCAGCAGCATCGGGCCCACGTTGATTCCCATGATCGTGTGGTTCACCCACGGTCCGTTCAAGTAATCCGCGTAAAAGACCTGCGGATTGCCGTTCTTGTCCCACACCGAGCCGATATAGTGCGGGTCGAGACTGTAGGCATCGCCAAAGCCAAAAGTTGAACTCCACAATCCAGGTATCTCGAAATCATGCCGCAGCGCCGCGATGGCTTGGCCGGGCAGGAAATTAATGCAACTGGCCGCGCCATAAACCGGCACCGTCCCCACCTGCAACGCCCGCGTGCCCAGCTTCACGTTCTCCTCGGTCGGCAGCGCCCCAAACGCAAAATATTCGCTGATGTAATGCGACGCCGGCGCCACCAGATTATCACACGCGCTTAGGCCCCACGAATTTTCCCCGTAAGTGGCGTAATGACCGTCCGAGCCCCCCGCGCGATTCGCCGCGTGATCGATGCAGAACTGTCGATTGGCCACCACCGCCAGCTTGTCGTTTTCCCAAAGGTTGCACGGCTCGGTGGGATGCCGGTCAAGACCGCGCTTGCTGAAATTAAGCCAGCAACTGGCGAAAAAATAATTAAACAGCGACCCCTTCCACGTCACCATGATTTTGTCCGGGTCTTTGAGCGGATAGGAGGCGAAAGTGCGATTGCGCGACAGATACGTGTTGAATGAGATGGGGTGGGTGCGCGAGCCAAGCGCCAGCAGGTCCACCATCAGCGCTTCATCCGTCTGGCCGTCGACGTGGTTGTAAAAAGTCCCGTGTAGACTCGGCCCCGGCATCCAGGCCAGGTGAAATTGGTTCGCATTCGTGCCGCGGCCATGGTCCACAAACCAATCCCACTCGACCCGGTCGAACAATTGGCGCGAGAGCGTCTGGATTTGTTTATTATCCGGAAAATACTCTTTGCATGTCAGCACGCCGTACATCAGCAGCGCGGTGTCATAAAGCGAAAGTTCCACCCTCGGGTCTTTGCGCGTCCCCGCGTTGGCCGCCAGAAAATGGTAAAAAAATCCGCGATAACCCGCGCGCGAAATGTCCGTGTCCGGCCCGGTCGGAAGCTTGCTGAGATTTTGCAGGATCGTGACCACCCGGTTTTCCAATTCCTTCCGGTCCGCCCACCCGCGCTCATGCCCGATGCAATAGGCCGTCAGTTGAAAACCAATCGTTCCCACGCTGACGATGTCCGAAAACGTGGAGCGATCCAGCGCAAAACCCAGATCATCCGTATAAGTCAGGAAATAATAAAACGACCGCTGGCTGACGAGGTCGAGCATTTGATCGTCGGTCAGTTTCGCTGTATCGATGGCCGGTTCATCCGTCCCAAATGCCAGGTCGTCCAGGAAGAAGTGGCTTTTGCGGTTCTCGTTCCTCCAATTCTCGACGACAAAAACGATTTCCTTCACGTGCGCCCAGTCATTGGTCGTCGCCGTTGTGTCGATGGGCAAATCAAAGCGCATCCAATTGGTCTGGTTCGGCAGCGAGAAGACTTGGCTGGCCAGCAGGCCGCCGGCGGCGCTTTTGAATTCCACCTTGATCTGGTGCGAAAAATTCCCTTCGCCGTTTCCCCGCGCCCAAAAAGTAAAATTGGTAACGTGCACATTCTCCACGCGCGAAGGGTTGCCAGTGCTGTTCCGCAACGGCCCGTAAAAATTCGTGAAATTGAGCACGTGATTCGGAAAGCTCATTTTGCCCAGCGCGGAATTCCACAAGCCGCAAAAGCCCGTCGGCACGGAATAATCCACCCGCAGCGAAGCCCCATTGGTCCCATGGAACACGCGATTATCAAATGACACCGTCAGCGTCGCTTTTTCATTGGCGAACACGCCGCTGTCTCCCGAGAAATTATTGAAAAAACCCTGATCGTTATAATCCGCAAAAGTCGTTTCTTCGGCGCGCGCGGACCCGGTTGAAAGCGCCATCATCAAAATGAACCAGACGGCGAGGCACGCCGCCTGTTTTATTGCCGGAACCATTCTTGCCATCATATTGCCGCTAAAAATCGCGCGAATTTTCAATAATGCCAAGTAGGAGTTATGCCGCGGGTGAATTTCCGCGGCGCGCGCGAGGGAAACATCAGGCGTGGTAACCAAAAGTATCTCTAGGGTGTTGGCCGGGTTGCCGGCAGGCCGGTGTTCTTTTCTTTTTCTTTCAAAATGGCAAAATTACCCGCCTCGCAACAGGTGACGAAGCCCTCCGTTGCGCACTTCAGTTCCTCCCACCGGTCCCGAATGGTGGCTGCCTCTTTGGCGGTGATGTGATTGTCCGCCGCCGCCGTGGCCACGACCGCCAGCAGGTCGGCGAATTCCTGGACAATTTCATTGGTGGCCGGAATCAGAAACGAAGGGTGCGGCCGATTGAGGGTAGGATTCAGAATGAAAAAACCGCCTGACCTTTGGCAAATCCATTGCACCAGCCGCCGATCGGTCGTGCAACGCAGCAGCGCTTCAATGCGATCGAGGGGATTCGCGGTCCCGCTGCCGGTGCCGTCGTCCGGTTCGGCCCATTTGTAAATCGTCGAGAGGGATAAATTAAGTTCTGCGGCTACCTGCTTGGCACTGCATTTCTGGAACACCTCGCGCAGGAGTTCATGTGATTGCATGGTACAAAAATGAATAACACCCCCGCCATTGGCAAGAAAACATTCCATGGTCACGATCTAACGAGAGCGAAAGAGCAGGGGTGACGGGCCAGATTTTAACCCAAGCGACGATGAAGCAACATAAGGTAAACAATAAAAAAACCACTTGATATTTCAGCAGCGGTTATGCGACTCTCTCAGCCATTACAGGGACGTTCGCGGGTTTCGGTCCACTCAAAAATTATGAAAAACTCGCGAGCCAACAAAAGCTATCCCACCTGGCGCCAGCGCGAATTGCGCTTCCTGGCCCTCGCTTTGTTCATCGGCCTCCTGGCCTCCGCCGTCACGGGGCTGGTGGTTTATCTGGTCAGTCGCGGCCAGCAGTTTTAACGCGTCCGGTTATCGCGGTGCGGGAATCAACTTCCCGAGCGAGTTGCGGTAATCAGCCATACGCCACCGCAAAAACCCGGAACATTTGGCCGGGGTGCCTTTGTTTCGCCGCCGCCAAAACGCGCCAAACTCCCGGTCCAATTGGGCCAACTCCCGTATGCCGAACCGCGCCATTTGCGCGGCCAGAGCAGTTTTTCCCTGGGCGCGTGCCTGCTGCCACAGCATGAATTTACACGATTGCTCCGCCATGCGCGCGGCCAATTCCAGTTCGCGAACGAGGATTTTTCCGGCCGGCGGCAACAACCCTTGTCGCCTCACGCTATCGAGGACGCCTAATTGTTTCCGTACCTCCCGCATGGCCGCACGAACATTCCCCGCGCGAATCTTCGCATAATATGTAAGGCCATTCCGGCAAAACAATTCCCGTTCCTCGGGCGGTGGGGCGGCAATGACCGCTCCCAACGGCGTCACGTTTGCCTCGGTGAAATGCAATTTGCGATGCGCGAAACCCAGGGCCCGCGCCGCCTTGGCCACGCGCCCCGTGCGATCTTGAAAAACATCGCGGCTCAAGACTGGGGCCAGCGTGGACTCCTGAAACGTCTTTTGGCACCACGCCATCGCCGCGCCTGCTGCCAGGAGCAGCCAGCTCACCGCCAGTGGTTGCGGATGCCCGCCATCGCCCCAATCCGTGATCAAATATCCCGCCGCTCCGTGCTTGCGCCCGGCTTGGGCCGCCCGCTTTAGATTTTTCAACGCGTTATCGTGCTTGCCAATCAGCGTCATCCACGTCGAAGTGCCGGGGCACACATAAAATGGAATCCCTGAGTTCGCGAAGAGCGCCGCTTCGCGGTCGAAAGGGTGGTTTGCTTCGTAGCCCCAATTCAAGGCGATGAGATTTCTCGGCAACTTTCCTATGAGATCCGGATATTTCAAAATAATATCGCCCCAAAACATCATCCGCCGGCCGCGGCGCGAAACTTCCTGGTGAACGCGATTCAAAAAATCCACATAAATCCGGCCTTTGCCCTTCGTTTGACACAACTTTTTGCTCTGCCCGCGCCCCAAATCCCAAGTCTCGTCGCAGCCGGCGTTAAAAAACCCACTCGAAAAATTCGGCAATAGCTCATCATACAACCCACGCAGGAACGGGATCGTGCCCGAATGATTCGGCGCCAGGGTAGTTGGCCGGCGCAGAAATTCGCCGCTCTCGTCTTCGTAAGGTTGCGAAACTTCGGCCAGTTTTTTCACACGCGGATGCTCGAGAAAATAACGCAAATGTCCGAAGGAATTTTGGTTGGGCACCAGGTCGATTCCCAGTGCCCGGCAGCGCGCATCGAGCCGCCGCAATTCCTCGGCGGTCAGCGCGCCCCAGCCTTTCCAAACCGATTGGTACTTCCGATAGGCAAAAGTGTGTTCGGTATAAAGCTGCAGTTCATTGATTTTGAAATCGGCCAGGCGTTCGGCCAGGTCCAGCAGGGTCTCCAGTTTCGGCACGCGGCCGCGCGAGACATCCAGCATCACGCCCCGCCGGCGGAAATCCGGCCAATCGCGAATCTGCACGCAAGGCAACCGGCGTCCGTATTCCCGCACTAATTGCCGCAACGTTGTCATCGCCGCCCGCAAACCCGGCAGATCGCGAAAGGCAACTTCAATCCCACTCCGGCCAATCGTCAGCGTGTAGCCCTCGGGATATTTCGGCGCCGCGTTGCCCTGGCTGAAACGAATCGCCGATCGCAGCTTGGGAGACCGCAGGTCCGCCGATTTCAAGTCCGCCGGCCGCTGGTCCAAAAGAAAACTCCCCGGACGCCTTTTCAGCGAGCGGGGAGTGGGCAGGAGATTCACTGGCCAGCGTTACTTCGCAATCATGCCGCTCTGGCGCGCGTAATTGAAGATGCCGCCGGCGTCCACTACCGGACGAACATCGCCGAGTGGTTTAAAGTGGTGGACTTTACCGGTCGCCTTTTCCGTTACGGTGCCGGCGTCGAGGTCCACTGTCACCACGTCGCCGGTTTTCAATACCTCGCAAAGCCGTTCGGTGATTTCGCACGGATAAAGCTCGCCGGTGGCGACACAGTTGCGGAAAAAAATGCGGGCAAAACTCTCCGCCAGCACCACTTCACAATTCGCCGAACCCATGGCGATGGGTGCGTGCTCGCGCGAACTGCCGCAGCCAAAATTTCTTCCCGCCACCACGATCGGATATTCGCTGTCCAGGCTGCCGTCCTTGACGTAACGAACCGGATACAGCGATTCCGGCAAGCCGCACAACGCATAGCTGCCGAGCTTTTCGTACTCCTCGTCGATGGTCGGCACCAGGTTCAAGTATTGGGCCGGGATGATCTGATCGGTATCGATGTTATCTCGCACCACATACACCTGCCCGGTAAAAACTGATTTCGTCATGTCAGCAAAATGGAGCAGGGCGGGGAAGTTTTCAACCAGATAGTGGCAGAGAGAGGCGCGCCTCGGACGGAGCGCCGACTTGCAATCGGCTTATCCCTCGATTCAATTAAACCCGGCGAATACTCAAGCCGTCTCCAACGAAAGTATTTCGTGGCTCACCATCTCAACCGGCGCGCTGCGCGATATGGCGAGATACAGAACCGCAAAGATACTCGTCGGTGGCAGGATGAGGAGGAACGCCACCCACGGGCTTTTGCCGCGCGACTTGACAATGTTTATCGAGAAAACAATCAACGCCAAAATATTCAGCACCGGGATAAAATAAGCGAAGAACCAGACCCGCGGCATATTCGCGGCCCGGAGCAGCGGGATTAATTGAAGGACCGGCACCCAAACCAGCGGCCCGGGCGCAATGTGCGTCTTGCGGCAAATGGACCAGAAACATGTGGAGGTGAAAATATGCACCACGGCCCAAATGCAGAGGATAACAAAAATCGTCAGCGGATAGGTGGCTATGAACGATTTTGCTTCCGCCACTTTCTCCCGGCTGTTGTGCCGCCAGCCGGAGGCGAATGCTTTGACTTGCGCAATCTCAATCTTGGCCAACTCCCTCAATGGCGGGTGCGTCGGCTTGGCTTCCTTTACCGTTTCGCCGGGACCCGCCGGCGGCGCTTCGTAACCCAGTGCAATCCGGGCGTCAGTGGACAAATCGTCGGCCTTTATGTTGCAAACCCCCTGCGAATGAAGAATGAAAATCCACTCCTTGGTCTTCTTGGTGACTGTCACATTTGTGTACGTGCCTGTCTTGGTTTGAAGCAATGGAAAGGTTTGTTCGGTATTGCCACCCATTCTCATCTCGCCCGCCACCGCCCCGAACCTTGTTAAAACCAG
Organism: Verrucomicrobiia bacterium; assembly: GCA_035552155.1. Taxonomy (GTDB): domain Bacteria; phylum Verrucomicrobiota; class Verrucomicrobiia; order Limisphaerales; family DASXHY01; genus DASXHY01. Next base: position 82,056 of record DASZLX010000008.1, on the reverse strand, counting down.
CACGGCAAGCAGCCAGAAAAGCCTGCCCACGCTACTTCGATAATTTTCAGCAGTTTTCATCCACAATTTCCCCAATTTCATTGCTGCCTGAGTGAAATAATCGCGGGCTATACCGCACTATTTATGCCATCCCAAGAAAAGGAGAAATCCTGAGCTGTCGAAATTTATTCAGGTGGGAACAATCAAATCGCGGCTCCGAATTTTCCCCGGCCGGATGACCTCCGCCATGACTCCTTGCCGATCATTTTCCATCAACTGCCGCAACCCCTGGCAGATCGCATCCATCTGGTGGCAAGGAGTGCGTCCCTCGTAAAATAACAGAATCGCCTCGCCAATCTGAATCTCACGCCCGAGATACTGGATGAGATCAATGCCTTCCGTCTCAATGTTCGCTCGCACCGCCCCCGGCGGAATCGACTCCAACCCCAGCACCGCGGCGTGCCCCGCAATTTCTTCGCGCGCAATCAAACTCACTTGCCGCCGGCGCGGTTTCCCGGTGCGACGGCTGACTTTTCCAAAATAACGAGGCTCACCCAGAATCCCCTTGCCAGCCACCACCTCGATTTCACCGACCGCCTGCAATGGCGCACCCGATACTATCGGATGCAGATGCAGCGAAGCGACCCGGCCGGGAGAAATCGATGACGACGGCAAATTCACGCGGTCATTATTGTCGCTTCCGTCCGATTCGCAAGCACTGTAGGACAGGCGTCCGCTTCCCTCTTGCCCTGTCCCACGTCACACCTATAATTCGCGCGTGCTCGATATTAAACTCATTCGCGAGAAACCGGATTTTGTGCGTCAACGCCTCGCCGTGCGCGGGGCGGGGGATGAAGCCTTGATTGACAAGATTCTCCAAACGGACGAGCAACGGCGAAAATTGCTGTCCGAAGTCGAAAATCTCAAATCGCAGCGCAACCGCGTCTCCAAGGAAATCGGCGCCTTGATGGGACAGAAGAAATTGGAAGAGGCCGAGGCCAAAAAAAAGGAAACGCGCGAACTCGGCGATCGCATCACTCAACTCGACAAGGAAGTCGCCGAGTGCGACGCCCAACGCGATCAATTGATGTTGCAGCTTCCCAACCTGCCGCACGAATCCGTGGCCGTCGGCAAAACCGCCGAAGATAATCCCGTCGTTCGCACCTTCGGCCAAAAAGCGGCCTTCGATTTTAAGGCCAAAACCCACGTGGAACTCTGCGAGCATTTGAAACTCGTGGATTTCGCGCGCGCGGCCAAACTTTCCGGCAGCGGCTTCATCTTATACACCAACTGGGGCGCCAAACTCGAGCGCGCCCTCATTCAATTTCTGCTCGACCTCCACACCAGCGAGCACGGTTACACCGAGGTTTCGCCGCCCTTCATGGTTTCGCCGCAATGCCTCGTCGGCGTCGGCCAGTTTCCCAAATTTAGGGACCAGTATTACGGTGTCGCCGAAGGGGATAAAGCCGGCGAACTCGGCAAGCTTTACTTGGTTCCCACCGCCGAAACACCCGTGGCGAATATTCACCGCGAGGAAATCCTCAAGGAAAACCAGCTTCCCATTCATTACTGCGCCTACAGTCCGTGTTTTCGCGGTGAAGCCGGCGCTGCCGGTGTCGGCACCCGCGGAATGATTCGCGTGCATCAATTTGACAAAGTCGAACTGATAAAAATCGTCGCGCCCGAGCACGGCTACGAAGAACACGACAAAATGCTGGCCAATGCCGAGCGCGTCCTGCAATTGCTCGGCCTGCATTACCGCGTCGTGCTGCTTTGCACCGGCGACATGAGCTTCGCCAGCGCCAAAACCTACGACATCGAAGTCTGGGCGCCGGGGCAGGGGAGTTATCTGGAAGTGTCGAGCGTGTCCAATTGCGAAGATTTCCAGGCGCGCCGCATGAACCTCCGCTTCAAAAGCGAAACCGGCGAGAACAAATTTCCGCACATTCTGAACGGCAGCGGCACCGCCCTTGCCCGATTGTTCGTGGCCCTCCTCGAAACTTATCAACAGTCCGACGGCAGCGTCACCATCCCGCCGCCGCTCCAGCCCTATTTGAAAACCGACCGGCTGCAACCCTGACGCTCATGAATTCCCAGCCAAATCGTTGGGTAGAGCCCTGGGTAGGGACGCCGCGCCGCGGCGTCCGCGTTCAGCGGACGGAATCTGCGGCCAATACGTGCCGTTTACGCCTGCGCCGCTGGACGCGGAACACTGTGAGGATCCTCAAATCCCTATTGCCTCCCAGCCATTCCTGGCTTTTGTTCTCCGCATGAAACTCCTGCTGGCCAGCAGCGAAGTCCACCCTTATTCAAAAACCGGCGGCCTCGCCGACATGGTGGGCGCGCTCGCGAAATCCCTCGCCCGGGAAGGTCACCAAGTCAGCCTCCTCACGCCCCTCTACGCCGGCATTCGCGAGAAATTTCCCCAGCTCAAATCCAGCAGCCTGAAACTGGACTTGCCCCTCGGCGCGCGAAATGTGCCCGCCGACCTCTGGTCGCTGTCGCCGATGGATAACCTCACGATTTATTTCCTCGACCAGCCGGAATTTTATTTCCGTCATTCGCCCTACCTGCAACCCGACGGAATCAGCTATCCGGACAACGACGAACGCTTCATCTTTTTTTCCAAAGCCGTCACCTATCTCGCGCGGCATGTGCTGAAACCCGACCTGGTTCACCTCCACGATTGGCAGGTCGGATTCGTGCCGCTACTAATGCGCCACGAACAACTGACCGCTGGCTGGGAGAACCCGCCGCCGGCCATCGTCACGATTCACAACCTTGCCTACCAGGGCACCTTCCCAGCCTGGCGCTACGTCTTCACCAACCTGCCCTGGGATTATTTCAACCCGGACGGCGCGGAATTTTACGGCCAGATGAATTGCCTCAAGGCCGGCATCGCCTTCGCCGACCTCGTCACCACCGTCAGCCCGCGTTACGCCCGCGAAATCACCACGCCGGAATACGGTTGCGGTCTCGAGGGCCTCTTGCTCAAGCGCCAGGATTCATTGATCGGCATTCTCAACGGCGTTGACTTTGAGGAATGGAACACCACGCACAATCCCCATCTTCACCATCCCTATTCCGCCGATAACTTAAGCGGCAAAGTCCTGGAAAAACTCGACCTGCAAAAAGAACTCGCACTGCCGGTAAATAAAGACATCCCGCTCTTCGGCAGCGTGACCCGGCTCATCGACCAAAAAGGCGTCGATATTTTGCTCGGCGCGCTCGAAGAAATGCTCAGCGCGGAAATGCAATTCGTCGTCCTCGGCACCGGCGAACCCGCCTATGAAAACGCCTATCGCGACCTGGCCCGGCGTTATCCCACGAAAGTCGCCGCGCGCATCGGCTTCAACCAGGGATTATCCCAGCGCATCGAAGCGGGCTGCGATTTTTTCGTGATGCCCTCGCGGTTCGAGCCCTGCGGCCTGAATCAAATGTACAGCCTGCATTACGGCACCGCGCCCATCGTCCGCGTCACCGGCGGCTTGGATGACTCCGTGACCGACATCTCCGAAAACCCGGACCACGCCGACGGCATCAAATTCGCTGAATACTCCAGCAGCGCCCTGGCCAAAGGCATCCGCAAAGCCCTGGCCCTCTACGCCGAACCCGAATTGCTCACCCACTACCGAATCAACGGCATGACCGCCGATTTTTCCTGGGAAAAAACCGCTCGAAAATATTTCGAAATTTACGAAAGCCTTTTGCAGCCCGCCATCGCTAAACCGTAGGAGCCGGCGTGAACCTAACTAATTAATAGTCCATTTCGGCTCATCGTCTCAGCTTTGAGGGAAATACTCTAAACCCTGCGCAGCCCCGCCACCTCCAGCCCGCGTTTGAAATAAAACTTCAGCCTCTGTCGGGCCTCGTTTTTCATGGCTCGTTCCGTGCCATCCGCCCGCACCCGGCCGAAGGTTACCGAGGTCAGGTATCGGTTCCGCAAACCCTTCTTCCTCGTATACCAAAGCAAATAATTTTCCGCCCCCATCGGGCCGCCCGTCTCGGCAATAAAATCCCGCGCCATCGATTGCCGCCGCGCAAACAAAAGCATCGTCTCCAAATCGCCCATCGCGAACCGGTCATTGAGCCCGCGGAATCGATCAAACCACGGCGTGTAAAGCGTATGTGGAAGAATCGTGCGCGGAATTTCAATCGGCCGGAAAAATCGCAAACAAGGTCTCGAGTAGATGACCAGGTCAAACTTCGTGTTTTGCCGCTCCAAAATATCCGCTATGGCGTTGAGCGAATACAACTGCCGCAAAACATTTCTCAGCGTGCCGAAATTGTCCTCCCACAGATTGCCAAACTGTTTGAGGTATTCGAAATCGATCTGTTCATCCACCAGGCGCTGGTCAGTGTGTTCCACCACATCACAGTTCAGCAGCTTGTGTTCGTCCGGGTCGATGGCCACCGCGTTTTCCCGGCTGCGCTCATTGGTCAACTCCGCAATCTTATTGAAATGAGCGAACCTCTTGAAATGCGGGTCATGCTTCGCCACCACGTCAAAAAGATTCCGCTGAATCGAATCCAGCGTGTGCTTGGAAAAATTTCGTGTAACCCCGACAAAACAGACGGCAATTTTCATTTGATGCTCTTAAAACACCCGCATCCCTGGGCACATAAGAGATTCACGATATAGCGAAATCCTTCAAAAAAAACAAGCAAACACGGCCAGCCACAATTCAGACCCATCTCAAGTATTGAACCGGGCAGGGGATTAAATACGCCCGTCCCGCCTGAACAGCCGAACTCACCGGCTCATTTGACGATTCCCGCGCGCCGGCAACCGTGCTTCCTCCGGCTTGGTCAAAGAATAGACACTTTGAATATCCCCGGCCGACAACGCCCGGTTGAAAATCATGATTTCACTCATCTCACCGTCGAAATGGGCGCGGTTCGCATTAGCCGCCGGGTCCGGCGCCCCGATATAAAGATTATTTGTAACATTGAAGTTCACATCGGAAAAATCCCCAGTCCACGCCAGGTTCGTTACCGCCTGGCCGTTCACATAGAATTGCGCCGCCTGCGCCACGGTATCCAGAGTAAAAGCCACATGAATCCACTCACCGAGATGATTATTAATCAGCGACCCCTGGGCGTGCGCAGTGTAGGGCTCGAATCCTCCGCTGGCGAAAATGATATCGTTGTCACCGTTCCAGTTGAGCATCAACTCATAGCCGCCATAAGCGCCGGGCCATTCATTGCCACCCTTGCTGATCAAAACCGGAAACTCGTGCGGAATCGAATTCGGCTTGATCCAAAGCGCGAGCGTCAACTGATGCGTATCCTGCATGGAAACCAGCGACGCACTGTTCGAAACCACCAGCGAAGTCGTTTTGCCGTCATTCCTATGCCCGCTGGAATCCTTGACCGTCCCCGCACTCGGCCCATTCTGAAACCAAAGCACCAATCCATCATGGGACGCCGGCGGTTTCGCCACCGCCGCAGCAAGCAGCGACAGAACTGCGATTGCGGCCAGCGATATTTTGCGAGTAATTAACATAAATGGCCTCCTGTTAATTAAATATGTAGGAGAATTGCCATGGCCCTCCCCGGCGTCAAGCGCGAACGTTTGTTTGTGGCAAATGCGAAGCGTCAGAACAATGAAGGGGCAGGGGAGAGCAAAGGCGTTGATGGCCGTCCCCTGCTCTGGTTTGATACTGGGCATGGCGGGCAATGTACGGGGGAATCAAAAAGGCTCGTTCTCTTAGCGGTGCTTCAGCCAATTCGTTCGGTCGGCTCTTAACACCGCGGCGATGTCCGCGCGGGTTAAAAACTTGATACCCGGTCCATTGTCTGGCAAATTTGCCTTGTGAAAACAGTTTTAGTGCGCGATTTCTTGAAGCGTTGGGGCACCTTGAGCCATCAGACGGTTGAGGTTCGCAAAAGGGGCAAAGTCATCGGCACTTGGATACCAGCCACGAACGGTCCTCAGGTGGAAGATGCCATGGCCCGGCTTGATAAAACCTTCAAGAAACCGCTTCCGTTCACCGGGTTGCAATTGCTCAAGGCGAAAAAACGGTGATCTACGCGGATCCTAGTTTCCTATTTTCGTTCTACTGCAAGGATGCCAATTCTCCAATTGCCGTGACCACGTACCGGGCGGACCAACGCAGACCGCTATTGCTTACCGCTTGGCAATCGTTCGAATTCAAGAACGCCGTGCGGTTGGCCACGCACAAGCTCAAGCGTGCTGGAATTCAGGTTCCTTTTCAGATCGGCAATGTTTTTAAAGATTTTCAGGAGGGATTACAATCCGGCCGACTCCAATACGCTGAAGTGGATTGGCTGGAGAATTTTCAACTCGCCAACGAATTGAGCGGGCGCCACACGGCATCCGCGGGCACCGGCGCGGTGGACGTGTGGCACGTAGCTGCAGCAATTCTGCTAAAGGCTGACACCTTTTGGACCTTCGACGTCGACCAGCACAAATTGGCGACCGATACAAAATTCTTCAAAAAGGTGCCGGAACTGCCCGGAATCTAAATCCGCATTAGCAAAACGTCCTTCGGCCTTCGATACCTAATAGCACATGAGTTATATTAAATATAACAAACATTGTGCAATATAAATACAACTGCCGAATCATTCCTTTCTCATCAAACTTTGCGTCTCCGCACCTTTGCGCCTTTGCGTTAAAAAACCCCGGGCAACTTACGGCTTCAGATATCCCCAGCCAAACCGCGCATTGATCGGCCAGTAAACGAAAAACGCCTTACCAATCACTTTGTCCTGCGGAAAATCTCCCCAGTAACGCGAATCCAGGCTGTTCATCGTATTATCGCCCATGACGAAGAAATAATCCGGTCGCACGCTAAAATCTCGTCCCGGTTCCAAATCCTGGAGCATCCCGTGCCCGTAATAATGATTGGGCTGATACTTGATGGTCTTGGTGCCAGCAGGTGGATTCGAGAACGAATACAAACCCTTAAAAGACGGCGTCGAGGCGGATAGCGGATGCCCGTTGACCACCAGATGCCCGGCCGGAACGTCCATGGGCATGCCGCCAGGCCCGGGCACGTCGGTTATCATGTAATCCTGTTGCAACGACAAAGTCTCACCACCAAGGCCAACCAGTCGCTTGATATAAAACTCATTTGCCGGAATTCCGAAACGGTTGCGTTGTTCTTCCGGAATTCCTTTCGTTTCGAATACGACAATATCACCGCGTCCCGGCGACAAAAAATTGTAAGTGACGCGATCGATGAATAAATGATCCCCGCTGACGATTTTCAAATTCAACACCTCGTCGCCTTTGTGAAACGTCGTCCCGCGAGGGATTCCCATGCGGCCTTCAAGGTCGGACATTTCTCGCGGGTCCTGCGAGGCCGGTTGCAGCGGTGTAAACATCAGTCCGATGGTCTGCGCCAATCCCGCCTCCAACGGCATGCCGCCGCCGGTATCCGGCACGAACCAAAAACTATGCGGCTTGCCGCCGAACCACAACGTCTGTTTGATATTGAATATTAGGAACCGCAGCGGTTTGCTGACCCCGTCAAACGTTCCATCCTGGTCCGCCTTGTAGGAAAGATAAGTGGCCCCGCCCAACCAATCCTTCACGCGTCCCCAGCCGGTGGGCCGTTGGTAATCCGTCTCGACCCGCAGATTCTTCGACGTGATTCCGTAAAGCGTCGGCTGCATTGAAGCCGTCGGAATTTTGAATGGCTGCAGAAAAAACGTCCGAATCCCCATCGCCACCGCGAGGGCCACCAGCAACACCTCGATATTTTCGCGCCAGGCTGAGTTCGGATACGGCTTGATCCATTTATTGGCCGTCTCCTCGAGGTTTTCCATCTTCTTTTCCAGCGTCGCCTTGTCAGCGCCCGCCGCAATCGTGTCCCGAATGTCTTTCAGCGTCGCCTCAACTTCGCTCACGGCTTTGGGCGATAAAATATCGCGCTGATGGTCCAGTAATTTTTGGACGTGCTTGCGCATCGCCGTGGCTTCGCGGACCGTTTTGGAAGTGAACCAGTTTAAAGTCATAAAATTTTCTAGCGCGGATAGGGCGTACTCCGTGCGCGCCGCTTTGGCTCTTGTTCCCCTGCCCTTTTCTGTTCGTATCGATGCGGGTCCATTCGCAATTAAGCCTTCAACACCTCAATGAACGCCTCCTGCGGAATGTTCACGTTGCCGATGGATTTCATGCGCTTTTTGCCTTCCTTTTGCTTCTCCAACAGCTTGCGTTTGCGCGAGATATCGCCGCCATAACATTTCGCGGTTACATCCTTGCGGAAAGCGCTCACCGTTTCAGACGCCACAATTTTCCCGCCGATGGCCGCCTGGATCTTCACGGCGAACTGCTGGCGCGGAATAACTTCCTTGAGCTTCTCCGCCAGCGCGCGTCCCCTGCTCTCCGCCTTGCTGCGATGCACGATGCACGAAAATGCATCCATCGGCTCGCCGTTCACCAGCATGTCCAGCTTCACCATCTCGCTCTCCTGGTAATCCGCCGGCTCATAATCCATCGAGCCGAACCCGCGCGTGATGCTTTTAATGCGGTCATGAAAATCAATCAGGATTTCGTTCAGCGGAATCAAGCTCGTCAACATCACCCGGCGCGCGTCCAGCGTCTCCGTATGATCCACCGCGCCGCGCTTTTCGGAAATGAGCGCCATCATGTCGCCGATGTTTTCATTCGGGCAAATGACAAAGGCCTTCACCATCGGCTCCTCGATTCTATCGATGAACGTGACATCCGGCATGAACGCCGGGTTATCCACTTCCTTCTGCGTGCGATCCGACAGAAAAATCTTGTACACCACGCTCGGATACGTCGCGATGATGTCCATGTTATATTCCCGGCGCAGCCGTTCCTGCACGATTTCCAAATGCAACAAACCGAGGAAACCGCAGCGGAAACCAAAACCGAGCGCGACTGAGGTTTCCGACGAATAAACGAACGCCGAATCGTTCAGCTTCAATTTCCCCATCGAAGATTTCAATTGCTCATAATCCGCCGTGTTGATGGGATAAATCCCGCTGAACACCATCGGATGAATCTCTTTGAAACCCGGCAGCACCGACGATGGATTCCGCGCGTCCGTGATCGTGTCGCCCATCTTCACCTCCGCGGCACTCTTGATGTTCGCGGTAAAATAACCCGTCTCACCCAGTTCCAATTTTTCGCGCGAGAACGGCTTCGGATTGAAACTGCCCACCTCCTTCACCTCCACGTTTTTCCCCGAGTGCAATAGCTTCACCTGCTGCCCCGGTTTCAATTCGCCGTTAAAAACACGCACGTGCGTCACCACGCCCTTATACGTGTCGAAATACGAATCGAAAGCCAGTGCCTGTAAAGTCGGCTCGCCGGTGGCCTTCGGCGGCGGAATGCGTGCGACAATCGCTTCCAGGATATCCTCGATCCCAATGCCCTCCTTGGCGCTGCACGGAATGGCCGTTTCCGATGGCAACGCCAGCACGTCTTCCAATTGCTGTTTCGCCTGCGCCACATTCGCGTGCGGCAAATCGATTTTGTTGATGACCGGAATAATCTCCAGGTTCTGCTTCGACGCGAGATGATAGTTCGCGACCGTTTGCGCCTCCACACCCTGCGCGGCATCGATGACCAGCAGCGCGCCCTCGCACGCACTCAAACTGCGCGAAACCTCATAAGCAAAATCCACGTGGCCCGGCGTATCAATCAGGTTCAGCTCGTAAGTCTCCCCGTTCTTCGCCTGGTAAAGCATCGTGACCGGATGCGCCTTGATGGTAATGCCGCGCTCGCGTTCAAGGTCCATCGAATCGAGCAATTGCGCCTCCATGTCGCGCGTGGCAATCGTTCCAGTGCGATGCAAAAGACGGTCTGAAAGGGTCGTCTTCCCATGGTCGATATGGGCAATGATGCTGAAATTTCTAATGTGCGCTGCGTCCATCGTTAAACTTTAATCCAAATTTCGAATCCCCGCTCGGCTCTTCATATAAAACCCGAGCGCAGCAAGATAACTGGAATCAATTTGAAGAAAAGGAAAATTGGAAGCGCCTTATGCTTTCCCGCTGCTTAATTTCACTTTGAGCGTCGAACTTTTTCCCGGCCCTAAAACAACCTTGTTCACGTTCACATTCCCCGACTCCACGCACACCATCTTTTGATACTCCTCATTCCCGAAATCCGGCATCTGCTGCGCCTTGGCAATCCACGGATTCCACACCACCGTCGAGGCGGAATTTTCCTTCTCGATCCGAATCACCCGGCCCAACCGCGCATCCCGAATCTCCACCGTGTCGCGCGTGTCCAGGTAAACCCGGTCCACTTCCGACTCAATTCGAATCGCATCCTCCGCCTCCGTTTTTTTTGCGAAATTCGCCACCTTGTCCAGGTACGAAGTCCCTTTCAACCCCGCCACGCTCGTCGCCGAAATGTCTTCGACAGCAAAATAAGTATGGAAGCATTCCTCAAACTCCAGCGGCGAGTCCGTCGATTTGTTGCTCACAATCAATTCGAGCGTCAACGACTCATTCACCGTCACCACGTACTCCGCCAAAAACGGCGGATACGCCCCCGCCTCCGGACTGTCCGGCAGGTAAAAACGCACACTCACCGTGCCATCCGCCGCCGGCAAGACCTCCTTGAGTTCCCACGGCTTCACCCGCGCAAACCCGTGCATCGGCAGCCCCTCGCGCGCCCCGAACCACGGGAAAATCACCGGGATGCCTCCCCGAATCGGCTGGTTTTTCTCAAACCGGCTGCACTGGCTCAGGAACAATAAAGGCGGCTCGCCCTGCTTCTTGAAGTTCGTCACTTGCGCGCCCTGCAGGTAAATCTCCGCCGTGCTCCACGGGGTGGTGATTTCAATCATCGGCAAATCGCCCCGTCCCTCAAGAAAAGTCACCCGCGCGGGATTCGTATTTTGGGAAGTGTTAGCCATAATAATTGGTGCGGCACAGGAACCACTCTCTCTCCTTCTGACAATACCGCAAATCTCTCCCAAGCCAACCTACAAATTTTTTACCATCAATCACGCCCACCCCGGTGGAATTCCCGTGCGCGGGATAGAGCGGTTTAAAAATACTGTAGCCGATTCAAACAAAAAATCCGGCTGGCTCAAAGACGTCAAAAATCAATTCCCCCGCGCGAATCCCGCCGCGTGCCTCACTGATTCAACGCTTCTAAATACCGCTCCGCCTCAATCGCCGCCGCGCAACCCATTCCCGCCGCCGTAATCGCCTGCCGATACACCCGGTCCGAACAATCCCCCGCCACAAACACCCCCGGCACATTCGTCGCCGCGCCCTTGGCCGGAATGATATATCCCGTCGCGTCCATGTTGATGGCGCCCTTGAAAAGCTGGGTATTCGGCACATGGCCGATCGCCACAAACAATCCCGAACATTCCAACATCGACTCCGCGGAAGTCTTCAAATTTTTCAGCCGCACACCGGTGACTTTGTCCTGTTTGACATCCAGCACTTCGGTTACTTCCGAATCCCAGATCGGCTTGATTTTCGGATGCGCCAGCGTCCGCTCGGCCATGATGCGCGAAGCGCGCAGCGCATCGCGGCGGTGGACCAGGTAAACCATGGAACCGAACCGGGTCAGGTAAAGCGCCTCTTCACAAGCCGAATCCCCCCCGCCGACAACCACCAGCGGCTGGTTTCGGAACATCGGCAACGCCCCATCGCAAGTCGCGCAAAAAGTCACACCCTTGTTTTCCAACAAATGCTCGCCCTCCACGCCCAGGTGCTTGTGACTCGCGCCCGTCGCAATAATCAACGTCTCGGTCTTGATGACTTCGCCATCGACAGTGAGATGAATGGGAGTCTCCGTCACATTCGCCGCCTCCAGCGTGCCAAACTGCACCCGCGCCCCAAACCGTTCCGCCTGCTTCTGCATCCGCGTCATCAATTCATAACCGTCGATGCCTTCCGGAAAACCGGGGAAATTCTCCACCGTGCTGGTCGTGGTGAGCAGGCCGCCGGGATGTTTGCCCGTCAGAACCAGCGGTTTCAAATTCGCCCGCGCCGTGTAAAGGGCCGCCGTAAGGCCAGCGCAACCCGTGCCAACAATGACAACTTTTTCCATAAGCGGGCGCAAGGTAACGGCGGAATCCACTCGTGACAAGTTATGAGTGGCAGACGCGTGCGACTGGGTGTGATTATAAGAGGCGGGGGCTCGTTTTTATTAATCCCGTAGGAGATCTCTGCAAAATCGGAGCGCCGACTTATAGTCGGCTTACCGCCGTGAAAACCACCCGCTTAATTTCTCCGAGCGTGAAACAACTTCTCCTTCTCCCCAAGGGAGAAGGCCGGGATGAGGGGGAACGAAACCTATTAAATCATTACGGATGGAAATCCCCTCCCAACTCATCACTCAATCACACCCGCCACACGCCTCATCTTTCAGCCTACTCCTTCCTCCAGCGGCTCACGCGCCAGAAGAAAAAGCCGAAAAAAATCGCCCCGCACGCATTCACGCCACACGTATAGCCGAGCTTGTAAGTGCGGCCTGTATTATTGGCCGCGTAAATCGCCACATCATTTCCGACCAGCAGATTGGGCAATGCGCCCGGCATCAAAGCTCCTTGCAACATCCCGCGCGCAAAACCCGCCGGCGCCGCGCTCTTGGACATGCTCACCGATGCAAACCGAATCACGATCCCCACGCAAACTGCAACGATCAGGAAGGAAAGGACACGTTTGAGAATTTTTTGGCGACGGCTTAAAACCGCCCGCGGCGCGCTGGTCTGTGCATCAATCATTATTACCTACACCGGAACCACGTTTTGCCGCCCGAACGCAAGCAGAAATTTAGTGTCTGTCTTCTGGCGGACGCATCTTGACACCGTCCTTAATCGTAGCGCAGCCGTCCCCGGCTGCGAGTTCAAGCACCGTCTCGGTGCCTGTATCCGAAGAATGGCGGCGGAATGCCCGCACTCCCAAAAACGGTGTCAAGATGCGCCCTCTTCAGACCGGCGCCGTGCGTTGCGTTTACATCTCGTTATGCCGTTGGTAGAATTTTGCATGTCTGAAATTGTTGTTCGTCTTTGGAGTGGAAAATGAAACTTCTTTCACAGATTTCCTCGCAGGTGTTGCTTGGTTTCGTTCTCACGACTTCGCTGCCGGCAAATACTGCGCCGTTGCTGGTGGCGGCGGATGGAGATCTGATTGCAAACGGGATCGCTCTGAAAGTCTCAGGCAGTCCGGCCATTGGTGGCGTGGGCTGCGTGGCGTTTCGCGCTGTGTTGAGTGGAAAGGCCGTCACCGAAAAAAACAGAATTGCAATCGTCGCTTACAGCAACGGCGTCCCCACCATCGTTGTTAGAACGGGTGATGTCGATCCGATTACGGGCGCAGTTTTCAACCAATTGAGTGATCCAATTTTAAGCAGCACGGGCATATTGGTATTTCTAGGCAGCTTGAAACCCGGCACCGGGGACGCCACAAAGACGAATTCGACCGGCATTTGGAAATATCAAAAAGGCAAATTAGGTCTAATCATCCGCGCCGGCGCGCAAGTTCCAGACTTTGAGGCGCCATCCACGTCGTTTCTCGTGAACTTCAACCAAATCGCAGTAAATGATTGGGGAGGCGTGGTTTTCACGTCGTCAATAGAAAGATCTGGGTCGAAGCATATTCGAGCATTGTTTGCATCGCATTTCTCCGGAGGACTTTTTCTCTCTGAATTTATCGGAGAAGAGTTCACTTTTTACGGATACGGGGGGTGGGTCGCGGGGTTAGGAGTGCTTAAGCCGTTGCCACATGTATGCGGACAGGGCCGCACACTTGTCGAAAATGGGGACTACATTTTTTCTCCCAAGATGCGAGCATTCTCTTCCGACCCTTCCAACCCTTACGACGCGGGTGTCTTAAGACCCTTTCATTTCGGCTTGTTTTTTCAGAAGGATGATAGCGCAGATGAATCGGGAGCAGGCATCCCGGGCGGCCCTCCGCCGCCATCCTACACCGCGCAGTTCAAACTTCATGAAGCCATTATCAACAATTCCAACCAGGTTGTTGTTCGGGCCATCGTTGTTGACCAAGGCTACGGTCCTACAAACAACACCGTCATCGCCACAGTTTTTAATAGCGTATTGAATTCATCCTTTCAATTTCTAGTCCGCACCGGTGATGCAGCGCCCGATGTATTCGGGAGGACTGGCGATGCAACCTATTCAGAGCTCGGCGATCCGATTTTAAACAACAACGGACACATCGCTTTTCTCGCCCACGTTCACGGCCCGAGGCATTCAAACACCCTCGGCGTTTGGTCGGATGCAGACGGAATCATGAAACGAATTGTCGCTGTCGGAGATATCGAGCCAGGAGGCAGCGGTGCCAAATTTCAGGATTTTGATCAGATCGTGCTGCCGGATGTCGGGGGTGTCATTATCGAAGCCGACGTGGGCGGTTCAGGTGTCCGAAAGCAGGGACTTTGGGCAGTCGGAGAAAATGGCGCGCTGCAACGTTTGCTTCTGGAGGGTGATACGCTCGACTTTCATGGCTCGCCGAAAACTCTCAAGCGCTTTCGTATTTTTCAAATCCCTTCGCATTTTGCGGGACAAACCCGAAGTTTTGATCCCGGCACCCGGAGTCTGATTTTTCAGGCTATTTTCAGTGACGGTAGCTGGGGCATTTATCGCATCTCCCCCTAGCCGGGTAGCGGCCAAAAGTCCGGCAACGGGACTGCTCAACCGACTCGATTCCCCTCCCACGCTGGAACAACTTCCCCCTCGGCCGTCCGGCAGGAGCTGGCCGGGGTGAGCGCCTTTTCGCCGACGCTCCCCGCTCGCCACCACCAGCGAACCCACCGCACCGTATCACGCACCGGATGAATCTTGCTTTGTTCGTCTTTATAGATCACAGCGATCGGAACAAATGCGATGGGATCTCCGCGCCTGGCAACCGCCAGCAACATATCCGATTCAATTTCAAAATGCCCTGCGTTCACCGATAGATCCACCCGTGTATCGAGGTTCATCAGTCGAAATCCGCATTGCGAATCCGGCAGCCGCATTTTGGCCAGGGACGAAATCCGTTGGCTCATCCAACGGTTCACCAGGCGCCGCACGGGTGGCATCCCTTCCGGTTTCTCCATCCGGTTTCCCACGACCAGAGCGGCTCCCGTCCGTTCTGCCGACTCGAAAAACTTCGGAATATCCTCCACCGAATGCTGGCCGTCGCCGTCCATCATCAGGGTCCAGCGGAATCCGCGTTCTCTCGCGTGTGCCCAACCCGTTTGCAGCGCCGCTCCTTTGCCGCGCGGAACTGGATGCCGCAGCACTTCCGCCCCCGCTCTTTTCGCGATCGCGCCCGTGCCGTCCTGCGAACCGTCATCCACCACAAAAATCGTGTTCACCAAACGCCGCGCCGTATTCACGACCTGCCCGATGTTCGCCCCTTCGTTCAGGCAGGGAATCACCACCGCGCATTGCGTCATCCAGTTCATCTCAAAAAAATGAGGGTAAATGCCCGGCTGTCCAAGCCTTTTCGGGTTTTCCCACATAGGGTATTTCCCCATCGCCGCATGACTAAATTCATTTGCGCTTCACCGCCGTCAGTTCTATTTTTCGGCGATGATTCAACCGCGTTTGCCTGGCACCGATTTGTTGCACCTCCACGGCGAAGCTCAAGAAGCGTTTCACGAAAAAGCTGCCCGGACCGCCCGCGCCCGCTTCGGCTCGAAGGTTTTTGTCCGGGGCGTGGTTGAAGTTTCCAATTATTGCCGCGAAAACTGCGCCTACTGCGGCATGCGCCGAAACAACCGCACCCTCGAGCGCTTCCGCGCCGAACACGATCAACTCGCTGATCTGCTGATCCATCACCGTCCCGCCAGCATCACCGACATAAATATTCAGGCGGGAGAAGATCCCGTGGCGGTGCGCGAAGTCGTGCTCCCGTTGATTCGGACCTTGCGCCGCGAAACCGATTTGGGCATCAGCGTTTGCCTCGGCTCGTTGAGCCATTCCATTTATGCCGAACTCAAGGAAGCCGGCGCGTGCATTTACATTATCAAATTTGAAATTGCCGACCCGAAACTCTACACCGCGTTGGAATCGCCCGGCAAATTTGATGAACGCATCGCAAATATCTGTCATTTGGCCCAGGCCGGCTGGCGCGTCAGTTCCGGGTTCATCGCCGGTCTTCCCGGCCAATCATCCGAGGATTTGCTCGCCAATTTCACGCTCGCCAGCCAGTTGCCGCTCGATGGCTGCAGCGTCAGCCCCTTCATTCCCGGAGAAGAAACGCCGCTGGCCGGCGCCCCGATGGCCAGCATCGATTTGACCCTGAACTGCATGGCCGCCTTGCGCCTGATGCGGCCCGATTGGGTCATTCCCTCCGTGAGCGCGCTGAACCTCGCCGGTCCCAGTGGCGGCTATCAGCGCGGTTTGCGCACCGGCGCGAATCTGGTCACCATCAATTTGACACCGTCCGATTTTCGGGAAAATTATCTCCTCTACAAACGCGACCGCTTCATCATGACCGAGGAACGGATTCTCAACGCCGTGGCCGCGGAAGGCTTGGAACCGTCCCTGGTCAGCCTCGCGGATTACTACACCGCCCATAAAGGAAGTGATCATCCAGTTGCCGCGGAGCCAATCGAACAGGCTGCCGCGCGCGCTTGATGCAGACTGGCCTTTTTCGGATTCCTATCGCAGACTCATGCGCTGCATGTCTAGACGCTGCCCTGTTTTTTGCGCCCTCATCTTTTTGATTTCGCTTCGGGCGGTCGTGGCCCAGCTCGCGTTCACAAACCTTTGGTCTCTCAAGGCCGGCGGCGGAGATGCTTCCTCTCCAGCTCTCTCTCCGGACGGCGTTCTTTATTTCGGATCGAGCGACCATCATCTCTACGCCGTCAGCACCAACCGGTACATCAAATGGGCTTTCAGCACCGGCCTGGACATCAAATCCTCCCCCGCCATCGGCGATGATGGAACCGTTTACTTCGGCTCGCGCGACCGGAAATTTTACGCCGTCACGCCGGACGGAAAACTCAAATGGTCCTTCAACACCGAGGGCTGGGTGGATTCCTCCCCCGCCATCGCGCCGGACGGCACCATTTATTTCGGCTCCTGGGACCGCACATTTTACGCTTTGAGTCCGGACGGGACAAAGAAGTGGACCTTCGCCACCCCCGGCGAAATCACCTCCTCGCCGGCCATCGCCGCAGACGGAACCATTTACTTCGGTTCACACGACAAAAAACTTTACGCGCTCAAGCCCGACGGTTCGAAGAAATGGGAATTTGCCACTGGCGGACAGCTCATCTCCTCTCCGGCGATTGATTTTTCGGGCAATATTTATTTCTCTTCCGTGGACGGAAAATTTTATGCGCTCACTCCTGATGGCACTTTGCGCTGGAGCACGCAAACCGGCGGTATCACCGAATCTTCCCCCGTGATCGCGAGCGACGGCACGGTTTACCTCTGCATCAATAATTACCGTTCCGCCATTTCGCCGGACGGAAAGCTGAAATGGATATTGCCCGAATCCGATCCTCTGATCGATTCGACGCCGGTCCTGGCAGCGGACAAACGCATTTTCTATGCTGCCACCACTGGCGTCCTTTCGGCCGTTCAGCCCAACGCCGATATTACCTGGTTCAGCTGGCTGCAATCCGGAATGTTTGCCTCGCCCCTGATTGCGCCGGACGGAACCCTTTACGTCCTCAACTGGGCCGGCACCCTGAATGCCGAGCAAGGCAACACCACGCTGATGAACAGCGCGTGGCCGATGTTTCGCGCGAACCTCCGGCACACCGGTGTGGTCAACCCCCTGCCCCACTGATCACGGCGCCGCCTGCGCCGCTGCTGCTGCGGGTTGTGGGCCGGTTTCGGTTTTAGGTTCCGCAGCAAACCAGCTTCGCCAGCCTTCGGTTGCTTCCAACCACATCCACCGCGCCGTGGCTTGCAAAATCGGCCCGATCGTTTTCGGCGAAAAAGTAAAACCCGGGATCAACAGACGACGGCAGTCGTTCGCGCGGCCCCAAACCCCGCGCCGCCGCCGCGCCCGCGCGATGCGGGCCAGCCGCCGATTGTAAAATTTTATAAAATGAAAAAATGGCACCGACGGCGCCGTCGAAAAAACCGGTTCGGTGAGCGCCTTGATTCCCAGCTTGAACGGCTGTGACGCCACGCCCATGTAATACAATCCCAAATCCAATTGAAACGCGATCCGCATCAATTCGAAATCGCCCATGTATTCGTATTTGTCTTTGTAAATCGCCGCGAACCATCGCGCGTAGCTGCGCGAAAAATCGCGGTTATGTTTTTCCAGCAGCGGCGCGAGGTTTTCGCCCCGTTGCTGCGCCAGGATAAGTTGCGCCGACGACCAACTGGTAAAGGAAACCCAATCCATGCCGGGGCTGTAAAACGGATCGATGAAGGCACCCGCATCGCCCACGAGCGCAAAGCCGTCGCCCGCGAATGTCGTGCTGTAATAAGGAAGATTCTTGCGCCAATGGACATCGCCTTCGCGCCATTGCGCATCCGCCAGGATCTCGCGTCCCACCGGATGCTTCACCAAAAAATCCTTCAGTCGCTGGCCCAGCGAACCGCCTTCCGGCCAGCTCATCAGGCGCTGATCGAAGACCACCCCCACACTCACATCGCCGCCTTTCAGCGGAATAATCCATGCCCACCAACCCGGTCCGACCAAATGGTTCGTGGCCGTCGCGCGAATGCCGAAACACGACTGCGACCAATCGGGAAATTTTTTTGCCAGTTCATCGCCGTCCCAATCCTTGACGCCCGTCCAGCGCGCCCACACCGCCGTCGTCGGATGCTCGGTGTTCGCCCGCAGCCACCCCTCCTGCCGCGCCACCACCGCCGCTACGCCGGAGGCATCCACAACCCATCGCGCGGAAAGGTTCACAGTTCCGGGAAGCGGCTGTTTCGGGTTTCGGGTTTCGGGTTTCGAGTTTGATTCCCCCACCCTTACCTCGACCATTTGATTGCCGCCGGGATTCAACTGAAT
The DNA here is from genome assembly GCA_035552155.1 of Verrucomicrobiia bacterium. GTDB lineage: Bacteria > Verrucomicrobiota > Verrucomicrobiia > Limisphaerales > DASXHY01 > DASXHY01. The sequence goes on along the minus strand of DASZLX010000008.1, from coordinate 63,165 downwards.
TTTCCCCACGCTCGCCGGCCGCCACACTTCCGCGCCGAGTTCCGCCGCGCGTTTCAACACCTCTTCATCCAGCGCGGCGCGGTCCACTTGAAAAGCCGGCACGCGCGACAAATATTTCCCGCCAATCTCGCTGCAATCTTCCAATGTTTGCGCGCGCGAATTGGTGAACCAAAAACGCATCCCTTGTTTCACCAGGTGCGCCTCGTTCAAATATTGCGTCATGCGGAGAACGCGACAGAGGAAATAGCCGCTGATTTCCACCGTGGCCTCGCCGACGCGCCGGCCAAAGGCGGTCGATTTCTCCAGCACCAGCACCCGCAATTGCGGTTGCTCGCGCAACAGCAGGATGGCCGTCGCCGCACCAGCCAACGCGCCACCCGCGATGATGACATCGTAATCGGGACGCTCTGGCGGTGTGGAATTCACGGGAAATAACTTAATCCACGCGGTTGATATGTAAATCGTCCCGGATCACTTTGCCGTCGTCCGCCGAAATGAACACATCACCGATTTCGGCATCGTCGTTTGGATGCCGGAGTTTTTGCGCCCAGAGGCGGACCTTCCAGGTCGGAACGCCATCAATATTTTGCAGCCAGAGTTGAGTGGCGCGGATGTTCAGTTTTTCGAGCAACGGTTCAGCCATGGCCGTCTTGATGGCCTTGTCGGAATCCACTTTCAGGATTTTCGGGTCCAGCAGATTTTTATCGTTGATGTAAGCGAACGGCTGGCGCATCGGATGCCTCACTTCCAGTTCCTGGCCGGCTCCGAATTTGACTTCCGCGGTTTTGAACGTGGAATCGTGATCGTAATAAACCACGTACCAAATATTGGGAGTGACGCTCGCCACCGACTTTTCCGAACGAAGCCCGGTGATTTTGTCGCGGACCTTTTTGCCGACGTAATCGTTGGCAGGTTTGATTAGTTCCAGCGCCTGCGGTTCGCCGGCCAGGGCGGCCCGGCTCAATCCAAAAAACGCCAGCGCCGCCAAGGCAAATCCGGTCTTTAACCGATCAGTTCTGATTTTCATGAGCGGAGTATAGAAGTGCGCGCACGGGCTGACAATCTGGAACCCATGGGTCTCCGACCCACCCGAGGAGCGTTAAGCATCGCTCCAAGGTTGAGATTCCCTCGGACAGTTGGAGGCTGCGGTTTTGGTTTATGTTGGTTCATAGTCATCCTTCGATGCAGACGAAGCGGCGGCCGCGAATGGGGTTGGGACTAAGGTGCGGACGGGGAGGTTGGGAGTTGAGAGTTTGTGAGTTTAAGAGTCGGGAGTTGGACGTTGAGACTGGCGGGGTGGTGGGCGCAAGGGGTTGAATAGGGTTGAATGGGGGTTGGAGATCGGCTTTTGGGACTGAAGCAGGGGTTTCGACGAGGACGAGCGCGGCGGGGTTTGCGGCGGGGGTAAGCCGACTGGAAGTCGGCGCTCCGGGAATCGGTTCGGGCGTGTCAGTGGTTGGGAGCGTCGCCTCGGCCGGATAGTCAGAGGAATGATTGTCCGGTTCCTCGGTTTCAGGTTCGGCCCTATTATTATTACCTTCATCCGGGTCCTCGAAATATTCTTCGTGGTCTTCGAGTTCCGGGACGGGTTCCGGTGGAGGATTGGCCTGGCGTTGGTCGTGGTATTGATTCCATTCGAGGTGGACGCGACGGGCCCAGTTGAAGGCGTTTTGGAGCCGGGTGAAGTCGCCGATGAGGGTTTGCAGGCGGGTCGCGCGCTCACGCGGATTTTTAAGGCTTTGCAGGGCGGCGAGGGACTGGCCGATTTCAAAGAGGAAGATGCTGCCCATGGACTGGTAGGCGTCGCCACATTCGCTTTTTTTGAGGGCGGCTTCCTGTTCGGTGAGGCCATCGTACCATTCGAGGCGTTGCTGGACCTGGAGCCAATCCTGGTAGCCGGCGTATCGCCATTCGGAGAGGTTTTGGTGGTTGATGGGTTTTCCCTGGAAGAGTTCGGCGAGGACGCATTTGGTTTCCGGGAGTTCGTTGAGCCAGGGGAGAATGGTTTTGCCGAGTTCGCCGTTGTGGAGGCGGCGGTTGAGTTGTTCGCGGATGGCGGCGGGGAGGCGGGCGATTTTACTGAGTCTGGTGGTCATAGGTATGTGAGTTTTGGAGTTTGAGAGTTGAGATTGGTTTTGGGTTTTTATTGCCATTTTAAATTATGGGAAAAACTTACGGTAATGTTTTCGGGAGGAAGTGGTTTGTTTACAGTGGGTTGGAATCCATAAAACGGGGTGAAAAGGGTGAAAAACGACCGCTTTTCAACCACGAATAAACGCGAATTTCGGAATGGGGATTTTACAGGAGGAAACGGAGATAACGGAGACGGGAGGCAGTGCCGAGCAGTAAATTCAAGTGAGGACTTACATCCGTAATGGTTTAATAAGTTTCGTTCCGCCTCATCCCGGCTTTCTCCCCGGGGAGAAGGAGAAGTTGTTTCAGCGTTTGGAGAAAATCAAGGGGGTGGTTTTTCGCGCGGTAAGCCGACTGCAAGTCGGCGCTCCGGTTCAGGGGCGGTGTGGGAGGGGGGTTCGTTGTCCGTTCACCCGCACGTTAGGGCTAACGCATCTAATTTCCAAAGATTCCAATGAGAAAATTATTGATCAGGGAATTGAGCCGAGGGTCAATCTGCCGAAGCCCCGAAATCGCATGTGCGAAAACCCGCCCAAGTATTCAAAAATTCCATCGCCTACCCATTTGCCCCCGCTACAAATGGGTAGGCGAATTTAATTGTGATGATTCTAATGCCAAACCAAATGTCCAACGAAACATCGTGCTGAAAAATTAAGATGCGTCCGCCCTACCCGCGCGTTTACCCGCGTTGACTTATCGCTCGGTTCGTCACTACATTGCCCGAAATTAAATAAACGCGTGCTGTTTCCGTTTGCTCCATCCACCAGCCAGCCTCGCATCGTCATCACCGGCGCGGGCGTCATCACTGCTTTGGGATTGGGCTGGAAACGCAATGCGGAGGGTTTTCGCGCGGGGAAAACGGCGATGCGGCCGGTCACGCTTTTTGATGTGTCGCGGCAGCGGGTGAAAACGGCCGCGCAAGCGGAGCTTCCGGAGTCGTTGCCCCCTACCCGTCTTTCTCCCCGTCAACTCCGGCGCATGGATCGCGCCACAAAATTTCTGGTGCTGGCGGCGCATGAGGCCTGGCAGCAGGCCGGGTGGGTGCCGTCGGAAAATCTGCCGCTGGTGCTGGGCACGACCAGCGGAGGGATGAACCTCGGTGAGGCGTATTACCGGCAATCCATCGGGACGCCCGCGGATCGGCGGCAGCAGGCGACGCGAGTGCAGCATTACCAGGCGCAGCGGCAGGCGTTGGATGTGCTGGATGCTTTCGGTTTCAGCGGGCCAATCACGATCATTGCCAATGCCTGCGCTTCGGGCGCGAATTCGATCGGGCACGCGTGGGATTTGCTGCGGCGCGGCCAGGCGGAGCGCGCGCTGGCGGGGGGCTACGACGCGGTCAGCCAGATGGTTTTTGCGGGGTTCGATTCTTTGCAGGCGCTTTCGCCGACGTCGTGCCGGCCTTTCGACGCGCATCGCGACGGGCTGGCGCTGGGGGAAGGCGCGGCGGTAATGGCTTTGGAGACGCTGGAGTCCGCCAAGAAAAGGAATGCGGAAATCCTGGGTGAAATCGTCGGTTACGGCGCGGCGACGGATGCGCATCATCTGACGCAGCCGCATCCGAACGGCGATGCCGCGCTGGCTTCGATGAATGCGGCTTGCGCCGCGGCGGGCGTGGGGCCGGAGAAAATAAATTACCTCAATGCCCACGGCACGGGCACGCCGTTGAACGACAGCGCGGAGGCGGCGGCGATTAATCGCTGGGCGGGCGAGCACGCGAAAAATGTTCCGGTGAGTTCCACGAAATCGAGCATTGGCCATTTGCTGGGGGCGGCGGGTTCGGTGGAGGCGGTGATCTGCCTGATGGCTCTGCGCGAACAGTGGCTGCCGCCGACGTCGACGACGCAAATAGTGGAACCGGTTTGCGCATTTCCATTCGTGCAAAACCCGACGGATGCAAAGGTGGAGTATGCGTTGACCAATTCGTTCGGCTTCGGCGGCGCGAATGCCACGCTCATTTTGCGGAGGTGGGCATGAGCGATATTTTTGTTTGCGGCATGGGCGCGGTATCCCCCTCTGGCTGGGGCATGAAGGCATTTCGCGAGGCGCTGGCAAGCGGTGCGGGGATTCCGACCAAGGAGCTTTCTCAACCGGGCGCGCGGCCGCTTTGCGTCCGGCAGGTTCCACCGGCGTCGCCGCGTCCGACATTCCTGGCGCACGCGCGGCTGCGGCGCACGAGTCCCATCGCGCATTATTCGGTGAGCGCGGCGTTGGAGGCGTTGGGCGACGATGCGGCGAAAGTCAGCAGCGGCGCGGTGCGGTTGGGAATTATTTATTGCGCGCTGACGGGTTGCGTGAATTATTCGCGGCGATTTTACGATGAGGTGTTGAAGGAGCCATCCACGGCGAGCCCGCTGGTTTTTCCCGAAACGGTTTACAATTCGCCGGCGAGCCACCTGGCGGCGCTGGTGGGCACGACGGCCATCAATTATACGCTGGTGGGCGATTCGGGCACGTTCATCCAGGGGCTCGCGCTGGCGGCGGATTGGCTGACGGATAAGCGCGTGGATGGATGCCTGGTGATCGGCGCGGAGGAGATGGATTGGCTGACGGCGGGCGCGATGCGGTTGTTTGCGCCCCGGACAATTTTCAGCGATGGCGCGGGCGCGCTTTATCTGCGGCGGGAAGCGGGACAAGGTCCGCTGGCGCGACTCGCGGCGGTGACGAGCGCGCATCCGTTCACCAGCAATTCAAATCGCGCGCAGGCGATCCAGCGCGCGCGGGGGGAACTTGCCGGCGGGACGCCCGGGCGCGCGCTGTTGTGCGACGGTTTGCAGGGTTTGGCGCGCGCGGATCGCGATGAGCAGGCGGCGTGGAGCGATTGGAGCGGCAAACGCGCGTCGGTGAAAATGATTTTTGGCGAGGCGCTGCTGGCGGCCGCGGCGTGGCAATGTGTGGCCGCGGTGGACGCTTTGCGCGAAAATGCGTACGATGCCGCGAACGTCAGCGTGGCCGGCACGAATCAGCAGGCGATTGCGGCGCAGTTTGTGCGCTGCGGACCATTGTAGCCATTGTAGCGGCGGTCTGTGACCGCCGCATTTTTAACCAAATGAGAGTTATCCTAATCACCGGAGCGAATGGCGGGCTGGGCCAGGCCATCGCGCGCGCTTTTCTCGCCGAATCGGCGGAGAATTTTGTGTGGCTGGGCGTGTATGTGCGGCGTGAAAACGCGGACAAGCTGGCGGCGGAAAATGCGGGACGTTGCCGGGCGGTGGAGTTGGATGTGACGCGGACGGACTCGTGGAAGACGGCGATGGAAACGATTCTTGCCGAACATAAGCGCATCGATGTGCTGGTCAATAACGCGGGCAAGCATCATGACGGCCTGCTGGCGACGATGCCGCTCAACACCTGGGAATCGGTGGTGAAGATAAATCTCGATGCCACGTTTTACGGTTGCCAGGCAGTGATGGCGGCGATGGTGTCGCAGCGTGGCGGGCGGATTGTGAATATTTCGTCGTTGAGCGCGCTTTTGCCACCGGCGGGACAGACAAATTATGCGGCGGCGAAGGCGGGGGTGGTGGCGTTGACGCAGTCTTTGGCGAAGGAAGTGGCGCGGTTGAACATTACGGTGAATGCCTTATGTCCGGGGTTCATTGAAACGGATACTATTGGCGGCATGAACGCTGAGGAACGCAAGCAGGCGCAGGGACGGATTCCGATGCGGCGATTCGGGAAACCCGAGGAAGTCGCGGCGGCGGTGCGTTTTCTGGCGTGTCCCGAAGCGGGCTACATCACGGGCTCGACACTCAAAATCGACGGTGGAATCCTTTAACTAAAATGGAAGACGCAACAGATCTGAAACAACGCATCAAGGCAATGATGGTGGATAACCTCATGCTGCAAGTGACGGCGGCCGAAATCACGGACGACCTGCCGCTGTTCGGCCCGGGCGGCCTCGGGCTGGATTCGGTGGACGCGCTGCAATTGGTGGTGGGGCTGGATAAAAATTTCGGCCTGAAAATTCCGGATCCCTCCGCCGCGAAGGAAATTCTTCAAAGCGTGAATACGATCGTGGATGCGGTGCAGAAGATGGTGGCGTAGCGGGTCAAGACGCCCTGCGCCAGGAGGCGATGAACATTCCGTTGCCGCCGCTGTCCTGCGGCCAGATCCAGGTTTGCGGCGCGGCGGGTGCTTCGGGTTTCAGGGGGTCGGCGGCAGTGAGGGGTTGGAAATCCGGAAATTGTTTTTGAAATGTTTCCACAACTTCAATCGTCTCCGAGCGGGAAAGCGTGCAGACGGCGTAAATTAGTTTTCCGCCCGGTTTCACAGACGGAGCGACGTGCGCGAGGAGTTGCTTTTGGACGGCGGCGAGTTCTTTGACGTCATCGACGGTTGTGGTCCAGCGCGCATGGGGATTGCGCTGCCAGGTGCCGATGCCGCTGCACGGGGCATCGAGAAGCACGCCATCGAATTTTGTTTTGGTGGGCAATTTTGCGCCGCCGTTCCAGAGCGCGGCGCGGTAGTTGAATGCCCGGGCGCGGGCGGTGCGGCGTTTCAGGTGTTTGAGCCGCCATTCGGCGCGGTCGCTCGCCCAGATGAGGCCTTTATTCTCCATCAATTCGGAAAGATGAAGCAACTTGCCGCCTTCGCCGGCGCAGGTGTCCCACCAGGTCTGGGCGGGTTGCGGGCCGCAGAGAAAGCCGACGGCTTGCGAGCTGATGTCCTGCAACTCAAATTCGCCGGCGTGAAATTCAGGTGTACGGAAGAGATCTTCGTCGCCTTGATAAAGCAGCGCGTCGGGCAAAAGGCGGGGTTCGGCGTTACCCAACTTCGCGGCCAGCGCGGTCCCCTGCCCTCGCCGAGCGCGAAGCCAGAGATTGGGCGGGCGTTGCAGTGTGCGAAACCAATCATCGGAGGCGGTGACTTCGGCGTTTACCCATTCCGGCACGGCATGGGCGCGAAGGTCTTCGGAAGTGAATGAGAACGGGTCCTGCTCAAATTGCGCGGCGAGTTCGAGGGCTTCTTCGACTTGGGGGTCTTTTTCCGGCGTTAGAAATCCACGCCAGCGGAAATAAGTGAAGACGGTGTTGCTGATGGCGCGGGTTTCCTCCGGGCTGAGCACGCGCAGGCGCTTGAAGGTTTCGCGCAGCACGGCGTCGGCCGGATGCTCGCGATCGGCCTTGCGGATGACATCAGCGGCAATTCGGAGAACGTCGGGGTGAAATGCGGCGCTCACGCTGTCGCAATCAATTGTCTCAAGACGAATGGCAGGATGCCGCCATGCTGGTAGTAATCGATCTCGATGGGCGTGTCGATGCGGCAGCGGACGGGCACGTCATCGGCCTCGCCGTTTGCCCGCTTGATGCGCAGCGTGAGATCCTGCTGCGGTTTTAAATTGGAGCCCAGGCCGAGGAGGTCGAAGGTTTCGGTGCCGTCGAGTTTCAGTGTTTGCGCGGTGGTGCCTTCGTGGAATTGAAGGGGCAACACGCCCATGCCGACGAGGTTGGAGCGATGGATGCGCTCGAAGCTTTGCGCAACGACGGCTTTTACACCGAGCAATGCGGTGCCTTTCGCAGCCCAATCGCGGGAGCTGCCGGTGCCGTATTCCTGGCCGGCAATAACGATCAGCGGGGTGTGGTGTTCGGCGTATTTTATGGCAGCGTCGTAAATACTCATTTGCTCGCCGGAGGGCTGATATTTCGTGAGGCCGCCCTCGGTGCCGGGAACCATGAGGTTTTTGATGCGGACATTGGCAAAGGTGCCGCGGGTCATGACGCGGTCGTTGCCGCGCCGCGAGCCGTAGCTGTTGAAATTCTCGAAGGTGACGCCGTGGTCGACCAGATATTTTCCGGCGGGTGAAGTTTTTTTGATGCTGCCAGCGGGCGAAATGTGATCGGTCGTGACGCTGTCGCCAAAAATGGCGAGGGGCCGCGCGCCGCTAATCTCCTTGATCTGACCAGGTTGCAGGCCGAATTGCGTGAAGAACGGCGGTTCCTGGATGTAGGTGCTTTGGTCGTCCCACTGGTAAACGTCACCAATGCTCGCGGGGATTTCGTTCCACTTGGGATTTTGTCCGGCGAAATCGCGATAGAGTTTGCGGAAGACTTCCGGTTTCAACGCGCTCTGCATCTGGTCGCGGACTTCCTGCAGGGTGGGCCAGATGTCTTTCAGGTAAACGTCCTGGCCGTCTTTGCCTTTGCCGAGCGGTTCGTGCGACATGTCGATGTTCACACGGCCGGCCAGCGCGAAGGCGACGACGAGCGGCGGCGACATGAGGAAATTCGCCTTGATGCTCTGGTGGACGCGCGCTTCGAAATTGCGATTGCCGGAAAGCACCGAGGCAGCGACCAAATCGTGTTTGGTGATGGCTTCATCGATGGGCGCGGGCAACGGGCCGGAATTGCCGATGCAGGTGGTGCAGCCGTATCCCACGAGGTTGAAACCCAACTGGTCGAGATATTTTTGCAGGCCGGCTTTGTCGAGGTAATCGCTGACGACGCGGGAGCCGGGCGCGAGGGAAGTTTTTACGATGGGATTGACCTGGAGGCCGCGTTCCACCGCTTTCTTGGCGAGCAAACCGGCGGCGAGCATGACCGAGGGATTGCTGGTGTTGGTGCAACTGGTGATGGCGGCGATCAAAACGGAGCCGTGCCGGATTTCGCCGCTGCAAACCGAGGCCGGTCCATTCACCAAATCGGGTGTGGGGCGATTATTCGCCATCTCCAGCTCGGTGGCCGGATTCGTGTTCAGGGATCGGGCGGTATTCGTGGAGACCGGCTCCTGGCTGCCACCGGCGTGACCGCTCCCGCAGGCCGCCTCGACGGCGAACGTTTTGTTCAAGTCATCGCCGGATTTGCCGAAGCCGTTCTCGGCGACCGGTTTTGAAAATGCGGAGACAAATTCCTGTTTCAATTTGGGCAGCTCGATCCGATCCTGCGGGCGTCTCGGCCCGGCGACGCTGGGCACAACGCCAGCCAAATCGAGTTCAACGGTCTGGGAATAATTCACCTGGCCTTTTTGGGGAATGCCCCATAAGCCCTGGGCGCGATAATAATTTTCGTATAGCTTGCAATGCTCCTCGCTGCGGCCGGTGGCGCGGAGGTAATTCAAGCATTCTTCATCGATGGGGAAAAAGCCCATCGTGGCGCCGTATTCGGGAGCCATGTTCGCGATGGTGGCGCGGTCAACGACGGGTAGTGCCCTGGCGCCGGGGCCGAAGAATTCGACGAATTTGCCCACGACCTTGGCCTTGCGCAGCAATTGGGTGACGGTGAGCGCGAGGTCCGTGGCGGTGACACCTTCGCGCAACGCGCCGGTGAGGTGCACGCCGACGACATCGGGTGTGAGAAAATAAACGGGCTGGCCGAGCATGCCGGCTTCGGCTTCGATTCCGCCGACTCCCCAGCCAACGACACCGAGGCCGTTGATCATGGTGGTGTGCGAGTCGGTGCCGACGAGTGTGTCGGGATAGAAGACGGTTGAGAGTTGGGAGTCGGGAGTTGCGGGGGCGGATAAGACGCCTTTGGCCAGATATTCCAAATTGACCTGATGCACGATGCCGATTCCGGGCGGCACGACTTTGAAAGTGTCAAAGGCCTGCATGCCCCATTTTAGAAATTGGTAGCGTTCGCGGTTTCGTTGAAATTCGATTTCGAGATTTTTGCGCAAGGCGTCGGCGGTGCCGGCAAAGTCCACTTGCACGGAATGGTCCACGACCAGGTCCACCGGGACGAGCGGCTCGATGATTTTGGGATTTTTGCCGAGCCGCGCGACGGCGGAACGCATGGCGGCGAGGTCGACGAGGAGCGGGACGCCGGTAAAATCCTGCAGGACGATGCGGGCGACGACGAATGGTATTTCCTCGGTGCGCGGCGCGTTGGGCTGCCAGTTCGCCAGTTGGCGAACGCTGGATTCGGAAACTTTTTTGCCATCGCAATTGCGCAGGACGGATTCCAGCACGAGGCGGATGGAGACGGGCAGTTTGGAGATGGGACCGATGCCGGCCTTCTCGAGTTGCGGGAGAGAGTAAAACGAGCCTTGCCTGCCATTTCCCAAGTCAAAGGATTGCAGCGTGTCAAACGAGTTCTGTGCTTGATTCATAAAATCTTGCGAACCGATTATACACCCGGTTCGCGGGTGAAAACAGTGGACATCCGGTGAATTGACGTCAAGAGAACAACGTATGGGGAGAGAGTGCGATTTTAAATAACGGTCAACTAGTTCTTGTGGTTTTAGAGGATTCCCGTCGCTTCGTAGTAAGGCTGCGGCGTTGGATGGAAAAAAGTCGTTCCAGCGTAGGCCGAAAATTAAGCGCGTTATTTTTCGGGCGATAAGCCGACTGCAAGTCGGCGCTCCGAATTTGTGGAAGTTTCCAAAAGGCTTGTTTAATCGAGGTTCTCATGTGATAAGTCAGGATGCCCACTCGACGAGGCTCCATTCGTATATTCCGGTTTCTCGGGATCGATGTTTATTTGCATTGGTACTGGTTGTTGTTTCCGCTTTTCGGAAAAATTTTCTTTCCCACGCTGTTCCAAGGTTCCATTACGTGGCCGGCGCTGGAATTCCTGGTGTTATTTTTGATTGTGTTGACGCACGAGTATGGGCATGCGCTGGCCTGCCGCCAGGTGGGCGGGAAAGCGGACACGATTGTCTTGTGGCCGCTGGGAGGCGTGGCTTATGTGGCGCCGCCACAACGGCCCGGCGCGATGCTGTGGAGCATTGCCGCCGGACCGCTGGTGAATGTGGCGTTGTTTCCGATTTTTTCCGTTTTCTGGTTTTGCAGCCATTCGTTGGGCTGGGCTGAAATTCATCCGGATCTGCACGAATTCCTGGTGAGCGTTTGGGCTACCAACCTGGTGCTCTTGATCTTTAACTTATTGCCGGTTTATCCGTTGGATGGCGGCCAGATCCTCCGGTCGGTGCTTTGGTTTTTCATCGGCCGTGCCAATAGTTTGATGGTGGCATCGGCAGTGGGATTTCTGGGCGTTGGGGGCGTGGTGGTAGCGGCGGTTTTGTTGCAGTCCTGGTGGCTGGGGATTGTCGCTGCGTTCATCGGTCTGAATTGTTGGACGGGATATCGACAAGCGACAGTATTGTTGCGGCTGGAAAAAGCGCCACGCCGGGCGGAATTTTCCTGTCCGATTTGCCGCACTTCACCGCCCATTGGAGAATTTTGGGGCTGCGGCCGATGTCGGAAAACTTTTGACATTTTCCTGATGCAAGGAGTTTGCCCGCATTGCAGCGCACCCTATAACGTGACTGCCTGCCCGTTCTGCCATGGCCTGCGGCCATTGATGGAATGGAACGTGCCGGCGACGCAGGCGAAGTTGTAATGGAAGGGGTGAGACACCCGTCTTTATTGATGCGGCGCGCACGGAGTGACGCGCCCTACCGCGCCGACATAAGGGGGTTCATGTCGGTTTTTGGAAAGTTAGAGCCTCCTCACGTCGGCTCCTACCCAAAAGAAAAAAGGACGCGAGGTGAGCGCGTCCTTTTCGTGGCCAGATTATTTCGATGGTTACTTCAAATTACTGAGGGCGCTTTTGATGGCGTCGAAGTTCGGCAGGTCTTTCGGCGTGGGGGTCTGTTCGCTGTATTGGACGACTCCATTTTTATCAATCACGAACGCGGCGCGCGCGGCGGTGTCGCCGACGCCGGCGAGCATGGGGAAAACCACTTCGTATTTCTTGATGGTTTCCTTGTTTAAATCGCTGGCGAGCGTGATGGCGATTTTCTCCTTCTGAGCCCAGGCTTCCTGCGCGAACGGGCTGTCGACACTGACGCCGATGACGTCCGCGCCGAGGCTGGAATAGGCGTTCAACCCGGCGGTGAGGTCGCACATTTCCTTGGTGCAGACGCTGGTGAAGGCGAGCGGGAAGAAGAGGAGGACGGTGTTTTTGTTGCTGAAGTTTTTGCTGAGGGTGACGTCCACGAGACCGGACGCTTGTTTGGATTTGAGGGTGAAATCGGGGGCTTTGCTGCCAACGGATATTGCCATAATTTTCTGAGCGTTAATGTTTTTGGTTACAATGAATGCGATGTTTTATAGAGGCGGAGGGGGCGGGTGTCAAATGAGGATTAAGCGAGCGCGGCGAGCACTTCTTTCACGTGTTCCTCGGGCTTCACGTCCGGCCAGATCTTTTTAATGCGTCCGTCCGGGCCGATGAGAAAGGTGACGCGATAGGTGCCCATGTATTTACGGCCCCAAAAGATTTTCTGGCCCCAGACGCCGTAGGCGTTCACGATTTTCCGGTCTTCGTCGGAGAGCAAGGTGAAGGGGAGTTGATATTTCTTCACAAATTTATCGTGCGATTTCACCGAGTCGGGGCTGACGCCGAGCACGACCGCGCCGCGTTTTTTGAATTCCGCAAATTCATCCCGGAAGCCGCAGGCCTCCTTGGTGCAGCCGGAGGTGTCGTCCTTGGGATAAAAATAGAGGATGACGTTTTTGCCTTTTAAATCGGCGAGTGAGATGTTCCCACCGCCGTTGGCGGGCGCGGAAAAATCCGGCGCGAGGGCGCCTTCTTTTAGTTTGAGTTCAAGTTTTATGGCCATTTGAAATTATATTTTCAGGAGTTGTGATGGTTGCTTCGCATTTATTCGGGTTCACTCGAAATTTTCGATGCTGAACTGGTCGGATGCGCCGCCAGTTGTTTCATGCCGTCGCGGACGTACAGCAGTCCGGAGACGCCGGTGCAAATCGCGGCGCCGAACGTCCAGAGGTCAAACCAAACGGGGCGCAAAAGCGTATCCCAATGGAGCAGGATCCAGATGATGCAAAGCATTTGCAGGACGGTCGCGAGTTTTCCCGGAATGCGCGGGCGCACTTTGACTTTGCCGACGGTCATTTGGATGACGACGAGGCCGATGAGCAGCAGCAAATCGCGGCCGATGATGGTGCCGGTGAGCCAGAGCGGGAGGCTGCCGAAGTAGGGACGATTCTCGAAGGTGAAGAGCACGATGCCGGAGACGAGCAGGAGCTTGTCGGCGAGCGGGTCGAGGATGGCGCCCAGTTCGCTGCGCTGGTTGTAGCGGCGGGCGATGTAGCCATCGACGCCGTCGCAAATCGCGGCGATGGCGAATGCCAGGATGGCCATCAGGCGGAATTCTTCCTGGCCGGTTTTTACGTAGTACAAGGCTTCGACCACGAAAAAGGGGATGAGAAGCATCCGCAGAATCGTGACCTTGTTGGCGGTGGTCATGGCCCGGGCCGGCATGGCGCTCCAAGGGAACGGCGAGCGGTGGCGTGTGACAAGAAAAAACGGCGGGCGGCGCGGCGGAATGAAAAAGCGGCGCGGGGATTTCGTTATTTGGCATTTCGAATTGAATTGAAATCGAAGTCCAGTAGACTCGCGGCACATGAATTCTGAAACTATTTCAAAAGCGCAGGTTGGCATTCTGATGGGCAGCGATTCGGATTGGCCGACGATGAAGGCGGCGGCGGACGTGCTCAAGGAATTTGGCGTGGCAAGCGAAGCAAAGGTCATTTCCGCGCACCGCGATCCGCACGGGCTGGAGCAATATGTGACGGGTGCGCGCGAGCGCGGGTTGCGGCTGATCATTGCGGGAGCGGGCGGCGCGGCGCATTTGCCGGGAGTGACGGCGGCGTTCACGACGTTGCCGGTGATCGGCGTGCCGATCCAGGGCAAGGCGCTGGACGGGATGGATTCGCTGCTTTCAATCGTGCAAATGCCTCCGGGGGTGCCGGTGGCGACGGTGGGAATCAATGCGGCGAAGAATGCCGGGATTCTCGCGGCGCAAATTCTGGCGACGGGAGATGAGAAGCTGCAAAAGGCGCTGACGGATTTCAAAGTGAAGCTGATGGAGGAGTCGCGGGCGAAGAATAAGACGCTGGAAAAGTGAGAGCTTGCAGTGCCGCGCTTAGGCGGTCTGCGGGTGACAGGTAAAGCAACCGCCTGAATCCGGGCTATAAACTTTGCAAGACGTGCTCGATCCGGGCGAGGGATTTTTCTTTGCCGAGCACTTCCAACAAATGATACAGGCTCGGGCCGGAGGAGTTGCCGGTGACGGCGAGACGGACGGGATGCACCAGCACGCCGGCTTTGACACCCATTTCGACCGCGACTGCTTTTAGGGCGGGTTCGATATTGGCCGCGTTGAAGGGTTCTGTTTTCGCGAAGGCGTCGCGGAGTTTTTCCAGGCGCGGTTTATTTTCCGGCACGAAACTTTTTTTGGCGGCTTCGGGGTCGTAAACAATTTCGTCACGGAAATAAAATCCGGCGTAGGCGGGAAGTTCGCTGAAGGTTTTGATTTTGCCCTGGCAGGTGTCGAGCGCGGCTTTGACCCAGTGGACATCGAGTTTGTTCGTGTCGATGCCGGCTTTGGCGAGGGCGTGGACGGCGAGCTCGTAAAAACGGTCGGTGGGGAGTTCGCGGCAGTATTCGCCCTGGAGCCAGAGAAGTTTTTCGAAATCGAATTTGGCGTTGCTCTTGTGGATTTGCGGCAAATCGAAACGTTCGATGACTTCCGCGATGGGAAGTTTCTCGCGATTTTCCTTCGGAGACCAACCGAGCAGGCAAAGGTAATTATTCACGGCTTCCGGGACAAATCCCTCGTCGGTATAGGTGTTAAGGGAGGCGCCGCGATCGCGCTTGCTCATCTTGCTGCCGTCGGCGTTCAGGATGAGCGGGATGTGGGCGTATTTGGGCGGCTCGACGCCAAAGGCTTTAAAGAGCGCGATGTGTTTGGCGGTATTGCTCAAATGATCTTCGCCCCGAATTACATGGGTGATGTCCATCTCCAGGTCATCAACGACGTTGACGAAATGGAAAACAGGCTGGCCATCGGAACGGACGATGACGAAATCCGGATCGACCTGTTCCCGGTCGGTCAGGTCACGGTGGACATCGCCTTTGATCAAATCGTGGATGATGGTCGTCTCGCGTTGCATCTTGAATTTGATCGCGCCTTCGTGTTCGTAGGCCAGGCCGCGTGAGAGCAGCGCTTCGATGCGGCGTTGGTAATTTTCGCGGCGTTGCGATTGAAAGTACGGGCCACAGTTGCCTTTGCTCGGGCCGGTGGCGTCGCTGGTGAGCGGGCCTTCGTCCCAATCCAGGCCGAGCCAGCGGAGGCCGTTGAGGATGACATCCACAGCTTCCTGGGTGTTGCGGGCGGCGTCGGTGTCTTCGATGCGGAGGACGAAGGTGCCGCCGACGTGGCGGGCGTAAAGCCAATTGAACAAAGCGGTGCGCGCGCCGCCGATGTGCAGGTATCCGGTCGGCGAGGGGGCGAATCGAACGCGAGTTTTCATGTCCATTTATTGAGCCACAGATGAACATAGATTGGCACAGATGAAAAACAAAAAGGCGAGGAGCGCCGCGCATTAATGGCTGGTGTGATAAGTGGCGGTTGCCCAGAATGAGCGGGATGAAGCTTGAACATTTTGCGCTGCAGGTCCCGGACCCGGTAGCAATGGCGGATTGGTATGTGAAACATCTTGGCTGCACGATTGTGCGGTCGGACGAGGGATCGCCGTATGGGCGGTTTCTTAACGTGGGCGGGGTATTGTTCGAGATCTATTGCAATCCAAAGGCTTCGGTTCCTGATTACAAGGCGATTGAACCGCTGCATCTGCATGTGGCGTTCAGTTCGGATAATCTGGTTGCGGACCGAGATCGGTTGGTCAAAGCCGGAGCGAAAGTTGTGAGTGATGTGGCGACGACTCCGGGCGGCGATGAAATCATGATGCTGCGGGATCCGTGGGAGCTTCCGCTTCAGTTCGTGAAGCGCAGGGTGCCGATGGTTTCTTGAGGTGTGGACTTCCACCCGTAAGGGTTTAATAAGTTTCGTTCCCCCTCATCCCGGCCTTCTCCCTGGGGGAGAAGTTGTTTCAGCGTTTGGAGAAATTACATGGGTGGTTTTTTTGGGCGATAAGCCGACTGCAAGTCGGCGCTCCTTATGCGAGTTGTTGCAGGACGCGGCAGAGGGATTCTAATCGCGGAACGTTCGCGCCGGCGTTCTTTGCCTGGCGTAAGGGTTCCAGGAACAGGCTTTCCAATTCCAATGCCCTGCCCTGCTCGAAATCAACCAGCGTCGATGCGGTGTAGGAACCCATGGTGCGGGTGCGCTGGATTTGTTTTTCAGCGAGTGAATCGGAAGCTTTGTATCCGAGGGCGTTGGCGGCGGTGATGACTTCATGCATCAGTTCGCGCACGAGGTTTTCCCAGCGCGGGTCGGCGAGCAGTTTGTCGGTGGTTAGGACGGGGCCGAGCGATTGGCGATTGGCAATCGGCGATTGAGGATTTACCAGGGGCTCGTAGCCGGCGGTGGCAGCGACGCCGAGACCGTTGAAGGGAATGTTCCAGATCAACTTTTCCCAATGTGCCTGCGCGAGGTTATCGGAGACTTTGCAATTGACGCCAGCATTCCGGAACAGGGAGGCGATGTCGTGCGTGCGAGGTTCGGGCCAACGCTGGAATTCGCCAAGCACCACCACGCCGTGCGCCATGTGTTCGATGAGGCCGGGAGCGGTGCGGTTCAGACAAACAAAACAAAGGCCGCCCATCACCTGCTCGATGGGAAATAATTTCGCGAGCGCCTCCTCATTGCCCAATCCGTTCTGCAACGTGAGCACAGCCGTTTTCGGCCCCACCAGCGGCGGCAGGAGATGGGGGAATTGATCGTTGGCGGTGGTTTTTAAGGCGATCAACACGAGATCGCTGGGGCCAATTTCGCCGGGAGTTTTGGCGCATTTCGGGCGGGCATTAAAATCTCCTTCAGGACTGTGGATGAAGACGCCGCGGCGTTTGACGGCGTCGTAGTCCGAGCGCAGCAGGAAATGGACTTCCTGGCCGGAGCGGGAGAGCATCGCGCCGTAGTAGCTTCCGACTGCGCCTGGGCCGACGACGGCGATTTTCATGGATTAAATGAAGGATTAATGGATTGGTGGATGAAGGGATTATCGGTGGCCTCCGCCCCTGCCCGCTTCCATCGGTGAGATTTTGGGCGAGAATAGCGGGTTGCGCTGTGCGCGCAGCATCCGGCGGCGTAGGCGTGAATGGCACGTGAGGGCTCGCGTGATTCCGTCCGCTGAACGCGGACGGGGACGCCGCGGCGCGGCGTCCCTACCTACCGATTTGGCGCACCGGTTGGGTTTTTGTGCAAAGCTCATCGCAGGGGTAAGGAGCAAATGTTTTCAGCGCCACGAGAAGAGCGAGCGTGTTGTTTTTCAGGCGGTAAGCCGACTGCAAGTTGGCGCTCCATTTATCCAATAAAAAAGGCGCTCCGAGGATTCAGAGCGCCTTTTGAAAAAACGAGGCTTACTTGGTGCCGAGGATGGCGTCCTTGGCGGCTTTGGCCACCTGGAACTTGACGACGCGCTTGGCCGGGATCTGGATCTGCTCGCCAGTGGCCGGATTACGTCCGAGACGGGCGGCGCGGTTCTTGAGCTTGAGCTTGCCGAGGCCGGGCAGCGTGAAAGTATTCTTGGCGTTTTTGTAAGCCAGGTCGGCGAGCGACTCGAGAAATTGGACGGATTGTTTTTTGGTGATTCCAACTTTCTCAGCCAGCGTCGAGGCGATCTGTGATTTCGAGAGCGATTTAGCCATAGTTTTTGTGTGTGTTGTGTTTTAGTTGTTGTTAACCGACTTTCAAAAAGTCATTCGACTTGGCTCGTATTAAAGCCCTTCGCCTAACACGCGCAAGCAGAAAATTAAAAAAAATGCCGGGAAAATCAGGCGATTTTTCATGGGTGAACCCAAGGACAGGCTTGACATAAATCGGCGAATGTTAACCATCGGCGCGTGGGTCTTTTCACAATTCAGAACGAATTTCGCTACGACATCGTGCGAAAGATTTTTGAAGGCGGCATGGGCATCGTGTATGAAGCCGAGCAACACGGCACGCGCGAGTTCGTGAAGCGCATTGCCATCAAGGTGGTCCGCCAGAATTACACCGACCAGAAGCAGTTCATTGATAATTTCATTGGCGAAGCCAAGCTGGTGGCGGACTTGATCCACACAAACATTGTCCAGACCTATCACCTGGGCGAAGCGAACGGGGTTTATTTCATCGCGATGGAATTGATTCGAGGAGTGAACCTGGAACAATTTTCGCAGCAGTTGACGGATAAAAAGCGGCAGCTTCCGAAGGAGTTGGCGGTGTTCATCGTGAGCCGCGTGGCGCGCGGGCTGGCCTACGCGCACTCGAAAACCGACAAGGACGGAAAGGCGCTGGGGATCGTGCATCGCGATGTGAGCCTCAAAAATGTGATGATTGCGTTTGAAGGCGATGTGAAGCTGACGGATTTCGGCATTGCGAAGGCGCGCGGATTTTTGACGGACCAGGAGGGAGAAGTGGTGGCGGGCAAGGCGGATTTCATGAGCCCGGAGCAGGCGGATTTTCAGATCACGGACAAGCGGTCGGACCTGTTCTCGGCGGGGGTGGTGCTGGCGCATTTGTTATTGGGCAAGAATATTTTCAAGGGCCCGACGGCGGAGGAATCGCGCCAGCGCATCATGTCGATGACGGTTCCGGATTTTCGCACAGTGGACTCGCGAGTGGATGACCGGCTCAATGAGATTTTGCACTGCTGCCTGTCGCGCGACGTGAACAAGCGTTATCCGACCGCGGATCAATTGCTCTACGATCTGGAGCATTATATTTATAACACGGGTTACGGTCCGACGAACGAGACGCTGGGGAAATATATTCGCGAGCTTTTCGGCCAGAACGCGTCCGCGGGCCCGGGTGTCCGGGGCAGCACGGAGCTTTTGGAAAACGCGGCGCGGCTTCATGCCAAGACTTGAGTTGCCGGGAATAGTGGGTTAAGGAGGGGCGGGTTAAATCAGTTAAATTTGTTAAATGGTTAAACCAGGAATTTCGCCTTTCGCGTTCTTGAATTCGGCAACTGATTTAACGAGCCAACTCATTTAACGATTTAACTTATTTAATTTATTTAACGAAACCATGCCTTCGTCCTCGACCATCAAAGTCGGTTTAATTCAAACGGCGTGTTCGCCGGATCCGCAAGCGAACCTGGCCACGACCCTGGCCGCGACGGAACGCGCGGCGAAGCAGGGCGCGAAAATTATCTGCACGCAGGAGCTGTTTCGCTCGCAATACTTCTGCCAGTCAGAAGACCACAAACATTTCAAACTCGCGGAATCCATTCCGGGGCCAAGCACGCAGGCGTTTCAAAAAATCGCGAAAAAGCATCGGGCGGTCATCGTTGCGTCGCTTTTTGAGAAGCGCGCGGCGGGTGTTTATCATAATACGGCGGTGGTTATTGACGCGGATGGGTCGTTGCTGGGCCTTTACCGGAAGATGCATATTCCGGACGATCCGTTGTATTACGAGAAATTTTATTTCACGCCGGGCGACCTTGGTTTTCGCGCGTGGCAGACGAAATACGCGAAGATCGGGGTGCTGGTCTGCTGGGATCAGTGGTATCCGGAAGGCGCGCGCCTGACGGCGTTGCAGGGGGCGGAGATTCTTTTTTATCCGACGGCGATTGGCTGGCATCCGGGCGAGAAAAAGAAGTACGGCGCGCTTCAGCACAATGCCTGGGAAACCATCCAGCGCAGCCATGCGATTGCCAACGGCTGTTATGTCTGCGTGCCGAATCGGATTGGGCATGAGGTTTTGAAGGGCGTGGGCGGCGAAGGAATCGAGTTTTGGGGCCAGAGTTTTGTGGCCGGGACTTCCGGGCAAATCCTCGCCAAGGCCAGTTCGGACAAGGAGGAGAATCTGATTGTGCCCCTGGATTTGGAGCACGTGGACACCACCCGGACGCATTGGCCGTTCCTGCGAGACCGACGGATCGATGCTTACGGCAACCTGACCAAACGATTAGTGGACTAAGAGCCCTTATGGCCATTTTCCTGGCGACTCGTCGCGAAGAAATCCAGCGCTGCTTTCCGGTGATGGCGCAACTACGGACGCACCTGCAAGAGTCGGAATTCGTCAATCGCGTGAAGCGCCAGCAGCGCGAGGGTTATCATCTGGCCGCGCTCGCGGAGAAAAATAGCATCAAAGCGGTCGCCGGTTACCGGTTCGCAACCAGCTTGTCCTGGGGGCATTTCCTGTATGTGGACGACCTGGTGACCGCGGAGGATTCCCGCTCGCGCGGACATGGCCAGCGGCTTTTTCGCTGGCTGGTGGAGCAGGCCCGCGAACACAAATGCGATCAGTTTCATCTGGATTCCGGGGTTCAACGTTTTGGCGCGCATCGTTTCTACTTGTCGAGTCGGATGGATATCATCGCGCATCACTTTTCCATGAAACTCGGATGAATGCCGCACCTCTGTTATGGATTACCGGCGCGGGCGGGCTGATTGGGAATTACCTGGCCCAGACGGCGCCCTACTACCTGCCCTCCTGGCGCGTGCGCGCCTTGACCCGAGCGGAACTGGACCTGGAAAACGCGGTGGCGGTGCGACAGGCGTTTCGAGAGGATTCGCCGCAACTGGTCGTTCATTGCGCAGCGCTGGCGAATACGCCGGCGTGCGAAAAAGATCCCGCGCTGGCCCGGAAGTTGAACGTGAACATCACCTCCGCGCTGGCCGAACTGGCGGCGAATATTCCGTTTATTTTTTTCTCGACGGATTTGGTGTTCGACGGCCGGGCGGGAAGTTACGACGAACTCGCGGCGGTGAATCCGTTAAGCATGTACGGGCAAACGAAGGCGGAGGCCGAGCGGGTGGTGCTGTCCAATCCGGGGCACACGGTTTTGCGCACTTCACTGAATTTTGGCAAATCGCTCACGGGCGACCGCGCTTTTAACGAGCAGATGCGGCTGGCGGTGAACCGCAGCGAGACGCTGAGGCTTTTTACGGACGAATTTCGTTGTCCGATTCCGGCGATCGAAACGGCGCGCGCCGTGTGGGAATTGGTGACGCAGAGCAAGCCGGGCTTGTATCATGTGGCGGGGGCCGAGCGTTTGTCGCGATGGGAAATCGGGGGGTTATTGGCGAAACATTGGAATTGCGGAGAGCCAAAAATGCAGCCTTCGTCTTTGAAAGATTATCACGGCCTGCCGCGCTCGCCGGACACGTCGTTAAATTGCGGGAAGGCCCAGAAGCTGCTTTCGTATCCGCTGCCGCGCTTCAGCGAATGGCTGGCGAAAAATGGGGCTTGAAGCTGTTCGGCGCGCGCGGAGCGACGTGCCCTCCCTTGTATTAAATCAGGGACCGCCTTTGATGTTGGCCGAGGTGCGGTCGCGGATCCAACCCCAGTCCTGTTGCTCGCCCGAGTCGCTGATGGTGGCGAATCGGCCGCCGCCGGAGGGCTTCACGCGCCATTGGTGGGTTTCTGAATGGCCATCGGCAAAGGCAAAGCCGCAGCCGTTGTTATGATAACTGCCGGGGCAATCGATCCAAATGGGCGAAGCCATGCTCACGCCAAATGCGGCGTCGTTCAACCCCACCGGGTCTTCATCGATGAGCACCCAGGTCCCAGAGGGTCCGGGCGAAGCCATTTGCGAAACTTTGCCGTAGGTCGCGTAGGGCGAATTGCGCCGATGCGAATACGTGCCATCCAGCCACGGACCGTTCACCGAGAGTGAGGGGCTGCCGCTGTGGCCGGTGCCGGCGTCGAATCCGGGACAGATGGTTCCGACGGCCTGGCTCATGGAGAAGGTCCGCGCGGCGGGAACGCTTTGCCCAAACATGGCGGAGTTTGTCCCGTCATACTGGCCGTAGCGGCGGTCGGCGGGACAACGGAACAGATTTACGTTCTGGCCAATGTAGGAGATCAACAGGCTGTAGTTGGGGTCCTTGAGCAGATCGGAATTGAATTCATCCGCCCCGCCCTGCCCGGCTTGGCCACCGGCCCAATCGTGGCCGGGAACCTTGTTGCCATCGTCGGGATTGGGCGGGAAAAAATCGTTGTTGTCGCTGACGTATTGGGTTATGGCGAGCATCAACTGTTTGCCGCAGTTAAGACACATCGCGCCCTGCGCCCTTCCTTTCGCTTTGGAAAGCACGGGCATTAGCAGAGCCGCCAGAATCGCGATGATCGCGATAACGACCAGCAGCTCAATTAATGTGAATCCTCGCCTCAACATCACGTATAGACGAAGCAAACTTCAATTCATTTCAAATTATTTTTGGGAATCTACATATGTATGTCCGTCAAGTGGTAAAATGGGACAGATTTGTTTTAAAAAGATTCAAAACTGCGGGTGGGAGTAGCCATTTAATGGGGCTCACGCGTTTAATGGTGAGGCGGATTGGCTTTCCTGAGGCTTCGGAATCACCGCGCGGGTTGGATTATACGGTCACAACAGTTGTTCGCGGTTGCGCCGCTGGACGCGGCGCGGACAGCGCAAGCGCGCTGTCCCTACCCATCGCGTGCTCGCGGTTTAATCTTTTCTGAAGCGGGTGCGAATTAAGACTTTGTTGCGGCATGGCTTTCCTGTTAATTCGCGCCGTGGATTTGCCGAACAATTTGCCTTATCGGGGGCGCATTGCGCCGTCGCCGACCGGGTATTTGCATCTGGGACATGCGCGGACTTTTTGGGCGGCACAGGAGCGCGCCCGGGCCGCCGGCGGTGTGCTGGTGTTGCGCAACGAGGACCTGGACCGGGATCGCTGCAAGGCGGAATTCGTTGGGGCGATGCTCGAGGATTTGCGGTGGTTCGGTTTCGAGTGGCAGGAAGGGCCGGACGTGGGCGGGGCGTTCGGGCCTTACAATCAAAGCGAGCGTTCCCCGATTTATCGCCGGGCGCTCGAGAAGCTGGAGCGGGCGGGATTTATTTATCCCTGCACCTGTTCACGCAAAGATCTTCAGGCGGCCGCCCGCGCGCCGCACGCGGAGGATGACAACGAGCCGATTTACGCGGGGACGTGCCGAGGGCGAACCAAAGCGGAAATTGGGAATCAAAAATTTTGCTGGCGGTTTCGCGTGCCTGAGGGCGAGGCGGTTTCATTCGTCGACGGCAAACTGGGGGCGCAACAATTTATTGCGGGAAAGGATTTCGGCGATTTTGTGGTGTGGCGCGCGGATGATGTGCCGGCTTACCAACTGGCGTGTGTGGCGGATGACGCGGCGATGCAAATAACGGAGGCGGTGCGCGGTGCGGACTTGCTGGTGAGCACCGCGCGGCAGCTTCTGCTGTATCGGGCGTTGGGGCTGGCAGCGCCGCGGTTTTATCATTGCGCTTTGATGACGGATGAATCCGGCGTGCGCCTGGCTAAAAGGCATGATGCGTTGAGCCTGCGCCGGTTGCGGGAACGGGGCGAGTCGCCGGTGAGGCTGCGTACCGATTGGCGGCGGAACGCTTGAGGAGGGAACTGCAAACGCGTTTCTTTCGGGTTGGGAGCAAATTAGTCTGGCTTTTCCACGCGAGTTTCCTTATTTGAAAAACAAATCCTTGGAAGACGTGTGGAGGGCCAGGCGCGGGACAGGTTCAACAGAGCCAAGGACGCCAGTCATCAGAAAACAACCAGAATGAAAACCTCACCTTTGAGCCGCGCCGCCACGGTAAATCTTCCGGCTGCCTACTGGCCGCTGTTGCGTGGTCTTTTGTGGCTGACGGCATTTTTAATTGCGGGGTTAACGGCGCGCGCGGGACTGAGCCTGGAACTGCATTTTTATCGCAACAGCCAGGGACAGAATTATTCGTTTTACACGCCGCTCTATACGAACGCGCTATCGCCCGCCGCGCCGCTGGGCACTTACATTATCAGTTCACCCCTGCAGCCGGACAATGGGTCCGTGCGGGCGTTTCTGCTCACGGAGAATGGGATACAGGATATCAGCAGCGCGGATTCCGAACACTTTTACACGGATTTCGACTCGGCGATATATCAAATCACGAACGGCCTCTGGAGCATTGTTTTTACAAACGCGACCGTGACGAACGTTTACCAATTCAGCGTCAGTGCGCCGACAATGACGAGCAATATGCTGCCGGCGGTGGTTCTCGATTTTCCGGCCCCGGGTGCATTTATTCTCACCAGTGAAACGAATTTTTCCTGGCACGCCCCGGTTCCGTGGCCAGTGACCGGGTTCGGCCAGGTTTTTAACGGGAGCGGCTATTATAACGCGTCTGATTTGCCGACGACGCAGACCAACTGGAATGTCGATTCCGTGCTTCCGCCAGACGCAAATTACGCCATTCTTTTGCAGTATTTGTACACAAATACGACGCTATTTACGATTAGCACCCCGATCGACACGAATTCTTCGCAACCGCTTTCTGGCTGGGATTCCGACACCGTGCTGGACACGGGTTTTTATTCCAATTTCGCCGTCGTTGCCAGTCACGGAACGCCGAGTCGCGGGCATACGTTGCTGGCCCATTACACGTTCGAGGATAATGGCGGGGCTTTTGCCCACGATTTTTCGGAAAACGGCAACGATATGTTCGCCGCCTGGTTCACCAACCCGCCTTACACCACGAATGATGCCGTGGCGGGAGATTATGCGGGCGGAATGGATGGCACCGGCTGGTTCTCGCCCGTTGACGGATTGTCGAACCTGCTCACAGGGAGTTTTTCGGTTTCGTTATGGGTCAAGACCACGAATGTTTTTGGGAGCGATACCACGGACCCGTTCAGTGCGGCGGGGATTGTTTCCGATGTCAGCGGCGACTACAACAACGTGGCGGCGCCAATGGTGCAGGCGGGCCATAAGCTGGGATTTTTTACGGGAGGAAGTTCTCAGAACACGCTTTACTCCCAATCCGACATCACCACGGGCCAATTTGTCCACGTGGTCACCACGCGCGATCAGCAGACCGGGGAGAAGAGACTCTACGTCAACGGGGTGCTGGAGGCATCCATCTTTTCCATCACCAACCTGTTGAATGGTGCGGACCTGGAGGGACTGGCCGTCGGCTACAACAATGGCAACGTGTTCACGGGAGAAATGGACGAGATTCAATTTTACTCGGGCGTGATTTCCAGCAACGAAGTGGCCCTTTTGCACGATAATCCCGGCACCAACGTGGCCGACACCTTCGAACTTGAGGTTCCGGCAGCGCGGTATGATTTCGAATATCGGGACAATCCGGGTGCGGACAGTTCCGGCCATCACAACGACGCGAATTGCAGTGGCAACAGCGGACCGGTCGAGGACGTCTCCAGCAACGATTCGAAGGTTGGGAGGCGCGCGCGGCAATTTTTTGGCAATACCCACCTGTGTTTTGTGGACCTGCCGATGCTTTCCAACGCTTTGTCGGGCAATTTTTCGGTGACGGCGTGGGTCAAGACCACCAACTCGGTCGATGCGGATTTCGCCAACGCTTATTTTGGCAATCCCATTCTTTTTGCCTATAACGCGGCGACGAATGGGACGGTTCCCCTGTCCATTACCGGCAGCAAAGCCGCTTTCACCATTTCGAATCCCGACGGCAACGATACCACCATCCATTCGGTCAGGTCGGTGAATGATGGGCGTTATCATTTCCTCGCGGTCACGCGCAATCAAACCAATGGCGTGGTGGACTTATACGTGGACGGGTTTCTCGAAGCTTCGGCCACGGCCAATACGGCGCCCATTGAGAACAGCGGCGCGATCTCCCTCGGCGGTGGCGGGCCGATTGATTACACCGGGCTGATGGATGACGTCCGCATTTACGCCTACACGCTGGCGCCGGATGACGTGACGACGCTGGCCGGCAACGGCGCGCTGATCTTTGCCACGGCCCTGGGCACCACGAACCTCGTCTGGAGCACCAACGGCGACACCGGCTGGTTTGGCGAAAACACCAATACTTACAATGGCGCGGCGGCGGCGGCGCAGAGCGGCAGTGTGACGAACAATCAAACTTCGACCTTGTCCGCCACGGTCATGGGACCGGGCATTCTGACCTTCGCGTGGCAAAATCCCAACCAAGGCAGCATCGATTTGGAGTTCGATATTGACGGGCAGTATCAAAATGACATCGGCGGTTTTACCGATTGGACCCAGGACGGCCCCTACCGTATCTCCGGCGGACCGCATACGTTAAGCTGGACGGTTTCGGCCAACGGCGATTCCGATCCGACGGAAGCAGCGTTTCTCAGCCAGGTCGTTTTCATTCCGTTATCTCTGGTGGCGCATTTCAATTTTGACGATCTCACCGCCTTCTATCCGCTGGACGTTTCGCAAAACGGAAACGATATGGACTACGGTTTCGGTTACAATGGCGGCGGGTATCACCAGACCAACGATGCGGCGGCGGGTCCGAACGCCCTCGATTTTTTCCGAAACCCCGACTTCTCTTTCAGCGGCGGATATATCGGCTGGAATTCCACGCCGGCGGACCTTCTTTCCACGCTGGCGGGAACTTTTTCAGTCTCGCTTTGGATCAAAACGACGAATAGCACCGGCAGCGTGGGTGATATTGCCTCTGATGGCGCGTGCATTCTCGCCGGGGACGTTCCCGGCGATGCGAACGACGTGACACCGGTGGCATTGACCGGCGGCGCGGTGGCCTTCGGCACCGGCGGCACTCCGGGGGATGATACGCTGACTTCGCAGACACTGGTGAATGACAACAATTGGCATCATGTGGTCGTGACGCGGAATCAACAAAGCGGTTTGAAAAGAATTTATATCGACGGGGTGGAAGATGCCGCGAGTCCCGGCACGGGTTCCACCGTCTTGCTGAACGATCCGCTGCTGCTGAGTTTTTGCAGCCGGTTGAACGCTTCGTCAGCGAACCCGTCCGCTTATGGACCGGCGAACAGTTATGACGGGTTGCTGGATGATGTTCAAATTTACTCGCGCGTGCTGAGCAGCGACGAGGTGACTTTTCTACACAATCATCCGGGCCAGGAAATTGCGCAGGCGACCCAGGGCGCAGTACCAGTGGATGTTCAACTTCGCCTGGAATTCCATCGCGATTACAGCGGGAACGGAGTTCAATACTATGTTTTCCCGGGGATCCTCTCGGTCTCGCCGGCGCCGACGACTTACGATGAAGTTACTTCGCCGAACGGCGATTTTCACGGCCGAACCGACAGTTCGAGCAGCGTGATTTTTACTTCCCTCACGGACATCCTGCAGGAGTGCAACTCGACCAACTGGCTCCTGGTGATCAATGGAGGCTCGGCGAGTGAGCAGGACCTGCACTTTTCCGTGACGGTGACCGGGCTCGACACGGACGCGCTGCCGTCCACGACGATTTACTCGCCGACCAATGGGAGCGTGAATGTGGCGACCAACCCGGTATTTTACTGGTCCGGCCCCGCCAATTACGGCGGGCTGAATGTGGGCGGATCGACTCCTCCGCTCCAGAGTTTCAATGCGGTGCTGCCGGTCACGGCGACGAACTGGACTTCGCCGCCCACACTGAACTACGGGACGAACCAATTTTCTGTGAGTTACTCCAACGCGTTTCCCACGGTGACGTTTTCAGTGCCGGTGGATCTGAACACCGCGCAGCCGCTCGCAAACTGGGTGGCGAGCGCCGCGCTCTATTCCAGCGCGAGTTCAACTTATGTGGTCGGCGCGCCCGGGCCGGCGGCGGTTCAACTGATTCCGCTGGGGCCGACGCCGGGCAACTTCCAGTTTTCATTTAGGACGCTGGCGGGGCGGCCGCACACGGTGCAGGCGCGAACGAATCTCACGCTGGGGGCCTGGGTGGATCTGACTAATTTCGTGGGTGACGGCGCGCTTTGGCAATTCACCTTTCCGAAGACGAATCCGCCCATGCGATATTTCCGCGTGCAGACGCAATAACGAGGGACGCAGGAGCATCCGTGGAGTTATCAAGAAATTTTGTAGCGGTATTTTTCACCGCGTCTCGGTCTCGCCTTTACGGGATGAAGTTAATTTGTGCGTGCTATCCCAGAGCGGTGCTTGCTCCGGATAAGATTTTCCCAATTGCTCCAACCGTCAACGGGATCCAAAGGCTGAGTTTCCAAAACTGAATTTCAACTGGATTGTTTCAATAGAAGGCGAAAGAGGGTGGGCAGAGGAATACGCTATTTTTCAATAGAATATTCAATTATCAGTTTTGTTTTGCCCAAGTGGCCCGTTATCGTTGTATCTGATGCTTCGTTCGTTCGCGCCAAAAGCGGCAACATTCCTTTTTGGACAGTATTTTCTGGCCCCTCCAGAATTCGCGGCTGCTGCATCTGATCCTTAGTGATATCAATCAATTGAGCCTCAAATTTAATTCGGTATGGAGGAGGCCCCGGAAGCGGAAACTTATCGGGAAGTGTGGTTACGATATTTTCCTGAATAACCAAGGCTCCGTAAGGAAAGCTATATTCTTGTCCATTTGCATAGGCAATGACCCGGTAAGCTAATTGATCACCGGGTGGATTCACACTGGTTCGCACCACTTCCGTTTGATGGATTTTGAGATACCAGGGATGCTCCAAATCTTCTCTTTCGATACTTCCCCGCCATACCAAAATTGTACCAATGATAGCAGCAACGACGGCTATCCATAGGGCAAATTTTTTCGTTGCAGCTTTCATTTTGAATAGCCCTAAAACGCCAGAAAAAATCGCAAGGATTGGTTGGAGAATTTTAAGAATGCTTTCCAAGGTATCCATGGCCGAAAATCATGGGAATATGGCCGCTTTCAGTCAAACAACTTCATTTGCGTTTAAATACATGCATTCCAAAAATATTTTGACTTGGACAGCCCGTGTCCGACCCCCTCGGGCAAGATGGTCGCATAACAAAAACAAAACGTTATGAAGACCAACGAACAAATGGAACTGGAAATCGGAAAAGCGCGCGGCTGTTCTTCGACCCGCCGTCCGCAACGGCGGTTGAGCCGGGCGAACTGGTGGTTTCAACAAATGCGCGAGGTGGTGGACCGGGCGGTGGACTGGCAGCCGGCGCCGCCGGCGCGCCCGGAGCAGATTTATTTTCCCGAATAATTTGTGGCAGCCGAGGTGGCGAGGCCCGGTCGGGGTCTCAGGGGGTGGGGCCGCGCCTCGGCTGCTACTGTGCTTGGAGGGAACCCAACGCGCGCCGGTTATTGCCCCACAACAGCATAACCGGCGCGCACAAATTCCCGGATCAGGCTCAGTTCCTCTTCGCCGGCGATGGTGTGGGCTTTTATGAATTCATGGAAGTCGAGGCGCAGGCCGGCGCTTTGGAGAATTTTGATTTGCTCGCGAACTTCGGCGAAGCGGACGATGGGATCCTTGGTGCCGTGGGTGACCAGCAGGCGCTGCTGGAATGCGACCGGCGATAATTCCTTTACCAACCGTTCGGGCTCGCAAACATAGCCGCTGATGCCAACGATACCGGCGAAGCGATGCGGATAACGCAAGCCGACATCGAGGGACATGAGGCAGCCCTGGGAAAATCCGCCGAGGATGGTTTGCTCGGTGGGAAATCCGGCGGCGCGGCGGGCATCGAGGAGTTCGAAGAGCAATTTCCGGCTGCGCTCGACTCCGGGCACGATGTCGCCGCCGAAATCGAACCAGGAGTAACCGCCGTAATAAGGATCGGGTGCGTTCACGAGGAGGTAATTCAGCCAGGGCAGACGCATGGCTTCGGGGAGCCAGCGATAGCCTTCGATGCTATCACCGAGGCCGTGGAGCATGATGCAGAGGCGGCGGGAGGTGGTTTCCGCGGCGGGAATGAATTCGTGATGGAGCGATGGCATTGAGGGTGGAGATTTCGTGGTAATTTTTTTCCAAGCTTTCGATTAAAGATATCGTGGCAACATAAAGCTTAAAAGCCGGTAGGTTCTCACCCTGCTCTCTTCTCTGACGGGAACCGGAAAAGTTGTTTCGGGGTGCAGGAAAAGTTCGAACTTACGGCTCGCGGTGCGGCTCAGTTCCATCTTCCCTGGTCGTGGACGCCAAATCCTTCGACCATTTTGACAAGGGCTTCGAAGGAGGCGGGTTTTACGAAATAAGAATTGGCACCCTCAGCGATGGCGCGTGATTTGTCTTCGCGCGAAACGGAAGCGGTGAATACGAGCGCAGGCAGGGCGGCGAACGATTCGGTCTGGCGAAGCCATTTAAGGAATTCAAAACCGTCCAGACGAGGCATTTTCAGATCGAGCACAATGATTTGGGGAAAGGGATACCGCACGCGGTCAGCGTATTTGCCTTCGCCGCGCAAATAGGATTTTGCCTCGTCGGCGGCGGCGACATGAAAGGTCTGAACCGGAAGGCCGGCGCGTTCGCAGGCTTTCTGGAACAAAATCGCGTCGTTCTCGTCGTCCTCGACGTGAAGAATCAACAGCGGTTTGGCATCTTTTCTCGCCACAATGTGTTCTGAGTCATACGCCTGCGTGCGCGGGTGGAGCGCCGGCATTGCGAAACTGTGTTCAACAGTTACTAACATCCTCAAAAAAATCAAGCTGCCTCTTTATTCGGAAACGATTTTAAGGACGGGTCAATTAATATTGAGTTTTTGTGATTCTAGAAGATTTCTCCTCCTGTAGTATGAGGCAAAACCCGTCCCCCAAACCCTTTCCTCGCTCGGGCGAAGACAGAGACGAAAAGCGCCCGCGAGGTTGACCCTTACTTGCAATCGCACTCCTTTTGTTTTGTCCAAAGGCCGTCCTAGCCATCAGTGTTGAATTTCCGAAAGGATTCGGCCAGGCGCACCATGGTTTCGAAATCCCGGGGCTTGATAAAATACGCGGTGGCGCCCGCGGCCAAGGCCCGGGCCTTGTCTTCGGCGCTGTCCGAGACAGTAAAGACGAGAGTGGGGAGAGACGTTATTCCGGACTCATCGCGCAGCCATTTGAGGAAGTCAAATCCTCCCATTCGCGGCAATTTCAAATCAAGGATGATGAGATCGGGAAAAGGATATTTCACGCGGTCAGTGAATTCGTTCGCGCCCTCGAGATAGGCGACGCCTTCAAATCCATCAGACACCCGGCGAAATTCCACGGGCAATCTCGCGGCTTCGCAGGCCCGAGTAAAAAGAACCGCATCATCCTCGGAATCTTCAATGTGAAGAACTTTAAGGGGACGCATAGCACCTCCAATTCAATGCTTTGTGCAAATTTAAACGGAAAAATGAAACGCGCAATGCGTGCGCCCACAATTTATGTGGAATTTTTTTCTTTCGTGTGTTACCGGATATTGATGTCGAATAAATCACCCAGCGCGGTTTCCATTCTGGTCGCCGATGACGACGCCCAGGATACGATGCTGCTGCGCAGGGCGGCGGAGAAGGCCTGTGTCGGGCTTCGACTAGAAACTGTCAGCGACGGAGAGGAGGCGATCGACTATCTGCTGGGGCGCTCGAGCTATGCGGACCGCCGGACACATCCGTTTCCGAGCCTGCTGCTGCTGGATTTAAAGATGCCGCGGTTGAACGGGTTCGATGTTCTTGAATTCGTGCGGAGCCAGCCGGGATTGCGGCGGTTGCCGGTGCTGGTTTTTTCCTCGTCGGACGATCCTTCGGACATCCGCCGCGCATATGATTCCGGGGCGAATTCGTATTTGTGCAAACCGAATTCAAACAATGATTTGTCGGCGCTTTTGAAGGCGATTGAGGAGTATTGGTGCAAATTTAATCACTTTCCGCCCTGCCCATGATTTTCGGGGAGGTTCGCACCGGACTTCCGAAACGAGGGGAACGCGGTGGTATTTGTTAAAGACGTATGCGTGAGATTGATATCAAAAAGCCGGAGCACATTTTACTGGCGAAGGACAATGAGGATTATGTGCTGCTTTTCAAACGCGCCCTTCGCTCGGCCAACATCGATGCCAGCCTGCAGATCGTGCGCGACGGCCAGGAAGCGGTGGATTATCTCTCTGGCGCGGAGCCTTACGCCGACCGGATAAAGCATCCCTTCCCGAAATTGCTGTTGCTGGATTTGAAGATGCCGCGCATGGACGGGTTCGAGGTGTTGAGCGCGGTCCGCCAGCGGCTGGGATTCACGCAATTGCCGGTGATCGTGTTGACGCATTCCGACAACCCCGCCGACGTGAAACGCGCATATGAGTTGGGCGCGACTTCTTATTTCCGCAAACCGGACAGTCTGGAGGGTTTGGACGAAATGATCCACGTGCTGCACGCCTACTGGCTGAAGTTCAATCATTTTCCGGAGTAAGGCGAGGGCAGCAACGCGAAAGGTTCAGTGAATATTTGAGGGACTGAATTTTTCACGCGGCTGCGGCTGATCTGCGACACAGCCGCGCTCCGTTGCGCGGGGCGATAGGCGTTACGGTTTTCGGCGGTTGGGAGCGGTATTCATTTTTGGGAGCGCGGGTTTCTTCTTAGGGCCTTTTGTTTCTTCTAATCAGGTCATCACCCACTAACAAGGCGGCTGGCCACACTTGTACGCTGGCCGAGGTTGGCTGGATTATTCATTTGCCCGGTCAGTTACAACGCCATAAACCATGAACGAAGATTTTGATGACAACGCCGGCTCATCGGCCTCGCGCAATGGCAGCCGCTTTTCTTCCCGCCCGAAAAGTCCGGGCGCGAACGGCCACGCGCGGCGAACGAGTTTTGACTTCTGGACCGCCGCCGAAATCCTGGCGCGCCGCTGGCATTGGCTGGTGGTGTGCGGCATTCTTGCGGCGGGCGCTCTTTTCACGCTCGGCTGGTTTTTCATCCAGCCGAACTATACGGCGGTGGCGTCGCTGCTCCGTTATGAAACTCCGGGCACGGACGATTTTCTGAAAACGACGCCGCTGAGTTCGCAGACATTTGCGGAGTTGCTGGCCGCGCCGGAATTATTGCGTCGCGTGGGTCCGGCGGCCAATCCGCCCCTTGCGCAGGATGAACTGGCCAAGCGGGTGAAAATTGATCCGGAGGATGAATCGGACGTGGTAAAGGTGTATCTGTCCGCGCGGACGCCGCAGGAAGCGGTGGACCTGGCGAACCTTTACGCCAGCGCCGCCACAAATTACACGACGCAGTTGCAGGCGACCCAGGCGGCGGCGGTGGCGGACACTTACCTGAAGGAGCAGGTCAAGCAGATGGACCAGGACATCACGGCGTTGACGTCGCAATTTCGTGGAATGCCGGACGTGGCACAGGCCTCCAACAAACTGGCGAACGCAAAAAACGAGTTGACGAGCCTGAGCCAGAATCCGGCGCTTTCGTCGCAGTCGGCGTACATGATCGAAAAGTTGAATGAACAATTGACGACGGCGAGGATGGAATTGAACCAGTTGCTGGTGAAATACACGGATGAACATCCCGCGGTCATTTCGGAACAGGCGAAGGTCAATACGCTCAGCAATGAATTGGCGCAGGCGACCGGAAGCCGCAATGGCAGTGAAGCGGCGGCAGTCATCCAAGCCAACGGGAGCGTGGTTCAACCGGATTTGGAAGTCATTCGCGCGCGCCTGCGTTCGCTCGAGGAGGCGCGCGTGACGCTCGATACACGCCAGCGCGAGGCGCAATTATACGCTTCAAATCCGCCGGGCATTGTCCGCCTGTTTGCGCCGGCACAATTAAAGACCGTTCATTCCGGGCATCGGCGTCTTAAGATAGGAGCGGCCACGATTTTTGGCGGCGGTGTGGGAATGGTGTTCGGCCTGCTGCTGGTTTTACTTTTGGAGATCACGGACCGCCGGCTGCGGACGGTGGAGGATTTGGTGCGAGTGACTCGTCTTCCCGTGCTGACCACGCTGGGCGAGCTCGATGACATGAAGGAGCACGCGCGCACCCAATGGGCCTTCCGCACCTGGACGCTGCTGCAGGGCCGCCTGAGCCGCTCGCAAAATCACGGGCTGGTTTGCGGTGTGACTTCGTCGAGTGAAGGTGAGGGCCGGTCCACTTGTATCAGCATGCTGGCGGAGGCTGCGAGCCTGGCTGGTTTTCGTGTGTTGACCATTGCCACCCGTCCGGACGCTTCGAACGGCGAATCCGCCCACGATCTGGATGAAGAAATTCTCAACCGCCATTCAGAAATGAATGGAAATGAGAATTCGGAGGCCGAGGCAAAACCCGAGACGAATGGCAGCGCCGGCACGAACGGCGCGCCCGCCGCCAACGGTCCACTCACGAGCAGCGTGTTTACGAGGCCGTCCGAAGTAACCGATAAACTCACGGACCCGAACGCCCGGCCGGTAGTGCACATTCCCCTGCCCGGCTGGGTCTGGAACCTCGAACGCCGCAAGCAATGGCGCGATGCATTGGCGCATTGGCGCAAGATAGAGAACCTGGTTATTTTTGTGGAACTGCCGCCGGCTTCGGTGCCGGAAGCGGTGTTGTTGGGGGCCAATTTGCCGAATCTCCTCTGGCTCACGAGCAGCGGCAAGGCCGACGCCGCGGAAACGCGCGCTCAACTGGATACCTTGCGCGATGCACGCTGCAATCTCGTGGGCGCCATTTTGAATCGTGAATCGTCGCGGCCCATTAAGAGTTATTTTTCGCGCTGGCTGGGTTGTGGGGCACTTCTTTTGGCGCTGGGCATCGGCGTGGGGCGCGCGCAAACCCCGCCATCCACGGCACCGGCGACGGCGGCGCCTCCCGAGGTGAACACACAACCGATGGAGGACACCAATACGACCTTGCTGACCGAGCCGCCGCCCGCGGCGATGGCGCCGGACACAAACGAGCATTACTCATTCTCCGTGGTCAGTCCTTCGCAGCGCGCGGATTGGGAGAAAAATCTGACGCTCGGGCCGGGCGATGTTTTGACACTGGGCTTGTATGGCGACCCCAACTTGACGCGGACTGAAGTCACCATCGGACCCGATGGGCGCATTGGCTATCTCGAGGCGCAGGACATCATCGCCAGCGGACTCACGGTGGATGAGTTGCGTCAAAAAATGGACAACGCGCTGGGCAAGTTTCGCCGTGGCCCACGCACCATCATCACGCCGGTGGCTTATCACAGCAAAAAATATTACGTGCTGGGCAAGGTCGTGCAGCGCGGTGTTTACACGCTGGACCGCCCGACGACCGTGCTGGAAGCGCTGGCCCGGGCGAAAGGCATCGAGAACGGCCAGGTGGATTATGACATTGTGGACGTGGCGGATTTGCAGCGCGCATTTTTGATGCGGGGAAACAAACGCATCCCGATTGATTTTGAAAAACTTTTTGGCAGCGGGGATTTGTCGCAGAATGTCCAGATTGAACCGGGGGATTATCTTTATTTTCCATCGGCGGATGTCAAACAAGTTTACGTTCTCGGTGAGGTTTCGCTTCCGGGGGCGGTCACGTACCGGCCAAACTTGAGCATGCTGGCTGCGATTTCATCGCGGGGCGGGTTTGACGACAAGGCCTTCAAGTCGCACGTGCTAGTGGTGCGCGGCTCGCTGAATCATCCGCAGACGTTCGTGTGCGGGCTCGGCACGACCGCGGAAAGCATGCACGATTTCAAATTGGAACCGAACGACATCATTTACGTTTCGTGGCGGCCATTCGTGCGCGGCGAGGAATTGCTCGACCTTGCGGCCACCGCTTTCGTCCAGGCCGCCATCGACGGTTGGGTGGGATCGGACATCGTAAAACCCTGATCAATTTCTGTTATGACATCACGTTTTCTGACGGAGGTCCTGCATGAATCGGCCGGCGCGGATTTTAAAATCGGCATGCGCGCGCTCGAACGGGCGCGGAAAAGATTCTTCCTCAGCCTCGCGTCGGGATGCCTTCCCGCCCTGCTGCTGATTAGCGGTTGCAAAACGCCGGACTCGGGAGCTGCGTCCTACGCCGAGGTTTCCCATCCGCAGTCTCCGACTGAGAGCATGCAAATGCAGACGGTCACGAACGAGCTTGATCCGGCGTTGCTGCGCGCGCCGACAAACCTGTTCACGCTGGGACCAGGCGACAAATTGGACATTGAAATGCCGGAGGAAACGAATTCTCTGACGACCACGGTGGTCGGGCCGGATGGAAAGGTTTATTTCGGACTGTTGCCGGGATTGGACGTGTGGGGGCTGACGCTCGGGCAGACGCGGGAGATGATCGAGCACGAACTCAGCCGGTATGTGCGGGGCCAGCCGCAGGTGAACGTGACGTTGCGGGACGTGCAAAGCAAGCACGTCTGGCTGTTGGGCCGCTTCCAGGCGCCCGGGATTTACAACATGGCGGCGCCGACGACGCTGCTTGAAGCGATTGCCGCCGCCGGAGGCTCGCAATCATTTGCCGGCCAAAGGCAAATCAGTGAAGGCGGTCCGTTGGGTGAGGATCTCGCGGACCTGCACCGGAGTTTTGTGGTTCGCGGCGGACAGATGTTGCCGGTGGATTTATACCGGCTTTTGGACAAGGGCGATTTGTCCCAGAATATTTATCTGCAACCCGACGATTTCGTTTATTTTGCTCCTGGCTACGCCAAGGAGGTGTATGTGCTGGGAGCGGTGGTCCAGCCGAAACCGGTGCAATATATCCGGGGGATGTCGCTGATGCAGGCCATCGCCGGAGCTTACGGCACGGTCCGGGACGCCTATCTTGCGCACGTCACGATTGTGCGGGGCTCGCTGTCGCAGCCGCAGGTGGCCTTCGTGAATTATTACGACATCGTCAAGGGCAAGGCGCCGGATGTGCAGTTGCAACCGAACGATATTGTTTATGTGCCGCTGACGCGGTATCGGTATCTCAGGAAGTATCTCGATATTGCGCTTAATACGTTCGTCAGCTCGGTGGCGATCAATGAGGGGACGAAGATTTCTACGCCGAACAGTCGCGGGATTCCGGGAGTGGTCATCCCGGCGGGCAGCGGCATCACGATTGTTCCATCGCCTGCGCCGCCGATACATTAAGGGGGAACTTGAAAAAGTTCTCGCCCCTGCCCTCTTCGTCCAGAGGCGCAGGCGTGAAGGGCACGTGTGGGCTGCATGATTCCGTCCGCTGGACGCGGACGGGGACGCCGCGGCGCGGCCTCCCTACCTAGCGATTTGACTGCCGCTCGGCTTTTTGCGATGACTCCGAAGTTGTTTCGGCGGTGGTAGATAATTGGGCGTGGGGCTTGTTGAGCGGTAAGCCGACTTAAAGTCGGCGCTCCGGGGGAGGCGGCTCTGGCGGCTTTGGTTTGAATCTCACAAATTCCGTCACGCGGAATCGCGGAGCAATTCGGTAAGGGCGCGCACTGCCAGTTCCGGCGGGAGGATGGGTTTGGGGATGAAATTCAGACTACTGCGGGAAGCGGGGCCTGCCTGCGCTTCAAATTCATCGAGGGCGGCCACAAAAATCACGGGTGTGTCGGCATTCCTCGAGGTGGCGTGAAATTTTTTGACGAGTTCAAAGCCGTTCATTTCCGGCATTCCGACATCCGCCAGTAGCAAATTGAATTGGTTGTCAGTGGCGAGTTTCAAGGCGAGTTGAGGATCGCCCACGGCGAGGGCGCGGAGGTGCGCCTGCTCGAGCGCCGCGCAGGCTTCAGCGCGTGAGACCGAGTCGTCATCGACGACGAGAATCAGTGGGGACGGGATGCCATTGTCCAAATGAAGCGTGCCCCGGCTCGACAAGGAATCCAATATTCTCAAGGACTCGACAATCGTGCGCAGCGATGAGGAGGTCATGGTCTGCGGTTGGGAATGCAGTTCCTTCATCATTGCGTCCAACGCGCCGGCGAGGTGCGCGGTGCCGTTGAGTCCCGCCAGCGAGACGATACCGGTCAATTGATGAACTGCCCGCTGCATGGCGAGCAATCGCTCGGGGTTTGAGTGATCGCCGGCGAGTCCTTCCGCGAGGCGGCGGACGGCCGCGACCCGCACCGGCATGGCAATGGTGACTTCCTTGCGGAAATCTCTCATTATGATCGCGGTGTCGCTCGAAACGGCAATTTCAGACGGGGTGAAGGCGGCGCCAGCCAGAAGTTCGCGCACCTCTTTCATCAGGCGTTTGGGACCGCAGGCATTTTTTGCGAAGATCTTCGTGGCTCCAGCGGCGGTTGCTTCGCGGCCGAGTTCGCCGGCGAAGGCGTTGGACATCACGATG
Source organism: Verrucomicrobiia bacterium (assembly GCA_035552155.1). Classification (GTDB taxonomy): domain Bacteria; phylum Verrucomicrobiota; class Verrucomicrobiia; order Limisphaerales; family DASXHY01; genus DASXHY01. Next base: position 25,365 of record DASZLX010000008.1, on the reverse strand, counting down.
ACCGGCAGCGCCTCCAGTTTTTGCTGCGAGCGAATGAATTTCAGCACTTCCACGCCGTTGACATTGGGAAGCATCAAATCCAGCACGACAACGTCGGGCGGATTTCCTTTTAATCGCTGAATGGCCACGGCGCCATCCGACGCCACTTCCGCGCTGAAACCTTCCTTTTCGAAACTGTCGCGATAGATGGCGGCGATGAGCGCGTCATCTTCGGTGATAAGAACCCGCTTCATGACACCGGGGCTGAGACGGAAATTCCGCGCGTTTTCTGATACTCGCCGATGAACTGGCGCACGCGCTCGAGTTGCGTGTTGAATTCCTGGTAAAGCTCGGCCGCGCCGTCGAGTGCGCCGGCGCCACCCATTTCCTCCAGTTGGGAAAGAGGAGGCACGATGGCGGTCATGCCGAGGGAGGCGCTGGCTCCGACAAATTTATGGGCGAGGAGCCGAACGTCGCGCGCGCTGCCGCTTTGAATGGCGAGGCCGAGGCCCTGGCTGATTTCGATGGCCTGGAGGAGGAACGTGTTCAAGAGCCGTTGGATTTTTTCCGCGTTGTTCCGGGTGACATCCATCAATCTTTCCAAATCGACCGGAGCTTCCGAGGAGGCCGTCATGGTTCCGCCCTCGGCGACGGAGGTGGCGACGGCTACCCTCAAGGGCGCGGACAGAATTTGAGGTTTTAAGGCGGGAATGGTTGCGCCATTTCCGTTGCCCTTCCATTGGGAAACGGCCCGTTGCAAGTCGGTGATCTGAACCGGCTTGCTCACATAATCATCCATCCCGGCGGCGAGGCATTTGTCGCGATCGCCGGTCATGGCGTTGGCGGTCATGGCGATGATGTGCAAGCGCCTGGTTCGATTTTGCGCCTCCTCTTCTCGGATGCGTTTGGTGGCTTCATAGCCGTCCATCTCCGGCATCATGCAATCCATAAGCACGATGTCGTAGGAGACGCGGCGCAAGGCCGCCAGGGTTTCGCGACCGTTCGCGACGACATCGGCCGAGTAACCGAGTTGCTCCAATTGACCCAGCGCGACGTCCTGATTGATGGAATTGTCCTCCGCCAGCAGAATGCGGGCGTGGTGCGGAGGGCGTGGTTCGGAGGAATTTTCCAGCGAGAAATTCTCAGCGACGGCGACTCGCTGCCCGCCGAGCGCGTCGGCGATGCAATTGAAGAGGCAGGACTGCTTGGCCGGCTTGACGAGGCAGGCATTGATGCCGACGGAGCGCAGTTCCTCCTGCTCGAGTTGTTCGCCCAGCGACGAGAGCATGATTAATTTTGTAGTCGCGATGGCGGGTTCGGATTTGATGGCGCGGGCGAGCATGATGCCGTCCATCACGGGCATTTGCATGTCGAGGATCACGAGATCAAACGGCTGGCCGGCAACCGCGGCTTCGCGCAACGCCTGCAACGCTTCCGCGCCGCCGCTGGTGGAGGCATTTTGGATTTTCCAGGCCAGAAGCTGGTAGTGGAGAATTTCGCGGTTGGTGGCGTTGTCATCCACGATGAGAGCGCGCGCGCCGGTGAGCGGGAGGGTCGTGCGGAGGGCGTCTTGTTTCATCTGCGATTGTTTCTCGAGTTGCGCGGTGAACCAGAACATGGAGCCCTGGCCGGCTTCGCTGGTCACGCCGATTTCACCATTCATCATTTCGACGAGGCTGCGGCAAATCGCCAGGCCGAGGCCGGTGCCGCCATAACGCCGGGTGGTGGAGGTGTCCGCCTGGCTGAAAGCCTGGAATAATTTCGCCTGCCCTTCCGCGCTGATGCCGATGCCGGAGTCCTTGACTTCGCAGCGCAAGGTCACGTGCGTCGCCGACTCTTTCGTCTGATGGATGCGGATGGAAACCTCGCCGCTGTTGCCGGTGAACTTGATGGCGTTGCTCAAGAGGTTGTTGAACACCTGCCGCAGCCGGTTGGGATCGCCGCGCAGGAGCAGCGGCGTGCCGGGATCGACACAGCCGGCGAGCTCGATTTTTTTGGCCGCGGCACGTTCCGCGAGCACATCGAGGGCACCCTCAAGTGTTTCGCGCAAATCGAAATCGAGCTTCTCGAAAGTCAGTTTGCGCGCTTCGATTTTCGAAAAGTCGAGGATGTCGTTGATGATGGTGAGCAGCGAATTGGCGCTGAGGCGGATGGTGTCGGCAAAATTGCGTTGTTTGGGGCTGAGTTGCGTGCCCAGCAAAAGGTCGGTCATGCCCATGACGCCGTTCATGGGCGTGCGGATTTCGTGGCTCATGTTGGCGAGAAATTCGCTCTTGGTGCGCGTGGCGGCTTCGGCCGCTTCCTTCGCCCGCCGCAATTCCTCCTCCATGCGTTTGCGCTCGGCGATTTCCACGTGCAGGGATTGGTTGACGGCGGTCAATTCGGCGGTGCGGGCCTGGACGACTTTTTCCAAGTCGGTCAATCGCGCCTTGGCCTGTTGGGCGAGGTTCCATTTTTCCGTCAACGCTTCCGCCAATTGCAAAACTTCAATCACCTCGAACGGTTTTTTCAAAATCACCAGCCGGTCGGTGCAGCCGAGATTTTTCAACATGTCGTCCCACGAATAATCCGAGTAGGCGGTGCAGATGACGACCTGAAGGTCGGGATATTCCTGCCAGATGCGCGAGACGGTCTCGATGCCGTCCCAACCGGGAGGCATGCGCACGTCGACGAACGCGAGGGGATACGGGCGACCGGCGGCCACGGCTTTGCGGACCATTTCCAGAGCTTCCTTGCCCTGAAAGGCCGAATCGATTTCGAAGCTGGCGTTGACGGGAGAAGTCTCTTCGCCGAACAATAAAGCCTCCGCCGCATCCAGGGCGGTGCCGGCGGTCCTGGCGGCGGCAAAAATCTTTCGAAAATCCTTATGGATTGCTTCGTTGTCGTCGACAACCAGAATCCGGCGGTGGGACATCTTAGTGTTCATGTTGCAAAACGCGCTGGGCCAACGCGGGATTTAGCAGAATAATGGCCAACTTGGGCGGAAGCGGATGTTATCGGGTATAACCCGGAACGGTCCATGCTTTGTCCGGGCGCCCGGGCGAAATCCGTTGTCCCGCCCTGGCTATTTTTAGGACAATTGAGGTGTTGGATGGACACTTCGGAAAGCACCAGCGCCAACGTTCAAGCTCCAGAGAATCTCCGGCGCCGAAGCTCACGCAATTAATTGAGGCGCATTGGGGTGATTAAAAGCGGGCGAAATTCGACTTTTAACGGAGCCCAACGGTGTGCGGAGCATCAGCCGCAGCAGCCCGGCGATTCCAGTCGCTTGTAATATTCTTCGAGCGTTTCACGTTGCTGCAGCTGATTCCGCCACGCGGAACACAGCCGCGCTCCTCACCCACTTTTAATCATACCGGCAGACTGGTAAGCGACGGCAAAACTTTGACATGCGGGAGAGAGGCTTTATCCTGCGCGCGTGCGAATTGTCCATGTGCCGCTTGGCGCCCGCAGCTACGAAATCGTCATTGGGCCCGGACTGCTTTCGGAATTAGGCGGGCATTGTGCCAGCCTAAAACTGGGCAGCCGCTGCGCCGTAATTTCCGACCGAAACGTCGCGCCGAAATTTGCGCGGGCGGCGCAACTCAGCTTGAAAAAAGTGGGGTTCGATGCGGTGCTGATCACGGTGCCGGCGGGAGAGACCGCCAAGAGCGTGAAGATGGTTGAGCATTGTTACGACGCGCTGGCTCGACATCGTTTGGAACGCAAATCGTTTATTGTCGCGTTGGGCGGGGGCGTGGTGGGCGATTTGGCGGGATTTGTCGCGGCGACTTATTTGCGGGGCATTGCCTTTGTGCAAGTGCCGACGACGCTGCTCGCGCAGGTGGACAGTTCGGTCGGCGGGAAGGTGGGCGTGAACCTGAAGGCGGGCAAAAACCTGGTGGGGGCGTTTCATCAACCGCGGGTGGTGTTGTGCGACCTGACTACTTTGCGCAGTTTGCCCGCGCGTGAATTCCGGGCCGGGCTGGCGGAGGTCATCAAGTACGGAATCATCCACGACGCGACGCTGTTTGAGCGATTGGAGCGCGACTTGCCGAAGCTGCTCAAACGTGATCCGGAAATACTGGAGGAAGTCATCGCCCGCTGTTGCGAAATCAAAGCGGACGTGGTGGGCCAGGATGAAACGGAAAGCGGCTTGCGCGCGATCCTGAATTTCGGGCACACGATTGGCCACGCCATCGAGAATATTTCGGGTTACGGAAAATATCTGCATGGCGAGGCGATTTCGATCGGCCAGGTGGCAGCGGCGAAAATTTCGAGTTCCGTACTTGGCTTGCCGGTGCCGGAGGCTGAACGCATTCGGAAATTGTTTCAAGAGGCGGGATTGCCGACCACGATCCGACTGAGCGCGGCGCAACGGAAGAAATTGTTTACCGCGATGCGTCTCGATAAAAAAGTGGTGGGCGGTGAAATCAAATTCGTGCTCGCGAAAAGGATTGGCGAGACGGTTCGGGGGCAGAGTGTTCCCGAGCGGGTGATTCAAAAGGCGCTGAATTTGGTTTCACCATGACTACTAAACGTCTTCTCCAAGTGAACGCGAGCCCTCACCCCTGCCCGCTCCCATCGGATGGGAGAGGGAGAAGTTGTTCCAGCGTGGCAAGGAGTTCCAGCTTGATGACTCGCGTTGCGCGAGATTTGGTTCTCAAGGGCGGAATGCCCATGCCATTATGAGTTCGGTCAGCGAGACTATTGTCCGGGAATACTTCGAGCTGCACGAGTTTCTCGTAAGGCAGCATCGCAAATATATTGCCCAGACAAAACGCGAGGAGGATGACATTGATTTTTTCGTGCTCAATCCGCATCCGCAGAAGCGCGAAAGCGATTTGCCCTTCGTGCTAACCTCGGCGGAGTTGCCGGCAATCGAACGAGCGATCGTGGCGGTGAAGGGTTGGCACACGGAAACTTTCAGTTCGGCGCGAATCACGAGCACGCCGGAGATTTTTCGTTTTGTGGGGACGAAAGTGTTTCAGCAGGCGGCGCGGGTCTTTGGTGAAAACGCGGCGACGCTCAAGATTTTAGTCATCCCCACGCTGCCGCACGGCGAACAGGCGCGCGCGGAGAGCATCGCCCTGCTCCGCTCCAAGGGAATCGATGCGGTCATTCCGTTCCGCACGATGCTGGCCGATTTGGTCGCGAAGACTGAGGTGAACCGGAACTATCAAAAATCCGATCTGCTCCAAGTGATTCGGATTTTGAAGAATTACGATTTTTTAAAGGAGCCGCAGTTGGAACTATTCAAGCCGAAGCGGAAGCGAAAAAGTTCCTGATTTTCAAAATCGCTTCCTGTGTTATTTTATCGCCGATGATTCTGGTCATAGATAATTACGATTCGTTCACCTACAACCTGGTGCAATACCTGGGCGAGTTGAAGGTGGAAATGCAGGTGCATCGCAATGACCAGATTTCCATCGATCGCATTCGCGAACTGAAGCCGGAACGCATCCTGGTGTCACCGGGGCCGTGCTCGCCGCGCGAATCCGGTTTGTCGAACGAGATTATTCGCGAGTTTGGGCCAAAGGTTCCGTTGTTCGGCGTGTGTCTCGGGCATCAATGCATTGGGCATACGTTCGGCGGCAACGTGATTGTGAATTACCGCATGATGCACGGAAAGACCTCGCCCATTAAACACAACGGGAAGGATTTGTTCGAAGGGATGCCCAATCCGTTTGCGGCGACGCGGTATCATTCGCTGGTCATCCAGCGGGATTCGCTGCCGGACTGCCTGGAAATCACGGCGGAGACGGAGGAAGGCGAAATTATGGGTGTGAAGCACAAGGAATTTCCGATTTGGGGCGTGCAGTTTCATCCGGAAAGCATCCTCACGGAAAGCGGGCGGCAGATTTTGAAGAATTTTTTGAAGTTGAAGGCGTAGAACCGATCTCATTAAAGAGGGATGGAATTGGCCTGAGGATCTGAGATTCTCGCTTCGCTCGCCGCGCTTCGCGCGAGAATGATGGGGTTGAAAGGAACTGGGACCCGGGGTAGCCCTCGAAAACTCGGGCAACCCCCGGGCTAATTTCCTCGACACCTTCAGTGTCGCAATATTCATGCTACGCCACAGAATAAATCCCATGGCAACGCATGAATATTATTTTGCCAAGACCGCACTGGTTTCTCACCGTGTTTTCTCCGGGGAAACTTGCTTTCTGAATGGCATTGTTTTGTCTGTCGGATTTTGCCAGTGGCGGATTCTTATTATTGAGATGAATCTGACCGACAATCGAAAGTTGCTCCGCGATTACACGGACAGCGGGGACGAGGCAGCCTTCCGCGAACTGGTCGAGCGTTATATCGACTTGGTTTATTCCACCGCACTTCGCCGTGTCGGCGACAACGCCGTCCTGGCGGAGGACGTCACGCAGGCGGTTTTTACCGACCTGGCGCGCAAGGCGCGTTCCCTGCGCGAGGTCGAATTCCTGGGCGGGTGGCTTCATCGTCATGCCGGTTTCGTCGCATCCAACCTTCTTCGCAGTGAACAACGCCGCCAGATTCGCGAACAACAAGCTGTTGAAATGAATGCCCTTCTCGATTCCCCAGACGCTTCGTGGCAGCAATTGGCGCCCGTGTTGGATGAAACCATTGAATCTCTCGAGCCTTCCGACCGGCAGGCGATCTTGTTGCGATTTTTCGAGCGCCGGGATTTCCGTTCCATCGGCGCCGCCCTGGGAGTCACGGATGACGCGGCGCAAAAACGGGTCAGCCGCGCGCTCGACAAATTACGCGAACTCCTGGCCGGTCGCGGCATGACTCTCAGCCTGGTGCTTTTGGGCACTCTCCTGTCGGGCAAGGTGGTGAAGGCTGCCCCGTCCGGACTGGCGGGCAAGGTGGCTGGGGTGGCGCTGGCGGGGGTCGCCGCCGGAACTGGTTTGAGCCTGGGGTTCGCAAAATTAGCGAATTCTCTCCTGTTTAAAACTTCATGCGCGGCAATCGTGGTGGCGGCCGTCGCGGTTTTACTTTTGCGGAGCCATTCGGCTCCGCCCCATGAAACGGCGCGCCAGGGAGGTGCCGGAGCACCATTGGCTCCGCCGGTGGAGACTGCCGTGTCTTCCGCTCAGGAGCCAATGGTGGCACCGGCTCCGCCCACCGGCGAGACGAACGCGGTCGTCCGCAACCTGGCGCTTACGATTGTGAACGCCGATACGGAGCAATCGATTCCGAACGTCGAACTCGATTACTGGCTCTGGATCGGGAACCAGGTTCAACATAAGAAGTCGTTGCAGACAACGCGGTACGGCACTTGTGATGTTCCGGTACCCGACGGGACCACGGAGTTGTTGCTGGTCAGCGAGGCCGATGGTTTTGCGGACACGCGTTTGGAATGGCATCCCGATCGCGGCCAGAATATTCCCGCCGAATATACTCTGCGCGTGGCGCACGCGGTGCCCATCGGCGGCCTAGTCCTGGATTCGGCGGGCAAGCCGGTCGCAGGGGCGCAGGTTGGTTTCAACAATCAAGTGGATCCGGCGATGGATACCCGCATTCAGTCTGACGATTTCGGCTGGCCGTTCTGGATGACGGCCACGACCGACGCTCAAGGCCACTGGCAGATTAATCGAATGGCCAAGGAGGCCGTCCATTCGATCTACGGCAGCGCCAGCCATCCTGATTATGTGAACAGTCCCATGATCTGGCCGGCGCGTGATCCGGCTGTGGAAAAGCAATTGCTGGCAAGCACGCATACGTTTTACATCGGCCACGCGGTCACGGTCCGGGGAAAGGTGCAGGACGAAGCCGGCCAACCCGTGGCAAACGCCGATTTGCTGGTCGGGCACGCGAGTGAAAGTGGAAGCCGCAAAGCCACCAACCAAAACGACGGCACTTTTTCCATCATGGGCTGTCAGCCGGGTAAAAATGTGATTACGGCCCAAGCCAAAGGGTACGCGGCAACGACTTTGGAGGCCGAATTCACCGACGCGTCCGAGCCGGTTCAACTGGTGCTTCGCAAAGGAAATGTTTTGAAGCTGCAAGTGGTCGACCCTGACGGGCGTCCAATCGCGGGGGCCAGCGCCTGGCTCAACACCTTCGCTCATCGCAACGGTCCCGAAACGTCGGCGCCGGTGCAGGTGGATTTCAATCGCCAGACGGATGCCGACGGGCAACTCGAATGGGACAGCGCGCCGGACGGTGAACTCGTTTTCGACATTTCAGCGGGCGGGTTTATGAGATCGAGCGACTTCAATATCCAAGCCGACGGGACTGAACATGTGATCACGCTTCAGCCGGGTTTGACAATTTCGGGGACGGTTCGCGATGCGGTCACGGGCGAGCCGATGCCGCAATTCCGCCTTATTACCGGCTGGCCGGTGTGGGATCCGATGCGTCACGTGACCAATGCTCATTGGAGTTCGATAGACCGTTTTTGGATGAGCTTTGGCGGCGGCAAATTTCAACACACTTACGAAGAGATGGTGCTGAACGGGACACCCAATCCCGGGTTTGTCTTCAAGTTCGAGGCGAAAGGTTACGCGCCGTTCGTCACGCGTAGCGTCCAGGCGTCCGAAAAAAATGTCCAATTCGATGTCCTGCTGACACCTGCTCCCGACAAAACTGTGACCGTGGTAGGGCCGAATGGGGAACCCGCAGCGGGAGTCGAGATTGGTTTGGTGACGCCGGGGGCCGGATTGCAGTTGGTTCCCGGCGGTTTCGCGCCAGATAACGCTGCCGGCGGCAGTGTGGTGAAAACGGATGGCCAGGGCCAATTTCAACTTCCTCCCGACCCGGCGCTTGCGAGTGTGGTGGCGGCCGCTCCGGAAGGATTCGCTGAAGCAACCGTCGCGGAATTAGCGAACCAACCGGTTCTTCATTTGCAACCGTGGGGCGTGCTGCGGGGAATCTGTGTTTCGAACGGACAACCAGCATCGGACCGCGCCCTTTTGTTTGAATACGGGGGAAAACAGCGGGGCGACATTTCCTGCGACTTCCGCGCATTTCAAATCAAAACGGGCAGCAAAGGCGAATTTGTCTTTCCCCAGGTGCCGCCGGGGAACCATGAACTGGTGCTCCTGGTGCCGGAAAATGACTCGGGCCGCCAGGTCTGGATACATCAGAGGTTGCAGGATGTCACGATACGATCCGGGGAAAATGCCGATGTCACGATTGATGGCGCCAGTTCAAACGCGTCATCGCGATAAAGCTCTTTGCGGAAGCGAAGCTCGCGGCGCATGGCGTGCGAAATAATTTGGCCGTTTTGTGGTTCGCATGGTTTCATTTTCGATGCGGGGCGCATCGAACGGCGCCCGAGGCGGGCGCTCCCCAAAACCAGTAAATCGTCCGGGCTTAGGTGTTCTTAAAAATCAAATCGCCGTCATTGGCGCTTACTTTGATGCGGTCGCCGGGTTTGAAATCGCCGACGAGCACTTTGGTCGCGAGGGGATTTAACAATTGATCCTGGATGGCGCGTTTCAAGGGGCGCGCGCCGAATTGCGGATCGAAGCCTTCTTTGGCCAGCAGCTTTTTCGCGGAGGGGTCGACTTCCAAGGTGAGTTGCTGCTGAGCAAGGCGCTTGTTCAGGCGATCCAATTGGATGTCCACGATGCGGGAGAGTTGGTCTTCGTCGAGGCTGTGGAAGATGATGATGTCATCCACGCGATTCAAAAATTCCGGGCGGAAATGGGTTTTCAATTCCGAGCGCACTAATCGCTCCATTTCGGCGTGGTCCTGAGGGCTTAATTTTTTCTCGTTGTAAAATTCCTGGATGATGGGCGAGCCGATGTTGCTCGTCATGATGATGATGCTGTTTTTGAAATCCACGGTTCTCCCCTGCCCGTCCGTGAGCCGGCCATCATCCAACACCTGCAAGAGGACGTTGAAAACATCGGAATGGGCTTTCTCGATTTCATCGAACAAGACCACGGAATAAGGACGACGCCGGACGGCTTCGCTGAGCTGGCCGCCTTCCTCGTAGCCGACGTAGCCGGGCGGTGCGCCAATGAGCCGGGCGACGGTGTGTTTCTCCATGTATTCACTCATGTCGATGCGAATCATGGCGTTTTCGTCGTCGAACAAAAATTCCGCCAGTGCGCGGGCGGTTTCGGTTTTGCCGACGCCGGTCGGGCCGAGAAAAATAAAGGAGCCGATGGGGCGGTTGGGATCCTGCAAGCCGCTACGGGACCGGCGCACGGCGTTGGCGATGGCATCAAGAGCCTCGCGCTGGCCGATGACACGCTGCTGCAAGCGCTCTTCCATCTTGACGAGTTTTTGCCGCTCGCTTTCGAGCATGCGCGATACCGGGATGCCGGTCCAGGAGGCGACAACGCGCGCGATGTCTTCATCCGTCACTTCCTGCCGCAACAGCGAATTGCGAGTGTGGGTGGCGGATTGTTTTTCCAGCGAGGCGAGTTTTTTCTCCAGGTCGGGAATCTTGCCGTATTGAATTTCCGCCGATTTGGAAAGGTCGCCTTGGCGTTGGGCCTGCTCAAGTTCGGTTCGCGCCTGTTCCAGTTGGGTTTGGACAATGCTCACGGCATTGACGGCGGTTTTTTCATTCTGCCATTGCGCGGTGAGGGCCTTGGCTTTGTCTTTGAGATTGGCCAATTCCTCCTCGATTCGTTTCAATCGTTCTTTGCTGGCGGGATCTTTTTCCTTGGACAGGGAAGTGCGCTCGATTTCCAATTGCAAAATCTGCCGTTCGAGCTGGTCGAGTTCTGTCGGCTTGGAATCGAGCTCCATTTTGATGCGCGACGCGGCTTCATCCACAAGGTCAATCGCCTTGTCCGGCAGAAAGCGGTCGATGATGTAGCGGTGCGAGAGCGTGGCCGCGGCGACGAGCGCGGAATCCTGGATGCGGACGCCGTGATGCACTTCGTAACGCTCTTTCAAGCCGCGCAAAATGGCGATGGTGGCCTCGACCGTGGGCTCGGTGACCAATACGGGCTGGAACCGTCGCTCGAGCGCAGGGTCTTTTTCGATGTGCTTGCGGTATTCGTCGAGAGTGGTGGCGCCGATGGTGCGCAATTCGCCGCGGGCCAGTTGCGGCTTCATGATATTGGCGGCGTCGGTGGCGCCTTCGGCCGCGCCGGCGCCGACCAGCGTGTGCAGTTCGTCAATGAACAGCAAAATGCGCCCTTCGCTGGCGACGATTTCCTTGAGGAAGGCCTTGAGGCGATCCTCGAATTCGCCGCGATATTTCGCGCCGGCAATCATCGCGCCGAGGTCCATGGCGACGAGTTTTTTATTCTTCAACGACTCAGGAACGTCGCCGCTGACGATGCGGCGCGCGAGGCCCTCGGCGATGGCGGTTTTGCCGACGCCCGGCTCGCCAATCAGCACGGGATTATTTTTCGTGCGGCGGGTCAAGACCTGCATAACGCGGCGGATTTCTTCGTCGCGGCCGATGACGGGGTCAATCTTTCCCTGCCGGGCCAGCGCGGTGAGATCGCGGCCGTATTTTTCCAGCGCCTGGAATTTGTCCTCGGGGTTCTGATCGGTCACGCGCTGGTTGCCGCGCAAATCGGCCAGGGCGCGCAGCACCGAATCGCGCTTCAGGTCGTGCGCCTGAAAAATCTTTTTCAGCGAGGCGTCGCCCTGATCCATCAGGCCGAGCAACAAGTGTTCGGTGCTGACGTAATCGTCCTTGAGTTTGGCTGCCTCCGCCTGCGCGGCATCGAGCGCTTTTTTCATGCTGGCGCTCAGGAAAACGTCGCTGGCGGCGGCGCCCTGGACTTTGTGGCGGCGCGCGAGTTCGCGTTCGAGGTCGGGTTTCAACTGGTCGGGAGGCACGCCGATTTTTTCCAGCAAATCGGGAATGAGGCTGTCCTGCTGGCCGATGAGGGCGAGCATAAGGTGTTCGCCGTCGATTTCCTGGTGGGAAAAACCGTGGGCGATGCGTTGGGCCTCTTGTAATGCTTCCTGGGACTTAAGGGTCAGTTTATCCATTTGCATACGATTTAATTTCAGTTGAGTTGGCCGGACGTCAAGTCGGTGATTCGAGCACGGCCAGTAACCGGGTCTTGAATTCGGGCTTTCCGACGCAGTTCAAATGGTTGGCGCGGGCGATGACGTGCACGGGCCAGTCCGGGCGAATCTGTCGCAACGGCTCGACGTACCATTCGAGGTAGGGATCATTTTCCCCGATGATGACGGCCACCGGAATCTTGACGGCTTTGATTTCAGCTTCCGTCACGCCGAATTGCGGAAAACTTTTGGAGCAGGCGGAGGGCGCCGGGGACAGAATTTTAGGGACGGTGGTCACGGCGCTTTTCAAGGGCGCGCCGGCTTTGTTCCAGCCCATGCCGCCAAGGACGATTCCGGCGACGCGCCCGGGATGCAGTACGGCCAGTTTCATGGCAATCATGGCGCCCATGGAATAACCGACGACGCGAGCTTTCGCAATTTGCAGATGATCCAGAAGCCGCACGACATCCTCCACCATGTTGATTCCGTAAGCGTCTTCGGCTTCGGGTTTGTCGGAGAGTCCGTGGCCGCGGCAATCCATGGTAACGACCTGAAAATGCTCCGCGAGCATCTGCGTGGTTCCGAGCGCATCCCAATTTATCCTGCTGTTGGAATGAAGCCCGTGGATTAACAGCACCGGTTCGCCCAGGCCCAGAATGGCGTAATGGATTTTGACGCCCGCGGAATTCAATTCACCAATCACTGACGACATGGCGGCAAGATGGATGCGTGGCCGGCACGCGCAAAGAAGAATGTGTCGCCGCAAACACGACAAGCGTAGGGCTATCGCCCCATTTACCGAGGAGACGGATGGTGGAAACCTGAGTGCGCTCGGCTGAATTTCGAAAGTTTCGACGGGGTGCTTTTTTGTTCCGGATCCAATCACGAAAAGTCCGTGGTCATTTTCGATAGTAATTATGGCGCAAATTTTCCGAAAGAGCAGCAACAGCATCGCGCGGGCGTCGCTGGTGGGGTCGGTTGTGTTCTTCTTCGGCTTCTGGGGCGTGGTATATGCGGTGTATCGATCGCCCTACGAGACCGAGGTGAATGTGCCGCTCGCGCAGCCGGCGCCCTTCAGCCATAAACATCATGTGGGCGACCTGGGGCTGGATTGCCGCTACTGCCATACGACGGTGGAGAAATCCGCCTTCGCGGGGATGCCGCCGACGGAGATTTGCATGACCTGTCATTCGCAGGTTTGGAAGGACGCGCCGATGCTCGCGCCGGTCCGTGAGAGCCTGGCGAGCGGCCAGCCGATTGAATGGAACCGCGTGAATGAATTGCCGGACTTCGTTTTTTTCAACCACAGCATCCACGTGCAGAAAGGCGTCGGCTGCTCGACCTGCCATGGCGCGGTGGACCAGATGCCGATCACGTGGAAGGCGCATTCGCTTTACATGCGCTGGTGCCTGGATTGCCACGAAGCGCCGCAAAAATTTCTCCGGCCGCGCGACCAGATTTTCAATGTGGAATGGCAGGCGCCGCCGGACCAGCTCAAACGCGGGGAGGAATTGATCGCCGAATACCACATCAGCACGAACCGGCTTCAGCAACTGCGCGATTGCAGCATGTGTCACCGATGAAAACGCCACCTCCCGCACCACCCATCGATCTCGCGGCCATTCGCGCGCGGCTCGAGGGCGCGCGCGGCCAGCAGTACTGGCGCAGCCTGGATGAGATATCCGAAACGGCGGAGTTCCAGGAAATGCTGCACCGGGAATTTCCCAACGGCGCGTCGGAATGGGACGATGGCGTGAGCCGGAGGAGTTTTTTGAAAATGGCCGCGGCATCGCTGGCGCTGGCGGGTTTGACGGCCTGCACGAAACAGCCGGTGCGAAAAATTCTACCCTACGTAAAGCAGCCGGAGGAATTGGTTCCGGGGGAACCTTTATTTTACGCCACGTCGATGCTGCTGGGTGGCTACGCGACGGGTGTGCTGGCAACGAGCCGCGAGGGGCACCCCATCAAGGTGGACGGAAATCCGGAGCATCCCGCGAGTCTCGGGGCATCGAGCATCTGGATGCAGGCTTCGATTCTCGATCTCTACGATCCCGATCGGTCGCAGGCGTTTGTGCATAACGGGGAAATCAGCTCGTGGGCGGATTTTATTTCCGAGCTGAATCAACTCGTGCGTGAAGAGGAGCCGCGACGCGGTGCCGGGTTGCGCTTTCTCACGGAGACAGTCACGTCGCCCACGCTGGCGGGGCAATTCGAGGCGCTGTTGAAAAAGTTTCCGCAGGCCAAGGTGCATCAGTTCGATTCGATTTCGCGGGACAACATTCGCGAGGGCGCGCGGCAGGCGTTCGGCGAATTAGTGGAGACGCAATATCGATTCGACAAGGCGGCGGTCATTCTCTCGCTCGAATCGGACTTTCTTTACACGCATCCCAATCGGCTCCGTTACACGCGCGATTTCACGGACGGACGACGGGTGAGCGCGGGGAAGAGCGAGATGAACCGGCTTTACGTGGTCGAAAGCACGCCGACGGTGACGGGCACGATGGCGGATCACCGATTGGCGCTGGGCAGCGGCGAGATTGAAAGCGTGGCGCGCGCCATCGCGCAGCAGTTAGGCGCGGGCTTAAATCCGGGGGCGGAAACTTCGCAATTCGCGGACTGGCTTCCGGCGCTGGTTCAGGATTTGGAAAAAAACCGCGGCAGAAGCGTTGTTTTGGCGGGAGAAGGCCAGCCGCCGGCGGTCCATGCGCTGTGCCATTGGTTGAATGACAAATTGGGCAACGCCGGCAAAACAGTTTTTTACACGGAATCGGCGGAGTTTCATCCGTCAAATCAATTGGAATCGCTTCGCGAGTTGAAGGACGAAATCGAGTCCGGCGCGGTGGAGACGCTTTTTATTTTCGGCGGCAACCCGGCTTACAGCGCGCCGGTTGATTTCGATTTGGGGGCGGCGCTCGCAAAAGTCAGGCGGAGCATTTATGTGGGAACCGATTTGGACGAGACGGCGGCGGCCTGCACATGGCACGTGCCGCAGGCGCATTATCTCGAAGCGTGGGGCGACGGAAAATCATTTGACGGGACCATTTCGCTGCAGCAGCCGCTGATTGAACCGCTTTACGGAGGGAAAAGCGCGCACGAAATCCTGGGCGCGATTTTTCAACAACAGCCGATGCGCGATGATTACGAAGTCGTGCGCGAGCATTGGCAGGCGGAGAAGAAGTGGCCGGATTTTGAAAAGGACTGGCGGCGGGCGGTCCACGACGGCGTCATCGCGAACACCGCTCTTCCGGAGAAGCAAGTGAGCGTAAAAATGGAGGCGATCACGGAAGCACTCGCCACCGAAAAGAAAAACGCGGAGGGAATCGAAGTCGTCTTTCGGCCCGATCCGTCCATTTGGGACGGGAGGTTTGCGAATAACGGCTGGCTGCAGGAATGCGCCCGGCCGGTAAGCAAATTGACGTGGGACAATGCGGTCATTCTGAGCCCGGTGCTCGCGCAGCGGAATCAACTGGCGACGAATGATGTAGTGGAATTGGAATTGAACGGCCGGAAAATTCGCGGCCCGGTGTTGATACAGCCGGGCCAGGCGGAAAACACGGTGACGTTGCATCTGGGTTACGGGAGAGAGCGCGTGGGCCGGGTCGGGCGCGGCGTGGGATTCAACGCCGGCCTTTTGCGCGAGGCGAAATCCTTTTGGCGTGGGAGCGGGTTGAAGATGACGAAGCTGGCGGGTAGTTATTCCCTGGCGGCGACGCAGACGCATCACAATTTGCACAATCCGGAGCGGCAGATTTACCGCGAGGGCGACCTGGGGCAATTTCGCGATGATCCGCAGTTCATCAAAAAAACCATTGAGTCCCCGCCGAAGGAGCAGACGCTCTACAACACCGACGAATTCAAATACGAGGGCTACAAATGGGGAATGTCGATTGATTTGACGAGCTGCATCGGTTGCAACGCGTGCCTGCTGGCATGCAACGCGGAAAATAATATTCCGGTGGTCGGCAAGGAGCAGGTGCGGAAAGGCCGCGAGATGTATTGGATCCGGATCGACACTTATTACAAGGGGCCGCTCGATAACCCGGAATTCAGCCACATGCCGGTGCCGTGCATGCAATGCGAGCACGCGCCGTGCGAACTAGTCTGCCCGGTGGAGGCGACGGTGCACGATCACGAGGGCTTGAACCTGCAAATTTACAATCGCTGCGTGGGCACGCGGTTCTGCTCGAACAACTGTCCGTATAAAGTGCGGCGATTTAATTTTCTCTGGTACGCGGATTACAAGACGCCGAGTTTCAAGCCGATGTACAACCCCGACGTGACGGTGCGCTGGCGCGGCGTGATGGAGAAATGCACCTACTGCATCCAACGCATCAGCCGGGCGCGGATCACGGCGGAGAAGGAAAACCGCCGGATTCGCGACGGTGAAATTCAAAGCGCGTGCCAGCAGGCATGCCCGGCCAACGCCATTGTTTTTGGCGACCTCAACGCGCCCGGAAGCAAGGTGGCGGCGCTGAAGAGCCAGCCGCTGGATTATTCCATGCTGGGCGAACTCAATACGCGGCCGAGGACGACGTACCTGGCGAAGTTGCGGAACCGAAATCCGGAGATCAAGGAAGGGCAAATGATGTGAGAGGGAAATTTAAATATGGATTGAACGAATATTTTCGGCGAGACGCCGAAAACCGCACGCGGGACGCGTGCGCTCCCTGATTATGGAAACGATCCAAGGCTCCGAACCGCGCATGCCTGATCCGGATAAACCGTATCCGGTGACGGTGCTGGGCTATCCCGCGGAAATGATCGGGCCGACGACGACCTACGAGAAAGTCAGCGAACAGATCGCGGGCATTCCCTTGAAGCATCCGCATCCGCGGTTTTGGTTTATCGGGTTCACGATCGCGTTTTCGCTTTTTCTCATGCTGTGCGGGGCGGTGAGTTACCTGGTTTACAAGGGGGTGGGAATTTGGGGCATCAACATCCCGGTGGCGTGGGGATTTGCGATCACGAATTTCGTCTGGTGGATTGGAATCGGGCACGCGGGGACGTTCATTTCCGCCATCCTGCTTTTGCTGCACCAGAAATGGCGCACGACCATCAATCGCTTCACGGAGGCGATGACGCTGTTCGCGGTGATGTGCGCGGGGTTGTTTCCCCTGCTCCACCTGGGACGGCCGTGGGTGTTTTTCTGGCTGCTGCCCTATCCGGACACAATGGCGTTGTGGCCGCAGTTCCGCAGCCCGCTGATTTGGGATGTGTTCGCCGTGAGCACTTATTTCCTGGTGTCGCTGATGTTCTGGTACCTCGGTGTGATGCCGGACCTCGCGACGGTCCGCGACAAGGCGAAAACCAAATGGAAAAAAATCATTTACGGCATCGGCTCGATGGGATGGCGCGGTTCGGCGGTGCATTGGCAGAGGCATCAAACCGCCTACCTGCTGCTGGGCGGACTGGCGACGCCGCTGGTGCTGTCGGTGCATAGCGTGGTCAGTTTTGATTTTTCGGTCGCGCAACTGCCGGGATGGCACTCGACGCTTTTTCCGCCTTACTTCGTGGCCGGCGCGATTTATTCCGGATTTGCGATGGTGTTGAATTTACTCATTCCCATCCGCCGCATTTACGGGCTGCAAAATCTCATCACGGTGCGGACATTGAACAACATGGCGTGCGTGACGCTGGCCACGTGCTGGATGGTTTGCTACGGCTACATCATGGAGGCTTTCATGGCGTGGTACAGCGGGGATCCGTTCGAGAAACACATGATGTGGGACCGCGCTTTCGGGCAATACGGCTGGGTTTTTTGGGTGTTGATGACGTTCAACTGCATCATTCCGCAATTGCTTTGGTCGCGCCGGGTGCGGACGCACGACATCGCGCTATTTTTCGTCGCGCTCTCGGCGAATATCGGCATGTGGATCGAGCGCTTCGTCATCGTGGTCCAAAGTTTGCACAACGATTTCGTGCCGTCGTCGTGGAAGATGTTTTACCCGACGAAATGGGATTGGATCATTCTCTTTGGCAGCATCGGGCTGTTTCTCACGCTGCAATTTCTTTTCATTCGCTATGTGCCGATGATTTCGATTTCGGAATCGCGGGAATTGATCGCGCAACGTAAGGAGGGGCAATTGTGAACGAGGAGAAATCCAGCGCGACGATCCTGCCGGAGCCGGAAATCGAGTATGAAGAGAAAGCTCTGCATGGGCTCATGGCGGAATTCGAGGAGCACGAGCAATTGCTCGCGGCGGCGCGGCGGGCTTACGCGGAAGGTTATCGGCGCATGGATGGCTATTCGCCTTTTCCCATCGAGGGCCTGGCTGAAGCGCTGGGGCATGAATATTCGGCGATACCGCTGTTCACGCTGGTGGGAGGAATTGCGGGCGGTTTGGGCGGTTATTTTATGGAATGGTACGCGATGGCGCACTTGTATCCGTTGAACGTGGGCGGACGGCCATACAATAGCTGGCCGAATTTCATTCCGATCGTGTTCGAATTGACGGTGTTAATCGCTTCGGTCTCGGCGTTCTTGGGCGTATTCATTTTGAACAAGCTGCCGCAGCCGAATCATCCGGTGTTTAACGTGCCGGAATTTGAGCGGGCGTCCATCGACCGGTTTTTTCTCTGCATCGAAGCGGAGGATCCGAAGTTCAGTCTCGCGGAAACGCGGAAGTTTATGGAGAGCCTCAAAGCGAGCAAAGTGACGGAGGTGCTCGGATGAAATCAGAAGGTAGAAGTGAGAAGTTAGAAGCTGGAAGGGAAACGGCGTCGTGGGCGCATCGGTTGTTTACCATTTTCTTCTATCTTCTATCTTCCATCTTCTTCGCGTTGGCGGTCACGGGTTGCCGGCGCGATATGTTTCAGCAGCCGTCCGAGAGGCCGTTGGAGCGGAGCGATTTCTTTCGCGACAACGAGATGGCTTCGCGGCCGCTGCCGCCGCACACGATTGCGCGCGGGCAGTTGGAGGAAGATACCGCGTTCTACACGGGAAAAGTCGGAACGAACCTGGTGACGACGTTTCCCTTTCCAATCACGCGCGAGGTGCTGGCACGCGGGCAGGAGCGTTTCGATATTTATTGCGCGCCGTGCCACGGCCGGACGGGTGAAGGCAACGGCATGATTCCGCAACGAGGCTATCCACCGCCGCCGTCGTATCACATCGATCGGCTGCGCGCGGCGCCGGTCGGCCATTTTTTTGACGTGATCACCCACGGTTACGGCGTGATGTATTCCTACGGTTCGCGGGTGGAACCGGCGGATCGCTGGGCCATTACGGCTTACATCCGGGCGTTGCAATTGAGCCGGGAGGCCAAAGTTTCCGACGTGCCGGGGCAGGAACGCGCGCAAATGGAGGCGACGAAATGACCGCGGAATTTCAATCCAAATTGAACCGGTTTCAACTGGCGTCGCTGGTAATTGGAATACTGGCGCTGGGCGCTTCGGTGTTCGGTGTGTTTACAAATCCGCGGCAATTCTTTTTTTCCTACCTGTTCGCAATTCTGTTTTGGCTGTCGCTGTCGCTCGGATGTTTTGCGGTAATGATGATTCACCATTTAACCGGCGGCCGCTGGGGTTATCCGACGCGGCGATTCCTGGAGGCGGGGTTCATGGTGCTGCCGTTGATGGCGGTGCTTTTCATTCCGATTTTTTTCGGACTGCATTATTTATATCCCTGGGCGCAACCCGGAGACGCGGCGTCAAACAAGATTTCGCACGCTTATGAAAATCAATGGGCCTACATCATCCGGCAGATTTTCTTTTTCTTTGTCTGGATTTGGATGGCCGCGCGGCTGCGCAAATGGTCGCTGGCGCAGGATGTCACGGCGGACGCCGCCCCAACTCGCAAAGCGCGCGCGCTCAGCGGGCCGGGACTGGTGATTTACGGGCTGCTGGTGACATTTGCATCGGTGGACTGGATTGTGTCGCTGGAGAAGGATTGGTATTCGACGATGTTTGGCGTGATTGTCGCCGGCGGGCAAATTTTGACGGCGTACGCGTTCTCGGTGGTTGCGCTCACGCTGTTTCAAAAGCAGGAGCCGTTCAAGGCCACGGTCAACAAGGTGCATTATCATCATCTCGGCAACCTGCTGCTGACGTTCGTGCTGTTTTGGACCTACGTTTCCTTTGGGCAACTGCTGATTATTTACTCCGGCGACCTGCCGCAGGAACTTGAGTGGTATTTGCATCGCATCGCAGGCAGTTGGAAAGCGGTGGTGGCCGCAGTCGGGTTGTTTCACTTTTTCGTTCCGTTTTTCCTTCTGCTGTTCCGCGGATTCAAAAAACGGGTGACGGCGCTGACAATCCTGGCGGCGCTGATATTCGTGATGCACATCGTGGACACTTATTGGCTGGTGATGCCCACGCTGCACCAGGGCGGCGTGGCATTGAGCTGGCTGGATTTCACCGCGCCGATTGGCGTGGGCGGATTGTGGATGAGTTATTTTCTCCGGTTACTGAAAGCGGCTCCGCTGCTGCCGCAAAACGATCCGGGCATGCAATTTGCGTTTGTTTATGTCAAGCCCTAGCGCCAAAGCCCAGGGCCGGCAAAGGCCCTCGACCAAAGGTTATGAAAAACGCGATGCCCACGCGAAGGGGATTTTTGCGGTCGTGGCGTTCCTGATTTTTGCGGGGCTGATGATGCACCTTTGCCTGGCGGGGGTCCTGGAGCGATTGGAGAAAAAACCGGCCTCCAGCGATTCCTGGACGGGGATGCGGCGAGGCGCCGAAACGATGACGGCCAACAAAGCCGTTCCGCACCTGCAAGTGCAGCCCGCGGTGGATCTGGAGCAGTTTCGCGCGAGCGAGGAAAAGGCATTAAACAGTTACGGCTGGATTGATCGCACGGCGGGTGTGGTGCGAATCCCGATCGCGCGCGCCATGGACCTGCTGTTGGAGCGAGGTTTGCCGACGCGCTCGAAAACGAACGAGAGCGGTCTGGGACCATCGAGCTATGAATTGCAACAACAACGGCCGCAGTCGGCGCAGCCGGAAATTGAGGGACAGAAATGAAAATATCATTACCGATAGTTCTCATTTTTTCGTGCGCAGCGCTGGCGATTTCGTCGGGCGGTCAAACGCTGACGGACGACCAATTGTCGCGCATCAGTTTCGACCAGAAGCTGGGCGCGCAGGTTTCGCTCGATCTGCCATTTCGGGATGAAAACGGGAAGAACGTGACGTTGCGCGATTATTTTGGGCGGAAACCGGTTGTGTTCGTGCTCGGTTATTACGAGTGCCCGATGCTTTGCACGCTGACGTTCAACGGAATGGTGGAAGCGATGAACGATATGAAATGGAGCATCGGCGACCAGTTCAACGTGGTCCACGTCAGCATCAATCCAAACGAAACGCCGCAACTCGCCGCGGCGAAGAAAGCGACTTATGTGCGGCGTTACGGCCGGCCGGGAGCGGAGGCGGGGTGGCACTTCCTGACGGGCGAGGAGCCGGCGATCCGAAAGCTCGCGGATGAGGTTGGGTTTCATTACGCCTACGACCCGGCGGTGAAACAATATGCGCACCCGAGCGGGCTGATTGTCCTAACGCCGGAAGGCAAGACCGCGAAATACTTCTTTGGCGTGAAATTCGCGCCGGCGGAAGTGTATGCAGCGCTGCAGGGGGCTTCGGAAAATAAAGTGGGCTCGCCGATCGAGCGGCTGGTTTTGCTTTGTTTTCACTACAGCCCGATTCACGGAAAATACGGCGCGCTCATCATGGATGTGATCCGCATTCTCGGAGCGGTCACGCTGGCCGGCATGGTGTGGTTTGGCGTGGCGATGGTTCGGCGCGAGCGGCTGCGGCGGGTTTCACCCGCTGCGGGAGCGACGGCGGGTTCGCCGGCGGAAACGACGCATAAGGCATGAACTTTCCCCTGTTTCCACCTCAAGCCTCGCAAGTTGCGCGACAGACGGACCATTTGCTTATTGGACTGATCCTGTTCAGCGCGTTCGCGATGGTGGTGGTATTCGTGCCGATGATTTATTTTTTGTTCAAGTATCGCCGCGGAACGAAAGCCGACCGCCGGCCGGTGCATCTGCCCGAGATAATGATTGAGGCCACATGGACGATTATTCCGACGATCGTTTTCGCCGGACTTTTTGCGTGGGGCGCAAATGTCTATTGGGCCATCGAACGGCCGCCGGCGGATGCGATGGACATCAGCGTGGTGGGCAAACAGTGGATGTGGAAGATCGAACATCCGGAGGGCAACCGGGAAATCGACGAGCTTCATGTGCCGCTGGGGAGGAACATCAAGCTGACGCTGGCGTCGCAGGACGTGATACACAGTTTTTTCCTGCCGGCATTTCGCGTGAAGCAGGACGTGGTGCCGGGCCGCTACAGCACACTGTGGTTCAAGGCGGACAAGCTGGGGACGTTTCATTTGTTTTGTTCGGAATACTGCGGGACGCATCACTCGGCGATGGTTGGGAGCGTGTTTGTCATGACGCCGGACGCGTATCAAAGGTGGCTGATGCGCGGCGCGCCGGGATCGACGATGGCGCAGGAGGGGGAACGGCTCTTTCGGGCGTACGGATGCAGCGGTTGTCACATTCAAAGCACGATTGTGCGTGCGCCGCCGCTGGAAGGGCTTTACGGCCGAGCGGTCCCGTTGCAATCCGGCCAGATCGTGACGGCGGATGACGGGTATCTCCGCGATTCGATTTTGTTGCCGGCGAAAGACATTGCGGCCGGTTACACGAACGACATGCCGTCGTTTCAAGGCCACCTGAGCGAGGATGATTTGATGAAGCTGATTGCCTACATCAAGAGTATCAGCGACACGACGCCGACGCGGGAAACGGAGGAAGCGAAATGAATCCATTGGAAAACGTTGAAGGTCCGACCATCACAGCCGAGTACCCGACGGTTGAACGCACGCCGAAAAATTATTTTACGGAGGGCGGGCATACGCTGAAATCGTGGCTGCTCACGACGGACCACAAACGGATTGGACTGCTGTACCTGTATTCGCTGCTCGTTTATTTTACCATTGCGGCCATTGCGGCGGCGTTGATGAGGATGGAGCTCATCACGCCCGCAGGCGATATGGTCACGTCCGACACTTACAACAAATTGTTCACGATCCATGGCACTTTGATGGTTTGGTTTTTTCTGATTCCATCGATTCCGGCGGTGTTGGGAAATTTTGTGCTGCCCATGATGCTGGGGGCGAAGGATGTGGCGTTTCCGAAACTCAATTTATTGAGCTGGTATCTCTTCAATGGCGGCGGCTTGCTCGCGCTGACTTCGCTCATATTCGGCGGGGTGGACACCGGTTGGACGTTTTACACGCCTTACAGCAGCACGTATTCGAACTCGCACGTCATCGCGATGGCGGCGGGCATTTTCATCGCGGGCTTCGGCACGATCCTGACCGGGCTGAATTTCATCGTCACGACGCACAAATTGCGCGCGCCGGGAATGACCTGGTTCCGGATGCCGTTGTTCATCTGGTCGCTGTATGCGACGAGCGTCATCATGATCCTCGCCACGCCGGTGCTGGCAATGACACTGGCGCTGATGGGCATTGAACGCATTTGGGGCGTGGGTATTTTCGATCCGAGGCTGGGCGGCGATCCGATTTTATTTCAGCACCTATTCTGGTTCTATTCGCATCCCGCGGTTTACATCATGATTCTGCCGGGGATGGGAGTGGTGAGCGAAGTAATCACCTGTTTTTCGCGCAAGCCGATTTTTGGTTACCATTTTGTGGCGTTTTCGAGCGTGGCCATCGCGATACTCGGATTTCTGGTTTGGGGTCATCACATGTTTACGAGCGGCCAATCCATTTATGCGGGCCTGGTGTTTTCGTTTTTGAGCTACATGGTGGCGGTGCCTTCGGCGATCAAGGTGTTCAACTGGACATTGACGCTTTATCGCGGCTCGATTTCGTTCACCACCCCGATGATTTACGTGCTGGGATTCATCGGGCTGTTTACGATTGGCGGTTTGACGGGGCTGTTCCTGGCGGCGGTGGGATTGGATGTGCACGTGCAGGACACCTATTTTGTCGTGGCGCATTTTCATTACATCATGGTGGGCGGAATGGTGACGGCGTTCATGGCGGGGCTGCATTATTGGTGGCCGAAAATCACGGGGCGAATGTACCCGGAAAAACTCGGCCAACTCGCCGCGCTCACGATGTTCCTGGGGTTCAACCTCACTTTTTTTCCGCAATTCGTGCTGGGTTATCTCGGGATGCCGCGGCGTTATCACGCGTACGCGCCGGAATTTCAAATTTACAATGTGATGTCGAGCGCGGGCGCTTCGATCCTGGGCGTCGCGTATTTGCTGCCTCTGATTTATTTCATCTGGTCATTGAAGCATGGGAAAAAGGCTCCGGCGAATCCGTGGAATGCCACCGGCCTCGAATGGCAGACTCCCTCGCCGCCGCCCAAACATAATTTCGCGGAAACGCCGGTCGTGGACGGCCCGCCGTATCAATATTCGGCGGAGAAAACCGAAGCGGAGTTGAACGCGAGTTGAAGCAAAGGAACGATTATGGCCGACGCACACGCCGCACTTCAGGAACAATTCGAGGAAATGCCGCAGCAAAAAGAAGCGGCGACGCTGGGGATGTGGGCGTTTCTCGCGACGGAGGTGCTTTTCTTCGGCGCAATGTTCATGAGTTACATTGTCTATCGCCAGACGTATCCGCAGGCGTTTGCCGAAGCGAGCCATCATACCATCGTCCTGTTCGGCACGGTGAATACGGCGATTCTCCTGACCAGCAGCCTGACGATGGCGCTGGCGGTTCAGGCCGCGCGCGAAAATAATATTAAATGGCTGTTCCGTTTTCTGGCGATCACGGTCGTGTTCGCGCTGGCATTTCTGGCGGTCAAGGGATTGGAATATCACCAGGACTTGCAGGAGCATCTTTGGCCCGGGCCGCATTTCAGGCCGGAACTGCCGCCGCAGGCGCAAATTTTCTGGATGCTTTACTGGATCATGACCGGAGTTCACGCGCTGCATGTAACGGTGGGTGTGGGGTTGCTTTCAACCATGGCGTGGATGACGTCGCGGCGAAAATTTTCGGATGCGTATTACACGCCGGTCGAGATGACGGGCCTATACTGGCATTTCGTGGACATCATCTGGATTTATCTCTACCCGCTTTTGTACCTGGTGCATCGCTACGCTTCGTAAACCGATGAACATTTCGAAGAAAATTTATTTGCGAGTCTGGGTGGCGTTGCTGGCGCTGCTGCTGCTGACGTGGGGCCTGGCGGAATTCAATCTTGGCCCATTGAACAACGTCGCGGCGCTCTGCATTTCGATCGCGAAAATGCTGC
The DNA here is from genome assembly GCA_035552155.1 of Verrucomicrobiia bacterium. GTDB lineage: Bacteria > Verrucomicrobiota > Verrucomicrobiia > Limisphaerales > DASXHY01 > DASXHY01. The sequence continues at coordinate 253 of DASZLX010000008.1, read as the reverse complement.
TGGTGGTTTTGTTTTTCATGCACGGCCGGCACGAAAAATTGCTGACGTGGGTTTTCATTGTCGCGGGGGTGATTTGGTTTCTCATCATGGTGGATCTGACGCTGAGCGATTATTTGACACGCGGAAATGTCCGGAGCACGAACACAAGCTGGCGGCACATAGAAAAGAATCCGCCGACATTGCAACCGAACACAAATACGGAGGCGTTGCCGTGAAATTCGAGACAAAATCGATGGATTTGCTGAGTCTTCCG
>DASZLX010000007.1:0-4445 GCA_035552155.1 Verrucomicrobiia bacterium | reverse complement strand
ACAAACCACATCCGCTGGATTTGCATCCACTCCGTATGCCGCTTGAAACCGTTTTTCTTCGACAGCTTTCGCCAGCACATGCTTGGGGATGATGGGCACCGAACCAAAAAATTCCAGGAACGGCGCATAGATTTCCGGCGTCACCACCTTGATCGTGTAATCATCCACTTTGGAGATCGTGAATTTTTTCCCATCAATGATGAACTGGTCGCGCGTCACATTCACGATGTCGGGATTGTAAATCACGTCCCAGGTGAACACCACATCATCGGCAGTCAACGGCGCGCCGTCGCTCCAGCGCACCCCTGTGCGCAGGTGAAACGTCCACGTTTTGTTGTCCGGCTCGACGGACCACGATTCCGCCAAGCCCGGCCGCACATTTTCCGTCGGCGGATCCACGTTCACCAATCCGCTGAACATCCGCAAGATGATGTCCGTCGATGAAACTTCATTCGCGGTAAGCGGATTGAATGTTTTGGGAGGCACAAATGCCGCGATGACAATCCGTCCGCCCGGCGTGCCCGGCTCGCACTCCGCAACTGCCGGCGGCGTCGGCAACGGATGCTCTGACGCGCCCGCAGAACTTGACGACCCTCCGCCCGAAGGCGCTTGGTTTTCCTTATTGCCGCACGCCGACAAAAACCCCGCCAGCAAAACCGCCAACCCCGCGCAACGCCCAAATTTCAATGTCATCATCATAAATCAATAACATAATAATGACATCCCCGCCCCGGATTAAAATTCAAAAATGCGCTAAACGTGTAGCTGAAAACGTGAGTTTTCAGCCGCAGAAGAAGTTGCCTCGCAGTCAAAGAGTAGCGCAGAGTTGCACTCTGCTGTATCGCGGAGTTTCACTCCGCAAGCCCGCGCGACGGCCCCACGATTGTAGAAATTTCAAAACCGCCCGTTTTTTAGCCGTCCTGCCGACTGCAAGTCGGCGATACGGCAGATTAAAAATCTGCGCTACAAGGGCCGCGTCTCCCAGCGACGAGTTCTGAAGTTTTCACCGCAATATGACTGCTAAACCAACTTAATAAATCGCGCGCGGAGCGCTTACTTCACTTTCAGCGCTTCGTCGATTTCCCGGATCGCTTCGTCAAGGTGCCTTGCCGCGCGGTCGCGGTCTGCGCGCTCAAGCTGGTCGCGCGATTCGCGGATCAAATGGCGCGCTTCCTTGAGTTGCTGATCAGACTGCCATTGCCGTTCAGCCGGCGGAAGATCGCCGCCCAATTCCAACCCCAAGCTCCGGCCCGCAGTCGAAACTTCATCCATCGCCTTCGCGCGATGGCCCGCATAATCATGATTGGCCATCTTCAAAAGATGATAGGCATGGACCAGATTTTCGCGGGGCGATTGAGCGTAAGCGCTCAGGCCGAAAGACACCGCCAAAGCAATCGCCGCGATTTTAAAATAGAATTTTCGAGATGTTGTAATCATAGTTGTTGTTTCATAAATTTATTCCGTTTGACCGCGGTGTCAAATACCCAACATTTGCAAACCGCCCGCCGTGGGTCACTTTGATAGGTGAAACTTACGCTGGGCCGCTCGCTTGCAATCCTCGCAATCGCCGCAATTTTTTCCAGTTGCCAATCGCCTCCGCCAAAACCCCGCACCGAAACCACCACCACGGAATCCACGCGCAACAATTCCTACAGCCTGCTCCATGACTTGCTCGGCGACGAAAAGGACGTCAGCAAATTGCGGTTCATCAAGCGCGAAGATTCCGACGTGAAAAAGCTTCTCAACAAAATCGCCGCCGCCGCGCGCAAAGGTTACCTCGAACTCGAAGCCTTCGCCAAAGTTGACCCTTCGCTGCGCCTGAATGATCTCGACCTTCCGCCCGGCGAAACCAAGACGCGCAAGGACATCAGCGCCACCACGGAGCACCAGCTTCTGCACGAGTCCGGCGAACGACTCGAACTTGACCTCTTGCTCAACCAGGTCGAGGCGTTGCGATACGCGTCGCACCTCGCCAAAATCGCCGCCGAAAACGATTTCAACACCGACCGCTCCCAATACCTCTTGCAATTGGGCCGTCAAATGCAATCCCTCCACGACGAAACCGTCGCCCAGCTTTCCCTGCGCAACCCGCCCGGCGCAAAATAAGACCCCATCGCGCCGCCGCGCCAGAAGTGGAATTCTCGCCCGACTCGTGGCATATTTTACGCCATGGAAAGGTTGTAATGCCCATTGCCAATCGAGGCGCAGGCGTGCCCAAGCGAATATGAAACTCTCCCTCAAACCGCATCATCTCAAACGCTACCGCGACATCGCCCTGCTCTTCATCAAATACGGCAGGTCCGATCTCGCCAAGGAATTCGAACTCGACCGTCAACCCGGCGAATCCGAACTCACCCCCAGCACGACCAATCCCGCGCTCCCCGAACAACTCGCCGACGACCTCGAAAAAATGGGCCCCACCTTCATCAAGCTCGGCCAGCTCCTTTCCGGCCGCGCCGACCTCCTGCCGCCCGCTTATCTTCAGGCCCTCTCGCGCCTGCAGGACAAGGTCAAACCCTTTCCCTTCACCGAAGTCGAACAGATCATCACCAGCGAGCTCGGCGCGCGCATCTCCAAACTTTTCTCCTGCTTCGACGAACACCATCTCGCCGCCGCGTCGCTCGGCCAGGTCCACCGCGCCGCCTTGCGCGACGGCCGGCCCGTCGTCGTCAAAGTCCAACGCCCCGACATCCGCAAGATCGTCTCCGAAGATTTCGAAGTCCTCGAAGCCATCGCCGAATTTCTCGACGAACACACCGAAATCGGCCAGCGCTATCAATTCGTCAAAATCCTCGCCGAATTCAAAAGCGCCCTCTTCCACGAGATGGATTACAACCGCGAAGCCGCCAACCTCGTGCTGCTCGCCGAGAACATGAAAGAATTTCCGCGCATCCATGTTCCCCTGCCCATTCCCGATTACTCCACGCGCAACGTCCTCACCATGGATTTCGTGCGCGGCACAAAAATCACCCGGCTCAGCCCGCTCGTCCATCTCGAGCTGGACGGCGATTCCCTCGTCGAGGAACTCTTCCGCGCCTACCTCAAGCAAGTGCTCGTGGACGGTTTTTTTCATGCCGACCCGCATCCCGGCAACGTCTTCCTCACCGACGATGGCCGCGTCGCGTTGCTCGATTTGGGCATGGTCGGACGCGTCACACCCTCCATGCAGGAACATCTCCTGCGCCTTTTGCTCGCCATCAGCGAAGCCAACGGCGAAGAAGCCGCCAAGATCGTCCTGCGCGCCAGCCAAACCACCGACGACTTCGACCAGCCCGAATTCTGCAAAAAAGCCGCCCTGCTCGTCTCCGAACAGAACGACAAAACCCTCGGCCAACACGACGTCGGCATGGCCGTGCTCGACCTTGCCCGCACCGCTGCCGATTGCGGCGTGCGCGTCCCGACCGAGCTTACCCTGCTCGGCAAAACCTTGCTGCAACTCGACCTCATCGGCAAAACATTGGCCCCCAACTTCAATCCCAACGCCGCCATCCGCCGCAACGTCGCCAGCATCGCCACCCACCGCGTCATCAAAGACGCCTCCCCCGCGCGCATCTTCGGTTCCTTCCTTGAGATGAAAGATTTCGTCGGCGGATTGCCCGAACGCATCAACAAACTCCTCGATGCCGCCGCCAACGCCGAACTCGAAGTCAACGTCCGCACACCCGATGCGAAGCATTTTTTGAGCGGCTTCGAGAAAGTCGCCAACCGCATCACCACCGGCGTGATATTGGCCGCCATCATCATCGGCGCGTCATTGCTCATGCAAGTCAACACACCCAACTTCCGCATCTTTGGATATCCCGGACTCGCCATCATCTGCTTTCTCCTTGCCATCGCCGGCTCCTGCTGGCTCCTGTTCAACATCCTCATCACCGACTGGCGCGACAAACGCAAGCGCCGCAGCACCAGCACCCACTGAGGATGGAGGATGGAGGATGGAGCATAGAGAATAGCGTAGCTGAAAACGTAGCTGAAAACGTGAGTTTTCAGCCCGTCGGGCGAGCCTTCTCTCGCTTCTCACAATGCATTCAAGAACAGCGCCAAGATGCGGCGCACTGCTCCGGAGCGCGGGTCGATGACCCGCAGCAATGTGGGAATACGGCTGTGTCTGAATTAGCCAGACGCGTTCTGGTTCTGGTGCGTTGCTGCGGCTCACCGAGCCGCGCTCCGTTTTAGCCGGTGAACGCGACGTGAGGAGGCTCTGACTTCCTCCCTCAAGGCACGAAGACACCAAGGGCAGGTGGGGCGAGTCGTACCCGCGAGCCAGTCTTTCCAACCCGGAACTCAGAACCCAGAACCCAGAACTTGCCTCGCGCCGTCTCAACCATTGGTAGGAGCCGACGTGAGGAGGCTCTGACTTCGTCCCTCAACAATCAACAATCAACCATTTTGTCGCGCGAAGACCGCGAAGGGGGCGAAGTTTCAATCTTTAAAATAGTGAGATA
>DASZLX010000006.1:0-108391 GCA_035552155.1 Verrucomicrobiia bacterium | reverse complement strand
AGAAGGGGCGACCTTGCGGGTGCATGACCCGAAAGCGATGGATAAAGCCCGGGGGTTGCTGAAAGACGTAACGTATGTGGAAGACATGAACGAAGTGGCCGAGGGCTGCGACGCGCTGGTGATAGCGACGGAGTGGGAGGAATTTAAGAAGCTGGATTTGGAGCGGGCGCGCAAGGCGCTGTCGCACCCGATCCTCTTCGATGGCCGAAACCTGTTCGACCCGGCCGAGATGGAACGGTTGGGATTTATTTACAAGAGTATTGGCAGGTGAAACGTTTCACGGAAAGGTAGGGCGCGTCACTCCGTGCGCGCCGCTTCTGTTGCAATTGTAACGCGCGCACGGAGTGACGCGCTCTACCACGAAAGCTCATTTTGATATGGGCTCTTACTCGTAACTAACTTGAACTATTCCGCCAATACCGCGCCCGTCCTCGAATCGGCGCAAAGGCAATCCGGCGGCGCACCGAGCGCCGCGCGGGAAAGCGGCGCGGCGTCGAACGGCGTTTCCAAGGCTGCGCTCAAAGTTTGCATCATAGGTTTGAAGTGCTTCGATCACATCGCGGAGAAACCGGTGCCGCAATATCTCGGGGGCATCGAGACGCAACTCGCGGTTTTGGCGCGGGGACTGCGGCGCGATGGTTGCGAGGTTTCTTTGATCACGTTCGACCACGGCCAGCGCGACGAGGAAACATTCGACGGCGTGACGGTGCGGAAGAGTTATTCGCCGAACGGTGGCATTCGCGGCGTGCGCGGATTTGGGCGCGCCCTGAGTCTCTGGCGCGCGATGCGCCGCGCGGACGCCGATGTTTACGTGCAAATGGGCGCCGGCAGCGAGACCGGCCTTACCGCGCTCGGCTGCAAACGGGTGGGCGCGCGTTTTGTTTTTTGCATGGCTTGCGATGCGGATTGCCAGGGGCCGCTGGGCGCAAGGCGGTTTGGCGCGGAAAACGCGCTCTATCGTTACGGCATTAAAAACGCCGACTTGATCGTGGCGCAAACGCGAAAGCAGCAAACCAACCTGGAAAAATCTTTTGGCCTGAAATCCAGCATCATTCCCATGGCGGTCACGGAGATGAACACCGCCGGCGTCGAGCGGCGCGCGAACAGCGTGTTATGGGTCGGCCGGCTCATGCCGGAGAAACGTTTCGAATGGCTGATGGAAGCCGCACGCCAATGTCCCGACATGGAATTTCACGTCGCCGGCACGCCCAACCAGCCGTCCGGCTATGCCGCCCAGCTTTTGTCCACCGCCGGGAGCATTCCGAACGTGCGCGCGCACGGGCGCCTTTCGCGGGCGGAATTGAATCAATTATTTCAGAGCTGCGGCCTGCTGTGCTGCACTTCGATGCTCGAGGGATTTCCCACCACTTTCCTGGAAGCGTGGAGTTGCGGCCTGCCGGTGGTGACTACGTTCGACCCGGACGGAATCGTCGCGCGGCAAGGCCTCGGGCGGGTGGTGAGCACCGTGGAGGAACTCGTGGCGCAATTGCGGTTGCTGCCGAACTCGGAAGCATGCGCCGACATGGCGCGCGCCGCGAAAAATTATTTTGCCGGGAATTACGGCATCGAGACCGTTTCGCGCCAGTTTCATCGCGCGTTTGAAGGAGTGGTGACGCCGTGACGTCCGTAGACACATTGCCCGTCGAGCAGCAATCGCCCGCCGCGCGCGCGGTCAAACCGATTTCCGTGTGCCTGCTCATCAGCAGCCTGGAATTCGGCGGCGCGGAGCGGCAGGTGGTCGAGATGGTGCGCTCTTTTGATCCTGAAGTCGTGAGGCCGATCGTTTGCTCGCTGTCGTCCGAGGTGCCGCTGGCGCGTTTTCTGCCGGGGAACCGCGAGCAGTTGAGCATCGTTGAAAAACGGGGGCGGTTTGATTTTACGACGGTCTTTCGCGTCGCGCGGTTGCTGCGCCGGCAGCGGATCGATGTGGTGCACGCGTTCCTGTTTGACGCGGAAATCGTGGCGCGCCTGGCGGCCCCGCTGGCGGGAGTGCCGGTGGTTATCGCTTCGGAACGCAATACGGATTATGTCCGTCCGCGCCTGCACACGATCGCGCTCAAATCCACGCAGGGCATGTTCGACGTGATGGTGGCCAATTCGACTTCGGGAAAAAACTTCAACATGCGCACCTTGGGCCTGGCGGACTCCCGGATTGAAGTGGTCCACAACGGCGTGGATGTGGAACGGTTTCGGCCGGACCCGGGCCCGGGACTGGCTTTTCGCGAGCGGCTGGGAATCGGCCCGACCACTCCGCTGATTGGAATGGTGGGAAGCTACAAGCGGCAAAAAGGGCAGGACGTCTTTTTGCGGATGGCGGCGCGGGTACGGCAGCAAATACCCGGCGCGCATTTTCTATTGGTAGGCGAACCGTTGCGGGATGACCTGGCGGAAACGACGCGCTTTCAGAATGAGGTTCAGCAACTGGCGGCGTCCCTGCGGCTTTCCGATTGTTGCCGCTTCCTTGGGAACCAGCAGGACATGAAGGCGGTTTATAACGCGTGCGATGCCACGGCGCTGCTCTCGCGCCGGGAAGGCACCCCGAATGTGGTTTTGGAATCAATGGCCTGCGGCGTGCCGGTCATCGCGGCCGACGTGGCGGATAACAAGTTGATCGTCGTCAGCGGGAAAACCGGTTTTGTCGTGCCGCGCGAGGACCACGAGGCCGCTGCCGCCCACGCGACGCACATATTGGGAAGCGCCGCCTCTCGAAAAGAGCTGGGAGAAAATGCGAGAAAACATACCTGCGAACAATTTTCGCTGCGCGTTGCGGCGTCCAAACTGGAAAACATTTACACGCGCTGCCTGCGAAACAAGCGTGCCGGCCGTGGTTTGGAAAATTGAATTTTATGTCCGCCGAATCTTCCATCGCGATGACTGCGCCTGCTGAAAAGAGCCATTCGACCGAAGCCACGAACCTGGGTTACATCCTTGCCGCGAGTTATTCGGGTTCCACCTTGCTGGCGATGTTGCTCGGCTCGCAGCGGGACGCGATCACGGTCGGTGAGATGCGGGCGCCCTCGCTCGATGAACCCGATTCGTATCTTTGTTCCTGTGGCGAGCCGATCAAGGGTTGCAAATTTTGGAGCGAGGTCAGCGCGGGAATGGCGCGCCGCGGCATCGCGGATTTCGACATTACCAATGCGCAACTGAGCATTCACGACGCAAAAAATCCGTTCCTGCACCGGTTGCTTGAGCCCTTGCCGCGCGGCCCCTTGTTGGAAACGGCGCGCAGCACGGCGTTGGCGGTGTCGCCGTCCTGGCCGGCGCATCTTCAAAATGTTCATCATCGCAACGGCGCGCTGGTGGAAGTGCTGCGCGAAATCACCGGAACGAAAGTGGTGATTGATTCCTCGAAGATCGCGTTGCACCTGAAATTTCTTTTGAAGGCCCCGAAGCTGAAAATCAAAGTCATCTGGCTGGTCCGCGATGGACGCGCTGTGACGACGAGCATGTTGGGCCACGGTATGAAACAGGGTTCACGCCAGGAGACGGTGGCGGCGGCCGCGCTTTCGTGGAAGCGAAATAATGAAGCCGGCGAGCGTGTGTTGCAGGAAATGCCCAAGAGCCAATGGATGTTCCTTCAATACGAAGCGCTCTGCCGCCAGCCGGAAGAAACCTTGCGCGGCCTTTGCAAATTTTTGGGAATGGACACGCGCCAGATCGTTCTCGATTTTCGCGCCAAGCAACAGCACATCCTGGGCAACGATATGCGGCTGAAATCCGGTTCGGAAATCCGCCTGGACGAACGCTGGCGCACGGCTTTGACCCCGGAAGACCTCGGGACTTTCAACGAAGTGGCGGGTGGTTCAAATCGAAAATACGGCTACGAATGAGCGCGCGCGCGGAATTTCGTTACACCTACACGGTCTTTACGCCCAGCTACAATCGGGCGCATTTGCTGCCGCGCGTCTATGAGTCCCTGGAGAAGCAGACGTTCCGGGATTTCGAATGGCTGGTGGTGGATGACGGTTCGAAAGACAATACGGCCGCGGTGGTCAAAGAATTGCAGGCCAAGGCTTCATTCCCGGTGCGCTATGTGGTGAAACCGAACGGCGGAAAGCCAACCGCGGTGAATCGCGGCGCGCAGGAAGCACAAGGCGGACTGATTGCGATCCTGGATTCAGATGATTGGTATGTGCCGCAAACGTTGGAGCGCTTTTTGCATCATTGGAATTCGATTCCAAAGGACCAGCAGGCGAAATTTGTGGGCGTCACCGGGCTGTGTTGTTTTCCCTCGGGAGAAATGCTGGGCGCGCGTTTTCCGCGGGATGTGTTCGATTCGGACGCGATTGATTTGCGGTACAAATATAACGTGACCGGGGAAAAAAGCGGCATGTTGCGCACGGATGTTTTGCGGCAATACCCCTATCCGGAAGATCTTGGCAAATACGTGAGCGAATCCCTGGTCTGGAACCGGATCGCGAAGAGTTATCAGACCCGCTTCATCAATGAAGTGCTCACGGTGAAGGAATTTCAAGCCGGCGGAATCACGCGGGACGGGCGGATGATTCAGGCGCGGGACACGCGCGCGTCCTTGCTGAACGCCCGGGAATTGATTGGGCTGGGCAAGCGCCTGCCGCTGAAGCCGCGCGTGAAGGCTTATGCCAACTACATCCGCCATTCGTTGCACCAGGGAATTCCCCTGCGGGAACAAATGCAGGGCGCGCCCTCCAAGGCGATGTATTTTCTCTGTTTTCCCGCTGGCGCATTTTTGAAAACGCGCGATGCGTCGCTCCTGGCGGAAGAGCGCAAAAGCCGGCTGGCTAATTCCTCCGCACGATAAATTATTTATGGCGACTCAAACTTATCCTTCAGTTGCGGGCGAACTGAAATTCTGGCTCTCGATCACCAGGCGGCTGCCCCGGGTCAAAGGCGCCGGCAGAATCGGCCACACGGTCAAGTGCATCTACAACCGCCAGAAACGGCAAGATGCCACGGTGGATGTGCTTGATTTTAAAATGGTGCTCGACCCGGCGGATAATATGGAGAGCCAATTCCTGTTCTGTCCGCATCTCTACGATTGGGTGGAAATCGCCTGCCTGCGCGACCATTTGAAGCCGGGCCATACTTTTTTGGATGCGGGCGCAAACGTCGGCTTTTATACCTTAATCGCATCGCAGTTGGTGGGAGCCGCCGGCACGGTAATCGCGGTCGAAGCCGATCCTAATAACGGTTCGCGCCTGGCGGCCAATGTTAAAGTGAGTGGCGCCAAAAATGTGCGATTGGCAAACGTGGGATTGTCCGATAAATCCGAAGTGCTTGAGCTCGGCCTGAATACCACCGGCAATCGGAGCGGGCATTCGTTTTTGTCCAATAGCACCGAAAGGGTAAAGGTCGAATGCAAAACTTTGACCGACGTTTTGTTGTCGGAGGGAGTTCAAAAAGTCGATGGCGCCAAGATGGATATCGAGGGTTTTGAATTCAAGGTGTTGCAACGGTTTTTTGCGGACGGAAATTCAAAACTATGGCCGGGATTTCTGATCATCGAGGTGAATCCCACGCTGGGAAAAAATAGCGGCGACGTGCTGAAATTGTTGAGGGAAAACGGCTACACGTTGAGTAATCTCAGTGAGTTGAATTATCTGGCCGTCCGGAAGTAGTTTTCATGTCCGATTCCTCCACCATACAGCCGCCCGACTCTGCGGAGGCGACTGATAAATCCACTCGCGAGAGGGATTTGACCGGCCGCTCGCGGCTGGTTTCGAACGTCCTGTTCACCTGGGGCGGGCAGATGGTTTTTTTCGTGTCCGGCTTCATCATGCCGCGCGTGATTGACCGCACGCTGGGCAAGGAAGTCCTCGGTGTGTGGGATTTTTCGTGGTCCCTGGTCGCATATTTCCGGTTCGTGGACATGGGCGTGACGGCCTCGGTCAATCGCTACGTGGCCCGGTATTGGGGCAAGCAGGATATCGAGGGAATCAATCGAGTGGTGAGTTCGGCGACGCTCGCGCTGATATTGGCGGGATTGGTCATGTTCCTCGGGACCATTGTGGCGGTGGTGACGATGCCGTATTGGTTTGGAGATTCCTTGAAAGGATTTCTGTCGGTCACGCAGCAATCGGTGTTCTGGCTGGGAACGATGTTGAGCATGGGAACGGCCCTGGGCGCCTATAACGGCGTGTTGACCGGTTGCCATCGGTGGGAATTGCAAACGATGCGGAACAGCACGTGGCAGTTTATCGCCGTGGCCGGCATGCTCGTGGCGCTCTGGCTCGGCGGCGGGTTGGCGATGCTGGCCGCGATCACGGCCATTTGCCAAATCCTCGGACAATTGACGATGGTCGGCCTCGCGTACAAGGCGTGCCCGGGTTTGAAATTGAAGCGTTCGTACGTCCACCTGGGAACGATCAAAGAACTCTATATATATAGTGGCAAAACGCTCCTGCCGACAGTTTCCGAAATGCTGCTGAACCAGACGACGAGCGTTTTGATCACCGGCAGCCTGGGCCTGGGAGCGCTGGCCATCTTCACGCGGCCGCGCGCGCTGCTCCGGCAAATGGACAGTCTCGAACGCAAGATGGCGATGATTCTGATTCCAACCACGAGTTCGCTCGAAAGCTGCGGCGACGTGAAGGAAATCGAAAATCTTTTGGTCAAATCGACGCGTTACTCGATTTACCTGGTGTTGCCACTGGTCATCATTCTGGTCGTGTTCGGCGGTGAAGTGATGCGCCTTTGGATGGGGCCGGCGTACGCGAATTGGATTTTGCCGGCGGTGCTGAGCATCGGTTTTTTGGGGACCTGCATTCAAACGCCGATTCTTTATATGCTGGAGGGATTGAATGCCCACGGCCGCGCGGGAGTCGGTCAGTTTATTGGCTCGGTGCTTTCCGCCGTGGCGGTTTTCATCTCGCTGCGATTCTTCCAACAGGGACTGACCGGCGCGGCAATCGCGGTGACCGTGCCATTGTTGGTAGTGAATATAATTTACCTGCCGGCGCTGTTGTGCCGGCGCCTCGGGCAGGGGTTGGGGCATTTTTACCGCCAGGTCGCGATTCAGCCCTTGATTCATGTGGCTCCCTTCGCCGCGTGCCTCGTGGTGGGGCGGCTGTTGTTCAAGCAGTATCCGGCGGCGGCATTGGGGCTGTGCGCGGTGGGGGGAGTGGCGCTGGCAATTTTCTATTGGCGCAGCGTGCTGCCGCGAACCTTGAAAACCGGGTTGCAACGTCGTTATGAAAAAATTGGCCGCCGCCTGGGGTTGCCGTTCGCGGGCGCGGCAGCGAAATGATTCTAATCTTTATGGAAATCGAAACGATAAAATCAGAGTTGAGAGATTATATCCGTGAAAATTACCGGGTCGCGCAGGACGACCCGGATTTCAATGACAGCGTGCATCTTTATGATTACGGATACGTGGACTCGTTCGGCTCGGTACAGTTGAAGACATTTGTGGAGTCGAAGTTCTCGGTGCAGTTCAGCCAAAAGGACCTGACCACCGTGCCGTTGAACACCGTGGAGCAGATGGCGGCTTTTGTGGTCAAACGCAAAAAAGGAGAGATTTAAGATTATGGCCCAGATAGCAATTCCGATAAACGGCGTGGATCCGGACTACCGTTCGCAGCTCGAATACGCCCTGTCGTTCGCGGATGAAGAAATCGTTTCGTATCGGATCAACGACGCGTCTTCCATGATCGAGGCGGAAGTTTCGGCGAAGGCCGATCACGAAAGTGTCACGCGCAAAATCCGCGAGCTCGTGCAGCGTTACGAGAAACGCGAACTGGGGCTCGCCAAAACGGTCGATTACAAAAACGAGCGGGATTTGCCTGCGGTGGACGCCTGGGCGGCGTTGCTCGAGCGCAAGTGGGTGACTCCGGTCGGCCAGGGGCACGTGATTTTGCGGGGCCCGGCTTCGCAGCTCATGAGCCTGATCAATTCGAAGATTGAAAAAACATTCGTGAGCGCGTTCCAATCTGAACTTGAAATCTACCCGGCCACCATCCGCTGCAAAACGCTGGATCGCTGCAATCATTTTACGTCTTTCCCGGAACACATTGATTTCGTGGCGCATTTGAAATCGGACGTGGACGTGCTCGGGCAGTTTTCCAACGAGTGCAAAGCAGGCGGCTGGTCGGAAGCGCGGCACGAGGGAAGAATGGCGGAGAACGATTTCGCCATCAGCCCTTCCTGCTGTTATCACTGCTATGAGGGAATGGAAGGATGGGATTTAACGGCGCCCGGCCGCTGCACCACGATGACAGTGGGCTGTCATCGCTACGAAGGTGCGAATCACAAGACGATGAGCCGGCTGCGTTCGTTCAACATGCGGGAAATTGTCTGGGTGGGCCAGCCGAGATACGTGATTGAAGGCCGCGCCAAGGCTGAGGAGTTGATTGTCCAATGGGCGAAAGACTGGGAGGTCGTAGGCACGTTTGAAACCGCCAACGACATGTTCTTCACCCAGGATTACGCGGTGAAAGCCTCGTTCCAGCGTCAGCAGCAGGCCAAGAAGGAATTGAAGCTTCTCATTCCATTTGAGAACCAATCGATCAGCGTGTTCTCCTCAAACTTTCACGCGATGACTTTTGGCAAGGCGTTTAATATCAGTGTCGCCGGCCGGCCGGCAACGAGTGGATGCCTAGGCTGGGGATTTGAGCGCTTTGTGTACGCAATCTTCAGTCAGTTCGGTTTGGATTCCAATCTGTGGCCGGAAAAGCTGCGGGAGGAATTCAAAGCACACACGTCCCTGGGCTCCCTTTAAATCCGGTTCGCGGAATCAATAGTGAAACGCAAATTCAAACTTTGGCTGGAGCGGCGCTTTTCGAGCTTTGTAGTGTATCGCGCGATTGCCGGTGGCATCCGTTACTACCAGGCCAGCAGAGAGAACAGCTATCGTCCCGAGGAATTTCTCCATTACGGCAAGAATGTAAGAATCGGGCCCGCAGTGGGAATCGCGGCTCCGGAGCGATTATATATAGGTGACAATGTCGGCATTGATACGCGCTGCTACATTCAGGCCGTGGGCGGATGTCATATCGGGCACGGCTCTCAAATCGCCGGTGAAACCATCATCCTGACTGTCGAACACCAATATACGGGCGGAGAATCGTTGCCGTACGATTCGGTGCGATTGGTGAAGCCCGTCTATATAGAAGACTATGTCTGGATTGGCGTCCGAGCGTCGATTGCTCCCGGGGTGCGCATTGGTGAAGGCGCCATTGTCGGAATGGGCAGCGTGGTAATGCAGGATGTGCCTCCTTTGGCCATTGTAGCCGGCAATCCGGCCCAGGTGCTGACCTATCGTTCGAAACCGGATTTTGAGCGAGTGAAACAACAGGGCGCGGTGATTGATCCGTACAAGGAAATTCCACTGTTGAAGGTGCCGCCCATCACCAAACGGAAGTATAAAAGTGAGATCAAGGAATTTGGTTTTGATCTTTCCAATGGCAACGAATTCTTTCGTTACGACAAATTTCAACCGCTGGGCGAAAGATTGGCGCCGGTCAACCCGAACGGCAAAGAAAGTCCCAATCATTGAAAGCCGCGGGCGAAAATTTCGAAAACGTTGTTGGGAAGAGACATCGGCGGAGAAATGCCTTTTCGCCGCGCCGCGGGTGCCGCCTCATTGTGCTTTTATTCAGGACAACAATTGGACACGCGCAACGGGGAGACCGATAATAGCGCATGAATTTCCTCATGAATAGGAATGGCACACAAACTGCGTCCATGGGCTCTGTGATGCAGAGATGTTTCGATGCTGGGCTGCGGTCGCCGGCACATTTCCTGGCCCGGATTTCCGGGGTTAACCGCCGATTCGAGTTGGCAATTATTGTTTTGATCGCATTCGCGATGACGCTCGGGCGCGCCCTGGCCGCGACGGCTCCCGCTGAAACCATCGGTCCGGAAACTTCACTGCCTTTGCAATCTTCGCAGTCGTTCTCGGTCGCGATTGGCGATGCTCCGGATGATGGCTCCATCCAGACCTACAACCCTCCCGTGTTTACCTGGGTTTACAGCGGCGACAATCCCTGGAACATGGCGGGCGATCTGACACCCCGCATTTTTCGATTTCAACTCAGCACAAATGCCGGCGCGACGTTCAGTTCTCTTTACTGGAACATCACCACGTCCAACAACTGTTATAATTTTCTCTCCCCGATTACCAACCGGGATGGTTCCAGTTACTTAGGCACGAGTTATTGGCGAGTGATCTATTATGCCGGTGATGGCCAGACGATTTTGGCGACCGGGTCGGTTCACAATTTCACCCTCTCCGCCTCGGCCACCAACTGGGATCGCAGCATGCTGGCCAATTCGAACTACCTCTATTCTATCGTGGGCCAGCACCCTCATTTTTTGTTCAATAACTCCAACAAGAGCGATGTGGGGAATTACCTGAAAAATACCAGTTACTGGAATTCCTTTAGTAACCTGGCGGTTTATGCCGTGGGTCAAAGCTGGTGGAACAACCCCAGCGTTTACACGAACATGAATCAGGGCAACAGCATTCAGAATACTATTCAATATATGTATTCCGTCGCCTTGATGTATCAGATGTCCTCCGATCCGTTTTGGGCCAATCAGCATCCGGAACAAATGTTCGACCTGTATGTGAAGCAGTTCATCGCTCTCGACCAAATGCACCAGGAGGCTTACACGGCCGGCGCGAGCGCGTTTCAAATGTTTCCGATGGTGGCCGACTGGCTGTGGCCCATTCTTTCCGATACCACCCGAAGCAATACGGTGTATGCCATGGAAGAGAGCGTGAAGTATTATGTCTATGAAGACTGGTGGTATGAGGACTCGGGAAATTACACCACCAATTTCTACAATTGGAATACCCGCCAGGTGGGATATTCGTCCGCATTCAAAACCGGCAACAGCCACGCGCGATATGATGTCCAACCGGCGTTGATGATGTGTTTATGCTGCTGGACCAACAGCGCCATTCTTCGGGGTTTGATGGATTATCCGCTGAACTACAGCTTTGCGATCAAGGATTATGGGCGCGGCGACGAAGGGCGTTCCTACAATCTGAATAATTTTCAAGCCCTGCTGAACTGGGGTGGTGACATGGTTGAACTGCCCTTGCTTTCGGCCGCGCACCTTGAACGCTCGTCTTATTTCCAGAGAATGATGGGCCTTTATTGCTATTCCGAACCGATGAATTATCGCGGCACCGCCGAACCCTGGGGGGATTTGGGATATGGCATAGGACCCAAAGTTCAAGGCGCCGGGTTATACGCCAACGAATATTTGATGCGGGAAATTGCCGCCTATAGTGGAAACGGAGCGGCCCTCAAACAAGCGATCCGTCAGGATTCCAACCCGGATTTGACCAGGGAATTTGAATGGGCCAGCGCTTACTACAACAGCACGCCTCCCACGCAGGTCGACTGGCCCAGCACCGCCTACATCGATCCGCTTTGGGGCTACACAGTTTGTGGCAGCCATCAACCGGGGGATTTCTCCGCCTTCACGAACGGCGTCGGCTTTATGACCCAGGCGCGGCCCGGCGCCCGCATGGAGCATGGAAATCCGACGGATGGCTCCCTTCAATTATGGGCTTACGGAGCACAAATTACCGGCGCCGGTGTGGGCGCGTACCGAAAACATCCGATGTATAGCTCGTCGATGGTTTTCGTGGATGGCATTGGCGTGCGGGGTGGAGTTTATGCCAACCCGGTGTCCCCGTGGTATTCCCGCTTCACGGCGTTTACCAATTGCGATGATTTCAGTTACGTCTCTGCCGACACCACCAAGTCTTATCTATTGACTAATTTGGTGGGCGCCCAGTTCCCGTATGACTATTACTTTTATTATCAATACAGCACCAACGCCCGGCCTTATCTGACCAGCATGAACCGGCACATTTTGTTTCCACACAAAAAGTACGTGGTGCTCTATGATACGATGACGACGAGCCAGCCGGCACACTTCCAATGGCTCTGGCATTATCTGGAACCGACCGGCACCGTAAATACGAACGCCTGCTCTTTCACCTATTCCTGCACCAACGCTTACAACGGGAGCAATGTGACGGTTTACGTCGTGCCCTTTGTGAACCCGTCGCTGATGACGTTGACGAACCTTGCGGGGGCGAACAACGCCTGGATCAATCCTTTCACCGGCGAGAGTTATGACGATGGGCAGTACACGTATCTCTCGGAGCCACGTTACAACGGCAGCGTCTGGGTCTATAACAAAACGGCCACCAATAACTGGCATTTTGGCTGGGTGGTTTATCCGGTCAAATGGGGCGGGGCCGCGCCGACCATAACGAGAATCAACGATTACTCGGTTCGTGTCCAGGACGCCGATAACGATGACACGATCACCATCGATTCGCCCACTGAGCCCGCTACCTATACATTGAATTTGAGCGGGTCCAACCTGGGAGTGCATCGGCTGGCGCCGCCCAGCGACTTGCGAGTAGCTCCGTAAATCGCCGGCTCGGCCGGCGGGTCCACAACACAGTGTCGTCATCAGCGGCCGAAAGCCGCGCATCAGTCCGGCTTAGTCGATTTGACCAGGCCGGATTTGCTTCCCAAGATGTCCATTCGATTCCTAATCGCGATCCTCGCGGTATTGTACCTATCCTTGATCTGCTGGCGTGGCCGGTGGTTCGTGGGTTGTTGCGGCGCGCTGGTGCTGATGTCCATTTCGGAGCACCCGGATATTCCCAGGACTCTTTTCGGCATCCCCGGAATCAATTTGTGGAACATCCTGATTGCGAATGTCGTCATCAATTGGCTGCGTTTTCGCCAGATGGAGGAGTTGGAGTGGGACATGCCGAGATTTTTTAAGCGAGCGTTGCTTATTTTTTGCGCGGTCATGTTCGTCGCCGGTTTTCGTGCGTTGCTGCATCCCGCGGGAGTGGTTGAAGGCGTGGCCGTGGGCGTTTTCTGCGCCTACTTTATAAATTGTTTCAAGTGGTTCCTGCCATTGATGATGTTGTACGACGGCATTCGCACCCGGATAACCTGCCGGCAGGCGTTGTGCGCGGCGATGGCGTTTTATTTTCTTATATCTGTGCAGGTGATACGCCATATGCCCCTGGGGATGCTGCGCGGAAGCAGCGGAGAATTAAGGCAGCGCGCCTCCAAAATCCTCCAGCAAAGCGTGGGCTACAACCGCGATAATCTTTCCACGTTCCTGGCCGGCGCCAGTTGGGCGGCGATTGCCCTGGCCAGTGCTTTTACCGACAAGCGAGTGAAGTGGGCGCTTTATGGAGTTTCCTGCGTCATTCTTTTGGGTCAGGCACTGACCGCGGGTAAAACGGGATATGGCACCTGGGTGATTGTAGGCGTCTTCCTGGGCCTCATCCGCTGGAGGAAATTGCTCATCCTGCTGCCCGCGGCCTGTTTCGTGATTTTGACGCTTTCCCCGACCATTCGCCAAAGCTTGTTCCAGGGGTTTGGTGGAAAGTCAGGACAAATCGTCCAGAACAGCGATATGTCTGAAATCACTTCCGGCCGGACGGTTATCTGGCCGGCGGTCATTAAGAAAATCCGCCAGGCTCCGTTATTCGGGTTTGGACGGGATGGATTTCACTATAGTGGTGTCGCGGACTATGTCGCCATCCAGTTGGACGATCCGTTCCCGCATCCGCATAACGCGTATCTCGAATGGATGTTGGATAATGGCATTATCGGCCTGTTGCTGATCATCCCTTTCTATGGAGTTGTGGTCGCGTGTTCGATCAAGTTGTTTCGACAGGCAGATGGGCTGGCTTCGGCGGCGGGAGGGATAACCTTTTCGCTGGTATGTGGTGAGTTAATTGGTTCCCTGGGAGCGCAGACGTTCTATCCCCGCGAATCGACAGTTGTGATGTGGGCAATAGTGGGCATCATGATGCGGGTGTATCAGGAAAAAACGGTAACTCATTCCAAAGAGTTTTCCGACGCGGAAGATGGAAAGCCGGACTTTGTCGATGTCGAAGCCGAATGTCAGCCGATGGGAGCTTAGAGCGGAACTGTTCCTCACTGCATCGGGCGGCGCGCCGGATGCATTCCCCTCAATTTTCAAGGAGTAACGATGACTGCGAATAAGCAAAGCAATCGCCTAACCGAATTGGACGTCCTGCGCGGCCTGGCGGCCGTGTGGGTGCTGTCCTTTCACTACACTGCGTACTTCGACCGTTTGTTTCACCATGATAAATCGGTTCCCTTGTTTGTATCGGGAGCGCATGCAGTAAATCTTTTTTTCATCATCAGCGGGTTCGTCATCTATATGACGCTCGCAAAAACAAAAAGACCGCTCGACTTCGTGGTGTCCCGCTTTTCGCGTTTGTATCCGGCGTACTGGTGCGCGGTATTGATTACCTTCCTCGTGGTTCGAACGTTCGGTTTGCCCGGGTTGGAAGTCGGCGTTAAAGACCTCGTGGCAAATCTCACCATGCTGCAAAGATATTTTGGTTTTAAGCACGTGGATAACTCCTATTGGACATTGTCGTATGAACTCGGTTTTTACGCGATTATGTTCTGCTTGTTCTGCTTGAAAGCATTGAAGCGGCCCCTGCTTATTTGCGCGATATTTTTGGCGCTTCAGTCGGCGGTGATCATTCTGGTGATATGCAAGCTGCTGGTGGTTCCGGCAATTATCAGCAAAATATTGATGTTATCGTACGGGCATCAATTTGCGTGCGGGATTGTTTTCTACCAGATGTATAAACACGGAGCCCGCAATTTTTGGATTCATCTGCTTCCGCTATGGGCGCTGGCAAATGAATACTTCATGCCGCATATGCTCTATGGCCAGATTGATCCCAGTGTGACCGTGATGCTGGCGTTCGTCGCCGCCTTCTATCTCTTTCTTTTTGGATATCTCAAATGGATTTGTTGGGGGCCGTTGGCTTTCCTGGGCACCATCTCATACACACTTTATTTGATTCACCAACATATCGGGTATGTCGTCATCCGATATGGCTATAGCCAGGGCTTTAATCCGTTTGTCTCGATCGGCATGGCTATCCTGGTCGCATTCGGATTGGCCATAGGAATCACATTCATCGTGGAAAAGCCGTGCTTACATTTGATTAGGAACTGGTACCGTAAGCGCACCGAACTTCGGGAAGTTTCCCCGATCCCGGTGGCGGCCGTGGTGGAGCCGGTGCCGACTAATATTTCGGAATCATGAAAGAAAAGCGTATAAAATGGACCATTTTGGTGTTCGCCTTGTTGTTGCTCGCGCTGGGCGTGTTCAGCTTGTCGACCGCGCGCGGCCTCGGCGTTTTGACGGCGGACGATTCGTTTTATTACTTCCGGACGGCTCAACATATTGTCGCAGGCGATGGCTCGACGTTTGACGGAATTAATTTTTCAAACGGCTATCATCCGTTGTGGATGACGATTCTGTTGCCGATCTTCTGGTTCGCGCACGGGAATTCGGATTTGGCGCTGCGCCTGGTGTACGCGCTGTTGTCCCTCATCCTGGCCGGCAGCATGATTCTTTACTGGTCCTTTCTTAAGAAGAAATGCGGCGCCTTCGCCGCCACCGCCATTTTGCCTTTTTTCGCCGCGCCCATTGTCCTCAATCAATTTACCAACGGCCTTGAAAGCGGGTTGCTGATTCTGGTGCTGGGCATTCTTCTCTGCGCCGTGGATCACTGGGACCTGCTCCCGCCGCAAAATGGACCGGCGCGAAAAGCGGCTCTCGGGTTCCTGCTGGCGTTGCTGTTCCTGTGCCGCCTGGACACGGCTTTCATCCTGATCGGAGTCGCGGTGGCAACCTGCCTGTTTTATAAAGTGCGTTTCTGGCGTCCGGCCGGAATTGCGAATGCGCTCAAATCTTATTGGCTCGTCCTGGTGGTTTTCGTGGTTTTGGTCAGCCCCTATTTAATGTGGAATCACAAGCACACGGGACACCTGGTGCCCATCAGTGGCGCATTGAAGAGTTCGTTTCCCCATGTCGAAGGCTCGATCCTGCGGGCGATTCGCCCTCAATGGGCGCCCTATTCCGTCATCATCATTGCGTTCACGCTTTTCGCGTTGGTCTCGATCTTTTTGCCCGCCGGCTTTTTGCGGAAGCAACTTCAGCCGGGCGTGAAGGCGGATTCCGGCATCGTGATGCTTCTGGGAATCGGGATTGGCGCCTTGTTGCACTTCACTTATTCAGTGTGTTTCACGACCTGGGGAACGTTTTCCTGGCATTTCGCAAGTTACATTCCGCTGCTCCTGTTCATGGCGGCTTCGGTCTTCGCGTGGTTGAAGTTTAAAGGCTGGCGATGGGTCGGTGGCGCTTTGTCCGCGGCGGTCCTGGTTTTGTCGGTTATCGGCACGTGCTGGGGATTGTCGGTCAAAAAACAAGTGCACGATATGTGGTACGTGTCCGCCACGTGGGCGCGGGAAAATACTCCTGAGAACGCGACCTTCGGGATGACCGATTGCGGTTATTTCGCTTATTTCAGCCACCGCCGCACCGTTAATCTGGATGGCTTGATCAATGGTTACGAATACCAGCACGCGTTGACGTCAGGTGATTTGCCGAATTATTTCGCGCATTGCCATCTCGATTACGTTTGCGATTACGAAGTCGCCGCGAATGGCAGGCCGCAGCATTTTGTGCATCTCAACCGGATATTGGACAAGGAATACCGCAAGGGCAAACGCGGGTATGATATTCAATTGGCGAAGAATGAGGCCTTATATACCTCGCCGGAATATACAGAGTACAACGGCCGGCCGATTCAATTCATGATTTGGAAATACGAACCGCAGGAGCTTTTTGAAGTGACCAGCCAATCGGACAGCGTTACCAGTTATGCCACCGGAAAACTCTAACGGCACCATGGGTTACCGGAGTTGGGGGCGGTTGAAGCAGTCCAAATCGAAGGAGGTCCGGCTCTACTGGCCGCAGTTCGATTTCGGGAGTGCTGATCAGTCGCAAAGTTTTCTGCCTTACGGCGTGGGGCGAAGCTACGGCGACAGTTGCGAAAATGACGGGAACACCCTCCTTTGCTGCGCCAACTTGAAGCGATTCGTTGCCTTCGACAGTGTCGCTGGAGTATTGCGCGCGGAAGCGGGCGTGACGTTGGACCAGGTGCTGCGCCTGATTGTTCCTCAAGGATGGTTTCTGCCGACGACTCCGGGAACGAAATTCGTCACGCTGGGCGGGGCGGTCGCCAACGATGTGCATGGAAAAAACCACCATCGCGTGGGCAGCATCGGCGAACATGTCAAAAAATTTGAACTGCTCCGGAGTAATGGCGAGAGAATCCTTTGTTCGAGGGAGTCGAATCCGGATTGGTTCGCCGCCACTATCGGCGGACTGGGTCTCACCGGGCTGATGACGTGGGTCGAGTTGCAATTGCGGCCCATCGTTTCGAGCGCGATTGAAGTCGAGACCATCAAGACCGGTCACTTCGATGAATTTCTGGAACTCAGCAAGGAGTCCGATAAAACCTTTGAACACACGGTCTGTTGGATTGACTGCCTGAGTCCGCGCCAAAGTCTGGGGCGGGGCCTCTTCATGAGAGGAAATCATTGCGCGGACAAAAGCCGGGGGCTCCCGGTCCACCGCGCTCCGCGCCTGACCGTTCCGGTTTCGATGCCGTTCAATCCGCTCTCCAAGCCGGCGCTGAAAGCCTTTAATACCGTTTACTATCACAAACAACAGGCCAGGTCGGTCAAATCGGTGCAAACCTACGACTCCTTTTTTTACCCGCTGGACGGCATTGGGAACTGGAATCGGATGTATGGCAAACGGGGATTTTTTCAATATCAGTTCGTGATTCCTTTTGCCGGTTGCCGGGAACCGATGCTGGATATCCTTGGAAAAATCAGCACGGCCGGCCTGGGCTCCTTTCTCGGTGTTTTGAAGGTGTTCGGAAATAGAGAAAATCAGGGCATGTTGTCTTTTCCCAGAGAGGGTGTGACGCTGGCGCTAGATTTTCCCAATCAGGGCCAGGCGACGCTGGACCTGTTCAATCAACTGGACCAGGTCGTCATCGCAGCGGGCGGCAGATTATACCCCGCCAAGGACGCTCGCATGTCGCCGGAATTATTTCGCAGCGGTTACCAGGCTGCGCTGGGCAAATTCGAAAAATTCCGGGACCCGCGATTCAGTTCGAGCTTTTGGCGTCGGGTAACGGCATAAAAATTATGGGAGCCATTGCAATTTTCGGAGCCACCTCCACTTTGGCGCAAGCTATCGCCGAGCGGTATGTGTCCACGGATGCGTCCCTCATTCTCGTGGGACGGTCCCGCGAAAAATTGGCGGCGGTGGCCAATCATCTCACCTGCCTCAACGGCAAACTGGCAGTTGAAACAATTTCGGCGGACTTCGAGAATCTCGCCGCGCTCCGCGAAGTGGTGGAGCAGATTTTTGCGAAACCCGTGCCGCCCTCGATGGCCATCATCTGCCACGGCGTCCTGCTTTCCAATGCCGAGTGCCTGGCGGATGAAAAGGCATTCCTGGAAAATACGATGGTGAATTTCACTTCCACGGCTTACCTGGCCGAAAAGCTCGGCACGGCGCTCGCGAACAAAACCGGCGGCACTCTGGTGGTCGTCACCTCCGTCGCGGGAGATCGCGGCCGCCAATCCAATTTCTGTTACGGCGCCACCAAAGCGGCGGTGAGCGCTTATCTGGATGGTTTGCGGGCGTCGCTGGCGTCCAAAAATGTGTCGGTGCTGGAAGTAAAACCGGGTGTCATGGATTCCGCCATGACTGCGCACCTGCCGCTTTCTCCGCTCATGGCCAGTCCGCAAAAAGTCGCCGGAGATATTCTCAATGCGGTGCATCGGCGCAAGCGGCGCATCTATTCGCCCTGGTTCTGGAAAATAATCATGACCGGTTTAAAAACGCTCCCGGATGCCGTCTGGGCAAAAGTGAAATTTTAGTTTATGAGCCAAAATGTTTTAGCCGATCCGGCTGGATCGCCTCCGGGTGTCCGCGAGGCCTCCAAGCCTCCGCTCTTTGTGGACCTCGACGGCACGTTGATCAAGAGTGACACGCTGGTGGAGAGTGTTTTGCTGCTGGCGCGGAAATCCCCGGCCCAACTCCTCCTCGTGCCCCTGGCGCTCGCGAAGGGGAAAGCGCATTTGAAAACGTGGATGGCGGACCGGGTGCGCCCGACCGCGGCCCTCCTGCCTTATCGCAAAGAGTTCCTCGACTATCTCAAAGCCGAACACCAGGCCGGGCGGGAGTTGATTCTCATTTCCGCCGCCGACCAGCGGATCGTGGACGAAGTTAGCGCTCATTTGGGGATCTTTCGCGCCGCCTACGGAAGCTCGCGCGATAACAATCTGAAGGGGCAAAACAAAGTCACCTTGATAAACTCACTCTGCAAGGGAGCGCCCTTCGACTACGCCGGAAATGAGCGCGCCGACTTGAAGATATGGAAGCATGCGAATTCCGCCGTCGTCGTGTCCCGGTCCAAGTCGCTTTTGGAAGCCGCCAAAGCCAATGCTCATGACGCCGTGTCGTTTCGCGACGGAGGGGTCGCGCTCAAGCCGCTGGTCGAACTGATGCGGCCGCATCAATGGTTGAAAAACCTGCTCGTGTTCGCGCCCTTTTTGCTCGCGCACAAAAAAGTGGACGCCCTTTCCGTCGAGCGGCTCCTGAGCGTCTTTTTCTGCCTCAGCTTTGCCGCTTCGGCGGTGTATGTGGCCAACGACTTGTACGACATCGAGTCCGATCGCCGGCACGAAAGAAAGCGAAACCGCCCGGTGGCGTCGGGCAACGCCAGCGTGATCAGCGCCTCGTTTTTGAGCCTGACGCTGGTGGTGCTGAGTTTGGCTCTTTCCGCGGTGACTTTGCCGCCCGTCATCTTTTTCCTGCTGATAGCGTATTTGGTTCTCAACCTCGCTTACTCATTTGTTTTCAAAAATAAATTGCTCCTGGACATCCTGGTGCTGGCGGGCTTTTACACCCTGCGCATTTTCGCCGGCAGTATCGCCTCCGAAGTCCCCATCTCGCGCTGGTTCCTGGCATTTTCCTCGTTCTTCTTCCTGGGCCTGGCGTGTTTGAAACGCTTTGTGGAGATCAAGAAGATGAAATTCCAATCGTTGGAATCGGTGGGCCGGGATTATTGCGCCGACGATTTGGAAGTGATTCAAAGCGCGGGAATGATCAGCGGAATGATGAGTGTGCTGGTTTTCTTCCTGTATCTGGCGGAAAGCCAGGTGGCCGACACGCTCTATTCCTCTTCGCAACTCCTGTGGTTGATTGGTCCGATGATCATTTATTGGACCGTTCGCGCCTGGATCTTCGCCCGCCGGGGTAAAATGCATGACGACCCCGTTTGGTTTGCGATTACGGATCGAGTGACCTGGGTGCTGGGTTTTTTAACCGTCGGCCTGGTGATCCTGGCGTCCTTGCTTTAAAAGCCATTCGCGTCGTCAAAGTTGTCCCCTCCGATGAAACGTAGCGATCTCTCGATTGTCATTGTCCGCGACCGCGCCAGTTCCGGCGGCGGCATTTATAATTATTACAATGCCATCACGCCGCACATGAACGCGGCGGTCACGCTGTGCGACACGGGCCGGCCTTACACGTTTTACGGGGACCATCGGTCACTGGGTTCGAAACTGCTCGAGTTCACGCCCACGCGGTTGGCATTGGACTGGTGCAGCCTGGCGTCAAAAATTCTGCGGCATCGGCCGGGCGTCCTGGTGGTGAATCCCTCGATGGACCCTTCCACGTTCCGCTCGTTGAAACGGGATGCGGCCACGCTGCTGATGGGGCGTTTGTTGGGCCGGCGCGTTCTTTGTTTCTGGCGCGGTTGGGAAAATGACGTTTGTGGGAAGCCGGAATTTCCCGGCGGCAACAACAGCCGGTTGTGCCGCATCTATAAAATGGCGCACGAGCACATCGTTTTGTCCGAACGTTTCAAACAGGATTTGTTGCGCTGGGGTTTCCAGGCGCCGATTCATGTCGAAACCACCGTGGTCGAGGACCAATGTCTCGCCGGTTCGCCTGTTCCGCCCGCGCCCGGAAAGGCGCGCACCAATCTTTTGTATTTGTCCCGCGTGGAAGTGGCCAAAGGCGTTTTTGAATTGCTCGACGCATTTCAAATTTTAAAGCAGCGCAACCCGGCTTACACCCTGACCATCGGCGGCGACGGGCCCGATCTGGAAGCGCTGAAGGCCTACGCGAAAACGTTGGAATTATCGGACGTAACTTTCACCGGCTTTCTCAAAGGCCAGGCGAAGGTTGATTGTTACCGTCAGGGAAGTCTGTTTTGTTTTTTGAGTTACACGGAAGGCATGCCGAACGCGGTCTTGGAAGCGCTGGCGATGGGGCTGCCGGTGGTGTCGAGCGACGCCGGCGGATTGAAGGACATCCTGCGCGACCGCGAAAACGGTTTTATCATCCCGCCGGACAATAACGCGGCGCCGAAGAAAAAATTTGGCCCGCAAGCGGTGGCGGACGCGATCGAACGGCTGGTTGAAACTCCCGAATTGCACGAGCGCATCGGCACCATTAATTGGCGTTACGCCCGGCAGCGCTTCGCCGCGCCGGTGGTCGCCCGGCGGCTGGAAGCGCTGTGCCGCGGACTCGTATCGCCGAAACCGGTCGCGTCCGAACGGCGTCCGGAACCTGCAAAACCCGTATGTGTGGAATAGCCGGGATTTGGTTCGCAAAAGCGGAAGGCCGCGAGCGCCTGGAAACGAGCGCGCGAGCCATGGGCGGAGCGATGAGCCATCGCGGCCCGGACGCGGAGGGAATTTGGACCGATGCCCCGCGCGGCCTCGCGCTCACGCATCGGCGGCTCTCCATTCTTGATTTGACCGAGGCCGGCGCCCAGCCGATGCACTCGCACTGCGGTCGTTTCGTCATTATTTACAACGGCGAATGCTACAATTTTACCGAGTTGCGCAATCAACTCGTGGCGGCCGGCTGCGTTTTTCGCGGAAGCAGTGACACCGAGGTGATCGTGGAAAGCTGCGCGCGCTGGGGTGTGCATAAAACGTTGGAGCATCTCAACGGCATGTTCGCCTTCGCGTTGTGGGACCGGCAGACCGGGGAACTCGTGCTGGCGCGGGATAGGATTGGCATCAAGCCGCTCTTTTATGGCTGGTTTGGCGGCGCGTTTTGGTTCGGCTCGGAACTTAAGGCCCTGCGCGCCCTCAAAGAGTTCAAGCCGGAGCTAAACGTGGAAAGCATCGGGCAATTTCTCAAATACGGTTATATCCCGGCGCCGCATTCGGTGTTCAAGGGAATTTTCAAATTGCCCGCCGCGCATTTGCTGACGATGAAGTCGGCGTCGGAAAAAGCATCGCCGGAATGTTATTGGTCGGTCGTGCGCGATTGGGGCCAGAAAGGCGCGCATGCGTTCAAAGGCACGGCTGCGGAGGCGCAGGAGCAATTGGATCAAATGCTGCGCAAATCGGTGCGCGGCCAGATGATTTCCGATGTGCCGCTGGGCGCATTTCTTTCCGGCGGCGTCGATTCCTCCACCGTGGTAGCGATGATGCAGGCCGAATCCACGCGCCCGGTGAAAACCTTCACCATTGGATTTGAGGAAGCCGGGTTCAATGAGGCGGAATCGGCGCGCGAAGTGGCGCGGCATTTGAAGACGGACCACACCGACCTCGTGCTGACCGCGGGAGAAGCGCAGGCGATCGTGCCGATGCTGGGACAAATGTTCGATGAACCGTTTGCCGATGCCTCGCAGATTCCGACGTTCGCCGTGTCCCGGCTGGCGCGGAAACACGTGACGGTGAGTTTGTCCGGCGACGGCGGGGATGAGCTGTTTGCCGGTTACCGCCATTACACGGTGTCAGCGGGACGATTGAATCGCCTGAACCGCATTCCTTCGCTCGCGCGAAAGCTGGCTTCGGGCGGCGCGCGAATCGTTTCGGAACGCGGCTGGGACCGGGTTTTTAATTTGATTCCGGCGGGCGACAACGCTTCCGGTTTCAAAGTTCATAAATACGCCTCGCTGCTGGGGCATGGCAACGCGATGTCGCAATACGATTTGATCAATTCCCGATGGTTTGCGCCGGAGACGGTGGTGCGTGGACTGTCGAACGGAGCGGCTCGCGCAGCGGCGCAGAACCACGCCGCCGGCCTCGACCTGATTGAACTCATGGCCGTTGCCGACCTGAACCAGTATTTGCCCGAGGATATTTTGGTGAAACTGGATCGCGCCAGCATGGCGGTGAGCCTCGAATCCCGCGTGCCGTTGCTCGATCACGACGTGGTGGCGTTTGCGCTGAGCCTGCCGCTGGAATACAAACGCTCCAACGGTACCGGCAAAGTCGTCTTGCGCCGGGTGCTGGAAAAATATGTGCCACGCGAAATCATCGACCGCCCGAAGAAGGGATTTTCCGTGCCGATCGCGCAATGGGTGCGCGGTCCGTTGCGGGACTGGGCGGAGGATTTGTTGGAAAAGAACCGCGGACAGCACGGCGAATTGATGGACCAGGAAATCATCGGGCGCAAATGGCGGGAGCACCTGGCCGGCCGGCGCGACAATTCGGAGTTGCTCTGGCCGGTGTTGATGTTCGAATCCTGGGCGCAACAGGGGTTGTGATTCGTTGCCCATTCCGACACTGAAACTATTCCATGGACCACCTCTCAAAACTCGAAAACCAAAGCGTCTATATTCTGCGCGAGGCGTATAATAAATTCGAAAACCTCGGCATGTTGTGGAGCATTGGCAAGGACTCCACCGTGATGCTGTGGCTTGCGCGCAAGGCGTTTTTCGGCCATGTCCCCTTCCCGCTCGTGCACGTGGACACCACCTACAAGATTCCTTCGATGATCGAGTATCGCGATCAATTGGTGAAAGACTGGAAATTGCAATTGGTGGTCGGCAAGAACGAGGAAGTGTTGCGCAACGGAAATACTTTCCCGAATTCCAAAGCGACGCGCGTCGAATGCTGCGGCACGCTCAAAAAAGACGCGCTCAAGACCGTGCTGGAGAAGCATAAATTCACCGGCGTCATCGTGGGCGTGCGCCGCGATGAAGAACCAACCCGCGCCAAGGAACGTTATTTCAGTCCGCGCGATAAAAATATGGAGTGGAATGTCGAAGACCAGCCGCCGGAATTGTGGGACCAGTTCAAGACCGATTACGAGGCCGGCACGCACATTCGCATCCATCCGCTGTTGCATTGGACCGAGCTGAACATCTGGGAATATATCGAGCGCGAAAACATCCCGGTCATCCCGCTGTATTTTTCGAACGACAAAGGCGAGCGTTACCGTTCCATCGGTTGCCATCCCTGCACCTTTCCAATCAAGTCCCAGGCGCGCACTGTTCCGGAGATTATTTCGGAATTGCGGGCGACGACGACGCCGGAACGCGCCGGCCGCGCCCAGGACAAGGAAAGCGAGGACGCTTTCGAAAGACTGCGCCGCGACGGTTACATGTGAGAACAAGGTAGGGCGCGCTGCTCCGCACGCGCCGTTGGACCTATGGAAATACCGGATTATTGCAATTTTTACGCCCGGCGCGCGCGGAGCGACGCGCCCCACCACGCTCGTTTTTTATTTTTATGATCGCCACCTCTTCCGCTCTCGATGGCCACGAGAAATCTCAAATGACGGCCCCGCCGGCGAAGCCCGAAGTCGCCAACGACTCCGCCCGCCAGCTTAAGATCGTCATCGTCGGCCACGTCGATCACGGCAAGTCCACGTTCGTGGGGCGTTTGTTGCACGACACGGGCTCGCTGCCGGACGGCAAGCTCGAGCAATTGCAACAAATCGCGGAGCGCCGCGGCATGCCCTTTGAATGGGCCAACCTCATGGACGCATTGCAAGCCGAGCGCGACCAGAATATCACGATCGATACGGCGCAGATCTGGTTTCGCACGAAGAAACGCCAGTACGTCATCATTGATGCGCCCGGCCACAAGGAGTTTCTCAAGAACATGATCACCGGCGCGGCGAGCGCGGAAGCGGCGTTGCTATTGATCGATGCGCAGGAAGGCATCCAGGAAAATTCCCGGCGTCACGGTTACCTGCTGCATTTCCTGGGCATCACACAAATCGCAGTGCTCGTGAACAAGATGGACCTGGTCGGTTATTCGCAGGAGCGCTTTGAATCCATTGAACGCGAATACCGGGCCTTCCTTAAATCGCTCGGCGTCGAGGCGCGCATTTTTGTGCCGATGACGGCGCGCGACGGCGACAACATCGCGGCGCCGAGCGCCAAGATGCCGTGGTGGACAGGTTCAACGGTGTTGAATGTGCTGGACCAGTTTCGCGCCTCCGAGCCGCCGGCGCATTTGCCTTTGCGTTTTGCGGTGCAGGATGTTTACCGGTTCGACGAGCGCCGCATTCTCGCGGGCCGCGTGGAATCCGGCACGCTGAAAGTGGGCGACCGCCTCCAATTTTGCCCGACGAACAAGGCCAGCACGGTGAAAAGCATCGAGCGTTGGAGCGCGCCGGTGGCGGACGGCGCTTCGGCCACGGAATCGATCGGCATCACGCTCAGCGAGCAGATTTTTGTCGAGCGCGGCGTGGTGGGCGCGCATGAAAACTCATTGCCGTATAATTTGAACCGGTTGAAAGCGCGGGTGTTTTGGATGGGCCGCGCGCCGTTCCGCAAAGGAAAACTCTACAAACTGAAATTGCTCGCCCAGGAAGTGGATTGCGAAATTGACTCCATCGAAAAAGTCCTCGACGCTTCGACGCTTGAGACGGTCCGGCGCGACGATAAGGACGCGCACGTGGGGCGTTACGAAATTGCCGAATTGTACCTGCGCACCAAACGCCCGATCGCGTTTGACGCGCATTCGGAAATCATCACGATCGGGCGTTTCGTCGTGTGCGACGGTTTTGACGTGGCGGGCGGGGGCATCGTGGTGGATGACGCGTATCCGCGCATGTCGTCCGACACGCTGCACAAGGCGCACAATATTTTCTGGACCGAAGGCAAAATAACGCACGACCAGCGGATTCATCGCAACGGTCACCTGGGCCGCGTGGTATGGCTGACCGGTTTGTCCGGAGCCGGGAAATCCACCGTTGCCACCGAGCTCGAACGTGAATTGTTCAATCTCGGCATGCAGGCGTACGTGTTGGACGGCGACAAAGTGCGGCACGGGCTTTGTTCCGACCTCGGGTTCTCGCCGGGAGATCGGCGCGAAAACATCCGCCGCGTCGGCGAGATGGCGAAGATTATGGCGGACGCGGGATTTATTTGCATCACTGCCTTCATTTCACCCTACCGGGCTGACCGGGAAGCGGTGCGCGCGCGCATGGAACCGGGGCAGTTCGTGGAAATTTTTGTGAATACGCCGTTGAACGTGTGCGAGTCGCGCGATCCGAAGGGGCTTTATGCGAAGGCCCGGGCGAACGAGATTAAAGATTTCACCGGTGTGTCCGCGCCGTATGAAGCGCCGCTCAAACCGGAGCTGGAATTGCCGACTCACGAGTTGAGCTTGCCGGAGTCAGTGGCGAAGATTGTGGAATATCTTCGCGAAGAGGCGCAGTGAACGAGCTGTCGGCGTCTCGCCGGCAGATTTCCGGCAAGATGCCGGAAGCACGCTGAAACGCGAAATAACTAAAATGACCGCCGAACATAAATGTTCCCACACGCACTGCGGGTGCGCTCCGCGCCACGTCGTCGTCAGTGTCGATTACGAAATCTTCGGCAATGGCGAGGGTGACGTGCGGCAGCATGTGGTTGAGCCGACCGATCGCATGGCGCGCTTGTGCGAAAAATACGGCGCGCCGCTGACCGTCTTTTTTGAGGTGGAAGAGTATCTCGCGTTCGAGAAATTTCGCGACGCGCTGGTGGCGCAGCTGGGGTATGACCCCGCGACTTTGATTCGCCGGCAGATTATCGCGCTTGCGAAGGCGGGGCACGACATTCAATTGCATTTGCATCCGCAGTGGCACGGCGCTGATTTCAAAAACGGCAAATGGATTCTGCATACGGAGAAGCGCACCGTGGATTCGCTGTTCGACACCCAGGAAGAAACGACGCGCTACATCGGCGAGCGCCAGGCGGTGATTGAAAAAATGCTCGCGGAAGCCGGACGCCGGGAAAAGGTCACGGTTTATCGCGCGGGCGCTTTTTCGGCACAGCCCGGAACAAAGCTGCTCCCCGCGCTGGCCGGCAATGGCTTCGTGATCGATTCCTCGGTCGTGAAGGGCCTGGTGCAGGACAAGGGATATGGCAGCGGCCTGGATTATCGCAACGCGCCCTCGGCCAAGGAGCCGTGGCGGGTGAGCCGGGACGTGATTGAAGCCGACCCGGCGGGGCCGATTTGGGAGGTGCCGATTTATTCGCGGCCGGGCCGCCGGTTCCAGCAATTTACCGTGCGACGATTGCGCGCCAAGTTTTCAAAGAACATTCCCAAGGCGCAAAAGCATGACATGGTGCAGAAGCTCGGCATCGGAAAAAATCCGGTGAAGATATTGAAATTTCTCGCTCAGCCGATTCCGATCAAATTGGATTTTCACAATCAACCACCGCACACATTGGTGAACTGGATTAAATCCGCGCCGCGCACCGCCAAAGGCGGGCTGGACGTGGTGGTGCTCATCGGCCATACGAAGGAGCACACGGACGACGCGGCGTTTGAAAAATTCCTGGCGCTGGCAAAAGCAGCGGGTGGAATCAAAATCTCGGGCTTTGGCGAAGTGGCCGAGTTATTGCGGCCCGGGCTGAACGGGCGCGAAGAGAAGCAAGCCGCACTTTCATTGGCGAACTGATTCGTTCACGGAATGGAATCCTCTACAGCCACAGGTTCAATGCCAAGCGCAGTTCCAACGGACAACTGCGACGACGCTACGCGGCCCCAGGCGACGACGCGGATCGTGGCGGAGGGCGTCAAACGGTTCGAAGCGTGGCTGGAGAAAAACGGTTTTGAAAGTTTTGACCCTTACGACGTGTGGGGTACCAAATACGGGGTTTTTGCGCGACGCGTTTATTACGAAAAAGGCGTCGTTGGCTTGCCGCTCATCGCGCCGATTTTATTGTTGGAAGCGGTGTGTCCTTCGCTGCGCAGTTTATTTGTGCGCAAGGATCGATTCGCCACAGCGGATGGACAGTTGACGACGGCGTTCTTGAATTTGTATCAGGTCAGTGGCGACCGGAAATATTTGGACACCGCCATTCGACTGGGCGAGGACATGCTGAAATACAGCGTGCCGGGTTACAGCGGCAAATGCTGGGGCTATCCCTTCGATTGGCAGAACAATCGCGGGTTGTGGAAGAAAAACACGCCGTATATTACCTGCACGCCCTATTGTTTCGCCGGTTACCTCGGGCTTTATGATGCGACGGGGGAGCAACGTTATCTCGATATCTCGCGCTCGATTGCGACTTTTGTTTACACCGATTTGAAGGATACACCCGCGGGCGCCGACGCGGCGGCGGCGAGCTATTCGCCGATGGATGAAACGAAGGTCGTGAACGCGAGCGCTTATCGCGCCTGGGTGTTATTCGAGGCGGATGCGCGGTTTAATTTGCCGGAATACAAGGCCAAGGCGCAGCGGAATTTGAATTTCATTTTGCAAAGCCAGCGCGCGGATGGTGCGTGGCTGTATGCCACCGAAGGGTCGGGCGAGGGATTCATCGACAATTTTCACACCGCGTTCGTGCTGAAAAATCTGTACAAAATAAATCAGCGTCTGAAAAATCCGGCGGTGGATGCGGCGATAAAAAAAGGCTGGGAGTTTTACCGGCGGGAATTGTTCGACGCGAGCGGCCTGCCGAAATCGTTCGCCATCGAGCCGCGCAAACAGATCGTGAAGCTGGAAATGTATAATTTCGCCGAGGCCATCACGCTCGGGTCGCTGTTGAAGGATTTTATTCCGGACGCGTTTACGCTGGCGCAGGATCTGGCCGAGAAGTTGTGCCGCCACCATCAGCTTCCCAACGGCCATTTTGTGACGCGCGTTTTCAAGCAAGGGTTCAG
Organism: Verrucomicrobiia bacterium; assembly: GCA_035552155.1. Classification (GTDB taxonomy): domain Bacteria; phylum Verrucomicrobiota; class Verrucomicrobiia; order Limisphaerales; family DASXHY01; genus DASXHY01. The sequence continues at coordinate 79,628 of DASZLX010000006.1, read as the reverse complement.
GCACACGTTTCCGTTCCTGCGCTGGCCACAGGCGCAATTATTTTATTCATTGACCAATTTGTTGCATGCGTCGCGGAAAGGCGCTCAACAATGAAGGGCAATAAACCCGGCAAACCGGCGCCGCGACGTGATTTGGCGGTTGATCCAAACACCAGCGCGGCCAGGAGCGAAAAGCCGGCGGCAACCCGCGAGAAACGCGCACGCCGTTTTTTTGGAATACAGGAACGCAAAGAAAAATGGGCGCTGACCTGGCGTGGGCGATTCGTCTTCTGCGCCGCCCTCCTGGTTTTGGCTGTGGTCTTTATTTTGACCGTCCATCCGTTCCTGGCGGTTACCGACCGGGTGGACACCCAGTATTTGGTGATTGAAGGTTGGGTTCCGAATTACGCACTGGAAGAAAGCATTGAGGAGTTCAAGTCCAAACCCTACGTCAAAATTTTCACCGTGGGAGCCGACCCGCTCTCCGGCACGAAAATCGAAAAGGGGGATAGTGTCGCGTTGGCAGCCTATACTCGATTGTTGGGGCTGGGAATGAACCCGGACCTGTTGCAGCCGGTTCCCGCGCACATTAAATATCGCAATCGCACCTACGAATCTGCGGTCGCATTGCGGAAATGGATTGAAGAACGCCACCTGCCCGTCATGAGTTTTAATCTGGTGACGCTGGGGCCGCATGCGCGGCGCAGCCGGTTGCTTTTCGAAAAAGCATTTGCCGGACAGGCGCGCGTAGGCATCATCTCCGTGGAAAACCGCGAATACGATCCCAAGCGGTGGTGGAAATACAGCGAGGGCGTGAAGGAACTTATCGGAGAGGGTGTCGGGTATGTGTATGCCCGGTTCTTTTTCCATCCCGACATAACGAACGATTATTGAAAATTGTGAACGCCACTGAACAACTCACTCAAACGCTCAGCGCAACGCGCAAGACCTGGCTCCTGACCGGTGTCGCCGGTTTTATTGGCTCCAACCTGCTCGAGGCCCTGTTGCGCGCCAACCAGTCGGTCGTTGGCATCGACAATTTTTCCACCGGCCACCTGCGTAATTTGGATGACGTGCGGCAGAACGTGGGCGAAGCCCTGTGGGGGAATTTCGTTTTCCAGCGCGCCGACATCGTCGATTTGGAAGCCTGCCGGAAGGCTTGCTCCGGGGTGGATTACGTTTTGCACCAGGCCGCCATTGGCTCGGTCCCGCGCTCCATCCAAAACCCGCTGCCGACGCATCAGAGCAACGTGAATGGGTTTCTCAATATGCTGTGGGCGGCCAAGGAAGCGGGAGTGAAACGATTCGTCTATGCCTCCAGTAGTTCAGTATATGGCGACCATCCGGCGCTGCCGAAAGTGGAGCCGGTGATTGGGGATGGCCTCTCGCCTTATGCCGTTTCCAAACGGATCAACGAACTTTACGCCGATGTTTTTGCGAAATGTTACGGCACCGAATATATCGGGCTGCGTTATTTCAATGTCTTCGGTCCGCGCCAGGACCCGAATGGAGTTTACGCGGCAGTGATTCCGAAATGGATTTCCGCGATGCTCAAGGACGAGCCGATTTATATCAATGGCGATGGCGAGACCAGCCGTGATTTTTGTTTTGTGGCCAATGTCGTGCAGGCGAATCTTCGGGCCGCCACCACGCAAAACCCGAACGCGCTTAATCAAAGGTACAATATTGCCGCCGCCCGACGCACAACGTTGAACGAGCTTTTCGAACTGCTGCGCAGCCGGCTGGCGCCGCGATTTCCGCATTTGAAGGATTTGCGCCCGAACTATCGTGATTTCCAGAAGGGCGACGTCCGCCACTCGCATGCGGACATCAGCAAGGCGCGCCAATTGCTGGAGTATAATCCCACGCACGACGTCGAAACCGGGTTGGCCGAGGCGTTGGACTGGTATATCGAGGATTCACAAAAGCGCCGGGAGCCGGAAGCGCGGGCGCAGGCACCGGTCGGCCGGTAAAAAAGCAGCGGCATGCGCGCCGCAAAATTTTTCGCACCGGGTGGGAGCGAACGTCGGTTGAAATCAAAACCAAAAGATCCGCATCAGGAGTCTATACAGAAGAGATGCCACTAATATGAAAATAGCCATTGTTGGTCTCGGTTACGTCGGTCTGCCGTTGTCGCTTCAATTCGCCCGCTCGGGCGTGAGCGTGCTGGGCCTGGATGTGGACCCCGCGAAAATCGAATCCCTCAACCAGGGCCGGAGCTATATCAAGCACATCGAATCTTCGGCCATCGCGGAATTCGTGAAGTCCAACATGTTCTCCGCCTCGGCGGATTTCAGCCGCATCAAAGAGGTTGAAGCGGTGATTATTTGCGTGCCGACGCCGCTGAACAAAAATCGCGAGCCGGATATTTCGTTCATCATCAATACCGGCGAGAGCATCGCGCCGCATTTGCACAAAGGAATTCTCATCGTGTTGGAATCCACCACTTATCCCGGCACGACCGACGAGGATTTGCGCGCGGTGCTGGAATCCGGCTCCGGCCTCAAGGCGGGCACGGATTTTCATCTCGCGTTTTCTCCCGAACGCGAAGACCCGGGCAATCCCAGCAGCAAAGTGGCGTCGATTCCCAAAGTCATCGGCGGTTACACACCCGCCTGCCTCGAACGCGCGAAGTCGGTTTATGGCAAAGCCATCAAAACGCTGGTGCCGGTGTCTTCCTGCCGCGCCGCGGAAGCGACGAAATTGATGGAGAATATTTTCCGCAGCATCAACATCGCGTTGGTGAACGAACTCAAGCTGGTTTACACCGCCATGGGCATCGATGTCTGGGAAGTGATCGAGGCGGCCAAAACCAAGCCGTTCGGTTTCATGCCGTTTTATCCCGGGCCGGGTTTGGGCGGGCATTGCATCCCGATCGATCCGTTTTATCTCACGTGGAAGGCGCGCGAATATGTGCAGAACACGCGCTTCATTGAATTGGCGGGCGAAATCAACACCGCCATGCCGGAATACGTCGTGAATCGCGTCGCCGAAGCCTTGAACGCGCAGCGAAAAGCCATCAACGGCAGCAAAGTCCTGCTGCTCGGGCTCGCCTACAAGGCGGATGTGGATGACGACCGCGAATCCCCCAGCTACGTGTTGATGAACCTGCTGCAGCAACGCGGCGCGACCGTGGCGTATTACGATCCGTTTGTGCCGGTCATCCGCCCGACGCGCGAGCACCCACATTGGGCCGGGACAAAATCAGTCTCGTGGAGCAAGGAAACCCTTGGCAGCTTCGACGTGGTCTTGATCGCGACCAAGCACGCGAACGTAAACTATCGTGAACTCGCCGAGAGCGCGAGCTGCATCGTGGACACGCGTAACGCGATGGCCGGCCTGCCGACCAAGCCGGGTCAAATCTGGAAAGCCTGAAGTAAAAGTACGGCGTTGGCTGTGAGGGTATTTTGACGGAAAAGATTACACAATAATCTTAACCGAATTGTCACTCGTCCGTAAAAGTAAAACTTTAAGTCGTTAAAAATCAGTTTGTTGCGCAAAAAGTTTCACGGTGCTCCCGAGTCGGTATGGCTAGTGCTTAAAGGGGTTTGGGCAAATCGCTCGAAGTCCTTGAACCAGACTAAGAAGCAGAAGGCAATGGCGTTCATGCGCATCTGAACTAAAAGTTTCTCTTATCCCATGCTCACCCTCCTCTTAGGCGCAACTGGTTACATCGGCCAGGCCTTCACCCGCGAATTACGGCGCCGCGGGACTTGTTTCATTCCGTTGACTCGCAGCGCGGTGGATTACACCTGTTTCGAGCAACTCTTCGACTACGTCCGGAAGATGAAGCCGGAATTTGTCATCAACGCCGCGGGCACGGTGGGCCAGCCGAATGTGGATGCGTGCGAGCAGGCGCGCGAGGAAACCCTGTGGGGCAACACGCTTTTGCCGCAAACGGTGGCGCGGGTTTGTTTGATGACCAACACTCCCTGGGGACATGTTTCCTCCGGGAGTATTTACACCGGTGCGAAGCTGGTTGATAGCAGCGGCACGCGAATCGTGCGGAATTTGAACCAGCCGGAGATGCGCTGTCTTTTTGAATTGAACCCCAATTTATTTCGGGGCTTCACGGAACGCGACGAGCCGAATTTTTCGTTCCGATCCGTTCCGTGCAATTTCTACAGCGGGACCAAGGCTCTGGCGGAAGAGGCCATCGCCAAGCTGGGTGAGAATTACATCTGGCGCCTGCAAAATCCGTTCAATGAAATCGACAAGCTGCCGAACCTGCTCTCGAAGCTGCAGCGTTACGCCAAAGTGTACGACCACGTGAGCTCGTTTTCGCATCTTGACGATTCGGTCCGGGCCTGTCTTGATTTGTGGGAGCGGCACGCCCCGTTCGGCGTTTACAACGTCGTAAATCCCGGGGCGATGACGACACGCCAGTTGGTGACGATGATGCAATGCGTTCTCAAATCCGACCGGGTCTTCGAGTTCTGGAAGGATGACGAGGAATTTTATCGCGAAGGCGCCAAGGCGCCGCGCGCGAATTGCCTCCTGGACGCCGCCAAACTTCAATCGACCGGCATCCGGATGCGTCCGGTGCAGGAAGCGATGGAAGATTCGTTGGAACGCTGGCAGGCGGCGGTGCGGCCGATGGAGCGCAGACAGGCGCGCCCGGAACCGCTGCCAATTGTAGGTTGACCCAATTCCACTCTATGAATTTGGACGGCCGAAAACGGCTTCGCCCTGAAGCTGAAACTGATTGGCTGCCGCGCTGGCTGGCAGTCCTATTTCCATTTTCCATTGCCGGCAGCGTCCTCGGGCAAAGCTCCCTGGCTCCGCCGCCCGGTTTTCAAAATGCGCCGGCCACGCCGCAAATGGGTGCGCCCAGTTGGAACCAGATGCAGGCCAATGGACTCATCGGTGGCGGCGGCCCGAACAGTCCCCCGGCCAGCAATCCTTCGGCTAACAACGCGCCGGCGAACGGACAGGCGGAAGGCTCAACCGAAGGCCAGGCGGGCGGGGCGAACGCGGCTGCAGCCGCACCGGTGCAGAACTTAATGCAATGGGGAGCGCTGCATCTCCGCGCCAGCGTCGCTTATCAGTTTGTATACGCCACCGGGCTGCGTTCGGCGCCGGGCAAGTCCGCCGATACTTTCACACAAACCCTCAGTCCCGCGCTGAACGCTGCATTGGGGCCGCACGTGAGCTTGAGTTATTCGCCGAGCTTCCGTTTTTTTTCCCAGAGCGATTTTCGCGATACCATCGATCAATTTGTCAGCCTGACGGCGGGGGCGAGTTATGGCGATTGGTCGTTTGGCCTCTCTCAAAGTTTTTCGCGGTCGGACGAACCGCAGGTGGAAACCGGCAGCCAGACCGATGAGGAAAACTATCTGACCGGGGTGAATGCTTCCTATCATTTTAACGACAAAATTTCGTTTGATACGAGCGGCAGCATGGCCTTTACGGTGATTGGCAACAACAGCACGAACGTCTTCGGGGGCGGCAACACCAACAACACCAGTGTGCCCAGTCTCACCGATTCGCAAAGCTATTCCGGCTCGGAATTTCTGAGTTACCATTTTAGTAAAGCCCTGGATGGCGGTGTGGGCGTGACCGTGGGCTATTCTTCGCAGGACGACGGTTTCCGATCCCTCGACGAACAATATCTCGGTCGCGTGACCTGGCGGCCCGGAAGCAAAGTGTCGATTTTTTTTAACGGCGGCATCGAGGACGAACAGTTTCTGAATCTGAACGCCCCGGACATCGTGACGCCGATTTTTTCCGCCACGATGACGTATCACCCGTTTGAGCAGACCATGTTTTCGCTGGCCGCCAGCCGCGCCATCAATGCCTCCCTGTTCCAACGCGAAGTCACGGAGAGCACACAGTTGGGCATTGGCTTTCAGCAACGGCTTTTGGGAAAATTGCAACTCTCCCTGGGCTTTAGTTACGGCACCGCGGACTATAAAGACACCGGCGCCAATCTGGCCACCTCGCGCAGTGATGACACGACCGGTTACAGCGTCGGGCTCAGCCTGCCGTTCCTGAAGCACGGGAGTGCCTCGACGTTTTACGATTACAGCGTGAACTCCTCGAGCCAGGGGGATTTTAGCTATTCGAGCAGCCAGGTTGGCGCATCCGTTAGTTGGGCCTATTAAAGGCCTCCCGTCCAAACGAGACTGAATCCGGCCTCCCCGCCGGACTCAAGGCACACCCGACCCCTCTCTGATCCGAGGGACCCAGGATGAATATGGAAACTGATTCTTCAAAGCCCGTTCCAGCCGCAATCGAGACCCCGGCCGCACCCGCGCCGAAAGTCCCGATGTGGCGCAAGTTCAACGGGATGATTTTGTTCACGGCGGTGCTCCTCGTTTTTTTCGCGCGGCAGCTCGTCGATCTGTTTTTTTTCGCGCTGCATTCCGAATTGTATTCGCACATTTTATTGATCCCGTTCATCACCGGGTATCTCATCTGGATCAAAAAAGAGAAATTGACCCTCGACTCGCGGCCCGATCGCCGGCTGGCCTGGCTGCCGCTGGCGGCCGGCGCGGTGACGCTCGCCGGCTATTGGATCGCGAGGCGCCAGGGCTGGTCGCCGGCGCGGCCCGATTACCTGGCGGTGACGACGCTGGCATTCCTGTTTTTTTGGCTGGGAGGCGGTTTTATTTGTTTAGGCGCCAATTATCTCCGGAAGATTGCCTTTCCGGTTGCGTTCATGTTTTTCTGCGCTCCTTTTCCGCAGGCGATGCGGGAAGGCATTGAAACTTTTTTCCAACACGGCTCCTCGCTGGTCGCCTACCTGTTCCTGACGGCGACCGGCATGCCGGTATTTTTGAGCGGAACTCATTTTCAATTGCCGAGCATGTCGCTTGATGTGGCGCCGCAGTGCAGCGGGATTCATTCGAGCCTGGTGCTGGTGATCACCAGTTTGCTGGCGAGCTATCTTTTTCTGAAAACGCCTTCCCGGCGGCTGATCCTGGTGCTGGCAGTGATCCCGCTGGCGCTGTTGAGAAACGGTTTCCGGGTTTTTGTCATCGCGCAGCTTTGTGTGCGCATCGGTCCGCAAATGATCGATTCCCCCATTCATCGCCAGGGCGGCCCCGTGTTTTTCGGATTGTCACTCATCCCCCTTTTTCTTTTATTGGTATATCTGAACAAAAGTGAATCGCGGAAAGAAAATGCGGCGCTCGTGCGTCCAAAGGAATAATTATGCGTAGAACCACTCAAACCCTCATCGTGCTGGCAGCCTTCGCGCTGTGCTCCACCCTCTTCACGGGCTGCTCGGCAAAAGCGAGAATGGCCCGCCACCAGCGGCGCGCCGACACCTACTTCGCGGCGGGAGACCTCTCCAAGGCCGAAGTGGAATATCTCATCGCGTTGCGGCTGGACCGTGCGAATGTGCACAACATCAGCCGGCTGGGCGAAATCTATTACGAGCAGGGCCGGTTCCGTCCCGCCTATTCGTATATTGCCAAGGCGGTCGAGCTCACTCCGGATGACATCGGGATGCGCGTGAAGCTCGGCACGATTTACCTGAACTTGCACGCCAAAAAGGAGGCTGCGGAGCAGGCGGCATTGATTCTGGATAAGTCCCCCACCAACGCCGAGGCGCCGGACCTTTTGGCCGAGAGCATTTCATCCCGCACCGAACTGGAGCAGGCGCAAAAGCGGCTGGAGAAACTTTCCAAACAAATCGGCGAGACCGCGCCGGTGGATCTGGGCATCGGCATATTGGATTTTACCGCCGGCAACGCCAAGGATGCGGAGACGGTTTTGAAACGCGCGCTGGCCCTCAATCCAAAATATGCCTCCGCTTATTATTGCCTGGGCAACTTGTATGTCGCCCAAAACAAAATGACGGATGCCGACACGGCCTTTAAAACCGCGGCGGACCTCTCGCCCGCGCGTTCTCCCCTGCGATTGAGCTACGCCAATTTCAAAATCCAAACCGGCGACCTGGCGGAAGGCAAGCGGCTGATGGATGAAATCACCAAGCAAGTCCCCGATTACGTGCCGGCGTGGATTCGGGAGGCGGAAATCGCCCTGGCGGAGAAGAGATTCGACGATTGCAATAATCTGATCAACCAGGCACTGGCGCGGGACACCGACAATTATGAGGCTCTGTTGTTGCGCGGGCGCATGTATCTTGCCCAGAAACAGGGAGACAAGGCGGTCGCGGAAATGGACCGCATGTCCTCGCTCTACGATCGCTCCCCGGCCGTGATGTATTTTCTCGCTCTCGCTCATGCGTCCGTCAACGACCCGGTCAAAGCCAGCGCGGATCTCAGCAAGGCATTATTTCTGCAACCGAATTACCCCGAAGCCACCATCCTTTTGGCCGAAATAAACCTGAACAAGGGAGATGCCGGCTCGGCAATCACTTCGTTGAGCGAACTCGTTCGCCAGAAAACTCCGCTGCCGGACGCGTATCTGGTGCTTGCCAGTGCCTATCGCGTCCAGCAAAACCCGGATCAGGCGCTCTCCGTCTACAATAAAATGGCGTCGATGTTCCCGAAAAATCCGCAGGTTCCGTTCCTGGCCGGGATGCTCCTGATGCAGCAGAATCATTCGGCCGAAGCCCGCAAGGCCTTTGAGAAGGCCCTCGAATTGGCCCCGAAAGCGCCGATTGTCGTGGCGCAGTTGGTGGATCTGGACATTGCTGAAAATCAATTCACGCCGGCGTTGGACACCATTCAAAAGGAACTGAACGATCAGTCCGGAATTGATGCCCAGCTTTTCTCGGCGAAAGTTCACATGGCCCGCGCAAAGTACCTGGCCCTGCAAGACCCCGTAAACAAAGGCTTGGCATCGCCGAAGCTGGATGTGCCTGCCGCCCGGGAGGACGTCAACCAGGCGGAGACTTTGCTGATCAAGGCGGTTGCCGAAGAACCCAATGCTCCGATGTCCTACATCATGTTGTCGCAATTGTACGTCGCAACTGGCAAGGAGCAGGCCGCGCTGGACCGCTTGAACACGTTGGTCAGCAAAACCAACAATGTTGCTGCCTATTTGCAAATCGGCATGATTTACGACGCGAAGACAAACTACCCGGCGGCGCGGGATGCGTATGAAAAGCTTTTGGCTCTCAATCCCGATTTCGTCCCCGCGCTGAACAATCTCGCGTATCTTTACTCCGAGCACCTCAATGACCTCGACAAAGCCTATACGCTGGCGGAAAAATGCCGCCAACTGGCTCCGCAAGACCCCACGATCGCGGATACGCTGGGATGGATTCTTTATAAGAAAGGCGACTACGCTCGCGCGCTGCCGTTGGTTTCGGATAGCGCCAGCAAGCTTTCCGGCCAGCCCGAAGTCCAGCTCCACCTGGGGTTGGTTCAATACATGTTGGGTAATGAAAATGCCGCGCGCGCCGCGTTGCAACAGGCGGCCAATGCTCCCGGAGACTTCGCCGGCAAGGAACAAGCCGCCCGCCATCTGGCCATTCTGGCGATAGACTCGAAAACGGCGGACGCCAAAGCGCGGGGCGATCTGGAAAAGCGATTGCAGGATGAGCCGAACGACCCGGTTGCCACCGTGCGCCTGGCCACTATTTACGAGCGCGAGGGTTCCCTCGATAAAGCGGCGAAGATCTACGAACAGGCGTTAAAACAAAATCCGCAAAACGCCCAGATGATGGGCCATCTGGCGACGATTTATATCACGTTGAAGAATCCGGACAAGGCCATGGACCTGGCTAAAGACGCCCACAAACTGGCGCCGAATGATGCGGCCATCTCCTGCACGCTGGGCCGGTTGGTTTTTCAATCGGGCGATTACAATTGGGCCGCGAGTCTCTTGCAGGACGCCGCGCCGAAGCTTCCCAATCAACCTGAAGTGCAATACGACTTGGCCCGGTCTTACTATAGCGTGGGCCGCGCCGGCGATGCGGAGAAGACTATGCAAAGCGCGGTCCCTGGTTTGACCGGGGCCACGCTGGACGACGCGAAGCAGTTTTTAGCCATGGTTGCTGCAGCCAAAACCCCGACTCCGGCGGCTGCAGCGCAGGCGGCGCAAATTTTGAGCACGGACGCCGATTACGTTCCGGCATTGATGGTTTCCGCCGTGCAGGCGGAAAAGCAGGGCAAACCGGAGGACGCCAAAAACTTTTATGACAAAGCACTCGCGCGTTACCCGGCCTTCACCCCGGCCGCCCGCAACCTGGTGATTTTGTCCGCCCGTTATCCCGGCGACGACCAACGCGTCTATGATCTCGGCGTCAAGGCCCGCGCGGCGTTTCCGGACGACTCGGAACTGGCGCGCAGCCTGGGAATTCTGGCCTATCGCCGTGGGGATTACGCGCGCGCCGCGCAACTGCTTCAGGAGAGTTCACAAAAGCTCAACCAGGATGGCGAGACGCTGTATTATCTCGGCATGGCGCATTATCAGTTGAAGCAAAAATCGGTGAGCAAGACCGAACTTCAACGTGCGCTCGGCCTGAATCTCAATTCCAAATTAGCCGACGACGCCCGTAAGGCCCTGGCCGAGTTGAAATAATTTGTCCCGCAGCATCGAACCGTCCGCCGGGGCGTTATCCGTCCGGCGGCGGTGGGTTGCCACCCTCGGAAGCGTTAGATTTCCCTATTTCATTTCAATAATATGCACCTACGTACCATTCCTGTTATTCCTGTTTTGCTGACGGCCACCCTTTTGGTCGGAATTGCTTCGGCCTCCGCCGCCACAGCGACTTTTTCCAATACCAACACCATTGTGATCAATGACAGTGACAGTCCGCCGACGGTGGCGACGCCGTATCCCTCCACCAACCTCGTTACCGGTCTCGATGGCACGCTGATCACGAAGGTCACCGTATCGCTGTTTGGCTTTGCGCATACCTTTCCGAGCGATGTGGATATCGTGCTGGTGGGGCCGCAGGGGCAGAACGCCATTGTGTTTTCAAATGTGGGTGGGCAGGCGACCAAGATCCCGGTCACGAACATTGATTTGACCTTGGATGACGACGCCGGGGCGTCTTTGCCAACCGATAGTGAGCTCGTTTCCGGCACTTTCAAGCCCACCCAGGGTTTTGCCAGCGCTTTCCCGTTCGACTTTCCGGCGCCCGCGCCGAAGACCGCCGATTTGATGGGCCCATTCCTTGCCAATTTCCAAAATACCGAACCGAACGGGACTTGGAATCTATATATCGTTGACGATAACGGAGGCGATTCGGGGGTAATAACGGGCGGTTGGAGCCTGACCATCACCACGGCTCCGGTGCTTCTATCCATCGCGCGACAGCAAACCAATGCAATCCTTTCCTGGACCAATGGGGCCACTGGCTACACGCTGCAGACCACTCCTTCTTTGAAGCCGGCGGCCTGGGCGAACGTGCCTACGGCTCCGGTGGAGGTTTCCGGGCGGTTCGTGGTGACCAACGGTATGGGCTCCGGAAGGGCTTTTTATCGATTAATCAAGTGATTTTGAAGCCTATAGGTGTCGCGCTGGCTTACACTTTGGGCGATTTGCTTCGATTTCCTTGGTTTTATTGATGTTTCTCGGTCCCGCAGGTGCTAGAACCTTCAGAGAGTCGGTTTTCTTTACGGATATTGGCAATGAGTGGCCGCACTAAGAAAAGCAAAAAATAACCGTATGTTGCTTAATATAAGTGAATTACGAGATTATCGGTGGGAGCGTTTTGAGCTTGGCACGGCTTTCGCTAAAAGGACGGAAACCGAACGTTAACAAACTATAAAAATATGAAACAAATTCTCAAAACAACGATGGCCGCAGCGGCCGCAATGGCCCTCGCGGCGTCTGCGAATGCAGCGGCGTTTAACCAGGGATTGACCATTACTGATAGCAACGGTCACACCGTCACGCTTTCCAGCACCTCCGGCGCTATCACGCAGAATGGTGCGGTTGGTGATTGGACGTTCCTGATTGCGACCGGCACGGCGAACCCGCCGTTCGGCGCCAATAGCGCGACCTTTCCGACCTTGGACATCGACATTTCAAACGCACAATATCTTGGTGCCGGCGGCGCCGGATCCACGCTGACGGTGACGTTCTTCGGCACCGGCTACGGCCCCACTTCTGGTCATGCCATTTCTCAGGTGACCGGTGGCGCTAATACGGCTGGCGGGACAGTGACCTTCAGCACGTATTACAGCTCGTTGAATGCCGGTGCTACGACCACCTTGATCTCGGCGAGTGGTCCTATCGCTCCGAATGGATTAGGCAATTATAACTACGTCGGTAATGGTGCGATCACGGCCCCCGGCCTGTATTCAGAGACTGCGGTCTTCACTCTGACTGGCACTACTGCCAGCGGCGCTCGCGCCGGTGCATATCTGAGCCTTGACGGCAGCCTCACGACGGTTCCGGACGGCGGCACCACCTTGGTGTTGCTCGGTTCGGCCCTGTCCAGCCTGGCTTTGCTGCGCAAGCGCTTCGCCAAGGCCTAATCAGGCTAGCTCAACGTTCGGTTTTTAAGTAACGGAGAGGGCGGGATTCAAATCCCGCCCTCAACGTTTTTTTAGGACCCCTCCGCCGGCGCGCCGGTTCTCGCTTAATTTACTTCTCGCGCAGGCTCGTTTCCCACAGAATCTTCAAACAGCTTGCGAAAGCGTGGGAGGCACGCGGTGCGCTTTCGAACACGGTTGCCCGATATGATCAAAATCGCCATTCTCGATTTTGCGGCGGCACTGGCGGGTATGGCCCTTGCATCGACGGTAGTATGGGCCCGGCGCCGTTCCCTGGCGCACTGGATATTTTCCAGCGGGATGATCGTGCTGGCAGTCGAAAGCCTCTTCCTCGGTCTTGCCTCCTGTGCTTCGGTGCCGGAGGAAATGATTTATTGGGAGAAATGGAGAATGGCCGCCATGTCCGCCCTGCCGGGAATCTGGCTCTCGTTCAGCATGGCCTACGCCCGGGGAAGCTATGCGGAGTTTTTAAAAAAATGGCGGTATCCTCTTCTTGCGTCCGTCCTTCTGCCGGTGGTCTTCGTCGCGTTGTTACGAGGCCAATTGATGCTGCCGTTCCTGGAAGGCGACATTGGCCACCCGGGAACGTTCCGAATGGCGATGGCCGGGTTTCTTCTCAATCTGCTGGTATTGGTGGTCTCTGTACTGGTGCTGATGAATCTCGAACGCACCTATTCCGCCGCCACCGGCACGATGCGTTGGCGGATCAAATTCATGGTATTGGGTTTAGCGGTGATATTTACCGTCCGCGCCTACAGCAGCAGCCAGGCGGTGTTGTTTCATGAGACGGAACTGTCCTTGCAGGCGGTCAACGCCGTGGCGCTTTTGCTGGGGGGGGCTTTGATTCTGCGCTCGCTTTTGCGCGAGGGCCATTTTGAAGTGGACGTCTATCCCTCGCGCTCTCTCCTGTCCAGTTCCATCACGGTGGTGACGGCCGGCCTTTACTTGTTCGTGGTCGGAGTGTTGTCGAAAATCGTCGCGTTTTTTGGAAGCGATGCGTCTTTCACGCTCAAGGCGTTTATCATCCTCATCGCGCTGGTGCTGTTGACGCTCGTCTTGTTGTCGGACCGCGTGCGATTGCGCACCCGCCGTTTCATCAGCCAGCACTTTCAAAGGCCGTTTTATGATTACCGGATGGTCTGGCAGAAATTTACCCAGGGAACCGCACGCCAGATGGATCCCAAGGATTTGTCGGTGGAAATTGTCAAAATTGTTTCAGAAATCTTCCAGGCGCTTTCCGTCACTGTTTGGCTGATTGAAGAGGGCCAGGGAAAACTGGGGTTGGCGGCTTCCACGTCCCTGACCGGCCCACGCGCCAGCGAACTCGAACTCGACGCGGACGAAACGGCCCAGACCATGGCCATCCTCGCCGCCCATCCGGCCCCGATCGATCTGGATGCCTCCGCGGATAAGTGGGCGGTCACGCTCCGGCGGTTGCAGCCGGATGATTTTGGCAAAGGTGGAAACCGCGTTTGCGTTCCGCTCGTTGCCGGCGGCGAATTGCTGGGGGTGATGATGCTGGGCGACCGTGTCAGTGGCGAACGCTTTTCACTTCAGGACTTGGATCTGCTCAAGTCCATCGGCGACCAGGTGGCGGCGAATTTGCTCAACATCAAATTGTCTCAGCGTCTTTCACAGGCGAAGCAATTGGAAGCCTTCCAGGCGATGTCCGCCTTTTTTGTGCACGATTTGAAAAACACGGCCTCCACGCTGTCGTTGATGCTGCAGAACCTGCCCATCCATTTCAATGATCCGCAGTTCCGCGAGGACGCCTTGCGGGGAATTTCCAAGACGGTTTCCCACATCAACGATCTCATCCGGCGATTGAGTTTGTTACGCGAGGAAATTTCCATCCAGCCCATCGAGACGGATTTGAATACGATGGTGAACGAAGCGCTCAAGTGCCTGCAGGCCTCGCCCGCCGTGGAGCTGGTGAAGGAATTTCGTCCGCTGCCGAAAGTCCGGCTGGACCCGGCGCACATTCAAAATGTGGTGGTGAACCTGGCGTTGAACGCGCGGGACGCCATCAATGCCCGGGGCCAGATTCGCGTCGAGACCGCGCAGCTCAATGGCTGGGTGATATTGAGCGTTTCCGACAGCGGTTGCGGCATGGCGCCGGAATTCATCCAGCGTTCCCTGTTCCGGCCCTTTCAAACCACGAAAAAACAAGGTATTGGCATTGGGATGTTTCAGTGCAAAATGATTGTCGAAGCGCATCACGGAAAAATCGAGGTGCAAAGCGAACTGAACAAAGGCACCACTTTTCGCATCCTGTTGCCCGCGCCGGCGTAAAAATTGAATGAAACCACGATTGCTCATTGTAGATGACGACGAGGAAATCCGGACCCAGATGAAGTGGGGCTTGACCCAGGATTACGAAATCTTCCTGGCCGAAGACCGCCCCACGGCGTTGCAGCTTCTTTCCGAGCAGCAGCCGCACGTGGTGTTGCTGGACTTGGGTCTTCCCCCCCGCCCGGCCGAGCCGGTGGAAGGTTTGGCGGCGCTGTCGGAAATATTAGGCCGCGACGCTCTCGCCAAGGTCATCATCATCAGCGGCCAGGGAGAAAAGGCCAATGCGTTGCAGGCGATTGGCGCCGGCGCCTACGATTTTCTCCCCAAACCCGCGGACCTCGAAGTATTGAAGCTCCTGCTTAAGCGCGCGTTTCATGTGGCCTCTTTGGAGCGTGAATATCGCCAGATGCAGCAGCTTCAAGGCGAAACGTTTGAAGGCATGCTGGGCACCAGCCCGCAAATGCAACAAGTCTTCACTGCCATCCGCAAAGTGGCGACTTCCGACGCGCCCGTATTGGTTCTGGGCGAAAGCGGCACCGGCAAGGAGATGGTGGCTCAGGGCATCCATCGACGGAGCAATCGCAAAGACGGACCGTTCGTGGCCATCAATTGCAGCGCCATTCCCGAGACCCTGCTGGAAAGCGAATTGTTCGGCCATGAGAAAGGTTCATTTACCGGCGCGCATGTGCAGCGCAAGGGCCGCATCGAGACGGCTAGCGGGGGCACGCTGTTTTTGGATGAAATCGGAGAATTGCCCGCGTTGCTTCAAGTAAAACTCCTGCGGTTTCTGCAAGAAGGAACCATCGAGCGCGTCGGTGGAAGGCAGCCGATTCAAGTGGACACTCGCGTGGTGGCGGCGACGAATGTGGATTTGAAAAAGGCGATCGCCGAAGGACGCTTTCGTGAGGATTTATTTTACCGCCTTGCAGTGGTGGTCATCAACCTGCCGCCATTGCGCGAGCGGGAAACGGACGTTCGCCTGCTAGCCCAGGAATTTTTGCGACGGTCGGCGGCGAAAATTGGCAAGAACGGTTTGACCTTCGATCATGAGTCCTTCCGCGCCTTGAATGACCATGCCTGGCCCGGCAATGTCCGCGAGTTGGATAACCGCGTGAAACGCGCGGTGATCATGGCCGACGGCAAACGACTGACCCCCGCCGACTTGGAACTGGAGGCCATTTCCGAGCGTTCCCATGCCACCAATTTGAAAGAAGCAAGGGAAGCTGTGGAACGCGACATGATCCAAAAAGCCTTGCGTAAACACGGCGGTAAGATTGCTCCCGCAGCCACCGATTTGGGTGTCAGCCGGCCCACTTTATACGAGTTGATGGATAAGCTGGGTTTGAAGCGCGAATAGCTGGTTTTCCGCCCAAAGTTACGTAAAAGTGACAGTGTAAGATAATCAGAAAACGTCGGAAAACTGCCATCAGAGGCTCCCGGCCATATTATCGACTCTAGTTGCTGATATTCAAAATGTTAGGACGTTTTCATATCCTATCCCCTTCCTTTTGTTGGAATACTTTACACTTTTATGCTGTTTGGCATAGAGTAAAAATACTCATTGTGAAGATTCTGGATCACTTTTATATGTGTAACATGTTTAACGGCAGTAATTTAAATGGCATGAGGTTAACACCTACCTTCCCGCCTTCCTCCTTTGGCCCGCTTCCTGCGAAATGATCGATGAACGGAATTGAATAAAGAGCAATAGGGAAAGCGGAAGTCGTATGAAATCAAAGCTTCGAATTTTGTCGGGAATGGCCGCCGTGATGGCGGCCGGTGTTTTGCCATTAACTGCTTCCACGGTCACCTACGATTTCGGGCAGGCCTCTGGCGGCGCGGCTCCGGGAGGTACTCCTCCGTGGCTCCAGGCGGTTTTCAGCGACAACGGTTTATCGGCGAATACAGTTCAATTGACCCTCACGGCCAAGAATCTTGTGGGCAATGAATTTGTCAGTGGCTGGTATTTTAATCTGAACCCGACGATGGATCCCACCGCCCTCAGTTTTTCCCTCTCCGGTTCAAATCCTTCCATTCAAACCGGGGCGAATGCTTTCAAGGCGGGTCCGGACGGCAAGTATGATCTTGTGCTCGGGTTCAGCACGGTAGCGGGAAGCCAGTTTGGTAATGGCGATTCATTGACGATGACAATTTCCGGCATCGGACTTACGGCGAATGATTTTGATTATCTCAGCACCGCAGCGGCCGGATGCAGCCCTTACGCTTCGGCGGCGCATATCGAATCCATTGACCAGGGTGATTTGAGCGGCTGGATAAATCCCACGGCCACGACTTTCTCGCCGGCGGATGACCGGGGACCGGCAGTGCCGGACGGTTCCGAGACGATTCTTCTTTTGGGTGCTTCCCTACTCGGCCTCGAGTGCGTGAGGCGGGCCGTTCAGCCCCGTTTGGCAGCCGGCGGCCAATAGTCGTCCTTTACCTCGAACTGGTGGCGGGGCCGCGTTCGAGTTGTCAGCCGGGAATTTCCACGAACCGGTTGCAAAAAAGGTTCACTATTTCTCCCGCGACCTTCTTTCTTCGTTGGTCCTTCGTCCTTCTTCTTTGCTCTGCAGTTTACTCAGTTTAAATGACCTGCGGCTTTTGCGATCGCAATTTACGCAAGGGTGATTCTTGCCAAAGGTAACGCCGCAGCGGTCTTGGAATAGCGGGTTTCCGGAAAGACGCCTTTTGTCCGCAAAAATCCCGATACGCCTCCATGGCGGCCCGACTGGTTCCGGCCAAAATCATCGCGTTTTTGGAGAAGAGAATGAATTCAATTGTCGGATTACCTGAAATCTGTCGGAACATTTAACAATTTGCCGCCCCTTTAAAACGAGCAAACGAAATCTGACCTCCCAGAAACATTGTGAAATCAAACGATTAAGGCGTCGGGCAATTTTTTTTGGAGTGGTGGAACACTCCATGCTGGATGCAGTTTCCATTGAAAATGATTCCCAATTGCAGCGGCTAAAAATGAGTCTGTAATTGCACGGAGACAGCCTTCAAAAGGTTCGACCCTTCGAATGATCAATCCAACACACACTATGAAAAAACAGTTAATATCGAAAATGGCCATTTTGAGCGCCATGATGATTGCGAGCGCGGCTGCCTTTGCGGACCCAATTCTCATCATCTCCGATGGCACCACCAACACCGGACCCATTACATTGACCGGCGGATCGGGAACTTACATCAACGGCAGCTTCAGCAGCACGTGGGACTTTGTCATCACGACTGGCGAGAGCAAGCCGGTGTTGGGCTCGACCCAGAATCCGAATTTGGAGTTGGATATCACCGCCGATTCGTTGGGTTCGGGGAGCGATCTGACAATTATTCTTTCCGATAACAACTTCGGCCCCACTACCGGCAATTTGACTGCCAATTTCATCGGCCACCCGTTTAACAACGGCGTGGGCGACGCGATTTCGTTCGATACCTACTATGATGTGAGCAACGCTCTCGCGGCGTTGAGCACTCCGATCACCAGCGCCGACGGCATGACTCCTGACGCGAGCAATACGTATCAGAGCGTCAAGACGGGCAGCATTGCGCTTCCGGCCGGCTATTCGCTGACCGAAGTGGTGACCATCAAGGGCAGCCATGCTTCTTCTTACAGCCTCTCGGCCAATCTTCAGGGGACCAACCAGCCGCCTCCGCCTTGCCTCTGCAAGCTCTCGTTCAATGCTCCTGCCGCAATTACGAATTGTGCCAGCGACACAATTCAGGATATCGCTGCGACCCAGGACTGTGGCAACGGACCGATTCCCGTGATTGTCACACCGGTGAGTGCGACGACCAATGGGACCTGCCCGCAAATCATTACGCGCACGGTGTCCGCGGTGGACGCCTGCGGCGTGACGCATCCGTTCGTTCAAACGATTACCGTCAATTGCCTGCCGAATTGCACCATCACCCCGTCGGTAACGACGACCATCGTGGGAACTCCGAACCTCACGGCTTCAGTGGCGAACGCCGGGCCGGGCGCCACCTATGCCTGGAACGTCCTCAATGGGACCATCACTGCCGGCCAGGGCACTCCTACCATTACCTGGACTGCCGGGACCGATACCAACAGCCCTATCTCGATCATAATCAAAATTGTCTCTGGTACGGGTTGTGAAAATGATTGCACCGCGAGCGTGAAACTGAATCCTCAGCCGCCCAAAATCAGCCTCAGCGGTGGCGACACGGCGACAATCGGTTTCTGGCACAACAAGAATGGCCAGGGGCTGATCCTCGGCGCGCCCACCACGGCTCCATTGGGGGATTGGCTCGCGAGCAATTTCCCCTGCATGTTTGGAAACCTGGCGGGCAAAAATAATGCCGCCGTGGCCTCGTTGTTCCTCACCGATTTCGGCGTGAAAGGCCAAAAGACCTATGCGCAGGTTTTAGCCGGCGCTCTGGCTTGTTATTTCACCAGCTCCAACCTCGGCGGCAGCAGCGCTGTCTCGAAGTTCGGATTTAACATCACGCCTGGCGGAACGGGCGCCAAAGTTTTCAACGTCGGCTCATTGGGAACCGTCCTTGGTTTGCAAAACAACACGTCTTATACCGTGTTGCAGCTCCTGCAGGCCGCCAACGCCAATGCGAATTGCAGCAACGGCACGTTTAGCTCCGCCATCTTCGATGCCCTGAATACTATCTTTGACGGCATTAATTCGACTGGCGATATCAGTTAAGTTTAGTGAGTAAACTGTGGCCCGGGGGCATGGCATTGCATCTAAATGCCGCGCCCGCCGGGCCTTTTTATTTTTCCCTCGAACTTTGGCGATGCGTAATAAACGCAATTTGGCATTGCCGGAAAAGAGAACGGCTCAAAATGAAGTCCTCCGAGTCGGCCCAGGGCAAAATGCTTTTACAGCAAGCGTTTGATGCCTCTTCCGCCCCCGGGGATTACCTTGGCCGAGGATTTATTTTTGTCCACCAAACCCACGACAGGCTTCCGGGTTGACCCGACGAGTATCGCCTGAAATAACGGTCGTTTTGCGAGGAGAAGGAGCCGGGCGTTTGTCGGATTTCCTGAAATCTGTCGGAACATTTAACAGCTCCGCGCGGCTGGAAAATCAATGAAAAAATCGGTCTTCGCGCAAACGCTCTGGAATCAAAGGTTAAGGCGCGGGCGAGCGGTTTGTAGCGAGGGTGGAACGGTCTCTGCTAAATAGCCGTACCAGTTGAAAACAATTCCCAATTGCAGCGACTCGAATAGGTCGGTAATTGCACGGAGGCGGGCCTTCCAGAGGTTCGACCTTCCTCCGTGTTGAGAATTATTAATCCAACACACACTATGAAAAAACAGTTAATATCGAAAATGGCCATTTTGAGCGCCATGATGATTGCGACTTCGGCTGCCTTTGCGGATCCGATTCTCATCATCTCGGATGGCACCACTAATACCGGCCCGATTACGTTGACCGGCGGCGGGGGCCAATACATTAATGGCAGCTTCGACAGCACCTGGGACTTTGTCATTACGACCGGTCAGAGCAAACCCGCCCTGGGTTCAGCCGACAGCCCCAACATGGAGCTCAGCATCACCGCCGATTCGTTGGGTTCCGGTAGCGATCTGACGATTATTTTTTCCGATAACAACTTCGGCCCCACCACCGGCAATTTGACCGCGAATTTCATCGGCCACCCGTTCAACAACGGCACGGGCGATGCGATTTCGTTCGATACCTATTATGACGTGAACAACGTCCTCGCAGCGCTGAGCACTCCGATCACCAGCGCCGACGGCATGACCCCTGACGCCAGCAATACATATCAGAGCGTCAAGACGGGCAGCATTGCGCTTCCGGTCGGCTATTCGCTGACCGAAGTGGTGACCATCAAAGGCGGCCAGGTTTCTTCCTACAGCCTCTCGGCCAACCTGCAGGGCACCAATCAAGCCCCGTCTTGTAACTGCAAGCTCACGTTTTGCTCGCCCCCGAGCTTGACGCTTTGCGCTGCGGACACGATTCCTGATGTCGTCGCGGCTCAGGTTTGCGACGGCGGCTTGTCCAACACGGTGCCGGTGGTTTTCCTGGGCGCGGTCACCAACGGCAGCTGCCCGACGATCATCACTCGCACCAATGGCGCGACTGACTCCTGCGGCACGCCCTACACGTTCATTCAGACCATCACCATCAACTGCCTGGGCAACATCTGTGGTCATGTCTTTGCCGATTGCGATGCCAGCGGTGATTTGACCAAGGGAGACGTCGGTCTTTCCAAGGTCACGGTTTCGCTCCTGAATTCAAACAAGGTCGTGAAAACTTTGACCACTGATGCCAATGGCGGTTATTGCTTCACCAATCTGCTCGGCGGAAACTACACGGTGTCGGTGACTGCCCCCTCCGGTTACTCTCAGACGGCGGCTTCGACCAGCTATCATTGGAAGGACACCTACGGCCGCACTTGCTGGCAGGAAAATGACGGTTACATCCATTGCCTCAGCAGCGGTACGGAATGCTGGTGGGACAAGAGCAACTGCTGCCACTGGAAAGACAGCTATGGCCGCGATTGCTGGAAGGATAATTGGGGTTCGACTCATTGCCAGCCTTGCAGCTACCAGAGCTGCAATGCCCAGACCAATAATAACAAGCTCACCCTCACTCTGACCAACTGCACCAGCCAGACTGATGTGGACTTCGCCTACACCGGCAGCAAATCCTGCCTGGCGGTTTCCGTGTGCGCTCCGAGCTATGTGAAATGCGGCCAGAGCTGCAGCTTCACCTGCACCATTACGAACACCGGCAACGCGTGTTTCACTGGCGGCACGGTTTGCCACCAGATTGGCAACT
The DNA here is from genome assembly GCA_035552155.1 of Verrucomicrobiia bacterium. GTDB lineage: Bacteria > Verrucomicrobiota > Verrucomicrobiia > Limisphaerales > DASXHY01 > DASXHY01. Next base: position 58,210 of record DASZLX010000006.1, on the reverse strand, counting down.
GCGGCGGTTACGGCGGTTGGAACAATTGCCAGAATGTTTATGACAATTGCCCGCCGTTGAGCCCCGGCCAGTCCTGCACGTTTACCCACAAGTGCACATTCGGTTACCAGAATTGCGGCACCGTCGGCTGCCAGTCGACTGTCAACTGCAACTCTCACAATGGCAATTACTCCTGCCAATCGTCCTGCTACAGCCAGTGCGGTTGGTGATGAATAAATGCCTGGCGATCTGACTTAAAATCGCCACAGTTTGTTGAGGCGCGGGGCTTTATGCCCCGCGCCTTTTTTGTCCCACTTGGCATGGAAAAGGCTTTTCAGCAGCCGCACGTTTCGACAAAATACAGTAAGAAGTTGCAGAGGAATTATGAAAACAAGATCAGCCGTTTGTCATCACGCTCGATTGCCGTTTGCTTTCTCGCTGTTCCTGGTTGCCTGCCTGGCAATCATTACCGGTTGCGGCACCTCGAACCCGGACTTCAAGCCCTACTCTGCGCTCCCGTCAAAAGATGCGAAAGACGCCCCGCTGCGCGAAGCGGATGTTGTGAAGATCGATTTCCCGGGCGCATCAACCCTGGACACCGTCCAAACGGTGCGCCGGGACGGCAAGATCACGCTTCCGGTGGTCGGAGAGGTCGTCGCCGCCGGCAAGACCCCCGTGGAGCTGCAAAAAGAGCTCGTCAAGCTCTATGCCAAAGAATTGGTTTCTTCCAAGGAAATTACCGTATCGGTCCAGCAGTCGGCATTTCCCATCTTTGTGACTGGCGCGGTGATGAAACCGGGTAAACTGCTTTCCGACAGCCCCATGACAGCCTTGGAGGCCATCATGGAATCCGGCGGTCCCGATTACACCCGGGCCAATCTCAAGTCCGTCAGGATTATTCGCACTCAAGACAATCACACGAAGAATTTCACAATCAACTTGAAGGGCCTCGAGAACAGTACGTCCATTGATATCTTCTATCTTCAACCCGGCGATATTGTTTACGTGCCCGAAAAAATCGTTTGGTTCTAACCTGCGGCTTCGCAAATTAATCCGACATCCGGCAAATCTTTGCCGAGGATTTGTCGGAGAAAGTTACACTTTCTGAGGCTATCCCGTACCCGCCTTTCGTTTTTTTGAAAAAATATAACGCTTTAAATCACAGGCGTTTGCGGGCTTTAGTAGTGACCCAAATAAGTGTCTGGCATGAATTCGGCTCGATGTCTGATTAACTCGTTGCCCGGAATGGGTTTGGCTGGGGATGGATGCACGATTTTAAATGAAAGAATTTTTTTCAAAATGTCTTCGCTCGCCAGTCTTGTATGAAATCGAAAATGAAGGCAGAACCGCATGCAGCGCTCGCGGATTCATTGCCCAACGGTAACCCCTTTCAGGAGAGCTACACTGGAAAACGGACTGTCAGGGTGATTGATGGCAGTACGCGCATCCTGCTGGTGGATGATCATCCGGTCCTGCGGAAGGGCTTGATTTCCTGTCTCTCAGACCGTGCCGGCTTCGCCGTGGTCGGGGAAGCGTCCGACGGCCTGGAAGCGATTCGAAAAGTCGGTGAGCTTCAGCCTGATATTGTCCTGATGGATGTGGAGATGCCGCACCTGGACGGATTGGCGGCCACCGAATCCATTTGCAAAAAATATCCCGGGACCAAGGTGCTGGTTCTTTCCATGCATAACAACCCGGACTATGTCGTGCGCGCGATCCAAAAAGGCGCCCGCGGCTTCGCGCTGAAGAGCCTGCCTTCGGAAGAACTGATTAAGGCCATTGAAATCGTGCAGCGCGGCGAGCCGTTCTTTAGCGCGCAATCCGTCTCCAACGCGCGCAACCAGGCTTCAAAGGCAGAAGGGGCGCCGCATTCCACCGACCTGTTTGAGCGGGAGAAGGAAGTTTTGGTTCATCTGGCGGCTGGTTTTGGCAACAAGGAAATCGGCGAGATATTGAGCATCTCAGTCCGCACCGTCGAATCTCATCGGGCGCGGCTGATGCGCAAGCTGAACATCCATACCATTGCTGGGCTCACGCGGTATGCGCTGTCGCACGGTTACATTTCCCTGAACCCGTCTTTCTCGATGCAGGAACTCGCCGAGTCGGAGGCGCATCTCCCTTCCGCGTCCGGCCTGCGGGTTTGAACGGAGCGAACGGGAAGGGTCGGCAGAACCCATCGCTCCGCGCGTTCAACTCTTATCGGGCTTCAACCGGCTAATCCTGCTGGGAAAAGGAGTATTCATTGGCCACCGCCGTTTCGCCGCGAATCAATTTTGTGCCCGCACCCACCATCTTCAAATAAAAATCGCTCGGCAAACCTTCCCAGCTCACGAATTTCGATTGCTGGCCGAGGGGAACATCGTTGACGCATTTGAAAATGGCGGTGCCTTCGTCCACTTCATCGAACATCGCCACATAAACCATCGAGGCATTCACCTTTTTGTCATCGCAAAACTGCGACCATAAAAACTGCCCGTGCGCGCGCGGGATTTGATTGGAAGGCCCGTCTTTCATGTTGTGCCAACTGAATCCCGGAAAGACCACCGGCAATAAATCGATTCCGCGCTGGCTGCACCAGGCGAGGTCTGGTTTCAGGGTTGTCTCGGCATACCGGGCGGCCCCGGCGGGATCGACATAACGTCCCACGGTCCAGGGGCTGACGATATCCGCCATGGCGATGACTTGGAGCAACTCGGGATCGTTCAGGGCGTCGCTGCGTAATTCGCGCCAATAGGTCGGGACTCCGAGCATCACGGTGCAACCGCCGGCTTCCGGATCGTTTTTCAAAAACGCAATCAGCCGGCGGCATTCCGCCAGAGTGTATTTCCGGCCATCATTAAAACCAATGCCCCAAACCGCCACCACCGGTTTGCCGCGATGATTCAGATACGCGGGGTCCTGAGTGATGGCCATTTGTTTTCTCAGCGTGCGCCAGTCATTGATCACATCGTCAATGCGCCCCGCGGGCAGGCCGCTCAAATCGTACATCACGGCATAGGCGCGGCCGTTGAGATTGGCGCCTTCCCTGCAATTGGCCAGCACGGTATCGCAATGTTCCTGCGAGTGGGCGTCCTTGAGGCCCGTCGCGAAACGCTGCACAAAGACGCCGTCAATCCCGTACTCCTGCATCCACTGGAAATGTTTCAAGACGGTTGCCCTTTCGAAGGAACTAAAAACCGCCGCCGGGGTTCCATTGGCCCATTTGAACCCGGTGGGAAAACGCTGGCTGGGGTCCAGCTCCGAAACGTCCGGCCACAAATCCACCTTGGCGTTGCCGTCCTCGAGCGGGCCGGGAGTTTTGGTCCAATGCCGCCAGTTCTTTTCCGTGCGCCCGTCGCCGGGCGCGCCGAACCATCCCTGGTAACCGCACATGACCTTGCCCGAAAGTGTTTTCGTATCGACCCCTTTCACCACCGGTCCGTCATAGGGCTTAAGAATCGCGGAAACAACCGGAGCCTCGCCGGAAACCGGTTGGCCGGCGGCGCGAGCGCCGAGGGCGGCTGCGAGCATCGCAATCGCAACTGTGGAATACGAAAGGACTCTCGCGGTGGTGGTCGTTAAAAACATAAGGACAATTTAAGAATTATACCGTTCAAGGTATTCTTCGCAGGATTGCCCTTAGTATCCCCTAAAATGGGGAGGTATTCATTGCGCCGAATTTCCGGTGCAAATTTCGGAGATTGCTCTGATTTCGTTTAGCGGCGACGCCGTCCGCTCACGGCCGCGAATTCAGGGACGCGGCGTTTCAAAACTGTCGGGGTCGGTGGCGAGCGATGACGGTGGAAAATCCGCCGGGTCCGAGCCGAGTTTTTTATTGGGAGTGTCGCCCATTTGCAGTTCCAGTGTGCTGCCCCCGACGACGTCCGCGTTGCGGATCCAAACGCGCGATTGCGCATGGCCGTTCAAGGAGACGCTTTGAAGGTATTTGTTATATTTGGAGTTGTGGCGGCAAACGATGGAGAAAGTTTTGCCGTTGTGCAGGCGGATGGTGACACGGTCAAAAACCGGGCTGGCGAGATCGTAGATGGGCACGCCGGGCGTGACCGGGTACATGCCCAGCATGGAGAAAACCACAAACGCGCTCATCCCGCCGCCGTCCTCATCGCCGGGCATCCCGAGCGTCGTGTCGGTGAACCAGGTATCGAGCAACATGCGGACGCGTTTTTGCGTCTTCCACGGCGCGCCGAGATAATTGTAGAGAAAGGGAATGTGCAGGCTGGGCTCGTTGCCCATCGAGAATTGCCCGACCAACCCGCTGGCGTCGGGAAATTTGGCCCAGAACTCATATTTGCTCATGCCAAGCGACTCGCGGAAAAGGCGGTCCAATTTCGCCTCGGCCTGGGCGCGGCCGCCCATCAATTCAAACAGGCCCTGCAAATCATGCTGCACGTCCCAATCGTAAGTGTAGCCGTTGTTTTCCGTTGTGTAATCGCGTCCGCCCTGGCCGCCGGAAAATCCCGGCGTGTAGGAGTCGATCCAATTGCCATCGGCATCCTTCGGCCAGACGTGGCCTTTATCACTTCGGTAAAGATTTTTGTAATCGGCGGCGCGTTTCAGGAAGAATTGGCGGTCTGAGTCGTTGTTCAAATCGCGGGCCAGTTGCGCTGTGCACCAGTCATCGTAACTTTGCGCCTCGGTAACCGAGATGGCCTGGCGGCGTTCAAACGGATGCACCTGCGAAACGGTTTCGGGTTCGCCCGGCTTGAGTGCGGGCATGTAGCCGCGTTCCGCAAGGAAATCGTCCAGCGAACATTTCGGTCCGCGACGCCACGGCAACCAGGTCCCTTCCACCGAATTTTTTTTCACGCCGGCGTAGGCTGAGGCGAGGTCGAAATTGGTGATGCCTTTCGCCCAGGCGTCGGCCATCCAGGGCGCAACCGGATTGCCGGTCATGCACTCGTTATTGCCCCAGAGCACGGCAAAGGTCGGCATCCAGCCGGATTGTTGGTACATGCGGACGAAGGATTGAAGCTTGTCGGCCTCCATTTCCGGGTTCAGCAAAGTCTGCAGCGGCTCCAGCGCGCGGTAGGTGTCCCAGAGCCAGTTGTCCACGTAGAACGGGCGCGCGTCCTGATGCACCTGGTGATCGAAGGCGCTGTAGTATTGCCCGTCTTCCGTGATGTTGACCATCCGCTCATAGCAGCGATAGAGCGAGGTGTAGAAAACCCGCTTTTGTTCCGGCGTCCCGCCCTCGACCTTGATTTGGCCCAGCACTTCGTTCCAACGATCCCGCGCGGCGTCTTTCACCTTGTCAAAATTCCATCCGGAGATTTCCTCGCGGAGATTTTTCTTCGCCTGCTCGACGCTGATGAAGGAAATGCCGTAGCGAAATTCGAGCGTCTTCCCTTCGTCCTTCGCCGTGATGGTTAATCGCTTCCCGTTATCCGCGCCGCTGGTTTCCACATTCACCGGCGCGCTGAATTCTCCGTACACATAGGCTTGCATCGCTCCCGGCGAGATTCTTCCCTGGCCGACGATGCGTTCCATGCCGGAAATTGCATTGTCGCCGCTGGCGGCCAACTCGCCTTTGAGCCGATTAGCCAGGAACACCACCGGCTTGCCGGAAGGAAACGTGAAACGGAAATAACCGCAGCGCGCCGTGGGCGTGAATTCCGTGCGGACCAGGGAATCGTCAAATCGCGCGGCGTAATAATAAGGCGTTTCGATTTCCTGATCGTAAGTTTGGGGACGGTTCCATCCCTCCGCTGAGCCGCCGCCCGGCATCAGCCAAAATAATTCACCCAGGCGATGCGAAACGATGGTCAGCGGGAAGGAATGGATTTGGTCGTCCAGTTGGTCCTTTCGCACCGGGTAAACGCGCACCATGCTGTTGGGCAGGGAAACGGTTGGGCGCGTGGGTTCGAGCATGAATCCCTGGCCGCCCATCGAGGGGTCGACGTATTCCACTTGCGCGTGAGCGATTCCGGCGAGGCCAAGCGCGCCGGCGGCGAGGAGTTGGAGCAATATTTTTTTCACAATGGTTTGTCCGCGGGAGATATTGATCGGTTGACAGGTTTTTGCAGCCATAAAATTTGGTTCCGAACGGGTGCCGGTGGGGACGCGCTCCGCTCCGATCGTGGGCAATGCATCCGCCGAAAGCTACCGGAGTTGCGCGCCGGCTCACATCCCCAAAAACGGGGATGGATTGAAAGGTCAAAGCCTGCCTATCCTTTCCGCATCAGCACCAATCCCCGACCACACCGTGCAATGAAAACGCCCCGGGCCTGACAATCTCGCTGTTCCTTTGACACCTTGAAAACGAGAAAATTATCCCTGCTGTTTTTGGCCGGCTTGAGCCTGGCATTTTGTTTTCACACCGCCGCTCAGGAACAGTTTCCCGCTTATCGTTCCGACTTAAATATTGTTTACGCCAATGTGGACGGGCGGGATTTGAAGCTGAACGCTTTTTTGCCGGAGCAGGCCAAAGCGCCCATGCCCGCCATCGTGGAAATCCACGGCGGCTGGTGGTTTGGCGGCGACTTCGCCACGACCGTCCGGGGCGTGGGTGGTTGGCAAATTTTCATGCGGCACGGCGTGGCGGTGTTTTCCATTCAATATCGGCTGGGAGAAAAAGGCGGGTTTCCGCAAAATATCCGCGACTGCCGCAATGCGATCCGGTTTATTCGCAAGAATGCGGCGCGCTTTAACATCGATCCCAGTCGGATTGATGTCACCGGTGGCTCAGCCGGCGGGCATTTGAGCCTGATGGTGGCGATGGTGCCGGAGAATTTCGATGACGGCGGCCCGGTGCCCGAACTGGCGGGTGTGAGCGCGCGCGTGTCCGGCAGTTTCAGTTATATTCCGCCGACGGATTTTGTCCGCTTCTGGAACCAGGGCCCGGATGATGTCGTGACCAATGCCGATGGGAAAGTGAGCTTTCGCGGACCGGACGATAAAATTCCTTATGACTCGCGTCCGCGCCTGCGCGTGCTATTTCATGGCGTCACTCCTGATATTGATGGACACAAAGCGCTCTACGAGTCCATGAGTCCCATGGGTCAGGCGCGCCGGGACGTTCCGCCGCTTTTGATTTGCGATGGGGAACGCGATCCGATCGTTCCCGGACTGCACGGCAAAGCGCTCTATGAAAAATTGAAGGCGGAAGGCGCTGATGCCACGTACTGGATGACGCCGGGAGGCGGACACGGTTTCCCGGGCGGCGTGGGATTCGACAAAGTACTGGACGCCTTTATTGTGCGAACCCTGCGACCTGAAACCAGTCACTGATCCGGCACTTCAAAGATTTCCATTTCCACTCCGGCTGCTAAAATAATCGCATGAAATCGCACCTCCGCTCAATTTGCCGTAAGGGTGCGTCGATCGGAATTGTTCGCAAAGCTGTCGCGGCCTGCCTGGCGCCGGCGCTGCTGCTGGCCGCCGCATTTCCGCTGCGGGCGGACGACGCCACGAATACGCTGGAAATCCAATCCGTCCGCGTGGCTGGAAAATCACTGCCGTTCCGGGACAAGGACAGCATCAGCCTGGGTTCCACTCCGCAAGGCATCGTGTTCCATTTCGGCCCGGCCACGAACAGCAAGCCGCCACTTCGCTTGCGTTACATGTTGGAGGGATTTGAAGGCACCTGGCACGAGCCCAACAGCGAGATGTCGCTGAACGTGCGTTTCTTCAACAGCTCGGGCGACCAGATCAGCCAGAACATTTATCACGTCAGCGGCGAAAGCACGGGCTGGACCGGCTCGTTGAAAACTTCCTCCCTCACGCACCGCCGCGAAACGCTGGTCGTGCCGCCGCAAGCCACGCGGTTATTGATCGTGATTTCCTCGGCCGGGCCGCCGGAGACGGTGGGGATTTTCGTGGTGGCGAATCTGGTCGTTTCGAAATCCGACGGCAAACTTGGCAATGTCGTGCTGTTGCAATCGCCGTTTGAAAACGATCACGGCGAGCATCCCAATGACGACGATCCGCCCGCGGGCTGGATCCACGACGGCACCCGGCCCAGCATGGCCAAGGTCGTGAAATTCGGGCAGGATCCGCAGACCCGCGCCTTCGCCATCGTGGACATCGACCAGGCGAGCCACGGCGAATGGCATAATCTTTTGGAGTCCGCGCCCGCGGTGAAGCCCGGGGACAGTTTGGTGGTGGAATGGAACGAGATGTACAGCATGGGCTCGGGCAATGTGCACGATGCCTACTACGCGGCCCTGCCCGCGAACCATTACAAATTTCACGTGCGCGGCCTGGATGTGATGGGCGCCTGGACCGGTGGGGAAGCGTCGATCCGGGTTTTCGTCCCGGAGCCGTTCTGGAAAACACCGTGGTTCTGGGCGGCGGCGCTGGCGGCCATCGTGGCGATGATTCTGGGCGCGAGCCGTTATTTCGTCTGGCAACGCATGCGGCGCGAGATGGCCCGCTTGAAACAACAGCGCGCGCTGGAACAGGAGCGGCTGCGGATCGCGCACGACATTCACGATGATCTCGGCGCCCGCGTCACGCAAATTTCCCTGTTAAGCGCCATGGCCCAGGAAAATCCCGCGTTCCCTGAAAAGGCGCGCGCCGATTTCGACAAGGTTTCAAAAATGTCCCGCGAACTGGTCTCGGCGCTTTACGAAACGGTCTGGGCGGTCAATCCGGAAAACGACAATTTGGAGGCGTTGGGAAATTACGTGTGCCAGATGGTCAAACAATTGTGCGAGCAGACGCCGTTGCGCTGCCGTTTTCACGTGATGGATTTGCCGCCGGAAATCCAGGTCTCCAGCCAGACGCGCCACAACATCAGCCTGGCGGTGAAAGAGGCCGTGCATAATATCATCAAGCACGCCAAAGCTTCCGAGGTGACGATTCGCATGGTGTTCGCGGATGGTTCCCTGGAAGTTACCGTGCATGACGACGGCGCCGGGTTCCAGCCGGGGGAGGGCGTTTCCGGACACGGTTTATCCAACATGAAACAGCGCCTGCAAAACATCGGCGGCAGTTGCACCGTGGAAAGCAAACCCGGCGGCGGCACGACGGTGCGCCTGAGTTTGCGGATCGGGACGCCGGTGCCCGGCGCATAAATGGATGGCGCTGCGGGGGATTAAATTGTTGTAATGGACTTCATGAAAAAATCAGTCGTCATTGTCGAAGACGACAGCGGATTGCGGGAGCAGCTCATCCAAATCCTGGAATCGGCGCCGGACATCAAATGTCTTGGCGCCTACACCTCGGCCGAGCAGGCGTTGCCGGAAATTTTGCAGAAAAATCCTGATGTCGTGCTCATGGACATCAAGCTGCCCCACATGTCGGGAATTCAATGCGTGGCCGAGATCAAGAAGGTCGCGCCGGCCATGCAGATCATCATGGTCACGATTTATGAGGACAGCGAACGCATTTTCCGCGCGTTGAAGGCGGGAGCGAACGGTTACCTGGTCAAGTCCAGCCCGCCGGAGCAATTGCTGGCCGCCATCCGCGACGCCTATACGGGCGGCGCGCCCATGTCCAGCCACATTGCCAGCAAGGTGGTGAAGCATTTTCATCTAGTCGGCAATTCACCGCGCGAAGCGGAGAATCTCTCGCCGCGCGAACGCGAAGTCCTGGAATTGCTGGCGCAGGGTTTTATCTACAAGGAGATCAGCGATCAATTGAGCATCAGCACCGAAACCGTGCGGACGTATGTGAAAAACATCTGCCTGAAGATGCACGTGCGCAGCCGCGTGGAAGCCGTGGCGAAGCATCGGTCGGAGTATTATTGAGAGCGAACCGGGAGCGCCGGCCCGAGGGAATTTCAACGCAAAGGCGCAAAGAGGCGAAGACGCAAAGTGGGAACGGCCAAAAACAAAATGTGCCAATCCATAAGATTCGCTCGCTAAATACTGGCCTGGAAGGTGTCGGCGAAACACTTTAAATCCTTTGCGCCTTGGCATCTTTGCGTTAAAACCTTTCGCATCGTTACGGCTTCAAATTAAACTTCGCGGACAAACCACCCTCTGAATCGCCGCCGACGGTGACTTTGTATTCGCCCGGTTCCACCCGCCATTCCTGGCTGGCGCCCCAAATCGCGAGGTCGGATTGCTTTAGGTGAAAGGTGATTTTTTGGGATTCATCCGGTTTCAAATGGACCCGCAAGAATCCCTTCAATGATTTAACCGGCGTCGCGACGCTGGCCGTTTCCTTGCGGACATATAATTGCGCCACTTCATCGCCTGCGCGTGTGCCGGTGTTGGTGAGTTGGAACGAAACCACCACGTCATCCGCGCCCTGCTCCGGCGGCGCAGTGACCGCGAGGCCGGCATATTTAAAAGTCGTGTAGCTCAAACCGTGACCGAAAGTGAAGAGCGGTGAACTATCGCCGTCGATGTACGAAGTGCTCTTCGAGGGAAAATGATTATAGAAATCCGGCAACGCGCCGACGCTGCGCGGGAACGAAATCGGCAACCGGCCCGCCGGATTGTTGTCGCCGAAAAGAGTCTCCGCAATGGCGCGTCCGCCAAATTCACCGGCATACCAGGTTTCCAGGATGGCGGGAACGTGCCGGGCCGCCCATGAAATCGACAGCGGCCTGCCGTTTTGCAGCACCAGCACGACCGGCTTTCCGGCGCCCGCCACGGCTTCCAGAAGTTGCTCTTGTTTTCCCGGAAGATTCAAATCGGAGCGATCAAAACTTTCGCCGGAAATTCCCATCCGTTCGCCCAGGCCGAGAATGGCGACGTCCGAATTCCGGGCGAGTTCAATTGCCTTTTCCATGTCTTCACCATCGGCAAAAGTGACTTCCGAATTCGCGCCCAGCAACTGCCTGATTTGCTCGAACATGCCTTGCTTCGAACTTTCCTTGGCCACCTCCGTGTAATCCCCAATCCGGTTGATGTTCGCATTCGGCCCAATCACCGCGACGCGTTTGAGGTTCTTTTTCAGCGGCAGAAGACCGCCGTCGTTTTTGAGCAGGCACATGGCCTGGCGCGCGGATTCCAGGGCCAGTTCGTTGTGCGCGGCGGAATGGCGCACTTTGGCGTCGAGATTTTCGTCCACGAACGGATGGTCAAACAGGCCAAGCATGAATTTGACGCGCAGAATCCTTGCGACCGCGCGGTTCAAAGTTTCGGGTGACACTTTGCCATTTTTCACGCCGTCAATAATGGCATTTTGAAACGTGTCGTGGCCGAAATCATAAAATTGCATGTCCACGCCGGAATTGAGCGCCAGCACCGCCGCGCTGGCGGGTGAATCAGCAACATGATGGGTGTCGTAGAGTCGGCGAATCGCGCCCAGATCGGACAAGACGAATCCTTGAAAGCCCAATTCGTCACGCAGGACTTTGTTCAGCAGCCACGGATTGGCCGTGCAGGGCACGCCATCGATGTCGTGATAGGCGGCCATGATGCCCATGGCTTTTCCTTCGCGAACAGCCGGCTCAAAAGATTTCAGCATGACCGTGCGGACTTCGCGTTCGCCGGCGTGCAGGGGCGCGGTATTGAGTCCGCCTTCCGGGCTGCCGTGGCCGGCGAAATGTTTCGGCTCGGCAATCACGGTGTGGTCGGTGTTCAGTGAATCACCTTGCATGCCCTCGACGTAAGCGAGGCCGAGTTGGCCGGTCAGATACGGGTCTTCGCCGAAATCCTCCTCCACGCGCCCCCAACGCGGATCGCGCGCGACATCCAGGACCGGCCCGAGAATCATGTCCACGCCGTTTGCGCGCGCCTGCGCCGCGATGGCCGCTCCCGTTCGCCGCGCCAGTTCGGGATTCCAGGTCGTGGCGAGCGCGATGCTTTGGGGAAAAACCGTCTCGTTGTAATCCATGTAACCGTGCAAACCCTCCTCGATGAACAGCGCCGGGATGCCGAGGCGATTGGATTGCATCACCCATTCCTGGATGCGATTGGAAAGTTTTGCGCGCGGATAAAGGTCGTGAATGGAGCCGACCCCGAGATGCCCCACGGATTTTTCGGCGAATTGCGGATCAAACACCACGTCCAGCCGGGCATGTGTGTGATGGTCCGCGGTTGGATTGGTATTCTTGTCCAATATTTCTTCCGAGCCGAAATACATGTCGAGCTGCCGCACTTTTTCCTCCAGAGTCATGCGCCCAAGCAGGTCGGCAACCCGCGCCTCCACGGCGAGATTGGGATTTTTGTAAGGCGGCGCGTCTTGCGCCCGCAACACTGGAATTTCACCGAACAATATCGTGGCGACTGCGAGCAGAATTAAAAAACACGGATGAACTTTGCGGCAGGGGTGGGAGTGAGGGATCATGTGTTGAGCAACATCCTGCAATATCGATTTGTTTTCGGGTAAGTCCCCGATTTAGGGGATGGCGAAAGCAACGTGGTCCACTAGGTTTGCCACGACCATTTAAAAAACACAAGTCATGCGGTCGTATTCTGCCCAATCCTTCGCCTCACCCGTGGTGCGTCTCATTTGCGCGACCGCCGCTTTGCTCCTGTTTTTGCACGCTGGGGCCAATGCGCATGCCGTGGGCGCGACCACTCCGTTCACGAGCTATGAGGGCGAATCAGGTCTGCTCGGCGGCGGCGCAACCATCGTCGCGCTCACGTCCGCGCCGACCACGCCGTATTCGAGCGCGGTTCTCGAAGCCTCCGGCCACGCCTATGTGCAGTTGAATGCCGTTGGCCAATTCGTCACATGGACGAATGACACCGGCGGAAACCTGACCGCCATCAACCTGCGCTCGTGCATTCCCGACGCTCCGGCTGGCGGCGGGATTACCAACACGATTGATTTATACGTCAACGGAATCTTTCGCCAGGCGCTCAGTGTCAACTCGGCCCAGAGCTATTGCTACGAAGGCACCAATTACAACGGCCAGGCCGACAAGAATCCCGCGGACGGCAATCCACGCGGCTTCTGGAACGACACCCACGCCTTCATCACGAACACACCGGTCGCGCCGGGCGATACGATTACGTTGCAACAAGACCCGGCCAACACGGCGGCGTTTTATGACATTGACGTGGTGGATTTGGAGAATCCGCCCGCGCCATTCGCGCAGCCGGCCAATTCCCTTTCCATTCTTGCTTATGGCGCGGTCTCAAATAATCCCGCAGTGGACAACACGACTGCCATTAACAATTGCTTCCTCGCCGCGCAATCGCAGGGAAAAAGCGCGTGGATTCCTCCCGGCACTTATTACTTCAGCGCCATCCACGGCGGGCTTCACGCTTCCGGGATAAAAATCCAGGGCGCGGGACCATGGTACAGCACGCTTTACCGGGTCACGCCCGCGAACAATTCCCAGGGCGTGGCTAACATGATCACGACCACGTCTTGCACGCTGCAGGACGTGGCGCTGGATTGCAACGGCTCGAATCGCGCCGGCAACAACAATAACGGCGCGGTTAATTTCAGCGGCAACAACTGGCTCGTGGACAATGTGTGGATCCAGCACGCGACTTCCGCGTTCTGGTGCGCGGGCGTGGGCGGCACGGCGCGGAATTGCCGGGTTTTGAGCGTGTGGTCCGACGGCGGCAATTTCAACAATGTGCAAAGCGCCAACGGTATCGGCATCAATCTCACTTACTCGAATAATTTTGTGCGCGGCACGGGAGACGACGCCATGGCGATTAATTCCGTCGACTACAACGTGTCCGGTTCGACCACTTACTATTACACGACGATGAGCAACATCACGTATGTGAATAATACGGCGATCGATGCCTGGGGCGGCAAAGGCATCGGGATCTACGGCGGCATCAACGACGTGGTGACGAACAATCTTTTTCGCGACACTGCGCGTTACGTGGGGCTGGGCGTCGGCAAATTCGGCGTGAATGGCTCGGCGCTCTTGTCGGCGACCGTGACTGGCAACACCGTCCTGCGCTGCGGCGGCAACGGTTACAGCCAGCAGCAGCCGGCCATGATGATGGGCAACGGCGGCGACGGGCAAAGCGTCGGGACCGTGGCCAATGCTTATTGCGCCTTCAACACCATCATTGATTCGCTTTACAGCGGGGCGGGTTTCTCGGCGGGGACGAACCTGGTTTTTCAATACAACACCGTCGTCCATCCGGGACTGGACGGCATCACGGTGGGCGGCGGCTATTTGGGAACGGGCATCACGGGAACGGCGATAATTTATTCCAACACCGTGACCGGGCTGAATTCCGGGCGCGTCGCTCTGGCCCGGAACGCGCCGAGCTTTGCCGCCATCATTCCGACCGCCGCCGCGAGCTATAGCGCCATGTCGGGAGTGACTGTGGAAGCCTGCTCGGAAGGTGGGCAGGATATCAGTGTTGCTGCATCCGCCTGGTCTGCCTACGTAAATATCAATCTCACCGGCGCGAATGCTTTTGTGGCCCGCGTGGCCGGCGCCGGACCGGGCGGTTATATTGAAATCCATCTCGACAGCGCGGGCGGAACGCTGGTTGGCGCGTGCGCCGTGCCTGTCAGCGGCGGAAACCAGATTTACACGGATGTATTTTGCAACGTCAGCGGCGCGAGCGGAACGCATACTGTCTACCTGGTTTACACCGGCGGTTCCGGGAATTTATTCGCCGTGCAATGGTTCGGGTTCTACGCCGCGCCGCCTGGGCTTTCGCATCAATTGGTTCCCGGCAACACTTATGCGCTGCAATCTTTGGCCAATGACAAGTACGTGACCGCGCCCAACAACGGCTCGAATTCGTTGATCGCGCAAAGCGTTTTGGTCGGGACGCCCGAACAATTTCAGATCGTGGATGCGGGTGGTGGAAACATCGCTTTTCTGGCGCTGGCCAACACGCAATACGTCACGGCGGAAAATAACGGCGCGAGCCCGTTGATTGCCAACCGTACCGGGGTGGGCAGTTGGGAAACGTTTACCGAATACGACGCGGGCGACGGCAACATCGCGTTGCGCGCCATGAACGACGGCAAATTCGTCACCGCGCCCAATGGTGGCGCGGACCCGATCATTGCGCAAAGCACCGCCATCGGCACCGCCGAATCTTTCAGCGTCACGCTTGTCAGTGGTACGCCGCCAGCCGTGCCGGCCAATGTCGTGGCGACGCCGGGCGACGCGCAGGCGGCCCTCACGTGGGTCGCCTCATCGGGAGCGAGCGGTTACAACATCAGGCGCTACACCTTCAGCGGCGGCCCTACCACGCTGGTGGCGACCAATTTCGCCGGCACCGCCTATACCGAAACGGGCCTGGTCAACGGCACGACTTATTATTATGTGGTTTCCGCGGTGAACGCCGCGAGCGAAAGCGCCGCTTCCCCGCCGGCGTACGTGGTGCCCGGCACGCTGGGTCGGATTTTGTGGGTCGCGAGTTCCAGCACGGCCGGAAGCGACGACCCCGGCAACGCCCTGGACGGCAATCTCACCACGCGTTGGTCCACCGGCGGCTCGCAAACTCCCGGCCAGTGGTTCCAGGTCGACATGGGCGCGGTCAATGTGTTCAGCAAAATTATTTTGAACTACATCAACTCGGGCAACGATTATCCGCGCGCCTACCAGGTGACCGTTTCCGACGATGGCGTCAACTGGAGCAGCCCCGTTGCGAGCGGCGCGGGTTCTTCATCCACCACCACCATCACGTTTGCCACTCAGGCCGCGCGCTACATCCGCGTCACCCAGACCGGAAGCGCCGCGGGAACTTTTTGGAGCATCGATGAATTCAATGTCTTTGGCACCGCGCCGTCCACCACCGTGCCGCAACTTGCCTTCGGAGCGGCTGGCGGCCAACTGCAATTGAACTGGCCGATGGACCACGAAGGCTGGCGCCTGGAAATGCAGACCAATGCGCTCAATGCCGGCGGTTGGGTGACCGTTTCCAATTCGGCGACGACCAACCAGTTTTTCCTGCCGATCGATGCGACGAGTGGCGGCGCTTTCTTCCGGCTCGTTTACCCTTGAACGAAGCGTGAGCGCCAATGGAACAAAGCGATTCGAGCGCGCCCGGTTACTGTTAATATTGCTGGGCGGTTTGCTTTTTCCCCTCCGCACCGCCGTCGCGGCCAGCCTGCCCGCCGATGTCCTGGCTCAATTGAACGGTTACAACGAAACCTGGGATTCTCCGAGCACGAATGGCTCGCCCGGTTCCATGCCGCTCGGCAATGGCGATATCACTGCCAATGTGTGGGTGGAAAATGGCGGAGACCTGATGATGTACATCGGCAAGTCGGACAGTTGGAGCGAAGGCACGCGGCTTTTGAAAATTGGCCGAACGCGAATTCATTTCTCGCCGAATCCCTTCACGGCCGGCGCGCCTTTCAACCAGACGCTGGATTTTTATCACGGAGAAATCGATATCACCGCCGGACCGGCCGGCTCGCAGGTTTCTGTGCGGGTCTGGATTGACGCCAATCAACCGGTCATCCGCGTCGAAGCAAATGGACAGCAGCCCTTCACCATGTGCTGCTCGAACGAAGTCTGGCGGAGCGCTCCCTACACGGCGACGAATGGCAACGATCCGCCGTCGGGTGGGTGGCGCGGCGTGAACAATGGCTGGACCGAATCGGCGGATGTGGCGCCGTCCCTGGCCGACCGTCTCGTTTCATATCATCGCAACGGCACTTCCCTGTATCAGACAATCGTCGCGGGAGAAAATCTGAACGCAAACAGCTTTCCCGATCCGTATATCAATCGCACCTTCGGCCTGACGATCAAAGCGGCGAATTTCGACAAGGTGAATAATTACACGTTGCAATCCGCGTCCGGCACGAACTTCACGGTTTCCATTTATGCGTACACCGCCCAGACGACCACAGCGGTGGACTGGCAAAACCAGATGAGCGACCTCGTGTCGCAGGTGGACACGACGGATTTGGAGACTGCGCGGACGAATCATTTCAATTGGTGGGACACGTTCTGGAATCGAAGTTGGATTTTTGTCACTGGCGATACGAATGCCACGATCGTCACGCGGGGGTACCTCGAACAACGTTTCCTGGAGGCCTGTCAGGGCCGCGGAAAATATCCGATGAAGTTCAACGGCGGCACCTTCACTTTCGATTACAACGGACAAAATGGCGACTACCGCCGATGGGGCCCGGGCTACTGGCATCAAAACACCCGGCATCTTTACTGGCCGTTACTCGCGTCGGGGGACTTTGATTTGATGCAGCCGTGGTTCACCTGCTACACCAACCTGCTGGGCTGGCAAATGGCGGCGACCTCCAAATACTACGGGCACGGCGGCGCGTTCTTTCCCGAGACCTACAATTTCTTCGGCCTGTATTTGCTGACGGATTGGGGAAACAACAACACCGGCGCCTACACCCAAAACCAATATATCCGGTATCATTACCAGGGTGGGCTGGAAACGCTGGCCATGATGCTGGACTACTATGATTACACGCGGGACAGCGCCTTCGCGACGAATGACATGGTTCCCTTCGCGACGCAGGTGATTCGGTTTTTCGACCAGCATTGGCCGCGTATCAACGGCACCCTTCAATTTTATCCCGCGAATGCCATTGAGATGTATTGGGATTGCACCAATTCCACGGATTACATCTCGGGCCTGATGCACGACATTCCGAAATTGATTTCTTTGCCGGGTGACTTGACCAACCCGGCATTGATCAATGAATGGAGTAATTGCCTGGCTGCGCTGCCGCCGCTGCCCATGAACGCCGCCGGCACTTATGTGATTCCGGCGCAAACCTACGGCGCCCCGCACAACTCGGAGAACCCCGAATGTTACTGCCTTTTTCCGTACCGAATTTTCGGCATCGGCAAATCCAATTTCAACATCGGCCTGGCCACCTTCAACAACCGCGTGGTCCAAAACAATAAGAACTGCTGGAGCCAGGATGTGATTGAAGAACCGTTGGTGGGGCTAACCGGCGCGGCGCAGGCGGATGTCATAAGCAACTTTTCCCAGAAAGATCCGCAGTGCCGCTTTCCCGCGTTTTGGACTTCGCACAATGATTATTTGCCGGACCTCGACAATGGCGGCGCGGGCATGACCGGGTTGCAATTCATGTTGCTGCAATGCAATGGAAATGAAATCCGGGTGCTGCCGTCCTGGCCGCTGACCTGGGATGTGGATATGAAGTTGTGCGCGCCCAGCAACACAACCATCCGGCTCAAATATCAATCCGGCGCGGTGATCCAGCTCGACGCCAATCCGCCTGCGCGCACGAACGACGTCGTTTTTCCACCACCACCCAGCGCGCCCCCGCCGGCACCCACCGCATTGAGCGCAGCGCCGGGCAATGTGCAGGTCGCGTTAAGTTGGTCCGGTTCCGGTACGGCGGCCAGCTACAACGTCAAACGATCGCTCGTGAACAACGGGACATATTCCATTGTGGCCACCAACGTGCGCTCGACCAGTTACACCGACACGAATGTCGTCAATGAAACCAAATATTTTTACGTGGTGAGCGCGGTGAACGCACTGGGCCAAAGCGCCAATTCCGCGCAAGCCTCCGCTGTTCCAACTCCCACGATCGCCTCGGCAAGTTCGGATAATCCGCCCAATGAAACCGCCGCCATGGCCTTCGATGGCTCGACCGCCACCAAGTGGTTCAACGCGAATGGCGGCAACACCGGCTGGTTGCAGGTTTATTTCGGCGGGCCGCTTAAGGCGGTGGTTCGCTACGCGTTGTCCAGCGCCAACGACGTGCCGGGACGTGACCCGAAAAACTGGCAGTTTCAGGGGTCGATGGAGGGAGCCAACTGGACCACGCTCGATACCCGCAGCAACGAACTTTTTCCCAGCCGTTTTCTGACGAAGCAATACGCCATCAGCAACACCACGGCCTTTGCTTATTATCGGTTGAACATCACCGCCAACAACGGCGATTCCAGCGGACTGCAACTTTCCGAAATGGCGTTCACCTTTGGGACCGCGGGGCCCACGCTCATTAATTCCGCCGCGTCCGGCGGCCAAATACAATTGAGTTGGCCTGCGGATCATCTGGGCTGGCATTTGGAAATGCAGACTAATCCGCCTGCCGCCGGCATCGGAACCAATTGGGTGAGTGTCACCGGATCGAAAGCCACCGATCAGATGGTGCTGCCAATGGATCCAGCCGTCGGCAGCGGTTTCTTTCGGCTCGCTTATCCGTGAGTCCTGGGAGCGCCGGCGTCCCGCCGGCAAAACGCCGCCCGAGCCGAGTGCGTTATTTCATCGTGATTACTTTTTTGCCTTGGGCAATTCCACTGTCGTTCACCGCATCCACGCTCAGGTAATAACTCGTTCCGCTGTTCAGGCTGTTAATGTCAAAATGTGTCGCGTCATAAACCTGGTAATTATTGAAAAGCCGATCAGGCGCAATGCCGTAGCGGATGATATAAAAATCCGCGCCCGCCACCGGCTGCCATGAAACGTGCGCCCGCCGCAGGTCCGAAGCATCGCGCGCCGCTTCCACCCGCCTGACTGCCGCCGGAGCGTGGCCAAGTCCGTTGCCAAAAACCCGGAAACCACTGATCGAAAACAACCCGCTGCCGGGCACGTGCTCATTGAGCACGCGGACATAACGGGCAACCACCGACGTTTCCAGTTGCGCGTAGTCGTGCGGAGAATCGCGCCGGTTGTCTCGGCGATCGAGGGCGTTCGTCCAATGCGTTCCATCTCTGGAGACTTGCACAGAGTAACGGTAGGCATCGCCGGTCATACGCCCGAGATTGGCCATGCCCTGATCGGCGAAATTGATTTGCAGGGCTTCGATTCGGCAGGGCCTGGCCAAATCGACTTGCAGCCATTCGCCGGGATTCCCCGAAGCGGCCGACCACCACGTGCGAATATTTTCATCTACCGCATTTTCGACCGGGAATTGCGCCAGTGACGACGAAGCCGTGGCGGCCTTGCGATACGACAGCAACATCCAGCCCGGCGAATTATTTGCGGCGGGATTTTTCGTCGCGCCCGGGATGAATTGCGGATAATCGCCGAGATAGGTGTCGCAAAACATCTGGCCATCCGGCGTGAAACCAACCGGGAAAAGGCCGAGCCGCCGTTCAAACATATGCCGCACGGAAATCGTCATGGTCGTGACATGCCAAAAATGGTGCCCGTCATCTTCCACCACACTGCTGTGGCCCGCGCCGCCAATGAAGCCGGTGGGTTTTTGTGAAAACGGACTGTACGAGGCATAGACGAACGGCCCCATGGGATTGGTCGCGGTGTAGACGCCATCGGCGTAGCTCTTGAATTGCGTGCCGGGCGCGGAGTATTGGAGATAATAAATTCCGGCATGCTTCGTCATCCACGCGCCTTCCACCCACGGTGCGAGTTGTGTGCTGCCGTCGGCGTTGGGATTGCCGAGATTATTTTCCCCGGCGACCTCCCAGCCGTGATGAGCGTAGTCCGCCGTCAGGCACGTCACGGGTTCGCGGATGACTTTGAAGTTCTGTTGCGGATCGAGTTCCACCGCCTGGATGCCACCGTTGGAAGAGCAACCGTAATAAAGATAAACGCGCCCGTCGTCATCGACAAAAATATCCGGGTCGGGATAGCCCTTCAGGTCCGCGGCCTTGCTCCAGATTCCTTTGAGCGGGTCATCCGTGGTGTAAAGCGCGCGCGTGTTGAACGCGGTAAAAATCATCCGCCCATTCAACACGGCAACCGTGGGCGCGTAATCTTCCAGCGGCATCCCCGTCGGCACCACGAATTTCCAATGAGCCAGGTCGGCCGAATGCCAGTAACCGCCGCTCTTGGAGGCGAAGAGCCAATACTCGCCGTTGAATCGCACGAGGGTTGGATCGGCGGCTTCGCGGCGGCTGGGCAAATCCAGTTGGAAACGATAGGGCAGGTCGAGCGGATTGCAGAAAGTTTGCGGGCGTTCGGCGGCGGGCGAGGCGAGCGGAACGCTGCCGATTGTGGCCAGCAAAGCCGCGCACAGGATTTCACGAAGCGAATTCTTCATAGGCCATGGATGGATTGAGCAACACGTTCACCGCAGGTGAGCGTCCGGAAACGCTCGTTCGCCCGGCACCCCCGAAAGTGGGGATGCCGCAGGATAAGCGAAGTGGAGGAAAGTATCCAAAGTGAAAACGCGCCCAAAAAGACGAGTATTCGGTTCTTTGAGGAGCTTCCCGGCTGCCGCCCCGGTTCCCCTCCCCGAAAGTGGGGATACCGACCAAATGCCACCCCCTTCATGCTGCTAACGACCCATCAGAAACCCATGCACAATATGAAAAATAACCGTCGTCCCCCCCTGATCAGCTTTTCGGCATTCGCCGTAGCGCCGCTGATAGCAGCGTGCCTGCTACTATTCGGCAGTCCGGCTCAAGCCCAGTCCACCATCTCGAATCTTTATCCCAACGGCACGAACATGTTCCAGCCGTCGACCACCTTGTCCTTCACCGCCAGCTCGCCCGCGGGAGTGACGAATGTCACGGTGGCTCTAACCGTCACCAGTTTGTACAAGGGAACCAGTTTTCTGAAGAACCTCGGCGGGGGAAATGGGCTCACCACCAACGGGCCCGGCACGGCTTTGAGCGTGAGCACCGCTTTGACCAGCAACACGCTTTATTCCGCCGTCATTCAAGTAACGGACGCGAATGGCAATGTGGCGAGTCAGTCCATCACTTTTGACACGATTACTCCTTCCTATACCTGGGAGGCGGAGGATTGGAATTACACCAGCAACGGCGTCAGCGGCCTGTTCATTGATAATCCGCAAACCAATGGTTATTCGGGGTTGCTCACGACGGATGGTGTGGACGCTCACAACGCCAACGGACCTTCTCCCTACCGCATCGGCGGCGATGCCGGTGGCGGAGGCCTGGCAACAGAAGCCGTCAGCCCGCCGGAATCCAATTATAAACGCCTCCAATATATCGGCACGGGCAAAACGGATTATGACGTGGGTTACACGGATGGCGGCGATTTTGGCAACTACACGCGCACATTTCCCGCCGGTACTTACAACCTGTTTGTCCGCGCTTCCGGCGGTAACGGCCCTAAAACCGAGGCGGCTGATGTTACAGTGACCTCCGGCAACGCCACGGTGAGCAGTCCTTCCAGCGGCCCCTATAAGTTCGGAGTCAAAGGCAACGGCTGGCAAAATTTCGATTTCATGCCCGTGACGGACAGCGGCGGCAACCTGATTCAAATCACCTTTGACGGCACCCCCAGCTCATTGGAATTCCTGCAGAATCAGGCCAATGACAATCTGAGTTTCTTCATGTTAATGCCGT
The DNA here is from genome assembly GCA_035552155.1 of Verrucomicrobiia bacterium. Lineage (GTDB taxonomy): Bacteria > Verrucomicrobiota > Verrucomicrobiia > Limisphaerales > DASXHY01 > DASXHY01. The sequence goes on along the minus strand of DASZLX010000006.1, from coordinate 36,210 downwards.
TAAACCTCAATGAAGCGGCGACCACGGTCACCATCACCAATATCTACCCGGATGGCGCCAGGCAATTTGAGTGGACCAATCTGTTTTCGTTCACCGCTCATTCATCCGCCGGCGGCATCACTCCCGGAAACGTCTTCGTGCAGTTGGCGGTCACCAACCTGGCCGGCGTGGGTTACGTGACCAATCTGACCAGCGGCAACGGGCTCTCAGTTACCGGCAATGGCACGGACATCACCGTGACGGCACCGTTGACCAGCAACACGGTTTATACGGCGGTCATCCAGGTCACCGACGGCAACGGGATTCCCGCCAGCGCCACGCTAACGTTTGATACCGTCATTCCAACGTATACGTTCGAGGCGGAAGATTGGGATTATAATAGCGGCCAATTCTTCGATAACCCGCAGACCAACGCTTACTACGCGCTCGACGGCGTGGCGGGAGTGGACTTTAACGATCCAGGCAATACTCACACGGCTTATATCCGCGCCGGCCTGGGCTCTGAAGGCCTGAACGAAGTGCCGCGCCTGCAGTACATTAATACCACCAATCAATTCGGTGTTCCCTACCAGGATTATGACGTCGGTTTTACCGCCGGTGGCCAATGGGCGAACTATACCCGCGACTATCCGGCAGGCGTGTATAATATTTATGTCCGTGTTTCTCGTGGCGACGCCGGCTCGGTGTCGGATGCCGGCAGCATTTCCCTCGTCACCAGTGGTCTCGGCACGACCACCCAGACCACGACCAAGCTGGGAACCTACAACGTAAATTCCACCGGCAATTGGGGTAAATACTATTGGACGCCGGTCAAGGATACGGGCGGCAATCTGTCCCGCTTTACTGCCGATGGCTCCGTGAAGACTCTGCGGATCACTCTCGACGGCGCGGGACATAATCTCAACTATGTCCTGCTCGTGCCGGCGGACCTTTCGGTGACGCCTCCGCCGTTCGTCAGCAATTTCACGCCGGACAGCTCGGCATTGTTCCAATTCACGAATACCTCGACCTTCGTGGTTAATTCCACGGTGGGAATTCCCAATAGCGGCGTCACGGTCAATTTGGACGGCGCCAACGTCACCGCCCTGACCTTCAGCGGCACGGCCAATGCGCTGAACGTGAGCTACCCGGTCAAAACGAACGCCTTCCACACGGCGATTATCACCGTGACCGACGCGGTGGGAACCACTCATTACACGAACAGCTTCGCCACCTACAGCTCCGACAATTATCAATGGGAAGCTGAAGACTACGACTACGGCGGCGGCCAGTTCTTCGATAACCAAATCAATGCCTACGCCGGCCTGGCCAGCGTCTCGGGAGTGGATATTATCGAATCCGATCCGAATGGCACTTATACCTATCGCCCGGCTCCGGGCATACCGACCGGCACCGGCGACCTCGGCGGCGAACTGCCCAGGGCGCAATTCACCTCCGGCGGAGGCTCGGGGATTGACTACAACCTCGGATTCTTCGGCCCGAATTCCTGGGCGAATTACACCCACCATTATCCGGCTGGAACCTACAACGTCGTCGCGCGCGTCGCGGAAGGGAACAACCCCACGGAGGACATCCTCTATCAGGTGACGAGCGGTGCCGGCACGGCCAACCAGACCACCAACATGCTGGGAACGTTCCTCATCCAGGTCAGCGGCTGGTCAAGCTGGAGATGGTCGCCCCTGGTGGATGCCAATGGAAAACCGGTGACCGTCACCTTGGATGGCACACAAAAGACGTTTCGCTTGGGCGGCTCATTGCTCGGCCATGACGAAGCCAACGTGGGCTTCCTGATGCTGGCCCCGGCGGTCGCGCCGGCCAACGGTGTCACCATCACTCCGTCACTCAGCTCCGGGAGCATCGTCCTGTCGTTCCCGACGCAAAACGGTTTCCATTATCAAGTCCAGTATAAGAACAACTTGAGCGACCCGAGCTGGACGCCGTTGGGAAGCTTGCTCCAGGGTAATGGCGCGGTTCAATCCGCGAATGATACGGTGACTGGAAGCACGCGCTTCTACCGGGTGCAGATTCAATAGCAACTAAGACTAATAATCAAACACCCCTCCGGCAGCCGATGGGTTGCCGGAGGGGCTTGAATCCCGCAAATAGCTATGAAGGTAACGCATAATACCAGTTTCAATCTCCGGATGGGGCTTCGCTGGCGACGCGCCGGTTTTACGCTGATTGAACTGCTGGTTGTCATTGCCATTATTGCCATCCTCGCCGCCATGTTGCTGCCGGCATTGGCCAAGGCCAAGACCCGCGCGCAAGCCATTTCCTGCCTGAACAACATGAAGCAATTGCAAACGGCCGCCATTATTTATGCGAGCGACGCCAACGACACCTTGCCTGGCAATGAAGGTCATCCGGGGCGATTGGCGGGCGGCCTTCCGTTCCCCAGCACCGCGCCGATCGGCATTGATCCGAGTGATCCGGACTGGGTGGCGGGCTCTTATGCCACCTTGAACGGCGGTGGCGGCGACAGCCCGGGCGGCGCTTCCACAAATCTTTTCTTGCTGGGAACACAGGGAGATTCGGACGGGTCCGGAAATGTTCTGGTCGGTTCCATTGGACCCTACGCCAAAAGCCCGGGGGTTTATAAATGCCCCGCGGACCGGCTGGGCATCGACCCGGTCTCCAAATTACCGCGTGTGCGTTCCTGTTCCGCGAACGGCTACGTGGGCGGCACCGTCTGGGAGGAGAAAGCCTTCGGCAACGAAGTGAATTCCGCCTACAAGATTTACCGAAAAACTTCGGACTTCAACAGCTCCGCTTTGGGCATCTCCGATTGCTTCGTCTATCTGGATGAAAACCCGTTGAGCCTTAACGACGGTTTTTTCCGCATCGACCCCACGAGCGTCGGCGACCGCCCCGCTGCGAATCATAATAATTCCACGGCGTTTACTTTTGCGGACGGCCATGCTCAATTGGTGGTATGGAAGAATACCTTCCTGAGCATAAACGGTGCGGCCGGCTCGGACAGCCAATGGCTGAATGCTCACGCCACTTATAAGAAGTGATGGTGCGCGCGCGATTGGATGTACCGCGGGGCGCGGCTGTGTCGCAAACCAGCCGTGGCAACGGTAACGAGGTGATTTTAAGGTTCACTGGCGGTTTCGTCTGGCAGCCGGTTCCGTCGTGCGCAATACCATCGCATTCGCCGTCGTGCGCCTGACGGAAAATTCTTTCGCAATCGGCGAGGCCGTGCTATCCAACACCACCCGAAAGAACCGCATGGCAAAGCTATTTCTCGGACTCGATTCCAGCACGCAAAGCCTCAGCGCGGTGCTCATCGACTACGACCGGCGCAAAGTCGTCTATGAGCAATCGCTGAATTTCGACAAGGCCCTGCCGCATTACCGCACCCGCAACGGCGTGCTGCCGAATCCCGACCCGCTCGTCAAACACAGTCCCCCGCTGATGTGGGCCGAAGCGCTCGACCTCTTGTTCGCAAAAATGAAACAGGACGGCGTCGCGTTCGGGCATATCCTCGCCATCAGCGGCAGCGGCCAGCAGCACGGCTCGGTTTATTTGAACGAGCGCGCCGCCGGAGCGCTGGCAAAATTGAATCCGCAGAAGACACTGGTGGAAAATCTGCGCGGCATTTTTTCGCGCCGAACATCGCCCATTTGGATGGATTCCTCCACCGCCGCCGAATGCGCCGAAATCCGAAAAAAACTCGGCGGCCTTAAAGCCACGGCGCAAGCGACCGGTTCGGACACTTTTGAGCGCTTCACCGGCCCGCAAATCCGCAAGTTTCACAAAACGGATACGGAAGCCTCCGCGCGCACGGCCCACATCGCACTGGTGAGTTCGTTCATGGCGTCGTTGTTGGCCGGAAAAATTGCTCCCATCGATCATGGCGACGGCGCGGGCATGAACCTGATGGATATCCGCGGCAAAACGTGGCATGCGGATGCCCTCGCAGCCACGGCGCCGGGATTGAAACGCAAACTCCCGCCGCTGGCTGAATCCGGGGAGATCATCGGCGCGGCCAGCCCTTATTTTGTAAAAAAATTCGGCCTCAATCCCGACGCGCAAATCCTGGTCTGGTCGGGAGACAATCCGTGCAGCGTCGTGGGCCTGGGCTTGATTCGTGAAGGCGCCGCCGCCATCAGCCTGGGCACCAGCGACACCTATTTTGGGCTGATGAAAAAGTGCCGCACGGACGCGCATGGCGAAGGGCACGTGTTCGGTTCGCCCACCGGCGATTACATGACGTTGATTTGTTTCAAGAATGGTTCGTTGGCGCGGGAAAAAATTCGCGAACTCTATGGGATTAAAAATTGGAGCGATTTTGGAAAACGGGTTGCGTCCGTGAAACCCGGCAACGATGGCGGCATTTTGCTGCCGTGGTTCGAGGCGGAGATTGTACCCCGCATGAACCGGCCGGGTCTGCACCGGTTTGATCTCGAGGAAAAAAATATCGCGGCCAATTGCCGCGCGATTTTTGAAGCCCAGATGCTTTCCATGCGGCTGCATTCGCAATGGATGAAAGTTTCGCCCGATCGCATCTACGCCACGGGCGGAGCGTCGGGCAATCTGTCTTTGTTGCAGGTCATGGCTGATGTGATGAATTGCCCGGTCGAACGCATCGAGGTTTCCAAAAGCGCGGCGCTCGGCGCGGCGTTGCGCGCGGCGCATGGCTGGCTGGCGCGCGTCGGAGAAAAACCGGAATGGAAAAAAGTTGTTGCCGGTTTTACCGACCCGCTGCCAAACAGCAAAATGCGTCCCAATGCCCGGGCGGCGAAGATTTACGACCGGCTGCTGGACAAATACGCCGCCTGCGAACGTGAAGCACTGGCGAAATCCGGGAGTTCGTAAGACAGGCGTCCCGGCTGTCCCTGATTATTTCAAAGCGGAAATCGAAAAATGGGACAGGCAGGATGCCGGTCCTGTGCGGTGGCCGAATGATTGCTCAAAAAACTTAAAAACAATGAATGCCATTTTTGAAAAATTTTGCCGCCGAACAATCGCCAGAACTTCATTGGCCGTACTCCTGGCAGTGCCCACGGGAGCAGCGAAGGCTGACGAAACCTGCGGAACCTGCAGCCGTCCGCTGGACGTGGTCGGGCAGTTTACGCATTTCAAAATCGGCGATGATCAAGCCATCCGCGGCGCCGCGCCGGCAGAGGAGGCCGCGTTTCGCGAGGAAATTTATGGCTCCGCTTTTACTGTGTCCGTTCCGCATTTGCCGGCGGGCAAATACACAATCATCATCGGCGAAACCGAGGCCTATTTTACCGAGCCCGGCAAACGCCTTTTTGACATCCGGTCCGGCGATGTCACCATCGCTTCGAACCTGGATATTTTCGCGGCGGCCGGCGGGGAAAAAAAGGCGCTGTATTTAACCAACACCATCGAACACGCGGACGGGATGCCGTTTACGGTGACGTTCCGCGCGCGCGAAGATAACGCCAAGCTAAATTCCTTCGAACTCCGCGATGCTTCCGGCGCCGCCGTCGTGTCCACGAAAGCGGCCGATCTGGCCGATGCCATCGCTGCCGCGGCGAATAAAGTCCCTGTGGTCAGCGGCCCGGAAATCTGGAAAGACCCCTCGCAGCCGATCGACGCGCGGGTAAAGGATCTCATCAGCCGCCTGTCGTTGCTCAAGAAAGTGCAGGAGATTCGCAACGAAACTCCGGCGATTCCGCGGCTCGGCATCCCGACGTATGATTTCTGGAGTGAAGCGCTGCACGGCGTCGCCCGCAATGGTGTCGCCACCGTTTTCCCGCAGGCCATCGGCATGGCGGCCACGTGGGACACGCCGTTGATTCATGAAGAAGGCGGAGTCATCGCCACCGAAGGCCGGGCCAAGTTCAACGAATATACCCGCACCCACGATGGCAACAGCGCGATTTACACCGGCCTTACTTTCTGGTCGCCGAACATTAATATTTTTCGCGACCCCCGCTGGGGCCGCGGCCAGGAAACCTACGGCGAGGACACCTTTTTAACCGGGCAAATCGGGGTCGCTTTCATTCACGGATTGCAGGGCGATGATCCGAATTACATCAAGGTGATGGCCTGCGCCAAACACTTCGCCGTTCACAGCGGGCCGGAACCGTCGCGCCACACCATCGACGTCAATCCGCCCGAGCGCGATTTTTACGAAACCTATCTTCCGCATTTCGAAATGGCCGTGCGCGAGGGCCACGTGGGCGGTTTCATGGGCGCCTACAATTCCCTGTATGGCAAACCGGCTTGCGCCAATCCGATGCTGTTGACCGATATTTTGCGCAAGCAATGGGGTTTTGATGGTTATGTCGTTTCCGATTGCGGCGCGATCAACGACATCCACGCGCATCATCACTTCGTCGCCACGCCCGAGGAAGCGGCGGCGGCGGCGGTGAAAGCCGGTTGCGATATTTGCTGCGGCAGCGACTACAACGCGTTGCTCAAGGCGGTGCAGCGCGGCTTGATTACCGAAACTGAAATTGACGACGCTCTATTCTACGCGTTGAAAACGCGGTTTCGGCTCGGCCTGTTCGATCCGCCGGACAAAGTTCCATTTTCAAAAATTTCCATTTCCGAAAATGATACGCCGGCGCACCGGCAATTGGCGCTCAAAGCCGCGCTGGAATCCGTCGTGTTGTTGAAAAACGACGGCTTGCTGCCGCTCAACCGCGCCAAAATAAAACGCATCGCCGTCATTGGCGCGAACGCCGATTCGGTGCCTCTGCTGCTCGGCAATTACAACGGTGAGCCGTCGCATCCGATCACCATTCTTGCCGGCATCAAGAGCGTCGCCGGCGCAAATATTGAAGTGACCTATGAGCGCGGTTGCCCGCTGGCGGTGCGCAAGGACGGAAGCAATCAACCCTCGCAGGAAACGCTGGACACCGCGCTCGCCTCGGCCAAGGCGGCGGACGTGGTCATCTACGTCGGCGGCATCAGCCCGGAATTGGAAGGCGAGGAATTCGGCGGGGTCAGCCGTTATGATGGATTTGACGGCGGCGACCGGACGCGGATTGAATTGCCGCCGGTGCAGGAAGATTTTCTCAAGGCATTGAGAGCGGCCGGCAAACCGGTGGTGTTCGTCAATTGCAGCGGCAGCGCCGTGGCCATGCCGTGGGAAGCGGAACATCTGCCGGCCATCGTGCAGGCATGGTATCCCGGCGAAGAAGGCGGGCGCGCGGTGGCGGAAATTTTATTTGGCGATGAAAACCCCGCCGGACGATTGCCGGTGACGTTTTATCGCGCCACGGCCGACCTGCCGGATTTCGAAAACTATTCCATGAGTAATCGCACGTATCGCTATTTCACCGGCAAGCCGCTTTTCGCTTTCGGCCACGGCCTGAGCTATACCAAATTTCGTTATGAAAAAACGCGGTTGAACGGGTCCAGTTTCCCGGCCGATGGAACCATCAAAGTTTCGTTCACGGTCGGGAACACGGGCAAGCGCGATGGCGACGAGGTGGCCCAGGTTTATTTCCGGCACATTCATTCCGCGGTGCCGCAACCGGCTCTCGCGCTCTGCGGCTTTTCCCGCGTGCACGTGGCGCGCGGTGAAACGGCGCAGGTGGAGGTGGAAATTCCCGCACAACGTCTCCGCTATTGGGACACGGAAAAAAAGCAATATACCGTCGAGCCGGGCGAATATGAACTTCTCATCGGCGCATCTTCCGACGATATCCGATTGCGGGAGCCGTTTAAAATTCAGCCGTAATCGTTTTTGGAAAACCACGTCTGGTAGCGTCACCGTCGCGCAGACTTCAAAGCGCCAGCCCTTTGGCGCTTTGAGAGGATCGAAATGTTTTTCAATTTGGAATCGTTCGCGACTCCTTCGCCTCGACATAATGCACCTTGAACATATAAATCGAAGGCGCATCGCTCGAGGAAAGAATATTTAAACGCAACCGGCGGCTGGTGACCGCCGGGAAATCCATGCGCAAAGAAGCCCCGATGGCCGAGCCGTGCGTGATGTTCCGCCACGCGGCGCCATCCCACGCTTGCAACTGAAAGCTCCGCACGCGCTCGGCATATTCGCGAAGGATGACCTGGTTGAATTTTTTCGGCTGGCCGAAATCGATCGCCAGCCAGCCATTGGTCGCGCCCGCCGGACCAGCCGCCCAGCGCGAATTCGGGTCCGCGTCCACCGCCAATCCCGCCCCGTAATTACTCGTGTCATTTTCCCACACCGAACTGGCGGAGGCCGCGCTTCCTTCAGCGAGGTTGATCGGAAACGGCCGGCCGGGAACCAATCCCAGTTGATACGCCAATCGCACGAGCGCGTTGCTATTGCTCGGCAATAAAATCCCGTTCCGGTCCGGCGGCGCGTTCAGCACCAGCCGATTGCTTTGGGCGGTGCATTGGTCCCACATCGGTTCGAGCGTCGCGACCGGCTTGGCGCCGATATCGCCAAGTTTATAAAACCAATTGTTGCTCGGCGACAACGTGATCGTTGCCTCGAATGGCAAATAATAGGGATAGTGCAGCGGCGAATCGGCCGCAACGTTCGGATTGCTGAACAGCTTCGGGTCCGGGAACACCGGCATCTGCGGATCGTCGAGCCGGAAATCCGACGGGAAATATCGAATGGGAAATCCATCCCGCTGTTGCGATGGCGCGGCGCCGCTATCCACGTTCGTCGGCCAGCCGATGGGCCAGTTGACGCCCAGCTGGCATTCCGGTTGCAGGCGTTTGACGACATCGTACAACACCGGAATTTGCCACGCGGTATTGGGCTTGTCCCAACTGCCGTCCAGCCACAACTCGCAGACCGAGCCGTAATTGCTCAGCAGCTCGGTCAATTGATTCGTCATATAACTGATATAACGGGGATTGAAATTGTTCGTGTAACTGGGCTCGTGCCGGTCCCAGAGAGAATAATAGATGGCGAACTTGAGCCCGTATTTGGCGCAGGCATTGGAGACCAACCGGACGACGTCATTGGTGTTGCCCGAATATTTCACGCTGTAAGTCGTGTAGGCGCTGGGCCACATGCAGAAGCCATCGTGATGTTTGGTGATGCAAATCACGTACCGCATTCCCGCCAGGTAAGCCGTCCGCACCCATTGGTCGGCATCCACCGCCGTGGGACAATAATTCGTGGGCGACGCCGTGCCGTCGGACCATTCCACATTGAGGAACGTGTTGATTCCGAAATGGCAGAACATCCCGTACTCGCTAGCGATTTGAGCCCGCTGCCCTGCGTCCGGCGCAGCCGACGGCGCGAGCGTGCGCAAATCCGCGGGCGCCGCGTTGCCGGCGGACGAACCCGGCCCCAGTGCGAGCAGAGTGCCCAGCAGAGACATCCAGAGCAGGTGCCATTTTGGAAAGAAATGCGGTGTCATGGCGTGAAATTAACTGATTTCAAGACGGTGTCTTGCAATTTCATTCGACGAAATGAATTGAACAAAGTTCTCCTGTTCGCGGCTCGAAATTTCAAAACAATTCGGCGGGTTGAACTTTCACTTGGACCGGCAGTCGAGTAGTAAATAAATCATGAGTGTGCCACAATTGAGGAATACGCATTATGAGGAAGCGGCATTTGGAAGACGAACCCTTTCCGGTCCTGCGACCGGGTTGCGTTGGCACCACAAAAAACAATCCATGAATCTCTTCATTCAATCATGAGCCTCTCACCGCTGGCCGGCAAACCGGCCCCCAAAGAATTGCTGGTGGACTTGTCGCGCCTCGAACGCGATTACCATGAAAAACGTCCGGATACCGGTGACGCGAACCAAATGGTCAGCTTCGGCACAAGCGGCCATCGCGGCACTTCCTTGAACGGCACGTTTACCGAGGCCCATATTCTGGCCATCAGCCAGGCGATTTGTGATTATCGGCGCAGCCAGGGAACCGATGGCCCGCTCTTCATGGGCAAGGATACTCACGCGCTCTCCGATCCCGCCCAACGCACCGCCCTGGAAGTTCTCGCGGCCAACGACGTCGAAACCGTCATTCAAAACGACAACGGCGTGACGCCGACGCCGGTTATTTCGCGGGCCATCCTGGTGCATAATCGCGGGCGCACAAATCGCCTTGCCGATGGGATCGTCATCACGCCCTCGCACAATCCTCCCGAAGACGGCGGCTTCAAATACAACCCGACCAACGGCGGCCCGGCCGATAGCGACGCGACCCGCTGGATCCAGAATCGGGCCAATGATTTGTTGCGCGAAAACAATGCGGGCGTGAAGCGCCTGCCCTTCGCCCAGGCCATCAAAGCGGCGACCACGCGCGCGCAGGATTATGTGCTGCCCTACGTTGAGGATTTGCGGAACGTCGTCGATATGGAATCCATTCGCGCCGCCCGTCTCCATCTCGCCGTGGACCCGCTGGGCGGCGCCGCGTTGCCTTACTGGGAACCCATCAATTCCGTTTACAAACTGGACATCGAGATCGTGAATCCGAAGCTCGATCCCACCTTCTCTTTCATGACCGTGGATCACGATGGCAAAATTCGCATGGACTGTTCCAGCCCCTTTGCCATGGCCAGTCTGGTCGGTCTCAAAAATAAATATCGCCTCGCCTTTGCCAACGATCCGGACTCCGATCGTCACGGCATCGTGACGCCCTCGGCCGGATTGATGAATCCCAATCATTACCTCGCGGTCGCCATTGGCTACCTGCTGGCTCATCGTCCGCAATGGCCGGCGAAGTCAGCCGTCGGCAAAACCCTGGTGAGCAGCAGCATGATTGATCGCGTGGTGCGGAAACTGGGCCGCACACTGTGCGAAGTGCCGGTGGGTTTCAAATGGTTCGCGCCCGGATTGTTCGACGGCTCATTTTGTTTCGGCGGCGAGGAAAGCGCCGGGGCGAGTTTTTTGCGGCTCGATGGCACAGTCTGGTCCACTGACAAGGACGGCCCCATCATGAACCTCCTGGCGGCCGAGATCACCGCCCGCACGGGCAAGGATCCGGGCGAACATTTTGCCGGACTCGCGTCGGAATTTGGCATGCCGTATTACACGCGCATTGACGCCGCGGCCACGCCCGAACAGAAGGCCAGCCTGCAGAAACTTTCGCCCGAGGCCGTCAAGGAATCGAAACTCGCCGGCGACGAGATTACCGCCAAGCTGACGCGCGCCCCGGGAAACAACGCCGCCATCGGCGGATTGAAAGTGGTCACCGCCAATGGCTGGTTCGCCGCCCGGCCGTCCGGCACGGAAAACATTTACAAGATTTACGCCGAAAGTTTTCGCGACGAGAAACACCTGCAAGCCATCGTGGCCGAAGCGCAGCGGATCGTGAGCAACGCTCTGGCGGGCGGCGCGACGATTTGAAAAACATTCGCGGCCACCTGGATTTTCATATCGCGCAAAGCGGCGGAGGGCCATTGAGATTTATTTTTCGGCTCTGGGACCACTTTATGTGTCATTACACATAATCTCGCCTGCGCTATAAGTTCCTCCGCCACTCGGAAAAAGGGACATCAACCGTATGAAAACCAATACCGCAATATTCGTATCATTCGCCAGCGCCCTGTTGTTCGCGCTGCCGTCACCGGCCAAAACCGTCACTGTCGTGGCCTCCAGCTCCGACCAAACCGCCTACTTCCAGACGCAGGTGAACTCGCTCGTCAACGGCGACTCGCTGGTTCTCGCGCCGGGAAATCACTACATCAGCGCTTACATCGATATCTGGTTCAACTCCGGATTCATCAGTGGCGCGGGTGGCGCTGTGGTCAGGAAAATTTCCGGATCGACCTCCGGCCTCACCGTGCATGGCAGCCACAACAATATCAATGGGATCGAAATTGACGGCGGCGGCTCCGGCACCCACGGCCCCTGCATGGCAGTCCTCAGTAGCACGGGGAATACGATAAGCAATTCAAAATTCCACAACAGCGGCAATGACACGGGCCTGTTGCTCGATCACAACAGCCTGGACGTCGTGCAGGGCTGTCAATGCTACAACAACTACCTGTGCGGCATCTCGCAATCGGCCTGCACGGACCAGCAGATATTGGACGGCCAGATGTATGGCAATGGAGCGGAGGGTTTGACCATTGACAGCGGCAGCCACAATTGCACCGTTCACAATTGCTGGGTTCACCAGAACAACACCGGTCCTCACGGTGTCGGCGGCATCGGCATTGACGGCTCCAACGGGGCCAACATCAGCGCCTGCACTATTGACTTAAATGGAAGCAACGGCATCACCTTTCAGAATAATCTCAACCAGGTGGACGACGGCTGCAACATTCATGACAACCCCAACATCAGCAACAATGGCAACGCGGCCGTCGGCATATTCAAGTCTCACCTGGTGACTCATCTCGGCTACAGCAACAACACCGCCACGGGCAATCCCGGCGGCAACGGCGTAGTGATCTTCAGCCCATAGTCGCCCGCGAGTCTTTGGGACTTGCGCGAATAATCAAATAGAGCCGCGGAGCGGCGAAAGAATCGGATGACGGTTTTTCTTTCGCCCTCCCGGCCTTCGCAATTTTCTTCAAACGGTTCTCACGCCCTCACGCCGCACCCCTTTCTGCAATTTCGGTGTCAAACTCGCGCCCCGCCGCCATCCGATTAAGAGAGTGCGATTGCTTTCTGGATTGGTTAAACTACGCTGCTAAAGCTCCTTAAGGCGTATGCCAAATCCAAACCGTCATAAAAAGAAAACGTCACGGTCATCCGAAGCTCGTCGCCGACAGAAATCAAATTCCCTGCGAAAGCAGATTCAAGAGATTGCCGACGAGGCTGCGCAGGCGCGCCAGAAATCCAGCCAAATCACTCGTCGCTCAAAGCGCCTGGAGCAATCCGCGTATAACGTGCACCTTAAAATCGAGGCGACGCATGAGAACGTTGACGAAACCCATCAGGAAGTGCGCCGGGGGGCGCGCAAGGAACGCCCGGCCCCGCTATCCCGGCAGCCGTTGCTGGTGGTTGGCATCGGGGCGTCGGCGGGCGGTTTCGAGGCGTTTGTTCAACTGTTGGAAAATCTGCGCCCCGATCTGGGCATGGCGTTCGTTTTTATTCAGCATCTTGACCCCAAGCACAAAAGCAGCCTCGTAACACTGCTCTCTTCCAAAACTTCGATGCCGGTGGCCGAGATTCGGGACCGCACCCGCCTTGCAACCAGCCGGATTTACGTGATTCCGCCGAACACCGCCTTGACCGTCGTCAAAGGTGTGTTGCACCTGGCACCGCGGAAAAAAAAGGGAGATCCCCATTTGCCCGTGGACCACTTTTTTGAAAGCCTGGCCCGGGATCAAGGCAATCGGGCGATAGGAATCGTTCTTTCCGGCAACGCCTCCGACGGTACCGAGGGTGTGAGGCGCATCAAAGCCGCCGGAGGCATTACCTTTTCGCAAGAGCCCGGTTCCGCCAAGTACCCGGGGATGCCGGAAAGCGCCGAGGCTTCCGGTTGTGTGGATCATGTGCTGCCGCCGGCCGGAATCGCGCAGGAATTGGCGCGCATCGCTCACCACGGCGTTTTGAAAAACGCGCATCGGCAGGGGCCCGACTCCGACCTGTCCGGGGCCGAGCCGGGTCTGAAAAAAATATTTTCATTGTTGCGGGCGTCATCGGGCGTGGACTTCTCATGCTATAAACTGACGACTTTAAAGCGCCGCATCACCCGGCGGATGGCCTTGAAGCGGATCCGCGATCTCGACGGCTACGTGCGTTATCTCGATGGAAACCCGGCCGAAGTCGAGTTGTTATTCCAGGACGTCCTCATTAACGTCACCAACTTTTTCCGAGACTCGAATTCCTTCCGCGCGTTGAAGAAGAAGATTTTTCCCCGCCTGATGAAGAAAAGGCCGCCGGGCTCGCCGATTCGGGTTTGGGTGCCCGGCTGCGCGACCGGAGAAGAGGTCTATTCGCTGGCCATCAGCCTGCACGAGTGCCTGGGAAAGAACCACAACAACAAGGCCCTCCAGATTTTTGGAACGGATGTGAATGAAACGATGATTTCGCGGGCCCGCACCGGGGTTTACCCGAAAAGCATCGAGGCGGACGTGTCGCCGGAACGTTTGCGCCGGTATTTTCAGAAAACCGACAACGGCCATTATCAGATTTCCAAGTTCATTCGCGACCTGTGCGTCTTCGCGAAACAAAACGTCGCCGAAGACCCGCCGTTTTCGAAACTGGACCTGATCAGTTGCCGCAACCTGTTGATTTATCTGGGGCTCTCGCTGCAGAAAAAAGTGCTGCCCACATTTCACTATTCACTGCGGCCCGGCGGCTATCTCATGCTCGGCACGTCGGAAACCATCGGCCCGTTTTCCAGCCTGTTCTCGCCCATAGACAAAAAAAACAAGATCTACCTTCGCAACGAAACGTATTCCCGCCCGGAAGTGGATTTCACTCCCTCGCAGCAGCAAACCGGAGGCGAGCAAAGGGCGTCTTCCCACCACGCCGACGCCGGCGGCGCGGAGCTCCAGAGGAAAGCCGAGGAAATATTGCTGTCGCAATGTTGTCCGCCCGCGGTGATTGTGAACACGCGGATGGACGTTCAACATTTTCTGGGCAAGACCGGGCCGTTTCTCGAACCCGCGACGGGCACGGCGAGTTTGAATCTGCTCAAAATGGTTCGCGAAGAACTCACCGTTGATTTGCGGACCGCCTTCGCGCAGGCCACGAGAACGAACGCGCCGGCGCGCAAAGAAGGCATTCGCGTGCGGTTCAACGGCCATTTCCGCGAGGTGACGCTCGAAGTGGTGCCGTTCCGGAATTCGCCGGCGGAACGCGTTTTCCTCGTGCTGTTCCGCGCCGCCGAGAGCTTAATCGAAATGCCCAAATACGGTGGACGCGAGCGAACGACCGCCGCGTTCCAGAAGCGGGAAGCGCAGCAGTTGCGCCAGGAGCTGGGGCAAACCAGGAAATCCCTTCAAACCATCATCGAGGAACAGGAAGCCACCAACGAGGAACTGAAGTCGGCCAACGAGGAAATCCAATCCTCCAACGAGGAATTGCAGAGCACGAACGAGGAGCTCGAAACGGCCAAGGAGGAATTGCAATCCACCAACGAAGAACTCACGACCCTCAACGAGGAATTGCAAAATCGGAACGCCGAATTAGGCCAGGCCAATAATGACCTCAATAATCTCCTGGGCAGTTTCAACATGCCCATTGTGATACTCGGCAACGACCTCGCCATCCGGCGGTTCACACCGCTCGCGCAAAAGTTGTTCAACCTCATTCCCAGCGACATCGGCCGCCGCATCAGTGACATTAATCCGAACATCATTCTTCCCGACCTCAAGGAACTGGTGACCGAAGTCATCGACACGCTCAACATCAAGGAAATCGAGGCGCAGGACCAGGAAGGGCATTGGTACTCCCTGCGCGTTCGACCCTATCGGACCGCGGAAAACAAAATCGATGGCGCCGTGATCGTGCTGGTGGACATCGGTGAAGTCCGGCAGGGCCTGGAAGAAGTGCTGGAGATGGTTCCGGACCCCATGCTGTTGCTGAACGGGGATTTGCGGGTGAGCAAGGCCAACCCCGCCTTTTTTGGCGTCTTCAAAACGGACCCCGAAGCCACGGAACAAAAATCCATTTTCAAGCTCGGCGATGGCCAGTGGAACATTCCGGCGCTGCGTTCGTTGCTCGAATCCGTGCTCCCCAGCAATCAGCACGTGGAAGGTTTTGACGTGGAGTATGAGTTTCCGCAGGGCGATCGCCGCGTTTTTGAGGTGAATGCGCGCCGGCTATATCATCACAGCAAAGGGACTCATTACGTCCTGGTTCTGTTCCGCGACAAAAAAGCCGCGGCCGCCGGTTCGTGATATGGGGTGAATTACCCGCTTTCTTCGGGGCGGTCCTCGTCGCAAGCTGACTTATCCGTGCGTGGCGCTGCTTCTCCTTCCCCTAAAAATCGCCGGCCCAGCCGTTCGTCGGCGGTGGCCGCTGCGATTCAGCGCGATCAATTCCAACGGATGTCCTGCCCGGACCCTCACGTGAAGGACCAGGAGGCCGACCCAAAAGATCAACTCCTCTGCCGCCTCGAACTCCAGCAAACCATTCACCTCGCGCGGATCAGGGATCTGGAAAAAGCCTGCGCGGCCTTGGAAACTTCGCAAAGCGGTTTCGCCACGCTTTACGAGCAATCGCCCATCGCCTATGTCACCCTGGATTCCAAGGGACGCATTCACAACGCCAATACGGCCGCTCTCGCTTTGCTTGAATCCGGCCGATCGCGGCTGTTAAATCTGCCCTTCTCGTTATTGGTTCACGCCGAAGACCGGCCCTGTCTGGGCGAGCACCTGGCCCGCTGCGCCGGCGGATCGACGGCGCCGGTGACCACGGAATTGCGGCTCAGAACCAGCCATCAAAACATTCTCCCGGCCCAGCTTATCGGGACCCGTTTTGGAACTTTCGGCCAACGCCTGTTATTTCTCACCGCGATTGTCGATGTCACCGGCCGCCATCGCGACCAGTTGGAGCTCATCAAGGCGAAGGAGTTTGCGGAAACCATCATTGAAACCGTGGGCCCGCTGGCCGTGCTCGATTCGGACCTGAGAATCGTTTCCGTGAACCGCGCGTTTACCGAACTCTTCAACCGCCCCGCCAAACACATCCGCGGCGTGGTTTTTGATGCGGTACTGCACCTGTGGTGGAGTGGAAATCAATTGCGCGACCGGCTGGAAAAAGTGCTCGTCAAAAATCAGCCGATGGAGCGTTTCCTTATCGCCGTCGTGCTGCCGGGAGTGGGACGCCGGATTCTGCATCTCAATGCCCGGCGTTTGCGCCAGGACCGGGAAGCGGCCGATCGCATCGTAGTGGTGCTCGAAGACATTTCCGAACGCGAAGACACGCGCGAGCAACTGCGGAAAACAAACGCGGAACTCGAGCAGCGCATCAGCGCGCGGACGGATGCCTTGCAGAAAAGCTACGAGCAGATGGAGGCGTTTTGCTATTCCATTGCCCACGATTTGCGGGCGCCCCTGCGCTCCATCAGCGGATTCAGCCACTTGCTGCTCGACGAACTTGGCCCGGAGATTTCTTCCGCCGTTCGCAGTTACGCCACCCGCATCAAAGGAAGCGCCGAACACATGGACGTCTTGATCCAGAGCCTGCTGCAATACGGCCGGTTGAATACCATCGATCTGCCCGTCCTCGAAGTGAATACGGAACAAATTTTCGAAAATGTCATAAGACTGCTCGACGGTGAAATCGCCGAACGTCAGGCGCGAGTGCGGAAAAAGCATCCTCTACCCCGCCTTTTCGGCCATCCGCTCGCCTTGCAGATCGCCCTGGCTAATTTAATTTCCAACGCCTTGAAGTTCGTTGCCCCCGGCGTCCGTCCCGAAGTGACCATCTGGTCTGAGGAGCGGCGGAATTGGGTCCGGATTTGGGTGGCGGACAACGGCATCGGCATCGCCCCGGAGAATCACAAAAAAATCTTTGGCGTGTTCCAGCGCCTGCATTCGGACAAATGTTATGCTGGCACCGGCATCGGCCTCGCGCTGGTAAACAAAGGCATTGAGCGCATTGGCGGCCGGGTGGGACTGGAGTCGGAGCCCGGCTGCGGCAGCCGATTCTGGATCGAACTCAAGCGAACTCACGCTCCCCAGTTTTCTCAGGCGGTGACTTCTGGAATGATTGCGAAACAGATCTCCGGAAGAAGGCAAAACGCCCACCAGCCTGAAGCCAGGAACGGGTGAGCTTTTCAATCGCCCGGCTAATTTTGTTCTCGCGAGTCTTTCGGCCGCAGTTTTCCGAACTTTAACCGCACATCGGTTCCGCCGGCTGGGCGCGGGACGGATGCCACCACGCCAATCTCGCCGGGGCTAATCTCGTAAATGCTCAGCCACCAGTAGACACGAATGGAACCGTCGCCCCACGCGGGCGGGTCGTTCAAATACCACGTGGCGCCAAAGTCATCGCTTAACGAGACATTGCCGGTGTTTGAGGTGACCAACAGCCTGCCGTCTTTGAGGCCGGCAACATAAGGACCGCCGATTTGGCCGGGGATGCGCGAGCCGATGCCGTTGGTCCACGTTTTGCCATCCGCCGAAGCCTTGCAGAAAACTTCGGCATTGTGCGAGCCGACTACCTCAAAAACGGCGAGGTATTTTCCGTTGGCCATTTTGATCACCACCGGCATGCCGGGCCGGTCCGACGGCTTTGCGGTATCCTCGGCCACCCGGATTTCCTCGCCCCAGGTGCTGCCGCCATCCGCGGAAATTTTTTCGGAAACGATCTGGCTGAAAGAGGGCTGGTCGGTGACATGTTTTTCGTTGGCGTAGAAGATGGCGAGCGAGCCGTCATTCAAAAAACAAAAGTCCGGCTCGTAAACGCCCTTGTCCGGGTGGCCGAGGCTGCCGGGAGGGCCTTCATTGGAATCCACTGTGCTCAGCGATTGCCAGGTAACGCCGGCCTCATCACCGGACCAAACCCGGATGCGGTAGGATTCCTGCCAGCGCACCGAGCGGGCGGCCAGCCGAAGCTTGCCGTTGGGCAACTGGATGATTTCGCCATTATCCAGATCACGGTTGTTGTCGCGGAGCGTCGCGAGGATTTTCCAGGTGCGGCAATTGTCGCCGCTGCCGGCTATTTGCAGGGCGGTTCCCTGCCCGGTCAGATGATGCGCGTCGGCGTATTTGTAGCCGTCGTTGTCATAGATGGTGTAAACCGCCAGCCAATTGCCGTTCTCCAATTTCGTCAGACGGCCATATTGGGAACCGAATCTTCCCGGATGGATATGACGGGAATCTGGCCCGTTATCCGCGAAGGTGGGAACCGCGTTGACCAGCACGGATTGCTGCCATTGGATCGGGCCGGCGGCGCGCGCGTTAAAACCCGAAACGAGAAGCGATAAAAACTGGAGCGCGACCGCGCAACGGAAAACCGGCTTCGGCGGAGAACGCCGGGCGGCGTACTTTCCGCTCATTGATCCAGCGTATTGATCCATGCCGGGGCGCCCTGCCAATTGCCGGCGGAGGTATGCGGATCGTTGTCATTGTTCCAACGGGCGCGCCAGGTGATGTCGTTGGGATTGCGCAAGTCGTTGCGCTTGGGGGCTTCCACGTGTCCGTCGCAGAAGAGAACGTCCGTGCGAGAGCTGTGCCGGTTCGCCGGGCAGGCGGAATGGCCGCTCACAGTTTTAACATCCGCAGGCTCGCAATTGGCGTTGAAATTGGGAGAGATGTCTTGCGGAATGGAAGGCACGTCACAAATCCAAATCATATCGGCGGGCCTTTTTACGTTCACATCTTTGATCGGGCCTTGGTAGAGGCCACCATCCGTGTCGCCGCCGAGACCCAGTTGCGGGCGCGTAATTGCTTCCGCTCCGCTCTGGAAATGGATGCCCCAGTCATTATATCCCAGACTGAAGAACGAAGTGCTCGTGATCGCGTAGGGATCATAAACGCCTCTCGGATCCGTGCCGCCCAACATGCGGACGCCGAGACTGTTTTTATTCAGGTTGGTGTCCCACGCCGTCCAGGGTTGGGCGGCAGGACAATTGAATGCCTGCCGGTTATTGCCCATGAGACTAAAAAGGCGGGTCGGCCAGACATAATAATAATTGCCGGCGCCGCCGGACACAGTGCCATTCGGAACAGCCAGGCAGCCGGGATATTGATTATAGTCGCCGGTGTACATCACGCCGGCGATGCCAATCTGCCGCATGTTATTGATGCAGGAGGTTTGCTTGGCGCGTGCTTTTGCTTTGGAGAGCGCCGGAAGCAGCATCGCGGCCAGAATGGCGATGATGGCGATCACCACCAGCAACTCGATCAGCGTGAAACCGGGCGCGCGCGAGGTTCTTGTGTCGTTGGGGATTTGTGCTTTGAAAGCTAACGATGGCGTCTGCATTAGTTGTTACCGATGTTTCAGCGGTGCTTCAAACCGGGTTTTCCTGCAGTGAGTGTGTGTAACGTAATGACGATTTAACCCGATTCCCGTCCGGTTTGTCATGGCGCATAAAGTGGCCCCGTCGCGCGTGCGGAAAAATGAGGCCACTTCATGTGCCATGACATCAAAAGCGCAATTCAGTTAGCTTTGACTCCCGGCATCCCCAAATCCAACACGCACCATATGAAAAGAAATTCACTTAAATTGTCAGAATTCCTGCTTCGAAGCCTGTGGGTCGTCCCACTGCTGGCGGCAGCGCAGATGACCAAGGGAGCGCTGACGCATGAATACAGCTTCAACGATTCGCCCGTCAGCACCAACGCGATCGACTCCGTGGGCGGCGCCAACGGCGACTTGTATCCCGGGGCTTCGTATCCAGGCGATGGAACTGTGGCGCTGGACGGAGCGACCGGTTTCGTTTACCTGCCGGATGACATCATCAGCAATTACACTTCCATCACTTTCGAGATTTGGACCACGCCGACAACGACTCCCACCTGGGCGCGCCTGTTTGATTTTGGCACCAACCAGGGCGGCAAAGGGACCGGCGGCGCGGGCGGCACGGGCGGCAACGGCCTGACCTGGTTTTACCTGTGCTTGCGGGACGGCGTGGCCGGAAGTTATCGCGCCGACATCAATCCCGGCGGAGCGATGACCGCGCCCTCACCGACACCGGGGCAACTGCACCACCTGGTATTCACCATCGACGCCGTGGCGAAGACGGGCTCGTTGTACGACAACGGCCGGCTGGTCGGGTTCGCGCAAAATTTCACGGCCACTCCGCAGGCGGTGGGCCATACGTTCAATGATTACATTGGCCGCTCGCAATTTGCCGATCCTTATTACGTCGGGTCCATCGACGAATTCCGCATTTACAACAATCCGGTGACGCCGGTGCAGGTGGAAGCGGATTACGAAGCCGGCGCGAACTCCACCACCGGAAACGCCGGCGCGCTGTCGTCGATCCAGTTCAACAATTCCGCCAATGTGGTCGCGGGCGGTAAATTCGCTCCCGCCATCCTCGCGGCCTATGCGTCGCTGACCAACACGGTGGACATTTCGACCCTGCCGGGAATCGCGTATACATCCGACAACACCAATGTGGTTTCCTTTGGGACGGACGGATCGTTCCATGCGGGGAATCCGGGTACGACGACCATTCACGCCACCTACCAGTCGCAATCAGCCACACTCAGCGTCACGGTAGCCGCTGAGCCGGCGGTGATAGTGCATCGGTACAGTTTCAACGGCGCGGCGGGCTCCACGGTCATTTCGGATTCAGTAGGCGGCGCCGATGGCACGCTGATGAATACCACGCCCACGGCTGAATTGAACGGCACCGGCCAATTGAATCTCGACGGCAACAGCAGCTCGGCCTGGGTGTCGCTGCCCTCCGGCATCATGCCGAAGTTGACCAACGCCACGTTCCAGGTGTGGATGACGAATAACGACGCTTTCGCGGATTGGGCGGAATTGTGGGCGTTTGGCACGAACAACGGATCGCAAGGGCAGGTCTACATCACCCTGGTCCCGAACAACCCGGCGACGCATGCGTTGCGTTTTGAATTCCACGGTTCCACCGACACGATTCTGGATGCTCCGAGCGCAGTTCCGACCGGCCAAATGACATCCGTCACCGTGACCTACAATTACTCGGCGCAAACCGCTTCGATCTTCATGAACGGCCGCAAGGTCGCTTCCGGCACCATGACCCTGCCGCTTGCTTCCATCCCGGATCCAAATAACTATATCGGGCAATCGCAATGGTACGGCAGCGGGGACCCCTACCTGAACGCCACCCTCGATGAATTCCGAATCTACTCCGGCGTGGAGTCGGACCTGCAAATCGCCATCGACGCCGCCACCGGTCCCGACAACATCGTCTCCAACCCGGGATCGCTCCTGTCGTTGACCGTCGTGACGCCCAACACCAACGTGGACGTGCATGGGTTGAGTGTTCCCATCCAGGTTCTGGCGAACTTTCAGAACGTCACCGGAGTGGACGTGACCACTTTGGCGCAAACGAGCGTTTCCAGCGGAAATACTTCAGTCGGCACCATGGTCAATGGCAATTTCCTGCCGCGGAACATTGGCCTCTCCACCATTACCGCCACGTATAACGGCATCTCCGGCTCGTTGGTCCTGGACGTGGCCGATGCCAATCCCTGGCCCACGCTGCTGCATCGTTATAATTTCAACGAAGCTTCCGGCACCACGCTCAATGATTCGATTGGAACCATCAACGCCACCATCCATGGACCCGTGACGTTGGACGGTTCCAAGATGACGACGCCGGCGGGAAATCCGCCGCCGGATGGGACCGGCCAGCCAACTGCGGCAAGTGGTTGGGCTTCGTTCCCTGCCGGCCAGGGAATTGTTAACACGCTGCCAAACGAGGCGAGTATCGAATGCTGGGTCATCTGGCAGGGCGGCGCAGTGTGGCAGGAAATGTTTGATTTCGGCGCCGCGGCGACCCCCGGCGTTTCCACCGGTGGCGGCACTTACGTGATGATCAGCCCGCATGATGGCAACACCGGCGCGCTGCACATGGAATGGTTTCCGGGCGGATTGGTGCTCACCGGTCCTTCATTGCAAGCGGGTGTGTTGAGCCAGGTGGTGATGACGCACGACCAGGATCGGCAATTGGACAAGCTGTATCTGAACGGCCAGCTCATCAGCAGCGGCAGCAATCCGGTGCTTTGGTCGAGCCTGCCGGACAGCGACAATTGGCTCGCTCGCGACCAATGGCCTGACGCCATGTTCAACGGCTCCTATGCGGACATGCGCATCTGGAACGGCGCACTGACAGCCGGCCAGGTGGCCTCCCTCTATGCCGCCGGACCGAATGTGCTGGGCGGCCCACCGCTGCAAATCGGTTACACCAATTCCCAGGTGACGCTGCAATGGCCGGCCAACGCCACGACGTTCACCTTGCAATCCACCACCAACCTGACCACTGGCACCTGGAACGCCGTATCCGGCACGCCCACGGCCGTGAACGGGTTGAACGTGTTGACGGTCCCGACCGGCTCGGCACCGGCATTCTTCCGCTTGCATTAGAAGTGTCTTTTGAGCGGTCACGCAAAGGCTGGACGCGGAAACGCGTCCAGCCTTTTTACAATTCCTGCCGGGCCGTCTCCTCAGCCTGGAATGGCTCAAAGGCGGAACTCCAATGGCCGCCAATATTGCGCTCGCAAGGCGTCGCTGAATGCGCTAAACAGTTTTTTGGCATGATGCCCGCCGTGCGACTGTTGTTCCGCCGATTGCGTCTGTACGCGGCCGCCGGTTTGCTTTTGCTGGGCGCTTTGCGAATGGGTGCGCAGACCATGACGCACTCCTCCTCCGATTACCTGATTCACTCGTGGCGTTCCGAAGATGGCCTGCCGCAAAACTCCGTTAATTGCCTGGCGCAGACTCCTGACGGCTATTTATGGGTCGGCACCCGCAGCGGCGGACTCGCGCGCTTCGACGGGATGCGATTCGTGACCTTCAACCCGCAAACCACGGCGGAGTTGAAGGACGTCGAGATCGAAACGCTGAGCGTGGATTCCACCGGCACGCTGTGGATCACAGCGGGCAATGAATCCATTTCCACGCTGGCCCAGGGAAAATTCCGGCTCCTGCGCGAGCCCAATGCCAATCCCCGCTGGCATCCGTGCCAATTCATCGGGGAAGATCCCGATGCCGTTTATCTCGCCGCCTACGCCACCGCTATATTTCGAATTCCCCGCGCGGGAGCCGTCAATGACGTCGATCGCATTGAGCTTTCGCCCCCGCCGCCCGACCCGCAGCCCGGGCGATACAGCCAGACGCGCGATGGTTCGCTCTGGTACATCACGGACAATCATCAGGTCGCGCGGATGCGCTTCATTTCGTCCACGAATACTGAGTTCAAAGTATTCGACATCGGTTCGCCTGCGGAAGTTCTGGCCGAGGATGCGGCCGGCCACATCTGGGTTTCCGGCGGCAGCCGCCTGGGCGTCATGACGCCCGCCGGCTTTGAGGAGCGGACGCCGACCAAACCGGCGGATGCCTTTGGCGTGCAACAAATGATTCCCACGCGGGACGGCGGGCTTTGGGTTTGGAATGGCCGGTTGTTGCGCAAGATGGTGAATAACCGGTGGGTTTCTTCCGTGGAACAATTTCAGCCCAATGCCGACAGCCCGGCACCCCGATTTTTTCCCGATTCGCAGGGAGGATTGTGGGCCATCGAATATGGCGTGGGCCTCTGGCATGTACGGCCGGACGGAACGGCTGGATTATTGACGCTCGAAAGCGGGTTGCCGAGCAAGTTCATCACCTGCTGGCTTGAGGACAACGAAGGCAACGTGTGGATCGGGACCAAGGAAGCCGGCTTGGCGCGCATCCGCACCCGGCAATTCAAGGAATTCACCGCGGCTGACGGCATCCCGGGAGATGTGGCGCAATCGGTTTGCGAGGACGCGCAGGGAACCATCTGGGTGGGCACGGCCACCGGGGGGCTCGCCCGCAAGGTCGGCAGCAAATTTATTCCAGTTCCATTGACGCCGAATCCGGACCCGCTCACCGAGAGTGTCACCGTTTGCCCGGATGCCAGCAACGGTATTTGGGTCGGCACCTTGCAGGGCCGGATTTTCCGGTGTGTGAACAATGAAGTGCGCCGCGTGAATGACGATGTCACCTGGTCGTTTCCGCTCGATCGATTGCGGGACCACGTGGCGAACGCGATGATGCAGGATAGCAAGGGCCGCGTGTGGTTTTGCAACGGCTCGGGCGCCTATTATTACGAGGACGGAAAATTGCAGACCTTTGGCCACGCGCGCGGTTTCGTGGAGTACCTCGGCGTGCGCGCCATTGCCGAAGGGCCGCGCGGCACTTTGTGGTTTGGCACGGAGCCGGGCGACGTGTGGGAATTCAGCCCCCAGGGGCTCACGCAATTTCATCTGCCCAAGGAATGGCCCAACACGCGCGTTTCGGCCCTGCTGCCGGAAGCCGATGGAAGCGTGTGGGTGGGCACGCTCGGCGGCGGGCTTTTGCGCCTGGAGAATGGAAAATTCTCCCGCATCACTTCCCAACAGGGCCTGCCGGACAATAGCATCACGCAATTGCTGGAGGACAGCGACGGCAACCTCTGGGGCGGCACATATGCGGGAATTTTCCGGGCCTCGATCCAGGATCTCAAGAACCTGGCGTCCGGAGCGGTGGATGAAATTGCCTTTTCCGTGCACGGGCGCTTTGATGGCCTGCCCGCGCAGGCTTATTCGGGTTGGTTTCAGCCCTCTTGCTGGAACGCGCGCGACGGGCGGTTGTGGTTCACCACCGTGAAAGGATTGGTGGCGGTCAACCCGCGCGAGGTGACGGTGAACCATCGTCCGCCGCCGGTGATCGTCGAGGAAATGCGCGTGGACGGCGCGGCCGAACCCTTCAATACGATGGCGGGCGGTGGGAACACCAACGCTCCGTTTCGCATTCGTCCCGGACGCCATTACATCGAGTTTCACTTTACCGGAATTAACTTCACCGCGCCGGACAAGGTCCGGTTCAAGTGGCAGTTGGAAGGCGCGGAAAAACAATGGCGCGAAGGGCTCAACCAGCGCATGGTGGGCTACGGCCCCTTGCTGCCGGGTAATTATCGTTTTCGCGTGCTGGCGGCAAACAGTGACGGCGTCTGGAACGAGACCGGGGCGAGCGTCGCTTTCACGGTGCTGCCCTTCTTCTGGGAAACATGGTGGTTCAAGGCATTTTTAATTGCGGCGATTTTCGGAGCGCTGGCGCTGGCGCTGCATCGACGGCACCGGTTTGAAGTCGAGCGGTTGGAGCGCCGCCACGAGATGGAGCGCGAGCGCACGCGCATTGCGCGGGATATGCACGACGAAATCGGCTCCAAGCTCGCGCGCATTTCCTTCCTCAGTGAAATTGTCAAAGGAGAGAAAAACTTGAACGGCGCCGGGCACGCGGTGGATTCACTCTCGAAAACCGCGCGGGACTTGCTGCAATCACTCGACCGGATGCTCTGGGCCGTGAACCCGCGCAACGATTCGCTCGAGAAATTGTCGGCCTACCTGAATTCCTACGCCGCGGAATATTTTCAGAACACGCCCATCCGCTGCCGGTGGGTTTTCCCCAGGAACCTGCCGCCGATTCAGCTTTCCGCCGAAACGCGGCACAATGTTTTTCTCGCGTTCGAGGAATCGCTGGCGAACACCTTGAAACATTCCGGCGCGACCGAAGTGAGCGCGGAAATGGCCTGCCACGACGGCGTCGTGGAAATTTCCGTGGCCGATAACGGCCGGGGATTCAGCGTCGATGCGCAGATGGAAGCCGCGGGCCGCGGCGACACGGACGAGCATCTCGGCCTTTCCGGAATGCGCCATCGCCTTCGCTCGATTGGCGGCGAATGTCAGATAATGAGTTCACCTCAACAAGGAACAATCGTCCGGTTTGTTCTGCCCTTGCCCAAATCAAATGCCTCCTAAATCCATTACGTTTGCGATCGTGGACGATGACGCCGGCCTGAGGGACAGCATCGTGCAATACCTGACCGTCAAAGGCGGCTTTGTGTGCATCGGCCAATATGGGCGGGCGCAACTCGCGTTGACCGGCCTGACGGTCGCGCCGCCCGCGGTGGTCCTGATGGATATTAAGATGAAAGGCATGGACGGCATCGAGTGCGTGCGGCATTTGAAGGAAAAAGTGCCGGACCTCCTGGTGATCATGTTGACCGTTTTTGAAGATGAAGATTTGATTTTCGATGCGCTCATGGCCGGCGCCACGGGTTACCTGTTGAAACGGCAGCCGCCGGAACAATTGCTGGACGCCGTGCACGACCTCATGGCGGGCGGCTCGCCCATGTCCGCCACCATTGCGCGCAAGGTCGTGAAGCTCCTCCAACGGTCCGGCGAATCCACGAAATCAACCGGCGCAGTCCGGCTGTTATTATCAGCTCGCCAGCGTGAAATGCTGGAGTTGCTGGCCGCCGGAGAACCGTACAAAGCGATTGCGGACAAGATGGGTTTAAGCATTCACACCGTCAGAGGTTACATCCGCCGCATTTACGAGAAACTGCAGGTGCACACACGGACCGAAGCGGTGGCGAAGTATTTGGAGCGCTCGTGATGTGGTTGCAAATGAAATGACGGATGGACCGCTGGCGTCCCTTTGCCCATTCGTCATTCAGTCCATGAGGCCACTCTATGCACCATGACAAGTGGCGGAAAAATTTGGACACTCGGAATACGCGACTGAATTGTTTATGACCACGAAAACATTCTTGTGTGCAACAGCCTTGATGGCCGTCATGACCCTGCGGGCGCAAATGCCGGATCCTCCCGGCCAATGTGCGCCGGGAGAAAAGCCAAAGACGGAAGCCTACCTCTTCGCGCACATGATGGATGGCGATTATGGCCGGCTGTATTACTCCGTCAGCTTGGACGGGTTGCATTGGGACATGCTGAATGGCGGCCGGCGCGTCTTCCAGGAATACCACGGCCATGCCAGCATCGCGAAAGGGCCGGACGGAAAATATTATCTGGTCGGCAATCGGGGAGACAACGCGCCCGCCATCAATTTCTGGGTTTCCGACGATTTAATCACTTGGAAAAAATACAGTGATTACACTCCGGACTTGAAATCGGTGCCCGATTATTCAAAAGCCCTGGCCCGCATCGGCGCGCCGAAACTTTTTTATGATGAAGCCAGTTCGCAATTTTTGCTCACCTGGCACACACCTCACGATTTGGGGCAGACGAACATTCCGGAACCGTACTGGGCCAGCCAGCGTACGCTGTTCGCCACCTCCAAGGACCTCAAAACGTTTTCCGCGCCGCCGCGTAAGCTGTTCAATTGGGACATGGCCACCATCGACGTGATCGTTCGCAAAATTGGCGATGACTATTACGCGATTATCAAAGACGAGCGTTATCCCACCCTGGACTGGACCACGGGCAAAACCATTCGCATCTGCAAAGCGAAGGAATTATTGGGGCCGTACTCGGAACCGGGGCCGTCCATCAGCCCCAACTTTCGCGAGGCGCCCACGTTGATTCCATCTCCCAACGGCAAGGCTTGGTACCTCTACTACGAGCAATATCCGGGAGTGGCTTATGGCTTGTCCGTGGCGTCCAG
Source organism: Verrucomicrobiia bacterium (assembly GCA_035552155.1). GTDB lineage: Bacteria > Verrucomicrobiota > Verrucomicrobiia > Limisphaerales > DASXHY01 > DASXHY01. The sequence continues at coordinate 8,353 of DASZLX010000006.1, read as the reverse complement.
CCTGGACGGCCCCTGGTTTCAAGCGGCTGGAAACCAGCAGCCGGACTGGGACAAATATCATCTTCCGCCGAAGGTCCGTCACGGTTCGATGCTTCCCATCACGCGCAAAGAATATGACGCTCTGGTGGCCGCATTTTCAAAGAGTTCGGATAAGTGAACGATCGGGGACGGCGCTTTAATAGCGCAGTTTAAATGAAGAACTCTCGATCCCAGCACAGCGGTTGATCCCGCAAGCATTGGTAGGGACGCTGCGCGGCGGCGTCCCCGCCCGCGTAGTAGCGGGCGGAATCAGCGAGCCCATCGCACGAATGACGCCCAACCTTGCGCCGCTGGACGCGGCGCGGACAGCGCAGCGCGCTGTCCTTACCTACTGAAAGGAGTTATTTCAGACTAACCGCCGGGACATTCTGCGCCATCTTCCCACGCCCGGTAAGTTTGCGGATGAGATTCGCTTCGGTGGCGGAAAACGGCGTGCCGTCGGGGCGGAAAACATCATGAAACCAAACCGGCGGCTCGCTGGTGTATTGCTTCACCCAGGAATCCCACGGATAGATCGTGTTGGACTTTCCGTTCACCAAACCCCAACTCCACGCCCCCACGTCGTATTTTTTCAAGACCGGCAGGTTGTCCGTGAAAGTGGAATGATTTCCCCGCGCCATATATTCGGTGCACAAAACGGGACGCCCCAATTTTTCCAGACCCTCGATGCGTTTCTCCAATTCGGCAGGCGCGTCATAGTTGTGAAACGTGATGACATCGGACTCGTCGAGTTGCAGGCGTTGAATAGGCGTTGGATTCGTCAAATAATCACCGAGCCACACGCCCGAAGTGATTGGTTGGGAAGGTTGCACCTCGCGCGCCCAGGCGAAGGTTTTTTCCAACAGTTGCGTCGCGAACTTCGTCTTGGCCGCCTCGTCAAGTTCAGCGTGTGTGCCATCGCTGCCGTACGCCTGGCGGTTCGGGTTGTCCGGCTCGTTGAACAAATCCCATCCCAGGACGCGCCGATCATTTTTATAACGGGTCAGCACTCCCACAACGTAAGGCTTCAACTCATCCTGCTTTTCCGGTGATTCGAGATAAGCTCGCCCCGGCGATTGCACCCAGCCGGAATTATGCCGGCCCGGCACCGGCGCCGGTTGCTTGCCCGCATGCGGATTCGGGTCCCACACCGCGTCGAAAATGACAAACAAGGTTTTGATGCCGTGCCGATTGGCGATCTCGAGGTATTTGTCCACCCGGGAATAAAATCCCTGCGGATCCTCGCGCCACGCCAGGTCGTGAAGGAAGACGCGCATCGTGTTCATCCCGATGCCCTGCGCGTAACCCAATTCACGATCAATCGTGGCCGGATCGAAAGTATCGGCCTGCCACATTTCCAATTGATTGATGGCCGTGCTGGGAACGAAATTCGCCCCCACCAGCCAGGGTTGGGAATGATACCACGCCTGCGCGTGCTCCACGGTCCACCGCTGCGGCGGGGCCGCCGTGGCAACGTCGGCCGCAAGTGGGCGCTCGCAAAACAACAAAACGAACCCCACGGTTAACAAAGAAAAATAGTATTTCATGACATTAAACTAGCACCGCCGCGACACCGGATGCTTCCCGCGTGAATCCACTGAATTATATGGGAAGCGCCATCGGTCGCATTTTATCATTTTCCCGCCGCCGGTCATGGGGCATAAAATGGCCTCACCCAGCCCGTTTGCGCAAAGTTTTAATCCTCCAACCGCTCGCCGCTCTGAGTCGTTTCACCACCTCCCGGCATGAATCCGGCGCTGAGTAGTGTCACATCTTCATGCCAGAGATTTTCCGAAATCCGAAGGTGAGGATACCCGTTTGGGAATAATTCTTTTGCCCGGCATCGGCAAATGGTGTTCCATTCGCGCAGCTTTCTAGAGTCGAGGCGGAGCGCCGATGTTGCCGGGTTCGCCCTAACTCGGGACCAAGTTCATGAATCGCCTTCTCGATTTGAGATGCCACCCCTTTCCGGTCGTCGCGCGCTTTGAGCGAGTAGTCGCCGTGTCGTTTGCCTTTCCCGAAACCACCCTTCGTTGTTTCGTGCCCGAGGGATTGGAAATCGACACGTATGAAGGCCTTGGTTTCCTGACCGTGGCCATGGTTTGGACGAAGAAATTGCGTCCGGCTGGATTTCCCGAATTCCTCGGCCAGGATTTTTTGCTCGCCGGCTATCGTGTGTTCACGCGACTCCGGGAAGAATCGGGGCGCAGATTGCGCGGTCTCAAAATCATTCGCAGTGAAACCGACAAAAAACGAATGGTCTGGGCCGGCAACCTGCTGACCGCCTACAACTATCGCCATGTGAATGTGCGGCTGACGGAGTCCGGTTCCGAAACAACCTTGGAAACCTCTCTTCCCGACGGCACTCGCACCGCCGCATTCACATTCGGACGGCCGGGCGAAGAAATCCCCCTGCCGCCTGGATCCCCGTTTCCCGATTGGCACACGGCGAGGCTTTTTGCCGGGCCGATGCCCTTCACGTTCAGCCCGCGTTCGGACGGCCGCTTCGTTGTGATCGATGGCAGCCGCGAGGATTGGACGCCGCGCCCGATTCCCGTCACGAAGTGGGAGGTCGGTCTTTTCCAGGAAGAAACTTTTCGCGGCACCAAGCCCGTACTGGCCAATGCTTTTTCCGTGGAAGGCGTCAACTACCGCTGGGAAAAGGGACGAATTGTTTCCCCGGAAAGAGCCGCATGAAGACGCGCGGAAATTTCCAGGGAATGCTCACCATCGCGCGATTTAATTGGCCGCTTTACGCCGCCGCCCTGGCCGTCTTGATTGCAGCAGGAGTTGGTATTTTTCTTTCCGCCGGGCTTCTGAAAATCCTTTGCGCAATAACCGTTGCGTCCGCGGCGTACTTTATCTTTTTCTCCCTGGGCGTATCCCACCTGGTTTATGACCGTTCAGATTTGTATCGCTGGTCATGGCTTGACCGCGCGGTCCACGGCGCGGTCGTGCGTCAGGCCATCTTTTGCCATTCCGGGTTCGATGAAACTTCGGCGGAATTGCGGGAAAAATTCAACCATGCGCAATGGAGTATTCTTGACCACTATGACGCGGAGCGAATGACCGAACCATCCATCCACCGGGCTCGCGCATTGTTTCCGCCAACCGCCGGCACGCTGGCGTGCCATCACGACGCGTGGCCGCTGGCCGATGACTTCGCCGATGTTATTTTCGCCCTGTTTGCCATCCATGAATTGAGAACCGAAAGCGAGCGAACCGCGTGGTTTGCCGAGGCCCACCGCTGCCTGCGCAAAGGCGGGCGCGTGGTGCTGGTCGAACATCTGCGCGACGCGGCGAACTTCCTTGCCTTCGGACCGGGATTTCTGCATTTCCATTCTCGCGCGAGCTGGAGGCGGTGCTGGGAGCGCGCCGGATTACAATCCATTGAACATTGTAGCGTGACACCGTTTGTCCAGGTCTTCGTATTGGCTGCACAATGAACTCGACACTCGCCATCGCGCTGCGAATTGCCGGTGTCCTGCTGCTGCTGCTGGCGGCCATGCACGGGCCAATTGGCCGGAGGCTAAAGTGGTGCGAGGAATGCCTGCTGTTGAGCCCGGTCAACGCCGCCATTTTCCGGGTCCACGCATTTTTTATTTGCCTGATCCTTGTCCTGATGGCTTTGCCGTGCCTCGCCGATCCCCAGGTCTTTCTTGAAAGAACTCGCGCGGGCGGATGGCTGGCCTGGACTTGGGCCGCGTTTTGGACCGTGCGGCTTTATGTCCAGTGGTTTGTCTTTCCGCGAACTCTCTGGCTCGGAAAAAGATTTGAAACCAGAATCCATTTCATCTTCACAGCAATTTGGATTTTCCTGGCCGCCCTGTTCATCCTCTGCGGCGCGCGCCAGGCCGCGTGGATTCGGTAACCGGTTTAGATCCGCCAGGCAAAGGTGGCCCACCACCAAACCAGAGCCAGAAAAAACAAATTCAGGACCGCCATACCGATGGCCGATATGAGGAACTCACGGGCTAGAAAGATTTCCAACGAGTTCATCGCAATAATCGTCGCCGTTTGCGTGGAAGCGCACCACACCGGATGCCAGCCGACAATGGCCCAGGCTCCCAGGAGCAATTCCAGCAAGCCAATGATCTTCGTCATCATTCCCGCCCGCTCGGCTCCGAGGATTTTTCCAACAATCAAACGATGACGCGGAATTCCATTAAGAATCTTGCTGTATAGCCCGTGAAAAATCCAAACCGCCCCGATTCCAACCTGGGCTGTCAGGCGAAGCCGTTCGGGTGGGAAATGGAACATCATCACTGTCTAACGGAATCTCCACGTTCCTGCAACAGTCTTGACTGCTTTAGTCCGCAGCGCATTTGCCGAGTCTGACGGCTAGGACTGGGTATCACTAGAATTGGTTGCTCAAGGTTCGATCTGTTAAGATAAAGCTGGCTGCCCGAGACGGCGCGTAAAATGGCAAAAGGGGATTCGAGAACCCAAAAAAAGTCCAAGAAGCGAATCTTGCGAAAGCCAGTTTGATCGTAAACTGTTCAACAAAAGTGGTGCACCCAGAAGGAGTTGAACCTTCAACCTTCTGATCCGTAGTCCAACAGTAAAGGGTCTTCCCCAGTAGCAGCGGGTCGCACTGCGTCGTAAAAGACCCGTATTTCTAATGGGTTTCAAATGAAATCTGAAACTCCTTGCAACTCAATGCGACCATCCAAAACCGGAAGATTGGCCAAGATTTGGCCAAGCGAGTCCCGGCTTTGAACGCGCCCGCGAGGATTCGCGCATATTATGTGTAACTGATACACCAGCGCAGCCCAGATTTCTGATGGTATCAGGCCATGAGTTCTGGAAGTACCGCTGACGAGTCAAATGGCACGAATGTCGCAACAACAGAGATCACAACCAAACGGTTGTATCCTAAGACCCATGCCAATTATTGGAAAACCAGGCTCGAACATCGAACGTACACACACGACGGCAAGACATTCGAGGTCGCTGAATGGTCAGTTCGGATTCACTTCAAAGGAATCCGAAAAAGCTTCGATTTGGAATCCGCGAATAAAGAGGAAGCCGCGGTTAAGGCACGCGACATATACCTATCTATTTTGGCAAAAGGCTGGTCTTCCACCATCAACGAACTCGCGCCGCAGCCAATGCAGCAAGTCCAAACGAGCAGTGATTCCGCGACGGTCGGCGAATTCCTTGCTGAGGTGGAGAGAACGGGGAATCTCAAGCCCAAGACATTTCGCTATTACGCCTCATGTTTGCGACAGCTCGCCGCTTACGTCCGCGGAGTCAAATCCGATGCTTCACGTTTCGATTACCGCAAGGGCGGTGTAACCGCCTGGCGTGGGCAGGTTGACGCCACTCCGCTCTCGGCTCTGACGCCTGCTGCCGTCGCCGACTGGAAGATTGCCCGCCTCCAACGGGCTGGAAGCGATCCGCGGCGCAAGCTCGAAGTTAACCGGTCGTTCAACAGTTGGTTGCGGAACGCAAGAAGCCTTTTCAGCGAGGCGATCATCTGCAAACCGAATTTCCGCATAAAAGTTCCAAAATTCAAAGTGCCGGATGCCCAGCGTGGAGAACGAGAAGCGTATTGGTTTGAAACCTTGGAATTTGAGCGGCAAGGCTCGATGAAATTCCAATCGCCGGCTGGTGTGACCTATGAGGGACTTGTAACCAAAGCACGTGAGGAGCTGCGTAGCGAACACTCCGAGGCGTATAAATTGTTTCTCCTTTGCCTTTGTGCTGGCCTTCGCAGAGGCGAGGCGGATGTTTGTTTGTGGTCGCAATTGAACGCCGAAGACAATTCAATCCGAATCGAAGCGAACCAGTACATTGAGCCGAAGCATGGTTCAGGCGGTACCGTTTATGTTGATCCGTCATTAATGAAAACGTTGCTGAGTTTCAAAGAGCCAGGGCAGGATGGCTTCGTGGTTAAGTCCACATTAGAATGGAAGGAGACGACGTATCGCCGTTATCGCTGTGAACCGCACTGGAAGACTCTAACTGAGTGGCTGGAGAGCAATGGGATCAACGCCAGGAAGAAGGTTCACGAATTGCGAAAACTCTTTGGAGACGCCATCGTGAAGCAGAACGGAATCTTCGCTGGAAGCGCGCAACTCCGACATTCAACGATTCAAATAACTGCCAACCATTACACGGACCCTCGTCAACGCGCAGCACTTCCAGTCGGAAACTTGTTTGCGGATGACGGCGATCAAGCCGTATGTGACCGCAAATCTCAGTTTGAGGGGGGCAGGCAAAAGGTGGGCGGGATGAAAAGGAGGGCTTGATTTTGGTCGCCTGCCGTTCGGTTTGCCGAAACAAGTCACTTCTTTCGCATCGAAGGATACTCGAAATTGAACAGCGAAAGATTCCCGCGATGAAAACCTAAAGGCAAAACCCCCGGCGGCGGCGGGCGGGTCAAAGGAGGAACGGAAGCGCGAACGCCTAAGCGAGCGACCCGTAGTATCCTTGACGCGAACCGACGACGCCCCACAATCGAACGGGTTCTCATCGCGCTGTCATAGGAACAGGGCGAATGCCTCGCAAAGCAAATTGCAAGCTTGTAAGACCGCCACGCGGGTAGCGGCCTATTGATCTGAGTTCGGCTTTACCAATTTTTGCTAGAACTGAATCAATCTGTATTTCGCGTGATAATGTAACTGCCGTTATGAAACACACTTTTGAAAGCGTATGGCGAACACAATTGAACGATACGGATTGGAACTTTTCCCGTTGCCCATCGGCAGAGGTAAGCGAATGCCTTCATTGGGAGTTGCACCGCGAACGGGTTCAAATTAAAAACAGCGGTAAATTTCCAAATGAACTAAAGTATGAACCTACTGCCGCTGAGTGGCGGTCATCTCGTTTTTTATGTAACCGAGACGAAACGATTCCTCAGATGCTTCAAAGACTTGGGCGCGAGCCAAAAGGCAAATGGGTCAAAGCGGCTTGGCCTTCATATCTTGAGAAACGCAGAAGGGAGAATTGGGCACTTATCGAAACACCCAAACCGATGTCATGGGAATGGCTCGACATCGATTGGGGAAGCTATTTTTATCAGAATTGGGATGATTTATATGAAATTGTCCGCACGCTGCCGAGGCGGCACCTCTGGATTGGAGGAGAAGATCAAGTTGAGGTTTGCCCGTTATCTATAAGCTGGAATCGTCGTGATGAGGAACTCGTGGGCTTCTTTCGAGACTGGCTCCTCCAGAACCGGCCAAAAGGCGACGATGACCGGCCTCGCGTGGATGAGCCGATTTCGCCAGCAAAGAAAAAAGGCGGAGCCGGTGATCCGATTCGACAAGCCAAAACAAAATTGAAAGCTTTAGCAGCTTGGCGATTACTCCAACATTATCGAGGCAATCGAGTGAAAGCCTATGCACACATCGGGGCGGAGAAGTTCTTGGGGCGGCAATTTCAGAATGCCAGCGCCTGGTCGGAAGCTCGTTCCAGACTGGTTGGCTGGTCATCTGAATTTGATCCATCATCGCCCAGTCAGGCGGCAAGTCGAAAGCTCTGACTCGATAGCTTTGGCCGGTTGGTAAGGCTACACAATTGGGATTTTTGAACTGCGATTGCGGATTACTGGCGGAGCGATAAGATTCATTCTAATGACATTTATCCCGGACGCCACTTTGCTGCATGAGCACCGCAAATGGTTGGAGAGATTTGATCCGCAACATCTGATGAATTGGGAAAAGCTCTTGGCAAATGACCAGCAAGCGGCCTTATGCGAATCGGCAGCGCGGCGGCTGCTTCTGCAAAATGGCAATAGCGTGGAACCAAATGAACTTCTGGATGGCTCGCGAAAATCGCCTGATTTCCGGTGTGCTCAAGCTGGAAAGAAATTCTTTGCTGAAGTGACGTGCATTTCTATCGGCAAGGCAACTGAGTACACCGGATTGTCTCATCTCCCGTCAACGACCAGCGGATTCAGCTTTTCGGGATTTGGTGGCTTATCTGGAGCGATTTTCCGCGAATGTATTAGCAAGACACGACAATGTGCAGATTTGCCGCATCCGGCGATTCTCGTGGTTGGAACTTTTCATTGGATGGCCTCCTATCTTTGTTTTGAAAAGCGCCATATAGAACTGCTGTTGACCGGCGAGACCACGCTGACACAAAATATCAATCCGCAGACTGGCGGACCGGTCGGCGACGATTATGTCTCGACGGAACTAAAGGCTGCGGCATTTTTGCGGCCCATCAATGGTTGGATTGACCATGCTCGGAACCCAATTGCTGCAATACTGGCTTGCGGTTTTGGAGTTGAGCAACCAAATGTCCGGTGCGCCTTTCATCCGAAGCCCGTTCGTTGCTTTTCCTCTGAATTCATTCCGCAGATCGAATGTTGCCGTCTGGAGCC
>DASZLX010000005.1:0-16160 GCA_035552155.1 Verrucomicrobiia bacterium | reverse complement strand
ATCTCGGCGTGCTCTGGAAACCACCCTTCCGCGTGAACATCACCGCCGCCGTGAAGACGGGCGCTAATAAACTGGTCATCAAGGTAACGAATCTCTGGCCAAACCGGATTATCGGTGACGAGCAGTTGCCGACTGATTGCGAATGGAACAGCGACAAACTTCGCGCGTGGCCGCAATGGCTTCTGGAAGGCAAGGCCAGCCCCACCGGGCGATTCACCTTCGAAACCTGGCATCATTATTCCAAAAAATCGCCGTTGCTGAAATCCGGGCTGCTCGGGCCGGTGACATTGCATACAGTGAAGATCATCCCGGCCAACTAAGACCGCGAAGACTTATTGAGGAGTGATCCTCAATGTGCCCACGCCGAAGCAAGGCAATGTCAGATCGAAATGAGCCCGGCCCGCACTATCTTTCGTAACCGGTATTTCGCGAAGTAATTCATCATTTAACTGCACCAATTCCACTTTGGCGACCGGCCCATCATAAGTCAGATTTTTCTCGGCCGCTTCCTGGGACGCATTGAACAACCGGATATAAATCCTGCCGTTTTCCTGCCGCATGGCCGGCACTTCCCAGCCGTCGCCCCCCAATGAGAGCAATGACCTTTGGGAGTCGGTGGGCGCGGTTTCTGATTTGCAGAATTCCGTGTGCAAAGGTTCGTTCCACTTATCGTTTTCCGCCCACAGCGCGGCTTGTTCCCAATTGCCAACGTGCGGCATCAGGGAATAATTCACTTCGGTCGGGCCGCGCAGGGAATAATTCCGCCCCCAGAGACCGATGCCGGAATATTGCATCGTCAAACCGAGCGGATAGTTGGTGCCATGCACGTAGCTTGTCGTGTGGTCGGAGAACAGGGCCAGCCCCGCGTGCGCCCCGGAATCGAATGCATCCACCCAGTTCAACAGGACGTTATTCTTGATGTCGGACCAGGTATTGAAAAACGTGTCGGTCAGCCGGCTCTGCGTGACGTCAAACGGAGCGTTTTTATAAATCTGTTGTTCGGGCAGATTGAGGGGAAAGAGGGCGAGCAATTTGTAGCGATCATCATAGAACGCCTTGTGGTTGTGCACCGGCTGAAAACCGCCCGATTGTTCAAAATTCTCACCGATGCCGGGGCGGCCATGCCAGTCAATCCGCGCGCTGAAATCAATCCGCCGCTGTCCCTGCCTCAGCGTAATGACCTGGGTCACGGCATTTGAGGCAATCTGCCCACGGATGCGAACGCGAGCTTCCAGCGGCCCTTTCTCGATAATTTCAATCGCGGCAGGATTGTCAGCGGTGGAAAAGAATTTTCCGGGGCCAAAAAAATAACCGCGCAATTCATTGAACCGGCGCGGGCTGGAAGCATCCACCAGCTCACGTTTCGCCTGCTGTTTCAATATCAAGCTGCGGATGGTTCCACCATGAACCGGATCCAGTTCCAACCGGTAAAAATCGTTCTCCAGCACGGTGGATCCATCTTTGGCCACAGACGCCAACGGTGGCTGCTCAGCGCTTTGGTTTGTGCTTTCCAGTTTAAAGGTGGCGTAACCGAGGGAAGGCACGCGCGCCCGGAAAATCAGTTCCTTCGCACCCTGCTCGGAAGCTATCACCTGCGAAGGAACACTATTTCCCGCAGCGTCGCGAACGAGTGGCTCGCCTTGCCAATCGTCCGGCAAAGTCACCCGCGCAATATCCGTCCGCTCCCCACCTAACGTATTGAACACGCGCAGTTGAGACGGCTTACTCACGTTGGATAGCCCACCGAAGGCGTCGGTAGATTGTTGGATGATTGCATCGCTGCGCTGAATCGTGTCGTCGGTCCAGTTCGCCACCTTGTCGGCCCAGGTGCTGGTGCCACGGACGTTGTAAGGCACGATCCAGCAGTCGTGATGCTGCGACAGCAGGAGCGTCCGCCAGGCTTCATCCAGGGAGGCTTTCGGCCACGACGCGTGTTGATAAACTCCGGCCAGGGTGGCCATTTTTTCCGCTGTCACAATGCGGCTTTCACCACGTCGCACTTCCTCGGCCACGCGTTGCAAGACCTGCGCGCCCCAGACCAGGCTGACCAGCACGTCCTCCTGGCTGAAATGCCAGTCTTCAGCCGGTTTTTTCATGGCCACATTCTGAAAGTAATTTCGCCACGTGGTGTACTCGGTGGTTTCATAGACATTGCCACCGGGCTTCAGCCAGGGACCATTTTGCCACCCCGCATCCTGAATGCACATCCCGACCGGATGTGTGATTCCGGCTTTGAACGCACCCTGAATATAATTTGAGCTGTTGGCGTTGGCGATGGTTTCCCAGGTCGAACCGCGCTTGAGCGATTCCATGGAATAACGCGGAACGGCGGGAATGGCGGTGCCGTCCGGTCCCACCCAATTCACCAGTTCGCCCCCAAATGCCCGGGAGTAACCGCCCCAACAGGTATCCGGATTTTTCAGCACGGCATTTTTGATTCCAAATGACTGCAGGATTCCGGGCAAGGCACTGGTGAAACACGGCTCTTCGCAACTGTAGGTGGTGAATTGTGCGTTGGGAAAGTGCTCGCGGAGTTTTTTCATTCCGCGGGCGAACTGCTGAATGATGCTCTCGCCGGAAATATTCCAGAGATAACTTTGCGCGTAGGTCGGATTGATAAACTCAATCCGGCCCGAGTCGGATTGATCGGCCGCAAGTTTCTCCAGTGCCGCGTAGGCCTCCGGGGTGTTGGTGCTTACAAAATCCCAGGTCACCGGCTCGATTTCCAGATTGAGTTTCCATTGCGGATTCGCCTGCATGGAATCCGCGATGAATTGTGTGAAGGATGGGGGATAATGGCCATAGATGCCGCCATGAAAACCATCCACAAACCAGGCCTTATCCTGGGCCACGCAGGCAACCACCCAAAGACACCATCCGAAAATGACGCATTTAATCTTCAAAGGTCAGCCAATCATTTCAAGCACTGGGAATCCGCGGATTCTTCCCCCTTAGTTCATCAGCTTCTCCTGCAGGTAAGTCATGGTCAGCGCCGTCGTGCGCGCGCCCTGTTTCAGGTCGGCGCCCGCGCCATGGCCGCCCTCCGTGTTCTCGTAGTAAAGGAACGGCAGGCCCATCTGCTCCATCCGCGCGGCAAATTTGCGCGCATGCTGGGGACCCACGCGGTCGTCCTTGGTCGTCGTGAAAATGAAAGGCTCGGGATACGCAACGCCCGGCCGAAGGTTTTGGTAGGGTGAGGTCTTCAGCCAGAACGCCTTGACCGCGGGATCGGCATTCACGTCGCCGTATTCACCCTGCCAGCTTGCTCCCGCCGCAATTTTGGAGATGCGAATCATGTCGAGCAGTGGAACCTGAATCACCACGGCCCGCCACAATTCGGAGTGTTCCGTAAGCTCCACGCCCATCAGCAGGCCGCCGTTGGAGCCACCCTCGATGCCCAGCCGCCGGGGCGAGGTGATCTTTCGGGCGAACAAGTCTTTCGCCACGGCTGCGAAATCGTCGTAAATGATTTGCCGCTTCACTCCGAGTCCGGCCTCGTGCCACTTCGGCCCGAACTCGCCGCCACCCCGGATATTAGCCAGCACGAAAGCGCCACCTTGTTCCAGCCACAGCTTGCCCATCGCGCCGGAATAGTGCGGCGTCATGGCGATCTGAAATCCGCCGTATGCCGTCATGAGCGTAGGTGTCGAGCCGTCGAACGTGGCGCCTTTTCGGTGAACCACGAAATACGGGATTCGGGTCCCATCGCTGGAAGTGGCCGCGAACTGCTCGACCACTTCGTGGGAGGCATCAAACTTCGGCGGCAGCGTTTTCACCGTGTGCAACGCTCCCGTGTCGGCATCGGCCAGCCACAGGGCGGAGGGAGAAAGAAACCTGGACACGTTGATAAACGCGCGATTGGACTTGGCGTCGGCGGAACCGAAATTTATGGAGACATTCTTGGGCAGATCCAGGGACTCGCGCGTCCAGCCCTCGCCGGAAGGCGTGTAAACAAATGCCTTACCCTGCACGTTGTCGAGCACGCCCAACAAAAGTTTGTCCCGGGTTGAACTGAGGCCGTTCAGCGCCTCGCGTGAGCCCGGCGCCCAGATGAGCGCAGGCCGGAGCGCGCCGGGTGAGGCCTTGGTGGCGGCTAACTCGGTCTGCACGACCGAGCCCGGCTCGAAAGTTTTGCCGGCAACCGTCCAGGCTTCGTCCAGTTGCAGAATCACGCGGCCCTGCACCAGGTCCGCAACATCGGCTTTGGCCGGAACGCTCAACCGCTCCGTCCCGCGTTCCGTCAGCACGTAATGTTCGCTGCGGAAGGTGTCGAGCGAACGATTAATAAGCGTTAACGAATGGCCCTGGCCATCGTGAAGCACCGCCGGGCCGATGCCATAGCCGCCGTCGTCCTTCGTTCCGCGAAATACTTCCACCGCCGCCGACAGCGGTTGGCCGCGCTTCAGACGCTTCACGATGTAGGGATAGCCGGAGGTCGTCAGGTCGCCCGGCGCCCAGTCCGTGGCGATGAGCAGCGTGTCCTTGTCTTCCCAGGCAATGCGGTGCTTGCCGCGCGGCAAGGTGAAACCTCCGTCGACGAATTTGCTCGCGTCGAGATCGAACTCGCGGGCGACCACCGCGTCCTCGCCGCCGTCGGAAAGCTCGATCATGCAGCGCGTGTCGTCCGGTTTCAGGAGCGTGGCGCCTTTGAACACCCAACTCTTTCCCTCTGCCTTATTCAGCGCGTCAATGTCCAGGACCGTGGTCCAGTGCGGCTGCGCAGAGGTGTAATCCTCCAGCGTGGTTTTGCGCCAGATCCCGCGCAAGTGCTCTGGGTCCTGCCAGAAATTATAGATTTCGCCGTGCACGAACTCCGGCTCGGGGATTCGGTCCTTGGCGCCCGCGATTTCCAATGCCTCCGCGTAGTTGCGAGCGTAACGCGGGTCAGCCTCCAACCGGTTGGTCGTGGTTTCGTTTTGCCGCTCCACCCACGCCATCGACCGCGGCGACGAAACTTCCTCCAGCCAAATATAAGGATCGGCAGAATCCGGGGTCTGAGCCTGGCCAATCGCGGGCAGGGCGATGGCGGTCAAGAGGACGAGGAGCATGGAATGCATGAGGGCGGTACGATGGCGGACCATGCGCCTCATGTCAATCGGCGGTCAAGGCCTGCGTTTCCTACCAATCGGTTTCGCGGTAATCTTTCAGGAATTTTCCCCAGATGTGCTTGCCGGTGTTAAAGCCATCGATGATGGGGTCCACGATGCGGGCGGCGCCATCCACGATATCCAGCGGCGGATGGAATTGATGATCCTGCACCTTCCGCGCGGCGATATGCGCCGGGTCCTCGTCGGTCACCCAACCCGTGTCCACGGCATTCATGTGGATACCATCCACGTGATAGTCAGTGGCGGACGTGCGAGTCATCATGTTCAGCGCCGCCTTGGCCATGTTGGTGTGGGGATGGCGCGTGGTCTTGAAGCGACGATAGAACTGACCTTCCATGGCGGAGACATTGACGATGTGCTTGTCCCGCTCCGGGGTGGCCAACATCAGTGGCTTGAGCCGGGCATTTAAAATGAACGGCGCAATCGCATTGACCAGGTGTACTTCGAGTAATTCCACCGAGGGAACTTCGGCCAGTTGCATCCGCCAGGAATTGTGGCCTCGCAAATCCGTCTGCTGCAAATCCTGATCGAGTTTGCCTTCCGGAAAGAAGGCTTTCTGCTCCGTGAGTTCCTCTTGAAGCAGGGCCAGCTGCGATAACTCCGCCGATTCAGTCAGTCCCACCGGTGCAGAATCGCCGCGCCGGGCTGGGACACTTGCCCCAATGACAGGACCGAGACGGTAACCGCGCAAGCCTTCGTAGTTCCCCAGCACCCGCCTCGCCTCGCCCGGAAGCGAAGTCAGCGAGGCTCTTTCCTGTTCCATCATGTGCTCATAAAACGATGGCGAGCGGCGCACGGTTTGGCAGGCATTGTTGATAATAAAATCCAGTCGCGTGCGGGTGGCCATGAGATGCTGGCAAAATGCCTCCACGCTGGGCGTGTGGCGCAGGTCGAGCCCGAAGATTTCCAGCCGGTCGCCCCATTCGGTGAAGTCCGGCTCTCGCAAATAACGCGCTGCGGAATCGCGCGGGAAACGCGTCGTCACGATGAGGTGAGCGCCCGAGCGGAGCAAGCGGATCCCGGCCTGATACCCGATTTTGACGCGCCCGCCGGTGAGCAGGGCCACGCGCCCTTTAAGATCAGCGCGTTCGGTGCGCTTGCGAAAATTCAACTCGGCGCACTCCGGGCAAAGCTGGTCGTAGAAATGATGGATGGCCGAGTAGTGCCGTTTGCAAACGTAGCAGTTTTGCGGATCGAGCGTCTCGCGGGAATCCGTCGCATTTTCAATCTCATCCGGCTCCATCTTCGGCGCGGGCAACGGATTGGGCGTATTGAAAACGGGGCGGCGGCGCAATTCCCGGATGCCCGTTTGGTTCAGAACCGCTTGCTCCTTGTGGATCTTCTCCTGCTTGTGTTTGCGGATTCGAGCTTTGGTGAACCGGCGCTTCTCCCGGGGATTCGGTGATAAAACCTCTCCCAGCGCCCGGATCAGTCGCACATGTTCGTCAGGGGAAAGGCCGGTCATCAGGGTGCGATCGGCGGCCACCTTTTCCAGAGTTTGGATGGCGGCGCGCAATTGTTCAGCAGCGTTGTCAGCGGTCATCGGTATTACAAATCGTGCCACCGGCAGCAGGCCAGCAGACATCAGCGGAGTTTACCCGTTCCGCGCGAGCGTAACAAAGGGAAAATATCCGAGGTGATGCGATGCGGTCTGCTCAGGAATGTGTCGTGAGGAAATTCTGTACCGCCGACACGCTATGCGCGAATGGTTGTCAAAGCTGCAGGCGATGTTGTGCGCGTCATTGACAGTTTTGTGCTGCGAATTTTTCGAGTGCCGTCATCGGAGGCTACGGCCCTAGAAGCACTCTTTGAATCTTACCTATAAGTTTCTCCGAACCGCGAAAGGCCCAAACTTGCGTCTCGTCATGGCAATGATCACGCCCAGTGCCGTAGCCGATGGCCGGAATATGATATTCGAGTTCGCTGAAGGCGCCCAGGCTGCTATTGACGTTGCAGGCCTGAACGGCAAATCCCAAGTAGTCGGTCTCATTCCAGGGGACGTCGACATACTCACCCGAGGGATTCACATTGAAGTTGCGAATAATTAAAGCCAATTGTTTGTTCGTACGATAGACATATCCGACGCGACCGGAAACAGAAACGGCGCGCACGCTGATTTTATGCTCGCCCTTCTGGCGCATCCGATATCGGATGAGTCCATCGCGAATGATGAGGTCTTTGGGCGCTATCCCGCCGGTGGTGCTAAAAATGGGACGTGGCCGGGCGCGCCCAAAAGTCGGAATCATAAGCTCGCCGCCATGCGGCATTTGCACCAGGTTCCATAAACCCACCTGCGCAACTTCCGCCTCGCTCTTATCGACAAACTTCAGGGAAGTATATTGCGTGTAGCCGGCGTACTCGACCTTGCTCAAATCGAGGCCATGTTCGTAGCGAAGCGGATTTGGTGCGGGCCCGAATGACTTTGTAATTTTCAGCTTGAGGGCTTGGTTCAGCCTTGAGAAGCGCACGCGAAAGCTGTTTATCAGCTGGAATTGGTCTTTCGTCTTCACCACCCGGTAGCGTCCAGGGTCGAGCGAACGCTGTTGCACGTATTTGTCCAGCGCGGGAAAATTGGGGAAGAACAGGTCCGCTTCCGGTCCCAGCCAGGTCCGGTCGCCTCCGGAATTGTGCCATTGCTCGCTACTGTAGAATATCCGTGCCGTTTTGACGGATTCCAGAGCTTTATGATTCCAATAGAAATTCTCGTCACTCTGTTTTGAATAAAGCCCAAGCAGTCGCCCTCCATATGGCAACACGAGCAGTCGCGTGCCGTCAGGACAACGGTGGCCCACTGTCGGCTTACCCGCTCTTTTCAGCACTTTGGCCAACTTTTTCATAACGATAACCGTTCTCGTTTCCCATTATGCTCATCGTGGGATGCGCTCAAGGTTGAGCTTTCCGGCTGAGGGCGCGGGCAGGGGAGTCAAAGGGGATGAAGGCGTTCACGCTGTCGGATTCAAAGTGGACGCCTACTCACGCGCCGGGCACGTATCCCGCGCCAAATCTTGCATTGGACGGGTTTCGGAAATCAGAAATCAGTGACATGAGCGCGGTTGTGCCGCCGTCGGCTACGATGGTTTGGCCAATAATAAAGGAGGCATCATCGGAACACAGAAATACAGCCAGCTTTGCTATTTCCAACTTTTCGCCGGATCTCCCGCAGGGAACTTTTTCGGCGGCAGCCTTGCGGGCATCATTGTCGTTGAAGCCCGGGATCGACTTGTAATAGTTCTCGACCGTTACCCAACCCGGCGCGATGGCATTGACACGAATCCCTTTGTGCGCAACTTCCACGGCGAGTGAGCGTGTGTAAGCGATGATGGCGCCTTTGGTTCCGGCATATACCGAATGCTCTGGCGCGCCGGCCAGCCCGTGGATCGAAGCGATGTTACAAACGGCCCCGCCACCTCGCGTCAACATGTCCTTCACGATGCATTGCGTGAGGAAGAACTGGGCCCGGATGTTGACGTGATAGAGGCGATCAAACTGGTCCGGCTTTACTTGAAGAAATGGCTTATTGAATGTGATGCCCGAGTTGTTGACCAAACAATCCACCCCTCCGAGTAGTTTTAACGCCTGTTCTCCCAGGCGGATCGCTTCGTCCACCGAATCGAAGTCAGCTTTGATCCCTTCGGCCCTCTTTCCCATGCGGCGAATTTCGTCCACTACATCCAGGGCATTCTCGCTCTCCTGAAAGTAGTGAACGGCCACGCTGGCCCCTTGCCGAGCGAACTCTAGCGCAATTTCCTTTCCGATTCCGGTGCCGGCTCCTGTGACCAGTACTCGTTTGCCTGACATTCTCATGTTTTCGTTCATAGCAACATAATAACGATGATGGAGCCGGACACGTGTTTAGTTAATCATGAGAGAACGATTGCGCCTATTTTTTTCCACCAATTTAAAATGGTTTTCAATGCATCAGAACCGCCTAAAATTTAAAATCTCCGAACCGGCGTGGATTCAATCCGGGCATGGCCGCCTTATATATGTCGGCAAGTGCTGGACGAACGCGCTCGCGATCCGAGAGCGGTTGATGAAGGCCAATCAAAAGCGAATTAGCGCATTAGAACAGCATTATCGCGCTGCAATCGTCAGCTTCAATGGGAGTTCGAGGCGAGTTTCCCTTCTCGCCGTTTAGTGCCATAAGAAGGCTCCCGCCAGGTTTTCGCTCGGCCGTCGGTGAGGCAAACCAGATTGGCTGGAGCCGGGGCAAACGGAGTCGAATATGCATTGACCTCTGCGGAGTGTTCGGCAATGTTTCGTTCGATTCATATGCGTTCTCCTGTTGCGCGGTCGAAAAATCCGATTGATCTCGGTTGGCTTTTGGACGTGACTGAATCTCGTCAGCCATTAAGCGAAACCAGTCCCATCTGGGTTCGGCGTGTCACCATGCAGGAGGGACCAGCCACTCCAGTCCCGGAACGTCATCCTTATTGCGAACTAAGCGTCACCCTTGAGGGGCAGGGCATTTCTTTTGTCGAAGGAGAGTCGATTTTACAGAAGCCGGGAGAATTAAAACTCCTGGGGCCTGGCTTGCCACACTGGGGGCAAATTCAGCAGTATCCGTTGCACTTCATCACAGTCTATTTTTTGCCATCGGTTCTGGTGGAAATGGGACCGAAGAGCGATGGGGTAAGAATCTTGCGACGCTTCACGGCTAGGCAAACGCTGGCGAGTCGATTAGTTCGGCCTCCGCGCGAACTATCCACGCAGATAAAGAATTTGCTGGAAGAAATGGTCGAAGAATTCGAACAGGAGCGTTTTGGTCGCGAGGTAAGGCTCCGCACACTGCTTTTAGAGTTGTTGGTTTCTCTATTACGTTGGGAACAGTCTCAAGGCCGCCATATAGGTGGAGAAGAACTGGAAGTGGACTGGCGCGCAATAATGAAAACTCTGCAATTTTTGCGTGAACACTATTCGGATGCCATTTATGCGCGTGAGGTGGCGCGCGCGGCCGGCGTTAGTGAATCCAGACTGAAGGTGCTGTTCCAAAAGGCAATTGGTATTTCCTGGGTGAAATATCTTCAAGGATATCGCATTCATCGCGCCGCCGCGCTGCTGAACGAAGGCGATCACAACGTAACCGAGGCGGCACTTGCCGTCGGGTTTGTCAGCTTTGCTCACTTCAACAAGATATTCCGTTCCTTTATGGGAGTGTCCCCCAAGCAGTATAAGGATAAAGGGCTCTCTAAACAGTAATCGGCTGCCGAGAGAGTTCGACGGAAGCTATACCGGAAGATAATTCCATTTCTTCGTTTCACAGTAGTCTGCCATTTTCGTCATAACTAAAAATCCCAAGCACGCGCGGTCGCCCTCTCTTTGATATCCTCTTTGTAGCCAGGACTCTTGTATCAGTGGCTGGACACCGGGATTGTGAAAGCGCCCTGTTCTCGTTGAGAAACAGGGGAACAACAGATTCAGCCGGCTGCGAGCGCGGTTCAGAAAAGGAAGTTTTCCTCCGCAATTGAACAATCGCAGGCGCAATTTTCCGTGGGAATTCATGCGGGGAGATATTGTTTTTTTGCGCCCTGGTTGATCCGGGAAGAGGCATGCAAGGGCGATTTTAAGACGGCTTACGGGCGTGGGTGAAAAGAGCGATTTATAGCCGTAAAAGAGTAGCAGCGTTGTTTTGATGATGCTAAAAATTTAAACAGTCAAAGTCCCCGATCCAAATGCAATGTTTTGTCAATCCATGGTGTCCGCCGATATTTGGCTCTTCGGCGAATGCCCACTCTCAAAAGCAACCCGCACACATCCCTGTTATGAAAACCCATGTCAAATTCGCGCTTATACTAGTTACGGCAGTCATCGCCTTCGGTGCCTTCTCACGTGCAGATCCCCCGAGTAATGACCTCCTACTATGGTTGAGTGCGGATTCGGGCGTCACGGTGTCTGCGGGCACCAGCAACGTAACGGTCTGGGCTGACAAAAGTCCTCTGGGAAATAATGCCACAACTTCATTCGGAACACCGCAGTTGGGAAGCAAGGCTTTTCCCAACGGCAACTTTCCCGTCATCGGTTTCAGTGGGGGATCAGGTTTTGCCGTCGATAATCCGAGGCAGTTTGATTTGCAAACGGTCAGCATTTACGTGGTGGCGGATGTAAACAGCGCGGTCGCCAGTGAGTGCTTTGTAGCGCACTGGAACGGCTTTGCCCTGGGCATAAGCGACGGCGTCGGCGGACGTGTGAAATGGGTCACCTATAATGGCTCACCTCTGGGGGTCAATAGCATGGAGCCTGCTTCAGGGGCTGATATGTCTAATGGCGTCCCCTATCTTGTGACCGGGACGTTCGAGCAAAACGTCGAAAAATCAGTGTATGTCAATGGTCTCCTGGCAAGCACTGCCACCGCCAATCTTGGGAGCATCACATATCCGGGCAATCCCAATATGGATATCGGAATGCTCTTTAGTACCGGCGGTCAAAACCTGGTCGGGCACATTGCTGAAATACTTGTCTATTCCTCGGCCTCTGCTGCGCAGCGATCGGCGGTGGAGAATTATCTAAACGCAAAATACTTCCTTAAGTCCGGTCCGCCCAAGGTCACCTCACAGCCGGCGAGTCAGCAAGTGGCGGAGTTCGCGCCCGTGACCTTCAATGCCGCCGTCGATGGCACTCTGCCATTCACCTTTCAATGGTTTAAAGATAACGTATCTATTCCCGGAGCGACCAATGTGAGTTACTCGATTTCAAGTGCGTTAACAGGTGACGCCGGCAGCTATAGCATCGCTGTGACCAACAGTCTCGGGTATACGAATAGTCAGTCTGCCGTTTTGACAATTATCGCCGACACCAATCCACCCGTAATTCTTTCCGCCCTGTTGAACTATACCAATAACACGAGCGTGACGGTCTCGTTTTCGGAGTTGGTTGATCCCGCCACCGCCACGAATATTGCCAATTACAGTATCGACCATTCGGCGATAATAAGCGGGGCCATCCCGATCCCACAAACGACCAACGTTTATTGGTCGAATTACATTAACTCGGTCATCTTGACCACCTCGCCCATTACCACGCAAAGTGTTGTGACTGTGAGCGGGGTTATGGATCGGGCCGCCAATTCATCCGTCATCCAGGCCACGATACCAGTGCCCTTGACCACGGTTACCCCGCCGCCATCCGACAATCGACTTCTGTGGCTCGAGGCGGACACGGCTGTTTTAGCGGACGATGTCGGGGTCTATGAGTGGGATGACCAGTCTGGGGCCGCGAACGAACACGGCGCTTTCTTCTCCGTCGGGAACGCCCAGGTGGGACAAGTGAGCTTCCCCAATGCCATTCACCCCGTGGTTACCTTCGATGGCGCGACCGCACTTTCGGTGGATCACTCTACGGATTTTAAGGCGACGAATCTCACGATGTATATCGTCGCGGATGTTGATAACACAACGGCTTCCCGAATCTTTGTTGCCTATTGGGCAGGATGGGGAATGGGAATCAGTGACGGGCTCCCGGGAGTGCTCAAATTCATCACCGTGCCGGCAGGTCTGGGCATCGACAGCATGGAGCCGCCTGCGAGTCACTTGGGAAACAGGGTTCCTTCGTTGATCATGGGTTCTTTCGCTTATCCCGGCAACAAAACTTTGACCGTGGATGGCGTGCAAGTTGGCAACAAAACAAATCCGGCGACCATTGATTACAGCGGGGCCGGGGGTGTTAGCATCGGGTCGCTGGGACCGTCGGGAGGTCAGAGTCTCAAGGGTGACATCGCTGAAATACTGATCTATACCAATGTCTCGCCTGCTCAGGACGCGGCCGTGCAAAGTTATCTGACCAGCAAGTATTTCTCTCCGTCGGCCAATCCCATTGGTTTGGTTTCTGCGACACGCGGTGCGCAAAGCACAAATGTTACGGTTGTGTTTTCGCAGTCGGTCAATACGACAACTGCCACCAATGCATCGAATTATGCTATCGATCACGGTGTAACCGTAAGCGGGGCGAGGCTCGTTAGTCCAACCAGCGTAGCGC
Organism: Verrucomicrobiia bacterium; assembly: GCA_035552155.1. Lineage (GTDB taxonomy): Bacteria > Verrucomicrobiota > Verrucomicrobiia > Limisphaerales > DASXHY01 > DASXHY01. The sequence goes on along the minus strand of DASZLX010000005.1, from coordinate 3,081 downwards.
TGACTACGTCGCCGATAAATGCGGGGCCAACCTATACATTGACGGTTAATGGAGTGAATGATTGGGCGGGTAATGGTATAGCCGCGAATTCTCAGATTGTGGTAGGTGGAATATCTGCTCCGCAATTGGACGTTACCCTCCTGGGAGGTTCCGTATCGATCACTTGGACTGCGCAAGCGCCATATAAACTGCAATCTGCGGATAATCTTAACGGGCCCTGGTCAGACGTCCCCAGCGCGTCAAGTCCCTATATGACTAATCCCACACAGTCGGCAAAGTTCTATCGTCTCAGTCAATGACGGCGAATCCTTCCATTCGACCTGCATCGCGGGGCGGCAGTGCTCCGCGATGTGGGGCTTAAATTAAAATGAAATCTACAGTCGTAAATGAGCCAGGTGCGGGCGAGGGGAAAATTGGGGGTTTTACCTTGATTGAACTGCTGGTGGTCATTGCGATCATCGCGATTCTGGCGGCAATGCTGCTTCCGGCCTTGAGCAGAGCTAAGCAGAAGGCCCAATGCATACATTGTGCGAACAGCCTCCGGCAGCTCAACATAGGATGGATCATGTATACTGGGGAAAATGAGGATGCCATTGTTCCTTGCGCCTGGTTGAGTCTTCCCGGCGGGTGGGTCCAGGGGTCAATGCGTATCGGGGTGGCTAACGTTGCGGATAACACAAATTCAGCCAACCTCATGTCGCCGAATGGAAAATTGTGGGCGTACTTGAACGCGCTTTCGGTTTATCGGTGTGCTGCCGACCAGAGCACGGCGTTGGAGGGAGGAGCGCTGTTGGATCGAGTGCGCAGTTATTCCGCAAACCAAAAGCTAAATTGTCCCCAGGATTGGTTTCACGCTCCGGATTCCACATTCGTAAACTTTCGAAAAATATCGCAAATCGCAAGGCCGACCGAAATTTTCACGTTTATTGATGAACGAGAGGATAGCATAGATGACGGAGCATTGGGCGTCGATATGGTGGATGTCGGCGGAAGGGCGCAATGGATTAATGTGCCTGCCAATCGACACAACGATGCATGTGGCGTCTGTTTCGCAGATGGTCACACGGAAATCCATAAGTGGAGAGATCCAATCACTGCGGCTGCTCCGGGAAGCACTCAAATAGTTAATCCCATCCGGGCTGCCAATAGTCCGGACGTGGCGTGGCTTCAAGAACATTGCTCCGTGCGAATTTCCCCATGAGCCAGGCAGCCAGCATGAGGAAATTTCTCTTCCAACCAGCGTTATAACAATTTGCCGCTTGGACGTGAATGGAGAAATTGTGCCTCCGAGCGGCTCGATGGGGAGTGCATTAACCGTGTCCAGCTTGCGTCTGACGCCACAATTCGCAGCCCAATATCAGTGAAGTGTTGAAATCGCTACTTCGCTCGTAATATTTAATTTATGCCGCTGTGCGTTTGCGACCACGTTTTGAAAGCACGGGGCCACTTTTATGAAAATAGAACCTAACGTTAAGAAATCGTCCCGCCATTTGCGAATTTTCCCGCTGTTGGCGCTCGTGACTTTGACCGCGAACGCGGCGACGACCGGGCCAGGGGAAGCTGAAATGAGCGATGCGGCCGCTAAAAAGATTTGGACTTTCCGTACGGATGACACGGTCGTCAAGGTCGCGGTTTCTGGCAATAAGCAATATATTGTGGGGTTGGAGAATCCCACCAAGTCCTGGAATTGGACCCCAAATCCATCCGAAGTGCCGCTTCTAAGTCATGTCTCCTTCGGCAGCACCAATTTGCCGATGACGCCGGATTGGGTCTATCGGGATGCGATGGTGGAGAAATCCGCGGGGGAATACAAGGTGACGCTGCGCTTTACCAGTTCAACGCCAAATCTTGAGCTTAAGTCGTATTGGCAGGCGCGAAAAGGCTGCGGCCCCGTGGAAAATTGGATGACCGTGGAGAACAAGACCGGGCAAAACGTCATCTACAAATACGCCGACGTGATATCGTCGTGTCTCACTGCCGTGGCGGATGGCAAGGTGGACTTATGGCGTTTTCGGAGGGAGTTTGTGGGAAGAAATGATGGCGGCGTGTTTGTGGATTCGCTTTCGCAGAATTCCAAAATCGTTTCGCTTATTCAAGGTGATCCGATAGACATACTGCCGTACGTGGTGATGGATGTCGGCCGGACTCACGGGCTGTATATCGGATACGGATGGGACTTGGGCCAGTTTGTAAACAGCACCGGCAGCGATCCTCAAAGCGTAGTCACGAAGTTCAATCTCGGAGACAGCGGGGAAATTTCCGAAGAGGACGGCAAGGTGTTGAATATTCCATATACATTTTACGGAGCCTATAAAGGCGATGTTGATGATGGATGTAACAATATGAAGAGATGGTTCTGGAATTACAAGGTGCCTGGCTCGTTGAGAGATAACGTCGGCGAGCCATTGGTGGAGCTTCATGTGCCATTCTACGATGAAGCCGGCTGGTCATCCTACTTGAAAGCCCATCCACTGAAAACCTGGGGCGTAGATTTGGTGAAGATGGACATCAATTGGTTGATTCCTGGCGATCATCATCTTGATTGGAACCCGGATCCTAAAAAGTGGCCTAAAGGGCTGACCTTTGGAGCCATGGCTCATAGCAATAATCTAAAGGATGCACTGTATATGGACTATACCTACCAGGGCGCTAATCTGGCTACCACGCAAGGCAGGGAAGCACAGGAACAGGCATTGTTAGAGAGATACGATAAGGGATGGTATGATTATTGGAGAACCGATGGGGCTCCGGAAAACCAGGATACTTATTTACAGCATGAGGGCTTTATCGCAGTCATCGATTTTATGATTGCGAAAAGGCCGGGGTTCAGATGGGAAAATTGCTGTAATGGAGGACGTATCAAATCCTTTGATACAGCGCAACGAATGACGTTCATGACTACTGAGGACTATGCCAAGGCCATCACCTTCCGGCAGGCCTTTTACGCCAATTCCTACGTTTTGAACCCCGTGCAACTTAAAGCGGATATCGCGCTGGATTGGGGCGACGCCCACACGGTGGCTTGGGACAAGTATAACTTCCGGAGCGGATTGCTGGGCGCCATAATGGTTTGCGGCAGCA
>DASZLX010000004.1:0-10907 GCA_035552155.1 Verrucomicrobiia bacterium | reverse complement strand
GGATGGTCGGCGGGCACCACCGCGTTGAGGTTCACCACCGTCAGAAAGTCAGGCTGCGATTCGGCTTTTCCACGCATCTCTATCCGACGCCTCTGTCAAGCGCTGTGTTCAATCAAACCGGCGCTTTTCAACAGCCTGCTAAAGAGCGCGGGTTTGAGGATCGATAGCCACTCCGGTCGTTTGTAATTTCCCTCTTAGTTAGACCGCCGAAAAAATCTTCGGCAGTCCTTGCATCTTTCGCTTCCAAATCTCGCATTGTTTAACGACGGACGATCCGCTTTGGACAAGTCCAGAGTAATTAAACACCGAACTTATCTATTTTTTGGGAGTAGGTCTAAAAAATTTTCAGCGATGAGCCTCTATACCTTCATTCACATTGGCATCAGCTTGGCGGGAATATTGTCTGGCGTCATTGTCTTGGCCGGGCTCATCAACAGTAAGCGACTGGAAGGTTGGACTGCCATTTTTCTGTTCACAACCGTATTGACAAGTGTGACGGGCTTTTTCTTCCCTTTTCATCATCTGACGCCTGCGTTGGCGCTGAGCTTCGTCTCACTTATAATTCTGGTAATTGCCATTTACGCTCGTTACCTGCGCCGGCTGGCGGGGGGGTGGCGCAAGGCTTACGTCATCAGCGCGATGACGGCGCTTTACTGCAACGTCTTCGTACTGATCGTGCAGCTATTTCAAAAAGTCGCCGCCTTGAAAGAGATGGCTCCTACCCAAAAAGAGCCGCCGTTCGCCATCACCCAGTTGATTTGCCTGGGATTTTTTATCGCGATGACCGCCCTGGCGGCGATCAAATTTCGCGATCGGCCCCTTCCAACAGTTTAACAACAAAACCTCTCACCAATCCTACCATGAACCAATATCACAAACTTTATACAGCACAGGACTCGGCCATTGTTTTCATTGATCATCAGCCTCAGATGCTTTTCGGCGTGGCGAATGCGGACCGCGCGGCTTTGATCAACAACGTCACGCTTCTTGCCAGGGTTGCGAAGGAATTCGGCGTGCCGGCCATCATCACCGCCGTCGAGACGGAATCCTTCAGCGGTTATGTGTGGCCTCAATTGCTCGACGTTTTTCCCGGTCAACCCGTCATCGAACGCACCTCGATGAATTCCTGGGATTCGATGGAATTTCGCAAAGCCATTGAAAGGACAGGGAGGAAAAACATCATTGTTACCGGACTATGGACAGAAGTCTGCGTCACCTGGCCGACGATCGAGATGTTGGCCGATGGTTACAACATTTATGTCGTCGAAGATGGTTGTGGCGCGACTTCACCCACCGCGCAGGAGGCCGCCCTTTCACGCATGGTGCAAGCCGGCGCGATCCGCACAACCACCATCGGCGCGTTGCTCGAATGGCAACGGGATTGGGCAAGGAAGGATCATTACAACAGCCTGATGGGATTGTTAAAACAGCAGGCAGGCGCGTACGGCGTTGGCGTTGAATACGCCTATACGATGGTTCATCACGCTCCGCAGTCTGCCCAGAAGCCTCAGATCGTCGCAAAGAAATCCTAATTACCAGCTCCGCGTCTTGCGGTCTGAAAGCAAAAAATATGCGCCTATTAAAATCACTGTTCAGCCGTTTCACGAACATCTCGTTGACTTGTGCCATTCTCTCGTTCTTTGCCCACCCCGCCATAGCGCAGGAGCAAAACGCGGACCTCATTATTCAGAACGCCGCCATCACCACGCTAGACCCGGCGCAACCGGGCGCCACGGCGTTGGCGGTTAAAAGCGGGAAAATCGTGGCTGTAGGTAGTGACGAGTCGGTTTTGCAATGGAAAACCGCGCTCACAAAAACGGTCGATGCCAAGGGGCTTCGTTTGATTCCCGGTCTGAATGACTCTCACGCCCATTATCTTCGTGGTGGCATTTCGTTCAATTACGAACTGCGCTGGGACGGCCTGACCAGCCTTCAAGAAGGCCTTGCCATGATCCGCACCCAGGCCTCCCGCACACCCGCAGGCCAGTGGGTGCGCGTCGTCGGTGGATTTACACCCTGGCAGTTTGCCGAGAAGCGATTACCCACGCCGGAAGAGTTGACAGCCGCCTCTCCGGACCGTCCCGTCTATGTGCAATATTTTTACAGCACGGTCGTCATGAACAAGAAGGGCGTTGCAGCTTTGGGCATTGACCGGAACACTTCATCCCCGCCCGGAACGAGCATTGAAAAGGATGCCAACGGCGATCCCACCGGTAATTTCTTCGCCACGCCCAGCCCCAACCTATTCTACAAGCTGCTCGCCATGCTGCCTAAACCGAGTGAAGCCGAGGCTGAAAGCGGCGAGACGCAGCTTTTTCATACACTGGCCCGCTATGGATTGACGAGCGTGATTGATGCCGGCGGCGGCGGGTTCAGCTTTCCTGGTGATTACGCGACACCGATGAAAATGGTGAAGGAGCGGAAGCTGCCCCTGCGCGTTTCTTTTTATCTTTTCACCCAGCGCCCCGGAAAAGAACTGGAGGAATACGAGAACTGGATCAGGAACAACCAAGCCGGGCAAAACCTGGACGAATACAGGGAGCACGGATTTGAACTCGAAGGAGCCGGTGAATGGGTGCTGTGGAAGGCCGGTGATTTTGAGAATTTCCGTTCGGCCCGTCCGACCCAGGACACGGACATGGAGGAAAAACTTGAGCCTATCGTGGCGCTATTTGTCAAAAACCGTTGGCCATTCCGTATCCATGCCACCTATGACGAATCCATCGCCCGCCTTCTCAATGTAATCGAGAAGGTCAATGCCAAGACGCCACTCGACGGCCTTCGCTGGTCCTTTGAACACGCGGAGACAGTCAAGCCGGCCAACATCGACCGGATCAAGGCTCTCGGCGGTGGCGTGGCCGTGCAGGATCGAATGTTCTTTCTCGGCGATGACTTTCTCGCCCGTTACGGAGCGGAAGAGGCTGGGCATGCCCCGCCGTTGCATCAGTTGCTGGCCAAAGGTGTGCCGGTGGGAATGGGGACGGATGCGACGCGCTCCTCCTTCAATCCCTGGCTGGGTTTGTATTTCCTGGTGACCGGGAAAATTGCCTCCGGAGCGGAATTCCTTTCCCCGGAAAACCGGCTCTCGCGTGCGGAGGCGTTGCGGCTTTACAGCGCCGGAAGCGCGTGGTTCTCGCAGGAGGAAAACCAAAAGGGGCTCATCAAGGTGGGCGAGTTGGCGGATTTCGCGCTGCTCTCGAAGGACTATCTGACCGTGCCGGATGAGCAGATCAAGACCATTGAATCTGTGTTGACAGTGGTTGGCGGCAAACCGGTCTATGCGGCGCAAGAATTCCAGGACCTCATACCGGAAAAGATGCCAGACGCGATTCCTTCATGGTCTCCCGTAAGCGTATTTCCAAGTTTTTACTCCGCTAACTAATACCTTTCACCATTAACAGACATCTCCATGAATCTAACATCCTATAAAGGTCATAACGTTGTAGGCGCAGGAAAAGTTGCCATCGGTTTAATTCTGGCTGTGCTCTCTCTTGCCACTCAAGCCGCCAAAACTCCTGCTGGTTTCACCGAAGGCATTGCCGATGTCAATGGAACCCGCCTGCACTACTTCGTCGGCGGCAAGGGTGATGCGGTGGTTTTGCTGCACGGCTACGCGGAAACGAGTCACATGTGGCTGCCGATCATGCCTCTCCTGGCGGCCCACCACACGGTCATTGTTCCCGACCTGCGGGGAGCGGGCGATTCTGCCAAACCCGAATCGGGCTACGACAAAAAAAACATGGCGGTGGATATCCATGATTTAGTTAGTTCGCTGGGCATCAAACACGCGCAAGTTGTCGGCCACGACATCGGATTGATGGTGGCTTACGCTTACGCTGCGGAATTCCCGCTGGAGACTGATCGATTGGTCCTGATGGACGCCTTTCTCCCCGGCGTGGGCGACTGGAAACAAATCTGGCTGAGCGCCACCTGGCATTTCCATTTTTATGGCGAAGTTCCCTTGGAGCTCGTGAAAGGCCGGGAGCGGATCTATTTCGAGCATTTTTGGAATGACTTCGCAGCCGATCCTCGACGTTCGATTCCCGAAAGCGACCGCCGGTTATACGCTAAATCCTATGCTCAACCAGGCGGCATGCGGGCCGGGTTCGAATACTTTCGCAACTTCGCCAGGGATGCGAGGGACTTTGCCGAGTTAAGCGTCACTCCGCTGCCGATGCCGGTGCTGGTTCTCGGAGGCGAAAAGGCGAACGGCCAGTTTCTCATCACGCAAACCAAACTTGTGGCGACGAACGTGCAATCAAAAATCATTGCGGGCTCGGGTCACTGGCTGATGGAAGAAGCCCCTGCACAGACGATCCCCGCCCTGATGACGTTCTTGAATGAACCCGTTTCCATCAACTCTGAAGGAAAATAAGCAACCCATCCCTTTAATAAAAAATATGAAAAATAAAAAATTCCATCGAATGCTAGGCACGGCAGTCAAGGCGCTGCTCGCATATTCCGCCGTGGTCGGCTCGGCGCAGGCCGGCCCTGTGAAATCTGTCGGCCCAATCACATTTGCTGACGCCGACACCGTGATCATTGCTGACTGGCGTGGCAGCGAAATCCACGCGTTGAAACTTCCGTCCGTTCCAGCCGGCACGACCAAGACATTCAACCTGAAAAACATTTCGTCGCCAGTCGCGATCGCTCTCCATGCACAACCCGATAAATTGCGCTTTGAAGGGTTGGCTTTCCGTCCCGGCGCGGAACTCGCCTACCTGACCATCTCAATCGATCGAGGCGGCGGCATTCCCGCGCCGGCTTTGGTGGCGGTGGATGCGAAAGGAAAAGTAACTGCCATTAACCTGAGCAAAACCCCTCAAACATCCGTTGTCATCAACGATTGTCCTGCGGCGGACAAAAACTTCTGGCGCGATATGCCGCAAGCGGCCTTCACGGTGACCGATTTGGTTTTCGACCAAGGCAAACTTTACGTGGCCGGCCTGTCGAACGAGAAATTTGCCTCGACCCTGCGGGTTTACGATTTTCCGTTCACCGGCAACGCGACCGCCACGAGCATCGAAATGTATCACGCGGTGCATAACGAACTGGAGACGCGAGCGCCCATCCGGAAGATGGCCGTTGTCAATCTAAACGGCGAACCCAGCCTGGTGGCCGCTTACACCTGCACGCCGCTTGTCACCATTCCCCTCAAGGATTTGCAGGATGGAGCCCACATCGTGGCCAAGACCATTGCCGAATTGGGCTGGGGCAGTGCGCCGGTCTCCATGGTGACTTTTGACGCCGGCCAAGGCCCGGTGGTTCTATTGATCAATTCGCATAAATCGGCTGATTTGATGCCGGTCTCCGCCATCGCCGAAGCCGCCAGGCAGCCGGGGCTTTCGACGCCGATCAAGTGGCCGACCGAGCCGCTGCTCGGCCTCAAATCCATTTCTGTGCCCATCTCTGGGATCGCTCAACTCAGCGATGAAAACAAAGAATTCCTCGGTGCGTTGCGGCGGAACGAAGCTTCCGGCGACATGGAATTAGTTTCTGTGCGCAAAGGCGCGTTTCTCCGTTTGAGCGATTTCATCAATGAGTATGACTTCGCTGATTACAAATACGGCGCGCAAGACACCTGGCACGGCGTTCATCAGATGTTGCGGACGGACGAAGGCTATCCCGATCTGGCCAAGAGAGCGGTTGTCCCGTGAGAAAACTTTGGGCCATCGCAGTGTCACTGCTCGTCCTTATGCCGTCCACGATCATCAAAGCCGAGGTCCAGGTGCAGATTTTCCCATCGGGTCCCGCGGTCCCGGAGAATCTGCTGCGAATCGAATTGCGTTTTTCGACGCCTTTGCACCCGGCTTTGCAAATTGAAAACCTGCGGTTGATCGATGGCCATGGCGCGGAGATCAAGGATGCATTCCTCGATCTGCCGTTGCCCAATCCGGACGGTGCAAGAGTGACGGTTCTGTTTCACCCCGGCCGCGTCAAGACCGGCGTGGGCGCCAATCTGGCCTTGGGACGCGCCTTGCACGCGGGAGAAACGGTGACGTTGTTGATCGAGCACCCAGCCTGGAAAAACGCGGTTCGTAAATCATGGCAGGTGTTGAAGTTTGATGATCAACCGCCGCAGCCCGCGCGTTGGACCGTTGAGTTGCCACAAGCAGGGACGCGTTCCCCTCTCGTGCTTCATCTTGACAAACCAATCAGCTCTTCCGCCGAAGAATTGATCGCGATCAAAGGTTTGCACGGACGGCGCCTCCAAGGGGATGCCCATCTTGAGAGCGGGGAAACGGTTTGGCGTTTCGTTCCGAGCCACCCCTGGGAGGCGGGGGGCTATGCGGTTCTCACGCATCCCGACCTTGAAGATGCCGCGGGAAATCGGCCGGGCGCGCCGTTTGAGGAAAATCGCGCCCGCCGAACTGCTTCAGCGCAACAGACGGTCGCGACGTTCAATTTAACCCACAATTGAAACCAGGGCCGATGATTCAACCCAAAACCCTGACGGTGTCCATCACTCGCACCGTCAAACGCGGCTGCGAAATGGACTTTGAAAAGTCACTGCACGAATTCGTGCAGCGGTCTTTAGCGCTGCCGGGCCAGCACGGTGTTCATATCGTGCGCCCCGCGCCCGGCAGTGATTCCCGCGAATACGGCATCATCCGCAAATTTGCCAGTCGCGAGGCGCTGGCCGTGTTCCGCACCTCGCCGGAATACCTGGCGTGGAATCAGGTGGCCCTCGACTTGACTGAGGGCTCGGGACGCGTGGAAGAGCTCAACGGCTTGGAGAGCTGGTTCACTTTGCCCGGGGCGCTTTTGCAACCGTTGCCAAAATGGAAAATGGCCATCGTCACGTTCCTGGGAGTTTATCCGGTGGTGATGCTTTTGCGGGCGTTCCTGGGATCGGCGCTTCAATCCTGGAACTTTTTTCTGAACAACGCGGCCTTCAATGCCTGTGTGGTGATCTTACTGACGTGGGTGGTGATGCCGCTGCTCACACGATTTTTGCGCCAATGGTTGCATCCGCAAAAAGCCCCATGACTTTATGAACTCAAAACTGATTCCAGACTTGATCCTTTATAACGGCCGCATTGCCACCCTGGACCCTCAAAACCCTGCAGCGGCGAATTTAGCGGTTAAAGATGGCCGCATCGTAGGCGTGGACGACGCAGAAGAATATGGGAGCGGGCCAAATACTAAAAAGATCGACCTGAAGGGGCGTCGAGTCATTCCTGGCCTGAACGACTCGCATTTGCACGTCATCCGCGGCGGCTTGAATTACAATTTGGAGCTTCGCTGGGACGGCGTGCCTTCGCTGGCGGATGCGTTGCGCATGCTCAAAGAACAAGTTGGCCGAACGCCGCCCGGGCAATGGGTGCGCGTGGTGGGCGGTTGGAATGAATTTCAGTTTGCGGAACGGCGAATGCCAACGCTTGCTGAACTCAATTCAGCCGCGCCGGAAACGCCGGTCTTCATCCTGCATCTGTATTGCAGCGCCTTGCTGAATCAGGCGGCGTTGCGCGCGTGTGGTTACACCAAGGACACCCCGAATCCGCCGGGCGGCGAAATCCAGCGCGACCATGGCGGCCATCCCACGGGCCTGCTGCTGGCCCGGCCGAATGCCACGATTCTTTATGCCACGCTGGCCAAGGGGCCCAAACTGCCGGCCGAGCATCAAATGAATTCCACCCGGCATTTCATGCGTGAATTAAACCGCCTTGGTTTGACCAGTATAATTGACGCTGGCGGAGGATTTCAGAATTATCCCGAAGATTATGCCGTCATCGAGGAGCTGCATCGCAAAGGGGAGTTGACGGTGCGCATTGCCTACAACCTTTTCACGCAAAAGCCGAAACAGGAAAAAGACGACTTTACCCGTTGGATCAAGACGGCCAAGCCAGGAAACGGAGACGATTTCTTTCGCTGCAATGGCGCCGGCGAAATGCTCGTGTTCTCGGCGGCGGATTTTGAAGATTTTCTTGAGCCTCGCCCCGAGCTGGCCGGCGCACTGGAAGAAGAACTCGAAGGCGTGGTTTCGCTTCTCGCGGCTAACCGATGGCCTTTCCGCCTGCATGCCACCTACGACGAGAGCATCACCCGCTTTTTGAATGTCTTCGAGGCCGTCAATCAAGCTGTTCCCTTCCAGGGATTAAATTGGTTCTTCGACCATTGCGAGACCATTTCAGACCGCAATCTGGAAGGGGTGAAAGCGCTGGGCGGCGGAATCGCGATCCAACATCGCATGGCGTACCAAGGCGAATATTTCATGGGCCGTTACGGAAAAAAAGCCGCGGAACAAACCCCGCCCATGCGCAAAATGCTGCAGCTCGGCCTTCCCGTCGGCGCGGGGACCGACGCGACGCGGGTTGCCAGTTACAACCCATGGGTTGCGCTCTACTGGATGGTGACGGGCCAGACCGTCGGCGGAACTTCGATGTATCCCGCGTCCAACTGTCTGAGCCGCGCCGAGGCGCTTCGACTTTACACGCAAGGGAGCAGTTGGTTTTCAAGCGAGAGCGGAAAAAAGGGCATGATCGCTGTCGGCCAACTGGCCGATTTTGTCGCGCTCTCGGACGATTATTTTTCCGTTCCGAACGAAAAGATCAAAAACATAGAATCAGTCCTCACCATTGTTGACGGCAGGATTGTTCATGCCGTCGATGAATTCGTCTCTCTCGCCCCGCCGCCGATTCCAGTGTTGCCGGAATGGTCTCCCCTGAAAGTCTTCGGAGGTTACGGCGCGCCGCTGGATGTCCGGAAATCCGCCCGTCACGGCGTCTCGCTCCCCCAGCATCAACATGACACGACTTGCCGTGAGCACGGATGCGGCCACGCACTCAAGCAACTGTTCACCGCGGCTGAAGCAGCACGGAATCGTTATGCCGAATTTTTCGGTCTTGGTTGTGATTGTTTTGCCTTCTAGCCGCTTCCAAACGCCGAGGCGGAATTCCTTCTTTAAACCCTCCCAACAGCTTTTCACAAATGATGTCTCCACCTCCGCAAAGAAAAATGTTTAGCTTGGGCCGACGGACGGTCCTTGCACGTTTTAAGCGAATGATATCGCTGGCAGTGGTGGGAGCAGCAATTGGCAAAACTTTTCCAGTTTCCGCGGATGAATCAGCCTTCGAGGCGCCGCCCCCTTTCCAACAGCTTCGTTACGACGAAAACTACGCTTACCTTCAAGACGGCTCAAGGAGCCCCGACTATCTTGATCCGTTAAAATTCATCCCGTTGAATGCCAGGGGCGATTTTTATTTGACGCTCGGTGGAGAACTGCGCGAGCGCTATGAAGCCTTCCACAACTACAACTGGGGAAAAGGTCCGCAAACTGATGATGGCTATCTGTTGCAGCGCTACATGGTTCACGCGGATTTGCATCTCGGACCCTACGCGCGCTTTTTCGCTCAATTTAAGAGCGGGCTGGAAAATGGACGTAACGGAGGGCCGCGACCTCCGGATAAGGACGAGGCTGACCTTAACCAGGCTTTCGTTGATGTCCTCGTTCCATTAAACGGGGATGACTCTGCGATGCTTAGATTGGGGCGTCAGGAATTAAGTTTTGGGTCGTTACGCTTGGTCTCGCCGCGTGAAGGGCCAAATGTGCGCCAAAGCTTTGACGGCGCCCGCGCCACTCTTCAATGGCATCATTGGAAAATTGACGGGTTCATCGCCCGTCCCGCAGAGACGGCGCCAGGAGTATTCGACGACAATCCCGATCCCGCGAAATTATTTTGGGGAACCTACGCCACGCACTCTTTGCCCGTCATTCCGGGCGGGAGTGTTGATTTTTATTACTTCGGGCTGGAACGCGATTCGGCCGCGTTCAATCAAGGAGTCGCTCGTGAGGAGCGGCATACCTTGGGCGCACGAATTTGGGGAGCGAAGCACGGTTACGATTACAACTTTGAAACGGTATACCAGTTCGGCAGTTTTGGCGCCGGCTCGATCTGCGCCTGGAGCGCCGCCTCCGACACGGGTTACACTTTCGGCTCGCTGCCGTTCACGCCAAGACTGGGACTCAAAGCAGATATTGTTAGCGGTGACAGCGACCCAAAAAGCGCCGATTTGGGAACCTTCAACGCGTTGTTTCCCAAAGGGGCTTACTTTGCCGAAACCGATTTAATTGGACCGGCCAATATCATTGATTTCCATCCATCATTGGGTTTGAAGCTGACGAAAAATGTTTCGCTGACAACCGACTGGGATTTTTTCTGGCGCCAAACGACCCGCGATGGAATTTACGGCGTGGCCGACAATCCGCTTCGATCCGGTCAACAAAATACCGCCGCCTATATTGGCAGCCAGGTGCAGACGAGGATCGATTGGCAATTCGATAGACACCTGGCATTTTCGGCGGCCTACGCTCATTTTTTCGCCGGCGCTTATTTGAAAGAAAGCCCGCCCGGTGAAGATGTAAATTATTTTTCGGCCTGGGCGACCTACAAATTTTAACAAGTTGTCTCGGACAAGGCGGTTGATCTTGCGCGTGTGACGCGGCGCCGCTCAAGGACCGCCGCGGATCAGGTAGAAGCCGTGATCGTTGGTGGCTTGCGTGTCGAGGAATTGCAAGACCCCGCCTATGTTGGACGCCGTCCCCAAGACCGTCCAATTGGTCACAGACAACTTTATGTTGGTAGAGGTAAGAATGGTGTAGGTGGAAGTCGTGTCAAGATTGGTGAAACTCAATTGAAAAGACTTCTTGCCCGCTTTGACGGAGGGGGAGATTAATGGCCGCCCCGCCTGCGTGATGGGCACAGACTGGCCCAGGACGGTGATGTTTCCCGTGCGATTACTGGAGCCAAGGTTAAGAGGGTAGGTGAAATTTACCTGCCCATAGTTTACCAGCGCGACTTTCAGCCAGGGTTGGCTGCTGAACGGCGCATACGGGCTCTTCAGGTTTTGGCTGCTGGGCAGAACCGTCGGCAGCGCGCCAAAGCCGTGACGGGCGGTAAGCTGGA
>DASZLX010000003.1:0-17027 GCA_035552155.1 Verrucomicrobiia bacterium | reverse complement strand
CGTTAGGCATCGTTCACGCGTCGTGGAAATCAGCCCACCATCTTTTCGTCTGAGAGAGCCACGTTGTCCGTGTCTTTGCGGCGGCGAGGGTCTTCTCTCATTCATCACTTGTCCCGCCTGTGGTCACCTCACTGTCGCTTGTGATGAGGTCGGCACGGTGTTTGTCAGTCCACGAGACTTGAGCGAGGTATCGGGCGCTTCTTGGTTGTCCGGTTTCGAGGACGGTCTGTGCCCGAAGTGTCGGAGCGTTTCGTTGCTAGATTTCCGTTTCTCCACCGGAGACGAGATTCAGGCTATCGGTTTTTCTCCGAGTGAGTATGTTTAGAGCAGTGACCACGATGTCTAACAAATCGCTGCAGCCAACGCGGGGCGACACTCTCGGTTCATCGAGAAGCCGCAGATTGTTTTATATTGCAGTTCCCGCGTGGCTGAGCTCTAGTCGTTAGGCTGCTTCGCACGATGACGAGAATTTCCATTCCCAATCGCGTGCGACAAGCGTTCGTATGGGGAGCCGCATTTGCTCTGTTGCTCGGAATTCGCTTCGAGAGCGATTATCGCTATAGTCTCAGTCATTTGCCCGCTCTGGTCGACGAGCACGGGAACAAGGCATCCGTGGAGGTTGCGATGGCTGGTCTGGATACATATGAGCGAGCACAGCAGACCCGCAGATTTGGATTCGTCAGTCTGACCATCGGCGTGCTACTTTGCGTGTGTGCGGTCGGTACGAAAAATCAGAGGGGGGTGCCAAATGTCGTCGCCTAACAAATCGCTGCAGCCAACGCGGGGCGTCGCTCTCGGTTTATCGAGAAGCCATGGATTTTTTTATGTCTCAGTCCCCGCGTGGCTGAGCTCTAGTCGTTAGGCCTTATGGACGCCGCTCTCAAAGTTGTAACGCAGTTACCGCTCCAAGAGTTACGGAGAGATGACGGATTCACCACGACTTTGCGCGGCAGGTGGCTGACGGCAGATGACGTTACGAGTTTGCTGCGCGCTGGGAGAGTTCAGTTTGTGGTGGCGGAAATCGGGGCTTCCGCACGATGGATTCAACTCAGTGACTGCTACGATTTTTGGAAGACCGAGGTACAGCCACATTTGGCCGCGCCAGATTCCAAAGCATCCTTGGGTGCTTTCCCGGACGGCTACTGCTACTTTGCTTCCGAGTGGAGCATCAGAGACGGCGCATCGATTATCGTTTGTGAGAGACACCACTGAAACGCGGCCTAACCAATCGCTGCAGCCAACGCGGGGCGTCGCTCTCGGTTTATCGAGAAGCCGCGGGCGGTTTTATCTCGCAGTCCCCGCGTGGCTGAGCTCTAATCGTTAGGCCATATTCGAGCGTATGCAAAATTCTACAGAACAAAGCAACAGGATTTCCTGGAGACGGCGCTTCCCACGATTACTGGCGGCGCTCGGTTGCTATTGCATTCACATCGGTCTCACTTTCTCTCTGTTGCTTATGTTGCTCGTGTTTCGGGTCGGAAGTGATTTGCTTGGGACTGTTTTTCTTGGGTATTTCTTGGGGGGATGGATACCACTTGCCATTTGGCTTTATCCTGTCCTGAAACGAAAGATGAGGTGGATATGAAACACCTGCCGCCTAACAAATCGCTGCAGCCAACGCGGGCCGTCGCTCTCGGTTCAGTGAGAAGCCACAGGTTATTTTATGTCTCAGCCCCCGCGTGGCTGAGCTCCGGTCGTTAGGCCACATGTATGATCCGGGTTATTGAAACCATTCGATTTGACGAGGAGGCGCTTCGGAGCCACCCGAAGTTTTTGGAGAGGGTTAGCCCCGGACTATTAGTCACAGTTGATGTGGAGCAGAGACCATCTTTTTTGATTGAGCCGGGAAGCACAGTTAGAGTTTATCGTCCTGATGGCACTACCATTGATTGTGTCGTCGGTGGCATCGAAATATGGGGACCAAAGGTCGGATTGTTTTTTCCAAATACGGAACCTCATGAAATTCCAAGATTATCAGAGATTGAGCTGCCGGCCTAACCAATCGCTGCAGCCAACGCGGGGCGTCGCTCTCGGTTCATCGAGAAGCCGCAGATTGTTTTATGTCTCAGGCCCCGCGTGGCTGAGCTCTAGTCGTTAGGCATCACGACGTCATGACATTTGCAAAGCTCATAGTTTTGACAGTGTCGTTCATTCTAGCATTGTTGATCAGCGCTGCATTTCCTGCGCGTATCACTGCTGGAGGTGCTGGGCAGATGATTGTCATGATTTTCCTCACTGTTGGCTTTAAGGCGGCTATCGAGTATCTTCTGATGCAAGCGCAAACGCAAAAGAGAGGCAAAGCATGATTATAGACCGTTGGCCTAACAAATCGCTGCAGCCAACGCGGGGCGGCGGTCTTGATTCATCGACAAGCCGCGGGTGTTTTTATGTCTCAGCCTCCGCGTGGCTGAGCTTTGGTCGTTAGGCGCTTGCCACGTGGTCACCAAACTACAACTCTACCATTCGGGCGACGAAATACACGCTGGAGACAGCGTTCGTTACGCTGGCATGCCGAGTGTCATCGTGTTTGTTAACGACACATGCGAGTATCTCTCTGGTTTCGATGCTACGGAATGGAGTTACTTGGGTTCTGGTTTTATGATGCGCCAAGAGAACGGAGCACTGATTTATTTAGGAGAAGCAGATGAGGATCTTGAGCTTATTCAACGCGCCTAACAAATCGCTGCAGCCAACGCGGGGCGTCGCTGTCGGTTCACCGAGAAGCCGTGGGTTGTGTTATACCACAGTCCCCGCGTGGCTGAGCTCTAGCCGTTAGGCGGCAGTGAGCGCATGAGGTGATTTATGTTCAAACTACAATCGAGAGACAGGGATTTGCTGGTGGCGATTCTGACCATGGCCGTGACATTTGGCATCATGCTACTTTTGATTCACATGCTCGGCGAGATTCACGGTTTGATTTCCACGGTTATCATGCTTCTTGTCCAAATATCATTTTTGCACAGGCGAGTTTCTGCGCTTGAGCACGAGCTTCGGATTTCCCACGAGATACCCGATACAGATCATTCCAAGTTGACCGAGAAAAATATTTAGTTATGACGATGCTGCCGTCTAACCAATCACTGCAGCCAACGCAGGGCTACGCTCTCAGTTCAGCGAGAAGCCGCGAGTTGTTTTATGTCTCAGTCCCCCGCGTGGCTGAGCTCTAGTCGTTAGGCGGCACCACCAAATGAAGACACATACTCATCGGTGGATTGTTGCCGCGGCGATCATCTGCCTGGGTGCGGGGGCCGCACTCTCACACGTGGTTGAGCCGAGCGTTCGCGTCGAAAAAGAGATGCTGGCGACAAACACGCCCGCGCTTCGACTTTTCCCCGCAACGACGGGTTCGCATCCCATTGCGCTCCTCGCTCATGGAAACTGCGGCTCGAAAGAGATGTTGTTTCGTTTCGGTGAGGCGCTCGCCGCCGCTGGCTTTGATTGCTATTCCGTGGATCTGGCGGGATATGGAGAATCGCCGCAACCTTGCTCCCTCACCAACATCGATCTCAATTTCCAAGAGGCTTATCGGGCACTTGGAGCGGTGGACGTCTTCTTCGGCCATTCGTTGGGCGGTGGCGTTGGCGGTTGGAGTGTGCTGAACGCGGGATTTCACCCCAAGCTCTTTATTGGGGTCGGCGCCCCGGTCAAGTTGGGCGAGCACGGGCCGCCGCTGCTCTTGTTGGGAGGTTTATTTGAGGAATTTTATCGACCAGCCCAGTTAAAAGCACGAACGGATGCGCAGGTAGTGATTTCTCCCTGGTGCGACCACATCCTTGAAGCCTACGATCCAGTGCTCGTGAGGGCGGCTGTCAAAGCTGCGTGCGCTGCTGTTGGCAAACCAGTCCCCGCTGCACCGACCATGTGGCGGTGGCGATTCGCCGGGGTTGTGCTGGGAATAGCGGGCGCGTTGGTCCTGATGTTTCGCCTGCCTGAACTACACCCCCGCCTGGCACGAACTCGAAGATGGATTGTTCCCGCCATTCTACTAATCGCTCTCACCCTGACGATGGGAACGTGGGTGGGCGTGACCCCGCAGTTGCATCGCATCCCCCAGCAGCTTGTTCTGCTGCCTGTCATTTGGCTGGCGCTGGTCGGCCTTAACAGCCTGCGGCTGCCCCGATGGAGTTTAGCTGCAGTCGCCGGGATATTGGCGCTTGGTTGCATGGCAGTTGCCTTTTCAACACACATTTTTCTTTTTTTCGTTCTCATGTGCACCTTGGGAATCAGCACGCTGTTGTTGTTACCGAGCGCGCTAGTCGGCAGAATCGCAACTCCGGACGGGTCGAGGCGGGATGGCGACATTGCAATGGCCATCTTTGCGAGTTATGTCATCGGGCAATTCATGCCACTGTTCTACTGAAGAATGAGCAAGTCGCCTAACACATCACTGGAGCCAACGCCGGTTGGCGCTGGCAGTTCCGCTGACCCGGGTCACGTCGTTGATCCGGCGTGGCTGAGCTCTAGTCGTTAGGCATCATGGAGCGTGTATGAAAAAGAGAGCCATTTTTACCATCGCTTGGACGCTGGGTTTTCCAGTCTTGTATTTTGCGCTCTCCATGCTGTTGTTTATGATTCTTGGACTGACTGGATTCCAGAAGACGCATCCATCGGACAGCGTTTTGTTTTTGTTTAGGATTGGGGCTTGGTTGTTTTGGCTATCACCAGCGATTGGACTCGTGTTGAGTATTTTGGGTTTACTTCCAGGCACGAAGCGCAAGACTAATTTGGAGACGACATGATGCCTAACACAGCGCTGGAGCCAACCGCCGACCCGCGATTCAGTTTGGCGGGAGCGTTGGGTTTGCCACACGTCAGTTCGGCGATGGCTCAGCTTTTGTCTGTTAGACGGCATTACATCACCCACAAATATGAAAACCACCAGCCTCGGAAGCTACCCGATTCGCAAACGCCTTGCCGTTTGGCAAGCTACCCACAAGAAGTTACTGAGCGATGATAAGCAGTATCGACGGTGTTTTCATTCCTATCTTATCACCGTTGTTTTTCTTGCGTGTGCGTTGCTGCCATTTTATTTGCCATTTTTCGGCATTCGCGTCTTCGGATTTGCGGTGGATTTATCCATCATATTGAGTGTGAGCGCAGCCATGGTGGTTTTGGCATTATGGCAGTTGCGTTATATGAATCAGAGCATCAGACATTATTTGCAATCGAGCCATGACGCCTAACACATCACTGGAGCCAACCGGCCTTGGCGCTGTCAGTTCCGCTTCGCGGTCAACGTCGCAGGTCGCCGGTGGCTCAGTTCTTGGTCGTTAGGCCGATTCGCGTATAGCATGAAACTTAAGAGCCCATATTGGCTGGCAAGTTGCATCACATTCGTGATAGCGATTTCTAGCTACGTCGGCCTGATGCTTTGCGGACGTGCTACAGACTCATCAATTTTGTCTCTGGGAGCTTATTTTGTGTTTTTATCGGTTGTCGGAGCTTTGGCTTTTTTGGCATCTTTAGTTTTGTGGTTTTTGGCAGCTATTACCTCCGTCATTCGCTCACGTCCTCCGAAGAGTTGATTTTGTGTATGAGAACGCCATGGCCTAACCAATCGCTGCAGCCAACGCAGGGCGGCGCTCTCAGTTCATCGAGAAGCCGCGTGCCGTTTTATATTGCAGTCGCCGCGTGGCTGATCTCCAGCCGTTAGGCCGTCTACGCGCATAATTTATGAGTTGGGTCACTGATGTTTTGCTGACGATGAATCTCGAAGAGAGATTTGACGACGATTACAACATTCTTGAGAGTTGTGAGGCTCTCGACAATATCAACGCATGGCTTGAGGAACGCGAGCTAGGCAAATTAGATGAGTTATCTTCGCATGTGGTATCGGGTGGTAAGGCAATGCAATGTTACGTGTATGGTGGCGCGTTTAATTTTATGAAGGTTGACGAGTTTATCAGTATGGTGGCCTCACAGACTTGGAAGCACCCAAATTCAGTAAGGCTTTTGATCAAAGATGAAGAAGAAGACGCTTTTACGATTCGCGAAATCACATAGCCGGTGGCCTAACACCGCCCTGAAGCCAATGCCGACTACGCCTTACATTTGTCGCTTCCGGTTTCTGATTGGCGGCGTGGCTCAGCTTTGGGACGTTAGGCAGCACTACTATGTTTAGCTACCGACCGCCAAAGTCATCAGTGTGGGGTCATCGTCTTCGGAAGATGCCAGCCGAGCGCGCGAAAGCATTATTTAGCCAGTTTTTTGCTATTGCCGTTGCGGAACACAAGTTCAGTTCCGCCAGTCTTGGCATCCACGGATCATCCGAACAGACTGTTCAACGCTATGAGCGGGTAGTTGGGACTTCATCTCGGGATCGTTATTTTACATTGAATCACGAACAGAGTGACAGGTGTATTGACGAGCTTATCAAAGATGAGGCAGCAGCGGCAGGGACGGTTGGCCACTTTATTCTCACTCAAGCTTTCGAGATTTCCAAATGGCTCATTGACGGGCATGAAGCCGCCACAAAGTCAATCGTGAGTATCCATTACGGCCAACTTCCGTGCATTATGACTTTTTTCCAATTTGAGACTGTCGAGCAGTTTCAAAGCGTCAAGCGAGTGCTTGAGGACATCGGATTGTGCAAGCTCAACGAAAAGCACTTAAAACCAATTAGGATGAAAAAGGCACGAGCATTCCGACCATGATGCCTAACACATCACTGGAGCCAACGGCTTTTACGTTGCGGCGTCAGGTTCACGGACAGTTTCCGTGGCCAATAGTTGCAGCCAACGCGGGAGCGCAATCTCGGCTCATTGGGGAGTTCGCGGATTGTTTTATAATCGCTGCAACCAACGCGGGAGCGCTTCTCGATCGATCAAGAAGGGTTTTTTGCAGTTCCCGCATGGCTGAGTCTTGGGTCGTTCGGCTGCACCGCAAGCACGCATGTCAGCATCAAGAAAAATTTCCGCGCCAGTGATATTAGGAGTTTGGGCGCTCACGGCCTTTGTCTTCGCGTACACGTTTGCAGTTGTTACACTTTTGAAGACATTTGTGGAATGGCACCTGGACGGCAGCGAAGCACACCTTCCAGGTATCAGCCGGGGACTCGTTCGGTTACATTTAATTAGTGTGCCCTGTGCGGTGGCGATCTTTGTCTACGGAACCGCGTTGCTGCGTCAATCACAGATCAGCGTGGCTCACCTCGCGTGGTATGTCGCAGGATCTCTGACTTTGGCCGCGTTTTGGCAGGGATGGGCATCAATCGCGCACATGTGCATCTTTAGCCTCCAATTCTAAAGCGGCATGATGGTACGCCGGAGGCAGTGCCTAGGGAAATTGCCCAAGGTGCGGGGGTGGACACAGTGATATTCTTATCCTGTGACCGCGATTTTCAAAGACACCTGGACCCTCTTGAAAGGCTCCGCCAGTGCGTGGAGCAACGACAAAGCGCCCAGCCGCGGCGCTGCGCTCTCCTATTACACCATCTTCGCCATGCCCCCGCTGTTCATGATCGCGATTTTTATGGCCAGCCTGCTCTTTGATCCCACCTCCGTGCGCACGCAGATGTTTTCCGAAGTGGGCGGTTTGATCGGCAAAAAGAGCGCTGAAGCCATCGAAGCCGCCATGAGCGCCCAATATGAAACCAATAAAGGCCTCTTTGCTAGCGCTATTGCGATCGTGACCCTGCTTGTGACCACCACGGGGTTGTTCATCGAACTGCAGGACGCGCTCAATTCCATTTGGGGCGTGGAGGCAAAACCCGGGCAGGGCCTCAAAGGTTTTGTCCGCAATCGGCTGTTGTCCTTTGCCATGGTGGTGGGAATCGGATTCCTGCTGCTCGTCTCGCTCCTCGTGAGCGCGGCGCTGGCCGCCTTGAGCAAATATATGAATGAATTATTTCCAGGCGTGGGAATTTTGTCGATCGTCATCAGCGACCTGGTTTCGTTCGGAGTCGTCGCCGTGCTGTTCGCGCTGATCTTCAAGGTGCTGCCCGATGTGAAGATCGCCTGGCGCGACGTCTGGATAGGCGCGGTGGTCACCTCCGTGTTGTTCACGGCGGGAAAATTCCTGCTCGGTTGGTATCTGGGCCGGAGCACGACCATTACCGCCTATGGCGCGGCCGGGTCCCTTGTGCTGATTTTGCTCTGGGTTTATTATTCCGCGCAGATTTTATTTTTCGGCGCGGAAATCACCAAGGTGTACGCGAACCGTTTCGGCGCGCATTTGCGCCCGGCCTCTTATGCCCGTTGGGTCTCTGATCGCCAGCCGGGGGCCGCGAAATCCAACGCCGCCCAACTCAATCCGAACTCCGAATCAAAACCTCCCCGACAACCCGGCAGACGGTCGCAACTGCTTTCCCAATTGAAAGAAGAAGTGGAATCCCTGCGTCGCACGGTCCGGCGGTAATTCCCATTTCCATCATTGACGGCAAAGCGCGTCGCTCCGTGCGCGCCGCGTGGAAATCGAAGAATCCCGCCGATTTCGAGATCCAGCGCCCACTTTGGCACCTAATTGCCTCCATTTCCCCTTGAAAACCCGCCCCATCGCCGATCGGCGCTCCGGTTCCAAATTCCCTCAAGTTTCAGCTTTTTTCGCCGAATGAAAAGGGACGTGGTGTCAATCGGACTCCGCGATCTCAATCCGTTTACGGAGCAATGAGCGAAATCAAAAATTGTTTGCCCGCCGCGGCCGGCCCCGAATCCGCCGAGGCGCGCGAGGCGGAACTGCTCTGGCGTAATCGCCAGCTCACCGCATTTCAGCGCATTTCCGAAGTGATGCTCGCCGATGAGGAGGAGCAGACCATTTTCGACACCATTGCGCGCGAAGCCAGCGAGATGACCGGCTTCCCGATGGTCGCCATTGAGCTCTGCGATTTCGAGCGCGCCGTGATGGTCTATCGCGGCGTGCACGGCATTGACCTCGACGGGCTCCCGAAGCCGTTCGAAGTGCCGATGGACGTCACCCTCTCCGGCCGGGTGGCGCACACGGGCAAGGCGCTCGTGGAAACCGACGCCGGACGCTGCCGGGAAAATGCCGCCCCGATTCTCCGCCAATTGGGAATAGAAACTTTCGTCTGCCTGCCCATCCTCCCCAACGGCAAAGTCGTCGGCACCCTGAGCCTGGCCCACTGCGAACACGTGGATGTCGATCCGCGCATGGTCAAACAGGCCGCCAGTCTCGCCAATTACCTCGCCACCTTGTTCGACCGCCTCCACGCCCGCGACGCCGTGCGCCGCGGCGAAGCCGAGCTGGCCGCCGTCTATGATCGCGCGCCCAGCGTCATGTGCCTCTTCGACGGCCAACTGCGCATCGTCCGCGCCAATCGCGCCGCCGCGGAATTCACCGGCCGCAGCAAGGAGGAACTCGTTTCCGAGCGCATGGGCAAATTCCTCAAGTGCGCCGCCTGCGCCCTCGACGGCAGCGAATGCGGCACCACCGAAAATTGCACTCATTGCGAATTGCGAAAGGCCGTTATGGACACGTTCAATACCGGCAAAGGCTGGCATCGTGTCCGCGTCAAAAAATCATTGCTGCGCAAGGGCGGCCATTGGGAGGAAGTCGTCCTGCTCCTTTCCACCGAACGAATCCAGGTGGACGGCATGGTGCGCGTGCTCATGTGCATGGAGGACATCACGCACAGCGTCCGCGCCGACGAGCAAATCCGCTCCCAGGCCGCGTTGCTCGACGTGACTCAGGACGCGATTTTCGTCCGCGATTTCTCCGACCGCATTTTGTATTGGAACGACGGCGCTCAACGTTTGTACGGATGGACCACGATGGAAGTCCGCGGAAAAACTTCGAGCGAATTGCTGGCGGCCTCGTCCGGCGTCAAGCAATTGAGCAACGCCCTCGAAGCCGTGCGTGAGCACGGCCAATGGAACGGCGAACTGCGCCAGAAAACCCGCGAAGGCCGCGAGTTGACCATCCAAAGCCGCTGGACCGTCGTGAACGAACGCAAAGGCGCGCCCCGCGCCATCCTCGTGGTCAACACCGACATCACCGAAAAGAAAAAACTCGAGGCGCAATTGCTCCGCGCCCAACGGCTGGAAAGCATCGGCACACTCGCCAGCGGACTCGCGCACGATTTGAACAACGTGCTCGCCCCCATCCTGATGACCGTCAGTTTTTTGAAGGAGGAAATCGAGGACGAAACCATTTCCGGCATGATCAACACGCTCGAAACCTGCGCCCGGCGCGGGGCGCACATCGTCCGCCAGGTGCTTATGTTCGCGCGCGGCGTCGAGGGCCTGCGCGTGCTCATCCAGCCCAAACATTTGATGGAGGAAATGGAGCGCATCGGCCGCGAAACCTTTCCGCGCTCCCTTCATATCCAAACCCAGATTTGCAAACAGCCGTGGCTCATCACCGGCGATTCCACCCAGCTTCAGCAGGTGCTGATGAATCTCTGGGTAAACGCCCGCGACGCCATGCCGCAGGGCGGCACCTTGACCGCCCGCGTGGAAAACGTCACCGTCGGGCCGGAAGACGTGCAATCGCACCCCAAGGCCAAACTCGGCGCTTACGTCGTCATTTCCGTCACCGACACCGGCACCGGCATCGCGCCCGATTTGATGGACAAAATCTTCGATCCTTTCTTCACCACCAAACCCATCGGCCAGGGAACCGGTCTCGGGCTCCCCACCGTGCTGGGGATCGTCGAGAGCCACGGCGGCTTCCTGCACGTCGATTCCGAAATGGGTAAAGGAACCGTCTTCAAAGTCTACCTGCCGGCAGTCCCGGCCGAGAAAGAGCGCGAGGGACTGGACACTGAACTCACGAGTCTCCCGCGCGGCAATGGCGAAATTGTGCTGGTGGTGGACGATGAACCGGCCATTCGCGACATCGCCAGCCGCATCCTCACCAGCCATGGTTACCGACCCTTGACCGCGTGCGAAGGCAACGAGGCCCTGGCCTTGTTCGAGCAAAACCGCGACCGCGTAAAAGCCATCGTGAGCGACCTGATGATGCCCCGCATGGACGGCCCCACGACCATTCGCTCGATGCGAAAAATAAAACCAGACATCAAAACAATCATGATCACCGGCCTGGGAGAGGAAGGCCGCGTGGCCGAAGCCAAGGCGGCGGGCAGCGATCTGGTATTGAGCAAACCGTTTACCGCGGAACAGCTTTTGACCGCGTTGAAGCAGTTGTTGGGGTGAGAATTTTCCTATCCCGGACGGCGGCGTGAAACTCAAAACGGAAACCCCAGAGAAAATTGCAACGTCCCAACCGGATCTTTCGGTCGTGGGTTCAGGTTGTAACCGTATTCGAGGCGCACAGGGCCAACGATAGTCCGCCAGCGAAGCCCGCCACCCGCCGAGAAGAGCGCCTCGTTGCCCGGATACTGAGCGATGTGCTCGGCGAACTCCACCCCGTCCAGAAAACCCACCACCGACCACTTCGGCGTGACGCCCTGTTCAAACTCCAGGTTGCAGCTTGTGTAAGTTTCCGCCCCCACGATTTTTCCCTGCGCATTGCGCGGCGAAGCCTCCCCCTCCTGGAAACCACGGACTGAATCCTGGCCCCCGGGAAAAAAGCGGCGTGTGAAAGGCAGGTTATTACTCGTGCTGCCGCTGGTTATCACGAACCCGTGCCGCAACCCCAGGTGAATCCATTCGCTGTCATTTAACGGCAGATGATACGAACCACCCAGTTCCATGCGCTGAAAATTCGCATTGCCGCCCAGGTTATCGGTGGCCACTTCCACATTGGCCAAAAGCTGGTAGCCCCGCCGCGGATAAAGCCGGTCGTCCCGGCGATCATGGCGCACGTCCAGGATGACCTCGCCCACCGTCGGGTTTTGCGCGCCTTCCTGCACGAAATTCGCGCTCTGCTCCGTCGCCTGCAAAATGCCGTAATAATAGCGCAGACTCACGTCCGTCGCGACCGGTTGAAAAAACTTCCGCACCCCGGCGCCGCCGCCGTATTCCACGCGCGTGAAGGAAATCTCCTCCCGGCGCAACCCGTTCGCCGTCGCAAAAACATCCACGTCCTCCGCGAGCAATTCCGGAATCGTATAAGTATAATCGCCGCTCGATGACTTGAAGGATTGCACCAGCTTCAGTTCCGAATTATGGGCCAGGCCCCAAAGATTATATTGATCCACCTCCACGCCCACGCGTAACAAGTCGTAACTTCCAAAACCAAACAGCGGACTGACTTCGATTCGCTTACCCTCCTTCACATCGTAGCGGACATCCCAAAGATTGCTGCTCACGGTCTGGTAATTTAATTCCACCGAGTCAAAAACCCCCAACCGCGCCACGCGATACTGCCCGCTCTCAGCCTTCAACCGGTCCAGCCAGTCACCTGGGTGCAGTGGCACCCGCCGGGAAAGCATCGATTCCTTCGTACGCTTGTCGCCGTGAAAACTCACGTCGCCCGTCCGCACCCGCGGCCCGGTCTTCACCTGCGCGACCAAATCCAGAAACACATTCGTGCCCACCGGTTCCCGGCGCTCCGTCTCCAGCGAAACCGCCGTGCCAGGATAACCCAGCCGGTAATAATTTGTCCGGATGGCATGCGTGAAATCCTGCTCCCACCATTTCGAATAAATTTTGCCCAGACCGTTCGTGCGTAAATCCTCCGGAGCGTTTGTGCCCGGGAAATACACCTCCTGCCGCACCGACCGCACCACGAATCTCGGCCCCTGGCTCACATCGATCTTCACCTCCACATTCCCCGTGTGTTCATCCTGCTGAAAACTCCCCACGGTGACTTTCGCATCCTGGAAACCCATGCGATTCAGCACCTCTCCCAGATTCGACACGCTGTTTTTCAGGCGACTAGGCGAATAAACGCGATTCTGTTTCAACGGCACCAACCCGCCCGTCTCGATGAAATAACTCCGCGGCTGCTTTTCCAGCCCCGCCGTCAAACCTTCGAATTCCAAATGATCGTAATGATACAACACGCCCTTTTTAATGCGAAATCGCACCTCCTTCGCTCGCAACGGACGCGGCAAAGGCTCGTTTTCATTCCAAATGAAACGCGCCTGGCTCCCGTCTTCCTTCACAATCCGAATGATAATCTGCGGCTGAAGATAGCCGTCATCGCGGATTTTCGATTTCAGGATCAACGCGGAATCCTCCATGAAATTTGCCCCGAAGAATTGCGGCGTGCCCTTGGAAACTTCGAGCAGCTTGATGATCCGCTTCAGCCGCAAGTCACCCAAAAAACCGTACCCCGTGATTTTGAATTTAGCCGCCGGAAGATTGGTGTCCGCCGCGCGCGCCCTGAATGAGAGCAAGAGAATGACGAGGAAAATAAACGGCAGCGCAAAATGAAATCGCGCCCCCTCCGGGGCTCGCGCTCGCCCCGGGCGCAGTACGGCGAGCCTCGCGCCGTACCCTTGTGGCGCGCGACGGCACCAAGCGGCGAATTTTCCTCGAGTGCTTCGTTCCGGACGATTCATAAAATTCAACCCGGCCTGACACGCATGAAATTCCCGGATACCCTCCCCTAGCGCAATGGAGAAATTACCGCACCCTCCTTTCTAAATCGGAGCGCCGACTTGCAGTCAGCTTTCCGCAATCCACAGGATTCGATACTATTCTCAGAACACCCAACCGCCCAATAATCTCAATAACACCGAGGCTCCAGCCCGCGTGTTCGGCAACGAAAGAGTATTTCAGCCGTTTTCAAAGGTTCGCCACTGCGCCCGAAGAAGCGGCTGACCGGGGCCACGACGGGGGCCGACCGCGCTGGCCGGCCTAATCGGGCTGATGGCCTAATCGGGCTGATGGCCTGATAGGGGCTGACGTTCCGACCGGGGCCGACCAGGACTGATCGAACTAGCCGGGTTGATCGAGATTGGCCGGGGCTAACGCATCTTGATTCTTCAGCAGGATTGTCGTGGAGCGTTTGGGGGATTGACACTGGAATCAATGAAATTAAAATGCGCCTACCCATTTGCCTCTCCTTCAAATGGGTAGGCGAGAAATTTTTAAGCCGCAACATTCCTGAGCGCTTGGTTCCGTCTTTGTACATGCGATTTCGCAGCTTCGGCACGTCCACCTTGGATCAATTCTGGAATCTATAAATTCTCGTTGGAGTTTTTCGAGCCTAGAGCGGTGTAAAAAATACTGTAGCCGATTTGGAGCGAGGATTTTTGGTTTTTAGCGAGGCTTCGGCGAAGGAGTCCCGACCTGTCGGGATAACTGAGCCGAAACGAAGCTAAAAACCAAAAAGACCGCTTTCTCAATTCCTCTAACCAAACGGCTACAGTATTTTTTACACCGCTCTCGACGCCTCAGCCCCGAAACCGCTGATGTGCATTGACAGCCGTGCTACAAAGAAAAGCGACAAAAGGGGGGGCAAAAAGGATGAGGGAAATGATCAAGCAGAATTTGGAATTCAGGCCTCGTACGGCAGGTCGTTATCCGGGCGTGAGTTTACACCGTCGATGCAAACTACCATCACTCAACCGCCGCGACGTATCTCAAAACATTTTCCAGGTAAATCCGGGTAAATCCGGGATAAAAAAATTAGCGGCCCACGTGCCTTTCCTCTTAACTCCCCAACTCCTCGGGTGGTTCAAGCCTATTCAAGCCTATTCAAGGGGGAGGGGGGCCTCGTTCCCGTCAGAAAAACTCCTACCAAAGAAAATCACTAGGAGGACCACTTGAAAAGGATGATCTGCCAGTCCATCCAGCAGTTTACGCGCTGCCTTTGCTGGGGAGAAAAACGAACCCTTTTTACCCCTTTCGCTGGGCAAACCGAGGGAAAACTGCGGGGTTCGCCCGGGTAATAATTCTAATATGCTTTATTTCAACTACTTACATAAACAAAGCAACCCGAACTGGCCTTTTCCCAGTTGACGGTTACGAGGAACGCCCCCTAAGCTTCTTTTATGACCGCGTTGTCGCATGTAGCGCCGGCGCGGAAAAATTTTATGCCTGAAGGATATTGCGTCAAATGCAAGGCCAAGAAGGAAATCGTGGATGCGGTGGAAGAAACCATGAAGAACGGCCGCAAGGCCATCAAAGGCAAATGCCCCACCTGCGGCACGGTGATGTTCAAAATCCTCGGCGGCAAAGCAGCGCCGGCCGCGCCCGCCTCCGAACCCACGACTCCCAAACCCAGTTGATGGGCACAGACGGCATGAATCAATCGGGATCCAATCAATTTTCAAGTCGAGGCAATCGGCATTCGGCAATTAACTGAACTATGTCTCAACAGCTCGCCTACGTCATCATCACTCCGTATTCGCTTTTCAAGTCGCGCACTGGCGGCATCCTGAGCCGCCTCATCACTCGCACCGGCCTCGAACTCGCCGCCGCGCGCATGTTCGCCCCCAGCGACGAACTCGTGAAACAATATTCGCAGGCAATTATTTCCCAAAATGACCCCCAGGACCGCCGGGTGCAGGAACTGATTCATAATTACATCCTCCAAAATCTTTCGCCCGACCCCAAAACCGGCCGCCGCCGCCGCGTGATGATGCTGCTCTTTAAGGGCGAGGATGCCGTGCGCAAGACACGCTCCGTCATCGGCCACATCAGTCCCGACCGCCGCGGAGGCGAGACCATTCGCGACACGTATGGCGACCTGATCATCGATGAAAACAACCAGGTGCGTTACTTCGAGCCCGCCGTGCTGGCGCCACCCACGGTGGATGAGGCGGAAGCCAAGCTGAAGCTGTGGACGAAATACTCGGACTCGGACGGTGGGGTGGCGGAAAATGTCATCGGCTATCAGCCCGGCGAAAGACCGCAGCGGACACTGGTGCTCATCAAGCCGGAAAATTTCCGGTTCCCGTCGGGGCGCCCCGGCAATGTGATTGATTTCTTTTCCCGCACCGGCTTGTTCATTGTGGGAATCAAGCTGCACCGCATGAGTGTTGCGCAGGCGGTGGAATTTTACGGCCCGGTCCGCGATGTGTTGCGCACAAAATTGAAGGACATGGTGGCCGCCAAAGCCAGGAACGCGCTGGAAAAAGAATTTGGCTTCAAGATCGGAAGCGAGCAGGAAAAGCAGCTGGGAGACGTCCTCGGACCGGTTTTTGGCGATAACCAGTTCGACAATATCGTGCGCTTCATGTCCGGCCATGCGCCCTCGGACATTCCCGAAGCCGACTGGACGAAACCCGGCACCGAACGGTGCATCGCCCTGGTTTACGAAGGCGTGGAAGCCGTGCGCAAAATCCGCGACGTCCTCGGGCCGACCGATCCCTCCAAAGCGCCGCCCGGATCCATCCGCCGCGAATTCGGCCAGACCATCATGGTCAACGCCGCCCACGCGAGCGATTCCGAAGACAACGCGAAGCGCGAGATGGGCATCGTGAACGCCGGCGAAAATAACTTCCGCCAGGTTGTCGAGGAATTTTACGGGAAAGTGTGATGGAACCGTGGAGCGTGAACGTGATTCACGTTTCACTTTTCCACAACTCCGGCGAGTTCTGCAGCATTTGCAGCAACCGCGCATCCGCCGCCGGAAACTCGTAATCCCGCAACTCCGCCGCACTGACCCATTTGAGGTCATGGCAATCGATGGCACGCGGCTCATTTTGCCTCCAGCCGCAGCGAAAAAATTTCAATACCACGGTCTTTTCCGGATACGCGTGCGTCAGACTCTCCAGCACTTCACCCACCTCAACTTCGATGCCCAGTTCCTCGCGCAATTCGCGAACGAGGCATTGCTCGAAAGTTTCATCCCCGTCGCGTTTGCCACCGGGAAATTCCCACAGGCCGCCCAGGTGCGCGCCCGTGTGTCGCTGAGTGATAAGAAGTTTGCCCTTACGAAAGACCAGGCCCGCTGCGACTTCGATGACCGATGGAGGAATCGACATTCGGTCTCAATTCGTCATTCACCTGCCAATGCTCTTGTAAATGAAGCCGAGCCGTTCCATCTCGGCCGGGTCGAACAGGTTTCGGCCATCGAAGAGGATCGGGTGCGACAGCGCCTTGCGCGCCCGCTCCAAATCCAGCTTCTTGAACTCCTCCCACTCCGTCGCTATCACCAGCGCGTCGCAGCCCTCGGCCACTTCGTTCATGTCTTCCACATACGTTACGTCTTTCAGCAACCCCCGGGCTTTATCCATCGCTTTCGGGTCATGCACCCGCAAGGTCGCCCCTTCT
>DASZLX010000002.1:0-57528 GCA_035552155.1 Verrucomicrobiia bacterium | reverse complement strand
CGAGGCCCCAGACAAAGTCAGTCACTCCCAATTCTGAGTCGTACTGAATTGCAGAGAATAGTGAGAAAACCTTCGGAAGTGGAAAATTCGGCACTGCTCCGACCGCATATGTTGATAGACGGTCTTGAAAGCGAGGTATGACTGGTTTTGGCAGCTTGGGGTCCATTCGAAACCATTGCAGCGGATAGCACCGCGGTGGCGTCATCAAACGAATCGGTGGTGGCGTCTGCCCGGCTTGCGGCACCGGGCGACTGTCGCCGTCAGCCATCAGACCTTCACCGCGCGTTACCAGAGGTTCGCTGGAAGATGAAATCAAAGGAACTTGGCGTGGACTATAAATCTTGATTGGCCCACTACCTGAAAAGTCCGGAGGAAGGTCCGATTGCTGAATGTCGGGGCAAGTAGGAGCAGGCTCGAAAAACTCGGGTGACCCCACCGATAGCCGGACCTCTTGGACACCTCGCGCGATTTCTGAAGGCAACCCGATCGCGTGCAGACTTCCGACGGGAACTTTACGAGGTGAGTTCCCGTAACGATAGGAAACCGTCCCGGGTGCGAGGAGTGCGACAGCACTCGAAACGGATTCGTATCCGATTTCTTTTCTCCGCCCGTCCCAGATTTCAAAAATACGGACAATTTCAGTTCCGGCGGATTCAAACAAATTGGGAGTCCAGATGAATGGATAATCTCCCGGAATATTCAAAGCGGGAATGCCACGACGAAACAGGGGAAGTTCAAGTAGGTTTCGTAAATAGCTTCGGTCGCGGTAAGGGTTTCGTGCCTCCTCAGCATCCGGTGAGTCGAACGTCTTAAGAAACTCTTCGTGACGTGGAAGTCCCGGTGCGGATTTGATGGGTGGTTCAAACCGGGTTGCGCACATCTGAGCGAGTGTTGCAGTGCCTCCTTGCTGGAGATTAAGGGGGGTGAGTAACAACTTCGGACCAAATTCATGCGCGAAAATATCAAGAGCGCCCGGGTTGCCGATCATTGGAGCATTCGCAGCGGTAAGCCCTGGGGGAGGATCGGGATCTGCGATGTCGTGGTCATGGGCTCCGAGTAGACGCAAATATAGCGCGACATTCTGTCTATTTTCATCACGGTGCGGATGAGTGCCAAAGAGATAATTATAAACGGCCATCACTTTGCGATCCCATCCGGAGAATGAAGGATTGAAAAGATGATCGTTAATTATTGTGAGCCGGTCGCCAAAGTCTTCGATCTTGCGGGTCCCCGGTTCCGAGCCCTGCAAGCTTATGAAATCAACTATCGCCATGAAAAAGTGATGTCGGGCAACGATGCGGTTGTCCTCGTGCAGAGGAAGCGCTTGAAGATAATTCGGGTCGAGTGCAATCCGGGGATTTCTAAAATAATATTGATCACGAGCATTTTGAGTAACAAGATGTAGAAGCACGCTGTCTGAGTGCATCTCGCGACCAACCCGTCCCACCTTTTGCTGCAGACTGGATGGATCCCGCATGGCGCGGTATGTGATGCCATCCATGACACGGCTCAAATCCACGCCGACTTCGAGTCGCGGCGAACCGATTACGAGCGCGGAGTTTTCGATTTGATCTTTTTGATAATTGCGGTCGCGGAATAATCGCTGCGCTTCATCTCTGTAGACTTCGTTGATTGTGCTAATCTTGAGGACGTCAAATTCCGTTTGTGAAGTGAACGATTTTAGACGCAGAGCATTGACAAAATGATGTTGATAGTCTGGCCTTTTTCCTGCCATTTTGATCCCGTTTAGAGGGGTGGTTCGATCCGCAGGTGCGGGAGCGTTGCTTCCCGCGTGGTCCATCGACCACCACCAACACAAGCCGGTTTTGAAAAATGGACATCCATCAAGGTTTGATATCGTTTCGGACTGTGCCGCCTCCCGGAATGGCTGGAACCAATTTGTTGCGACGAATTCTTCGGCGACACCCATTCTCTGTAGATACGACTCTGTGTTAGTGGGAGTGAAATCCCATAATTCATCGACCTTTCTGCGTCCAGCTTGGTTCAGACCATCCGGTACCCTTTTAGCAGAACATCGAACCCCTAATTTACACTTTCGGCATACATCTCCGTAGTGAGTGCGGAGTTGCCCAAGCCACTTCTCGGGCTGCCGTGCGAAGGACAAATGATGGACTACCCGCCAGAGTGGTTCTTGAAAGCGAATGAAATAAGGATAGCTTCCTTGGGGGTTGGCATCGACAGTACCGCTCCGTTTTGTCCCTTCATTATCGGCGACGAGATCAGCCCATCTCCCGACGCCATCGAGTGAGTCGCAGAAACCAAGCGTTTTATGAATATAATCCGGCGGCCGCGGCATTATGGTGTCTGGTGGGTCCTGTATTGGATTATTGAGATCGTCGAGAGAAAGAGCCCGGGGTGCAGGATTCTCTGTCTTTTGCTGATAATATTCACGAAAAAGCCCGTCACGTCTGTTGTGCACGAGACACGACGTGGCATTTACTAGCGCGGTCATTGTGCTAATCTCTGGCTTCTGCCTCAGAAAAAAGTGGTGTACCCAACCCGTTTCCTGTGGTGTTTCTACGTCGACGCGAAGGATTCGTCTTTCTTCACACCCAATTAACCGGGCCGTATGCCGGTTAGGCTCGGCGATTGTTGCGCTAGCTCCGATAACATATGGTTTGCCCACCTCTTGATGCCGCGCGATCAAAGCTGAAAAGTCCGCCGCTGGATACGCTTCGCGCAGGCGCCACATGGCGCGGAGCAGTGTAAGTCGCTTTAGAAGCATCTTGGCATGAGAACCATAGAGACCGTTTAACAAGTGAATTTCATCGAAGACAACCAAATCGAGATTACTAGTGAGTCCGCGACTGGCTTCAGGATGATTTAGACGATTGGCCAAGGTATC
Organism: Verrucomicrobiia bacterium; assembly: GCA_035552155.1. Lineage (GTDB taxonomy): Bacteria > Verrucomicrobiota > Verrucomicrobiia > Limisphaerales > DASXHY01 > DASXHY01. The sequence goes on along the minus strand of DASZLX010000002.1, from coordinate 54,662 downwards.
CAGATTAGAGATCGTGATTGGATGCTTTCCGCTCCCGTATGCAGCGCGGATTGCATTGAATAATTTGCCAGGGTCCTCGAGGCCCAAACCCATTTGACTAGGAAGCTGACCGCCTGCATCTAGAACAGGATGTTTGAGTTCCATTTTTAGCAACTCGCCGACGCGGCGGACCAGAGCGAATAGATCCTGGAACTGATTTGCTGCGAGTGCCACGCGTGGATAAACTAATAAAACGCGAACACCCTTTTGCCCCGTGAGCAGCGTATATGCAGAATGGATCAATGCTCCAACCTGAAACGCTAACGATTTGCCGGAGCCGACACCAGCGGTGATAACATGCGCATCGAACTGGTCCCGGTAGTCTTCTGAATATATCCCGGCAAGTGTAGCCATCACGGACGCGGCCTGAAACGGGGCTAATCTGTCAATTCCTGGACGGGGTTGTTCGGCTAGCGCTTGAAGAACGACTGCCGTCGCTTGTTGCAAGGCATGACGCTGAACTGTCGGCCGGAGTTGACAATCTACAGTGTGTTCGGCTGTTTCAATTCTTAACTGGCCCGACTGAATTGAAGAAACCCATTGGGCCGATAACTCGCTTACCGGCAAATTACGATCTGGTCGTCGCTGTGGCCTCCGCTCATATCGCAGAACACCTGTGGCACGAGCCATTTTGAAACGCTGGTAATTGTGAGATAATAATCTCCCCACTTCAGCAACGCGCGAGCGGTATCGCACTTCAGAGCGTTCAGGATAAAGAGCCACTTGCTCGAATTCTGAATTCACTGCTCCGCGGCAGTCATTGCGCTCGACACGGAGTTTTCCTGACTCAACGCCATGCCGGTCGAGTCCGAGCAATTCTACATCCACAAGATGATGCTCGGTGGCATCGCTTCCAGGCATTTGCAAAACTTTGCGAGCGACCCAGAGTCGTTCAAGGTGTTGGCGTGCCCAGATTACATCACCATGGTGTTTGTGCTCAACCGGCAAGGCCATTGCTATTTCGTTTGGCGTGATCCAAAAATCATAATCGCTCTGATGTAACCGCTCCTCTTCCAACCGATATAGCGCGTCTAATGTGTCCAGAAGTTCTTGATTCATAAATTTTTCAGCGAACCGAAACGGTTGATTCCACAGTTCGACTCATGTACCACACGAAATGGTTTGCCGTGGTCAGACGCTTTCAGCCACGCGATTAAAGCCTGATCTTTCAGAACCGCTGCCAAGGAAATCCCGCGATCACTTCGCGCTTCTTGAAGGAATTGCAAAATGTTATCGCCGTAACCTTTCGCGCGGATTTGATCACCCAACTTAGCAAGTTCTTTTTGCAAGTCTTGGACGGTCTCCACATCGGATGCGGTCGTCGGGAGCGTATCGCCCTTTCGGGATAGTTGCTGGCGCAATTCCCGAACTTTTTGCACGATCCTTTGCGTTTCGGGTTCGGATGCAAGAGCTTCGAGATTGTTGGATTCTCTGGGAGGTTGGCTGAACTTTTTCCACAGTTCAACCAAAGCGTCGCGGGCCTCGCCTAACGCTTCCTGAAGAGCCAATAGATTTAGCGCGTCCCGTTCGACCAGTTTCTGAATTGGACCTTCTTCAAGGTTCTTCAAAGCTTCGCAGCGTCCTTTAATTTTTTTCTTCGGAATTCGCACGGCTCCTACATTGTTCTTGAGAAGCACCTTTCGACTGTTCGTGAGTTCACGAGAGGTTTGCTCTGCGACCTCCACCTGACCTAAGCGTTCGCGCAGATCGGCTGTCAGCTTGCTGCCCTCTCTCACCGCTTTAAAGCGGTTGATTTGTTTGTCGACTTCGGTAGCGACCTCGAAGAGCGAGAGTGAATTGTCAGAATCAGTCATTTTCAGCCTCCAAAATTAAAGATTCAAGATTGTTACGCAAATCGGCTAGCTTTTCCCGGAGTTGTTTCTCCAGTTCCTCGGGTTCGTTGTCTTTGTCATTGCCGAGTTGTCGCTTGAGTCGCTGGTTCGCAGCAGAAAGTTCTGTGGCGGCATGGGTAATAACTTCTGCAGCTTCCAACATAATTGTTTGGTCGAGCTTCCCGAGACCACGTAACAACTGGTTGGAGGATATCCCTTTTGTCGCTAGCGAGCGCGCCACCTTCATTTGCTCGTCCACCCTTCCATCAATAAATGTTGAACAGCGTTGCGCTATCTCACTCGCCTTGGCGTTGACAGACACTGCCTCAGTGATCACGTTCTGAAACGTATCTTTCAACCGTTCGCCCAACTCTCTCGCTGAGCGGTTGCCAGTCGCCTTAGTAAGCTTGGCCAGCCACTTTTCACAATTCTCAGATTCCTGTCTCACTGCTACGTCGAAATGCTGCAAGATTGTTCTCGCCAGGTCGATTACGACGCCAAAAACTTTGGAATTCCAGTCTTCCTGTGCTTGTTCTGGCAACTGAACCCGCACGCGGGACAATGCAATTTTTAAGTCCGCCAAAATTGGAGCGGAATCAATCATTCCCGCGCTTGTTGAACCGCCTTTACGGCACGCAATCTCGTCGAGCAACCATTCGCGAAGTTTCGCTGCTTTGCTCTCGAACGCTGAAATCAGCGCTTGCCAAGAAGGGGAGCGTCTCGCGCCTTGGACACCCACAGGATTTGCGGTGGTCGTTGGCCAAGGAGTCAGGATCGCGTTGAGCAACTGGGCTTCATCGATTCCCTCCGGAAGGATTCCCCGCACCAGAGTACCCAAAGTGAGAACATGCACTGCTACAGTAAGTGGTTTCGGTTGCCCGGTGCACCTTGAGAGTTTCTGGAGTTGCTTCCGAATATCTTCGGCCCAGCTGTCTACCAAATCGCACATCAGAAGAAGACTTTGGCGAGAGTCTTGGTCGAACCCATTTACCAGACCACGCATTGCACTTGCGGTTTCAGGTGTCGGTGAGATAACGAGTTGTATGTCTCCCAGTTGTGTTGGACGCTGGCCTTTGAAATGAATGAAGCGTCGTTCGAAATGGTTGAGAAATTGTGGGCATAATGGATCCGAATCCCAATCCGAGGCTCCAGCTATTGCTCCATACACCGCTTTCCGCCATTCGTTGAGATCGGCATCGCTAAGCTTTCCCTGATTCAACCAGACATCGAATACATCATGTATTTGTTGTTGGCGTGTCGGCGGAGGAGATGCGGGACGAGTCGTGGATGTCGACTCCGTGATTTTCCTTTTGCCAACTTCTACTCCTGTGTAGTTCAAAGCGAATGCATCTGAAACACCTCCTGGAAGTTTGCCGGCATAAGGATCGCGCGAGTAGATCTCTAAGGCGCTTCGTATCCGCTGTCCCATCTCGACCCCCCACTTTTGATTTAACGAAAGTTGTAATTCTGCGCCCACCTCGGTCAGTTTGAACCATTGAAGCAATCTTGTATTGGGAAAATTCTTTTGGGGGATGGCCTGCTCGGCCTCAGCTAACAGAGCGTTCAACACTTGACTGACCAAAAGACGTGGATTAAACGCTTTTCCATCCCCTTGAAGTCTCCTGTATAATCTAGGGATTGTGAGTGCGCTCAACGGATATAGGCCGCGTCCGGCGACTTCGCCGAATGTCCCATGGCAGGGGGTGATGTTCGGACAACTCGTACAGAAACTCTGCAATTCCTGGCCGGTTTGATAACCCGCATTCCAATTGTCTAGTTTGGTTAGATTATAGCGGGTCGCGTTCAAGTAACGTGAGGCAAAATCAAGTAGTTGCTTTTCGGTGATTGTTCCGTCCTCATCCGATCCAAAGGGCAGATCGAACGATACTGCGATGCTAATGCGTCCGGCGATATTCTCTCTCATCACGTTGAAATCGTCCGTTGTGACACCAACCATACTTCTTAAAGCGCAAAGATCTCGACCACCGTCACCGGGCGATACCTGAAGCGACTCGATCAGTTCCGCATCCATTCCCTGCGAAACGGACAAATCCTCGACAAGCAATAACAGTTGTTTGCCCTGGGTTTTGAGTTGGCGGCGAATTTCAAGCATAGCCTCTCGAAGATTTCCACGCTGCAATCCGACCAGTGCTGGCCAAGCTTCTTGAAGAGCTTTATTAAGAACCTCCGCTGTTTTGTGCCGCAAATCATCATCATCGTAAACGGCATCCGCCAATTCTCTGGCATCGGCGCCGGCTAGCTTGGTGATCTTCGCTGCGAACTTTAAATCCTCGGCTGTCCATTTCAATGCCTGGATGCTGGTCGCACGCTGCTGTCTTGTCCCCATGACATGTCCTGCCAGGCGACCAACAATTCCATCCTTCGCGTTACGAGTGAGTTCGTCCCGGATCGACTGATCGCGCAGCATCGCGGGCAACAAGGGACATATAATGTCCTTGTGCTCTTCGTCGTCGGGAAAGGAAAGGTTCGTGCGCTCGCGATTTTCAGGATTAAGTACAAACGCCAATGCATCCAAAACGCACTCCATAGCACCGACGAGTGTCAAATTGGCGGTGCGCTTAATCTCCTGTTGAATCCGATCTATTTCTTCTCCGTGAAAGTCTTGGAGAATATGTTTTAATACATCGGCCAGGTTCGAACAATGCCGCGGGACAAGAACGATGTGCGGCGAGATAGTCGACTTTTGCTTTTGATGTTCAATTTGCTGGTAAATCCAACGAATGAGGTGTGATTTTCCCGTCCCCGAATCCCCAACAGTTACACAAAACAAGTGGTCTAATCTTTTATCAAGGAAATCCAATAAAAGTTCCGCTTCCGAGTAATTGGCTGTTTCTCCGGTTTTCGGATTGAGCTTTTGAATCGGGCTTGGAAAGTGTGTTGCATGAAAAATTGCATCATTCACCCGAAGAGCGACCGTGTCCATGACCTTGGGGCGGGCTTCGGTATTCCAACAAATAACGTGAGGGAATGGAGTAGGCATGCGGTTCGTAATTACAATCGTTGGATGAACGCGATTTTTTCTCCGTTATCCGTGAGCAGAAAGTCGCGCTGGTCATCAGGACACCAATAGCGAAGAACTTTGCGTCGCTGCAACCGGTCGAGAGCGAAAGAAAGCGCCTCTGACAATTGGTGCTTAGGACGCTCAGGATTTACAAGCGCATCCATGCGGGTAAACACCGCCCCTCCATCTAAGACAGGACAGAGAGCACCAAGGGTTTGCTTAAACATTTCAGCAGTGATTTTATTTTTTGTTGTCAACAATTCCTTTAAGTGGCGAAATACGTACGCGGTGGGATCGGGAATGAGTCCTCTAGCTTTTTCCTCGGCCATCTGACGACCAAGCCCAAGATAGCGAGCCCAATAAACAATCATGTCCCAGCGTGTATCCGCTCGGAGACCAAAGGCGTCCAAGGTAAGACCGTTTTGCTCCATTCGATTCTTCAAACCACCATGATCTTGCGGCATCGCAAGGAGTGGTTGAGTCAGAAACCAAGCCAACGCCGAGGCGAAAAGATTCTCTTCACCGTTGATCTGAGGAACCAGTACCAATCGCGCTAGAATCACAGGCAGACGCTCTTCTAACTCTTCAGGATTTCGCTCTTCTTTGGTCACACTTTGCCCCAAACAATATCCGACTTCTCGCTTAACGACTAATCCACATTCCACGGCGGCATCTAAAGTCTTTTCCGCTTGCCCGGACTGATCGCTCGTTGCCGTACTCAAAGGTTGTAGGCGGCGAAGAATTTCTTCTTTTGCCAGCGAGTCAGTCGTTGCAAGCAATCGCGCGACAGCAAGCATCCTGCTGGGGACCGGTTCGACAGTGGTGTAGATCTTCATGCCACAAATTCATTTTCCCACGTTTGTAGATCCATAGCTCGCCCAACGATCACATCACGGATCAATCGCCCTGGATGATTTGGACTTTTCAGATTGTCAGGCGCAATAATGACAGATGTCGCGTAAGGATCCTCAAGCGCGGACCAAGTGTCAGGCCACCAAACCGATTCAGGTCGAATAACCACGAGAGCCTGTGTTTGAAGGAATGTCACATCGGCGCGACTGGGTGGACGCGCGTGCCAAAACACGATTCGATGTGACCCTTCGATGCATGCTTCACACAACCCGTCCCAAAACAAATGCTCTGTCACAAAATTCGAAACACCTTGGTCAGCTAACCAGTGGATTAGCGGTCGGAGGGCCGACACGAGTTCGTCTCCAGATAGATTTGGAGGATAAAAGATAAATCCCAGATTTCCTGAGCCCAAGAAACGACGTAATTCGCTGCTGATTGGTCGCGAAGGAAATACTTTACGGGGCGAGCAGCGCGAGATGATTTTGCCGCATCTAGGCGCTGTTCGTGCGGTGCGACAGGTTGGACATCCGCCGCAAGCCTTTACGACGGGAACTACGAACGCCTCACTCCGGTAACAATCTTTGAAGATCTCCGCGAAACAACTATCTCTCGTCGTCGTCAGACGACGCAGAAGATCTTGCGCGCGAGTATAATCGTTTATCAGCTCTTGCCTCACATCGCTGACAGCGCTCTGCCAGACAGCCTCATCAGTGTGCTGAACAGGCATCGGCCGTACCGAGACATGCTGGTAATCGCCTTCTAACCCGACCGCCTCGAACTCGATGAGTCCAGCGCGCTGCATTAGAAGCAACGTCCTTAGATTCCAGCGTCGGTTGTTCTCTCCTTGCATATCCATCGTCCGCCCAACGTCCAAATCGACCTTAATTACGTTTCGTTCGGGGTTAAGCAGTGTTTTAAATCTAAACATTTGCCGCCACCGTTCCAGGCCGAGTTGTTCTGTTATGAATTTAGGTGCCGCAAGTCCTGCTAAGGCCTGCCAATCGGCTGCCGTCCACACTAAAAGGGATACCGAACTGAACCCGTCTCGGCCGCTACGCCCGACGTCCTGATAGAAGCGATCAACTGATTCTGGCAATTGAGCATGGATAATTGTGCGTATATTTTGTTTGTCCACCCCTAGTCCAAAAGCGGAAGTGGCAACCATTATGTCAATATTGTCCGCGTTCCAGCCTGCCATCTGCTCCGCACGCTTTTCGTCTGGCGTATCACCATTAATAAGGCCAACACGATGGAAACCAGCAGCGCGAAGGCGATTCAGCCAACTCCTGCTGTCATCCAGTTTTGTGGTGTAGAGAATAAGCGGCTTAGGCAAATTAAAGACGGCTTCAGTCACCCATTCAGCACGCTCCGATTCGGAGAATGCTTTCGCTAGCCAAAACGAGGGTTCGGGGCGGAGGCGCGCTGCATGAACTACCATAAAACTCCCCTCTTCGCTGAATAACCGGCGCAACCAACGCAGATGATAATCTGTCAGGGTCGCTGACATTAGCAACGTCACAAATGGTTTCAAGGATGCTTGAAGCGCCAGATTAAGCAGTTCTCGGCGGGCAGCAGATAGTTGCAGAAAAGCAGGCCGAAACTCGTCGCCCCAATTTAAAACCATGTGTGCCTCGTCGATGATTAAATAACGTAAAAAGCCCTGGCCTGCCGCAGCTTTTAATGCCGGGTAAAGTCCGCCGACGAAAGCCTCTGGCGAGACGATAACCGGGCCCTGCACACCGGCCTCACAACGGGCTTTAATGTCTGCGGCCGAGCTTTCTGCCGGACGGTAAGCGACGGCGTGACCAACATCTTCTTCAACTCGTCGCGCCAAATCGAGCGCGAGCGTAATCGTCGGAACGACTATCACCGTGACTCCTAGTTCATTGCTATCAGGTGATGTTGTTAAGAGTGAAGGCAGAAAAGCGCAGAGGCTTTTTCCTGAACCTGTCGGCAAATAGATCGCAAGCGTATATCCTGGCGAAGCGCAAATTGCCGCGCGGACGGCATCGCGTTGCGCCTTGGAAGTATAGTGTTTTAATTCGAGATGGGCTAGGAGTGGATCCCCATCGCAGGATTCTGCGGGCCTCCGCTTCTGACTCGCGTACGGCGAGTCAATCGTTTCGAAATCGGTTCTCGGCAACCATGTTGGGGCCCAACCTTTTGCCCGAAGCGATACTAGATGTTCGGCTGACTGTAATTCCAAATTAGCTTTGTTCCAAATACCCGCCGGAATTAAATCGGTAACTTCCGAAGGTACTTGCAGCGAGAACTCAAAGCCTTGCATGTGTAACTCTTCGTATCTCACGATTGCCCTTAAAAGTGACGCGAGATCCGCTGGACCGGCATTTCTGTCGCGGAGGGCTCGGATAATTCGCCAGTGTGGCGTTGCTTCTGAGTTGAACAAGCTTCGTTCCAGTGCAGTCGCTGGATTCTCCCAAGCAGACTGAAGCCATTCATGTTGCTCGGTCATTTGAGGCCTTCCTCCCAAAATGGTCGTTCCGAGAGCAGATAGACTCCCACTGTGTCAATCGTTACTAGCGGGGATACCAAAAGTGTTTGAACCAGTTCTTTGATTGTTTGGTGGATTTTCAGTGCGTCAGCCGAAGCCTGCTCCGAGTCTACGCCAGCTTGGACGCGTGCTCGTAATCGTGCTTCGAGTAAAGAAAAATGCTCACTAGCTGATAGCGACGCTCTGCTTAACTGCGCGCGAAATTCTTCTGTGTTTCCAATTTCCTTCAGCGCAGTCGCTGCCGTGTGCAGACACCAACTTTTCCACATATCGGCACCAACGGCATCACGCACGTAATCTGCCCGATGACTTCCTAGATTTATGTCCCGTCCCCTTTCATAGGGCTTTCGGCAAAAGTTGGCGATTTCGGGGGTAATCGGTTCCCCACTTTCATTCATAAATCTTTCATGTATGGAATCCGGATACCAGCCTCGAACTAAGCGGAGCAGTCCCCCACGCTGAATCGGATCCCAATTCACACGGTCGAGTTCCTCGACGACGGTCCGCAAATCAACTCGGCTAGAAATAATATAGCGAAAGACGAAACGTAGTCGTGTTTCACCAGGCACAGATCGCCACATTGCAAATGCTCGCCCACGCTCGTCCCATTGCAGAAGTTCTTGGCAAGCTTGAATCCCCGCATGTCCAATTCGTAGAAATTCCAGCGAGAGATCGTCTGTTGCTACCGTACGGTGCACAGTGGACGGGGAATTCAAAAAAGCTAGGCCAATCAGGCGTTGCGTAGAAACAATTGGATCTCTCCATTTTCGCCGGCGGAAATGGAAAGCAACACGGTCATCATCCCATATTTCTTCCAGTCCTATATTGAGTTCAAAGTAATTTTTGAGTGAACGTCCGAATGCCTCCTCCTCTGCATCTGCCGTGGCAAGATCAGACCAAATTTCATGATTCGAACCCCGCAGGGTGTGCATCCCGTCGACGATATCTTGTTCCGCTATATCATCTCGTTCCTTAGCCACGATCTGCTTCACTTCTGGAATCATAGCAATCAATGCTGAGGGCCCACCGAAAAATGCGCATTGCTTCAACTTTGGGAGCAGACTTTCGATTAATCCTTGGAGATCCGAGACCGAATCTTCAAAAAGTCCAAATCCGTCCGTTACAACCTGACGCCATGCCTCGTCCAGAGCTAGATTTTCGTCTTCCACAGTCATGATTATGTGACATGAAATTCTTCCTTCTCGATTGATCCGATCAAGGCGTCCCAAACGTTGTTCCAGGCGCATCGGTACCCACGGAAAATCAAAGGTGACAAGCAATTTAGCGTACTGAAGATTGAATCCTTCTTCTCCGATCGAATCGGTCAGCAACACGCGGAATTCGGACCGCTTTTCAAAGTCACGCATCCGTTCGGCGCATTTTGAACGTGAAAGGCCTTCGTGGACCTGAACTAATGCCTCGGTTGGGATGAGTCCTCCAACGCACTCGGCAACATGTTGGCAGATTCGGGCGTTTGGACAAAACACCACGTACTTTGAACCAAGGGGGTCGCGTCGAATCCGCTGTCTCAAAATTTCCGTGACCAAATCACACCGCGCGTTTTCGATGGCGTTTGGCGGAAACGTATTGCGTATCTCCAAAAGGAGTCGATGCTCGACCTCACCGACATCATTTTTGGCAATCATTGCATCAAGCAGAAAATTGAGTCTCGTGGAGTCGGATGAGATTGCTTCGGCCATTGCGATGTAACAATCTATTAGTTCCGTTTGTCTTGCAGGTTGGTGGTGGGCAATGGTTGCAACTTCGGTCCGCCAGTCTTCCAATAACTTCCACAGCTTGGAAGGCCCCTCATCATCGAGTTGATATTCGACGGTTGCTTCGACCTTTCGCGTGAAGGAGGTTTGACCTTCAGACAACCACCGTCGTCGTGTTCTCAGCATGCGCCGATAAATCCGGTAGGTTTCACTCACATGAAGTTGGAGAGCACGAACTGTTTTTTGAAGGTCACAGTCCAAATTATTGATTTGCACAACAAAACTGGCCACAGTTTGATCGTTTGGGAGCAATTCGACCATTTTCGCGGCACGCCTCCTGATCATTGCCGGAACTTGAGAACTACTTAAAGCAAGGAAGGCACGTCCCAATTCCTGCCGACGACTGGCACGTTGTTCAAAAGACGTAAGTTCTTCCCGACGGTAACTCGCGGGATCCAACAATTCTAGAAGGGCAAGTAATTCTTCGTTATGATGCAAAACGGGAGTCGCGGAAAGCAGCAATAAGTGGCGCGTGCCCCGTGATAACGTTTTCACTGCGTCGTATATTTGTTGACGTGGTGCCGACGAAAAACGCGTGGCAACGATCTGATGAGCTTCATCGATCACCACAACATCCCAATTGCTGACCAGTATTTTCCCTGTGCAAAGTTGCGAGTGACCGACGATCAGCACGTCGTACAAACCGAATCGTTCTGAAAGTTCTGAACTCCATTGTGGAACAAGCGCATCGGGAGCAACCACGACCATTCTCGCTTCAGGGTAATCCAGATGGAGTTGCCGGAGAACAATACCGGTCTCGATCGTCTTTCCTAATCCGACTTCGTCAGCCAAGAGGTATCTAATTGTGGGATCTTTGAGTATTCTGGCAGCAATTTCGACTTGGTGTTGGAAAAAATAAATCTTCGACGAAAGCAACGCTGGGATACCATGACTCAAGGCGGATTGACGGAGGAACTGTTTTAAAAGCGTAAAACGTTGCTCAAAGAAAAAAGGAGTCTCCTGGGCCAACTCGGAAAGCGTTCGGACTGCATCGGCACTACCCACATCGGCTTGCACATGAAACTGGTTCTCTGCCAATTCCAATGGAGTACCATTTCCTGAGAGCTGGAAGAGATAAGTGCGTAGTTGAGCATCTTCGTTTCTGCATATTAATATCCTTCCGTACTTAAATGTCCCATTGTCATCGCAAAACGCCCTGGTCTGAGCCGGAAGTTTGGGATGAAGGAGTGCATCCCAACGAACTCGGTCCGAAGTAAACTCCACCGGATTACGATAGTATCTGATCTCGACGATATTTCGAGTGTCAGGCAATGTATAGACCTCGCCAAAACCAGCGGACTCCCGCCCTTGAACGACCACTTTGATGCCAAGGTGCCCGTTCATTCGGTCGAGTCGATTCCTATCCATGCAGAGTCAAAAACGATAGGCATCACGATAAAGCCAACCGCCGTTGATTCTTCACGAATTCCGATTTCCTGATCCCAAACGAGACCGAAACGTCTGTCGCAACGCATAACTCACATTCGAATTTGCCTGCGAACAATGAACCCGGCGCGAGGTGCGTGACACAGGAACCTGCGCTTGGGGCCTACCTGAACGCATTCTGCGGCCTTCTTTTATACACTTCTGTGAAATGAGGCAAAACTAATCGGAACCAACAAACTGAGGCCTTTTTGGTTTGAAAACCCGATTGAAGAAGACAACGACCGCTCTGCAAGGGTTAAGGCCGCGCGTACCGATGTCAGCGACATGTTACGCCGTGACAAACGCGCGATTTGCTTCGCTGCGCGAGTTCCCAAGCCGCGCGCTCGTCACGAGCTTGTATTGTAGAGGGCCGCAAGTGCTGCGGTCTTCCGTCTGCGGTTCGGCCACGTGACGTTTTGCTCCGGTTGCGTTTCCCTATGCGCTCCACTTTCCCCGCTCGTCGACCGCAGACCGAAGCCTCAACGGGATTTTCCACGCGAGGTTCGTGTCTCAATACAGCCTGCCGTTCCTGTGTTCAGTGTTTTTACCGGGTCGCAATTAAGTTGGCGAGCCATTCGACTCATTCCCAGGAAAGCGCGATGAGAACCTTTGCGATTGTGTGGCGGCGGTCGCCTCTAGGATACTACGGGTCGCTCCCCTTAGACGCTCGCTCTTCCATCCCTCTTTTGACTCGCCCGCCACCGCCGGGAGTTTTGCTTTTAGGTTCTTCATCGCGGGAATCTGTCGCTACGCAGCCTGAACTCAAAGAATCCACACGCGGAGAAAAATATCGTCCTTTATTCAGCGCACAACGAGGCAATCGTGTGTTTCGTCCACGGCCAGCAGACCAGAACCTTGCCGGACATTGAGCAGGCATTCTGCAACGGCGTCCCCCACCAGCTTTTCTACGGCGTCACGCATCGGACGAGCGCCGAGCTTTGGATGAAATCCCTTTCGCACGAGGAATGGCAGCACGTTCTTGTCGAGTTCCAAGGCGTATTCACGCCCTTTCAGGAATTCAATTTCCTTAACCAGAAACTTTTCGGCGATTTCCAACTGGTGCTCGTAGCAAAGGCGATGGAATACGAGCTTCTCATTGACGCGTGCGAAGATTTCCGGGCGCAGGGTTTGTTGAGCGCGGGTGAGGACGTGCCGTTCCAACGTCGCGTCGTTGGAATGTTGCAGGCTCATCAATTCGGCCGAGCCGATGTTAGACGTAAGCCAGATGTAGAAGCCGCTGAAGTCGAGTGTTTGCCCTGACGCCACAGTGATACGGGCGGCATCTAGTAGTTGCAACAAAATGTCCAGAACACGCGGATGAGCCTTCTCAGCTTCATCGAAGAGCAGAGATCCTTCTGCCGCACGTTCCCGCACACCGCCGAGGTAACCGACTTCACCGAATCGTGCGCCAAGCAAAAGGCCAAGCGCTTCCTGATTCTGAAATTCGCTCATATCAAAACGGAATAACTGTCCCGGTCCGAAAATCTGGTTCGTGGTGACAACAACCGTTTCTGTCTTTCCAACGCCCGTTGGTCCGAGCAGCAGGAAACTTCCGCGCGGCCGACCGGGCTTCGTGAGGCCGAGTTCGCCCCGCCGCACGGCGGAGAGAATTCGCGGCAGTGTGTGGGACTGGCCGCGGATTTCACGCGGCAACAGCGCCGTCAATTCGTGGAGCTTGGCGAGCTTGGTCGCGTCTGCTGTTTTGTTCATCTCCGATTCATAGCAAGGACTGAGCGTGCATGTTGTGTATGACATACACCACCACTTCGCGCGCCTGTGAGATCGTGGTCGCGTAATTCAGCGGAAGACCCGCTGACAGCGACAGAAAAACAAAAACATTAATGCGCATGAAAATAATCAAACCTATCAATCCCAAAGTTCGCTCGCGGCTGCCGTCGCTTCTCGTGGCCGCCGCCGCTTTCGCCCTCAACACCCTCCCGGCGCTCGCGCAGTCCACTACGTTCAGTTCCACCGACCTCAAGACGGGCATCAGCAACAGTCTCGCCGTAATCATGATGTTTGGCTTCGTCCTTGGCATTGCGTGCGTCATCTATGGCGGCTTTGCCATCCGGCGTGGCGACGTTGACCAGGGCAAGATGTCCATCATTGGCGGCGCGATTATCGCGGCGGCTCCGGCGGTGATCTTTGCCTTCTTTAAAATCTTCGGCCTTGATTCCAACAGCGCCGTTGGCGTTGGCAGTTTCTAAATCCGAACCCGCATCGCGCCACCCCCCGACCGCCTATGAGCATGAAAACCGAACTGCGCTTCACCGACACCAACGCTGCGTCCGATTCCAAAGGCCGCACTTGGGGTCTCGATGGGGGCTTGTTCTGGTGGCTCGTGGGCGGTGTGGGCGTCGCCATTACCGTGTTCTTCGTCCTGTTGGTGATGATGAATACCTCGTTGTTGACAGCATTTCTCGCCGCACTCGTGCCGCTCGGTATTTGCCTCGCCTACATATTCGGTTTCCGGCAGGGCAAACCGCCCGGTTATGACCGCGATTGTTTTGAGCATTGGTTTTCTGGCGGCGGCTTCGCCCCCGAGGTTCAACCTGTCCATTTATTCAAACATCCATTGATGGAGGACAGACCATGAATGCCCGCGGTTTGCATCAACTCGAATTGCGCCCTGAACAAATGTTCGGTGACGACGGTGACGAATCACAAATCTCAATCCAGGTCTGACCTATGTTTGAACGTGCTCCCAACGGTTTTTTTGTCCGCGATTTGATTGTCTTCAATCTGCTCCGCCGTGGCGGCTATGTGGCGAAGGGGTTTGTGTTTGAAGCGCCCGACCTCACCAACAGCCAGGTTGCCGACCTCAACGATTTTCAGGATCAACTCTGTCTCCTGCTCGCCTCGCTTCACGAGAATCAGCGGCTGCAAGTGCAATACTATTGCGATTCCGATTACAAAGGGGAATTGCTGCGCTACCAACTGGAGACAGAGAAATTTACCAACGTCTGGACCAAGCGCGCCCGCAACGAACGCTTCGCCCGTTACTGGCAGGCCATGTCCGAACGCAAACTCCGCCGTCAACGCGTTATCTTCTATATCTCACGCTCGTTGGAAAACGCGCCGAAATCGTTCCAGTCCGCTGCCGCTGGTCGCGACTACTACAACACGCTGCTCGACCAGCTTAAAACCGAATTCGACCACGTCCATCGGTTGTTGCTGGAGATCTTCGGCTCCGGCGGCGCGCGCATCCTGCCGATGACCGATGTTGACCATTTTCGGCACTACAAGCGGTTTCTGAATCCGTCGCTCAATGACCGATTCGATTATGACCCCGCAGAAGGTTTTGAACCCGAGCTTTCGATTCAGGAAAACTGCTGGCACAGCGAAGGCAACGGCCAATCCGACTTCGGCTTTTTCCTCGACGGCCACTATCACAGCATCATTGTGCTGACCCGCTGGCCCCGCACAACTTATCCAGGCATCATCCAGCGGCTAACCAATCTCCGGTTGCTCGATTACACCGTCACCGTGAACGTTGATCCGCTTCCGATTTCACGGGAGATCAACAAGGAGGAAAAGGAACACGACCGCATTGCAGGCGACTACGCCAGCGAAAAGAAAATCTCCCTGCTCACCGTCATGGAGAAGAAGCAGAAGAAAATCCATGCGTTGATGCAAGGTCAGACCATTCCGTTCCACGCCATGTTCGCCATCCGCGTTTGGGACAAGTCCCGTGACGGCCTCAACGCCAAGGCAGGGGCAATTAAGAACGCCATCAATTCAATGAACTCGGCGCAATACTTCGAGAGCAATTTGCCCAGCACCTCAAGAAGTCTTTTCTTCCAGACCTGGCCGGGGTGGACCTGGGGACGTTACGAGCATCGCAAACTATATTCCGAGCATCGTTTCCTGGCGGATATGCTGCCAGTGTCCAGCACGTTCACCGGTCACTTGGCCACGGCGGAAGCAATTTATGACGGCCCGCATGACAACCTCGTCGGCATCGAGACGTTCTCCGGTTCAATGGACAACAAATCGCCGCAACACGCGGTTTTGCTGGGCATGTCGGGTGCCGGCAAGTCCGTGACCGTTTGTGACCTGCTTTCCCAGACCGAGGGTTATTTCGGGTACACCGTCATCATTGAAGAAGGGCTTTCCTACGGCATCTATACTGCGACGGTCGAGGAAGGTGCTCGACCTATCATCATTCATCCGGACGGCGACCTGACCATCAATTATCTCGACACAAAGGGACTGCCGCTCACGCCTGACCATTTGTCGGCAGCGACCGCGCTCGTGGCTCGCATGATCGGCACGAGTATGCAGGAGGACAAACAAATGCTCAGGCAGGCGCAGATTGCCAAATACCTAAACCTGCTTTACGAGGATGCGTTTCAGGACTGGCAAAAGAAGCGACACGACCAGTTGCTCGTCATCGCCCGGCACGCGATGGCGTTGCAGACGTTTCGCGCCGAAAAAATGCCTCCTGGCGCGACCACGCTCGAAACTTTTGCGGACTTCCGAGACTGGAAGGCGAGCCACCCCGACGAGGCGGAGAGCTATCAGCGTGAATACGACGAAGCTGCCGCGCTGAAGTTTCTCAAAGAACCAAAAACCAGCAAGGAAGTCCGCAATCTCGCCTTTGCTTATTTTACGCCGGAAGAGTTCCCGACTCACCGAATGCTTCAGGAATTGATGATGCTCGACCCCATCGGCGCGGAGCGTGATCAAATCATGGAAATTGCCACGCTGATTCTGCCGTGGTGTCGCGACGGCAACTACGGCTGCCTGTTCGACGGCACGAGCAACCTCTCGCTCACCGGCAAAATCGCCCACTTCGAGTTGGGCTATATCCCGGAGTCAGCCAAGGAATTGAAAGCCGCCGCTGGTTTCCTCATCACCAATCATGCGCGCAAGCATATCATGACGCTGCCGCGCGCGATTCGGAAACGAAACATCTACGAGGAGGTCGCCCGTTTCCTCGACATTCCCGGTGGACAGGAAATCGTCCAGGAATCCTACGCTCAGCTTCGGAAGTTCAACTGCTGGAACATCTCCATCGTCCAGCAGTATGCGCGATTCAAACAATCGCGCATCCGCTCCGCCGTGTTTGGCAACTCGCGCCAGTTTTTCATCATGCGCCAGAACGACCGCGCGGACCTGGACGACATGGGCAAGGACATCGCGCTGCCCGAGGTGACGCAGCACGCCATTATGAATTACCCGCTGCCTGACCATCAAGCCGGCCAGAAGTATTCGCCGTTCACCTATCTGCACACCGACTCGACACGCAACCTTTGCGGCACGGTCCACAATGTTGCATCGCCGGAGATGCTCTATTGCAGTTCGTCCAGCGGCGAGCATTTCGACAAGCGTGCCCGCGAACTTCGCAAAAGTCCCAACATCGTCGAGGGCATTATCGCCCACGCCCACTCATCCAAATAAAACAATACCAAAAACTCGTATGAAAACATTGCTGATTCGATTCGTTCCTCTTGCATTTGCCGTGTGCCTTTTCACGGGCTGCACCGCCATGACCCGAACCGCTACTGACGTAGGTTTGGGCGCGGGCGGCGCGGCTCTGGGCGGCGAACTCACCCATAACAATCCCTACGCCATCGTGGGCGGCGCGGCAGGTGGTGCGTTGCTCGGCGAGGGATTGCACTACGCCAACAGCAAACAAAACGACAAGTCTTACCAGACGGGCTACGACAAAGGCCGCAGCGATGCTGTCAAACAGCAATACTGGCTCTATGTCTCTATGCAGCAAGCCAAGGCTGTCAATCAAGGCCGCGTTCGGCTCTACCAGGTGCATCTGCCCGAACAAGTCATTGACGGCGTCATTTTCAAACCGACCACCGAAAATCTCCGTATTGGGGAGTGAGGGTTTAAGGCCAGCGAAATCAGACGGGGCTAGAAAAAAAAGGCCCAAGGTAGTCCGAAACCAATCGGCTACCTTGGGTAAGTCAGTTATGAACATTCAGGATTGGCAGTTGGTGGAAGGCGCACTGTGCGAGCAACTGTTGACGCAATCGTTGGATGCTTTGAACATTTCGGCGTGGGTGTATTGGAAATTTGTCGGGAGAACGGCAAAAAGTTCGCTCGCAAATTCCAACGTTTCCTGACGCATATTACGTGTGGATTTCGGGTCGTCGCGCCGGCGGGGGCGGTGATGAACAAAAAGCCCGAACCGCGTCTGGCAATATTCGGCGTAGTCCATCGTATAGAGGATGAAGTTGTGCCACATTTCGTCCAGTTTCTCCGTTGGTGCTACGGGCTTATCAGCAAGGACCGCCATGTAGAGAAACTTTTTCAAATCCTCAAAACATTCACGAGCCGCGGCTTCAGTCCATTTGTATTTATCTACCATCCGATAGACGAGTGGGTCAAATTGATACGCAATGACATACGCCAAATCAATTTGGCGATCTGCTCTCCGCTGTATCGTTGAGTGCTGCATCACAGGTTTTTCGATTTCTGACGTTCTCATATTTATTTGTAGGTGCTTCGTTTAGTTTTGCGGTATTCACCGGTCGTTTGAGAGCCGCTCGCCCACGCGAGAGCAATCGTTCGACAGCTACAGGGTACAATGCAGCAATCATTACGCTAATCACGTCAGCATGTGACTGGAATATAGGGAGAAGGAATGGTCACACGTTGGCGTGACACACTTGCGAAAAGTCGCCAGCCGCTAGGGGAAGATTTTCACGCGCCTTGGAAATTTTCGCCAAAGGCAAAGATGCAAGCTCAGCCATAGAAAATACCGACATTCTCGCGTCTTGAGAAATTTCTGAACATCAGCGATTTCAAGCGGAATAAATTTTATCTCACGGACACCTTCCTTGTCGCTGCGATTTTCAAAACAATCGCGAATCTGCTGCTCCGTCTTCGACAGCTTAATTTGGCCAATAAAAGCCGTATGGCCGATTCTGCGCCCAATGCCAAAGGCCATCCAAGAAATGTGAATTGGATCAATATGGAGACCTAGTTCTTCATAGGTGCGACGGCGAATCGCGCCTTGGAGAACTGTTGTCGGATCATCGCCGTGTGCATCCTTAGCTTTTTGAGGAATTGCACTCGCGGAAACGTTCCATTGCTCGCAACGTCGGTCGTAACATACGAGCACTTTGTCGTCCTTCGTCACAACCATAATGTCTTGCGCAATGGGTGATGCTACCGGCAGCGGGAGCAAACTTGCCTTCGCATTCCACCCCATTCCCAACAATTCGGCAGCATTTTTCTCGTTGCCGCCAGCCAGACGAACGGGGTGGTTAAGACATTTGATTGTCGCAACGTAATCAGCATATTCTCCACTCTTCGCTCGAATCTCGTACACATTCCCGTCACGCCGAAAGTCAGCGAAAAAATAGGTCGGGCCGTTGTCAGCACTTGGATTATTGGCACGAAAACGATCCCACTCAAGCCTCTTAAACTGTGAAAAGTTTGGGAAGTACTTTGGCGGTTTCCATGGTCCGTCAACGACTAACCTCTGCCGTATTCGTCGAGAGGGAGCGGAGCGAAGGTGTATTGGTCCAGTTTTCGTCGGCTCACCATCAATTGTACAGCGCCAACTCGGAAACACGTCTTTGTAGCCAGCCTGCGTCTCCGGTTTTGGTGTCGAATCCAGTCCACTCAACCAGCAATCTTGATCTTCACTTTCGACGAGAATTTTTAACGCGTCATCGTAACCAGGCGGATAAAGTCCATATAACACGTCGGAAAGGCCGTTCTTTCCAAATAGATTTTCCCATACCCTCCTTTTCATTATTTCTTTGCGAGGACAAGCGTCATATTTCTTTTGAGATGCTTCCCAATTCTGCCCGTTATTCGGAGCTTGATAGCGCTCTACCATCGTAAGGCTAGTTCTGCTCACGCGACCCTTCAGCGTTCGGCCGGAGGCTTGAAGGGCGAGAAGATTGTCGAACAATGGCAACATCGCCTTTTGCCTCCGCATTCTGGTAAGCATCAGTCTGACCCACGCAATTCGTTCATTGTCAGTCGTCCGATTTGGGTCGGGCGAAGATTTGGGTCGGCGTTTCATGGGTGCGCAGCAATCGTGTCAATGCTAGGGTTTTTTGTCAGGCCAATTCTTGCACACCCGTTAGCAATTCGCGAGGGAGGTTCAAAGTGAGCATTGCGTCCGAGGCGCAAAGCGGCTAGATTTAGTTTCCGTGCGACACGAAGCAAAACAATCGAAGCAGTGGAGAAACCGCAGCCGTACACTTGCCGACGTTTTGCTGTACGAGAATCCTCCTCTGATCGCTCGCCTGTGTCGGAAGGAGGGAATGTCCGAAAGTGAAGCTAAAACGGCATTTGCGGACACTCTCAAATTTCTTTACCTCTGCGGGACTTCGGAAGAGAACTTTGTGCCGACAGCGAAGATTGATGCGGTCTGGCATCATTTCATTCTGTTCACCGCTGCTTACGCCGATTTCTGCCTGACATTCTTCGGCAAATTTATTCACCATATCCCAGCGGAGGCGCAAAGCGAAGGTGACTACCGCTCCAATTGCAGCAAATGCTCAAGCTGTGAAGGTGGGGGGACAGGCCGTAGTATTGAGCCTGGTTCATTGCCTACTTTGGAATATACCGTGAATGTCGCGCGCAATCGGTTCGGAGAACTGTCCTCAAATTGGAGTTAATCCTTTCCGCTTTGGTCACGCGACCGTGTGACTAACCAATCCTTCTTTAATCCGTCACGAGTTGGTGTGATTTTGCACAACCACTCCCTCCTTGTATTCTTCAGGTGTCGTAGGATTGATTTCGCACGAGCGAGGTGGTCCGAAAGCCGGCGGAAAGCGCCGAACAAAACAAAACGGAAAGGTTAGTTATGAACCGTATCAAACAAATGCTCGGCAACTCGATCCTGGCAATCAGCATTGCCAAGCTGAACCTCGATTGCATCAAAATTAAATTGATGGACAACAAGGAAGGCAAGGGCTGGACCCGCGCCCAAGCTGACGTCGCGGAAATCGCCTACAAGCAATTCCTGCAACTCAATCTCAAGTATCCCGGCAAGTCCATCGTGCCCACGACTACGTGCGATGCGTTCTGGCACATGCACATCTTGGACACGCAGAAATACGCCGCTGACTGCCAAAATATTTTTGGCTATTTTCTTCACCACTTTCCGTATTTCGGAATGCGCGGTGAGAAAGATGCTGCAAATCTTAAGATGGCGTTTGACGAAACAAAGGCTCTCTACGCCTCGGAATTCGGTGAAGCCAACTACATGAACGTGGGTGAACCCGACGGCATTGAGGTCTATGCCGTTTGCTCCGGCACTTCAAGTTGTGAGGGCAGCACCTGCACGGGGGCCCAATGCTCCGTGTTGGCTACGCCATCGTTGATTAATTCAGGCCGCCCCACATTCGATACGCTCGCCGCTTGAAGTCGAATTCTAGTTTCAAACCTTAACTTGCCAAAACCATGAGCATGTTCTGGAAGGAAATCGAATTAAGTCGAGTAGATGGGGAACTGAATTGGGTTTGGGAAATGGTCGACACATTGACTCGCAAACGGAACAAAAGCGAGCAGGATCAAAAGGAGCTTGAGGATTTGACGAAGCTCGCGGTCGAATTGGAATGTCAAAGGCGATTGGATCGATTTGATCTCTGCGAACGGCCAGACTCAATGGGGGGCTTTGGAATATTTTGATGCCAAACGATTGACCACATAAGTTACTTGAACGGCCCGGTGATAAAAATTGCCGGGCCGTTTTATTTCAATTCCGTTTCCACGTCGCGTCTGTTGCCTTTCCTCTTCCGCGGACTTCGTTTCATGTTGTGTATCTGATACACCGCCGGTTCGCATCTTCGTGTTAAATCCTCTTCTGTGATTGGCGGCGTGTCGCCGCCGAAATGAACGCAACATAACGAAAGGCACACCATGAAAAAATTAATTGCACTTGCCCTCGTGACCGTCGGCATCAGCCTGACGGTTCGTGCGCAATACGTTGTCTATGACCCGACGATGAACATCCAGCAGATCATCGACGAGGCCGAAAGCATCGCCAAATACGTCCAGATGATTGACAACCAGGTGCAGCAAATCCAGACGCTCACAGATCAGTTGAATCAATTCGAGCACTATGAGGCTTTGTTTGGAGACCCTTCCAAAGTGGCGCTGTCAATGGTTGCGCCGCTGGATGCCGATCTGCACAGCCTTGAGCCGGGTGTAAACCTCGAAGACTTGGTTGCCAACGCCAATGGCAATATCGCTCTGACCTACAACGATTCTGGGATCTACTCCACTGTGGGGACCAGTTTCGAGACGCCTCGCGGCCAGACCGTTCAACGGCCTACCGACCATTATAAGGCGTTCGCCGCCGTCATCAATTCCGCCAGCAATTATGTCGCGGTCGCCGACAACGCTTCCAAACGACGCGCCACCATCAAAAGCCAGATCGCGCAAACCACGCAGCAACTTCAAAACGCGACGACGGACGCGGAAGTCCAGAAATTGCAGGGCGTGCTCACCAGTTTGAATGGCGATCTTGCCAGCACCGACGACGAAATAAATCAGGCGGCATCCTCGGCGCTGGTGCAGGACATTCAGAACCGAAATGACCAGCAGAAGCAAATTTTGGCGTTGACCGAACAACAAAACGCGGAGTTCACGGAAGCCGTCAGCAACTACACGGCGAAATTCCAGTTGTTAAATACGCCGACAACCTTCCCGTCCCCTTAACCGACGCCGAAAAACCTCAACCCCAAAACTATTATGGCCACGTTCAATAGCATCTTCCCCACATTCCTCTCCAAATGTGGCGAGCTGCATACGTTGTTGTTGAGCGTGGCCTTCGCGCTTTTCATTGTCGGCGTCATTGTCACCGTGAAGCAGCATACCTCGCACAAATCCATTCTAAATTTGTTCGTGCGCCTTTTGCTGCTCACGTCCTTGCTCGTCTTTCTGCCCGCTTGGGGCAATACGCTGCAAAACTTGCTGCAAACTTCAATCCTCTCCGGCTTGGGAGTTGACCCAGCCAACGTTTATCAGCAGTTCACTCACCTGCTCATCATCAAGCGCGACCCAACCACACAGTCGTCTTGGTGGAATGTCATGTCGCAACTCCACAACTTCACCACTGACTTGGTTATTACTGCCATCCTCTGGCTTGTGGGCCACTTTGCTTCTTTGATGATGTTCTGGGCCTACATTTTCCAGACCGTCATTTTGAATCTCGGCTATGCGCTCTCGCCGTTGCTCATCGGGTTCATGGCCATTCCGGCATTGAAACATACTGGCAACCGTTACCTGCTGAACCTTGTCGGGGTGCTGCTCTGGCCGCTCGGTTGGGCGCTCGCCGCACTGATTACTCAGGGAATGCTGGATTTCATGACCGACCCAAGCTTTGAATTTATTGACCCGACTTCCACACTGCCTGATTTGCAAAAAACGATTGGTGTCGCCGCCGTCGGCTTCTGGATCATTTTCAGCACTGTCGCCGCTCCGGTCATCATCCAAAACGTCATCGCCCACGGCGCTCAGGCGGGCAGCCAATTATTGTCTGGCGGAATAAGCAGCGCGCTGCAAACCGCCGCGACGACGGCGGGGGCGGCAGCGACCGCATCCACGACGGGCATCCCCATCGTCACCGCCGGTGCGGCAGGCATGGCCGCGATTTTAAGCACCATGTCTTCCGCCGCCAACATGGGCAGCGCTGGAGCCATCATCATCGCCGGGTCCGGTCTACCGCCGCGCTCGGCTCGCGGGCGGCCCGGTGACGACATTACTGGAGACAAGGCCGTCCGCGAACTCATCGCCAAATCCAAACCCAATTATTACTGACCTATGGAATCTTTAAACACCACCGCGACCGTTTCTGCTTCCAAGCTGCCCACGCGAAAGCGGTTCGACCCAACCCGTCTTCTGATTCTGCGTGACCGCCTGCCGTGGTTCTGGTTTGCATTCACCGTCGCCGTTTTGCTGCTCTCGGCGATTGACCGTTACCATCTCGTCTCCCAATTCAAACAGCGTGAGCGCGTAGTCATCATTGATCCTGCCGGAACGTACTACTTGAGTCCGTTGCTTCAGTTTTCAGAGGCGAAAGATTTACATGTCCAACAGGCTGAACTCGCGACCATGGCGTTCCTCGAACGCAGTCCCAAGGATTTCGACAATTCCGACTTGCTCAAATTGCTGTTCCTCAAGCCGGCCTTGGCCAAAGCGCAGGATGAGCGCATCAAGGAATCGGTCGAATTTCGCGCAAAGCAATTGCACCAGAAAGCTGAAATCGGCCGCATTGAAATACTGGCAACACGCGATAACGAGGTGCTGGCCGCTGTCACCGGCCAGATCATACGCAGCGGCATCTTTCAAGACAAGGCGTTCACCGAGGCATTTCCGTTCACGCTCCGGCTGCGTCTTATCCGCAACCCCAACATAGCCTTGAACGGACGTTTCCCCACCGCCGTGGGCGACTTCAAATATGAAATTAACCGCTAGATTCCTGTCGTTCACGTTCATGGTGTTCACCGCTGCCGTTGCCCTGGCTGATTCGCCGGCCATTCAACAGGTCATGCTCGACGACCGTACGGCTGTGACTGTGCCGGTCGCCACTAATCGCGTTACCACCATTTGTTTTCCGAGTGCCATTACCGCCATTGACGGTGCGGGCGTCGCGGTGGACAGCAAGACGTCTGGTCTTTTTCAACTGGCCCACACCAAAGGCTCGGCGTTTCTTTCTGTGCGCGCCCTTTTCCCAAAGGCGTCCGCGAATTTGAATATCCGTTGGAATGACCATACCTACGTCTTTGAACTCGCCGAAAGCGGGCAGCCCGTGCTTGCACTGAATCTGTTTGCACCACCAACCCCCGAGGAGGAAAGTGCCGGCCACGCACCCATTGTCAGTCCGCTAAAGCTGCTCGCCTTGCTCGATAAGGCCAGGGCATTCCCGCTCCTCAAGGCGCAGCAGCCCGAAAGCGTCGCCAACGTGGACTTCACGACCTATGACGGCAAACCGCTGGTCAGTGATTTCAACGATTATCAAATCCAGATTGAACAGGCGTTCCGCTTCAACTCCGAAGACACACTGGTCTTTCGCGTCGCCATCACGAATGAAACCAGTGCGCCACTGATTTATCAGCCCGCGAGTTTCATGTTGCGCGCGGGCAACCGGCTTTATCCGCAATCCATCAGCGATGCTGACGGCACTGTACCGCCCAATGGCCGAAGCATTGTATATTTCGCCGTTAGCGGCACCCCGGATGGCGGACGCAACGAGTTATCGCTGAAAAACGCCTTCACGGTTTTGGTCACGCGGTTCTCGCCGCCGCCATCGTCACCATCGGTCAGCAGTGTCACCAACGCCCCCAGCGGGCAGCCGATCCTTTCTCCCGGAGGACCTCAATGAAACCGCGCGATTTTCTCAATTTTTTCAAGACCAAGAGCGGCAAGCTCGTTGCCTTTGTCGCCCTGTTTGCCGCCGCATTGACGATCTTCAGCGTCCTTCGCAACCACAATACGTCCGCCGTAGACGCGCTCCATGTCACGAGCCTGGCGACCAATGTCACCGACAAACCGCAGGTGGTGCAATCCGTTGAAAGACCAATGCAGGTCTTCAATCCACCCCTGCCGAAATCGCCGCCAACCAGTGTGATGTCTTCGTCACCAACTTCAGCGCCCCCTGTCCTTGCGAAGCCGTCGCCGTTGCCGGTGGCACCCGCGAATCCAACGCCAACGCTCGCACCGATCAGCCTGTTTGCCGACAGTTCGGCCGGCATCGTTCCACCGAAAAAAATAGGCCCGGTGTTTGCCCCGTTTGGACGGCTCATTCCCTGCGAAACGGTTGTGACGGTGGATTCATCGTCAATCCAGACGCCCATCATTGGCCTCATCACGGAGAATATTTATTTCGGCGGCAAGCTGGTGATACCGGCTGGGACCGAGATTCATGGAACTGCACAAACCGATCATCAGCGGGAACGCATCGCGAGCGGCAATTCCTGGAGGCTGGTTTGGCAAAATGGAATGGAAATGCAAATCAAGGCCATCGCCCTTGACCGCGAATTTGCGAATAGCACTAATCAAACCGGTTGGGCGATTACAGACGGGAGCGCGGGTCTGCGCGGCGAAATCATCAAGTCCGATAATCTGGCTGACATCAAACTTTTTGCGGCGACCTTCCTGTCCGGCGCGGCAGGGGCACTAACGGAGAAACAAGAGACCGTCTTCGGTCCGATCAATAGTCCCACTCTCAACAATGCACCTTTCGCTGGCGCACAGTCGATTCTGCAAACCTACGCGCAGCAAATTTTCGACTCGATTCAAAAGAACGGATTTTACGTTCGCGTGCCGAGCGGAAAACAGTTCTATCTCTACGTCCTGCAAACTATTGATGCCGCCGATGCCTCGCTCGGCGGCACCGCCATTCCCGTTGCCGAAGAAAATGACAGTCAATCCATTACCAGATCCAAACGATGAAAACATTTTATCTCATTCCTTTGTTGTTCCTGTCCGCGTGTTCCACTGCGCCCCGGCTTGTGCTGTGGCCACAACAGCCGCCCCCGCTCGCGGATAATTCGGCCGTTCGTTATCCTGAAGTTCTCCACGCCTACCATATCGGGCGCTACGCCGATCCGAATGACGATTCCCTCCTGCACGAACAGCATGTCATATATCGGGTCGAGGAAAGCGCCCACTGGGATTTTCATCCCGGCCCGGCGACCGACCAATCGCCCGTAGCGCCGTTGCGTGACGCCGCATTCGCTCCGGTGCCGGTCAATGATGCTGTCCTGGCGGAAGTCAATTCGCAGCGGCTCGCTACCACCGAGATCATGATGCAGACCCGGACGTTGTCGGCGGCGTTGGCCCAATTTCAGATTGCACTACAACAGACCAAAACGAATTTGCAAGAAACAGCGAGGCTGCGCGTGACGGTGAAAGAGATACAAAAGCGGCTTGACGCCATAACCGCTGCACAACCGCAATCCCCGCCGTCGGTCTTTTCCACCACCAATGATCCTTCTGGCCCGTTGAGTCCTTGAAACACTTTTCCGGCTGGGGCGGGTTAACTGTCTCTTTCCGGCGAACACGGCAAATGCCGCGTAAATCAAAACAACAAAATAAATCGTTATGACCAAACCAAAAACATCCGCGCCACCGAGCGCCAGCGGCAACGCCGCTCCCTCAGATCAGCCCACGTTTCGGAGCAACCCGGAAGTGGATGCAAAGATTGACACCTACATCAAGGACAACCCCAAGTATTGGGCTTACGTCCAAGCCATGCCCCGGGAGCGACTCGAACGCACGGTCGTTCTTAACGAAGTGCGCGAACTCGACCGCCAGCAACGAATTCGAGAAGGCGTCCTGAAACAAATTAACCGTAACCCCGAACTGAAACGTGCTTACGATCTCCTGGTAAAGGACCTGCCGGAGGACCAGAAAGAAGGCGTCATCGCCCAGATCGGCCGCACTGCGCGCCGCGCCGTCGCGCGCGTCCAGGGTCAACAGCAGCAGAAGGGGGAAGGCATATCGGTCTGAAGCAGCCAACGCCGAGCCCCCGGTTTGCACTCTCGAAAGAGAATGTGGCGGGGGCGGGCGAATCGGCTGTTGTTTCGCTTCCCACGAAATCGGCTTGCGCATATCTTGTGAATGGTTCAAGTGAGTTGGGAACGCCCGAAGGTGGGAATATTTTGGAGTCCAGGTCTTTGCGGCTGAACACCTCAATCAGTGGGAGCGTACATGTGATGAGCAAGAACGTTGAGAGGAAGCAACGGGGCAATGTCCGAAAAGGCGAAAATCCCGACCCGGCCATTTCCTCCGGAAACCGAGGAGAAACTGTCGGGGTGGGTCGCAATGCAACCGAGCGATTATTGGCGATTCATCAACTGATTTCTGCGCGGCGGTATCCAAACACAGTCCGCCTGGCTCGCGAATTCGATGTCTCACAAAAAACGGTGAAACGAGATGTGGAATGGATGCGCGTACATTGGAATTTGCCAATTGAATATGACCGTGAGCGACAGGGGTATTTTTATTCCAGCGAGGTGAAACGGTTTCCAGGTGTTCCGACCGTCACTGAGGCGGAGATGTTCGCCTTATTGGTTGCCCACAAAGCGGTGGAGCAGTACAGCGGAACTCCATTTCACAAGCCGCTGCAAATGGCGTTTCGAAAGTTGACCGGGCAATTGGACGACAAGGAGCGGTACTCGCTACAGGATTCTGATGAGATTTTGTCGTTCCGGCCTTTTGCGCCGGAGGTCACGGATATGCAGCGGTTTGAGGTGGTTACGCGGGCGATCCAGCAACAAAGAGCGTTGCGTTTCATGTATCGCAAACCGGGCGAAAAAAATGCCAACGGCCGGCACGTTCATCCATATCATTTAACCTGCAATGACAATCGCTGGTATCTGATTGGGCATGACGTTGACCGCGGCGAAATTCGAACGTTTGCTCTCGCGCGCATGAACGGAGCGGCCATGTTGGGTGAGGCTTTTCAGAAGCCAAAGGAATTTAGCGTGGAGAAGTATTTGCGCGGCAGTCTCACAGTAATGACCGGGCGGGGTGACTACGAAGTTGTAATCGAGTTCGATGCCTGGGCAACCGACCAACTCCGGGGTCGGCTGTGGCATTCAAGCCAGCAGGTGACTGAGTTGCCGGGCGGTGAATCGCGCCTGCGAATGCGGTTGAGCGGGTTGGAAGAGGTTGAACGATGGGTTTTAAGTTGGGGCGCACACGCGACCGTTATTCAGCCGCAACTTCTTGCGGAGCGTGTCGGCAGTATCGCACGGGCGTTAGCGGGTCGGTACGAGGCGCCGTAGGAAAAGACCAAGATAAGATGCGTGGGATCAAAATGTTGCGTTTGAGTCAAGGAGCTCGACTCGCGTGACCCCATGAGAAAGCTGTGAATAAGTTCTCAAAAGAATCTTGAGTGTGGCCCCGCAATTGTCCCTGTGGCTCGTGTATCAATTCAGGTAGAATGAAGACGAATATTGAAACAACCGAGGAGTGGTGGACGACATTGTCCAGTGGTGAGAAGGATTTGATTCGCGCTTTAATGCGCATGGTTCAAGGCGCGAAGCAGAGCGAGATTGTCGAGGTGTCCCGGGCGGCTCGCAAGTGGGAGCACGGGCTCTCCTTCTTTTTCAAGTCGCGCCTCAAGAATCAGCGGTCCAGAAGGATTTACCTGCACAGTCCATCGCCGAGATCCACGAGGGCAGACGCAAAAAACCGGATCACTTCATGCCCGTCAACCGAGCATAACCCACCAAGTGCCTCTCCAAATCTGCGTTGATGGGACATTGGCTACGCAACCACGCAAAAGCACGTTCTGTTTCATGACTCAACTCCACTTCCAGAATTTCGCGCTCGCCTCCGTTGCGTTGAGTTTGCCCCTCGCTCTTGACGGTGATCTCCACCAACTCAGCGCCGGGACCGGTGCGAACATCCATGCAGCGGGCCGCGACAAGCTCGGCTTGGTCATGCGGATTGTTGCGAAAGACCCGGAGGATTGCCGACACATCAATGTCGTACACCATCTTTTGGTCGCCCTTGAAGAGACGCGAGACATGGCTGCGACTCAGTCCGGATTCACGAACGATGTCCGCTTGCCTGAGTTCGTTCTTTTCGGCGAGGCGCTTCAAAGCGGTGCTGAAATAACTCATAATTTTTTTGTCAGGCGTGTCCCATTTTATGGGATTTCCGATTTAATGCAACGAATTATCTGGCCAGCGCTGACAGGAGGCCGAGCGGTTTGACGGAGGGGCAGATGAAAGACGCAAATGTAATTGGACGAAAGGTCGCGTGGCTGCGGAATCAGCGAGGCTGGTCGCAGAATGACCTCGTCACTCATTTGCATTTGTTGGGCGACATCAACATGACACGGGAGAAAATCGCTAATATCGAAACCCTGCGAAGCGCGGTGGACAGCAAACAGATTGAATTCCTTGCCGAAGTTTTCGGCATAACGGAGCAGGACCTGTTTCCGAAACAACGGCATTTCGTCGGCAAGGATGTGGGAATGAAGTTATGCATTTTCACACGACGGCATGGTCCGCCTGAACCCGCTCCAAAGTAGCCAAGCGCGTCTTGCACGATGCTCAAAAGCCGACCAAACTTTCATGGCAGTCCGAAAAAGCAACCAGGATTTAGACCGGCAGCTTGATCTTTTCTCAACTCAAAGGCCGACGAATGACAGCATTGACGCAATACGGCCGGATGGCCGAGAAACACTGGCGCGAACACCGTCCGAGGATGGTGCGCGAACTGGAACAAACGGGACGCCTGCATCAGATGCTTCTGGAGGCGGAGGAAAAGACGAAGGACGAAATGACGACGCTGCGAACGAAATTGATGCAGCGGGGCTCAACAGCACAACAAGCGCACGATCAGGCTTGGGAAATGGTGAGGGAGAAATACATCCTGCTCCCACCCGAAGAATAGGCAGGCGTCATCAAGAAGAACCGCCGAAAAATCTTAGCAGTTACCGCATCGTCGAGGCCGACCGACTCGGCGAAGGCGGACCGAAACAGAAGTTTCAGCAGAATCTCAAGGCGATCAAAACGCTGCGGATGCTCGACGCGGAGGAGCGTCCGGCTTCCCCTGATGAAAAGGCTGCCCTTGTCAAATACGTGGGTTGGGGCGCGATGCCACAGGTGTTCGACGTTGAGAGCGCTGACTGGCGCAAGGAGCAAATTCAACTCTCCGAAATTTTGTCTGACGACGAGCATCGCTCGGCTCGCGCAACCACACTCAACGCGCATTACACCGCCCCGATCGTAATCAGTGGGATGTACAAGGCCCTGCATCGGTTTGGTTTCAAAGGCGGGCGAGTCCTCGAACCGGCTTGCGGCATCGGTCACTTTGTCGGCCTCATGCCCGAAGACATGCTCCGCCGCTCGACCGTTACGGGTATTGAAATTGATCCGCTGACGGCGCGCATCGCCAAGGCACTCTATCCAGATGCGGATATTCGCGCTCAACCGTTCGAGCAATCGAAACTCGCGGACGGTTTCTACGACCTCGCCATCTCCAACGTCCCTTTTGGCGATTACACCGTCCACGACCCACGCTGGAACAATTACAAGTTTCCCATCCATGACTATTTTTTCGCCGCCGCTTTGGAAAAAGTGCGCCCGGATGGGCTTCTCATGTTCATTACCTCTCGCGGCACGATGGACAAACTTGATTCGACATTACGCGAACTGCTTTCCACTCGCACAGAGTTGCTTGGTGCAATTCGTCTGCCCAACAACGCTTTCAAGAAGGCCGGCACGGAAGTCACCACCGACATTGTCATGCTCCGCAAACTTCGCCAAGGGGAACCGCCCGTCGGCGCGACGTGGAAGGAAACGGCGGAATATACGAACGATCTCGGCGAAGGATTCACACTAAATGAATATTTTGCCATGCGACCGGATATGATGCTTGGCAAAATGCGTCTCGCCGGGAGCATGTATCGCGACAACGAGCCGACGCTCGAAGCGGATGGACGCAGTCTTGGCGATGCGCTCGCTCAGGCTGTCGACCGGTTGCCACAAAACATTTACCGTGCGTTGACTCACCAAGTTGCCGAACCGACGCTGGACCAGACAATACCCGCACCGGATTTCGTCAAGCCCAATGCGTACTGTCTCCACGATGGCATGGTTTGCATTCGGGAGGATGCAGTCCTTCGTCCGCTGACTGACATGCCTAGCGAAACGCGTTCGCGGATTCGCAATCTGATTCCAGTACGTGATGCGGTGCGCTCGTGTCTTCGCTCTCAAATGGACGGCAGCGACGAGGGACAAGTCCTCGAAACACGGAGGCAACTCAACTATGCCTACGACAGATTCGTTGGTCGCTTTGGTCCAATCAATCTCCGCGCAAACCAACGCGCTTTCGACGGCGATCCAGATTTGCCGTTGCTGCTCTCGCTGGAAAACTACAACGAGGAGACAAAGCGGGCGACGAAAGCCACCATCTTCACCGAGCGGACGATTCATCATCGCAGGCCCATTGAATCAGTCGCTGAGCCGAGAGAAGCCCTCCTGGTTTCCTTGAACGAGCAAGGCCGCGTGGACCTTGACCACATGGCTGGGTTGTTAAACAAGCCTGCCGACGAATTTTTGTCGGACTTGAAGGGTATCATTTTCCTGAATCCACAGACGAACCAATGGGAAACCGACGACCAGTATCTCTCCGGCAACGTGCGCGAGAAATTAGTGGTTGCCGATGCCGCCGCCGTCACCGACCCGCGCTTCGCTGAAAATGTCGAGGCATTGAAATCAATTCAGCCGGAAGATTTGCCCGCGACGGAAATTGACGTGCGGCTTGGAGCCTCCTGGCTGCCGCCCGACGACGTGCAGCGGTTCATTCACAAGTTGCTCAATGTTCCTTCCGGCGTCGAAGTCGGCCACGTTCACCCGCTCGGCTCGTGGCATTTGAACGCGAATTGGGAGGCAAAAGGCGCGACATCCAACACGACGGATTGGGGAACAGACCGCTACACCGGCTTGGAATTGATTGAGGACGCGCTGAATCTCAACACGCCCACCGTTTATGACATGGTGGACAAAAAGCCCGTCGTCAACGCACAGGCGACCGAGGCGGCACGCGAGAAGCAGGAGCGCATCAAGGAACGGTTCAAAGAATGGGTGTGGTCGGATGATTCACGACGCGAACGGCTTTGCCGCCTCTATAACGACACGTTCAACCATACCCGGCTGCGCACATTCAACGGCGATCACCTGACCTTGCCCGGCGCAAGCCAGGTGGTTCAGCTTCACCGGCATCAAAAGGCCGGCGTCTGGCGGATTCTGCAAACACCGAACACGCTGCTTGCCCACGTCGTCGGCGCCGGGAAGACCTACACGATGGTTGCCGCTGCGATGGAATTGAAACGGCTCGGCCTCGCCCGCAAGCCGATGTTCGCAGTCCCAAATCACATGCTCGGCCAGTTCTCGACCGAATTGCTCACGTTGTATCCCGGCGCGAACATCCTGGTTGCGGGCAAAGAGGATTTCGAGTCGCAGAACCGGAAGAGGCTTTTCAGTCGTATCGCCACCGGCAATTGGGACGCAGTTATCGTGACGCACTCCGGTTTTGAGCGCATCCCACTTTCATACGATACGCAGAAACGATTCTTTGACGAACAACTTCACGAGTTGGAGATGATTCGTCGGGAACATGCCGACAGTTCCAATCGCCGATTGGTGAAGGAACTCGAAAAGGCGAAGAAGCGGCTTGAGGCCAAACTTCAGGCGCTGGCCGCTGACCACAAAAAGGATAACACCCTGACTTTCGAAGAACTCGGCGTGGACCGCCTATTCGTGGACGAGGCGCACTATTTCAAGAATCTCTTTTATGTCACAAAGATGACACGCATCGCGGGCTTGCCGCAAACGGCCAGCGAACGCGCATTCGATATGTATTTGAAGGTTCGTCACGTCCAGTGCTTGAACGGAGGCGGAGGTGTGGTGTTCGCCACCGGCACACCGATCGCAAACAGCATGGCCGAGATGTTCACGATGCAGCGTTACTTGCAACCGGACGATTTGAAAAAGCACAATCTGCATCATTTCGATTCGTGGGCGGCCACGTTCGGCGAGCCGGTGACGGCAATGGAACTTTCACCGGACGGCGCTGGCTACCGATTGAACACACGATTTGCGCGGTTCATCAACGTACCTGAATTGATGCAGATTTTCCGTCAGTCCGCCGACGTTCAGACCGCCGCGATGCTCAACTTGCCGCGCCCGAAACTCGACGGTGAAAAGCCCACCATCCGCAACGCGCCCGCCACACCCGAGCTGAAGGCGTTTGTTCAGGAACTCGCCAAACGTGCGGAAAGGTTGAAAACCCATCGCGTTGATCCGAGCGTGGACAACATGCTGAAGATTACGTCGGAGGGAAGAAAGGCTGCTTTGGATCTGCGCCTGATGAGACCGTCAGCGAAGGACGACCCACAAGGAAAGGTTAATCAGGCCGTCGAAAACATCTTCCGCATCTGGCTGGAGTCGAAACCGGAGCGTTCCACGCAGCTTGTCTTTTGCGATCTCTCAACACCGAAAGACAAGGGCTTTTCTGTCTATCGCGATGCAGCAGAAAAGCTGGAACGCCTTGGCGTGCCAAGCGGAGAAATAGCTTTCATCCAGGACTTTGATTCGGACGCTTCAAAACTTTCCTTATTTCGCGACGTGAGGGCGGGCAAAGTGCGTGTCCTTTTCGGCAGCACGCAGAAAATGGGTTCGGGCACGAATGTTCAGGAACGCCTTATCGCCCTGCATCACTTCGACGCGCCTTGGCGTCCCGCCGACGTGGAGCAGCGTGAGGGACGGATTCTACGACAGGGAAACAAAAACGAGATTATTTCAATTTACCGATACGTTACAGAAGGTTCATTCGACGCCTATATGTGGCAAACTTTGGAGACGAAGGCCAAGTTCATCGCGCAAGTAATAAGCGGCGACATGACCATTCGCCGCCTTGAAGATTTGGACTCGGCCGCGCTGACCTATGCGGAAGTAAAGGCGATCGCTTCGGGCAACCCGCTCGTGATCGAAAAGGCGCAAGTGGACGCAGAACTGATTAAGTTGACGCGCCTCCGCTCCGCCCATGCCGAGGAGCAATATCGAATTCGCACCAATCTTCGGCGCTCACTTGAAGATGCCGAAGCGTTCGCCGGACGCCTCACAAATCTGCGACAGGACGTTGCTGCGCGACAGGACACTTCGGGCGAGAAGTTCAAAATTGAAATCGACGGACAGTTTTTCGAGAACCGCGGCATTGCCGGAGAATTGATTATCCGTTATGCCGAGAAGGTCAAAAACCGATTCGGCGACGATGTGCGAATTGGTCGCTTTGCCGGTTTCGATCTGTTTCTTCGTCCAACTTACAATGATTGTGTGGAAATGATTGTTCGCGGGAAAAATAGTTATGCCGTTCGCGTAACAGACACAGCCCAAGGCACGATTCGTTCGCTTGAGGCGAACGTCCAGGGATTTGAAGAGCGCGCCTCCGGACTTGAATACGACATCGCCGACGCCAACAAACGGGCCAAGGAACTGGAAACAAAGGTGGGCGCGCATTTTGAACGCGAAGAACGTTATCAACAGTTGGTTCGTCGGCAGAACGAGATTGAGGAAAAGCTCGATCTGACCAAAGATCAAGCGCCGGGAAAGCTTGATGCTGATTCGCTAAATGCAAACGAACAGAACAATTCTGAAACCCAAAATATTGCCAAAATCGTTCGTCAAAACCGGCGTGGTGGAAAAAGAATTCACCTTTAACGCAGCGGCGGAACGTCCACAACTTGACACCCCAAACTTCATCAGCGAAAATGCAATGGCGAACAATGAAGGACCCGATTCTATATTTCGGAGAATTTCTGAATAAGCTTTCGAAGGTCATAGATGACAACGGGCTTTATCTGTTCATGGTGTTCACATGGGCCTGCATTGCTTCTATTGTTTGGCTTCTGTTCCGCAAGCGTAAAACACCGTCTCCGACACCGGCCTCTGCACGAACACGCGCAATCGTCGGGATCATGCTTGCATCACCTGACATGTCCTCAGATGCTGACGGCGGGCGCACTCGGTTAATCATGGGCGACATTTCCAACAAACGCGCCAACGACCTTGGTTCAAATTCGCCTTAACTGCGCGCACTCATCTTCTGGTTAGGAGTTATTTCCAAAGAGGCGAACACCCTCTCGTGTAAGCTCCAACGGAATCGCGTTTTCATTTATTGGGTTGTGCGTTAGCTACACCAAAGGAGTCGCTATGAGTCGTAGGCTGTAGCCAGAAAGTGAAGTTATGGATACGACAATTCCTGAATGCCAAACTCTCGACGTAAAAGGTACTGCAACGGAATTGGGGGTTTGTGAAGAAACAATCCGCCGTCTCGTTCGGCGGAAGGTGCTTCGGAAGCTTCCTGGCCTCCGGCGCGTGCTGATTCCTCGGGCCGAAATTCACCGCTATTTGAGTGGAGGATCTCCGCCGCGCTTTTCGTGACCAACCGGACACGCGTCACTAGCGGATTTTAACCCTCAGATGAAAGGTTCATGCCGTGGTGCGGAGCGATGATCCAAAAATTGGCCAAGAATTGGCCAAGCACGATTTTCGGTAATTCAGAGGAAGCGAGATGGAAGCAGCGAACTGCTTGATTCCAGGAGCATTCGAAGTGGTGCACCCAGAAGGAGTTGAACCTTCAACCTTCTGATCCGTAGTCAGACGCTCTATCCAATTGAGCTATGGGTGCGACCAAAGGCCAAGAAAGTTACGAGGGCAATCGGCGGCGCGCAAGTCATTTGTGCCCCAAATGAATTTCGACGTGCGTTTTCACCTGCCGCTTTCTATCTTTCCCGTTTGAATTTATGGCAACTTTGAAACCCTTTGCCGCTTTGCGGCCGAAACCTGACCTGGCGGGTCGTATTTGTGAACTGCCTTACGACGTGATGTCGTCGGATGAAGCGCGCGAAGTCGCCGCGGGCAATCCGCTCAGCTTTCTGCACGTCAGTAAACCGGAAATCGATTTGCCGGCCGGCACGAATCTGTACGCGCCCGAGGTTTACGCAAAAGGAAAAGAAAATCTTCAGAAACTCATCTCGCAAGGCGCGCTGCGGCAGGACGCCAAACCCTGTTTTTATCTTTACCGCCAAATCATGGGCAAGCACTCGCAGGTCGGATTGGTCGCGGCCGCGAGTTGCGAGGAATATCTGAGCGGCATCATCAAGAAGCACGAACTGACGCGTCCGGACAAGGAAGACGACCGCGTGCGCCACATCGAAACGCTCGACTCGCAGACGGGTCCCGTGTTTTTGACCTATCGCGCGCAGGCGGCGCTGGATGAGTTCATCGCTAAAAAAATCGCGGAACAGCCGGACGTGGATTTTACCGCGCCGGATGGTGTGCGGCATACGTCCTGGGTCGTGAGCGACGCGGCGCAAATCCAATTCATCGAAAATGAATTCGCGCGCATCCCGGCGCTTTACATCGCCGACGGGCATCATCGCAGCGCAGCCGCGGCGCGTGTCTATCAAAAGCGGAACGCCGAGGGCGGGAACGCAAAAACGGAAAGCGAAAAATTCCTCGCGGTCATTTTTCCGCACAACCAGATGCAAATTCTGCCCTATAACCGCGTGTTGAAAGACTTGAACGGCCTGTCACCCGATCAATTGTTGGAGAAATTGGACGCGGTGTTCGTGTTGAAAACTCCTGGCGCCGCGACTCCCGCCCGCAAACATGAGCTCGGCCTTTTTTTACAAGGCCAGTGGCACACGTTGAATTTCCGCCCGCGCTTTGCAGCCACGACGGATCCCATTGAAAAACTCGACGTGACGCTGTTGCAAAAATACGTGCTGGATCCGATTTTTGGCATCGCCGATCCGCGCACGAGCACGCGGATTAATTTCGTCGGTGGCATTCGCGGCACTGCGGAACTCGAGAAGCTCGTGAACAGCGGCACTTACGCGTGTGCGTTCTCAATGTTTCCCACGAGCATCGAGGACTTAATGACCATCGCGGACGCCGGCGGCATCATGCCGCCGAAAAGCACCTGGTTTGAGCCCAAGCTCCGCGACGCGATGTTTTGCCACATGATCTAGATCAGCGTAGGACAGGCGAGATGCCTGTGCTACTCCTTTTCCTTCCGCTTCGGCGGACTGAATCCAATCACGCGCGGCTGGAGCAGCCAATCGAGCTGCGCGCATTTCCCGCAACTCAACACCTCCAAGTCCAGCCGGCACAACGCGCCCTTTTTGAGCACCATTGGCAGTCCCGGTCCGCCGGTGCAGAGCAGCGAAATGAACCCGCTCAAATACGGCTCGTGCCCCACCAGCATCACGCTTTTGGGCGGGGGACGAATCGTGTTCACCTGGTGCACCAGCTCCTCCATGCTGCCCGAAGGCGTCAGGTGCTCGCTGAAGCGCATGGTATCCTGTTCTTTTATTCCCCGTGCAATGATCTCGGCGGTCTCTCGCGCGCGCGTCAGCGGGCTGCTCAGGATGGCGTCGAACGTAATCTCCATTTCGCGCAACACGTGAGCGAGTTGTTTGGTGCGCTGGATGCCTTTGGGCGTCAACGGCCGTTCGTTTTCCTTGAAGCGCGGATCGCCGTGGTCCGCGGCTTCCCCATGGCGCAGAATATATAATTTCATTGTGAGGCAGGTTCGGGTTTAAGCGCGATTGGAACTTCCGGTTCAAAATCCCTCAGTTCATCGATTCGTTCCATAAAAGCATTTATGGAATTGTGTTCGTGCCGCAATAACTCCGTGCGCAAAGTCCGCACGCACGCGGGTTCCAAATCCCCATTATTAATGTCCTTTTCCAGTCGCGCCAACAGCACTGCCACATCCTGGATGTCGCCGGCGGCCGCCTGGAAATCCTTCATGCGCGCGAGGCGTGACGGTGTGACGCGCGGCAGAAACGGCTGAAGCAATTCCGCCGTGTAGCGAAATCGTTTGAACGCCACCCGCATCCGGTGGATGGTTTTTGGCTGGTCTCGCTGGATGTGACGGCGCAATGCGAGCACGCGGCGGAAGGCTCCACCCAGGAGTGTGAGCGCCACCGCGTTGCTTCGTCCGCTCGGCGGCTTTTTCGCGCACTGGCGCAGAGCCTTTTCGATTTCTTTCAGGCCCCGGTTTAACTTTCCACTTTTCGCGGTTTGAATTTCGCGGGAAAGTTTGGCCACGAGCTGTTTCTCGCATTTGCAAAGGTGTTTTTTCAAATCGCACGCCTCGGGAAACTTCGACCACAACGGTTTTAAAAAGACGAGTTGCACGTGCGTGTCGCGCAAATCATCGAAGCAATCCAGCCGCTTCTTGAAGGTCTTCCGCAGTTTTTTCAAGGTGCCATCGAAGTGAAGTGCTTCGATGACGCTTAACAACGCCAGGATGCGGCGGGTCTCGGTGCGCAGCTTGTGGACGGCCTTTTCCGAAAACTTTTCCTGGCAGCGCTCGAGCCGTGTGCGGTAACAGCGCCGCGAGGCGCGAACGCTCTTCGCCAAATGTTTGGCAAGTTTGGGTGGAAAAGTTGCATTCACGGGCTCCCTCGAAACTAACGCAAAGGCGCAAAGGTGGAAAGACGCAAAGAAGCGGATGAGGTGGTGGATATGACAATACCATTGACTGACCCCTTTCCGGCCATCTCATCCTTTTGGCGGATAGGCATATTGCGGGTGGCCAGCTATAATCCCGCAAAACCATCCTGAAAGATACCCGGACTCAATGCCATTTTTATGAAAGGGCCAATGAAACAATTGTTCGCCGTAGCCATTGCCTGCCTGTCGCTGGTGATGCTGTGCCCGGCCGCCGAAATACCAACAACTTCCACACCCAATATCGTCATTATTTACATTGACGACATGGGTTATGCGGACATCGGACCGTTTGGCGCCAAAGGATATTCCACGCCGAATCTGGACCGCATGGCGGCCGAGGGAATGAAATTCACAAGTTTCTATTCTGCGCAGCCCATTTGTTCGGCCAGCCGCTCCTCATTGATGACCGGCTGTTACGCCAACCGGGTGGGCTTCTCCGGCGCGCTCATGCCGCATAACAAATGGGGCATCTCATCCAACGAAATGACCATCGCCCAGGTGTGCAAACAGAAGGGCTACGCCACCGCCGCCTTTGGCAAATGGCATCTCGGCGACGCGATACGATTCCTGCCGCTGCAACACGGTTTCGATGAATATTTCGGACTGCCCTATTCGAACGACATGACGCCGCATCCCCGATGGCAAGGGGATTCCCAGGAGCAACCTTTTATAAAACTGCCGCTTATCAACCAAAACACCGTGGTGAACCCCGACGTGGATGACGCCGCGCAGGACATGCTGACCACCTGGTATACCGAGCACGCCGTCAGCTTCATTCATCGCCACAAAGACCGGCCGTTTTTCCTTTACGTGCCGCATGCGATGGTTCATGTGCCGCTGCACGTTTCGGACAAATTTCGCGGCAAGACTGAACGCGGATTATTCGGCGACGTGGTCGAGGAATTGGACTGGTCGGTCGGCCAGATTCTCGCGGCCATCAAGGAAGACGGCCTGGACAACAACACCCTGGTGATGTTCTGCTCGGACAATGGTCCGTGGCTCGCTTACGGAGACCATGCGGGATCGGCCTACCCGTTACGCGAAGGCAAAGGCACCAGTTGGGACGGCGGCGTGCGCGAGCCAACGCTCATGCGCTGGCCCGGCCGCATTCCCGCCGGTCGCGTTTGCGACGCGCCGTTATGCACCATTGACATGCTGCCGACCATCGCGAGCCTGATTGGCGCTCCGCTGCCGCCGCATAAAATTGACGGACTGGACATTTCCCGCGTGATGCTGGGCCAAACCAGTCAATCACCTCACGACGTGCTGTATTTCTATTATCACCTGAACGATTTGGAAGCGTTACGCAGCGGCAAATGGAAGCTGGAACTGGCCCGGCAATATCGTTCGCTGGACGGCAAACCGGGCGGCAAAGGCGGACGCCCGGCTCCCTATTCACAATTGAAAATCCCACAACCGGAGCTTTATGATTTGGACGTCGATCCGGGAGAACAAAACGATGTGGCGGCGGGAAACCCGGAGGTAATGAAAAAACTCGTGGCTTATGCCGAACAGGCCCGCGAGGATCTGGGCGACAATCTCACCCGCCACAAGGGTGCCGGCCGCCGCCAGCATGAGGTCATCACCGACGGCTCGGGGATTTATCCCTCTGATGCTGCTTTTCCCAAGGCATTCGACGCAAAATACTGGCCTGGACGGAAACTTCCCCACGAAACGGGCACAAAGTCCACGGAGACCAAACCCGTCCAGACAAAAGGAACTTCGGAATAAGCTGGAGTTAAAAATACCGTAGCCGAGTTGGACGGAAGCCTCGGGGGCTTTTTGTTATGTTTATCTGTTTTCCTGACAGGGAAAATAGGCAATTTATTCAGGAAAAGCTTCTTTTTTTGAATTGACCGCTTTTATTCGCGCTGTCATGGTGGCCTCCCCGCGAATGGATGAAATACGAGGTATGCATGCTACTTTCCGAAAATCTCTTTTCCTTTCAAAGTGTCAATTAGTTGCAGTCATCCTTTTGGGGTCTGTTTTGTCGGTGACGGCCGCTTTTTTGCAACTGGTTTCACAGCCCAATCCGTCTCTTCTGACTTCAGCCGGCGCCGGCGGAGATTCGGTGGATGCCACGATCAGCCCGGATGGTCGCTATGTATTGTTTGCGAGTACGGCAGCCAATCTGATCTTAAACAGCAATGGCGTCGCCATTCCTTCCCTGTTTCCCATCAGCATGAACGTCTATCTTCGCGACCGGACCAACGGCACGACGCAGTTGGTCAGTGTCAATCTTTCCGGAACGGGCGGCGGCAACGAGGATTCCTGGCCGCAAGGGGTTTCCTCCAATGGCCAATATGTGCTCTTCGAAAGTGCCGCCAGTGATTTGGTGGCCAATGATACCAATAATGCCAGTGATGTTTTCGTGCGAGATCTGATAAACGGCACGACAATGCTCGTGAGTACGAACATCCACGGCGGAGTTGCCAACGGCGTTTCGCGCAATTCGGTGATGACGCCCGACGGGCGTTATGTGGCGTTCGTCAGCACGGCAACAAATTTGGTGGCCGGTGACACGAACCAAATCGCCGATGTGTTTGTTCGTGATTTGCGGAGTGCGACCACCATGCTTGTCAGCGTCGGCGCCATGTCTACGAATTCCACCAAACTGACGAGCAGTTCGGAATCGCCAGCGATCACGCCGGACGGCCGCTACGTCGCCTTTTCCAGCACTGCCACTAATCTCTTGCCCGGGGTAACCGCCGCCGGCGAAGTTTACGTTCGAGACCTGACCTCAGCGCAAACCGTGTGGGCGAGCGTCAATGCGCGCACCACCGCCCGTGCTTTGCTGGGGACGTCGAACGTGGTTTCTTACTGCCCGAGTATCACTGCGGATGGCAATTATGTGGCATTTGAGACCGCGTCCAATCAGCCCAGCCCCACCGCCAATGGACTTATTCTGCGACAAAACACGCAAACCAGCGGCACGGATCTTGTGAGCACGAACGCCAACGTGACGTCCTGGCCTTTGGGAGATTTTTATCCCCTGGATATGACGCCCGATGGACGCTTCATCTCGTTTGTCGCCAACGTGGCGGGCAACTCGCCGTTAACGAGCACAGCCATCTATTTGTGGGACGCGCAAACCGGGACCAACACACTTGTCAGCATGAATCACGACACCGGCCTCGTGTCCGATGGGATTTGCAGCGCGCCCTTGGTCAGTTCGAACGGCCAATTCGTCGCCTTCGTCAGCAGCGGAACAAATGTGGCGACCAATTCGCCGACCGGGGAATTTCATGTGTACGTCCGCGACCAGCTGGCGGGCCTGACGACTTTGGCGGATGGAGACACCAACGGCGTGGGTGCGGGCGTGCCTTACGACACCTTCCCCGACTTGAGCGACGACGGAAGATCCGTGGTATTCCAGTGTGCCAAGGAGAACCTGGTGCCCAACGACCGCAACCATGCAAGTGACGTTTTCGTGCGCGACACGGTAGCGGCAACGACCGAATTGGTTTCCGTTCCCGCGCCCACATTGACCTCTTCTACCCCCAATGGCATCAGCGGGTTCTATCCCGGATCTGTCAGCGCCAGCGGACGCTTTGTGGCGTTCAGCAGTGAGGCGGACAATCTGATTCCCGGCGATACCAATCGGCAGCGGAACATATTCGTGCGTAATCTTCTCCTCGGCACGAACGTTTTGGTGAGTGCGGATACGAATGGAATGGCGGCCTCGGGCTTTGAGCCGGCGATTAGCGGAGATGGCCGCTATGTGGCGTTCTCCAGTTATGCCAGCAATCTCATCGCGGGTGACACGAACAACTCGCAGGATGTATTCCTTCGCGATTTGCAGGCTGGAACCACAACGCTGGTGAGCGTGAGTCCGGCGGGCGTTCGCCCCGGGAACAACGACTCCTTTTCGCCCGCAATCAGCGGGGATGGGCGCTTTGTTTTATTTCACAGCAAGGCGTCAAATTTGGCGTCCGGCCCTTTCATCAGCGGGATTGAAAATCTGTTTCTGCGCGATGTGCAGATGGGAACCAATTACGCTTTGACCATTGCCAATACCGGAACTGGTGTTTCGGCGGCAGCCATGACGCCGGATGGGCGTTACGTCGTTTATGCGGGCATACTCAGTGGGACGACCGCGCATTTGTACGTCCTGGACACGCTGGCTGCCGCGCGGATTTATACAAATAATGCATCGGCCACTGGGGTTTCAATAAGCCCCGATGGTCTACGGTTGGCATATCTGACGCCGACCAGTTTGAATGTGGCGGATCTTTCCATCAATTCCAATTGGGTGGCCAGCACGAGCAGCTTCGGCTCCCATTCCGGCCTGCGGTTTAGCGGCGATGGGCGCTGGCTCGTTTATGCAACCAAACCTGCCAGCGGCGTTCGGAGTGTTTATCTTTACGATTTTCAAACCGGATCGAATGTTCTCATCAGCGTGGGGAGCAATGGCGCTTCTGATTCGCCAGATATCAGCGCCGATGGCCGCTTCGTGGTTTATCGCAGCGCGGTTACGAACCTGGCGGCTGGGACTACCAACAGCCTTCCCGAAGTGTTTGTCAACGATCGCTTGAGCGGTGAGACAACTCTTTTGAGTTCGAGCCTTTCCGGCGCGCCGGCGAATAACCGCTCCTTGACGCCAATCTTCAGCGCCGATGGACGGACGCTCGTTTTTCCAACCTGCGCCAGTGATTCTCTGGCCAATGATTTCAATCAATCCGCCGATCTCGTTGCCTACGAATTTCTCTATGCCGACATCACTCCCGGCGCCAATCCTGGCGACGGTCTCGTCATCAGTTGGCCGTTTGTCTCCGGAGTGAGTTATCATGTTCAATTCAAAAACGATTTGAACGACCCCGATTGGCAGGAGGTGGGCGGCACGATTACAGTGGTTGGGGACCGGGCCTATACGACGGACCCATCGCCTTCGTCCGTCCGGAGATTTTATCGCATCGTTGCCAATTGAAACAACACCTCTCGTGCTTGTGAATTTCACACGCCACAAATTAAACTCGAAGTGCCAAACCGATGGCGCTTTTACCTTCGTCGAGTTGATCGTCGTGATCGCCACGCTCGGTTTGTTAGCCGCAATGCTTCTGCCCGCGTTGGCTAAAACCGGCGGCAAAACCCAGGCGTCTCAATGCTTGAACAACCTGCGCCAGCTTCAGCATGGCTGGCTTGTTTACAGCATGGACAACAATGATCGGATTATTCCCACCGTCGGTCAGGGGGCTCTCCAGGTCGGCCTGTTGCCCAATCCTTATACGGATCCCGGCAACCCCGAGAATCAGTGGATATATGGCAGCGTGACTACCCCCACGACAGCGTTAAATGTAGAGTTGCTGAAACTAGGATTGATATTTCCTTACGCTCCCAATGTTGCGTTCTTCAAATGTCCCGCCGACCCGAGAACGGCGTTTTTTGGCGGAATAGTTCCACCGGGAGTACAGGATGCGCCGACTGTTCGCAGCATCTCCATGAACGGCTACATGAGTCCGATTGTGGACCAAATCCATACGACCACGGCACCGCTGAATCAGAGTTACCGGATTTTCAGGAAACAAAGTGACATTGCTGCCATGGGAGCCGCCAATTGCTGGGTCATGCTGGATGAAAACCCCTGGACCATCAATGACGGCTGGTTTTGCGCAGACCCAAGTCCCGCCGCCAGCACTTGGGTGGATAAGCCGGCTACTTACCACAATAATGCCTGTGGAATGTCTTTTGCGGACGGACACACC
Organism: Verrucomicrobiia bacterium; assembly: GCA_035552155.1. Classification (GTDB taxonomy): domain Bacteria; phylum Verrucomicrobiota; class Verrucomicrobiia; order Limisphaerales; family DASXHY01; genus DASXHY01. The sequence goes on along the minus strand of DASZLX010000002.1, from coordinate 10,525 downwards.
GAGATACATAAATGGAAAGATGCGAACCTGATTACTTTTCAGGGCCCCCTAAACACCAGTATTCCGGCTCAACCGGGAGCGGGTGATTTGACCTGGCTGGGTCAAAGAACTTCCATCCTCAAATAAACCGTTTCCGCGCCAAATCTTCCGCGAGGCTACATTTTTGAAATGCTCCCAATGGCGCAAACGGGCATGGCTTCATCCTTGCCGTGGGCGCACGAACTGAAGCTTTAACCCCAGCTCAAAACGGCCGTTCCACTACTTTGACGGTCGGGAATTTAGTCTTTGCCCGGTTCGTTTCGGTCTCGGTGCCCGCGTTGGCCGCCAGCGCGACAAATTCAAACTGACTCCGGCGCGCCTTGCCGCGCTTCGGCGCCGGACGATATGAACCATCGCCCGACAGGATGCGCGCCTTGACGTTGTCCGCCTGCGTCACGGTCAGAATCTCATTGATGATGCGCTCGCGCAGGACTCCATCTTCGACCGGGAACACCACCTCGATGCGGCGAAACAAATTGCGCGGCAGCCAGTCCGCGCTGCCCACAAAAACCTTCGGCTGGCAGGCATTTTCAAAATAATAAATCCGGCTGTGTTCCAGGAACCGGTCCACGATGCTGCGCACCGTGATGTTTTCGCTCAGCCCTTTCACGCCGGGCCGCAGGCAGCAGACGCCCCGCACGATCAGGTCGATCTTCACTCCGGCCTGCGAGGCACGATACAGCGCCTCGATGATTTTCGGTTCCGCCAGCGAATTGATCTTGGCGATAATCCGCGCCGGCAAATCCTGTTTGGCATTTTCGATTTCGTGATCGATCAATTGCAGCATCCGATTGTGCAGCTCAAACGGCGCGACCAGCAATTTGCGCATCGGCTGATACTGGCAAATTCCGGTGAGCAGGTTGAAAAAATTCGTCGCGTCCTCGCCGAAATCCGGCCGGCACGTGAGCAGGCCGATGTCCGTGTACAGCCGGGCGGTGGAGGGATTGTAATTGCCGGTGGCGAGATGCACATAGCGGCGGATGTGATGCCCCTCGCGACGCACCACCAAGCAGCTTTTGGCGTGGATTTTGTAACCCACCAATCCATACACGACGTGCACGCCGTTTTCCTCCAGCCGGCGCGCCCACTGAATATTGTTCGCCTCATCAAAACGCGCGCGCAACTCCACCACCGCCGTTACCTGCTTGCCGTTGTTCACCGCGTTTTCCAGCGTGCCGATGATGCGCGGATCGCCGCCGGTGCGGTAGAGCGTTTGCTTGATGGCCAGCACGTCTGGGTCCGCCGCGGCCTGTTCGAGAAAATCCACCACGCTGTTGAAATTCTCGTACGGGTGATGCAGCAGGATGTCGCGCTCGCGAATCGCCGCAAACAAATCGCTCTTGCCGCGCAACGCCGCCGCAATGGGCGCGACGAACGGTTTGTAACGCAATTCCGGCGAATGATCGCCCTGCGTCAGCGTCATCAGCCGCGTCGGGTTCAACGGCCCGTCGATCAAATATAAATCCTCTTCCGTCAGCCGCAGCGTTTTCAGCAGCGCGTCCCGGACGTGGCGCGGGCAATCGTGCTCGATTTCCAGCCGCACCGCGTCGCCCTTGCGTCGGTTGTGCAGTTCATTTTCCACCGCCTTGAGCAGGTTGGCCGATTCCTCCTCGTCGATGTAGAGTTCGCTGTTGCGCGTCACGCGAAACGGCCAGCAGCCGAGAATGTTCGTGCCCGGGAACAAATCGGCGAGATTGTGGCTTATGAGCTGGCCCAGGTAGACGTAATCCTGGCGGGCATCCGTGCGCGGCAATTGAATCATGCGCGGCAGGATTCGCGGAATCTGCACCACGGCCATGTGCTTGAGCATCTCCGCTCCGCGCGCCAGTTCCAGGCGCACGATCAGGTTGAGCGATTTGTTCAGCAGTTGCGGGAACGGGTGCGCCGGGTCAATTGCCAGCGGCGTCAGCACCGGACGGACCTGCGTGCGATAATACTCCTGTATCCAATCGATGTCCTCGCGATCCAATTCGGTGATTTCCAGGATGCGAATTCCATTTTTCGCGAGCGCGGGGCGGATGTCCTCGCGCCAGCAGGCGTATTGGTGATTTACCATCTGCCGCACGCGCGCCGCCACGGCCTTGAAGGTTTCCGTGGCCGTCCGGCCATCGATGCTGCGCCCGACGACATCGCTTTCAATCTGCTGCTTCAGTCCCGCCACGCGCACCTCGAAAAATTCATCGAGATTGGAACTGACGATGCAGAAAAATTTCAGCCGTTCGAGGAGCGGATTTTCCGGGTCGCGCGCCTCGTCCAGCACGCGTTGGTTGAACTCCAGCCAGCTCAACTCGCGGTTGAGAAAATGCTCGGGTTTGGTGGTGCTCGCGTTCACAAGAAAGGTCAAGATACCCGGGAAGTGTGCCGGAGGCAATCGCCGCGGAAAAGTTACGATCCGGTGACGGATTGTTCACCGGCGTCCGCGGTGGAAAACCGAAATGCTTCCAAACGCCCTGTTTATGCGGGATTGGTCACCGTCCGAACGGTGAATAAGCGGTGAACGAGGCGTTGCCTTTTTTTAACTTGGGCTGCGGGACAGTCATTGCTCTAATCGTGGCATGTCGCACTCCCCGCGAGCTGTCATTGACGTGGGCACCAACTCGGTAAAGCTGCTCGTGGCTGAAATTCAAGGCCGCGATGTGCGTCCCATTGTGGAGGACAGCAAACAAACCCGGCTCGGCCAGGGATTTTACGAAACGCGCCGGTTGCAGGCCGGGGCCATCGAGAAAACCGCCAAGGCGGTGACGGCGTTCGCGGCGAAAGCCCGCGAGTTGAAGGCGCAATCCATCCGCGTCATCGCCACCAGCGCCGCGCGCGACGCCACCAATCCCCAGGACCTGATCTCCGCTATTGAAACGGCATCGGGATTGAAGGTGGAAATTATTTCCGGCGAAAAGGAAGCGGAATGGGTTTTTCACGGCGTCACCACGGACCCGGCGCTGGCGGCGGAACCGCTGTTGCTTCTCGACGTTGGCGGCGGCAGCACGGAATTCATTCTCGGCCAGGGCCAGCACACGCACTTTCGCGAGAGTTACCCGCTCGGCACGGTGCGTTTGATGGAAAAAGTGCCGCACAGCGATCCGCCCCGGCCGGAGGAACTGGCTGAATGCCGCGATTGGCTGGGAGCCTTTTTGGAAGAGCAAGTGCGGCCGAAGCTCGTCCCGAAAATGAATTGGGGCGGTTCCGTTTACTCCGGCAACACGGGCCTGCAATTGGTCGGCACTGGCGGCACGGCGAGCATCCTGGCGCGAATGGAACTGCAGGCGGACGATTACGACCGCGAGCGCATCGAAGCCACGCGCCTGAGCCGCGAGCGCGTGCGCTGGCATGTGCGAAACCTTTGGAGCTTGGCGCTGGCCGATCGCCAAAAAATCATCGGCCTGCCGCCCAAACGCGCGGACGTCATCCTGACCGGCGCGATTATTTACGAGGCCGTAATGGAGCAATTCGGTTTTGCTGAATTGCGCGTGAGCACCCGCGGGTTGCGTTTCGCGGCGGTAATGGAAGGCGCGTAAAAGGACACGAATTTTCGGTCATCGTCCTCCTTCTCGTCCTCGTCCTCGCTTTGTTGTTTCGAAGATGGGTATGGTCCGAGGAGCTGATGTAACGTGACCGTTTCCAAAAACTCACGAAGCTGTAACAATCTTCCTTTGAGCTACGCGGATGTATAAACAGTTTTGGATTACCACTCTTCTGATCCCAGCAATTTGCCTCGGCGCACACGCGCAACGAGCCACGCTGGTGGCCACTTACACGCTCCCGCGGATGAGCCTGTCTCAATTCAGCAACCCCGCTTGCACGGAAGCCGTGTTGCAGGAAGCAAAAACCAACGGCTTGAAATTTACCGATCTTCCTTCCGTCGGTTCCGGCCTCGCGAAAGCGGGTCCGGATGAGTTTTGGGGCATCAACGATCGCGGACCGAACGGCATGTCGGGAGGCGACGAGGATAACCCGATGGTTTTCCGGACCTTTCCGCTGCCGCAATTCTGCCCGTCCATTTTCCGATTAAAACTCGCCGGAAATGAAATTCAAATCACGCAGACCATTCCGCTCACCGACACGCGCGGAAAATTGATCAGCGGCCTGAGCAATTTGAAAGGCGAGGAACGCCTCTACGAAACTCCGGGCGTCAAAACACCGCTGGCCTACGATGAAGACGGCGTGGATCCCGAAGGCATCCGGGTTTTGCCCAGTGGAGATTTTTTGTTGAGTGAGGAATATTCGCCTTCGATTTTGGTGGTGGCCACCAACGGCCAGATATTGATGCGCTACACCCCGCAATCCAAGCCATTGCCGCACGCGACGTATCCGGTAAAAGCAATTCTGCCGGACATTTTCGCCCGCCGGCGGGACAACAAGGGATTTGAAAACCTTGCGCTGTCGGCGGACGGAAAATTTGCCTACGCGCTCCTGCAGACGCCGATGGGGAGCGCCAAGGAGCAGCGTTATGCCGAAAGCCGCGTGATACGCATGGTGAAACTCGATGTCAGCAACCCGCTCGACGCCAAAGTGGTCGGCGAATATCTGGCCTTGGAAAGCGATGCTTCCGGGTATTCGGCCAAACAAAAGCAGGACAAAATCGGTTGGAGCGATGCCGATTGGCTCGCGCCGGATAGGCTGTTGGTGATCGAACGCGGAAAAGGCCTGGTGAAATTGGTCATCGTGGATTTCAGCGCCGCGAGCAACATTTTGGGACGTGCGGAGGAATCGAGCCTCGCCCTCGAAGACTCCACGCGCGACCTCGCCGCTCTCAACATTCGGCCGGCGCTCGCGCATGAAATTTTTTCGACGCGCGACCTTCCGGGCATCACCAGTAACAAACTTGAAGGCCTGGTGATTTTAAGTCCTACGGAAATCGCGTTGTCCAACGACAATGATTTCGGCCTCGGCGACAACACGACGGGCGAGCCTTCACGGGTGTGGCTCGTCCGTTTGGCGCAACCGCTGGCTTTCGGCAACGGTGGGAAATGACAAGTCACTCATCCAATCGTAACGCTGTCGTAACCACATCGCCAAAAATCTGTCACAAGCGGAACTTAGTGTTCGGGGGACGGTTGCAGTCACAATAACGAATTCATGAAACGATTTATTTTAGCCGGTTTTGTTGCATTTATCAGCCTGGTCTCCGCTCACGCCCAACTCGCCATCACCGAGGTGATGACGGGTGAAGCGGACAAGAATCATCCGGATTGGTGGGAGCTGAAAAATTATGGCACCAACGATATCGACCTGACCGGCTATTCGTGGAATGACGATTCGCACGGCGGCCTTTCCGGCGCGGATTCGGCGCCCTTCACCGGCGTCACTGTTCATGCAGGGGAAACTATTTGCGTGACCGAAATAAAAGGCGTGATCACCGACGCGACCACCTTCCGCGCGTGGTGGGGCCTCGCTCCGAGCGTCCAGGTGGTCGTGCTGAACGCGGCCGATCCGGGCCTGGGCGACACCGGTGATGCCGTCCGCCTCTGGTCCACGAATTTTTCCGCGCTCGGTTCAGACACCAACGGTCTGGACCTCGAACAAGCGCCTGAATTCCTGGTCCAGCGCGTCAACACCATTGACATCTCCACACCCGGCGCCGATGGCCGGACCATTACGTATAACACGAACGATGGCACTTATAGCATCATCAGCACGAACGGCGTTTTGGGCGCGTTTGTAGCCGCCACCACCGCGGACGTCGGTTCCCCGGGCGTGGCGCAGGACCCGACCCCCGTCACCATCACGCAGCTGCCGGTCAGCCGCAGCAACACCGTCGGCGACACGGCCACGTTCACCAATGGCGGATTCAGCCTGCCGCCGCTGCATTATCATTGGTTCTTCGCGGGCAATCCCATTGACAGCCGAACACCCGGGGTAAAGCTTACCCTCACCACTAATGGACTCAGCATCCTTGCTTTGAATAACGTGCAACTCACAAACGCGGGCACCTACACCGTGATTGCGGAAAACGGCCTGCAAAGCTTCACCAACACCGCGGTGCTAACCGTTGTCGGATCGCCAACCGCGCCGGTGATTCAGACCGTGACGCCGCAACTGGACGGTTTCGACGCCTTCGTGGGCCAGACCCTGACGCTGGGTGTGACTGCCAGCGGATTTCCGGCTCCCAGCTTTCAATGGAGCACCAACAACGTGCCGCTCGCGGATCAAACCAACAGCCAGCTTTCCCTCGTGCTCTCCGATACCAACCAGACGGCCATTTACTCCGTTCATGTCTCCAACACTGCCGGCAGTACGAACGTCTCCTTCAATGTCCGCGTGATACCGGTGCCGAACCTCGTCATTACCGAAGTGATGTCCGGCGAAAGCACCAACAACAGCAACGGCGACCCGACCGGTCACGGAGACTGGTTTGAATTGAGCAACCTCGGAAATTTCCCCGTGAATCTCTTCGGCTTTCGCATCGATGATAACCATCAATCGCTTGCCCAATCAGCTCCAGTGACGAATCGCACGATGATTCAACCGTTTGAATCGGTTGTATTCGTTCAAAACATGACGCCCGATGCGTTTCGCACCTGGTGGGGAAGCAATCTTCCCGCGAGTGTGCAGGTCATCGCCTACAACGGCGCCGGCCAGGGTTTCAGTGGCAGCGGAGACGACGTTCATATTTGGAACGCCGCCGCCACGACCGATGGCGACCAGGTGGCCAGCGTGAATTTTCTGGCGGGCACCAATGGTGTTTCGTTCGGATTCGATCCAACCGTCTCGAATCAGACCGGCTTCCTTGGTTTCGCGCCGGATGGCTTGAGTGTGGTCGGCGTCAATGGCGCCTTTGCCGCGAGCGTCGGCGGCGACATCGGCTCACCCGGAAGCATTGTGAATCTGCCGCGCACCAGCATCAGTCCCACCAATGGCGGTTTCGCCATCTCCTGGGCCAACCAGCCGAACTGGAACTACACCGTGCAATATAAGACGAACCTCACGGATGCCACCTGGACCACTCTTACGACCGTCACCAGCGACAATTCAACCGTCTTTACCATCGTTGATCCGACCATCAACACCCAGCGTTTTTATCGCGTCGGCCTGACTCCGTAATATGCAATCGAAATCCATTTCCCGCGGGTTCACACTGATTGAATTGCTGGTGGTAATTGCCATCATCGCCATCCTGGCCGCCATGTTGCTGCCCGCGCTCGCGCGTGCGAAGGCCACGTCCCAGCGCGTCTCCTGCATGAACAAGCTCCGCCAGTGGGGGCTTGCGCAGGCGATGTATTGCCACGATAACGACGACTTCATCCCCCGCGAAAGCGCCCATCCGGCGGCCAGCTTGAACAGTTGGACCGAGGCCAAAGCGCCCACCAGTGCGGATGTCTGGTACAACGCGCTGCCGACCGAAATCAGTCAAAGGCCCGCGTCGGGGTATTTTTCCGACCGCGCCTCGTTTTACGACGTGGGCACCTTGTTCCACTGTCCGACGGCGAAGTTTCTCGCCACGGCTCCGACTGCCACTGACGTTTATTATTCCATCGCCATGAATTCCAAGCTGATTCAAGGCTCCGACCTGACCATCCGCGCGCGAACTGTGCAGATGCCCTCACAAACAGTTTTCTTCCTGGAAAATCGTTTGGATAACGAGCCGATGGTGGATTCCAAGCAGGCCACGACGGACCTGGGGCAGCCGAGCAGTTCGGCCAATCGCTTTGTGGCGCGGCATACCGGCCTGGGAAATATCGCCTTTGTGGATGGACACGCCGAAAGCTTGAAAGGCTCCCAGATTGTGCAGACCGCCAACGCCCCCGGTGAAGGCGGCGCCATCCTGCCCCAGACCCTGGTGATTTGGACCGCCAATCCCAACGACACGCCGTAGGACGGGCATCTGCTCTGTAGAGAAGATCGGGGAGCGCGCCCGGGGTGGGCGCATCCCAATATTCAGCCTCTCTGATCCCCGTTTTATTTTAGACACCCGCCCCATTCGCGCCTAGATTGCGCCGAAAGGCAATGGCTGCGGAATCAAACAATCTCCCCACGGAACTCTCCGTGACCGGTATGACCTGCGGCAATTGCGCACGGCACGTCACCGAAGCCATCCAGAGTGTTCCCGGCGTCCGCAGCGCCACCGTGAATCTCGATTCTCGCAGCGCCTCCGTGCGATGGACACCCGGCAGCGACCACGATGTCACCGCGGTTGTGCACGCCATCGAAGAGGAAGGTTACGGCGCCAAAGTCCGGGAAGCCCGCCAGCACGATCACGGAGAACACGAACTCGCCGGCTGGCACGTCAACCTCGTCATCGCCGTGTTGGGCACCGCGCCGCTGATGATTGGCGAATGGGCCTTCGGTTTGGGTATGATGCGCTGGTTCCATTGGTTTTCCTTTGTGCTCGCCGGCGTCGTGCAGATTTTTGCCGGCGCGCAATTCTATCGCGGCGCCTGGAACCAGTTGAAAATCGGCAGCTCGAACATGGACACCCTCGTCGCGCTCGGTTCCACCACCGCCTTTGGCTACAGCGTGTGGGCGTTGTTCTCCGGCTACGGCGGCCACCTTTATTTTATGGAAGCGGCGTCCATCATCACCTTGATCAGTGTCGGCCATTGGGTGGAATCGCGCGTGAGTGTGCGCGCCTCGGACGCCTTGCGGCAGCTCCTCAACCTCGCCCCGCAAACCGCCCGCCGTCTTGTCCTTCCTCCTAGCAGCCGACGTGAGGAGACTCCAACTATTACTCAAAACCTCCTCACCTCGTCCGCCACCGAAGAAGTTCCGGTGGCCGAATTGCAAATCGACGACCTCATCGCCCTGCGCCCGGGCGACCGCGTCCCGACCGATGGCAAAGTCGTCGCAGGCGATTCCACCGTGGATGAAGCCATGCTCACTGGCGAATCCGTCCCGTTGGACAAAACTTCCGGGAGCAACCTCTACGCTGGCACTGTCAATCTCAACGGCCTTCTCGTGATGCGCGTCACTGCCACCGGCGAGGAAACCGCCCTCGCGCACATCATCGCTTCCGTGCAGCGGGCTCAAACCAGCCGCGCGAATATTCAACGCCTCGGCGATCGCGTCAGCAATGTGTTCGTGCCGGTCATAGTAGGCATCGCCCTCGCCGCGGCGCTCTGGTGGGGCTTCGCGCCGGAATCGGCGAGACACGTGCATGGCTGGCTGGCGCAATTCCTCTGGCACGCGCACCTGCCGATTCTGCCGCTCGCCGCGCCGTTTATCATCGCGGCCGCGGTCCTGATTATCGCCTGCCCGTGCGCGATGGGCCTGGCCACACCCGCCGCCATCATGGCCGGCTCCAACGCCGCCGCGCGGCGAGGCATCCTGGTCCGGGACGGCGTGGCTTTGGAAAAAGCCGGACAAATCACTGCGGTCATTTTTGACAAAACCGGCACCCTCACTTTTGGAAAACCGGAAGTGGCGGCGATTGGAGCGCCGCACTCCGATTCGGCGCGCTTCGATTCCATTCCAATTCCCCTCGATTCGGCGACCAGCGCAATGCCGGCGGAGCGCGGAGCATCGCTCCGCGAGATTTACACATTGGCCGCCGCGCTCGCGCGTCATTCCACGCATCCCATCAGCCAGGCCATCGCGAAATTTTCGGATGAGACGCCGAACCGGAGCGCCGACTTGCAGTCGGCTTCCCCTGCGAAAACTGAAACCAACAACGCAACCAATCAATCCACCGAAATTTCGTCCCCCGCTGCCGATGTGAGGGCCAGTGACTGGAAAGAAATTCGCGGCTCAGGAGTCGAAGGCATCGTCGAACACGCGACCTCAAATACCTCGCGACCGATGCCAGCCCGGCTCGGTTCCCTGCGCTGGCTGCGCGAATCCGGCGTGGACATTTCGAAGGGGGAAAAATTTATCGCCGAATGGTCCGCCCAGGGCGCAACGATTGTTGGATTGGCCGGAGACGCACAATTGCTCGCATTGTTCGCCGTGCGGGACGCCGTCAAACCCGGCTCGGCCAAAGTCGTCGGGCAATTGAAAGGGCAGGGTTTTAAAATTTATCTCGTCACCGGCGATAACGCTCTTACCGCCGCCGGCATCGCCCGGCAAACGGGCATTGAGCCGGAGAATGTCTTCGCGGAAATTCGTCCCGAGCAAAAAGCGGAGTTCGTCAAAAAACTCCAGCAACAGGGCGCGCGCGTGGCCTTCGTCGGCGACGGCATCAATGACGCCCCGGCCCTTGAACAGGCGGATCTGGGAGTGGTCGTGAGCCGCGCCAGCGACGTCGCGCGCGAAGCCGCGGATATCATCCTGCTAAAATCGGACATAGAAGCTGTGCCCGAAGCGCTCGGCCTCGCGCGCGCCACTTTGCGCATCATCAAACAGAATTTATTCTGGGCCTTTTTTTACAACGCCATCGGTGTCCCGCTCGCCGCCCTCGGTTTCATGAGTCCCATTCTCTGTGCCGCCGCCATGGGATTCTCCGACCTGATCGTGATCGGCAACGCCCTTCGCCTCCGCTCCTGGCGTCCGCCAGAGTGAAGGGTTGGTGGGGCGCGTCACTCCGTGCGCGCCGTTACAATTGCAACAGAAGCGGCGC
>DASZLX010000001.1:0-88572 GCA_035552155.1 Verrucomicrobiia bacterium | reverse complement strand
AGTGGTCCGACCCGTTCCCATTCCGAACACGGCCGTCAAACACTGCCGGGCCGATGGTAGTAGTCCTATAGGTTCTGCGAGAGTAGGTCGCCGCCAGTCTTTCATTAAAAAGCCGGAGAAGATTTCTTCTCCGGCTTTTTTATTTTCACCTTCGAACCGCGCTTTTGCTATTTGATCCTTTGGACGTGCGCTTTCCCGCAGCCCGATAAACCCTTGTGGCCGAAAGTTTAATCTCAAGTGGGACAAAGCCCAATTGCGCGCAATTCTCCCGGGCCGAAGTTTTCTTATGAAAGAAACCGCATTAATTACCGGCGCAGCCAGCGGCATCGGCTTGGCGCTCGCCAAAGAATTTGCCAAAAACGGCCACAATCTCGTCCTCACCTCCCGCGTCCAAACCGAACTGCGCGAAGTGGCCGCCGAATTGACCTCCCAACATAATATTCAGGTCGGCACCATCCCCGCCGACCTGGAACAACCCGGAGCGGCTGAACAACTTCGCGAGGCGGTGCAGCGCGAAGGTATTATTATTGATATCCTGGTAAATAATGCCGGCTTGGGTTACCGCGGCAAGTTTTGGGAAATTCCGCTCGAGGACCAGCTGCGAATCGTCCGCGTCAACATTGAGGCCGTCGTCCGGCTTACGCATTTGTTTTTGCCGCCGATGATCAATCGCAACAATGGGCGCATCCTAAATACCGCATCCATTGCGGGTTTTGAGCCTGGTCCGTTAATGGCCGTTTACCACGCCAGCAAGGCATTTGTGCTTTCATTCACGGAGGCAATTGCCACGGAATTGGAGGAGACCGATATCACGGTCACGGCGTTGTGCCCTGGCGCGACAGACACGGATTTCTTTCCCAAAGCAGGAATGATGGACACAAAAGCATTCCAAAAAGGCCCGGTCATGGCGCCGCAGGAAGTGGCGGACATCGCTTACAAGGCGTTAATGAGAGGCGATCGCACGGTCGTCGCCGGCGGCGCCAACAAAGCGATGGTTTTCGCGCGCCGTTTCATGACCGAAGGCGCGCAGGCGAAGATGAATAAAAAATTCTACGAACCCGCCGAGCCCGCGCAGCGCAAACGCCATCGCGGTGATTTCGAACGCAAAGCGGCGGAAAAAGAATTGTCAGAATGACAGCGGGGCTTACGAGACCGCCGCCAGCTCCGGTTGGGGAACTTTGGGTTGCACGTCCGGAACGCAGGGTCCGATGGCTTGTTTGAAATGTATTTTGGAGCGCAGCAGCAGGGTTCCCAGGCATAGATCCGCGAGGGGAAACACCACATTGAAATTTTTGCCCATATAACGATGGTGCAATAGATGATGGCCATTAAGCCGGAAGAAAATTCCCGAGCGCTCCACCGGGCGTTTGCGCGGCAGATGCATGCACCAATGGATATATTCGTAGGCCGCATAATATCCGCAGCACGCAATGAAAGCACCGACGGTGAATCCCGAGCTTTTCAGAAAAATTGAGCCGGCCACAAACGGAATCATTCCCACCGCAATTATCGCCGGCCCATTCCACCAGGCCATCGGGATCGTGTGCTTATCCTCTTCATTAATGAGATGATAGGTCTCGTCCGCCTTGAAAATGTGATGATGAATCAGCGCGTGACGCTCGAAGGGATAGCGGAAAAATTTCACCGGCCGGTGCATGATAAAGCGGTGAAGCGTCCATTCAAAAAATGATGCAAACACCGTGGCGATCACAAAAGAAACCGCCGTCCAGAGGAAGAATGTGGGATTCAAGTGGTGATGGGGTCGGTTCGTATCGGTTCAACGGAGGCGGTAAGTAATCCGCGCCTTTGACAAATCGTAAGGGGACATTTCCAACCGCACTCGATCGCCCACCGTCAGGCGGACGAAATGCCGCCGCATTTTGCCGGAAATATGGGCGAGGACTTCATGCTGGTTGTCCAGCGTCACCCGAAACATCGTGCCGGGCAAAACCGTTTGAATGGTTCCTTCCAACTCAATGGGCTGTTCATTGCTCATACTTATCCTGCTGCAAATTCAGAACCGAACCCGCTCTTCGGGCTTCCGAAAACTCGACTAAAATTCAATCTGCCTGGGATCTTGGCAATTAACCAGAGTGGGCGAGAAGATGTACTCGACGGTCTTTTCGCGCAAGCACTTATTGCGTTCGGCCAAACTTTTTTTCCAACTCGCGGAAATTCATCTCGATGAGCGTCGGCCGCCCGTGCGGGCAGGTGTAAGGCATGGCGCAACGGCGCAAATCATGGACCAGATTTTCCAATTCGGGCCCGGCCAGGGGATCGTTAGCCTTCACCGCGTGGCGGCAAACGGTTTTGGCGACCGTATGTTCCCCGAGCCGCAGCGAATTCACTTCCTGTCCCGCCGCTTTAAGTTCGTCCACCAGTTCCACGACAAATTTTCGGGCATCCGAAACTTTCACGAACGGCGGCAGCGCATCGAGGAGGAACGTGCGCTCGCCAAATTCACTCAAACCCACGCCCAACCGCGCGAGGGTGGCGAGTTGTTCACGGATGAAATTGGAGTCGCGCGCGGACAGTTCGACCGTTTCTGGAAGTAACAACTTTTGCGAATCCGCCTGCTGCTTTTGCTCCAGTCGCTCCAGCATTTGCTCGAATAAAATGCGCTCGTGTGCCGCGTGTTGATCGAGCAAAACGAGGCCGCGGTCGGATTCGAGCACGACATAGAGCCGGCCGATGACGCCGACCAGGCGGAGCGGGACGTGCAGGAGGGGAACGGGGGAGAACGTGGGTCGAGCCACCTCGGCTTCGCTTCGACGCGCCGCGGGGTCGAGGGCCGAGGGTTTAGGGTCATATGATGCAGGAATTCCGGTGGAGGGCGAGAGGCTTGGATTTGCAGTGGGTTGGGCGAAGCCCATCTTCAGCGGCTGTTGCTCGACGGGTTGCGAAACAACTTCGGGACCAGCCTTTATTGCTGGCGGAAATTTGGGCAGTGATGGCGTGAAAAGTTCCGCAGCCGGTTTTGGTTCAGCCGATTTTCCAGATGGCGCCTCCTCTCTGCGCCTTTGCGCCTCTGCGGTGAAGCTCGGTTTCCTTTCCTCATCGCCTTGATGATATCGAAGGAGCGTTTCCCGCACCGCCTGCGCCGTGAGTTGCCGCACTTCGCGCTCGCGATGAAATTTAACCTCGCGCTTGGCCGGATGAATGTTCACATCCACCGCCGCCGGGTCGATTTCCAGGAACAAACAGCAGACCGGGTAGCGACCTTTCATCAATGCGGTGTGGTAACCTTCCAGCAGCGCGAAATTCAGACCGCGATTTTCCACCGGCCGACGATTCACAAACAAATGCTGATCCTCGCGCGTGCTGCGCGAAACGCCGGGAGCGCCCATGAAGCCCCAAAGACGGAAGGTTGAGGGTCGAGCCGCTTCCGCTCCGCTTCGGAGCGTCACAGGGTCGAGGATTAAGGGCACTGGCGTGGCGGTTTCGAAGCTTTCGGTTTCATCCGGTCCGACGTCGCTGGTGAGCGCGCTCGAAAAATGCACGGCGAGAAGCTTTTGTTCGCCACCGTAGAGAGCACGCAGGCGCTCGCGCAAGGCGGGCAATTTCTCGGGAATTTCAGTGCCGGATTTGATGGCGGGAAGTTGCCACACGACCCGGCCATCTTTCTGGAAGGTGAATGCCACCTCCGGATAAGCCATCGCTGCCAGCGTCAGATAATGCTGGATGTGCGCGGCCTCGGTTTCTTCCGTGCGCAAAAATTTTCTGCGAGCGGGCAGGTTGAAAAAAATCTGGCGCACTTCAATGGTTGTTCCCGGCGCGCTGCCCGCGGCTTTGACTTCGAGGATTTTTCCACCGTTGATGACAATTTGCGTTCCCTCCGGAGAATCGCCGTCCCGTTCCCGCGTCGTCAGGGTAAACCGGCTGACGCTTGCGATGCTCGGCAACGCTTCACCGCGGAAACCCATCGTCGCGATCGCCGCCAGGTCTTCCGCGCGCTGGATTTTGCTCGTGGCGTGCCGTTCCAAAGAGAGCAACGCATCATCGCGAGTCATCCCGATGCCATCGTCAGTGACCCGCACGAGGCTGCGCCCGCCCGCCTGGATTTCCACCGTGACGCGGGCGGCCCGGGCGTCCAGGGAATTTTCCACCAATTCCTTGACCACGCTGGCCGGGCGTTCCACCACCTCGCCGGCGGCGATTTGGTTGGCGACGTGATCGGGAAGAAGCCGGATGCGGTTCATCAGCAGTGGTTGAATCGGTTAAATGAGTTGAACAAGTTAAACGGGTAAGGCGCGCGTTTCCAATTCATTTAACAATTTAACCCGTGCTCATTTAACTTAGCCCGCGAGCGGCAGCGCAAAGGAAAAAAGCGCGCCGCGGCCCGGTTCGTTGCGCGCCCAGATTCGGCCCTTGTGATCCTCGACAATTTTTTTGCAGATCGAAAGGCCCAGGCCGGTGCCATGCTCCTTGCCGAAGGTCGCGAACGCCTCAAAAAGTGTGTTCGCAATTTCCGGCGCGATCCCGGAGCCGGTGTCTTCAATCTCAGTGATCACTTCATCCTTCTCAATCCGGTGACGCACGAAAATCCGCCCGCCGCGCGGCATCGCGTCCACAGCATTATTAATCAGATTATGAAAAACCCGGCGCAGACGCTTCGGATCAATCGGCAGCAGCACCGCCGGCGGCGCTTGCGCTTCCAGGCTCACGCGCCGGAGTTCCACGTCCGGTCGGATTTCCTCCAGGATGGATTGCACAAAACCGGCGTAATTGGTGTCCCCGACCAGCTCGCGCGCCTGCGCGCCGTTGGTGAAATCAAGAATATCGCTGATGAGATCGCCGATGCGCTCGACCTGCTTGCGAATCCGTATCTGCGCTTCCTCGCGCGCTCCCGCCCGGGTCGGTTGCATCGCGATCAGTTCCGCGCTCATGCTGATGATGCTCAGGGGATTTTTAAGATCGTGAATGATCGAGCGCGCAAAACGGCCGATGACCGCCAGGCGCTCGGCTTGGAGCGTCTCATCGATATATCGGCGGTTGAAATCGCGCAGGCGCTGGCTGATTTCGCGAAGCAATTCCAGCGAGAGCGCGGGCGAATTTCCCAACATGAGCAGCAGTTCATTTCGCGGGATGAAATACACCTGCGTTTTTTCGCGCGCAATGGCCGAGGCCGAACGCGGTTTTAATTCCAGCACCGCCATCTCGCCGAAGAGTTCGCCCGGGCCGAGCCTCGCAAAAACCCGGCGAACATCGTGGCTCATGGCGACTGAAATTTCCACCGCGCCTTCCTTGACCACATAAATGCCGTCGCCGCTGTCGCCTTCCTTGAAAATTTGTTGTCCCGCGGAAAAGCTGCGTTCCAGAGAAATTTTGCGCAGGTTTTCCTGCTCAAGGAGATTGAGATTGCGGAAAGGTTTACCGGCTTCCAGGGCGGCCATGCAGCTACTGTAGATGGATGAATGACACGTTACAAGCGGCGAGAGGATGCGATTCAAATTGGCGCGCCACGTCTCGCAGGAATGGTCGGGACGCCGCGCCACGGCGTCCCCGCCCGCGCAGCAGCGGGCACCCACGACACAATTTCTGTCTTACGTTGCCGCTGAATTCGGCTCCGTTCCACGTTTTACGCCTCAGATACCAGCGTCAAACGCAAAACATAATCGAACGAAGAGCTGATCGATTTCTCGCGGCTGAACTTGACGCAGAGAGGCCGGAAATCTAGTGTGTTCGCTGGTTGGTGGCCGTAGCTCAATGGTAGAGCCCCAGATTGTGGTTCTGGCTGTTGCGGGTTCGAGTCCCGTCGGTCACCCCATCTTTTTTTCGGAGTTTCTTTTCAGGTTGGAATCCGTTTGCACTCGCTCTGCTCCGGGTGGGTGCTGCACGCAATTCGATAGTCTCCAGCCTGGGATTATGCCGTTCACAAACAATTCCGATTTTTATCCGCAGATTTCGCAGATGAGCGCAGATTGAATTCCTATATCTGCGTAAATCTGCGAAATCTGCGGACCCTTTTGGTTGCTTGTTTGTCAGGTGCATAATCCCACTCCAGCCACACGATTGTAACAGCGCGGATGCGATATCGGATTTGACTACCACGCCGCAGCTGCCATCAATTGTTGGCGAAGCCGTTTACATACTGGTCGCGGCCGGATTAGCCGCGGCTAAAAACCATTTATCGGGTGAGAACCCCATATCCGCACTTGGGTGACTCCGATAGAAGTGGCTGCGCTTCTAACAAGGAAAGGACCAAAAGGATAAATAAAATGAAAAAAATGATAAAATCAGTACTAATTATGGGGATCGCAACGTTGGCAACCACCACCCTGTTTGCCAAAGGAGTGACGGAATCCGTTCACTTCTCGGCCAAGGTCGCATTTACCAACAACGGCGTTGAACCGGGTGCATCCGGAAGTGTTCAGGCAACCGAAACGATGCAAGGCAGCGTCGACAAAGAAACAATGAGTGTCGTTGTCAAGGGCCTGACGCCAAACGACCCTTACGTCGTGACTGTCACCACGGTTTCCAACAGCAATCCCGTCCTCCTCGACGAATTTAACGCCGATGGAAAGGGCGGAGCCAAGTTGTCTTTTAGCAATAGCGGCAAAGCTAAGACCATCGGGTTCGTCGATGGTGTCCTGCCGCTCACCGGCCTCGCCGAAGTGGACATCGTCAATACCAACGATGTGGCGGTACTGTCCGCCACTCGCGACGGGACCAGCTCCCTCAAGTATATGGTGAAGAAGCCGATGGATGATGTCAGCGGCACCGGCGCGTCCGGCACGGTGACCCTTTCCGCTTCCACCAAAAAAGGGTCGTTCAACCTGACCGCTGCGGGACTTACCGGCGGCGTGGATTATGTTGTCGTAGTCGATGGCAATAATGTGGCCACGAACACGGCCAGCGCGAAGGGCACCCTGAAAATCAGCGCATCTCCGTCGCCATCCAACGTTCTCGATGCGAGCACAATTACTTTGGATGATGCCACCTTCACGCCGGTGTTAACCACGGCCGTTCCATAAAAGTGTGAACGCCGGCGTTCCGCCGGCAAGCCTCCATTAATTCGCAATACCGCCCCGGGACTGATGAAAATCAGATCCCGGGTTTTTATTTTCTCTGCGTCTCTGTGGCAAATTTTTGAATGGGTTTAATTGCCAGCCACATCCCGGTTCGTACCCACGAGGCGGAGCATTTCGCGCAATTCAGCGGAGCGCGGCGGCTTGGTCAAAATCCCGCTCACCTGTTCCGGCAGGTCTCCGTCCTCCTTCATGAACGAGCCCCAGCCCGTAAGCATGATGATGGGGGTTCCTGGCGATTCCTGTTTGATGACATTGACCACCTGCCGGCCGTCAAAATAGGGCATGCCCAAATCGGTCAGCACCACGTCGAAGGGCCGGCCGTTGCCGGCGGCGGCGCGGAATTCGTCCACGCCGCTTTGTCCGCCGTCCGCGAGACTCACGCTGTGGCCGTCGCGTTCGAGGATTTCGCGCAGTAATTCGCGCAGAAGCGGTTCGTCATCGATGCACAGAATATTCAGCGGGGTCGCTTCCAGTTCCGGGCCGTCGGAAAGCGGGTCCGTGCCCGCCAGGTGGCGGATCGGGAAAATTAATTTCATCACGGTGCCCTTGCCCGGTTCGCTTTCGATTTCGATGTGTCCGCCGTGCCGTTCCATCACGCCATAAACCATCGCCAATCCCATGCCGGTGCCGCGCTGGCCTTTGGTTGAGAAAAACGGCTCCAGACAGCGCTTGCGGGTTTCCGTGTCCATGCCGATGCCGGTGTCGCCGACTTCGACCAATACATGCGTCGGTGTCGCGGCCGGCCCGCGCGAGCCCACGCGCGTCCGCACGGTAATGGTGCCGCCGTTGGGAATCGCGTCCACCGCATTCATGATGAGATTGGTCAGCGCTTCCCGCACTTCACTCTCCAGACCCACGAGCATCGCGAGGTTCGCATCGAAATCGGTCCGCACTTCGATCATGATGCCCAGAGATTGCGGAATGTCCCGCCAGCGCGGCCGCGTCATGTCGATCACCTGCCGCGCGAGGTCATTGAGACTGAGCGACTGCAACGCCTCGGTGGTGTCCCGCTGCCGATAAAACTCGCGCAAGCGCGCGACGATGTGGGTAATATCCTCGCCGGCGGTCCGGATGTATTGCAGGTATTTGCGGCCGTTGGGCGAGAGCGTGGTTTCCACGCGGGCGAGCAATTCGGCAAAGCCGACGATGGGCGAGAGCGCGTTGTTGACATCGTGCGCGATGCCGCTGGCCATCTGCCCCAGCGCCTTGAGCCGTTCCTGCTGCATGACAGTCTGCTGCGTCTGGCGCAATTCGTTGTAGGCTTTTTCCAACTCGGCGTGAAGCTGCGCCTGGTGCGCAGCCAATGCCACGTGTTCACTCAGCATGTGAAGAAATTCGCAGTCGCTGGCCGTGAAAGTTTCGGCCAGGCGGGAAACCACCAGCGTGCCGAAAAGTCTTCCATCCACCAGCAGCGGCACAGCGGCGGCCGAGCGGAAACCGGCGCCGGCCAACCGCTCCGAGAGCAGCGCCGGGGACTTGTGCGTGTCCGGCGTCACCACGGCTTCGCCGTGTTTGCACACGCGCAGGCCCGTTTGGTCGAGCGACATCACCATGCCTTCGTGCAAATCCAGTTTGCCGGCGAGCAGCGGGTTCTTCAACCGCAGCGCCGCAATGTTCAACGTGTCCGCGGCGCGATCAAACAGGCACACCAACCCCAAATCGATTGTGAGATGATCTTCCAACTGGCGCAGCACGACATAAAGCACGCTCTCCAAATCCTGCCGCTCGGAAATGGCGTGCGTGATCTGATTGAGCAATTTGATGCGGGTGAACTGCTCGTGCAACGCCGCCTCCGCGCGTTTGCGTTCGGCGACCTGTCCCTCCAGGTCCCGCGTGCGCTCCTGCACGCGCCGCTCGAGGTTGTCGTTGATCTTGTGCAGGACGACATCGCGCTGCTGGATTTGCGCCAGCATCTCGTTGAAATTGTCCGTCAACTCACCCAGTTCCGCGCGCCCCTGCCGGTCCGCGCGAAGCGAATAATTCTTTTCCGCCGTGACGGTGCGCGCGGTTTTCGCGAGCTGGATGATGGGATCGGAAATGCCTTTCTGGAGCCGCTTGGAAAGAAAATAAGTAACGCCCGCCGTGGCCAGGATGAACCAGATGAAGAACGCCGCGTAACGCTGCATTTGTTCGCGGATTTCGGCGAGATCGGATTTGACGTAAATGGCGCCCAGCGGCCCGCCGAGGGCATCGATTTCGTGGAACAGCACCAGGTTTCCGGCTTTATAATCGAAGTTGCTGTAATCTCCGGATTTGGGACTCACCGGAAACGCGGCCGCGCCCGCGCTGGGCGGGTAGCTGGCGAATAAATTGTTGCCCTTATAAATCGCCGCGGCCGTGACGTGTTCCCGCCGGGCCAGCGCCGTCAGGAGCCTCTCCACCTCGGCTCGGTTGTTGTGAGCCAGAGCCGATTCGCTCAAATCGGCCACCATGGCCGCCTGCGTGGCCAGATCCTCGCGCATCCGGTTCTGAAAGGTCAGCCATTCGTACGCCACAAAACCGATTGAGACCAGCACCAGGGCCACGGTGGTGACCGTCATGATGACGGTGGTCAGTTTTTGTTTGATGGATGGATGTTTCACGGGATTATGCGGTTATTCCGAGGGCTTTTTTCTGAGCAGCAGGAGTTTGGAACTGATTTGGAGGCCGGCCCGTCTTGCCGTTTCGTTGTTAATATCGAAGTAAACCCTTTTGCCTTCCATAAAAAGATTGATCATGCCGCCCTGCTCGGTGAAGCGGTCCCAGTTTTCGCCCACCGTCAATACGCTGGTGCCGGCGAGCGCGGCGGAAATTTCCGGCCAGCTTTTTTTCTCCGAACTGCAGATGAACAGCACCTCGCAGACTTTCGCCTGCTCGGGCGTCTTCAGGCGGCGGACTTCGAGCGGGTGGCCGTCGATTTTTTTATTTTGCACGGTGCCATCCAGCAAACCATCGAACGGATCGTCGCCCAGCACGCCAATGATGATCGGGGAATTGGTCGCCGGCAACGCGGCTGGCGGCCAGTCCACGAACTTCGCGAAGTTATACAAATAGGCGGCCTTCATCTGGTATTCCGAAGGCAAAGCGTCCTGGCCGCGCGCCTCGCCGGGCAGGCCTGCCGCGAGGGCGGCGATAAAATGAAGCGATAAGACAGCCATTTGTCTAAGCGTCATGCTGGTTATAGGCCGCCACTGTTCCCTTAAATTCATCCACGTTAAAAATGCCACGTGACCTTTGCATAAAAACTTCGGGGCACATCCGCCGCGGCGGATTCCACAAACGAGGCGCGGAATTCGGCATGGCGCGGTTCGAACAAATCCTGCCCCACCAACGCAAGCTCGAGGCGTTTGGTCGCCCGCCAAGACAATCGCGCGTCCATCGTGACGTAACTCCCCACGCGCAGCGAAGGCAGCTCGTCCACATATCGCAACGTGGCGTCGAGCGAAATATTGCGCGGCAAATCCATGGCCGAGCGCAGGGAAAATTGCTGCTGCGGATCCTGTCCTTCGTCCTGCCGGACGGAGGTCGTGTCGGTGCTGTGGTTACGCGTGTGTAATTCCTCCTTCAAGAGGGAATACGTGGGGATCAAGCGCCACCAGGGCTGCACCGCGAACGTTGCTGTGGCTTCAAAACCGTAGGTGTCGCCATACAATTTATTGGCGAGCACGGCGGGAATGAGCGGAAACCCGGGTGCCACTTCGATGCTCCGCAGATCATCGTAAACATTGTAGAAAGCAGCCAGGTCGAATGAGATTTTGTCGCAAGGATGGATGCGGTAGCCGGTTTCGTACGCCATCAACTTTTCCGATTGAAAATGTCGGTTGCCGGAGACTTGCAGCACCGCGGGTCCGAAGGGCGTCGATTCGACTTCATTGATCTGCACCGCTTCTTCCACGCGCGAGGGAGTGCGCACGGCGCGCGAGACGGATGCCCAAAGCGTGTTGCGTTCGTCCGGCGTCCAGGCCAGGCGCCCGCCGGGTTCCACGTCCCACCCGGTGAAATCGTTGTGCTCGATTTTCGAGCCCGCGGTGAACTTCAATTTGTCGGGAAAAACGGTGACTTCATCCTGCGCGAATCCGCTGAACAGGTTCAACGTATCGCTGGCCGGCGTGAAATCCGCCGGCTTGTTTTTGTCCATTTCGTCGCTGCTGAGCCGGTAACCCAACCCCCAGGTCAGCGCGTTGCGTTCTCCCAGGGCGAAGCTGTGTTGCGCGTCCAAATCCACCGTATCGCGTTTTTCCCCGAACACGACGGCGTGGCGTTCCGTGCGATCGTAAGAAAGCTGCGTTTTCAATTCGCTCGTGTCGGAAAACGTATGCGTCCATCGGCCCAGCACGTTTCCGCCCAGCACGCTCATTCGGTCCGGCACCTCTCGCACCAGCGTCGGGCTGGTGGGATCGAAGACGTTGAAGGACTGATGGACCGCGCCGAGATAACCGTCCCCTTGCAGCGTCACCAAATCCCTCGGGCTGGCATCCCAGTCGAGGTGCGCTCCCCAGCGTCCCATTTGCCAGGCGTTGTTCACTTCCTGGCCGTTCGGTCGGGGGAAAGAGTCCTGGTCCATGTACGTGCCGTAAACCCGGTAGGAAACATTGCTGCCGAATTGGCCGCCGTAGCGCGCATTGACGAACGCCTGATCGATGTTCCCCCCGCCCGCGCTCACGAGCAGTCCCTGCGTGTCCTTCGCGCTTTTGCTGATGACGTTGATGACACCGTTGACGGCATTCGCTCCCCACACCGTGGAGCCGGGGCCGCGGATGACTTCGATGCGGTCGATGTCCTCCATCATCGCGCCCTGCACGTCCCAGAAAACGCCGGAGAACACCGGCGAGTAAACGGTCCGCCCGTCCTGGAGCACGAGCAATTTATTCGCGAACACATCGTTGAAGCCGCGCGCGCTCACCGCCCATTCGCTGGCATCCACCCGCGCCACTTCCATCCCCGGCACCTGTCGCAACGCTTCCGGGATATTCATCGCACCGCTGCGGCGGATATCGTCCGAGGTCACGATCGAAATTGCCGCCGGAGTTTGGGAAAGCGTCTCGTGGCCTTTCAGGATGGTCACATCCATTTTGAGCAACTGTTCCAGCGGCAATTCACTGATGTCGATATTCGTCTTGGTCACTTCCTGCGCCTGGGTGGCGAGCACGAAAAAGAGCGTGACCACGGCCAATACCGCCTTCTGCCCGCCCCGAGCGGTGGCTAAACCGCCATTTTTAGTCCTAAACCATTGAGCAACAGTCGTAATCGGGGTTTTAATCATGATTTTGTCTCGCGGCATCGTTAGACGGGATATTTCAGCAACTACGGTACCCAATGGTCGGCTATTTATTGCGAGTGGCTTTCGTCTTAAAAGGATAAAAACCGCTGAAAAATGACCTTTTTTAAGAGGAAAGTGTCTAGAAATGGGGCCGGAATCCGGAGGAGAAAGCTAAGGGGTTAAATGAGTGGAATCGTTAAATAAGTTAAACGAGTTAAATGAGTTAAACGAGTTAAATGAGGAGCTAGCCGCGCGTGTCATCTATTTAACCATTTAACCTATTTAACTTATTCAACCGATTTAACGACTCAGCCCCTCACCGCGCACTCAAGCGGCTCAAAACTTCACGCAATTCCCGGGAACGCGGCGGCTTGCTGACAATGCCATCCACCTGATCCGGCGGTTCGGAGTCGTCCTTCATGAACGCACCCCAACCCGTGAGCATCACCACGGGCGTCGAGGGCGATTCCTGTTTGATCAATCGGGCCACCTGCCGGCCGTCGAGGTAAGGCATTCCCAGGTCCGTGAAGACCACGTCAAATGGCCGCCCGCGTTCGCGCGCGAGGCGGAACTCGTCCAGGCCCGACTGCCCGCCATCGCTGACTTCCACTTCATGGCCGTCGCGTTCGAGAATTTCCTTAATCAGCTCCCGCAGCAAGGGCTCGTCGTCGATACACAAAATTTGCAACGGCTGGATCGGCGCGATGTCTCCGTTGTCCGCCTCCTTGCGCAACGTCGAGCGCACCGGGAACAGGAGGCGAAAGGTCGTTCCTTTGCCGGGCTCGCTTTGAATTTCGATGGTGCCTTCGTGCCGCTTCATGACGCCGTAAACCATCGCGAGTCCCAGTCCAGTGCCTCGCTTGCCCTTGGTTGAGAAAAACGGTTCCAGGCAGCGCTTGCGCGTTTCTTCGTTCATGCCCATGCCGTCGTCGCTGATTTCCACCGCCACGTAGCGGGCGTACTTCGCGTCATTGGGCTGGCGCACCGTGCGGGTGCGCAGGGTGATTTTGCCGCCCTGGGGCATCGCGTCCACCGCATTCAAAACGAGGTTCGTAAAGGCTTCGCGTATTTCGCTTTCAATGGCTGGCAAGGGCAAAATGTCCGGTGTCAGGTCCGTCTGCACCTCGATCGTGATGCCGTTCGATTGCGGAATGTCACGCCATCGCGGGCGCGTCATTTCCACCACCTGCTCGACGAGCGTGTTGATGCTCAACTCGTGCAGCGCTTCCTTCTCGTCGCGCGTGCGGTAAAATTCCCGCAGCCGCGCCACGATGTGCGCGATGTCCTCGCCGGCGGTGCGGATGTACTTCAAATATTTTTTGGCCTTCGCATCCAGCCCGAAATCGCCATTTAGGATGATGTCGGCGAAACCGACCACCGGCGAGAGGGCGTTGTTGACATCGTGGGCGATGCCGCTAGCCATCTGGCCGAGCGCCTTGAGACGTTCCTGCTGGAGCACGGTGGCCTGCGTCTGGCGCAGTTCGTTGTAGGCGGTTTCCAATTCCTTGTGCAGCCGCGCCTGGTGCGCCGCCAGCGCCACGTGCTCACTCAACATGCGGAGAAATTCACAGTCGCCGCTGCTAAAAGCGTCCGCCTTGATTCGCGCGGCGATGAGGATGCCGAAAAGTTTTTCCTCCACCATCAGCGGCACCGCCGCGGCGGCGCGCCAGCCGGTCACCGCCAGCTTCTCGACGAAGGGAGCCGTGCTCTTGATGGTGTCCGGGAAATAAATCGTCTGCCCCTGTTCGCACAGTTGAAAACCAGTTTCCGCCATCGGCACCACGCTGCCCTCATGCAAATCGAATTGCTCGGCGAGCAGCGAATTCTTGACGCGCAGCGCGGCCACGTTCAACGACGCGGTTTTGGCGTCGAGCAACACGATCATGCCCAGGTCGAGGCCCATGTAGTCTTCCAATTGGCGCAGGACGACGTGCAGAATGCTGTCCGTGTCCTGGCGGTCGGAGATCGCCTGAGTGATCTGGTTGAGCAGGCTGATGCGGACAAACTGCTGCTTCAACTCCACTTCGGTGCGTTTGCGCTCGGCGATTTCGTCGCGCAAGTCGCGCGTGCGCTCCTCGACCCGCAGCTCGAGTTTGTCGTGCGCCTGTTGCAACTCCGAGTCGCGTTTTTGGATCTGGCCCAGCATTTCGTTGAAGCGGTCGGTGAATTCTCCCATTTCATCGTTCCCGTGCTTGGCGGCCCGCATGGAATAATTTTTCTCCGCCGAAACCGCCGCCGCGGTTTCCGCGAGGTGAAAGATGGGCCGCGAAATGACCCGTTGCAGCATCGAGGAAAGAAACAGCGTCACGAGCCACGAAGCGAGCATCAGCAGCAAAATGATTTGCGCGTAGCGCACGAATCGCTCATGCATTTCCCGCAAATCAGATTTCAAATAAATGGTGCCGTCCAGATTTCCCGTCGAATGAATCTGGTAAAAAAGCACCAGCGAATCATTATCCAATTGCACCTGGTTCGGGGCCGGCCGGCCCGGCAATGGCGTTTTGTCGTTCTTGTCAAAATGATACGCCGCCAGCAATTTCCCATGGCTGTCGTAAAGCGCGGCGGCGACGATGTGTTGTTTGATCTGCAACGCATTGAGGATCTCATTCGCCGCTGCCTTGTCCCCGTAGGTGAGGGCAGCGGTGCTTTGGTTGCCGATGATTTGGGCCAGCGTCGAAAGATCATCCCCCATCGACTGGCGAAAGGTAAACAATTCGTAACTGACGAACCCCGCCGAAACCAGCAGCAACGCCACCGTACTGGCAATCATGATGATCGCCGTCAGTTTGCGTTTAATGGATATGTCCTGAAATCGAACCACAGTTGTCCTGTTATCATCCAAACACCCCCGTTCTTGTGCAGGGCGGTGTTCGACGCGGCCTTAGAGCGATTTTCGTTCCGGTTAGTGAAGTGGATAGTACGGACCTATATCGGGGAAAGCCCGGGGCACTATCGGAGGTGCAGGCCGTGAAGTGGGAAACGTGGAACGGAAAGGGCGCGCAAGACCCTTTTGCCGCTCCCGTCAATGATTGCGCGCGGCCAGGCTCAAAAGCTTGGAACTGATTCTCAGCCCGGCTTTTTTGGCCGCATCGTCGCTGATTTGAAAACGAATTTTATTATCTTCGATGACGAAATTGATCATACCCCCGGCGTTGATAAACTGGTCCGTTTCGCTCACGGTCAACACGCTGGCATTATGCAGGCCGTCCAGAATTTTCTTCAGATTGTCCTTTTCTGACGGGCTGATGAACAGGATGTGGCACTTGAGCCCCTCGGCGGCGGAGGCCACGGTGATGAATTGAAAGCGCCGATTATTTACCGTTTTATCGCGGATCGTGTTCTCCAAATCCTTGCCGAAAACGTTCTTTCCGAAGACGCCAATGATGATGGGCGAATTCGTGGCGGAAAACGCTCCCGGAGGCCAATCAACAAATTTGGCGAAGTTAAACAAAAACGCCGCTTTGATCTGGTATTCCGTGTGTTGATCCTGCGCCCGCGCGTTAAATCCAAGGCCGAGTATCCAGGCGAAAAAAAGGACGTATAATGTGCGGGCAAAGCGGTGGCGCGAAAGGCGCCCCCCATATTCCGGGCTGAAATTCAATCCCCGGCAGGCCGGAAGGGGCAAATGCACTATTTCTGTTTGCCGGTCACACAAGATTGCTTTTATTGCGGCCCATTTACGGAACGTTGTCAAGTTCTCCGGCAGCGTGGTATTACAAATCACAGCAGGGGATCCCGTCCATCGGGACACTGTCAGCGCCGCCATGTGAAGCGGGATTTGTGCCGCGGCGCCGCGCGCCTCTATCGCGGGCTTTGCACATTTCATGCTTGCAGGCCCCCGCCCGCTGGCGACAATTCCGTCACGAGATGGCAATCATTGTGCTGGATTAAGCAGCTTGCGGTTGATTGAACCCATGCATTTGTTGGCGACTACGAAAACGCTTGATCCGCGCATGAACAAAAGAATTCCTCTTTTGGCACTCATGCGTGCGCCTGCGTTTTGGCTCGCCTGCCTGCTCATTTTTGCTCCCCGCGCCCGCGCGGATGACAGCACCAATGCGCCCGCCGACGGCTCCAAGCCACCAGTGGATTTGACGGATTTGGACCTGACGACGTTGATGAATATCCCCATCGTCACCGCCTCCAAATTCGAGCAAAAAGCCGCCGAAGCACCCGCTTCCACCACGGTCATCACTTCCGAAGACATCAAGCGTTACGGCTATCGCACGCTCGGCGACGCCTTGAGCAGCGTGCCGGGTTTTTACGTTTCCTACGACCGCAATTATCAATTCCTCGGCGCGCGCGGCGTGAACCTCGGCGATTACAACAGCCGCATTCTGCTGCTCGTCAATGGCCACCGCATCAACAGTGATTTGACCGACGGCGCGTTTATCGACACGGCGTTTATCCTGGACCTGGACTTGATTGATCGCATCGAAATCGTGCGCGGCCCGGGTTCGGTACTCTACGGCGACAACGCCTTCTTCGGCGTCATCAACGTGATTACCCGCCATGCCAGCCAGATCAACGGCGCCGAAGTCTCCGGCTCCTACGGCGAATTCAACACCTACCAAACCCGTGTCTCCGTCGGAAAAGTGTTCACCAACGGCATGGAGCTGCTGTTGTCCGGGTCCATTTCCGGCAGCGATGGCCCGGAAAATTTGTTCTACCCGGAATATAATACCGCGTCCCAAAACAACGGCGTGGCCCATAACCTGGATGACGACGCGTTCCGGAGCGCGTTTGGCTCTCTGCATTACAAGGATTTCACTCTGCAGGGCGCGTTCAACGAGCGGGAAAAGGGAAATCCCACCGCTCAATTCGGCACCACCTTCAATGATTCGCGTTTGCAGACCACCGATGAACGCGGCTATGCGAACCTCAGTTTCGAGCACAGTTTTCCGGACGTGGTCGATTTGAAGGCCCAGGTTTATTACGATCGCACCAGCTTTGAAATCACCTATCCCGATGTTCCGCTCGTTTTCAGGGAACAGCAACAGGGCGATTGGTGGGGCACGGAAGTTCAATTGACGAAAAAACTCCTGGACCGGCACGTCATCACGGTGGGCGCGGAATATCGGGATGATTTCAACCAGCACCGCCGCTTGTTCGAGGCGGACACGGGCGACGTCTCGGCGAATGTAAACCGCACGCGGATCAATTACGGCATTTACGCCCAGGGCGATTTCGCGGTGGTGACCAACCTGCACGTGAACACCGGGGTGCGCTACGATCAATACGGCGATTTCAAACCCAGCGTCGATCCGCGCCTGGCGCTGATTTACAATCCGTTCCCCGCCTCCACCATCAAGGCGCTTTACGGCCGCGCCTTTCGCGCTCCCAATTTCCTCGAGCTGAGCGACCCGTTTTTTCCAAATCTCGGGCCGGAAAAAATTACCAGCTATGAACTCGTGTTTGAGCAGGATCTCGGGAAAAGCCTGAAAGCCTCCGTTTCCGGCTTTTACAACCAGATGGACAATCTGATCTTCCTTCAAAACGGGAGTTTCACGAATTTCGACGCGGATGCCAACGGGATGGAACTCTCCCTGGAAGGCGCGTGGCCCAACGGCATACGGACGCGCGCCAGTTACACTTTTGAGGACACCCGAAACAGCGGCACCCGTGAGGACCTCACAGACTCGCCGAATCATTTGGGCAAATTCGACATCAGCGTTCCGCTTTACCAGCAGAAGGTTTTCGCCGGCTTGGAATTTCAATACGTCAGTGCCCGGGATTCACAGCACGTCTCTCCTGTCACCGGCCTGGATGTCCCCGGGCGGGTCGCCGGCGGTTACGGCGTCGTGAACTTTACCCTCTTCAGCCAAAACCTGGTTAAGAACCTCGAGTTCTCCGGAAGTGTCTATAATTTATTGGACACTCACTACAGCGATCCTGCCACCCGTTTCCATCATCAGGACCTCATACCTCAGGACGGCCGCACGTTTCGTCTCAAATTGACCTACCGATTCTAGTTTTTGGGCACGGAACTAGCTTTCAGTGTCCCGAAATATGAAAGAGAAGTTCACAGTTCATACGTCTTGGTTAGGGAAGGCCGCTGTTTTACTGGCCTTTTTTGGCTTTCTGACACTGAAATGCGAAGCCCAATTGGGAATTCCGCCCACCATTACTGTCCAACCTTCAGACCAGACTGTCACAAATATGGGCACCGTGACGTTTAAAGTCTCGGTGGCGGCCAACCTTTCGCTGACGACTCATTATCAATGGATGTTGAATGGGGTTGCTCTTAAGACATCCGGATCAAGCGGCACCAAGTTGTTGACCCTGCTCGATCCCACTATCAGTTACACCCAGCCAAATAATACCCCCAAAAATGCGGGCGCTTATTCCGTAAAACTGACCCAAACCTTGGGTGGCACCACCGTCAGTTCCAACGCGAATTTAAACATCACCACCACACCGGTGGCATTTTCTGCTGCCAAACCGAGCGCCGATGGGTTTCAGCTTCACCTCACCGGAATCACCGGCGCCAATTTCGTCGTGTATGCCTCGACTAATATGGTCACTTGGACCCCGGTCTACACGAACAGCGATCAGACAGGCAGCGCGGACTATATCGATACCGCCGCCGCCCAGTTCAAATCGCGCTTTTATAAGGTAGTTGTTCAGTGATGAGTGAACGGCGGCGATAGGAGTTAGGAGTTGAGACTCGGGAAAAACTATTTCCGCAGTCTCGTTTGCGCTTTCCGCCCACCCGCCTGGCTCGGTTCAAGCGCGCGGATGAAATTTCCGGTGAATGTCCCGCAGCCGGTTCCCCGTCACGTGCGTGTAAACTTCCGTCGTGCTGATATTCGCGTGGCCGAGCAATTCCTGAATCACCCTTAAGTCCGCGCCATGCTCCAGCAGATGCGTGGCAAAACTGTGCCGCAGCATGTGCGGTGTGACATTGCGCGAGACCCGCGCGCGCCGCACCCGGTTCTTGATCCGCAACCAAAGCGTCACGGATGCGAACGGCGTGCCGCGTTTCGTCAAAAAAACATTCGCCGGCGAACGCGGCGTCACCAATTTCGGACGCCCGGCTTCAATGAACCGATTCAGCGCCGCCACGGCCGTCCTTCCCACCGGCACCACGCGCTCCTTGTTCCCCTTGCCAATCACGTTGATGAATCCGGCATCGAGATGCAGTTGCTCCAGCCGCAGGTTTTTTAACTCCGAAAGACGCAACCCCGAGGCATACGCCAATTCCAGGACCGCCTGGTCGCATAGGCTTTGCGGCGTCTCGGGTTGCTCCGGCGTCAGCAGCTTTTTGATTTCCGCATCCGTGAGCGCCTTCGGCAGCCGTTTCCATCGCCGCGGCAGCGACAGATGTTCCGCGACGTTTGCTGGCAGCAATTTTTCGTTTTCCGCGAAGCGATAAAAGGCGCGCAACGCGGCGATTTCCAGGTAAACGCTTTCGCTGCTCAATTTGCGTGTCGAATTTTTCTCCTCATTCGCCAGCGCCCGCTCGCGTTCATGTTGGAGGAATGCCATCAAGTGCCTGAGCTCAACCTGCTTCCAATCCGACAAATTCTGCGTGGCCGCCCACGTGGTGAATTTATTCAGCAACGCCGCGTAAGTGCGCTGGGTATGCTCCGCCTGCCCGCGTTCGTGCCGCAGGTACTGGAGAAAATCTTCAACAAGCGTTTGCACGATCAGAGCGAAACGCACCTTTCGCGGTAGGGCGCGTCGCTCCGCGCGCGCCGTCGGACTTGATTGGCAGGCTGGCGGATGGCAATTGCTCGACGCCCATGACCCTAATTTACCGCTTGCCCGAATGAATTGCGAAACCAAATTGGCCGGTAGAACCATGCGGGCAGCGAACAATTCGTTGATACGGAGCGCGGCTGTGTTCCGCGCAGCGGAACCAGCCGCAGCAACGCGAAAGGTTTAGTGAATATTTGAAATGACTGAATGTCTCACGCGGCTGCGGCTGGTCTGCGACACAGTCGCGCCCTTTCGGCAATTTCGGGAGGTCAAGATGCACCCCGCGGTTTGCGCGCCCTACAAACTCTTCCCCGTCAACCGCTCGTACGCCTCCAGATATTTCGCACTCGTTTTGTTCACCACGTCCTCCGGCAATTTGGGCCCCGGCGGATTTTTGTCCCAATCCAGCGTTTCCAGGTAGTCGCGCACGAATTGTTTGTCGAAACTCGGCTGGCCCTTGCCGGCCTGATATTGATCGGCGGGCCAAAAACGCGAAGAATCAGGCGTCAGCACTTCATCGATCAAAATCAATTTTCCATCGCTCACACCGAATTCGAATTTCGTGTCCGCGATGATGATTCCCCGCTGGCGCGCGTAATCGCGTCCGGCGCTGTAAATTTTCAGGCTCAAATCGCGCGCCTGCGTTGCCAGGTCCTTGCCCACAATGTTGCACGCCTCCGCAAACGAAATATTTTCGTCATGCCCGGCCTCGGCTTTGGTCGAAGGCGTGAAGATGGCTTCCGGCAATTCCGCGGATTCCGTCAGGCCGCCCGGCAGCGGGATGCCGCAAACCGTCTGCGATTTTTTATATTCCTTCCATCCCGACCCGGACAAATAACCGCGCACGATGCACTCGATGGCCAGCGGCTGGGCCTTTTTCACAATCATCGAGCGGCGCGCGAGCGTGTCGGAAAACGGCTGCAGGTTTGCGGGCAGCGGGTCGTTGGCGCCGGCCAGCAAATGGTTCGGCACCAGCGAGGCGAAGCGGTCGAACCAGAAAAAAGAAATCTGCGTCAGCACCTCGCCCTTGCGCGGAATGCCGTTGGGCATGATGACATCGAACGCCGAAATGCGGTCCGACGCCACCAGTAGGAGCCGGTCGCCGAGATCGAAGATTTCGCGCACCTTGCCGCTTTTGATTTTTTTGATTCCCGGCAAATCGAGTTGTAACACAGTTTCGTTTGGCATGGCGGGGAATATAAGTTTTTGGTTTCGGGTGCCAAGCGCCAAGTTGGGTTGGAACGCGGAATTCATTCCGCGTCGTTCCGAGATTTTCAACGCAAAGGCGCAAAAGTTCAATCAGTGTGTTCCCGGATTGGCAGTTCCAACTTTGCGTCTTTGCGTTGAATTCCCAATGCCGTGTTAGTTCCTTTTTCTGCCTTCTGCATTCTTCGTTCAGCCTTCCCCATCTTCCATCTTCCATCTTCCATCTTCCTTTGCTACTTTTCGCCCGTGAATTTCCTAGTCACCGGCGGCGCCGGTTTCATTGGCTCGCATGTTTGCGAGCGGCTGCTCCATGCCGGCCACCAGGTTTGGGCGTTTGACGAGCTGAACTCGTTTTACGACCCCCAAATCAAACGCCGCAACATCCGCGACATCCAGGCCCTCGCCAAACCGTTCGAATTCATCCAGGGCGACATCACCGACCGCGCCGCGCTCGATGAACTTTTCGCCAGCGTGAAATTCGACCAGGTCATCCATCTCGCCGCCCGCGCCGGCGTGCGGCCGAGCCTGGCCGAGCCAGCCCTGTATCAGCGCGTGAACGTGGAAGGCACCGTGAATCTCCTCGAAGCCGCGCGCACCACGGGCGTGAAAAAGTTCATCATCGCGTCGTCCTCCTCCGTTTACGGCGTGAACTCCAAAGTCCCCTTCGCCGAGAGCGACCCGATTTTCGCCGCCATTTCGCCCTATGCCGCCAGCAAGCTCGCCTGCGAAGCGCTCGGGCATGTGTATCACCACATTTACGGCCTGGACATCGCCATGCTGCGGTTCTTCACCGTGTACGGCCCGCGCCAGCGGCCCGACCTGGCGATTTACAAATTCGCCAAACTCATCAGCGCCGGAAAACCCATTCCCGTTTTCGGCGATGGTTCCACCGCGCGCGATTACACGTTCGTCAGCGACACCGTGGATGGCGTCATGGCCTGCACGCAGAAGGAAATCGGCTTCGATATTTTCAACCTGGGCGAATCGCAGACCGTCACCTTGAGCCGCCTCATCGAGGTGCTGGAAGGTGCCTTGGGAAAGAAAGCCATCATCGATCGCCAGCCCGCCCAACCCGGCGATGTCCCCCTGACCTTTGCTGATATATCCAAATCCCGTGCCAACCTCGGGTACCAGCCCCATATAAAAATTGAGGAAGGTATAGCACTTTTTATTGACTGGTTTCGCCGAAACGAGTCCTAATCAGAGATTCAGATATGTCAAAACCGACCAGTTATCACCGGCCTCACTTTGAAGAAGCCCTCGCAGCGTGGAAATCCCTCCTGGAAGAGCACGAATATTCCACCGAAATCCTGTGGGTGCTCGACGAGAACTTGTGCTTCGAGAAAGATCCCGGCACACCCGGCGGCGTCAAACTCGGCATCCAGACTCAGTTCACTCCGCAACCGGCGGATTCCGCCAAAGTCATCTATCATCATTTTGCCGAGGCGCCCGTCCGGATGGTTTTTTATCGCATCGGCGCCTCGCGCGGCCGCTCGGTTTGCATGTTGCTCTGCGACGAATGGCTTGAGGGCAAGAACGAAGCCGAAGGTTATCTTCGCCGCGACGAATGGCTGATTTCCTTTTATCCCGGTTCCGCGCAGGAACTCGAAGAAATCACCGAGCCGCAACGCTGGAAAGAGCGCGTCATCCGCGGCCGTCCATTTTCCGCCATCGACTTCTGCATGACCATGTCCGCCTTGTATGAACTCAAAGCGCACGGCCGTGTCCTCTCCCCCGACGAACGCTTCGGCCTGCAAATCCTCCGCACCATGCAGCAGAGATAGTGGCACGGGCGTCCCGCCCGTGCGGTTCTGAAAGCGACAAAACAAGAGGATTAAAAGTTTCCTTCGCTGCTGCTTCACGGCAAGTACCGCAAACTCCTGCCCATTCACGTCATGGATTTTTCGTATCTCGCTCTAATTTTTTGAACTCTTGCAGACTTTGATTTACAGAGGTGATTTCTTCCAAGGCCAATGTATAATTTTCGTTATCATGTTCCCAGAAAACAAAATCAGCGGTGAGATCGCTCCATTTCCCGTTCAGAGGTAAATCAAATTGTACCGCGCCTCGGAGACCAATGCCACCGATGTTATTAGGCTCGTACCATGTCACATGCCTTCGAGGTTCTGGATTTCCACCTTGCGCCCGTCGCCAATCAGTGACGACGAAGTCCGTGACTCCTGGAAAATATTCCGGTGAAACGTATCTTTTAATTTGAGCACGCAGACATTCCGCTTTTGATGAATAAAACCCATACGCAAAATCGAGTCCTGGACCGAGTTCTGCGACCACTGCTTCGTAATCTTCCTTTGCGAGGACATCAATCCACTTGCGAATGATGTCCAAAACCGCATCGTCCGTTGCGTTATGAGGAATAAGGACCATAAGTTGCCTAGACCACGTGTGCATTCCTGTCGTGTGTGCCTTTCCATGACCGCCGGACGACTCGCGTGACGCCTCTCGCGCCTGAAGGTGCGTGAGGTGGGCGGTCCGCCTCTACAAATGAGCAGCCACAGGCGTACGGGCCAGAATACCACGTATCAACAACAGTGGACTCCTCAATCACCTTCCGAATATGAGTCACAGCCAATTGGGGGTTCGTAAAACGACTGTGCGCGCCAAGAAACTCAACCGTGACATCGCGCTCAGTGACCATGACTACCAGCGGAGTCGTGGCTGCTGCCGATGGACATGGAACCTGAAACGAAAAGCATCTGCGCTGCTCTAATTTCGGCCGGTCAGGTGGAGCGGTGAGGTCGAATTGCGGGAACGTGATAGCAAGCAGTGAAGCACACTCTTCTGCGTATGTCTTGTGAGTTGTCATGTTCGAGGCGTGTGATCCTGGCCCAGCACAGTATCAGGCCGATGACTTGTCTTCTGAAATCCTTTTCACTTCATCCCAATTCATAACTCTCGAAAGAAACGGCCAGCTCCTTTGCATCCCCCGCAGCCAGCGAATATACACGAAGAGAACGCCCATCAGAAAAGCCATCGCTAGACTAAAGGCGAACCAAAAGCCACTGAGAACAAGAAAAAATAGTATGATGGCAACCAGCATAGAATAGAGGATGTAACTTTTGGCTCGCAGGCGAAAAAATGGAAGCATCGTGAACCCATGAGTTCGCGTAACGAGCAGTCGCTGCGCCATTATCTTTTCGCTGCTTCTTTTCATATCGCCTGAAGTGGGCCACGCCGGACTCGTGATGTGAACAGCGCAGCGGAACTGCCAGCGCCAACCGGCGTTGGCCTCAGTGATGTGTTAGGCCGACAGTCTATCATAAACAAAATCAACTCTTCGGACGACGTGAGCGAATGACGGAGATAATAGCTGCCAAAAACCACAAAACTAAAGACGCCAAAAAAGCCAAAGCTCCGACAACCGACAAAAACACAAAATAAGCTCCCAGAGACAAAATTGATGAGTCCGTAGCGCGTCCGCAAAGTATCAGGCCGACGTAGCTAGAAATCGCTATCACGAATGTGATGAGACTCGCCAGCCAATATGGACTCTTAAGTTTCATGCTATACGCGAATCTGCCTAACGACTAGAGCTCAGCACGCGGTGGCAGCGATATAAATCAATCCGCGGCTTCTCGATGAACGGGGAGCGATGCCCCGCGTTGGTTGCAGCGATTTGTTAGGTGTCGGTATTTTCATGCAAACCCAAACCAAACCACAACAAAAATGCCTGTGGCTATAACCGCAACAAGGGCAGCCACAAATATAGAAATGCGCATCATCTGTCTGACTGCCAGCGGATCGATATAAGCATCCTGTGGCGATGCCGAATCGTAAATCACATCGACGACATCTCCAACTTTGTGCGCTTCCGGCTGAACACCGACTGACGAACGCACCGAGTGCTCCGTGCCCTGAACATCCGTAAACCTAAAATGTGGGAAAACAGTCGGATAAACCATCTCAGAACTTATGGAAACCGAACGCTCAAGGGAAACGATCGAGCCTTTGGCAGATAATGCTGCTCTAAAAAGCCGCCGCATTCGCCAGCGCAAGACGATGCCAATTACCGCAAGCATTCCAGCGAATAAATACGCAGCCAGGGCGAATAGAATGAGAAATGCGTGGTCGCTCATGGGCTTAAGCCCCCTAACGACTAAAAGCTGAGCCACCCCGCAGAAAAGCGCAACCTGAAACCGCCAACGCCAACGGCGTTGGCTCCAGCGCTGTGTTAGGCTTATGGTATCTACTTCTCATCTTCTGGAGTCGGCGGATGTAACCTCCGCGACCACGGGCCGCCAACGAACTCGCGAAGAGCCTGCCAACCCGGTTTAAGGTCTGCAACTTCGAGAACCGTCGGGTCAATCTTAACAACTTCCCCTAAAGCCACGAGCATAGTGTCTGTCAACGAGGCGTCGGAAGTGCCTATAAACTGCCAGCCGTGATCATCTTCATCGTGCGAAACCAACAAAATCGGTTCCGAACCATCCATAATCTGACGCATGGTAAACGTGGCGCAATTTCGCGGTTGGTCGAACGGCCAAATGTCTGTCGGTTTCACGGAAGCGGGAATACGCCTAACGACCCAGAACCGAGTCACGCCGGAACCACGATGTCAATCCATTCGTGGCTTGCCGCCAATCGGAAGGCGTCATCCGCGTTGGCTCCAGTGATGTGTTAGGCGGCAAAGGATACATCAGAACGAAGAAGCACCCTGCTGCTCCACAACACCGTCTCGAAATAACACGTTACCTCGAACTCCGCCAGACTTGCTATCAGCCGTCGCAGTGCACACACACTGGCCCATCTTTGTGACGACAATCGAAATCTTCCCATCGGCGGCGGTCTTCTTGAAAGTAAACGTCGCTTCTTGGCCGGTGATGTCGAAGGTGCGGCTACCGATGCCAGACACCTGCCTGGAATGGCCGTCGGAAACAATAGTGCCGGTAAACCTCATGTGCGGATCGCTACATGACACGGTGGCGACTACGCCTGAGGTTCGGTGTGTTGAAGTTGTGCTGCAACCAACGAAGAATGTCGCAGCGGTTAGTATGAGTAGTGGTGTGATGCGTTTCATAAAAGTGCGTTCTTGCCGTCTAACAGTGTGCTAGGCCAAACACAGTTTCAGTCGAGTTCCTTGGGCATGGGAAACTTAATGCCCAATTTTTTCAGAATTGCAAGCGCCGGTTTGCGAACCAGGCTTAATGGGGCTTTTCTTGAGCGCGTGTTGCCAATCAAAACCAGGTGGGGCGCGTCGCTCCGCGCGCGCCGCCGAACTGCAAAATCGCCCGTTTTGCTCAGAAATGGTGCGACGGGCCCCTGCCACGAAAGAAGCATTTGGTTTTGGAGCAACGCTCTCGATATTGCCACCAAACTCCGGAATGCAGCGGGGCTGTATCGCAAGCCAGCCGCCGCCGCAACGCGATCCCCCCGGCTCGTAGACGCGAGGGCACCTCATCCGCCGCCTTCATTTGACACTCATGTTATAAACAAAACGACAAAGGAGGGGGAACGGACACATGGAACGGCAACTGAGCTTTTTGAGTGCGAACCTGTTTTGGCCCATCGGTAGCGCCTGCGCTGCCGCGCGGCCCCATCTTCCGCCCCGGGCACATAGTCCGCGACAAAAAGCCCGCTCCTGGAAAAATCACCCGCACGTAAACCCTTCTCCATCAAATGTCTTGAAACGTATTCGCACCTATTCAAGCCTATTCAAGCCTATTCAAGTAGGGCCGCCGCCCCTACTTCTCCTTCAAGTCTCAACCCCTGGAGTCGTGCCCGATCGTGCCAAATCGTGGAGGGGGGCCACGACGCTCTCACACCGCCCCCTTTCGCAGTCCATTGCGTTTTCCATTCTCGACACTCGCACTTCGCCCCCGTACCCTCCGCCGTCCGGACCCGAATGAGTGAAACATCAAAATTGCTCAACGAATTGATCGCGCTGCCCAGCGTGAATCCTGCCTTCCTGCCGCCGGGCGATGCCTGGGCGGGCGAGCAGCGGGTGGCGGATTTTGCCGCTGTCACCGCCGCGCGCGCCGGGTTGGACATCGAATTTCAAAAAGCGCTGCCGGGCCGGGTCAATCTCATTGCCCGTCTTCAGCCCCCCATGCGGGCTTCCAGGACCATCCTGCTCGCGCCGCACCTGGATACCGTGCCGGTCGCCGATGAGGAGCAATTCGTGCCGCGCCGGAAAGGTGATCGCCTCTTTGGCCGCGGCGCCTGTGATACCAAAGGCTCCGTTGCGGCGATGCTTTCCGCAATTTGCTGGCTGGCGAAATCGAAGCGGCGTCCGCGCGAGACGGAAATTATCTTCGCCGGATTGGTGGATGAGGAAAACGCGCAAGCCGGCTCGCACGCACTCGCCAAAAGTCATTTAAAGGCCGACCTCGCCATTGTCGGCGAGCCCACGAACCTCCAGGTCGTCACGGCGCACAAGGGGAATATCTGGTTCCAGATGGAAACGCGCGGGCGATCCGCGCACGGCGCGCGGCCCGAGCTTGGCCGCAACGCCGTCCACACCATGGCCCGCGTGGTGGAGGCGCTCGAAACCGATTATGCCGCGACCCTGCGCCGCCGCCGTCGTCATCCCCTGTTGGGCCATGCCACTGTGAATGTGGGGACCATCCGCGGAGGCATCCAGGCAAACATCGTCCCGGACTCGTGCGTCATCACTATTGACCGGCGCACCCTGCCGGGCGAAACGGAGTCGGCAGTGAAGCGCGAAATCGGAACCTTGCTGGCGCGAAAAAAACTCCAGGCCGCCTTTAACAGCGTCCGCGGCGCGCCGTGTTTGCCAATGGAAACGCTCGCGAGCCATCCGCTCGTGCGCCAATTTCTCCGCAGCGTCGGTCAGCGGAAACCGGCGGGCATGCCTTATTTTTGCGATGCCGCCGTGCTGGCTGAAGGCGGCATTCCCAGCGTGGTGTTCGGCCCCGGCGACATCGCGCAGGCACACACCACCAACGAATGGATTTCATTGCGCTCGCTTGAACGCGCAAAGGAAATGCTTGTCCGATTCCTGAGTTCACAACCCTAGTCATGCCCTCCGAATCCAAACCCGCTCCCGCGACTATCGACCATAAACCCCACTCGACGTTCTTTCGCCAGAGCGGTTGGCTGATGATTGCGACGATTGGCGCCGGAGTGTTCAGCTTCGGGATGCATTTCCTGAACAAGAAAATTCCCGACGCGGCCTACGGCGAATTCGTGACGCTCCTGATGGTGACGGCGTGCATTCCGGCGTCGCCGTTGCAGATGGTTTTTGCGCAGCAATCCGCCCACGCGCTGGCCACCGGGCGCGAACGCCAATTGTCCGGCATGATCCGGCTCGTGTGGTTATGGACATTTTTGGTGTGGCTGGTCGGTGCCGTCGTCGTCCTGATTTTTCAGGGCGCGATTGTGAGACGCTGGCAGCTGGCCGGTCCGACCGGTCTCTGGATTACGTTACCGGTCATATTGGCTTCCTTGTGGATGCCGTTATTCTCGGGCGTGCTGCAAGGCCGGCAGGATTTTTTCTGGCTCGGTTGGGCAACCATCCTGGGCGGCCTGGGCCGCATCATTGGCGGGGCGGCCATTGTTTTCCTGATTTTTCCGACCGCCGGTGGATTGATGGCTGGAGCGCTGATCGGCATCGGCGTGGCCGCGGGGGTGGGCCTATGGCGGACACGAGATTTGTGGACGCTTCCGCCCGAGCCGTTCGATGTCAAAAGCACTCTCGGACAAGTCCTGCCCTTGATGCTCGGCTTTGGCGCCTATCAATTCATGTTCACGTCCGACACCATGTTCGCAAAGGCGTTTTTTTCCGCTGACTCCATGAAGGCCTATGGCGCCGCGGGCACCTTGTGCCGCGCATTGCTCTGGCTCGTGACGCCGCTGGCGACGGTGATGTTTCCGAAAATTGTCCACAGCCACGCGAAGGCGGAAAAAAGCAATCTCCTCGGTCTGGTCCTCTTGGGCACCGCGATCCTGGGAATTTGTGGGGCGGCCGGCCTGTGGCTGGTCGGCCCAATCGTCGTCAAAATCGTTTACAAGTCCGGTGATGTGGCAAACACCATCGCGCTGATACCATGGTATGCCGGCGCGATGATCCCGCTGGCCCTCGCCAATGTGTTGGTGAACGATTTATTGGCCCGCGCCCGATATGCCGTCGTGCCCGCCATGATCGCGCTCGCGCTCGTTTATAGTTTCGTTCTCCCGATGTTGCTGCACCATTTCCCCGGCCGGATGGAAGTCATCCTCCAAACCCTTTCAGTGTTCAACCTGCTCTTCCTCGCCATCTGCGGCTTGTTCATGTGGCGAGCTAAAAGTTCAAAGCCCAATGCGTAAGGCAGAATTTCTCGCAAACCTTTGGCCTTCGGACTTTGGCCCTTGGACTTTGGACTTTGGACTTACTTCACCCGCGGCAAAGGCATCGGCGCGCGTAATTTTTTGTAGAGCCAACCTTCCATTGGTTTCAGCGGGCGCAGCAGTATGTAAAGCCACGGCCAATAGATAAGCCGGATGCGTATCACGGAGAGAAGCATCGTGAGCGACGTGGAGCCGAGCGCGACCTTCGAGCCGATTTTATCCGTCCATTCGGTCGGCACCTCGAGGATGCGAAAGCCGGCGTGCTTGAGTGAGTAGAGCAGGTTGATATCGAACGCCATGTCGGCGATGCGGAGGGAGGAATGGATTTTTTCCACTGCTTCCCGGCGCATCACTTTCGCGCCGCATTGCGTGTCGCGGATGTTCATCCAGAAAAGGATTTGAACGATGAAATGAAAGACGCGGCTGGCGAACTGGCGCTTGTGGCTTTGTTGCTGGTGCAACACGGCGCCGGCCAGCCAGCGCGAGCCGATGACGCAATCGACGCCATCGATGCGCTCGACTAAATCCAGAAATGCCTGCGGCGGCGTGGCGCCATCCGCGTCCACGTAACCGATGAGGTCGGCCATGGGCGCAAGTTTGAGTCCCTCGATGAGCGCGCCGCCTTTGCCGATCCGATCCTTGAATTCGAGCCAGCCGATGGAAGGGAAATCCGCCGCCACGCGCTGCACGACGCCGAGCGTGTTGTCGCGGCAGCCGTTGAGCACGACAACGAGCTTGAAGGGGCCTTGATAATGCTGTTGGAAATAACGGGCGTAATCCCGCAGCACCGGTTCGATGCGGCTTTCTTCGTTGTATGCTGGTATCAGCAACAGCAAGCTGGCGCTGGTCACGCGCTATCCAATACCAATTCGACGAGACCGCGCCAAGAGGCAAAGAGTGCGGAACGGTCGTCTCGCCGTGCATTACTTCAAATTCAACTCCCGTTGGATGCCGAATTTCTCGATGCGTTTGCGCAAGGTGGCGCGAGTAATGCCGAGCAATTTCGCGGCCTGCACCTGGTTGCCGTTGGTTTCCTTGAGCGCCTGGAGGACCAATTCGCGTTCGACCGCGGGAATCAATTTCAGCTTGGGGTCTTTGCGCGCCCATTGAAAGAGCTTGCGCGCGAGCGAAACGACATCGGTCACGCCGGCGTCGCCCGCAGTTGTTGGTCCGGTTGAAACCGGCGTCAAAGCATTGGAAGCCGGGGCCGGGCCGGCGATTTCCGGCGGCAGATCGCTCAGCAAAATCGCGTCACCTTTGGCGACGACCAGCGCGCGGCGGACGATGTTCTCCAGTTCGCGCACGTTGCCCGGCCAGTGATATTGTTCGAGCGCCTTGATGACGCCGCCGGAAATGGACTTCGGCGCAGTCTCCTGGTCGCGCGCGAATTTTTTCAGGAAATAATTCACCAATAGGCGGACGTCTTCGCGCCGGTCGCGCAAGGGCGGGATGTGAATGCGCACCACGTTGAGCCGGTAAAATAAATCCTCCCGGAATTCCCGCGCGGCCACGGCTTCTTCCAACGGTTTGTTGGTGGCGGCAATGATGCGCACGTCCACCTTGAGCGGTGTGTTGCCGCCGACGCGCTCGAACGTGCCGCTTTGCAGCACGCGCAGGATTTTGGTCTGCGTGGCGGGCGTCATGTCGCCGATTTCATCG
Organism: Verrucomicrobiia bacterium; assembly: GCA_035552155.1. Lineage (GTDB taxonomy): Bacteria > Verrucomicrobiota > Verrucomicrobiia > Limisphaerales > DASXHY01 > DASXHY01. Next base: position 57,432 of record DASZLX010000001.1, on the reverse strand, counting down.
AGAAAAAGCGTCCCGCCATTGCATTGCTCGAATTTGCCGACGCGTTGCAGCGTGGCGCCGGTGAAAGCGCCGCGTTCGTGGCCGAACAATTCGCTTTCGAGGAGTTGCTCGGGGATGGCCGCGCAGTTAACCGCCAGGAAGGGTTGCGAGTGGCGATTGCTGTGATGGTAAATCGCGCGCGCGACGAGTTCCTTGCCGGTGCCGCTTTCGCCGGTGATGAGCGCGGTGGCGTCCGTGCCGGCGACCTGGCCGATCATTTTGAAAACCTGCTGCATCCTTTCGCTTCGGCCGACGATGCCGGCCTCATAATCCTCCGATTCCAACAGCGGTTGGTAGGAGACGATCTGCCGCATGTCGTGCGCGGCCTTGAGCGCGTTGGCGACGATGTCCTTTAGTTTCACCACGTCGAAGGGCTTGAGCAGGTAATCGTAAGCGCCGAGTTTCATGGCTTCGATGGCCGTTTGCGTGGTGCCGTAGGCGGTCATGAGGATCACCAACAGCTTGGAATCCATCTGGCGGATGCGGCGGAGGGTTTCGAGGCCGTTGATGCCGCCCATGCGGATGTCCATCAACACCAGGTCGGGCTTGAGTTTCGGAATCAGCTTGAGCCCTTCCTCACCGGAAGAAGCGGTGGTGAGCTCGATTTCCGGCGAATCGAAAATCCGCTGAAAGGAGTATTGCACGTCCGTTTCGTCGTCAATTAATAGTAGTTTGCTCATCAAATTCTCTCTAAATATCTTTAAACGCAGCGTAAGGTAATCGAGTGGCTAAAAAACGACAGTGAATTTTATTTGGTGAAATGGTGAATAGCGGTGAACTGGGCTGAGGTCCAAAGAATCCGGGAGCAGGTCGTATGGACCCCCCTACGATATGGCACGATCGGGCACGACTCCAGAATTTGAGACTTAAAGGATCAGCAGGGCGGCGACCGTCCCCGAATAGGGTTGAATGAGTGCGAATACGGTTCAAGCCACTTGATGGAGAAAGGTTTACGTCTCGGTGATTTTCCCAGAGACGGGCTTTTTGTCTCGGACGATGTGCCCGGAAGGAAAATGGGACGCGGCAGCGGGCGCTACCAACGGAATTGATTTTATTGCTCCCGGATTTGGCCGGATTTACCTGGATAAATTTTTGACCCTTGGGGAGTGGCTTGAGCGAGATCGGTTTGTGTAGAAGCCGGGAAACCGGGTCTGCGCAGGCCTTCCGCCGAATCAGGCTTAACCCAAAAAGCTTTGTTGCCTTTTCCATCCGTTCCTTCCTCCTCCTTTCGTCGCTCTTTTATATCATGGGTGTCAAATGAGGCAGGGGTGCGAGCGTCCTGACGGTTGAGGAAATGAAACTTCAAAATACCCCGGGAGGGACCTTTTTTCGGTCGGAAGAAGGCGAATCGGAGAACGAAGAAAAATATGACAATACCATTGACTGACCCCTTTTATGACCCCTTTTAATTTGGAATGTCACTTCCCTTCGAAATTTGCTCCTTTGCCCAGGCCCGAGCTTCCGCTGGGGTTTTGAGTTCGTCTTGCAATTGTTTTTCGCGGATTTCGTTTAGTAAAGCGCCCATGGAGGGGCCGGGTGGCAGGCCCAGTTTTATCAGGTCTTCGCCGGTCAGAAGGGGTGGACGGATTTCGGGTTGTTGGGCCAGTTCCTGAGATTGCGCGATGAGGAAGTCGTAGACGTCCAGCCGGCCGTGCGAGCCGAGGCAATCGACGCGGTGCAATTGCAATTCCAGCGGGAAGGTCGGGCGCATGAGCAGGCGACGGAGGGTGGATTTGCGCATCTGCGGGGCGTCTTTGAATTGCATGTGGCAGCGGACGGCTTGGGCCACGGCGTCGATTTGTTTGGTGGGAAAGCGCAGGCGCTCGAGGATGCGCTCGGTCATTTCCGCGCCGATGCGTTCGTGTTCGTAGAAGTGGATGCTGCCGGTTTTTTCATCGCGCGAGGCGGTTAATGGCTTGGCGATGTCGTGCATTAAAATGGCCCAGGGGAGCAGCGGGTCGGCGTCGGGCGGCATTTTTTGCAACATCAGGACGAGGTGATTGAAGACGCTGCCTTCGGGATGATAGTCGGGTGATTGTTCGCAATGAATCGTGGCGGCGACTTCGGGCAGCACGTGTTCGAGCAGGGCGCTTTCACGTAACAGTGTCAGGCCACGGGCGGGCGAGGAAGCCCTCACCCCGGCCCTCTCCCATCCGATGGGAGAGGGGGAAGTTGTTCCAGCGTTGGGCAGAGTTTGAGCTTGTTGATCGGTCACATTGCCGTGGGTGACCGAGTCGCCTTCCCCCCGGACCCTGAGCGCCACTTCACCCCGGCCCTCTTCCTCGCTTCGCGGCGGAGAGGGGGAAGAAGATTGAGCGGGTTGCGTTTCGGGCGGTAAGCCGACTGCAAGTCGGCGCTCCGGTTCGGAGGCGCTGTTTGCAGGTTTCTCGTTTTCGACTGGCCGCCGGGACGGCGGCGCTCCCAAGGCGGCGGCTTGCCGGTGCGGGGCTCCCGGGGGCGCAAACAGTTTTACCAATTCATCGCGGATTCTTTCGGCGCTGATGAGTTTGATTTTTGCGGCGTGGGTTTGAATGGCGCGAAAGGTCTCGGGCTCGATTTCAAAACCCAGTTGCGCGGCGAGGCGGACGGCGCGCAGCAGGCGCAAATGATCTTCGGCGAAACGTTCGCTGGGATTGCCGATGGTGCGGATGATCCCTGCCCGCAAATCTTTTTCGCCGCCAACCCAATCGTGCAGCTGCCGGTTCACCGGGTCGAAGAAAAGGCCGTTTACGGTGAAGTCGCGTCGCTCGGCGTCGGCCCGGGCATCGCTGAAGCGGACGTGTTCGGGGCGTCTGCCGTCCTGGTAGTCGGCTTCGGCGCGGAAGGTGGCTACTTGAAATTGGTGGCCGTTTTCGATGACGACGATGACGCCGAACTTGCGGCCGACGGCGATGGTGCGTTTGAACAACGCTTCGATTTGTTCCGGCAGGGCGGAGGTGGCGATGTCGTAATCGCCCGGTTCGCGGCCGAGCAGGAAATCGCGCACGGAGCCACCGACCCAAAAGGCTGCGAAGCCGGCGGCTTGCAGGCGGCGGACGATTTCGGCGGCGGTCTCTTGCATTTACGATTTACGATATACGATTTACGAGCGATTTGCAGTATTAAGGGTTGTTTCCGTGGGTTTGGCCACAGATGGACACGGTCTGTATACCTCCAATCAGATTGTAATAAACTATCAAAAATCCACTAAACACTGAAGGATATTTGCTCTAACTCGTCACAATTTCTCACTACTAACCGGCACTTTCACTGACAGTTTCAGTGACACCTCACGAATAAAAATATCCAAGCTCGCGCAAGGATGAGCGGTTGCCGTTGCCGATAACGATATGCCCAAGCCCAGCCTGGTTGCGCGAGCGCATACGGAGTTTTTGTAGATGTGCTTCAAGTGCGTGTGGACGGTGGCGTAGGAAATCCCCAGCCCTTCGGAAATCTCGCAATAGTAAAACCCCTGCACCACCGGGTCGAACACCTCCTGCTCGCGGGGCGGAAAGCGATGCGTAGCCGTTCATTGCAAAGTCATTACAGAAACTCACTCTTTCATGGTGCTGTTTTTTATTTGCGGCCAGATTTTCCACCCAAAATTTTGGCAGCCATGTTCAACCCTATGTTTTGCATCGCAAGCCGGTTGGAAAGGTATTTTTGAAAAACGGTTTGCTGATCCGGCGTCAAAATGGTTTGCGCGCGCGCCAGATACAGTTGATGGAGCTGTTCCAATTCTTTTTGATACTGGCTGATGTTCTCGTCGGAATATAAGGTCGCCATGTCGCCCGAATACTTGCTGGGATCGGAATAATCCACTGTGAATTTGTATTGCTGACGCTCGTCGGACATCGCCTGCACCAACTGCTCGGTCTGGTCGGAAGTCAATTCCATGCTGCCGGTCAACTGGTCGGAAAATCCCATCGGCCCGACAATTTGTGAACGTTCGTTGTAAGTCTTCTCGTAAGTCTGATACGCCGCGAATCCATCCGCGCCGAGCGTCTGCTTGATCCGCTCGTCCACGCCGGCCTTCTCGGTGTTGATCTGGTCGTTCAACTGCTGGATTTGTTCCGGCGAGATTTTGCGGGTCATGATCGCGCCCTTTTCGGCCATGCCGGCGGTCAGCTTGTCGGACAATAATTGTTTCAGACTAGAAACTTGGTCGGGGGACAGCTTCAAATCGGCAAAAAGTTTGCCATAAACTTTATCATATGAAGCCGCAACGGAAGACTTCAAAATTTCCTGCATTGGGGAACTGTTGCTAATGTCAGCGCTGGATGGCTCTCGTTTGAGTTTTGCCTGCTGACTGGCTTGGGCCTGCAATACGCTGACTTGACCTCGCAATTTCAACAACTCGTTTTGGTTTGAGTTTGATTTCAGACGGGAATTTTCCGCGAGCAAATCGGCCAGCCGGTTTGTCGAGTTGTCACGATCATTTTGCGACTGCTGGATTTGCTCGGCCAGCGGTGCCTGCTGTTGCTGGAGTTTTTGCAATGCGGCGCGAGCGTCGTGCGCTTGCCTGGCTTCATAGATGCCAACTCCGGCGAGTGCGGCGATGGCGATAGTAACAATTGTTTTTTGGACTGTAGTCATGGCAAAGATTTTCGTTGCGGCAATCACAACCGCAGTAGTGATGGTTGTTCCTGACAGTGCACCGGCGGCAACGGCTTCCGCCAGCGCCACGGGCGCGGCGCTGACGGCGTTGGCCGAGACTGCGCCGGCAATGGCCGTGGCGGACAGGGCCATGCCCCTTTGCGCAAAAATTTTCCGCAGTTTTTCCAGCGCGCGGGCCAGCCGCTTGTGCGCGGCGTCCTCGCGGATGCCCAGCAGCGCCGCCGCCTCCTGCCCGCTTTTGTTTTCGTAGAAGCGCAGCACCAGCAGCGCGCGGTCGGCGGCATTTAATTTGTCCATCGCGGTTTCGAGGTGCGGCGAGAGTTTTTCCCACACGGCGGCGGGGTCGGTCTCGTTCAGGGTGCATTGCATGTAAGCCTCCTGTTCGCGCGCGCGGCGGCGGGCGTTGGTGCGGAGCAGTCGCGCGGCGGTGAAGCGCGTGGTCTCGTAAAGCCACCCGGCGAGGGATGTGCCGGCGCGCAGTCCGGGGGCCTTGCGCGCGAGGATGATGAACACGGCTTGCGTCACGTCCTGCGCGTCGCCGTCCGTGCCGGTGCAGCGCCGCGCGACGGAATGGACGAGGTTGATGTGCCGCCGGACGATTTCGTTGAAGGCGGCCTCGGAGTTCGTTCGGGCAAACTCGCGCAGCAGGTCCATGTCATTCGCGTCAGGCATCTGTCTGATTATCCCCACCGGCTGCGAAAGTGGACAAATTATTTTGAATCATTTTGCGAAGGGGAGTTTGGACCGCGAAACCCGCGAACCGGTTTTAGCACCGCAGATTCGGAACATTCTCGAAGGGATTGAAGCATTCAGCCCAAGGTTGGCACGCCTTGCCTACCTTGGGTCAACGAATAAGATGAATTCACCCCCCCAAAGGATTGATGATGGATTTCCGCGCAACGGAAAGCTGCGTGAGTTTGGCCACAGATGTGCACAGATGAAACACAGATACAATTTGAATGACCGTTGAGGGCTCGACAGGACTCTCGCCCTGCTAAGTTTAGGAATCGGCTTGGGCGCGCGCTCTCTTTTTGAGCGCAGATGAAGTTCGCCGGGGGGGGGGAGTTTGAATCTTGAACGATGGGTGCGGTAGCCCTAAGATTTCGGACTGAATGAATGGTCCGCCGCCTGTAATGGTCCCACCTCCGGAATTGCCATCGTCACGAAATTCCTTGAGACATCTGCTCGCGATTGTGCTCAGCGTGGGACTGGCGCTTTTCCTTTTGGATGCGGTGATTTCGTTTGTGGATGATTTTTTAATTCTTTTTTTTCATTCGCACGCGATCTCCTTTCCGCGGGGATTGATCTCGATGATTATGGTGCTGGTCGCGCTGGGAATTTATGCGTTGATGGGGCTGACGCCAATGGTTCCCAAGCGGTTGTTTCTTCCGGTGGCGGGTTTTTACATTGTGGCGATGCTGGTTACTTTTCCGATGGCGATTTATGGGTACGAGCGGCTGCAGGTTTTTGCTTTTATTGTTTCGGGCTGCCAATTGGTGATTGCCGGCGCTCTTATCTTTTATGCATCGCGCGGGAGCAAATTTTCATGGCGAGTGGTGCCGGTGGAGCGTCTCGGCGCGCGGGCGTTCAGTTGGCGGAACCTGGCGGTGTTCGCTTTGGCGAATGCGGTTTTATTGATGCTGACGGGTGTTTATCTTTTTGTGTGCACGGCGCGCGCGGTGGGGCATTTCAGCGAGGGTTTCATGGCGTTGCATCCGAGCGGGTTTACGGTGCAGGTGCGGAAATATGTGCGCGATGACGGCAAGGTGATCGAATTGTTTCCGATGGCGCACATAGCGAACGCGGATTTTTACCAGCAGGTTTCGCGGACGTTTCCGAGCAATTCGACCGTCCTGATGGAGGGGGTTTCCGATTCACAGAATTTGTTGACGAATAAAATCACTTATAAACGGATGGCGAAATCGCTGGGCCTGGCGGAACAAAAGGAGACGTTCGTTCCCGCCACGGGCGACGTGGTGCGGGCGGATGTGGACGTGGACCAGTTTTCCGGGACGACTATCGATTTCCTGAATCTGGTGATGTTGATTCATTCGAGGGGAATGAACGCGGAGAATTTGTCGAAACTGCTGGAGTTCACGCCGCCGCCGGATTTTGAGCGGCAACTTTTTGACGACATTCTGATCAAGCGCAACGAGCATCTGGTGGGGGAAATTCAAGCTCATTTGCCGCAATCCGACAGCATCATGGTGCCGTGGGGAGTGGCGCATATGCCGGGGATCGCGAGGGAAATCCAGAAGGCGGGGTTCCATTTGAGTGAGACGCATGAATATTCCGTGATTCGGTTTCGGACCAAAAAGGGGGTTGAAAGCGCAAAATGAGACGGTTTTTCGAACGATTTTCCCGCAAATAATCCTTGCAACCGGCCATTTCACTGGTAATTTCTCGGGCTCCTTTTAAAAGGAAATTCTTATGGCAAAAATTTGTGAATTAACCGGCAAGCGCCCGATGAAGGGCAGCATTATCTGGCGCAGTGGTAAATCGAAGAAGTCGGGCGGTATCGGCACGCACGTGACGGCGATCACCAAGCGCCGTTTCATGCCGAATCTCCAGCGCGTCAAGGCCGTGATGTCGAATGGCGAGGTGCGCTACATCCGGGTCTCGGCGAGTGCCATCAAAAAAGGCCTGGTGACCAAAGCGCCCAAGCGCACATGGAAAAAGGAAACGGCCAAAGCCTGATTTCCGGATAATTTCTGAAAGGCGTTGAAGCGCATTGCTTCAACGCTTTTTTTGTCGGCGCGAGGGTTCAGCTGAAAGACCGTCCGAAGAAATCAAGGTGTGAATTCCCGTTTGAGCCCCCCACCTCCCTGGCGGTCATAAATCCTAGGCGGGTCCGGAGCGGTGGCCATTGAGTTCGTCATCTATTTTTTCGAGCAGCTTGGAGGTGGTCACTCCCAATGCCCGGGCAATCCGCACGACGCTCAAGACACTTGGGTTTCTCACGCCGCGTTCGATCCCGCTGATGTAGGTAGGGTCGAGGTCGGCTCGTTCGGCCAGCGCTTCCTGGGTGAGTGCTTTTTGTTCTCGCCACTTGCGAACATTTTGTCCAAGCACGTTCAAGCCATGATTTCGATTCCCCATGCCGCAGTCAGTTCACATGTCGTTCGACTATAAGTCTATAGACTATAAGTCAGGTTGTCGCGTCCAGTCGGAGGATGAGGGGTTCGAAATCGGGAGTTTCAAAAGGGTGGGGCGGGATTGGTCTTTCGCAAATGCGCGAAATCGCGGTTGAATTCAGAGGCGCGTGACTTTCAGCGCTGCATTGACGAACCGCAGCCAGTGCCGCAAAGATGTCACCTCGCGTGCGCATTTGTCGTCAATCGATGAGTCAAAGTCGTTTTGAATTTATGAAATACCTGGCGCTTTTCGGCCTGCTTGTCGTGGCGGTTTGTGGTTGCGCGCATGTGGGCGCGTCCCGGGATGCGGCTTTGCCGGAGAGAGGGCTTTCCGCGCCCGCGATTCTCGGCACGATGCAAAAGGTGGCTGATTGGCAACTCACCAATGCCTCGCCTTCCGGCGCGCATTACAAGGATAACGGCTGGACTTATGCGGCGTTTTACGCGGGCGTGATGGCCCTGGACAGCATCGCCGAGACGCCGAAATATCACGAGGCGATGGTGGAAATGGGCAGGAAAAATGATTGGAAACTGGGCTCGCGAATTTACCACGCGGACGACCAATGCGTGGGCCAGACTTACCTGGAATTGTACTTGAAAGACCGCGACCCGGCGATGCTGGGGCCGACTAAAGAAAGGTTTGATTACATTCTCGCGCATCCGAGCAGTGACTCGCTGGACTTCGCAAAAAAGGGAAAGGCCGACCGGTATTGGTGGTGCGATTCGCTGTTCATGGGGCCGCCGACCTGGGCGCGGCTTTACAAAGCGACGGGCGAAATAAAATATCTCGATTTCATGGACAAGGAATGGTGGGCAGCGTCGGATTTTCTGTATGACAAGGACGAGCATTTGTATTTCCGGGACAGCCGTTATTTCGCGCAGAGAGAGGCGAATGGGAAAAAAATCTTCTGGAGCCGCGGCAACGGCTGGGTGATGGGCGGAATCGCGCGCATCCTGGAAATGATGCCGGCGAATTATCCGAGCCGAGCGCGTTATGAAACGCAGTTCAAGGAGATGGCGGAAAAAATCGCGAGCCTGCAACAGCCGGACGGATTGTGGCACGCGAGTTTGCTGGATCCGGATTCGTATCCGTTGAAGGAAACGAGCGGGTCGGGTTTTTATGTTTTTGCACTGGCGTGGGGCATCAATCACGGCCTGCTGGACCGCGCGAAATACGAGCCGGCAGTCCGCCGGGGTTGGTTTGCGCTCGAAGGTTGTGTGACGCCGGATGGCAGGCTGGGCTACGTGCAGCAGGTGGGCGCGGATCCGAAATCGTTTAAGCCGGAGGATTATGAAGTTTACGGGGCGGGCGCGTTTCTGCTGGCTGGGAAGGAAATGTATCTGCTCGCGCAGGGGAACGTTAAATGAGTAATTGGTTAAATCGGTCAAATCGCCCCACGTCGCTCACTTATTTAACGGTTTAACTCATTTAACTATTTAACGACCACACAACATGCAAATCCGTTTTTCACCGAACCAAAAGGATTATCAAAAACTTTGCACGGACGGATTGCGCGAGCACTTTCTGATCGAGTCGCTTTTTGTTCCGGGCAAGGTGGAATTGGTTTACAGCGATACTGACCGCGCGATCATTGGCTCGGCGGTGCCCACAAATTCCGCGATCAAGCTGGTCGCAGATGCGGAAATGCGCGCGGCGTTTTTCTGCGAGCGCCGGGAGTTGGGCATTTTAAACATCGGCGGCGGCGGCTCGGTGGAAGTGGATGGAAAAAAATACGAGTTGAACAAGCTGGATTGCCTTTACGTGGGGCGCGGCAGCAGGGAGGTTTCGTTCACCAGCAAGGACACGGCGACGCCGGCGGCGTTTTATCTGCTGAGTTACCCGGCGCACGCGGCGTATCCGACGACGCTGGCGACGATGAAGGACGCGGCGCCGGTCGAGTTGGGGACGCTGGCGGACGCAAATCGCCGGACGATCTATAAATATATCCACATGGATGGCATCAAGAGTTGCCAGTTGGTCATGGGTTTCACGAAATTGCAGGAGGGCGCTGTGTGGAACACCATGCCGCCGCACACGCACACGCGGCGCTCGGAGGTTTACGTTTATTTTGATGTGGATCCGAAACGGCGGGTCATGCATTTCATGGGCAGCCCGGAGCAGACGCGGCACATCGTGGTGGCGGATCGGCAGGCGGTGATTTCGCCGAGTTGGTCGATTCACTGCGGTTGCGGCACGGGCGCTTATACTTTTTGCTGGGGCATGGGCGGGGAAAATCAGGCTTTCGATGACATGGATGCGGCGCCGGTGGCGCGATTGAAGTGAAGTGGCGGGTTAAATTGTTAAATAAGTTAAATCGGTTAAGAGCCCCTATCAAAATGAGCTTTCGTGGTAGGGCGCGTCACTCCGTGCGCGCCGTTACAATTGCAACAGAAACGGCGCGCACGGAGTGACGCGCCCTACCATCAGAGGAATTTTGTTAGACGCTCTAAATCGGTGAACCAGTTTTGCGCTACCTCATTCAACCAATTTGACCATTTAACCATTTAACGAACACATGATCCTCGACAAATTTAAACTGGACGGGAAAGTCGCCATCGTCACCGGCGCGGGCCGTGGTCTCGGGCAGGGGATTGCGGTGGGATTGGCGGAGGCGGGGGCGGATGTGGCGTTGGTCGTTTCCGCGACGACCAATGATGAGACCGCGAAAAAAATCCAGGCGCTCGGCCGCCGCGTTTGCCGGATAAAAGCGGACCTGCTGCAAAAAGATGCCGTCACCCGCATCGTCGAGACGACGGTGAAGGAATTGGGTGGCATCGATATTCTGGTGAACAATGCCGGGATCATTCGCCGCGCGCCGCTGTTGGAGTTTACCGAGCAGGATTGGGATGACGTTATTCAAGTTAATCAAAAGAGCGTGTTTTTCCTGGGGCAGGCGGTGGCGAAGCAAATGGTGAAGCAGGGGCGCGGCGGAAAAATTGTCAACATCGCGTCGATGCTGTCGTTTCAGGGCGGCATTCGCGTGCCATCGTACACGGCTTCCAAAAGCGCGGTGATGGGACTCACGCGCATCATGGCGAATGAATTGGCGGCGTATAATATTAATGTCAACGGCATCGCGCCCGGCTACATGGAGACGGATAATACGGCGGCGTTGCGGGCGGATGCCAAGCGCAACGCGGAAATTCTGGCGCGCATTCCGGCCGGGCGCTGGGGTTCGCTGGAGGACTTGAAGGGGGCGGTGGTTTTTCTGGCTTCGGCGGCGTCGGATTATATGCAGGGCTTCACTCTTGCGGTGGATGGGGGATGGCTGGCGCGGTGATTTTGTGATCCTAGCGCAACTGGCCGGCGAGACGCCGGCGCTCCCGCGGAGTGGTGGGCGGGTTCATGCGTTGTGGTGGAATAAATTTGAGCCTCCTCACGTCGGCTCTTACTGAGGGAAAAAGTGCAGAAAATATTGCGTGGAGTGCCGTGCGCGGACTTGACCGGGCCCATTCAAAAAGTCCAATCTGGCAACCGGTTTCCAATTTTCCGGAGCAATGCTTTGAAGTCCCATTGCAAATTGAAATTCCTTGCAGGGCCGGCTTTTCCAGGCGGCTGCGAATCGGGAATTACGAAACACGCCGACCCTGATTATGCCTATTGAATCCGCCCCTTCCGGCCCGGGCACAGCTCGCGCGGCTGTGACCGAGGTCATGACAAAATATCGCTGGGTCATCTGCGGCCTGCTTTTTTTCTCCACGACCATCAATTACCTGGACCGGCAGGTCATCAGTTATTTGAAGGAATTTTTCTGCACGCCGACCGCGCAAGGAGGCTTTGGCTGGAGCAATACTGATTTTGGCCATTTGACGGCGGCCTTCACCGGATTTTACGCGGGCATGACGGTGCTATCCGGCTGGGTCATCGATAAGATTGGCACCAAGATGGGATTGGCGCTCTCGCTGATCGTGTGGTCCTTCTGCGGCATTGGCAACGCCTTCGTAGGCGGTGCGGTGCGGATGCACATTTTGATTCGCAGCGCGTTCGGCGTCGGCGAAGGCGGCAATTTTCCGGCGTCGATTAAAACCGTGGCGGAGTGGTTTCCCAAGCGTGAACGCGCGCTGGCCACGGGAATATTCAACAGCGGGGCGAACGCGGGCGCGATGGTGGCGGCTTTGTTCGTTCCGTGGTGCATGGCCTATTTCGGCGATCAACGCGGATGGAAGATGGCGTTTATCATCACGGGCGCGGCTGGGTTTGTGTGGCTGATTTTCTGGTTCTGGCTTTATGACACGCCCGGAAATCAGAAGCGGCTTTCCAAGGCGGAGTACGACTACATCCAAAGCGACGAGGAAATCAAAACTGTCCAGGGCGCGGCGGCGGACAAGGCCAAGGTGCCCTGGGGAAAATTGCTGGGCTATCGCCAAACCTGGTCTTTCTTCTTCGGCAAATTCATGACCGACGGCGTCTGGTGGTTCTATCTTTTCTGGCTGCCGGATTATTTGAAGAAACAATTTGGCATGACCAAGGAACAAGTCATGTTGCCGACGTTCATTGTCTACGGCGTGTCCATTGTCGGCAGCATTTACGGCGGCAGCATCCCGATGACCTTTATGAAACGCGGCTGGCCGGTCTATAAGGCGCGCATGACGGCGATGCTGCTCATCGCCATTACACCGCTCGCCGTATTGCTGACGCAATACTTTGGCAACGTGGACGTTTTCGGAAAATGGGCGGCGGTGCTGGCCATCTCGACGATCTGCATTGGCGCGGCAGCGCACCAGGCATGGTCGGCGAATCTTTTTACGACGGTTTCGGATATGTTTCCCAAAAAGGCGGTTGGTTCGGTGACGGGCATCGGCGCGATGGCTGGCGGTTTGGGCGGCGTGCTGGTGCAATTGCTGGCCGGCAGACTTACGGATGCATTCATCAAAACACCGCAGACGGCCTACCTGATCATGTTCGTGGTCTGCGCGCTGAGTTATCTGGCGGCGTGGGCGATTATGAAAGCGCTGGTGCCGCGGCATAAACCCATTACGGATCTATAATCGAATGAGCCAGCAAGTTTACCTCGGGGTGGATCTCGGCGCCGAAAGCGGGCGCGTGATGGCCGGGCTTTGGGACGGAAAAAAAATGCGGCTGGAGGAAATCCACCGCTTCGGCAACGGCGGCATCGCCATCGCCGACACGCTCCGCTGGAATACGCTGGGGTTGTGGAATGAAATCCAAACGGGCCTGACGGGCGCGGCGAAAAAATTCGGGAAGTCGGTTGTCTCCGTGGGGGTGGACACGTGGGGTGTGGATTTCGCGCTCCTATCCAAAAGCGGCGAACTGCTGGGGTTGCCGTATCATTATCGCGATGCGCGCACTCGAGGGATGTTGCCGAAAGTGCTCGCGCGCGTGCCGCGTGAGGAAATTTTCTCCACCACGGGCCTGCAGTTCATGGAAATCAACACGCTGTTCCAATTGCTTGCGCTGCAAAAGAACAGTCCCGAATTATTGGCGGCGGCCGAGACGCTGCTGCTGATGCCAGATTTTCTTCATTTTTGCCTATCCGGCGCGCGCGTGTGTGAGTTTACCATCGCAACCACCAGTCAATGTGTGAATCCGAGGAAACGCGCGTGGGCCACCGACCTGCTGGAGAAACTAGGGCTGCCGGCAAAAATTTTCCCGGAGATTGTGCCGCCCGGCACGCGCGTGGGGCAGTTGCGCCCGGCGCTGGCCGAACGCACCGGGTTGGGGCCGATCGCGGTCGTCGCGCCCGCGGCGCACGACACTGGCTCGGCGGTGGCGGGTGTGCCGACGAAGAACACCGGCAAACCGAACTGGGCGTATCTCAGTTCCGGGACGTGGTCGCTGCTGGGAGTGGAAGTGCAGGACGCGCTCCTATCGCCGGGCGTTCTCGAACTCAATGTCACCAACGAAGGGGGCGTGGACGGGACGTATCGGCTGCTTAAAAACATTATGGGATTGTGGCTGGTGCAGGGATGCCGCCGGGCGTTTGCGGAAAAGGGGCGGGATTATTCCTACGAACAGCTCGCGCAGATGGCGAGCGAGGCGCCCGCCTTTCGCTCGCTGGTGAATCCCAATGATGATCGCTTCCTGAATCCGCCGGATATGCCGAAAGCCATCCAGGATTTTTGCCGCGAAACCAACCAGCCGGTTCCCGAGAGCGAAGGGCAGATTATCCGTTGTATTTTTGAAAGCCTCGCGCTCACTTATGCCACGGTGCTTGGTGGTTTGGAGGGATTGACGGGGACGAAAATTGAGGCGGTGCATATTGTCGGCGGCGGGTCGCGCAATAAAGTGTTGAATTCATTTGCGGCCAGCGCGTGCGGCCGGCCGGTGGTGGCGGGGCCGGTGGAAGCGACGGTTTTGGGCAACCTGCTGGTCCAGGCGCGGTCGCATGGGGAGATACATACGCTGGCGGACATACGCAACGTGGTGCGGGAATCCAGTGAGGTCGTGCAACACGATCCGGAAAATGAATCCGCGTGGAAGGATGCGCGCGGACGTTTTGCGGAATTGTCGGCGAAATCGTGACGCGCCCAAAAAGGGCGTGCGTTCGCCCGCATGCCTCTTTATTCTTTCGCGCTACATGAAAGTGTTGATTACCGGGTCGAGCGGGTTGATTGGTTCCGAGGCGGTGGCGTATTACGATCGCGAGGGTAATGAGGTGCATGGCATCGACAACAATATGCGCCGCGAATTTTTCGGCCCGCAGGGGGACACCCGCTGGAACCTCGACCGCATCCGGCAGACGGCGAAAAAATTCACGCATCACGAACTGGACATTCGCGATCGCGAGCGGGTTCTTGAGCTGTTTAAAAAGGAGAAATTCGACGTCATCGTCCATTGCGCCGCCCAACCTTCCCACGACAAGGCGAAGGAAATTCCGCTGGTGGATTTTGACGTGAATGCCGGCGGCACGATCAATCTGCTCGAAGCCACGCGCCAGACGAACCTGGAGGCGGTTTTTATTTTCATGTCTACGAACAAGGTGTATGGGGATTCGCCGAACGAAATTCCGCTGAAGGAATTGCCGACGCGCTGGGATTACGCGCGCGCGGAGGATTTTAACGGGGTGCGGGAGGACTGCCGGATTGACCGCACGACGCACAGTGTTTTTGGCGCGAGCAAAACCGCCGCGGATGTCATGGCGCAAGAGTACGGCCGTTATTTTGGGATGAAGGTGGGAGTTTTTCGCGGCGGCTGCCTGACGGGCGAAAATCATTCCGGGGTGCAACTGCACGGCTTTCTGTCGTACCTGGTAAAAGTGGCGCGGACGGGCGGGACCTACACGGTCCTGGGTTACAAAGGCAAACAGGTGCGGGACCAAATCCACAGCTCGGACGTGCTGGCGGCGTTTGCGGAGTTCACAAAAAATCCGCGGGCCGGAGAAGTTTACAATCTCGGCGGCGGACGCGAAAACAGCGCTTCGATCCTGGAGTGCATCGAAAAAATCGAGGGGCTGACGGGCAAAAAGATTTCGTGGAAATACACCGACGAGCCTCGCGTGGGGGATCACATCTGCTACATCAGCGATTTGAGCAAATTGAAGAGCCATTTTCCGCAATGGAAAATCCGCTGCTCGCTGAATGAAATTCTGGAACGCATGTGCCAGTCGCCGGTGTTAAAATAGCGCTGGATCACATGAGCGCTTCTGCTTTTTGTGTTCTCGGCACGCCTTTGCAGATTCGCACTTACGCGAGTTTGACCGCCGAGTTGCGGGAGCGCGCGCGGCAACCGGGGCCATTCGCCGTGGATTTTACCAATACGCACATCGTGACGCTTCGGCGGCGCGAGCGGGAATTTCGCAAGTTGACCAGCCGGATGGATTATTTCATTCCCGATGGCATGCCGCTGATCTGGTGTTTGAATCGGCAGGGGGCTGGATTGCGGGACCGTGTTTATGGGCCGACATTCATGCGCGAATGCATCCTGGCCACGCCTGCGCCCGCGACGCATTATTTTTTGGGCGGCAATGATGAGTGTGTGGAGCGATTGCAGGATTTTTTCCGGAAGCAAAATCCCGAAATCAAAATCATCGGCGCGCGCAGCGGCTATTTCAAACCGAAGGATGAAACGCAAATCGTCGATGAAATCAACCGGCTCTCGCCGGATTTCATCTGGATTGGTTTGGGGACGCCGAAACAACAGGCGTGGATTCATAAATACAAAGACCGGATCGACCGGGGGATTTTGCTGGCGGTGGGTTTTGCTTTTGATGTGAACGCCGGCATGAAGCCGGACGCGCCGCAATGGATGCAGCGGTTGGGGTTGACGTGGGTGCATCGGCTGGCGTCGGAGCCGTTGCGGCTGGGGCCGCGATATGTGCGGCATAACTTCTGGTTCCTTTTTTACCTTTTCTGGGATGGTTTGCGGGGGCGGGCGTGGAAATGTCCGGAGAAATCGCAGAATTTTTAACCATTTAGGCTTCACATTGCGCCGCTGAACGCGGCGCGGACGGCGCAAGCGCGCCGTCCCCCACCAAGGGCCACGACCGTATTTTGCCTACAGGTTTGAAGCACGCCGCAGCCGAGGGGCAGCATCCGATTTTAATTGAGCAATTTCCACCGATTCTGTATCTAAGAGGCTGCATATTTGCGCGCGTGAATAATCAGACGACTCAACAGACAACCATTGGAATTCTAGACGAATTTCAAGCTGAGTTGGTGGAAGGCTGGCATCGGCTGCCCAACAAGGGCTTTTTCTTCCTGCTGCTGGGTGCGTGGTTGGCGCTGTTTCAGTTCGTTGGCAATTCCACTTTCGGTTTTTTTGACACTTCATCGCTGCTGAAATGGATGTATATCGTCGGCACCGCCACGTCGGCCGAGGGGGAGACGGATGACAACCAGATGATTATTGCGCCGTTGATCGTGATTGGCCTGTTCTGGTGGAAACGAAAGGAACTGCTGCGGCAGCCGATGGCGACATGGTGGCCGGGATTGCTGCTCGTCGGATTGGGGCTGGTTCTTCATATCGTCGGCTTTCGGGTGCAGCAGCCGCGTATTTCGATCGTGGCGCTATTTACCGGGATTTATGGATTGATGGGGCTGGCGTGGGGGCCGAAATTGTTGCGCGCGAGTTTCTTTCCTTTTTTCCTGTTCGCTTTTTGCCTGCCATTCGGGACGCTGGCGGAATTCATCACGGTTCCCCTGCGTTATGTGGCGATGCAACTGGTGGAGGTGATTGCGCATACGGTTTTGCGTTTCCACGTGATTCGGCAGGGAACGCAACTGATTGATCCGAGCGGACACTTCCAATATGAGGTGGCGGCGGCGTGCGGGGGCATTCGCAGCCTGATTGTCACGGTGATGCTGGCGATTGTTTTCGGGTTCGTCGTGTTTCGCTCGTGGTGGAAACGGGCGCTGCTGATCGCGTTGGCGCCGCTGCTGGCGATTGCGGGCAATGTGCTGCGACTGCTGTTCATCATCATTGCCGCGGAGTGGTTTGGCGGCCAATCCGCGGGGAAATCGGTGCATGACAGCGCGCTTTTCAGCTTGCTGCCGTACGTGCCCGCGGTGCTGGCGCTGTTTTGGCTTGGGGATTTGTTGGAGAAGAAAAAAACGACGCCCGCGGAAGGGGTTGCATCCGCATGAATCGCCGGAAATATATTCTTTGCGCCATGGCCCTGGCGCTTATGGCCGGGACCGCGATCCTGCTGGCGGTTGTTCCGCAAAAGCTCGGACCCGCAGGTGTCAAGGCGAGTCCGATAGCCGGGAGTGAACGCTGGCAGATTGATTTGCCGGAGCATGTGCTGGATTACGATTCCAAAGAGCAGCCAACGGCGCCGGTGGCGCTGGAGATGCTGCCGAAAGACACGAGCCTTGAGGAGAGAGTTTATTATAATCCGGGCGGCAGGGAGTTCGCCTCGAGCGTGGTGCTGATGGGGACCGACCGAACGAGTATTCATAAGGCGGATTATTGTTTGCGCGGGCAGGGCATGCGTATTCAGCAGATTACGGAGGAGACGGTCCACATGGACCAGCCGAAGCCCTACGATTTGCCGGTGGTCAAAATTGTGGCCGACGAGACGGTTTCCGTGGACGGAAAACCGGAAGTGAAACGGTGTGTGTATGTGTACTGGTATGTGGCCGACGGCCAATTGAGCAATGATCGGTCGGGTTTCGGGAGAATGTGGTCGATGACCAAACAACTGCTTTTCACCGGCGTGTTGCAGCGGTGGGCTTACGTGAGATTTTACACTTTTTGCGACCCGGGCAAGGAAGATGCCGCGTTTGGCGAATTGAAGCGCGCAATTGCCGCCTCAGTGCCGCAATTTCAACTGGTCCCGCAGCCATCCGGCGCGACAGTGGCTGCGCAACGGTGAGGGAAAATTAAATGAATGCGGACCGAAATTTGGGTGGTATCCGAATTTGGATTGGTGGGGCCGCTGTTCCGGTCCATCGGGCCTATTCGCGCAGGCTGGGGCGGAATCAGCCGGCCGAGGGCGAAAAATGACGCCCGACGTTGCGCCGCTGAACGCGGCGCGGACGGCGCAGGCGCGCCGTCCCTACCGGACTAATGCCGAAATTTGCGCGGGATTGCATTTGAAGCCCCGATTTGTTAAAAGCTGAAAAGCTCGCTCTGACTGATGTTTATGCTACGTCGAGACCGCCAAATCCGAATGCAAGTTTACCAGTTGGTGGATGCGTGTCTCTTTGCATTTAGTTTTTGGGTGGCTTATCGCCTGCGGGCGGACGTCCGCGTCATTTACCACTTTGGCCTGCAGCCATTCGGAACGAATCCAGTTTCGTTTGAGAAGCTGGTCTGGATTTATCCGGTGTTGATTTTTCTCTCGCCGCTGGTGCTGGAAACGCAGGGTTTCTATTCGCGATCGATCCTTTCCTCGCGCCGGGTGAAATACGTGCAGCTGTTCAAGGGTTGCCTCGTGATGGTGCTGGGGCTGATCCTGGGGCTTTTCTTCAGCCGGGCATTGGTGTCGGCCATTGCCCGATGGATTCCGCTTTGGTTTGGAGTCATCAGCTTCGGCCTTGTGGTGGTCCGGGAAGAAGTGGTCAGCGCGGTTTTTCGGAGCAAACTGGGGCAGGCGCAGGGCAAGCGCCATTTCGTGCTCATTGGCACCGATGAGGAAACGGTCCGAATGAGGCAGGAGATTTCGGAGCGGCCCGAGGAAAACATCGAGATCATCGCCACGTTGAATTTAAACAACACGACCCTGGCACAACTGGTCCAGTTGCTGCACGAACGTTCCGTGAATGGCGTCATCCTTAGCGCGCGGCACGCTTATTTCGAGCAGGTCGAAGAAGCCATTCGCGCGTGCGAACTGGAAGGCGTCGAAGCGTGGCTTATCGCCGATTTTTTCAAGACACAAATTTCGCGCACGACCTTCGACGATTTTTACGGCCAGCCCGTGATGGTTTTCCGCACCACGCCGGAGACCGGCTGGCAGAGCGCCTTGAAGCGGCCTTTTGATTTTGCCGTTGCCGTGCTGGTGCTCAGCGTGCTCTCGCCGGTGTATCTGTTGATTGCCCTGCTGATCAAACTTACCTCGCCCGGCCCGGTGCTGTTTCGCCAGCAGCGTTCCGGGTTAAACGGCCGGCCTTTTACGATTTATAAATTTCGCACCATGGCCATCGATGCCGAGCTGCGCAAGCACGAGCTGGCCGGCCTGAATGAAATGCGCGGCCCAGTTTTCAAAGTGACCAACGATCCGCGCGTCACGCCGATCGGAAGAATTCTCCGCCGCTATAGCATCGATGAATTTCCGCAATTCTTTAACGTGCTGCGCGGCGAGATGAGCCTGGTCGGCCCGCGTCCGCTGCCGGTGGACGAGGTCAAGAGATTCGATGATCTGTCGCACCGGCGTCGGTTGAGCGTCAAGCCGGGGCTCACTTGCCTGTGGCAGGTAAGCGGCCGCAATAACGTGGCGGACTTCAAAGATTGGGTGCGACTCGATTTGGAATACATCGACAACTGGTCCCTCTGGCTCGACCTGAAAATCCTGTGGCGCACAGTGCCGGTGGTGCTGGGCGGCGTGGGCGCGAAATAAAGCCGGCTTCGTTTTAGGGGGAGAAATTCGCGGGGGGATTCTGCGGCCGTGTTGCCTCACAATCGGTTAAAGATTGCAAACCGCGCGCGCTGGCTTAACCATTCGGCTCGTTTAACGATTGAAATGCCTGACATGAAACAAAAACAACCGACTTCCGTCGTCACCGGCGCCGCGGGCTTCCTCGGCTCCCATCTCACTGACCTGCTCCTGGCCCGCGGACACAAGGTCATTGGCATTGATAATTTCGTGACCGGCTCGGTGGACAACATCGCGCACCTGGGCGGGAATCCGAATTTCAAATTCATCCAGCAGGACGTGACGGAGTTTATTTTTCTGAACCAGCCGGTGAATTATGTCTGGCATTTTGCCTCGCCGGCCAGCCCGATTGATTATCTCGAATTGCCGATTCAAACGCTCAAGGTGGGTTCGCTCGGGACGCACAAGGCGCTGGGCCTCGCCATGCACAAAAAGGCGCGGTTCCTGATCGCTTCGACCTCGGAGATTTACGGCGACCCGCTGGTGCATCCGCAAACGGAGGAGTATTGGGGCAACGTGAACACCATTGGCCCGCGCGGTTGTTATGATGAGGCGAAGCGGTTCGCGGAGGCGATGACGATGGCGTATCATCGCGAACACCAGGTGGAAACGCGCATCGTGCGCATCTTCAATACGTATGGCCCGCGCATGAGGCTGAATGATGGACGCGTGGTGCCGGCGTTTGTGAGCCAGGCGCTGAAAAACAAGCCGGTGACGGTATTCGGCAAGGGCCTGCAGACACGCAGCTTTTGTTACGTGTCGGATTTGATCGAGGGCATTTACCGGCTGATGATGAGCGATTACGATTTGCCGGTGAACATCGGGAATCCGACGGAAATGACGATGCTGCAATTCGCCGAGGAAATAGTTCGTGTGACCGGTTCGAAGAGCAAAATCATTCACAAACCATTGCCGCAGGACGATCCGAAGCAGCGCAAACCAAACATCACGAAGGCGAAGAAGATTTTGAAGTGGGAGCCGAAGGTTCCGCTGGCGGAGGGATTGGTGAAGACGATTGAATATTTTCGGACGAAGGTTTGAACAGGGCCGCCGAGATGGCGGCGCTCTCAGGGAATGGTTCACAGGCTGGGCGTGAATGCCTGACGGGTGTTGTCGCGGTGCCGCCGGCGGATTCGATGACACCGGCTGGCCTTCTGAATTTCAAATGCTTCGATGACCGGCATCTTCATAATGCATTTGACGGGATAATCTTCGCTTGTATAAAGGACTTCGACCACTCACAAATGCCTATGCCGACCGAACGAGCGTTGACGGCGCCGGGCGGGGCCTGGGTTGAAACCAAACAACCTGATTTCAAAAATGAAAAACGACATCAATCGGAGAAAATTTCTGGAACTGTCGGCTGTCGGAAGCGCGGCTTTGATGAGCGGGTGCGTGGGAGCGCAGGCCCGGCCGATCCCGCCGGGCGGCAAGCTGCGCCATGCGTGCATTGGCGTGACCGGCATGGGCGCGGGGGACTTGGATAGTTTTAAATCGCATCCGCAGTTGGAAATCGTCGCGATCTGCGACGTGGACAAAGATCATTTGGCGGAGGGCGCGAAAAAAGTTCCGAACGCGCGGCAGTATACGGATTGGCGTGAACTGCTGGCGAAGGAAGGTGACGGGATTGATTCCGTAAATGTCACGGTGCCGGATCATATGCATGCAATCATCACGCTGGCGGCATTCCGGGCGGGCAAACATGTTTATTGCCAGAAACCGCTGGCGCATGACGTGGCCGAGTGCCGCGCGGTGGCGCGGGCAGCGAAGAAGGCGGGCGTGGTGACGCAGCTCGGCACGCAATTCGCCTCGGGAACGGGAGACCTGATGGCAGTTCAATTTCTGCGCGAGGGCGTGATCGGAAAGGCCCAGCGCGTCATACTGTGTTCGAATCGGCCCGGTGCGGAGAATTATCGGCTCGCGGGACCGCGCCCGGCACAAGGCGAACCGCCGCCGGAAAGTTTGGCGTGGGATTTATGGATCGGCACCGCGCCGGAACGGCCGTTCGCACCGCATATTTATCATCCGACGATGTGGCGCTCGTGGCAGGATTTTGGCACCGGTTGGTCGGGGGACATTGGCTGCCATATTTTCGACGCGCCGTGGAAGGGGCTCGGTCTGACCGCGCCGAAATCCGTGGTGGCCGAGGTGCAGGATTCATGGCGCAATTCTCCGGCGCGCCGCGCCGATACGTGGCCGCAGAGCAATCACATCACGTGGATTTTTCCGGGCAACGAAAGCACCGGTGGCCGGGATCTCCCGGTGGAATGGTTCGATGGCGACAAATTCCCGCCGGCGGAAGCGCAAGCCATCGCGAAGGCGCTCGGGTTTGACTCGTATCCGGCGGAGGCCTCGCTGGTCATGGGCACGGAAGGGGCGTTGCTATTGCCGCACCAATCCGGCCCGCAGTTGTATCCGAAGGAGAAATTCAAGTCGCTGCCTCGTCCGCAACTGAAGGGGCCGTCGCATTATCATCGATTTGTGAATGCCTGTTTAGGCGGCGAGCCGACGAACTCGCCATTCGAGAAAACGGGCCCGATGTCCGAGGCGATCATTTTGGGCACGGTGGCGATCCGCGTTCCGAACACAAAGCTGGAGTGGAATGCGTCGCGGTGCCGGATTTCCAATTCGCCGGAGGCGGAGCGTCTGTTGCGTCGCACGTATCGTAAGGGGTGGGAAGTGGATTTGGGGTGATCGTGCGATGAACCGTTGAACGAAGCGCGAGTTGTTCGTTACACGAGTGATGGAATTTACGTTTCCTGCCTTGCGGGTGGCGGAAAATTGGAGGCAGCGTGGCGGCGCTAGTCTTACCGAGGGAGTTTTCCGAACGTTAGCAAAATTTTCGGCACAGGAGTTCACATTTTTCAACTGGGATACCGTAAAAAAATCTTTTTCTGTTTGACCCCATTGCGGATTTCCTATAACCACGACGGACTGTCTCGTCATGTGCGGAACCAGCGCTGTCGAGACGCCTGATTAACAACAGCCAATGCTGCAGACAAAATCATTTCTTGCGGTGGACTTCGGCGCGGGCAGCCTCAAGCTCGCTGAGTTTGAAGTCAACGAGGCGGGGGGGTTGCGCTTAAAACAATACGGTACCAAATCTCTGGGACAGGAGGGCGCGCAGGAAAATACCCGTGAAGCCACCATCCTCAAGGCGCTCCAGGCGCTGATTTCCGAGATGGGAATCAAATCCAAGGATTGCAATGTCTGCGCTCCCGGGTTTCACGTTTTTTCCAAGTTCGTCAAGCTGCCGCCGGTGGAGCAGAGCAAGGTGACGCAAATCATCCAATACGAAGCGCAGCAAAATGTGCCGTTTCCGTTGTCGGAGGTGGTTTGGGATTACCAGATTCTCGGGCAGGCGGCGGGGGGCGAGTTGGAAGTGTTGCTGGTGGCGATTAAGTCGGAAATTGTGGAGGGATTGTTCCGCGTGGCGGATGCGGCGGGATTGAAGTTGCAGGTGGCGGATGTATCGCCGGCGGCGTTGTGCAATGCTTTTCGCTTTAATTACGGCGACCTCGAGGATTGCACTATGCTGCTGGATATTGGCGCGAAGACGAGCAATTTGCTGTTTTTCGAGAGGGGAAAGGTTTATTCGCGCAGCATCAACCTGGGGGCGAATTCGATCACGCAGGATTTCGCGGCGGAATCGAAGATGAAATGGGATGTGGCCGAGAAAATAAAGATTGAGGAAGGTTTTGTGAGCCTGGGCGGCGCGTATGAGGAGCCGGAAAACCCGAACCAGGCGGCGATTGCGAAGATTGCGCGGCAGTTCATGACGCGGCTGCACATCCAGGTGAACCAGACGATGCAGTTTTATCGCGGGCAGCAGGGTGGTTCGCAGCCGGCGCGGCTGTTTTTGTCGGGCGGGGCGTCGATCATGCCTTATACGGCGCAATTTTTCGCGGAAAAATTGAATGTGCCGGTGGAGTATTTCAATCCGTTCCGCAATGTGCAGATCGATCCGGCGGTGAACCTGGAGGAATTGGTTCGGGTGGCGCATTCGATGGGGGAAGTGGTGGGATTGGGATTGCGGAACCTGGCGCATTGCCCGGTGGAATTGAATTTGATGCCGGAAAGCACGCGGAAATGGCGTGATTTCAATGAAAAGAAGCCGTTTTTGATTGCGACGGTGTTTACGATGGTGGTGGTGGTGGCGGTGATTGGGCTGTTGTTCCAGCAGTTGGGAAGTGTGAAGGCGGCGAAGTACGAGAAAATAAAACCGACTTTGGACGAGGCGCAAAGGCGTGACAACGAATTTAACCAGGCGAACCAGGCGTTAAGCCAGGCGACCGGTGAGTTGAGCCAACTGACTTCTTTGGTGGGGGATCGCTATTATTGGATGGAAGCTCTTCCCGAGTTTCGGCGGGTATTGATGCACGTCGAAGAGGTAACTTCGAACAAATGGGGTTCAGCCTCAGGAATTTGGATCGAGCAATTCGTTGCGCCGTCGGTGGAACCGTCCGCAACGTCGGAAGGTTACACCGCGACGCCGTCCGCCTTTGGTGGCGCGGTGGAGCAGGCGATTGAAACAAAATATGGCCTGGCATCGGCGGACACGCAGACCGTCCAGCCGATGGCTGCCGCGGCGCTACCGGGAAGCGGCGTTTCGACGGTGACCATGGTTTGCAGGTCCAGGAAGGGCGCGGATGCTTCGGCCAATTCGGCATTGATGTACGCTTTGCTGGATGAACTGAGGGGGAGCCCGTTGGTGGACCCGAAAGGGGTGCAGCTCGGGAGCCGGCCGGGGGACGATGATTCTCCGTACACATTCACCTTTGCGGTAAAGGTCACGCTGAAGAATCCGCTCAAGCTTTGATATGTCCTGGGCCAAACGAAACCTTTACTTTTTGATTAGTGCCGTGGTGGCGGTCGCACTGCTGGGCGCGGCGGGATGGTATTGCTACACGTCGTGGCAGGCCAACAACGCGAATTGGGAGCAACTGAATGGGGCGTATTCGCAGTTGGAATCGATTTCAGGCAAGAACCCGGGCGCGGGAAATAACACGGTGAACAATATCGAGACCGCCCGGACGGAGACCAAGGATGTCCGGGAGCGGATCGCGACGGCGCGGAAGTTTTTCCGGCCGGTTCCGAGTATTCCAAACACCAATCATTTCGATGACCGGATGATGGCGTTTGCGGTGCGCGAAACCATTGCCCGGTTGCGGTCCAGCGCCGCGCAGCACAATGTCCTGTTGCCGGTGGATTTTGCGTTTTCGTTTTCGCTCCAGCAACAAAAGGTGGTTTACGATCCGAAGAGCTGGGACCAGTTATCCAAGCAAATGGGGGAAATAAAGGCGATTTGTGATGTGCTGTATAACGCCCGGGTGGCGTCGCTGGATTCAGTGCAGCGCGAGCGCACCGCCGATGACATCAATACGATGCAGGGCGGCGGCGGCGGGCAGCCGGATTACGTGGACAGCATATCGGTGACAAACAATAACAACATCGTCGTCACGCCGTACGAGGTGACGTTTCGGTGCTTCACGCCCGAGCTGGGCGCGGTGCTGAGCGGCTTTGCCAATTTGCCGCACACGATTGTGGTGAAGACGATGACGATTCAACCGGAGGAGCTGACGTCGGCCGGAGAAGGAATGCCGGGAATGATGGGCGGCGCTTATGGAAATCAGCGGCCAATAGCCGCAGCCGGGGGGTTGCCGGTGGTGATTGACGAGAAGAAGCTCAAAGTAACGTTGCTCCTGGACTTTGTAAAAATGCTTCCGGAGGGCGGCCGATAATGCAATTTCTCAAGAAAAACTACGAAAAAATCGTGCTCGCGGTGGTAGCCATCGCGGCCCTCGGCGTCGTGGCGTTTCTGCCCATCCTGGTCTCGCACGAAAAAAGCAAGCTGGATGTCCTGGAGAACACCGTGGTGACACGCAAGCCGAAGCCGCTGCCGGCGTTGGACCTGACGAGGGATGACGCGCTGCTGCAGCGGGCCCAAAAGCCGATGGCTTTGAACCTGGCCGGGCCGCATAAAATCTTCAACCCGGTCCGCTGGCAGATGAAGGCGGACAGAGTCATTTTCCCGAACCCGGCAGGCCGGGAAATTGACATGCTCGAGATCACCAAGATTTCGCCGCTGGATGAAGTTTACTCGCTGGAAAGCGTCTCGGTGACGCCCGGGTTGCCGACGCATTATGGCATTGGCATCCGGCACGAAGCGGCGGCGTCGGCAGGCGCTCGCTCGGTGAAGATTACCTACGTGGCGCTGAACGTGACGACGAACAACTTCGCGGTGCTTTCGGCCGAAGGGCCGGAGGAAGATCCGACGAGCGTGAAATTGCTGCTGACCGACACGCACCAGACGGTCACGATTGCGAAGGACCAGCCTTTCAAACGGGTGGAGGGCTACATGGCCGACTTGCGCTATCCGCCCGAAAACAAAGATTTTCGCAATCGCAGAAAAACCGACACGAGCTCGGTCTGTTTTGCAGGCGAGTGCTACAAAATCGTAGACATCGAGGAATCTGAAGTTGTATTGTTGCAACTATCAAACCAGAAGCAATGGATCAAAGAGTTTAACCCGAAGAACGCTGCATCCAGCGCCCCTGCTCCCTAACCGCAACTGAACCCACAATGAAAGCAGTCATCACGTCATTTGTTTGTGCCTTCGCGACCGTTTCGCCTCTTTTCGCGCAAACCCCGGCCCCTTCCGTCTATTCTCAACCCACCATGTCCGCGAACGGCACGGTGGAGCAGGCTGTTCAGGAAGCGTTACACCGTCAGGCCCACCAAATCGAAGCGCGCCGGAAACTGGACGAGGCCCGCGCCGCCGAGTTGCGGAAGGATTTGGTCGGGGCGGCCCAACTTTATGATGACGCCTGGGCGCTGGCGGACGATGTGGGACCGTCGGCGGACGCGGAGCGGCAGATGGCGGTCAGTGGACTGGTTTCCGTGCGCATGCAATTGGCCGCGGACGCGCAACGGCGGGGGGATTACAATCAGGCGAACGTCCATGTGAAGGACGTGTTGCGAGTGGATCCGAGCAACCAGATGGCGTTGCAGTTCAAGCTGGCGAACGATCGGTCAATTGAGCTTGCGCGGGGGACGATGCCTACTCCGGCCGCGCTCGACACGGTCAAGCCGACGCGCGAAGAGCATATCAGAACTGCCGAGTTGGTTCAGGACGGCAAACTGATGTTGGAATTAGGCAAGATAGATGAAGCGGAAGTCAAATTTAAGGAAGCCCTGGAACGCGATCCGAGCAACCAGGCCGCTCTTTACTACGAGAGCATCGTCAAACAATCCCGTGACCGCCAGATTGTGGACGCGCGCAACATCACCTCGATGCAGCGCATGATCGATGTGGAAAAGGGCTGGGCGGACAACGATGATCGCAAGAGGCTTCCGGTGCCGAACCTTTATGCGCGCACCAACGCGATTTACACCAGCCCCCAGCGCCAGAAAATTTACGAAAAACTTAACGACATCGTGTTTGATAAGATCTCGTTTCCCGGCATCCAGCTCAGTGAAGTCATTCGGAACCTGACGGAGCAGACGGAGAGGCGGGACTTGGATCAGCAGGGAATCAATTTTATTTTGAACCGGGAGAAACCGGCCTCGGGCCCGCCGACAAACGCGCCCCAGGCTTTTGATCCCGCCACGGGCCAGCCGATCATCGCACCTCCGACAACGGCCGAGGACGTGGATGTGGGAACCGTGACAGTCACGCTGGACGGGCTTAGGAATGTGCGTTTGATGGACGTGCTGGAAGCCACCGTCAAATCGGCGGATCATCCGATCAAGTATTCGATTTTGGATTATGGCATTGAATTTTCGTTGAAAGGGCCGGAGCAGCCTGAGTTGCATACCCGCACCTTCAAAGTGGATCCGAATACATTCTACATGGGCCTGCAAAACGTAAGCGTCATCGCGTTCGGCAGCGTGGCCACGGGTGGCGGCGGCGGTGGTGGCGGTGGTGGCGGTGGTGGTGGCGGCGGCGCTGGCGGTGGACAGGGCGCGACGACGATTCCGCACGTTGATGTGACGGGCAATGGTGGAAGCGTGGGCGGCGGCCGAGGCGGTGGCGGTGGCGGCCAGACGCAGGGGGTCAATATTGCCGGAGCGGCCGGTACGGCAGCCGGCGGCGGTGGTGGCAATGGCAATACTCGCGGTTTGCGCTATGTGACCGGGCTGGATACGACGGCGGAAATCCAGCTGGCGGTGGTCAATTTCTTCAACTCGGTCGGCGTGAACCTCGCGCCACCCAAGAGCGTTTTCTTTAATGATCGCCAGGGCACTTTGACCGTGCATGCCACGGCGGATGACCTGGATTTGATCGAGCAGGCGATCAATACGCTGAACATTGCCCCGCCGGAAGTCACGGTGAAGACCCGGTTCGTGGAAGTGAACCAGAACGACAATCGCGCCATCGGGTTCGATTGGTATCTCGGCAATTTCCTGATGAACAATAAGAGCATAGTTAGTTCAGCGGGCACGCAGCCGTCTCTGACCGGCGCGCCCAGCGCGGCGAATCCGGAAGGAACATTCCCGGGCAGCGCGCTGGCGGGCACTTCGCTCCTGCCTTCGAGCACTGACGGATTGCTGACCAGCGGCCTGCGGAACAGTGCCACAGCCAGTGGCGGCAGCATTCCGGCGATTGCGAGTGTGACGGGCATTTTGACCGATCCGCAATTCCGCGTGGTCTTGCACGCGTTGGAACAACGCGACGGTGCGGACTTGCTCAATGAGGGCCAGGTGACGACGTTGAGCGGACGGCAGGCGAATTTCCAAGTGGTCGACATTCAGACCATCGTGACCGGCGCGCCGGCCAATTCAACCGGCAGCACGGCCTCGGGCACGACCACTGGCGGTGGCGGCCTCGGCGGCAATGTGATCGCCAACCAGGGCGCGTCGATCAATTACACCCTCGACTCCGAACCGTACGGCACGACACTGGACGTGGTGCCTTATGTGTGCGCGGATGGTTACACGATCCAGATGACTTTGATTCCGACGGTGACGGAATTTGTGGGCTATGACAATCCCGGCAACTTTATTCCGCAAATCGTCACCGGCAGTGGCGGTCTTCCCTTGACCGGCCAGCTTCCGCTTCCGCGCAGCCGCGTCCGCCAGGTGGTGACCAGCTGCATTGTTTGGGACGGGCAGACGGTGGTGCTGGGCGGATTGATCACTGAGAGCGTGCAACGTCAGAAGGACAAGGTGCCGTTCCTGGGCGACCTCCCCGGCGTCGGCCGTTTGTTCCGCAGCGAATCGAACCAGACCCAGAAGAAGAACCTGATTGTCTTTGTAACTCCGACAATCATTGATCCTTCGGGCAACCGGCGGAACATGGACGCGGATATGCCCTTTGCGCAAAGCACAATCCCGCCACAAATGCCAATGAGGTAAAGCCTGTAGGTGCTTTTTCTAAGTTGACAAATAAAAAGCAACTGAATTTTTCGGCAAAAAATGGACTTAGAGCCAAGAAAACATAGACAAAGATTTCTAGGGCTGATAAAAGCTTACAAACGAATTATGTCGTCATTTTCGCTCAGTGGTCGGAAGGCGTTGGTTTGCTGGTGTTCGATGTTGGCAATCCCCGCGGTAGTTTTCAGCCAGAATTCCTTTGTACGCAGCGGAAGTGAGTACTCCATCACCGGCATTCTGCCGGGCGACCAGGTTCATCCCGGGTTGAGCATCACGACCAATGGTGGTTATATCATTTGGGAGGATAACTGGGTTGATGGAAGAGGGTTGGGCATTGGGGCCATGCGTGTAAACAGCGATTTGAGCGGAACGCATCAGCGCTTTCGGGTGAATTCGCTGGTGGTCGGGGACCAGGAACGCGGCCAGGTTTCCATGCTGAACGACGGGGGAGCGGTCTTTGCCTGGCAGGGTGGCAAGCAGGGCTTTCAACATATCTATTCCCGTTTTCTTTCCTCCAGCAATAACTGGATCACCGGCGATGTGATGGTTAACGCCGCGACTAATCATTTCCAAAGCAATCCGGCTCTGGCGACTCTACTGAATGGAAATGTCGCTGTAGTCTATGTGAGTCAGGACCAGGCCGCGCCGGCCAGTATGTCCGATGTCTATCTCCAGATGTTCGCGCCCAATGGCACCAAGCTGGGCGGTGAAGTCCTGGTCAATCAGTTTACCGCGAACAATCAGCGTTCCCCGGCCGTGACGGCACTGGCGGACGGACGATTTGCGGTGGCCTGGGTTTCGGAGCAGGAACGCTGGACTGACGCTAGCAACGGCATGCCGAGCGTGGATGTTTTTGGCCGTTTCTATGACGCCAGCGGAAACGCCGCGGGTGATGAATTTCTTTTGAATGTAAGCGGCAATTTCTGCGGTTATCCGGACCTGGCCCCCGCGCCGGATGGTGGATTCATGGCGGCATGGATGGAGAAGGATTTGGCTGTCCGCAACAACGGCTGGGATATTTACGCGCGGCGTTTCACGAGCGCGGGTGTGGGTGGAAACGTGACGCGGGTGAACACACAACTTTACGGCGATCAGTATGTGCCGAAAATCCGCCGGGCCGGATCGACTTACCTGGCAATCTGGACCAGCCTGGGTCAGGACGGTTCGCACGAAGGAGTTTTTGGACGCTACGTCAATGATGATGCCACTGTTTCGGGCAATGAGTTTCAAGTGAACACGACAGTTTTCGGGGCGCAGCGGGAACAGGTGCTGGGCACCGATGGGGCCGGGCGTTTTCTCGCGGCGTGGTCCAGCTTCGGCTCAGGTGTCAACGGATACGATCTTTACGGCCAGATCTACGCCAATCCGTCCGTGCCTTTCGTGGGAAGCGACGACAGCGTGTTCAGCAGCAATCCCAATGACAACCTGAATAGCGTTAGTGATTCCTCGCCGGGCCAGGCGCCGTTGCCGCCTCCCACTACAGACCCGACCCCGCCAAGCGATACGGCCACTTACACGTTCACTCAGGTTCAAGGCGTCTATAACGGATTGGTCTCTGACTCGGATAATCCGACGGCAGCCAACTCTGGATATATTTCAATCAAGACAACAGCCAAAGGCAGCTTCAGCGCGAAACTGCAATTGGGTGGCCAAAAATATTCCTTCTCCGGCATGTTCGGCGCTTCCGGCACGAATACTACGACAGTGGGTTCGCTCCGCGTGACGCTGCTCCTGGATTTGCATGGTGGAGATGCCATTACTGGCGCGATTACGGGTAATGGTTGGACGGCATCGTTGCAGGCTTATCGCAACGTATTCGGCAAGACCAAACCGGCAACCGTGGCAGGAACGTATACAGTGGTTGCCCAGCCAGATGAGGGAGTGATGGGAACTGGAATCGGAACTGCCAAGGTGGATAGCTCCGGCAATGTGACCTGGAGCGTGACGCTGCCGGAAGGAACCAAGTTGACCGGAAAGACGACTCTCTCGAAGACTGGTGTGTGGCCGCTTTATGCCGCGCCGTATTCCAGCAGAGGCCTCATGGTTGGCTGGATGCAGTTCGCGAACACGTCGACCAACGGGTTCGTTGGTGGCGGCGTGTGGACTAAACCGTCCGGTGTGTCCGCGCCTTATCTAAGTGGATTGACCAATGCCATTACAGTGTCCGGCGCTCTTTATAAGACACCGCCGCTGTCGGGCGGCTGGAAAATTGTTTTGAACGGAGGCGGATTGAGCGCGCCGGTCACGAATTCAGTGACGTTTGGATCCGGCAACAAGATAGTGTCGGAGAAGGGCGCCAATGCCGTGAAGTTAAGCCTGACGGCTACGACCGGGTTGTTCAAGGGCACGGTAACGGATCCGGGCACGGGCAACACGGTGTCGTTCCAGGGAGTGCTTTTTGAGAGGAACAACGCCGGCCTCGGATTTTTCCTGGGCGGCAACCAGAGTGGCGCGGTGAACTTTGTGCCGAACCCCTGATGATTGCGAGAATGAATCCTAGTATGCTGCGTTTTCTGAAACAAACTGTCTTGCTGGCCGGGCTCATCATCGGCTGCGAATCGGCTTTTGGTTTTGCGCTGATCGGTCCTGTTCCGGGGAGCGGTAATCCGGATAGCTATCAGGTGACAACCATCGGCTACGGGTTAGGTTCGGGAACGTTCCCCGCCAACGGCGCGGTTTCGACAGTAGGTGGATACGGGCCGCTGCCAGCGACGAATGGGTTGATTCCGACATTGCTATTTCCATCGGAGGACATGGGGACGCCGAAGAATATTGGTGAAGGATATCGGCGCAATACTCCGATCATGTATTATTCCTTCGACGCCAGCTTCCTTGAATTCTTTGGCCCAGACGGCGCCGCGGAAGTGGACAAGGCCATGGCCATGTATAACAGCCTGGACAATGTGTCTTCCTACAGCCCGGACCTGTCCGAATTTCCGCTGAACTCGCGCCGCCTCAACGTCCGCGCCGCCAACGATTCATTGCTGGACATCCGGTCGGTGACGCTCGGGTTGATGACGGAGCAGTTGGGTTTTTGGCAACCGGTGCGATGGGTTTGGGCGTTGCATGAGCGCAATCACACCAGCGCCACTGGTTTTCCTCCGTGTCCGGGCGGCATGGAATACACGGTAGATCGGAGGAACCTGGCATTGGATCCGTCGGGCACGACTAATTACGTGTATTCCAGCTATGTGAATGGTGTACTCTATAGTTATAATATTATTGAGGGTTGCACCACCCTTCCCGCAGCGGACGCGATCGAGGTTCCGGTGGACGAACTGGATCCCGATGTTTACTCCGCCGTGGCCGACTATACCAGTCAGGACTATAACGGACTAATCCCGGGAGTGTTCTATACTTCCCTGACCCGCGATGACATCGGCGGCTTGCGCTACCTGATTCGGCAGAACAATCTCGCTCGCGAAACGGCTGGCGCCCGGACCATCGAGTTTGTGACGAATACCGCGCCGGTGGCGGTAAGCACGTTCGATCTGAACCTCTTCGCGGCACAGGCGCGCACCAATGACGCAGCGGCATTGACGGCGCTTTATCCCGGGTTGGTCGATGTCTCCTCAAATTTCTTTGGGTTACAGGTGACGACCAATATCACTGCGACGCTGGTCAACTCGCCGCTGGATCCGGCGGGATTCCCGCCGACTCACCCACGATTTACCACGAATTATTCCACGAACTTCGTCACCCTTTTCTCGCATTCATTTGGGAATGTATTCACGAACACATTCTCACCACGGGGCCTGATTGCTACTGTGACATTCGGGCTGAGTACTTCGCCCAACTCGCCGGCGGGTTCGCTCCCGACGCTTACGACAAATGTAAAACCAGCCATTGCCAATGGTGTATTCGGCGATTTCTTTCTTCTTCCGACCAATGTTTGCGGCGTGCAGATCATTTCCAATTTGCTGACCACCGTGGTCGCCACGACCAATTTTCCGACCATTATCGGTGGCGGAACCACGGGAACCAACGGGACGGGAACCAACGTGGCCGTGGCGTTTACCCCGGGCATAGTGACTTTCTTTACCAACCACATTGTGGTCTATCTCCCGGTCAACTGCCCGACGGATCCCGCGGGAACGTTTGGAGGGGTGGAGAAGATTCGATTTATCCGCCGGGATTACGATTCGCTCATCAATCAGGCATGGGACCCGGTGACGAACGATTATACAGTGGTAGAGTTGACGAACAGCACGATAATTCCGCGGCATATGCAGCGCGCCGTGCCCCGGCCGGATTTCCTGTTTACGGCGGCGGACCTGGCTTTGGATTTCAGCCTGACCTATACAAATACGGTGGCCGGACAGACCGAAACCCTCAGCCTCTCACAAACTCTCGGTGGGTCCATCGGCATGTATGATGTCATTCGGACGATAAATTACAACCAGTCGGCGCGGCCCGGAAATAATGCCGGCCCGGGAACCATAGAATCGCCGCTGGTATTGCCGACGCTGATGATCTTCAACAAAGTGGGGCCTTTGTATCAGAATAATAACCTTTTCCAGGTCGGCGGTGCAAATTCGGCTTTCCTGAGCGAGAACACGCAAAGCCCGGTTTTGAATCTTTCCTGGGGTTCTTTTGATGGCACCACCAATGCGCCCGAGGTTTATCCCAACGGCAGTTCGATTTCCGCGTTGGAAGGTCTCCTAACCGGGCCGGCGGTGACCACCTCGGGCGTGCCAACCGCCAATATCGGGGCGAATTATTCCACCCAGCTTAACGCGCAAGGTGGCCAGTCGCCTTACACCTGGTCGCTCGCGCCGGGCTCTCCGGCCCTGCCGGCGGGACTCAATTTGTCCCCGGACGGCCAGATTACCGGGACGGCGACTGGTCCAGCGGCAATTTATGATTTTACCGTGCGCGTTACGGATTCGACGGGCGCGTTTAGAGATATAGCGTTTGCCCTCACTGTTTCCTGATGCGCATGAAATCCAGCCCTGTCCTTTTGAATAGAGCCAGTCTTATGAAACGTTTTCTGCTTTCGAGCATGCTTCTCCTCGCGATGGGGCGGGTGGCTTTTGGTTATATCAACACGGGCACCGTCGTGAATCCGCAGGATGTGATCGACGACCCGAATTTCGTCAATAAGGGCGTGTTCAGCGTGGACACGACGCTCATCCAGAGTGTCTTCAGCGGCAACACCTTTTTATATACCACCAGCGACACGCTGAACTATACCAACACCGGCTTGATGATTGGTATTCCCGGCTATGATTTGGAAAATTTTCCGGCTTCCGTGGGCCAGGCGCAGATGTCAGCGAACTTTGTAAATATCGGCAACGGCCTGGGCGGCGGGGTAATTTCCATAACGAACATTTACGGTGGAGGGGTGTTTGCGGTGGGGACGGCTCTGGGCGTTCCGATAACCAGCCTGGGTCTCAATACGCCGGGACTGGCGATGTTCAGAGCGCGGGCGACGAACATCCTGGACTCCGGCTTGATCACGATGGATGACACGGGATTAATTGACCTGGCGGGTGGGGACCTGAACCTCAACCGGGGGCAGTTCATCATGAGCGGCGGAAATGTTTTTTCCGGATCCGCTTTTGGGATCAGTTACCTGGATTACGGTTCGGGAATCACCAACATAGTCGGGTGGGTGCCGGCGGCTGACTTGACGGCCACCACGGCGCTGTCCCCCACTTTTCAATCCACGGTCACCGGCAATTTTGAAGAGATGGATCTGACGAATGCGACCTCTTTTGTCAGCCAGACCCTGGTGGGCACGAATCTCATTATTTGGGATAACATTTATCTTCAGGATTTCAGCCCGACCAATGTGACGAAGAATGTGTACTTTGATTCCCTCGTCGGTGGCTTCCGTTTTGGTGAACAGACCGTTGAATGGATCGGCACGTATCGTGATCAAATCACCGGAGCCTCCAAGACCAATTATTTCTATCTGGTGGATAATCCGGACATTCGACGCAACACCAACACTTTTTTCCCGCCGGGTATTCCCACCGACCTTAATTTCTTCGAAAGCCCGGTCGAACTGATCAACCAGGCTCCGGCGGTTCCGATTTTTTTCAATCCCGCTCCGGATTCGGTGGTTACCAACGATTTTGCATACGCTGACGTGCGTCCGTCGGCGGCGCTGGTGGATACCAACAGCGTCATCGGCGGGAGCCCGACCAATCTGCTGGGCCGCATTCAGTTGACGGCCACCCATTCGCTGAGTCTGGCCAACACGCATATCATTGGGCCGAATTATTTGAAGTTGGATTCCCGCACGGCGTTTCTGGGAAACAGCAACGCTTTGGTCGAAGCGCCTTATTCGGATCTTTACCTTAGCGTGACGAACGGTTCGTTGACGTTGTCGAATCTGCTGGTTTCGCAGCTTCCGACCTGGACGGGTGTGCCCGGAGCGCCCAGCGCGGTTTTCAACAATTTAGTCCTCAACCAGCAGGAGGTTGAGATGGGGGGGCTTCAGGTCTGGGCCGGCAGTTATATTTTTCTGGATGCCAACGGCGTGACCAATGACGTCCGGGTGATGCTGGTCAACAGCGCCCTGCAACCGACGACGCCGGCGTTGCAGCAGGACATGGTTTTGCATTCCCCCGATAGCCTGACGATCAGCGACGAGTACAACATCATTCGCAATTTCTCGAGTGACGCCGCTGCAATCACGCTGACGACGAACAGCAACAGCGCCTTCAGCCTGTCGGGCCAACTGAACCTGCTTTCGCAGAATATTTTCTGGTCGTCGGCAAGCGTGCCGAATTTGCAGTATCTGACCAACTGGGGACGGATCAGCACGAAGAACCTGGCCAATTTTGCCGACAACATGTTCAGTCCTAATTCGGACCCGGCAAATGCCACGCCGTACCAGGCGTTTGTCAATCACGGCACGGTGGCGAGCGAGGGTGTTTTGATCCGGGCGAACTATTTTGAAAACAGCGGGGTCATTGACGAAGACCAGGCCAACAGCATCGATATCGGCGTTGGCGGTACCGCCTGGGCTACGAACGGTTCTTTTCTCGCGTCGGCGGGCGAGGTGGCGATCGCGGCCAACAGCCTGCTCGCCAGCAACGGTGTCATTCAAGCAGGTTCGGATTTGACGCTGACCATGCAATGCTATTTGAGCGACGGCTATGCGTTTGAAAATCAATTCGGCCACATCACGAATTCCGTTTTGCCCAATGTGGTGACCAACGGGAATACGTGGGTGGTGGGTGGCGGAGTTCGCATTATGAACAAGCCGACGACCGGGGATTTGCTCGGCACGACCATCACCAATCTCGTTGTGGGTGGCCGCGAATCGATCAATTACTGGGCGGGCGAGGACCGCGGCGCTTCACCGGGCGGCTATGCGACGAACCTGGCTTTGGGCCGGATGATTTTGAACGCTGACGCGAATCCGAGCCAATTTACGTTCCGGACTTTGAGCGGCAGCAACGCGCTCTATGTGGATTCCCTCGAGTTGCAGGGCAATACGACGAATACGGACATCAACGGCAATCCGCAATCCATCGCCATCGATCCGGGAATGACCATTTATTATGCGCAAGCGATCGAGAACGGTGTGTCCATTGCCGAGAAGTTGAATGGCAAACATGGCGCGGCGAATACCAGCGGCGGACGATTTTTCTGGGTCAGCAATTACGCCGGCGTCTATAGCTCGACCAATATTCCGTATCCTGACGGCAATACCTATATCTTCAATAAAGCGCTGGCGGTCAGCCCGGACATTGATTCGGATGGCGACGGTACGGTCAACGTCAACGATTCGACTCCGATTTCGATCGGCACGGTTTTCGATATTTCCAACATTGGTCCACTGCCGTGCGATGGTTCCGGTGGTAGCGGCTCGTCCGGTGACACCAATGGCTCGGAAGGCTCCGCGACGTCTGCGTTGGGGGTGCTGGTGTTCCCGAATCACGCGTCATCATCGGGGTCTTCTGCTCCCGTTTCATTCACGTTGGCTCAAGGTTCCTACAACGGACTTTTCTCCGACACGAACGGTGTGAATCCGGTGAGTTCCGGTTTCTTTACCGCCAAAGTGACGTCTAAGGGCGGCTTGACCGCGAAGCTGCAACTCGGCACCCATACTTATTCGTTCTCCAAACCGCCGTTTGATGCTTCCGGCCATTTCAATGGTCAGGTGACCGGCAAAGGCGCCACCCCACTGACGGTGGACTTGCAGTTGGTTAACAACGACGAAATCACCGGTACGGTTTCCGGAAACGGCTGGAAGGCGAAGTTGCTGGCGGAGCGGGAAGCGTTCAGTGCCAAAAACAAGGCGCCGTGGGCCGGCAATGACACGCTGTTGCTCTCGACCACGACCAATTGCACTACAGCGGCCGGCGACAGCTTTGCCTCGGTGACCATCAGTTCGAGCGGCGCGGTCCAGTGGAGCGGGATGCTGCCGGACGGCTCGAAGATTTCGCAGAAGAGCGCGCTTTCGAAGGACGGTGTGTGGCCGTTGTATGCCGCGCCTTATAATGGCGCGGGCGTGTTCATCGGCTGGATGCAGTGCACGAACAACCCGGACATTACGGGTTCGGGAGTTTGGGTTGCGCCTGCCGGGGCCAATGGATTGTATCGCAGCGGATTGACCAATGATCTTAATGCCACGGGTTCGACCGTAACCGGAATTGTGAGTCCTTCGATCAAGACGATTTTGAGCGGCGCTTCATTGGATTCGGCGCTGACGAATCGGGTGACGATTTCCGGAAAGATTGGCCAGAGCTCCAACGCGCTGAAACTCTCCATCAATACGAAGACGGGCGTGTTCAGCGGCACCATGGTTGACCCGAACAGCACCCAGGTGCTGTCTTTGCAGGGCGCGTTTTTGGAGGGAAGTGGGATCAGCGGAGGCGGATTTTTCCTGAGCGCGGACAAGACGCTGGGCGGCAAAATTTCCTTGGCCCCCGCGCAGTAAGCAGGGAGGGAACGCGGTTAATTTCACTTGCCGGGAAACCCGGCGGGAATAGTCATCGGTAAACAGTCGGAAGGTTTTATGTGTAGATTGCGAGACAAGATTTTTGCGCCTAGCTGGCGTCGAGTGGTGGTGGTTGGAATGGGCGCGTTGGCGCTCCTGACGCTGGGCGCGAGCGACGCGTGGGCGCAGGCGACCAACGATATGTTTGCCAGCGCGGCGAACCTCGACTCCATCGGCACGCCAGGAAACTACGTGGACAACAACACCGGCGCGAGCCGCGAACCGGGAGAGCCACAGATCGCAGCGAACGCGGGCGGCGCGTCGATGTGGTACACCTGGACCGCTCCGACCAACGGGACGGTTTCGTTTGATACCATCGGCAGCGGCTTTGACACGCTGCTTGGTGTTTACCTGGGAAATTCCGTCAGCCACCTGACCCTAGTGGCGCAGGACGATAATTCCGGCGGCAGTGGCGGCACCAGCAAGGTGACGTTCAATGCCATCGCGGGAACTGTGTTTCGCATCGCAGTGGACGGCTCCGGCGGCGTGCAAGGCAGCATCTCGCTGAATTGGTCGATGACCGAGCCTTCGGTGGCGGGCACGAACGATAATTTTGCCAGCGCCACGACGTTGAGCGGAAGTTCCGGGGTGATTTTCGATAACAACCTGTTTGCGACAGCTGAGGCTTTTGAACTTCCCGGTCTTTTCAGCACCAACTCGATGTGGTACCGGTGGACGGCTACGTCCGATGGCGTGGTGACTTTCGATACCCACGGCAGCACGTTCGATACGATTCTGGACGTCTATAACGGAACCAACCGCCCGTCTTTCTTTCAGCGTTCGGAGAACGATGATTTTATCGGACAGTTTACCAGCCAGGTCAGCATGGTGGTAACGAATGGCCAGACCCTGTTAATCAGTGTGAACGGATTCAACGGGCTGGCGGGATTCATTCAACTCAACTGGAACCTGGCTCCGTTGCCGGCCAACGATAGTTTTGCGAATGCCGTGACGCTGGATACTTCCACGCTGTGGAATACCGTGACGGGCAATAATCTGGGCGCCACGGCGGAGTCAGGCGAGCCGTCGCACGCCGGATTCCCCGCGAATCATTCAGTTTGGTATAAATGGACCGCGCCGCAGGACGGCGAGGTGCAAATGGATACGATGGGAAGCAGCATGGACACCGTCCTGGCGGTTTATACCGGCAATTCCGTCAGCACGCTGAACCAGATTGCGGCCAATGACGACATGACGCCGACGTTTCCGCAACCGGCAATCGGCCAGATTCCGCAGCTCAACGAAGCGTTGCAGGGAGTCTCCGGCACGAACATTCCGGTGGGGGGAATCATCCTGACCAACCCGCTTCGAAATAATCCGTTTGGGAATTTGCTGGTTAATCTGGAGCAGCCGTTCAGCGGACTCCCCGATATTGCTGTGAATGGCAGCGGCGCGAGCGGGTTGCGGTTCAATGCGAAGGCCGGGGCCACTTATTACTTTGCGGTGGATAGCAGAACGAATCAATTGTCGCAGGCAGTGACGGGCGGCCAGTTCACGCTGAACTGGGCGTATCATTCAGCGGGTGTTTTCCGGTTTGCGTCGGAAAGCCAGGACCAGACCACGGGAGTTCCGAGCAAGAGCGCAAGCGGTTTAGGCGGTGGGCTGTTGCTGGGCACTTCCGGTTACCCCGGCATGGCGTTGTACCAGGTGGCGGAAACCGAAGAATTCGGATACCGCGGCGGGAATACACCTGATTTTAACACCACCATTCATTCAGTCTACAGTTTTTCGACTTACACTGAAGGACTGCTGGTTACGGTCACACGCGTGGGCGGTTTGTCCGGCCGGGTCGAAGTGGGTTATTCCACAG
This sequence comes from Verrucomicrobiia bacterium, assembly GCA_035552155.1. Lineage (GTDB taxonomy): Bacteria > Verrucomicrobiota > Verrucomicrobiia > Limisphaerales > DASXHY01 > DASXHY01. Next base: position 17,526 of record DASZLX010000001.1, on the reverse strand, counting down.
TGGATGGTGATCAACTCTCCGACCATTACACGTTCGATCCGACCAATGACATCGTGGTGCCGAACGGAGTGCCGATCCCATTGCACGGAGATGCGGCGGCGCATGCTTTTCAAGATTACGAGCCAAAAACCGGCACGCTGATTTTTAATGATTTTGAGATGAGCAAAACCATCCTGATTCCCATCGCGGATGATTTTGGTGTTGCGCAGCCGAACCGTGATTTCGGGGTGGTGCTTTTCAGCGCCCAGAAAGACTTGCAGGAATCTCCGGTGGTTTCCCAGCCGCGGTTGGATCCGATTTATTCGCAAGCACTGGTACGCATCCTGGACGCGGACGTGGATCCGCGCGGACCGAGCGTGGGCTCACTTATCCTCACGAACACGGATCCGGTGACGATGAGCAATTCGTTCAGCACCAATTACCTCGTCGGTTTGGATTCATCGAATGTCGTTTTCAACTTCCTGAAGTCCAATTATCGCATTCCGGAGGATGATTCGGATTTCTGGGGTAATACGCCTATCACGATTTATGTCAATCGTTCGGGCACGAACAATGCCGGGGCGAGTTGCCAATATCGAATCAATACCAGTCCTCTCACCGATCAAGGTCCTCCCGAGGCTAATAACGAGTTTCCGTTGCAACCGGGTTCGGATTATGCGACTCCGGCCCCCGCTCCAGGAATCATCGGCGGTATCATCGGCCAGGCTCCCGTGGATTTCACCCCGAGCTCTGAATCCGGCACGCTGACGTGGGGAGGGGATGATTTTGATCCCAAGCCCATTACCTTCACAATCAACAACGATTCATTGACGGAGTTCAATGAGGATTTCCGCATCGACCTTTTTGAAGTTCTGAGCAATCCCAAGCGCATCCTCCCGGTGGGAATGATCAATGAAACCACGGTAACCATTTTGTTCGACGATGAGGATCCACCGGCGGGTTCGGTGGACCAGTTCTATAATCCTGACTTCGGGCCGGATCTCATCACAGCCGTGAAGGGGAATCCGGTCGGCACGGAGCCGCGTGAACACCCGGGCACGGATGCGCAGGGGCAGGTCAACGCGTTGGTGGTGCAGCCGAGTGACAGCAAAACCATCATCGGTGGTGCTTTCTCGAGCTACAACGGAAATCAACGTCACGGTATCGCGCGAATCAATACCGACGGCGAGATCGATGGGACGTTCGATCCCGGTGACGGCGTCAATATCACAGGCGGTAATTTCGTGACGGCGCTGGCATTGCAATTGGACGGCAAAATCGTGGTCGCGGGCAGCTTCACCTCGTTCAACGGGCAGTCTTGCGGAAACGTTATCCGATTGAACACCAACGGCACGATCGACACGGCCTTCGAGACAACTGCAGGAACGGGCGCCAATGGAACGGTGCGTTCGATTGTCGTTCGCGACGACGGCAAAATTGTGCTCGGTGGCGATTTCACCTCGTTTAACGGGACCACGCGGCAGCACATGGTTCGCTTGAACGGCGACGGCTCCGTGGATACGACTTTTGACCCCGGCACGGCGTTGAATGATGCCGTTTATGCCATCGCGCCGCAAATCAGCACCCCGATCCAGGTTTCCGCGAACGCCAATGGCGGTTCCACGGAATACGTCAATACCATCAATGTGGGCGCGACTTCGGGCGTCCTGACGGTGAATTACGACATGCTTATTGTGCCGGACGATCTGCGGATTTTCTACGGCGGCACGAACACGACGGGAATACCCGCGAATGGTACGTCTGGCGTGCTTATCTTTGATACAGGCCAAGTGAGCGGCACGAATACCATTCGTATTCCTTTTGGGCCCACGAACGGACTCACGGCGAACACGGTTACCATCGTCGTAAACCAAGGCAGCGGAAATCCGGGCACTTTGTGGCTGTTCAATGCGGCGGTGCAACCCACGCCGGGTGACGCTTTGACCATCGGCGGTGATTTCACGTCAACGGGCGGAAAATTCGGCCAGGACCACATTGCGCGCCTTTTAGGCGACGGCACGCTGGACCTGACGTTTGACCCGAATGCTGGAGCAAACGGCCGGGTGCGCTCGGTCGTCAGCCAGGTGGACGGGAAAGTTGTCATCGGCGGTGATTTCACGGCGGTCAACGGCCAGGCCGCCAGCCATATTACGCGGTTGAATTCGGACGGCAGCACCGACAGCGGATTCTTCTCCGGCACCGGCACGGACGGGGATGTTTATCACCTCAACTACATTCCTTCGAGCATTACCGTGACCCAGATACTCGTCGGCACGACGGTGACCACCGGGTTTGTGACCAACGAGGCCAATATTTATTTGGGCGGTCCGTTTACTATTTACAACGGCACGCATCGCCTCGGTTTTGGAAGGCTCAACGATGACGGTTCGCTGGACACCAGCTTTTTGGATACGGCCTACAATCAATTTGCCGGGCTGCCGCGGAGCTATTTTGGCGATCGCCCCAACGCGGTGTTTGCGTCGGCAGTGCAACCCGACGGCAACGTGATGATTGGCGGGTCATTCAGCCAGGTGGGCGGCGGCCAATTTGACCCGCAGGTGCGGCCGGATTCTTTTGATCCCAATCAATATAGCGAACCGAAGCAGCGTGACGGCGTGCGCAACCGCAATAATGTGGCGCGTCTGATTGGCGGCGCAACGGCGGGGCCGGGAAACATCGGTCTATTGGCGTCGAATTATCCCGCCAACAAGAGCCAGGGATTCATTTATGCGCTGTTGACGCGCACGAACGGCGCCCTGGGTTACGCCTCGGCGAATTTCTCGGTCGTGCCCGGCACGGCTTTGGCGGGCCTTGATTACACTTACAACGCGTCAGCGCCGACTTATCCGGTCATGTGGGAATACATCGGGCCTTCGCGCATGCACAGTGATGGCTTGTGGGGCACGAACACGGTCATGAACGACATCTTTGGGGGATTGGAAACGCTCGGGTTGAACGGCATGCAGAGCGTGATCGTCTCGATCAACAACAATCAATTGACGGCGGGCGACGTGCATTCGCAGTTCCAACTGGCAAATCCTCCGGGAGCCGACGAGTTTTTCCTGGGTGGACAGAACATCCCTGTCGGTATCGCGCTGGGCCGCTCGATTGCGCCGTTGAACATTGCGGACGACGGGAAGAAACCGGGAACGTTCGGCTTTACGGCTCCGACTTACGCTGCCAGCGCTAATGCCTCCATCACAGTGACGCGCACCAACAGCAATCTCAATTCATCGCCTGTCTCGGTGGATTACACGACGAGCGCCGGCTCGAACACGGTCAGCGGCGTGGATTACTTTGACACCAGCGGGACGCTGACCTTCAACAACGGTGATACGCTCAAGGCGTTCCCGGTGCAGATCGTTCAAAGCAATTACATCAGCGCCATTGAGAAAACGGTCAACCTGAAGCTCTTTAATTTCCCGGTCGGCGCTTCGCTGGGAATCACCAACGCGGTGCTGCGGATTATCAACCCGAACTTCCAGGGTTTCCTGAATTTCAGCGCGACCAATTACGTCACAAACCTGAACGCGGGGGCGATCCAATTCGTGGTCTCGCGCACTGTCGGCAGCAAGGGCACTTTGGATGTCCAGTATTCCACGACGGATGGCTCGGCCATCGCCGGAACGGATTACCGTTCGGCCAGCGGCACCTTGCACTGGAACGATGGCGATGTGACTCCGCGCACGGTCACGGTTCCGCTGATCAACAACGGCGGCCTGGGCGGCAACAAGATTTTCTTCGCCAATCTGAGCAATCCTTTGTTGAACGGCTCGAGCGCGCCTTCACTGTTGGGCACTGTCACCAGCACCACGCTGACCATCAACAACGATAACAATTACGGAGTGTTTGAATTCAGCTCTCCGAGCTACGTGGTGAATGAAGCGACCAACGGGTTCGCGACCATCACGGTGATTCGCGCCGGGTCGGTACTGGGAACCGCGACGTTGAACATCGCCACCTCGAACGGCACCGCGGTTGCGGGCGTGAACTATGTGGCCACGAACGGAACAGTGTCGTTCGCGCAGGGCCAGACGGCCGCGAGTTTCCCGGTGCGGATATTGAATGACAAGGTCACGAATACGATTCCGTTCTATTTCAACGTGGTCCTTTACAATGCGAGCAGCGGAGCGGTGCTGGGTGCGCCGACCAACGCGCAGGTCAATATTGTGGATGCGCAATCGTTCAACCGCCCGCCAGGCGATGGAGACGTCACTTTTAGTGACTCAGGCATCAATGGCGAGGTGCTGGCCGTGGCGCTGCAAACGAACGGGTCGGTTATTGCCGCCGGCAGTTTCACCGCTGTCAATGGCCTCCCGAGAAACCACTTCGCGCGGTTCAACGGCGATGGCACGCTGGATGCGGATTTCCTGACGGGCCTTTCCGGCGCCGATGGCGCGGTAAACGCCGCCGCGGTGCAAAGCGACGGTCGCGTCCTATTGGGTGGGGCTTTCGGGAATGTGGATGGCGTCGTGCGTAATCGCATCGCCCGGGTCAATACCGACGGCGCGCTGGACACCAGTTTCGGCCCCGGCTCGGGAGCGGATAATTCCGTCTTCTCGGTGGCGGAAGCGTTCAACGGCGCGGTGAGGCAGATTTATGTCGGCGGCGCGTTTACATTGTTCAACGGCGGCAGCACGCCTGGCCTGGTGCGTTTGAACGACAACGGCACGGTGGATTCGTCCTTCACCTCCACGGGTGTCAACGGCATCGTGTATGCCATCGCGGTTTACCCGACGAACTCGGTCTTTGCCGGCAAGATATTGGTCGGCGGCAGCTTCACGACGGTCAACGGCATTGCCCGGACCAACATTGCGCGGATTAATGTGGATGGCACGCTGGATACGAATTTCGTCGTGAACGTGGACGGCATCGTGCGCGCGCTGGCGATTCAAAACGATGATGCAGCGGTCATCGGCGGCGAGTTTACGCACGTCAACGGCACGGCGGCCACCCGGTTGGCGCGGTTGAATACGGACGGCTCGGTGGATACTGCTTTTGCGAGCGCGATGGCTCCGGGCTTTGACGACACGGTGAATGCGATTGCGATGCAGGCCGATAACCGGATTGTCGTTGTGGGCCAATTCCTCAATGCCAACGGCCTGACGCGGCACCATATCACCCGCCTGTTGCCCAGCGGTGCGGCGGATCCGACGATTAACTTTGGCGATGGCGCGGATGGCGACGTTGACGCGGTGGCGATCCAGCCGGCCGACCAGATGATTGTCATCGGTGGCGGATTTACGGAATACAACGACCAACCGGCGCCGCATCTGACCCGTGTTTATGGCGGCTCAGTCACGGGCTCCGGAGCATTCGAGTTCACCTCAACCGATTACACGGTGAACGAGAACGGCCTCCAGGCGGCGATCACGATTCGGCGCACGGGCGGCACCAGCGGACCGAACACGGACGGGACTGGCAACGTCACGGTGCAGTTTACGACTACTCCGGGAACCGCAGTGCCGGGAGTCAATTACAGCCCGGTTTCGACCAGCATCTCGTTCCCGCCGGGCGAAGTCCTGGAAACGGCGTTTGTGCCGATCTTGGACGACCTCGTGATCACTTCGAACAAGACCGTGAACCTGGCGCTCTCGAACCCGAGCGACCCGGCCGGCCTGGGTGACCAGACCAACGCGGTATTGACCATCGTCAACTCCGACAATGCCATCAGCTTTGCTTCGGACAGCTTCCAGGTGGCGAAGAATATTCCCACCGGCTTCGCGACGGTCAATATCCTGCGGCTCGGTGGCTCGACCACGGCCGCCACCATCGGCTTCGCGACCACCACCAACGGCACTGCTGTCATCGGCACGGATTATACGCCGACGAATGCGACGGTGATCTTTAATCCGGGCGAGAGCAATAAGACCGTCCAGGTGGGCGTCATCAACAACGGATTGCCGGAAGGTGACCGGACCGTGACGATGATGATCAGCAACATACTGAATGCGAACATTGCCAGCCCGTCGAACGCCGTCCTCACCATCAAGGACACGACGTTCTCGCCGGGCCAACTGTCGCTCTCGGCGACGAATTATTTCGTCAATGAAGGCGATGGCACAGCGACGATCACGGTCAACCGCACGGGCGGTTCCTCGGGCTCGGTCTCCGTGTTCTACTACACGACGCCGATCACCGCCACGCCGGGTCTCAATTATATTTCGGTCAGCAACAGCCTCACCTTTGCGGACGGTCAGACCAATCGCACCTTTGCGGTGCCGTTGATTGATAACAGTGTCGTGCAGGGCCAACTCACTTTCACCGTGGCGCTGGCGACCAATCTCAGTTCCGGAACGACGCTCACTACCCCGAGCAACGCCGTGGTCTATATCGCGGACAATGATGCCGGGTTCTCGTTTGTGAACGCGACCAACACCGTTCCCGAAACCGCGGGTGTTGCGGCGATCGCTGTCCAGCGCATCGGGCCGACGAACAGCACGTTGTCGGTGGATTACGCAACGCATGACGGGACAGCTTTGGCGGGCACCAATTACACGGCTACTTCCGGCACGCTGACGTTCACACCCGGCCAGGTGCTCAAGTCGATCGTGGTTCCGCTGCTCGATGATCAGCAGGTAACCGGTGACGTGCTGTTCACGGTGGTATTGTCCACCAACTCCGCCTCGCTCGGGGCGAGACTGGCTTACCCGAGCACCAACACCGTCATAATCCACGATGCCGACGCCGGATTCAGCTTCACGAATGACACGATGATTGTGCGCCGCGACGCCGGGAACGCATTGGTCACGGTGATTTGCTCCAACCCGAGTGTTGAACCTGTGATTGTGGATTCCAATACCGTTCCGTTGTCCGTCCAATTCACGACCGAGGACGGCACCGGGGTGGCCAACGTGGATTATCTGCCGACCAGCGGTACGTTGGTATTCACGAACGGCAATGGAACGAATACGTTCCTCGTACCGATCATTAACAATAGCCAGCCGGGAGATCGCTCCTTCAAGGTGCGCCTGCTCAACCCGACCGCACCGGGCCATCTGGTTCCTCCCAGCACTCAGACGATAACGATCATCGATGCGACGGCCGGCTTCCGGTTCTCGCAGCCGATGTATTCGGTGAACAAAACCGATGGGAGCGCCCTCATCAACGTGTTCCGGACCGGGTTGACCGACACTCTCGCGACCGTGGAGTTCACGGCGACGAATGGGTCGGCCATTAATGGCGTCCATTACGTTGCCACCAACGGGACGCTGGTGTTTACGAATGGCGTCACGAACCAGACCTTCTCGGTGCAAGTCATCGATACCACGGTGGTCCAGCCCAACAAAACGGTGTTGCTCCAGTTGTTCAATCCGAGCAACAGCGTGCTAACGACGCCGAGCGCGGCGACACTCACCATCCGCGACAACACCGGCAGCTTCGTGGTTCCGTCCGGCTCCGCGATTGTGTCGGAGAGCGGCGCGGGCGCGCCCAATGGCGTGGTGGATTCGAATGAAACCGTGACCGCCCTGTTCGCCTTCCGCGATGCCGGCGGGTTGAATGTCGGAAACCTGACGGCGACGCTCGTCGCCACCAACGGAATCACGCCGTCACCGAATCCGGCGACGCAGACTTACGGGCCGCTGATCAGCAGCAGTCACTCGGTATCGCAGCCGTTCACGTTTACGGCGCTGGGGACGAACGGCCAGCAAGTCGTCGCCACCTTCCTGCTGCAGGATACCGGCACCAATATCGGCATGGGCGTGTTTGGTTTCCAATTGGGTTCGACGACGACGAGGTTTACGAATGCCGACGTCATCACGATCAATGACAACGCAGTCGCCTCGCCGTATCCATCCACCATCAACATCAGCAACCTGGTTGGCACTGTGTTGAAAGCGACGATTACCCTGACCAACGTCATCCATGCCTCGCCGGCGGATATCGATGCCCTGCTGGTATCGCCCGCGCAGCAGACGACGCTGTTCATGGCCCACGCCGGCGGCCAGAATTCCATCAGCAACGTCACGATTACCTTCGATGACGGAGCCAGCACAGTTCTGCCGCAAGCCGGCCAGATTATTTCCGGAACCAACAAGCCGTCGGCGTATCTGCCGGTGCCTGTCTTCCCCTGAGGAACATGAAAATGATTTCAAATATTTTTCATATGAATTCAGGGAATCGATTGGGCCGTTTCGGCTCCGGAGCACAACCTCGAATACGTTCAGTTTTTATGCGGAAGGATTTACTCGCTATTGGCCTCGGCATGGTGTTGTCGGGCGTCACTGTTTTCTCCAGTTTGGCCCAGAATGCCGTCAGGCTGCATGGTCAAGTGCCGATGGTGGTGGCGCGCGGACAAGCCCGGGCCATGAGCCGGGTGGATGATGAAAAGACGGTGGAATTGTCCATTGGTTTGCCCTTGAGAAACCGCACCTCGCTGACCAACCTGCTCAATCAAATCTACGATCCGGCCAGTGCCAATTATGGTCATTATTTGACGCCGCAGCAGTTCGCCGAACACTTCGGCCCGACGGAGAAGGATTACCAGGCGGTAATTGAATTCGCGCGGAAGAACGGGTTGAAAGTGACCCGCACCCACGCGAACCGCATGCTGGTGGATGTAAGCGGGCGCGCGGCGGATGTCGAGCGGGCGTTCGCGGTGACTTTGAATCAGTATCAGCATCCGACCGAGGCGCGCGAGTTTTTCGCCCCGGACCGCGAACCGTCGGTGCCAGCGGGTCTGCAAATCCAGGATGTCGGCGGGTTGGATGATTATCGCCGTCCGCATCCGCATTATCACCTGAAGTCGGGCATGACGCCGATTCCGCTGGGGACCCAAATACCCAAGACCAAAGCAAATACGGCCAATCCGAATGCTACCACCGGTTCGGGGCCCTCCGGCGATTACATCGGTGACGATTTTCGGCGCGCTTACATTCCGGGAAGCCCGCTGGACGGCACCGGCCAAGCTGTGGCCCTGGTGCAATTTGACGGTTACTTTTCGAGCGACATTTCCGCTTATGAAGCGTTGGCGGGACGGCCGAATGTTCCGCTTCAGAATGTGTTGATTGACGGCTTCAGCGGGAATCCCACGGGCAGTGGCGGGGAAGTGGAAGTTTCGCTCGATATCGAAATGGTGGTCTCCATGGCGCCCAACATTTCCAAGATCATCCTGTATGAAGGTAATCCGTTCAATTTCCATCCCAATGATGTTTTGAACCAGATTGCGGAAGATAACGCCGCGCGGCAGGTCAGTTCTTCGTGGGGCTGGAATGGCGGTCCGAACCTGACCACGGACCAGATTTTCCAGCAGATGGCGCTTCAAGGCCAGACGTATTTTAATGCGACGGGGGATAGTGATGCATTTCTGCCCGGCCAACTGGATGATCCAACCCAAATAACTGAACCTTCAAGCAATCCATTTATTACCCAAGTTGGCGCCACTACTCTCGCGATGAACGGTGCGGGCCGGGCTTACAATACGGAAACCGTTTGGAACTGGGGAGTGCGTAATGCGCCCCTCGACGATGGCATCGGAAGCAGCGGCGGCATCAGCACCTTTTATTCGATACCGAGCTGGCAAACGAATATAAATATGGGGCCTGCGCAGGGCTCAACGACTTTCCGCAATGTCCCGGACGTGGCTATGACGGGCGACGATGTTTTTGTCATTGCGGATGGAGGTTTTCAATTTCCCGGTACCGGCGGCACTAGTTGTGCCGCGCCTTTGTGGGGCGCTTTCACGGCTCTCTTGAATCAACAGGCGGCGCTTAATGGACGTCAGCCGATCGGGTTTATCAATCCGGCGCTTTATTCCATTGCCACCAATATCGCGAACTATGGCCGCTGTTTTCATGATGTCAGGACTGGTAATAGCGAGTGGAGCCTCAGTCCCAATTTGTTTTCTGCCACTATCGGCTATGATCTTTGCACCGGGCTGGGCACTCCCAATGGGACAAATTTGATCAATGCGCTCATTGGGCAACCAACCGTACCAATCCATATTTCTCCGCCGCCGCCGCCGTACGGAACGACCATGAGTGCGGTCAGTGGTGGTAATGCCAATGGCTCCTGGTTCATGTTTGTGCAGGACGACGCTCCCATCAGCAGCGGTTTCATCAATAACGGCTGGATTCTTTCGTTGACCACGGCGGACCTGGTGGGCACCTCGGCCGACCTCGAATTGCTGATGAGCACCGCGAACAGCAGCGCCTTCTCGGGCCAGCCGGTGACCTTTGTCCTGACGGTCACGAATTATGGGCCTTCCATTTCCACCAACGCGACGGTGGTTGATAATCTGCCGCTGGGTGTGACCGTGATTTCCACGAATACGACGCAGGGCAGTGTGACGCGCAGCGGCTCCACGCTGCTCTGGAACATTGGCACCTTGAACGTCGGCGCCGGCGCGCAACTGCTTCTGACCGTGCAGCCGCCGAGTTTCGGAAGCTTCGTGAATTCGGCCAATACTTCGGCCGGCACGCCGGACCCGAATCCCGACGACGACTTCAAGATTGCCACGGTGAACGTGCTGCCGTTGAGCACGACGCTGGCTGGGTCTTTTGCGAGCAGCAACCAGTTGTTCTCGATCTCGATACCGGGTCCGACCAATTCCGGTCTGACCGTGATTATCCAGGCGACTACAAACCTGGCTAATCCGAATTGGGTGAATATCTACACCAGCACGCCGCCGATCAACTTCACCGATCCGGTGTCGAGCAATTACGTGCGGCGCTTCTATCGCGCGCAACTGGTGCCGTAACAAATTCCGCGCTTTGCGCTTGCGTCCCGGCGCAGGCGCAAGCATGAATGCGGCATGAAATTGTTCGGGCTGACGGGCGGCATTGGCATGGGGAAATCCACCGCCGCAAAAATCCTCTCCGAGCGCAGCTTGCCGGTGGCGGATACTGATTTGCTGGCTCGTCAGGTTGTCGAGCCGGGCCAGCCGGCGCTCGAAGAAATTCGCCGCGCGTTTGGCGATGCCGTTATCGCCGGCGACGGCAGCTTGCGACGTGATACCCTGGCGCGAATCGTTTTTTCCGATGCCGTAGCACGGCACAAACTGGAGGCAATCACTCATCCACGCATCCGCCAATTGTGGAGGTCGCAGGTTGAACTCTGGCGCGCGCGACAGGTGCCGGTTGGCTGCGTGGTCATCCCGCTGCTATTTGAAACCGGCGCGGAAACGGAACTGGATGCCACCATTTGCGTGGCGTGCTCAACCGCGACACAACAAGAACGGCTGCGGGAACGCGGTTGGGCGGCTGAACAAATCCGCGAACGCATAGCGGCGCAATTTCCGGTGGAGAAAAAAATCACCATGGCGACGTTTGTGGCCTGGAACGAAGGCAGTCTGGCAGTGCTGGCTGCGCAGCTTGAGCGGATTGTGGCGCGGTGAGGTTCTGGAAAGAAATTTTGCCACAGAGACACCGAGGGCGCAGAGCCGGACCGCAAATTTAACCCTCTCCGCTGTAACATTAAGCCCCAGGCGGCACCTCTTTTTGCCATCAATTTTTCTCGGTGCCTTCGGTGCCTCTGTGGCAAATGAATTTTTGGCGCTATGCCGCTGACCCGGGCACGCCGCCGGCTTGGGGCGGTGCAAGAGCGCGATTGAAAGTTGAGCGCGAATGGTGGATACTTTGCTGAATCGAACGCCATGAGTGAATTGCCTGCCAATGACGCGTCTTCGGCCAAACCGCCCGGTGAAACTGCGTCGCCGGGAACGCCAGCGGCAAATCCAACCGCGTCGAGCGAACAACCGGCTGCGGGCCAACTCACGAAGGAAGAGCAGTGGGCTTTGTTCGAAAAGGAACTGAAGGAGAACGATTGGGGGCATCAGCCGTGTTGAGGGCGCGTTGGGATTACGGAGCTTCATTCACGCAAAACATGGGTGTTCTTTTCTAATGCCGATTTTCGGATGTCTGTTAAATTGCAGGCATCATGGTACTGACCCAGGAAGAACTCCGTGCTTTAACCGAGGTTAACAATCGTTCGCCGCATCAACTGCTGGGGATGCATCCATTAGGGGACGGTTCGGGGCTGGTGGTGCGGGCGCTGCTGCCCAATGTCGCCAAGGTCGAGGTCCAGCCGGTCCACGAGAAAGACAAGCCGGCCTTCAAACTGGAGCGCATTCCCAACTCGGATGTGTTCGAGGGAGTGACCAAGGCGGCCAATCGCGTTTACGCGTACGATCTCGTCGTCACCGATAAAAAGAAACAAACCCGCCGGACGCGCGATCCGTATTCCTTCCTGCCGACGCTGGGTGAAGCGGATTTGTATCTGTTCGGCAAGGGAGATGAGCGGCGCATTTATGAAAAGCTCGGCGGGCAATTGCGCGTGATTGACGGCGTGGCGGGCACGAGCTTTGCGGTATGGGCGCCGAATGCGCAGCGGATCAGCGTGGTGGGAAATTTCAACGATTGGGACGGGCGCTATCACATGATGCGCTCGCTGGGGCCTTCGGGAGTTTGGGAAATCTTCATTCCGGGCGTTGGTGAGGGCGTGATTTACAAATTCGAAGTGCGAAACATCCATGGAAACATTGTGTTAAAGACCGATCCGTACGGGTTCTTCTTTGAGAACGCACCGAAGAACGCGGCGATTGTTTGGAACACCAAGAAGTTCAAATGGACGGATCAGCAGTGGATCGAAAAGCGCAAGCAACAGGATGCGCTGCGTTCGCCGCTGAGTATCTATGAGGTGCATATTGGTTCGTGGCGGAAAAAGACCGCGAGCGAATCGCTTGGTTATCGTGATCTGGCGCGGCCGCTGGTGGATTACGTAAAGCAGATGGGTTTCACACACGTCGAGTTTATGCCGGTGGCGGAGCATGCGTTTTATCCCTCCTGGGGTTACCAAGTGACCGGCTTTTATGCGCCAACCAGCCGTTATGGGACGCCCGAGGATTTGAAATTTTTGATCAACGCGTTGCACGAGGCGGGTATTGGCGTGTTGATCGACTGGGTGCCGGCTCATTTTCCCCGGGATGAATGGGCGCTGGCGAATTTTGACGGCACGGCGCTGTATGAACACGCCGATCCACGCAAGGGAGCGCATCAGGATTGGGGCACGCTGATTTTCAATTTCGGCCGTCACGAAGTGATGAATTTCCTCACGGCCAACGCGCTCTTTTGGTGCGAGCAGTACCATATTGACGGATTGCGCGTGGATGCGGTGGCATCGATGTTGTATCTCGATTATTCGCGCAAGGCAGGTGAGTGGATTCCGAACCAGCACGGCGGGCGGGAGAATCTGGAGGCGATTGAATTCCTGCGGGCCTTCAACCACATCACCCATGTGGAATTCCCGGGTGTGATCACGGTGGCGGAGGAATCCACGGCGTGGCCGCAAGTGACGCGTCCACCTTATCTTGGCGGATTGGGATTTTCCTTTAAGTGGAATATGGGATGGATGCACGACACGCTGAATTATTTTGGGCATGAGCCCATTCACCGCAAGTATCATCAGCACGACCTCACGTTTGCGATGCTGTATCATCACCATGAGAATTTTATTTTGCCGCTGTCGCATGATGAAGTCGTGCATGGCAAGCGGTCGTTGCTGGGGCGCATGCCGGGCGACGATTGGCAGCGCTTTGCGAATCTGCGCGCGCTGCTGGCTTACCAGTGGATGTTTCCGGGCAAGAAGCTGTTGTTCATGGGCGGCGAAATCGGCCAAAGCCATGAATGGAATGCAAATGGCGAGGTCGAATGGTGGCTGCTCGGCGCGGGACCGTATCATCGCGGCGTGCAGAAACTACTTGAGGATCTGAATAAGTTGTACGTCGGGGAACCCGGTTTGTGGCAGGCGGATTACGATCACGCGGGTTTTTATTGGATCGATTGCACCGATCAGGAAAGCAGCATTTTATCCTTCATGCGGCAATTGCCGGATGGCAGCCGCCGGACGGCGGTCGTGCTCAATCTCACGCCGGTGCCCCGCTCGAATTATCGCATCGGTTTGCCCAGCCCGGGCAAATGGCGGGAAGCGTTGAACAGCGATGCGGGAATCTACGGTGGGAGCAACGTGGGAAATTTAGGGGGGGTATTGTCTGAAGAACACTCATGTCACGGTCAGCTGTACTCGGCTGCGCTGACTTTGCCGCCATTGAGCGTGGTGGCGTTTCAGCCGGAATGAGGAACGGATTCATGGCTGGTTGGATCGGCCAATGAACAAGGTTTTGCGGATGGATTGGTTCGTTCATCACCGGGGCGCACGATAAAAAACCGGCGGCCTGCTTGCGCAAGCCGCCGGGAACCAAACCCAATTCAGAAGAGCGTCAGCTAAAAGCCGGGCGCATTCCAGCGGATTTAAAGGAGGACTGGGCGCCTTCCTTGGATACGGAAGGCGCGGGGCGATACAGAACTGTTTTCTGTAACTGTTGCATACCGCTCTTTTAGCAGACCGTGTACCAACGTTCCTTCCCTGAATTATCCTCGAACTAAAGCTCCCGCGTGCCGGGGATATGTCCAAGAATTGTCCCGGTCTTGTACAAAAAATGTTTAGTGACGGTGGCGCGTAGCTTGGGAGATTGCTCAAACGGTCTAAAAGGAAAGCCGCACAATGCGTTCCTGGATTTGCGCGGTCCAGCGGGCGAAATAGCTGAACAGGCGATACAGCTCTTCCAGTCTGGGCAGCAGCGTAAGGTGCGTTTCCGCGCCGGCCAGCCATTCGGTATCGGTTCGTTTGAGCTCTTCGTTCAGTTGGTCATTCAGAGTATTCGCCCGTTGCCGAAGCGCTTGCAGCCGGTCTCTAAATTCCTCACTGCGTTCAAAGAAGGTCACTTGAAGCAACGGGGAGGTGACTTTTTCCTTCTCGGCAAGAAATGTATCCGCGTCACGGCAAGCCTTGCCGACTTCAAGGGATAAATCCATGAGGTCCGACGGAATGCGCTGGATGTCCCGGGGCAAAGCGCCGAGTTCGAGCTTGAGCAAATGTTGCAATCGCTCCCTGGGTTCTCGCAGGCAGTTATACGCCGCGTTCAATTCCGTGTAACGCTCCTGGGCCGCCGCGCGCTCGGCTTCGCCAAGATTGTGGACTCGATCGGGATGGACGGTTGCGGAGAGGGCGAGGAATTTTTGTTTGATGGGTTCCGGCTCCAGCCACGGACGGCGTGGTTCGTTGAGCAGGGCGAAATAGTCAGTCATGGCAAACGAGCCCATAGTCCACGGTCCTGAGTCCCCGGTCGGAATCCAGGTTGTTCAATATTGCGGGCATGGCGACGGTGGACGAAGCGCAGGCGACCAGTAATAGTTACGCGCTGAAGCTTTCGCCGCAGGAACAACTGGTGGCGGCATTCGGGTTCTTCACTTTGAAGCCGCCTTGCAACGTGTCGAGGTAATCCAATTCGCTGCCGGTGACATAGAGCGCGCTTTTGGGATCGACGACGACACGGACTCCGCCGGTCTCAACGAGAAAATCGCGGTTTGCCGGGTTGTCCTGCAAATCCATTTTATATTGCAGACCGGAGCAGCCTCCGCCCACGACCGATACCCGGAGCACGCCGTTGGGGCGGTTCTGCTTTTGGAGCAAAGTGCTGACGCGTTTGGCCGCGCTGGGAGTGATTTTAATCAATCGCTCATCGCTCACGCGAAAGTTTGGCAGGGCGGTTTGTGGTTGGGTGGGTTTGGCAATCATTGAACGCGCCCAATCTAATGGCGGCCCGGGACGGCGTCAATGCACCGCATCGCCGCGCTTTTCGTGTTTATTCATACTCGTTCGTGATTATCTTAAGGGTGTGAAACTCATATCCTGGAACGTCAATGGACTGCGGGCGGTATTGCGGAAGAATTTTCTCGAATATCTTGAGAGCGAAGACCCGGATGTGCTTTGTCTTCAGGAAATCAAATGCGGGCCGAACGATGTCGAACAGCTTTGGCCGGCGCATTACACGACATTTTGGAATTGCGCGGAAAAGAAAGGGTATTCCGGCACGGCCGTCTTCATCAAGAAGCGGCCGGTAAGCGTCGCGCCGCACATAGGGATTGTGGAGCACGACAAGGAAGGACGGGTGCTGGCGGCTGAGCTGGATGATTTTTTTGTGGTGAACGTGTATGTGCCGAATTCCAAGCGCGATCTGGCGCGGCTGCCGTATCGGCAGCGGTGGGACCGGGATTTTCTCGGCTACCTGAAAAATCTGGAAAAGAAAAAGCCCGTGATTTTTTGCGGTGACCTGAATGTGGCGCATACGGAAATCGATCTCGCCAATCCAAGATCGAACCTGCACAACCACGGCTTCACCGCGGAGGAACGCGCGGGGTTTGGGGAACTGGTAAAGGCGGGCTTTGTGGACACGTTTCGTGAATTTGAAAAGGCCGGAGGCCATTATTCGTGGTGGAGTCCGATGAGCGGCGCGCGCCGGCGGAATATCGGGTGGCGAATCGATTATTTTCTCATCAGCGCGGTTCTGCGCCCCCGGCTCAAGAGCGCTTTTATCCGGACTAAGATTGAAGGTTCGGATCATTGCCCGGTTGGGATTGAAATTGAATAGCGCGTTGGCCACGGATTTGAAAAGTGAGACGCGGTACCTTGTCTCCTACAACTCGTCCTCGCGCTCGGCGTAGAAGAGTTGATGGGCGCGATCGTAATCGGCTTCGGGAACGAAGACTTTCGCCAGGCGGTTCAGATCGCCGTCCTCGGGCTGGCCCGGGTCAACAAATTCCTGGGTGCCGATGATGCCGTGCTTTTCGAGCATCACGAGGAGCATCTCGGTATTGACGACCGGGCCGGTGTAGAAGAGTTTCACGGGGAGATGATTTGACCGGGAATGAACAAGGATTTTTGCCGCGGAGACACAGAGCGCGCGGAGAGGGAAAAGCGGGAAAGTGAAAATTTTCCCTGCTTCCCGGGCTTCGAAAATCCGATAGCGGTCGTTCGGCGGATCGTACAGGCGATTACGGATAAAGACGACCTTGGAGCGCGGCTTCGGTGGAGGCCAAACGGAAGGCAAACTGAAGGCGGTCGGGCAGTTGTCATGGGGCGCTGGGTTTGGAACGGTTAGACGTTGCGAAGTGATTATGAATGAAATCAATAAAGAAGAAATGTTCGGCCATCTGAAGGGTTTTCTGAAGTCGAAAGGCATCGAGATCCGGGAGGGGGCTTATGTGGAGGGAATTCGCAAGGGATGCGAAATTCTCACGGAGACTGTGAATCTCAGCCAGCGCGCTTTGGAACGGGCAAAGGATGCGATGGAACAAGGTCTGGACCCGGTGCGGGAGACCTTTCATGAACGCACGGGTTCGCGAGGCAAGACGGGAAATACGCCGAAGGCGTCGTCTGCCGGAACGAAAAAACGCCCTCAACAGGGCGCCGGCAATGCTGCGTCGGCCAGGACGGCAGCTGCCTTGCGCGCCAAGAAGAAGAGCCAGTAACGGGGGCGTTGCTGAAAGGCCGGTTGCGAAAGCGCCGGGGGTTTTTGAAGAGTCTTTAAATGTTAAGCGCATTGGGCGTCCGGGTGCTCGCGGCAGAGGTGAACTTCGACTGTTACATGAACCAGTTCCTCGTGGATTTTTAGCAGTGCACGGTATTCATCGGGGGTTTTGGGGTGATGGGCCACGACGCCGACGATGGCGGCGAATTTTCCGACGTCCACCTGCCAGATGTGCAGATCGG